>JAVRCV020000054.1:0-33925 GCA_034530615.2 Aulosira sp. ZfuVER01
TCATTGGTGGATTAAAATCGGAGCTTAATCATAAGTCATTTTCCGAACATGATATCAAAGCCTTATCCTGACCAAAATCTCCATTTCAACCTGCGGAATGTAGGATAATAATCCTCACTATTATGCCAAAGTCATGAAAAAAGGGGCACAAAATTCTTGTACCCCGACTCTGCATAATTGGTAATCTAAAACTGAAGGATTATAGGTATCAGTGCATCAAAATCTCACCACTATCATGCAGACCTAGTTAAACGAAAGTGGCAGAACCATACAATGGCAAGTAGGCATCTGCAATTATTGAAGACTGACCATTACTATTAACAGTCACATCCAACAAATCAATAGGATTGGTGTTGGTAAAGCTGGGCAAAATACCTTTAATTCTTTGGCTGGTAACTTCGGTAAGAGTTGCAGCTTTGCCACCGATAATAACTTGAGTATTTGCCAAACTGCCAAAGTTTTTACCACCAATAACGAATGTATTCTTACCAGCATCATTATTTGCTGGTGCCCTCCAGGGGAAGATATCGTAAGCGGTGACACCGATTGCGGCTGCATCGTTAGGAGTTGCAACTGTTACTCTACTATCAGCATAATCAATACCAACGATCGCACCTCCAGGGCCAGTCAATACATCCAAACCATCTGCAACTCCAGTGTAAGTAGTTGTTTTTACTACTTTTGTACCATCTGGCGATAGGGTAAAGTCATAGAGTTGTTGATTCCATTTCTGAGCAAGTAAATGCCCCCGCAGTTGGCCAGCGAATGTTGTTGCCCGATACACATCAATGCCATCGGTTGATGACTCTGAAGTCGCTATTGGCGCTGTATATTTCCCACTACTAGGTTGAGAAGTTCCATAATAAACATTCTGGATCGGATCGGTCATGCCCCGATTGCGATTGGGATGACCGTAGTATTGGCCTTGTGTGATTATGTTCAGCTCATCTTTATCACCATAGGTGGGTTGTTGAGTTGTTGCTGAGGTAGAAACATCGCCAAAGCCGGGGTTTGGGCCATTGTCTGTTGCATAAAGTATTCCGCCTGGAGTAAAGACGAGATCGTAAGGATTACGAAGTCCAGCACCGTAGACAGACACATCGACACCAGGTTGTACAATTGCCTTATCTCCAAATTTTTGACTTGTGGCGGGGTCAAAGGTGATTCCACTAGGGGGTTTAAAATCGGATGGCAGAGAATATTTAATCTTGCCATTAAAGTTAGGTTTTGAAATTTCCGCTTTGAGGATAGCAGCTGAGAAAGGAGACTCTGGAAGACCGCCTATATTGTCATTGGTAATACCTGCATTAGTATTGCTACCAATACCAATGTATAAATCTCCTTTATTATCAAAGGCCATACCATTAACACCGTGGTCATGGTTGGAAGTAGGTAGCCCCGTAATCAAAGAGGTTCTCTGTGAGAAATCCGTTCCTTGGAGAATTGAAACTTCACCTGAATAAACAGAAAGCTCAGTATCTGGAAAAGCTCCACCACCATTGCCATAGAGCTTAGTATGAGTAACGTAGATACTTGGTGAATCAGAGGTATCATAAGGATTAAAGGCAAGACCTAAGATATCACTGTTATATAAGTTCTTGATGGTGTTGATGATTTGGGTGTTGGTGACGTTGTAGTTTTGATCGAAGGTGTAAGCCCTGATTTCACCATCATAAGAAGCTACATACAGTCTGCCATCTGGGCCCCAAGCTCCTGTAGTAGGGTTATGGCCTGGTAAGGTAGCTACAGTTTTCTGTGTAAAGCTGATAGCAACAGTATCATTATCTGTAATGTTGACTGCAACGGGTGGAGCGCTGATATTGTTGTAATTACTATCTGTGCTGGTAACAGTATGGGTGATGTTTACTGTTTGAGCACCCTCTGGGGCAGTATCGTCAACAGCATTGACAGTGACTGTTTGGGCAACATTCCAGTTAGTTGGGGTGAAGGTAAAACTAGTCTTGTTTGTGGTCAGCTGGTTAGCAACGCTAGTTTTCAGTGTAACTGTGACATCTGCGGTGGGTTTGGTATTGAGAACTAATGAGTAGCTATCACCAGCACCACCCTCGGTAACTGCGGTACTACCCCCTGTCTGCTGCAAAATTACTTGCGGCGCAGTTAGTGGGATGATTTCAATCCCTGAGATGGTAGCGTTGTTAACACTGGCATCTAAATTAATGTTGAGTACGCCATCACTCACATTCTGAGTTGGCACAGATAGAACTAAAGCAGAGTTATTACCTGTGAAGAAGGCATTTTTTGATAGTTCAAAGATATCTACGTTAGTAAAAGCTTTCTGACCTTCCAGCGAGACATCGAATACTCGCTTATTGAAATCAGTAAAGTAATTTTCAGAAAAGTGTAGATTTACGGTATAGTTACCGTTTGCTACCGGAATTTGGTAAGCCAGGTTTTTAGCAAAGCGATCGCTTTGGTAAATAGCATCGTCTTCTGTCTTACCAATCGGCGCAGTAGTACTATAGACGCTAGTTGTACCGACAAAGTAGTTATCAGCTTGCCAAACTTGACCCTTGGTGTCGGTGTAAGTTTTGGTTGCACCTGTATCAATCCGAATTGCGCCTGCTGTTGGTGCAGTGTCGTTATCGGTAATTGTGACCGGAAGAGGGTTAACAGCGAGGTTGTTGTATTTGGGATCGCTACTGCTGACAGTGTGGGTAATATTGACTGTTTGTGTCCCTTCCACAGCAGTATCGTTGACTGCTGTCACCGTCACAGTTTGGGCGATATTCCAATTAGTCGGGGTGAAGGTGAGGGTGGTTTTATCAAAACTCAGTTGATTACCTGCGGCTAAAGCAATTGTGACGTTACTTGTAGGTGCAGAACTGAGAACTAATGAGTAACTATCAGTATTGCCTCCTTCTGTCACCGCAGTGCTACCAGCAGTCTGTTGCACAACTACCGATGGAGTCGGAGTGGTAGTGACGGGAATGACTTCTATCGCCGCAATTTTGGCATTATTAGCGCTGGCTAAGAAATTCAAATTCAGCGTGCCATCATTCACATCGACTGTGAAGGACTTATCCAAAGCGGTGTTGTTGCTTCCCGCTTGAGCAAAAATATCTAAGTTATCAATGAATAGCTGATTTTCTGCACTGACATCAAAGACTCGTTGACCGGAGCCAGTAAAGTACAGTTCGGCAAACTTGAGGTTGACATTGTATTTCCCGTTAGCAACTGGAATCGCATAAGAAAGATTGTTGAGCCAGCGTTCACTTTGATAAAGCGGGTCATCTACAGTATTGGCGATCGCAGCTGTTGTGGAGTAAAGATTACCACCTACGAAATACTGATCTGCTTGCCAGACATTACCTAGACTATCGGTGTAAGCTCCACCACCTACATTAATCCGAATTGCTTTTCCTGTGGGTGCTGGTGCAGTGTCGTTATCGGTAATCGTGACCGGAAGATTGCCAACAGCAAGGTTATTGTATTTGGGATCGCTACTGCTAACAGTGTGGGTAATATTGACTGTTTGTGTCCCTTCCACAGCAGTATCGTTGACTGCTGTCACCGTTACAGTTTGGGCGGTATTCCAGTTAGTTGGGGTGAAGGTGAGGGTGGTTTTATCAAAACTCAGTTGATTACCTGCGTCTAAAGCAATTGTGACGTTACTTGTAGGTGCAGAACTGAGAACTAACGAGTAACTATCAGTATTGCCGCCTTCTGTCACCGCAGTGCTACCAGCAGTTTGTTGCACAACTACCGATGCAGTCGGAGTTGGGGTGATGGGAATGACTTCTATCGCCGTAACTGTGGCATTATTCACGCTGGCTAAGAAATCCAAATTAAGCGTGCCATCAGCAACTTTGACATTGAAAGACTTATCTAAAGCGGTGTTGTTGCTTCCCGCTTGGGCAAAAATATCTAAGTTATCAATGAATAGCTGATTTTCCGCACTAACATCAAAGACTCGTTGACCGGAGCTAGTAAAGTACAGTTCTGCAAACTTGAGGTTAACTGTGTAGTCACCGTCTGTGACGGGAATCGCATAGGAAAGGTTTTTGAGCCACCGTTCATTTTGATAAAGCGGGTCAGAGTTAGTATTGGCGATCGCAGAAGTTGTTGAGTAGAGATTACCTCCTATGAAAAATTGATCTGCTAACCAATCAATACCATTACTATCTTTGTAAGCTCCACCACCTGCGTTAATCCGAATAGGAACCATAATTATCTAGATTACAAATAATTTCTTACTCAATTTCACGGATAACCCAAACTTTACACAAGGCTTTTTGTAAACTTTTGATATTTTTTGTTTAAAACTTGAATTAAGAATTTATAGCTTTATATGAATTAAATATTCATAAATTCTTGATAAAGAAATATATGTAATTTAAGGTAATTGATTGAACTTTATATAAAAGATTTTTAAGTATATGATGAAGTTCTGTTGGGATATTGACGCATTAACGAAATGTGCTATAGCTATCAGATTTGATTTTGAAAAAAATCTCAGTAGCCTCTGATAAGAAATAGTAAGTTTTTTTATAACAATGGGGGAAATGGGGCAAGGGAAGGAAGAAAAAGCTGATTCCTGCGTTTATAAAAGAGTCCTAACTCACCCTTTGATGTAAAACCTACACCTGTGAGGGATTGAGGGAGAACTCACTAAAAAGCTTGCTCCATATTACTTTTGACTTTTGACTATTGACTTCCGCGCAGCAGTACTAGGTATCGGTTATTGGCTTACCTGTTACTTTTTCACGCTATGCGTCTTTGCAAGTTTTCTAAATGGCATCAGCACAGAATGCGATCGCGCCTGTCAATTACAGTAAGCTGTTTGAGGGCGTTTTTCACAATCTTCACAATCTCCTATGGCAACGATTAACGACAACTACCTCAAGCTAAAAGCAGGTTATCTGTTTCCGGAAATTGCACGGCGGGTAAATGCCTTTGCCGAAGCTAATCCTGATGCTAAAATTATCCGCCTGGGCATTGGCGATGTTACAGAACCTCTACCAGAAGCTTGCCGCACAGCGATGATTAAAGCTGTAGAAGAAATGGGCGCTCGCGCTACCTTCAAAGGCTATGGCCCAGAACAAGGTTATGCTTGGTTACGGGAGAAAATTGCCGCCCAAGATTTTCAAGCACGGGGGGCTGATATTGATGCCTCGGAAATCTTTATCTCAGACGGTTCTAAGTGCGATACTGGGAATATTCTGGAAATTTTTGGACATGATAATGCGATCGCCGTTACAGATCCGGTTTATCCTGTTTACGTAGATACTAACGTCATGGCAGGCAACACAGGCAACGCTAACGACAAAGGCGAGTTTGCAGGTTTAGTTTATCTACCCATTACCGCAGAAAACAACTTTACCGCAGAGATTCCTGCCCAAAAAGTTGATTTAATTTATCTTTGCTTCCCCAATAACCCCACCGGTGCAACTGCCAGCAAAGAACATCTCAAAGCATGGGTAGACTATGCTAGAGCTAATAACTCAATTATTTTCTTTGACGCTGCCTACGAAGCTTATATCACCGATCCCGACATTCCTCACTCAATATATGAGATTGAAGGTGCAAGAGAAGTAGCGATCGAGTTTCGGTCTTTCTCCAAAAATGCAGGCTTTACAGGAACTCGCTGCGCTTTAACCGTCGTACCCAAAACCTTGAAAGCAAAAGCCGCAGACGGTTCTGATGTCGAACTGTGGAAGTTGTGGAATCGCCGCCAGTCCACCAAGTTTAATGGAGTTTCTTACATCGTACAACGGGGTGCGGAGGCAGTTTACTCCCCAGAAGGGCAAACGCAAATTAAAACACTGGTTAGTTTCTATTTAGAAAACGCCAAAATTATTCGCGAAAAACTAACATCTGCTGGGTTAGCTGTATATGGTGGCGTGAATGCACCTTACGTTTGGGTAAAAACTCCCAATGGTTTATCGAGTTGGGAATTCTTTGATAAACTGCTGCAAACTGTTAACGTAGTAGGAACCCCTGGTTCTGGTTTCGGTGCTGCTGGTGAAGGTTACTTCCGCATTTCGGCATTTAATAGTCGGGAAAATGTAGAAGAAGCAATGCAGAGAATTACAACTCGCTTGTCTTTATAAGTAAGGCAGAAGGCAGAGGGCAGAGGGCAGAAGGGTTAAGATCACATGTCTTTACTTTGTGTCTTTGTGGTTACAAATTTTTTACCAGAAAGACACAGAGAAGTTTTCATGGCATAGTTGTGTAATTAATTACATGACTGCCTTCTGCCAATTTTATGTCACGCATCTTTGACAATATAAATTTGCCACTGCTACCGATTTTGCAAGAGATGCTGAAGGTGTCTTATCGGGCAGATTTTTGCGTTTACACGCTAAGTTATACTTAGTGCATCGCCAGTCCAGAGCGATCGCTTTCAATATCGCGTTAAATAATGACAACCAAAAAGAATTTGGTATAAGCAACAAATACCTCGAAGTCGTATTCAGGTACTTCAATATCGTAATCGTATTTAGATACTTCAATATCGTATTTAGGTACTCCAATATCGTTTTGAGGTACTCCAATATCGTATTCAGGTACTTCAAAGTCCAGTAGCGTTATGCTGTCATAGGCCAGTTGTGATAGTGCTGTAGTCGCTACATCATTTACACAGCAAGCTTGTCAGGCGAAGGCAACTGGCTAAAAACGCAACCAGAACGCATCAACCTTGCACAAGGCGATGAATGCAGATAGTTGGTATTGCTCTGGGAGTGCGATCGCGCTGACAACTAATGCTTACACTGATTACAGCAGCCACAGTCAGGAATAAATCCAGAGAAAAATCTGGTGAGCAAACATTTGTTACCCATCTTGAAAGTTTCATGGGTAAGGCAAATTAATTCATCAAGTTTTATTATACGGGTATAAGTGAAGAAACTTATCTAAAAGAAATTATGCTGGCGGTAAAAAATCTTGCATTTGATGCAGACTTACAACAGCTAGAAGTGGAATATCAAATTTAAAGTCAGAGAAAAGATTTGATAGCCGATTGCGATGATGCAGCTTGGTAGTAATTTGTTCTAATTGCAGGCTGAAATTCTTAACCAGATTAAGTTGGATTTAGTAATACCAATTTGAAAAAAGAATGCAACAGATGGATTCCCACAAGTGAGACACAGAAAGCAATTTCCAATCCAAAATCCAAAATCTAAAATCCAAAATGGTATAAGTCGAAAGAAGGCATCGCTCCCCAAACCACAACAGATTGCTGAGAAATATATTAAAATTTGTAAATAATATTACTGTGGTTGTACTAGCCCAATCCTATGGCGATTCCGCAAAATCCTTTCTGGGAACGTTTTTTATCTCCTGTAGTCCGGTTTTTGATTGATGAAGAGGGGTTAGAACGTTATGCTCTAAGTATTGACTGGGAGAAACAGAGCGATCGCTTTCAAAGAGCAGATGTTGTAATTCCCTCTTACTACAATAGCTACAAATTTCGCGGCATTGAGGGCGGCTATCTCAACCCGAAAGTAGTAGTTTCCTACGATTCAATTATCCAATACCTGCTGCCTCCTAACGAAACCCTTGTACGGCAGGCGTTGATTGATGCGATTCAAGTCCAACCCCGACGCATACTTGATTTGGGTTGCGGTACAGGTTCTACTACTTTGAAGCTCAAACAAGCTTTCCCGCAAGCAGAGGTCATAGGATTAGATTTATCTGCTTATATGTTGGTAAAAGCAGAACTTAAAGCTACAAGTGCTGGTTTAGATATAGTTTGGCGACACGGTAATGCCGAGAAAACAGCCTTCTCTGATGCGTCCTTTGACTTAGTAACAGCTTCTTTGTTATTTCGGGAAATTCCAACTGCTGTATCACAAGCAATTTTACGGGAATGCTTTCGGTTACTCGTGGTAGGTGGACAAGTATTAATTCTAGATAGTAATCAAAAGGCCCTGCGTCAGCTAGAATGGCTCAATGATGTTATTGAGGAGCCATATCTTCGTGAGTATGCTGCTCTCAATGTGAATGAGAGTATCGGTAAAGCAGGATTTGAAGCATTGCAAACCCAAGATGTTTGGTGGATGCATCAGGTAATTAGCGGCGTAAAACCTATGTCCAACCGCAAACAAGTCCGCCAGTACGTATCAAAATCAACAGATAGCAGTGATTTGGAGGATCTAGGGTCCCCAGTTTTTGGCATAAGAGCATGAGTTTAAAGGCAGTTTTATTTGATTTTAATGGTGTCATCATTAATGATGAGCGAATCCACCTGCAATTAATAGATCAGATTCTCATAGAGGAAAATCTCCAACCGCAACGAGACAATGAGCGTCAAGCTTCTCTAGGGCGTAGTGACCGCGCTTGTTTTCAAGAATTATTGCATAATCGCGGTCGTGTGGTCAGTGAAGAATATTTAACTCAATTGCTCAACCGCAAGGCTCAAGGATATGCCTTGGAACTAGAGAAACTTGAAAAACTGCCTTTATATTCAGGTTTAGACGACTTGATATTTCAGGTGCGATCGCGCAATCTCAAAATAGGGCTAGTTAGTGGTGCAATTCGCAACGAAATCGATTTAGTACTCCAACGCGCTAACCTAGCGGAACATTTTTCAGTTATAGTAGCCGATGATGATATCACTACCAGTAAGCCAAAACCCGATGGCTATCTATTGGCGGTGGAACGTCTTAACCACAAATATCCTCAGTTAAGTTTGCAACCACAAGATTGTTTGGCAATTGAAGATACCCCCGCTGGTATCCAAGCAGCCAAACGAGCGCAAATGCAGGTAGTAGGCGTAGCAAATACTTACCCATTTCATATGCTTCAGCGTTGCTGTAACTGGACTGTGGATTATTTAACTGATTTGGAACTGGAAAGAATACAAGAAGTTTATTCCCAAAAAGAGTTGCAGAAAACACCAAGTGAATGATATAATGGAAAATGGTGAGTACAAAAATTAGACTAGGGGAATTAGCTCAGTTGGTAGAGCGCTGCGATCGCACCGCAGAGGTCAGGGATTCGAGTTCCCTATTCTCCATTCAGATCAAGCCTTCTAGACTTTATAAACCTGTCCTAACTGTCCTAAGCTTAAGACACTTTAGGACACTTGGCTAGAGGATATTGCCAACATTTAACTTAGCTGTGATAGCTACAGGTTTAGTCAATGGTCATTAGTTATTAGCTAAGGCACTTATAAACCAAAAGACCCCAGATTGTTCTCTGGGGTCTTTATGACTTGATAAGCCTAATCAAGTTACATAGCCTCTAACCACTGGTCTATAGTAGCTTCTGACTCGACGCTAAGGTCTTGCCTGTAGACCCTATATGTCTCTCCGTTATCTAGAGAGATTAATAAGAGTCCTTCATCTAAAGTTTTGATATTATTAATATCCCCTGGATCAATCTCTATTTCGGTAGTGTCTAAGATGTCCGGGTTATCGTCAGCTACAGGTAAAGTAATAGTGTGCATAAGTTATTAACCTAGTAACGCGATGTGCGACTTAATATTCTGTAACAAGATCGTCGAACTGAAGTGGGTCACAATTGTGGCGATTAAGCCAGAAACAGAGAGTATGAGCTAAAATCTTGCGATTGAGACGACTGGTAAGATGCCACATATCTCTAGCTCGAATCTTCTCTATATGAAATCTCTCAACTAATTGACCAATTACTGTTTCAATTAGGCGGCGAAAGCGCTGCATTAATCGAACTGAAGATTGACTACGAGATTCAGACATATTAGAACGCAGAGGGGTTTGTAAATTAATACCCACTCTTTCAAGTTCTCCTGACAAAAACTGACTTAAATAACCCTTATCTCCGATTAATAAACCTTTAACTCGTGTGATTAAATCCCAAAGTGCTTCTCGTTCACTACCATTTGCCGGAGTGAGGGTAAACCCACTAATAACTCCTGTACCACTAATGATTAAATGCCCATAAAACCCATAGTAGGTCTGTTTCTTGGCAGCACAAAAGCCATAATCTGCTTGGGATTTAAAACTCCGGCAGTTGGGAGCGCGACTGCAGCCACACAAAGGTATTGGTAATCCATCAATCAAATGAAGTTGCTCAGAAAATGCCCCTAAATGCTGTGCTAATTTTTGTTGTAACAGTTCCTTGTACTGCCAACAATTAGCTGCTTGACGACTAAAAGCATAGCGACTCTTTAAATGAGGAAATAGCCCTAACCAATGACGGTGAAAGTATTTCCAAATGTCTTTGTCAGCATCTATTCCCAAAAACTCTGCTACTACTTCCATTGTTAAAACTTCACTCTCCCTTAAACTCGGAGCAAAACCTCGTCTCTTAATTGGGTATATCTGGGTGATTTCAATCAGCCCGTCGTCAACACAGCAAAATACAGCAATGATAAACTCTTCAATAGAAAACATTTTTCCCTCATTCCACTCACTGGTAACGATTTTCTCGCTCCAGTGCGGATTGTGGGAATTTTCTTTTCAATCGTTCATACACCAAACTTGTGTAACGAAACAATAAGTCGCACATCGCGTTAGCTTATCTTGAGAAACATCGCTCTCGTATTGTCAACTACAGCTATTACCAGGCTGAACAGCTTTCTTCTATTGGCTCTGGTGCTGTCGAATCTGCTATTAAACAGATTGGAGCTAGGATGAAAATTTCTGGCGCACAATGGAATGTTAATAGTGTTAATCACATCCTTTCTGTTCGTTGTGCTTATCTCAATGGTTTACTCGCTATTTGACTATTTCTGCCAAAAGTGGATGCTCCCAAAGTTTTTCCCAAAAAACTTGACCCCATAGAAACCAGCCCAGCAGGAGTCATAGAAAAGCCAAAACTAAAACCTAAAAGTTAGGCTCATTACTATTGATGAAGGCGATCGCTTTTGGGTCTGTTATTTGATTAACTTATGATGGCAGAAAATTTGGCACCTCGCGTCAATATAAGCTCAAAAAGTAACTAACACTAACTCAACGAGAATTTCCTCACTCTTAAGAGGCTATTTGAAAAGTTGTAAAATGTTAAATTTTATACTAAGTGTATAATCGCGATCCGGAGCATGGCAAGATAAATAAAATTCTCCAATGTTTTGAATTTTTTCAATAATTAAATCGCACTCCTATAGCTTGCTAAGTGCAGAATTAGACATGATCTAATAATCAACTACTTTGAACTTTAATGACTAAGAAGCGTTTGCTGGTGCTAATTTTTGCACTGTTGCTGATTGCCCTTTCTTGGTGGAGTGTGGTATCGGCACGGGCTGGTTTAGTAGTGCGTCAACTGGAGCGAGAAGGAGTGCCATTATTGTACGTAGCGCCAGAGAATGCATTAAAAGTACCTGGTGTTCTGGTAGCACATGGCTATGCAGGTTCTAAGCAGTTGATGCTTGGCTATGCATACGTCTTGGCCCATGCAGGTTACGCGGTAATGCTGTGGGATTTTGATGGTCATGGATCTAATGCCTTGCCTTTACGGACAAATTCGCTGCAAAAAAATCTGGATATTGCTTATGCAGCACTGGTAGCACAACCGGAGGTGGATGCATTGCGTTTAGCTACTTTAGGTCACTCAATGGGGAGTGGTGCAGTGATGGCAGCCGCTATTGGCAATGTCAATCGCTATGCTGCGACTGTGGCAGTTTCGCCTACAGGCGCGTCAATTACAGCCAATGTACCTCAAAACCTTTTATTACAAGCAGGGAGTTGGGAAAATAGATTTGTTGCTAATGCAGAGCGTTTACTGAGAGCTGGTGGTGGTGAAAATCACCAATTTGCTCGGGGTCAAGCCAGAAAACTCGTGATTATCCCCAATGCCGAACATATTACAATTTTGTTTCGCCATTCTAGTCATCAGGCTGCTAGAGATTGGCTAAATAGCACTTTTAGGATCAACAGCCAGAGTAACTATGTTGATTACCGTATGCTATGGTATTTTTTGCACTTGCTGGCATGGTTAACTCTTCTTGCAGCAGTTTCCCCCGTTTTAGCGACTTCTTCTATTACTAACAAAGCAGGACACTTAAAAAGCTGGATGGGTTTATCAATAGCACCTTTGGTAGCCACTGGCACACTGATGTTAATTAACCGTCTAGGCGATATTGATGACTTGGGTGGAGTATTAGTCGGTGGAGCAGTTAGTATTTGGTTTGGGGTAGCAGGTTTAAGTTGGTTGATTGCTATGGTACAACTACAACTGCCATCATCCAGAGATTTGGTCATTGGCATCACCTTGTTTATCATCCTGTGGATTGGTTTTGGGGCAATGGCGCAGGTAGTATGGTTACAGTGGTGGTTGATTGGGGCGCGGTTGCGGATTTTCCCTATCCTGGCAGTTGCTTGTTTTCCTTGGTTTTTAGCTGCTGGAGTGGCACAGCAAAATCTTAATTTGGGAGAGCGAGTTTTATGGTGGCTAGGACAAAGCACAGTCTTAATTGGTGGTTTTATTCTCGTGATTTATTTTCTGCCACAACTAAGTTTTATTTATCTTTTGCTGCCATTATTTCCTATATTTATAGCGATTGTTTCATTCTGTTCTGCATTACTAAATAATCCTTGGAGTTATGCTCTTGGGAGTTCTTTATTTTTTGGTTGGGTATTAGCATCTGCCTTTCCATTATCGAAAATTTAGCCTGCTGTCTAACGGCGAGTATGTGAATGTAGAATCTCCGCGCTCGCGCAGTATCTCAATCATACAATCCTTGAGGAGAAGGCATCGCTACCCCAAAAGCAAAGATAGCAGAAGTATTTCCAGATTTTTTGTACCTTAACCGCTGCAATGGCGCACAGCAATTACAAAGTATCAGTGCGATAGATGGATTCAATCAATTCTTCAACTTCTTCTTCGTCCAAACATTGTTTTACTTGGTTATTAAACCACTTTATCTCTTCGGGTTCTGTGTTTTGGAGTTGGTAAACTAGTAGTGTTCCTGCAACACGGGCAAAAGTCAGGGGTGATGGGGAAAGGTGGCTCAGTAGTTCAGATGCATTCTGGTATATTTGCATGACTGATGTTTCGTCCAAAGGAGACCCCAATTGAGCAGAAAGCTGTTTTAGGCTCTCTTGAACAGACAAATGAAAGTCTGAGTCTTCTTCAAATGAAATAGGGTTACTCATAAACGCTAACTAAATGGACACTGCGTATTTTAAATATTTACAACACAACGAAAACCAATATGACAAGTTGATGTATCAATCATTTCTGGGTGACGAGCTGCTGGGCGATAACGACGACAATAGTTGGCAGCGCAAAGAAAAGACCCCCCTTTTACAACTTTTCGGGGAATTTGAACTTCTGGAGTTCTGGAATCAATACTTTCCTCTCTAGTGCATCCTCTCGGATTAACCAGAACACAACAAGATTTTGGCTTCACAAGTTGATAATCTTGATACCAATCGGCTGTCCATTCCCAAACATTACCGATCATGTCATAAAGTCCGTAGCCATTAGCGGGGTATGAAGCTACTGAAGTTGTACCTGGGCGATGATTCTTCAGGTTTTGCCAAGGAAACTCACCCAACCAAAAATTTGCCATAACTTTCCCCTCTGGAACTAGTTCATCTCCCCAAGCATAGGGTTTCTCTACTAAGCCACCACGGGCCGCAAATTCCCATTGCGCTTCAGTTGGTAAAGTTTTACCCGCCCAGACAGAATAGGCTTCTGCATCTTCAACAGTCACATGGACAACAGGATGGTTTTCTTTTCCCTTAATGGAACTGCCCGGCCCTTCAGGATGTCGCCAGTTAGCACCAGGTACATAAGCCCACCAATTCGCTGAGTTAAGTTCAACACGAAAATGTGGTTGCTGAAATACCAGAGAGCCAGGTACTAATAATTCTGGTAGAGCGTCTGGGTAATCTTCTAACTTGGGAGAACGTTCGGCCATAGTAATATAGCCGGTTTCTTTAACAAATCGTTGAAATTGGCGGTTCGTAACTGGAGACTGATCTATCCAGAAACCATCTATTTTGACTTGACGAGATGGATTTTCCTCTGGATAGTGGTGGTCTGACCCCATCAAAAAGCTACCACCAGGAATCCAAACCATTCCCTTGTGTGGCGCTCTGCCTACATGACCTGGAAATTTAGACTTTTCCGACTCACTAACTAATCTTTTTGCTGGGTTGTTCTTGCATAGGTGTGGCTTCATCCAACGTTGCTCCGTTGACTTGTAGTCTTTAGAGGGGACAACATATATCCCCTCATTTTCAACTCTGAATATTAATATCAGGCTGGGTATTGTGCTACTGGTAACACATCCAATTGCCACTTATTAAACAACAGTTGTAAGCGCTGGAAAGTTTCCGGGTTGCTCTCCTTGAGATCGTTCTGTTCACCTGGGTCATTGTCTAAATCGTATAGGTATTTATTTAGACCCTCACTACTACCTTGTTGTAGGTACTTCCAT
The DNA here is from genome assembly GCA_034530615.2 of Aulosira sp. ZfuVER01. Classification (GTDB taxonomy): domain Bacteria; phylum Cyanobacteriota; class Cyanobacteriia; order Cyanobacteriales; family Nostocaceae; genus Aulosira. The sequence continues at coordinate 14,327 of JAVRCV020000054.1, forward strand.
TTACCGAGACGGACAGCACCTTGAATATTGATTCCCGAACGATAACGCCAGAATAAAGGGCGTGACTCAAGTGGTTTTTCTCCAATGAGAGATGGAAGTAGATTCACCCCATCTAGTTGATATCCAGGGGCTACTGGTACACGGGCTGCTGCCAGAATAGTTGCAGTCAAATCCATTGTGATTGTTGGCTGGTCATTGACTTGATTGGGTTCAACTTTTCCAGGCCAACGAATGATGGCTGGGACACGAATGCCTCCTTCATTCAGGCTGCCTTTCCGATTCCTAAATGGCCCAAAGAAAGAGTATCGTTCACCCCCATTATCACTAACAAAAATCACTAAAGTATTGTTAGCCTGTCCAGTTTCTTCCAATGCTTTTAAGACTTGACCAACTCCATCATCGAGGCTCTTCATCATTGCTGCATAAATTTCCGGTGAGCCTCCGGCTGTGTAGTTACCGTTGCTATAGAGCGTTGTACTTAATATTTCATTACCAGGCCCTTCCCACGGCCAGTGGGGCGCATTGTAATGCAAACTCAGATAAAACGGATGATTACGAGGTTTTTTAATAAATTCAATTGCCTTTTGAGTAAACAGATCAGTGGTATAGCCATCGACATTAATTAACTGCTCGTTGTTATAGAAATCAATATCACCACTGCCATCTTTATGACTGAAATAATCAATTCCTCCACTCATGTGACCAAAGAACTGGTCAAAACCACTTTTGTTGGGGCCGTAGTTAGGTAAATAACCAAGATGCCATTTCCCTACTAACGCTGTTTCATAACCCTTCGCTTTGAGTAATGAGGCAAGTGTGGGATGTGAGGGAGGTAATCCTACGGTGCTACCAATTTGACTAGAGTTAGGCAAAGGTTCTCGTAATCCTACTTCTAGTCGAGCTGGGTAGCGACCTGTCAAGAAGCCTACTCTCGTGGGTGTGCAAACTGTTTGCGCTGAGTAGGCATTGGTAAATCTTGCGCCCTGTCTAGCGAGACCGTCTAGGTTTGGAGTCTGATAGTCACTACGACCATAAATACTCAAATCACCCCATCCCAAGTCATCTGCCAAAATAAAAAGAATATTTGGGGTTTTATCTTGAGCATCTTTACCCGCTACTGCTTTAGAGATCAAAGTTGAGCTACCAACAGTTGTCAGCGCACTAGCAGCCGCAGTTCCTAGAAACTTACGGCGATTCATCAAGCTAACATTAAAATTTGTCATCAATTTGTCTTTTTAATACCTACAAACACCACAAATGTGCATGGTCAAACTAGGCTGAAGCTAGTTTGCTAAAGCAAATTACTTCAACCATTCAACAAACTATTAACTGGGGTAATGTCAACGAGGACACGCTAATTACATACCCCTGTCATCAGTAGTTAACCAATTTTGATGATTACTGAACTAGCTTTGCTGAACAGATACTAGATAGAACAAGAATCTACGGTAAATCATTGGTAATACAGTATTTTTCTCAGCAGAATTAGTATTTCACATCTCTGTTTACGAAGACAAGGGGTTTTTCCAAAAAATACAGTATTTCTACCGATTTATAGAAGAATGATCTTAATAAACCCTAAAAACTCATCACTTAAGCAGTTTGTAATTGAATGATGGCAGGTATCTTGGTCGGTATACTTGCCTGTGTTACCAATACACCCAACGATAATCCCTGAGTATGCACAGATGCGCGGACTGTTTTTGTAGTATAATATACTATTTTTGTAGTATAAATGTCAGAGTTGTGACTGTAAAATCAGTTTTGATCCAAAAAACTTGTTCGTAAATTATTGCGTACTGTGCGAGAGTTTTAGTCAGAAATTTTTGCGATAGAAATCAAGGTCATAAATGATGTTTTTAGAGTCAAAATCCTTATATTTACCGTTGGTTTACCTTATAAATACCTTGCATCTGCCATTGCGAAACCTTATTTTTGGCAGAATAACCAATTTTTGAAAAAATCTAATTTGGAGCAGCAGTAAATCCTTATATCTGCCATTGGGAAGCTATTAAAATGCCATTGGTTTACCTTATTTCTGCCATGATTGAGAAAATCCTTGTAAATACCTTATAAATTCCTTTGAGGTTAAATAATAGTTAGGGTGCGAAGTTTATATGAAACCAAGAAAAGTTACTATCAGTCCGCCTAAGATGTCTGTTGATAAAAAGGAATTGGTACGTCGCGTTTCCCAACGGTTGAGTAAGCAAACTGGAGCAGTTGAAGAAATTATTGATGCCACTATAGAAGAAATTTATGAATCTCTTAAACAGGGAGACAGTGTTGTTCTACGGAACTTCGGCACTTTCTATGTCAGAACAGGTCGAGATTGCTGGGTATTTAAGTTTAATCCTTCTCAACGGTTACGTCACGCATTTGGTTGGTCGTCAACTCATAACCCCAAGTCCTAACATGATCTGAAGATGATATTTCTGCCGTGCAGTCAAGTTGTAGCCAACTTCAAGCCTAATAAAATTCAGTAGCGAAAAATTTGAGTCTCAGATGAGCCAGGAGGCGAGGTATGCAAGCAAAGAGCGAGGTCACACTAAAATTTAGCGGTGAATTACCAGCAGCCACACCAGCAGCTAAGAAAAAGGTTGAAGTCTCACTAACTGACCAGAATGGTGTAGTCTTCACTGCTCTGATTAACGCAAAAAGCTGGCGCAAGGCTGAAACTAATGCCTCAGAGTTTGGGGATTGGGCAGGGGCTATATCTGGAAAGCTTGGTCAACGAACAGAAAACGGTTTTGAGGTAGTTGATGCGGGAATTCAAATTTTTCAGAAGAAGGCAAAGGAGCCTAAACCAGAAGAAGGTGCTACTTTAGCTGAAACTGGTGCAAGTTAATAGAGCTGTCTCAAGCATAAGAGAGCAAATTTCTACCTCTGCAATGAGGACTAAGCAGAGGTAGAAGCATTCTCAGTTGCCGATTCCACTTTTTCCTAAATTCGTGTAATGTTTCTACTTGGGGTAAGTTTGGGGAGAATGAAAACAGAGTGGGCATCTCATGAGAATTGTTCAACAAATAGGGAGAACAATCTCAAATTCAGTCCCCTCGGTGGACTGAGAACGCACAGTTAAAGTGCCGCGATGTTGTTGGATAATGGAATAGCAGATAAATAACCCCAACCCTTGACCACGACCAACGGGTTTTGTGGTGAAGAACGGTTCAAAAATCCGCTCTTGGAGGCTTACAGGAATCGTACTATCTGTATTGGCGATCGCAATTCGTAACCATTCACGATCTATCACTCCAGTACGAATCCGAATTCCTGGATGTTTGCTGCTTTGGGCATTATCTCGAATCGCATCAATAGCATTGTTAATAATCAAGGTGTTTCATCTATATGAATGTTAGGTTGTGTCTGTTTTACCCAACTACTTAATTCAATAACGCTCGGTTCAATTGCTTGTTGTATTCGTTCATTAGTTGCAACTAACGTCCCCAGCCCAATATCGATTTGCCCCAGTTCCCACAACATTTCTTGTTGTTTCTCATAGGGCATATGTGCATAATTATTTACCCATCCTAAAAATGCCTGTAACGACCTTCCTAAATCTTGTCCTGGAATCATCTGTTGTGGCCAGGCGGCTGTTTGTAAATTGCCACAACACTCACACATGCAGCTTTGGCGTTGATACTCCACTATTTCTATGGGTCGTTCCACTAGTTGCGCTACCGCGTGTTTTTCTACTTTGACTGCCACAGACGCAAATGCTTTTTGACCACAGTAAACACAATTAAGAGGGCGTAGGATTTCATAACGGTCTACTCTGCCAAAGCCTTTACGGGTTTTGCCTTGATGTCCAGGCTGCCCACTTGGTTTCTTCTTCGGCTGACTCGATTCTTCTCGGGAGGGTGCTTTTTTGTTTTCGCTCAATTATCAATACTCAACATCTCAAAGCCTTATTTTATCGTACATTTCTCTAATTTCTCATCAGCGTATTTCTATCTTGTATGCCATTTATTTAAAGGCTTTCATCATTTTCGGAGATGTCTATTGGAGACCGTAATTCTGGAATCAAGTTTTGTGAATATACAGGCTTCCCTCAAGAAGGGTTGTTTGTGGATGCAAAAGCTGAAATTCATGGGCTTTTAGGGCTTTATCGCGGTTTATCTCTACAATTCCCTATCCTATCAACATCACAAAAAGCCTGGCTGAATTTAATGTTAATGTGTGCGGGGATTGGTAGTCCGGGAACTCTCAAGGAAGTTTTTCGAGGTTATAAAGGTGATAAAAAAGCTCCTCAGTTGATTGCTGATGAGGAAGTTGTCAGGGATACACCTTTACCACCAATAAAAGGTTCGTTTTTCAAAGCGGCTGGAGAAAAAGGCTTTCAACGTCCATTTGAACTAGCAACACTGCGCCTGCGAAACATGACCGAAGTTTTAAGCAACTGGAATATTTATGTACCAGATTCATCTTATTTGACCCAACGCGGGGGAACTTTTCTATTTGATTCTCAAGGTCAATTAATTTATAAACATCGCGATCGCGGTATTCTGGGTTTTGCAGAAAATATGAGCAATCCCTTATCTTTCTTAGATAAATAGTTCATGAATGCGCTCGCATTCCTGGAGAGTTCCTTTGCGTTGCCCCGATATCAATTGAGATCGTTGCTATTAGGTGTCGGCAATTGAAGCACTTCAGAAAAACGTGAATACTTAACCGCATCGGTAGGAGGATAATCTGCCGACACTGCAATTAACCCAATTTTTATATCCTTAAAATAAATCACACCCCCAATACGCCGTTCAACTAGAAAAGGGGCATGAAAAAAATGATACTGTGCAATGTAGATTGGGAAAAAATCAGTAATCTTTACTGCCCTGCCAAACATTTGCTGACAAGTTTTGTGGATGACAGTATCTAGATATTCATTATGGGTAGGCTTACCCATATCAGTAAATTGTGGATGATCTGCAAAATGATCCATATAAAATAACCAGATATCGGACAAGTCTGCAACACTCGTCAGTTTTTGCTTGAGTTCCTGAAATCGGTCGATGTTCATAAGTCTTCGCCAATTTTACTACTAATCGATGCGGCTGTTGTTTTTGATAACTATAACATTGATATACCTATTGATCTCGGAGTAAGTGAAGCAAGGCTGTGTAAAAAATAATTTAGGCTATAGAGTCTCTTTCAACAGTGACCTTTTAGATAAATTAGCTGCTAAATTAAAACGACAAAAATTTGAGAAAATCAAAGGTAAAAAGCACGGTAAATCTTGGCATATTACGTTAAACATTTCGTGCCATGAAAATAGTGGAGTAGCCAGAGCGCAGTTTGATGCTCTGGGAAAGAAAGATTGGAAACTCTGGCTTGTCAGAGAACCGTCCAAAGCTTGCCAATGCAGTGCTGAACAATGTGATTCAAATTATTGGCAAGAAATTTAGGTTAGTTGAAACATACAAGGGCGTAGCCTATTCGACTAACTGTTGTAAGGCAGTGTTAAGACCAGGAATCTCAGGTAAAGTCAAACAGAATACTTGCTCCAGTACGGTACGTAAATCTATCACAGTATTTAGTACACGCGACTGCTTTTGACCATTGAGGTGATACGTTGTAAATTTATTGTTTTGCAAGGCATATCGACAATCTACATCTGGTCGAGCAACTATCAGTGTGGTCACAAAACGTGAGTTGGGATGAGTTGAGACATACCAATTGCTGACCTCATAGTCAGCGAGTTGTTGCTCTTGCAGATCAAAACTATAAAGCGATTTCCACTCCTGACCAATATATGCTTGCATGATATAGGTGTAACCAGCCACGATCAATCGAAACATTTCATGCGGTGTACTCTGTTCAATGTTTGGGATCATAGATAAAGGAGCGGTGAGTGTTAATCCCCCGAATCCTACATCTGCAACATATTTGCGTTCGTCAATCTCTACTAAAAGCAGCATATGAGAGCGGGGAGTAATCGTTCCTTGTGGAAGATTCCACAGTACACGGGCTGCTAAATTTGTGACCTTAAAGCCAAGGGCGAGCAAGACTGAGCGTAGCAATAAGTTTTGCTCAAAACAGTAGCCGCCACGCCCTTCATAAATAAGTTTTCTCGACAACGATTTTAAATTCAGGGAGACAGGTTGTTTGAGTAATGAAGTTAGATTCTCAAAAGCAATCGCCTTGGGGTGGCATAGATGAATTGCTTGTAGCGTTTGCAGCGTGGCACAGCAATCTCCACTATAACCTATTCGTTGAAAATAAGCATTGAGGTCTACTGTATCGGATAAATGTTCCAATTCGATCCCCTTCTACTGCCACCATTTCTATAATGCCATCCTTGTTAAAATAGCCGATCAATGAGGCGATCGCTGTTTTCCATACACTAGCACTGGCACCCGTTTGTAAGCAGGCGTACCGCAGCGCGTTTCTGTTCTGGCTTTAAAAATGACATTCACTTCCGGATAAAACATCAACGCTGCACCTTCGCGTACAGCACCGTAAATCACTTCCACGTTCTCTAGTTTATCGGCATCGCCCTGTACTGTGACGAGATCGTGTTCGGCTAACCCAATCTTTTTTGCATCTGTGCGATTCATCAAAATGCAGTGGCGATGAGGCATTCCCCGATATTGATCGTCAATTTTATAAACCACTGTGTTGTGTTGGGAATAGCTGCGTCCAGTCATTAATGCTAGCACGAGACTATTTGCTCTATCATCAATGCCAAAGTCTTGAGGTTGAGGTAGAGCCAGATTCGGCAGTGGCGTAGTCAACATTTTTGCCTTACCTGACGGCGTTTTAAAATGGGGTTCGGTGACAATGCGCCCAGAAATGGTGAACTCTTCACTAGTGTCGTCAATCGTCGCGATTTTTTCATAGCCAGGAATAGTTGTGGCAATTAGTTGCCGCACGTAGCGAGTATCTTGCAGTTTGCGCCATTCGACGGGATAATCACCCAGCAGCCGATGGGCTAGTTCAGTTAAAAACTCGACCTCGGAAATTAAATCTGCATCCTTAAGGTGAGTTTTGCCTTCATCATTAAGGCGCACAAAGTTGTTACCCGATTCAACGGTGGTTTTGTGGGGATTTTCAAAGCGGTTGAGCACAGGAATGATGATTGTGTTCGTTTTCGCCAATCCGTGAAAGTGCCCAATATTGGGTTTAGTAGCGAGATAGATGATAGTATCGATGTTACCCAATGCCCGTTTTGCCTGTGCTGAGTCAGGATTAGCACCATAGAGATTGCCACCTACACAGATGAGACTATCCACTTTGCCCGCTTGGGCTGCTTCGATGAGGTCACGAGTATGATAACCCTTGGGTAAAGAGAGTGATCGCCCCAACAACTGCTCTAACGCTTGCTTAATTTCTTCTTTGAGTTTCACGGTGACACCCATTGAGCCAAAGCCCTGGACGTTGGAATGTCCCCGCACAGGCATAACTCCGGCTCCCATTTTGCCAATCTGTCCGCTAATTAACGCTGTATTCGCGATGCTATAGACATTATCGACACCATTAGTATGTTGCGTAATTCCCATTGCCCAACCAAAGACCACAGCCTTTGATGTCCCGATAATGGTTGCTGCTGCTTCAATTTCTGGCTGGGACACGCCGCAGGTAGTCGCGATCGTTTCCCAAGGGAGCGATCGCGCCTGTTCTAATACCGCTTCCCACCCTTGGGTATGCGCTTGCAAAAAGTCGTACTGCACAAACCCCTGTTCAATTAACGCTTTTTGAATGCCCACAAACAGCGCCACATCACTACCCGGAATCGGCTGAAGATACAGCGAAGCAATGTCCGAACCAGGAATCAGAGATTTAACTGGAAATGCCGGAGAGCCAAATTTCACCAATCCAATTTCCATCACCGGATTGATGACGATCGCTTTGCCACCCCGCTCGCGCAGTTTGATTAACTCATTCATCAAACGTGGATGGTTGTAAGCGGAATTTGCCCCTGCTAACACCACACAATCTGCCTGCTTCAAGCTTTCCAGGCTGACGATAGAGGTGTTTGTGCCAAACATCTCCTTGAGTGCGGTTGTAGAAGGAGCATGGCACAGATCTGAACAATCTGCCAAATTATTGGAACCTAGAGTTCGCAGCAGCAGTTGTAGTAAAAATGCCGCTTCGTTGGAGCCGCGCCCGGAACTGTAGGATGCAACTCGCTCTGCTGGTTTCTTAAAGGCATCTGTGGCGATCGCATAAATTTCCTTCCAAGAGATGCGCTCATAATGGTCACTACCAGCTCGTCGAATCACCGGGAAGCTAAGTCTTCCCAATCGATCCGCTTCTAGAGAGGATAGCTGTTGTAGGTCAGTAATTGTGTAGGAATCAAAGAAGTGGACTGGAATCGCAGGTTGGATTTCGGCTGAAATTGCTTCTACACTTTTCATGCAGCGTTGCAGTTTCTCACCCGCTTCATTGGTGAATCCACCTTTTTGTCCACCAGTCCCCCAAGAGCAAGACAGGCAAGCACTCTTGTGAAACAGGGTTTTCCAAAGATGTGGCCCTTCTGGTGACAGCGTGTGCTTTGCCCAATACTCAATTACAGGCAACCCACCACCCATCCCTGGGGTGTTTTCATTAGTTTCGTGGAAGGGCGGTTGGGGCCCGGAGTTGGTATCCATCTAGTTGCAGCGACAAATCAGTTCATTTTGTGCAATTTAATGTAATTTACTGAACATGAGAATTCCTCATTAGGTAGATTTTCGCAAGAAAGGTAGAGGGTAGGAGGCAGAAGGCAGTCCCAATGAAACAAGTTTCACAACCAAGCATGAAAATGCAACCTGGAACTACTTAATATAGATACTTATCTAAGAAGCATTTTCAAGCTAGTGGAGATATCGACACCATCAAAAAACTTGAGTCGAGTTTTCACTGTGATGAAGGCGGTTTCGGATTCGTTGCCTAGTGAAACGGCCAAACAGTCATCTGAAACGCCGAAACAACGCGAAATTAATAGTTTCGGTTCACAAGAATTGCGTTTCACCCGTTTCGGCTTACTCCGAAATGAGGCAATAGCAGAGATTTTGCGCTTGCGAAATGAAATGAATCTCAACCAAACCAACATCATCAGAATCCTTTGGGATGCAAGACCTGGGGAGAATGAGGCTTATCGAAACGCTGTTTCGGAATATAAAGACCTGATGGCAGATGTTGAATAACTCTTTCCTCAAACATCATTTAACATTATAGTTCCGGTTAACTTCCGATAGAGTTCCAGTTGAGTTCCGGAAGTCAATCGGAACTAAAAGTTAGTATTGGAAGCTAGACTTCTGAGGATGATTTTAATACTTATCTACTGATATCTAACACACAGCTATCAACTACAGATCTAGATTACTCTTGTAAGTCATAGGCCTTGGCAGTGCTTTCTTCTTGAGAGATGCTGAAAAGTATTATCTTCAGCACGTTTGTGCTTGGTGATATCGAAAGCGTTATGAAGAATGTGGGCGAAGCTGGGATTATCCCTTACCTTAAAAGTATTCTCGCATATAATCACTTTTATTTATCAGTTCTAAAAAAAAGAGTATTTGATTCTATCGTTGGGAAAGCGTAAATTAAAAGTCATGAAGTCAAACGCAAACTGAATTAACGGAATAGGTGCAACATGAATACCGCCAAAAAAACATTATCGAATAGTGTTGATGTACAAGTAGTTCAAAATGCTCAACTTGTAGAAAAATCTCCAAACACATCTACAGAGCAATTAACGCGCGGAGAAAGACTTGCTGATAAATTAGCGAATCATGTAGGCTCTTGGAAATTTCTGATTTGTCAAAGCACTATCTTAGCAGGATGGGTGGGAATGAACTTAGCACCTGGAGTTCCCCACTGGGATGAATCACCGTTCATCATGCTCAACTTAGTATTCTCATTTGCTTCAGCCTATACAGCACCAATTGTATTGATGAGTCAGAATCGCCAGTCTGATACAGATCGCAGAAATGCCGAAATTGACCACCAAGTAAATCTGAGAGCTAATCAAAATATTGAACTGCTACATCAAAAATTCGATGAATTACACGCTCAAAAACTCAACGAACTAACTCAAATTATCAAAGAGCAACAACAAGTTATCAATGAGCTTAAAGTAACTTTAGTGCATACTCCAAATGATACTAAAGAAAATAAAGTTGCTCTATTACCAGGCGGCTTACATATTCAAACTAACCGCAAATTTCCCAAAGCAAGTTCCAGCAATAAACCTTTTACCATTGAACAACCAGTTGGCGATAACAGCAAAGTTGTTGAAAAGCTAGCTCATCACTAAGAATCAGCCATCAGTGCTTTTCGGGTTACTAGCTAAGATCTGAACATTTTTCTAAAACGATACATTTGTAGCTTTGTCTCTCACAGATCTGATACTAAGTACAAGTTATCCTTGAAGTTTTTTTAATACAACAGAATATTTGTGTTGAGCGATCGAATTCACAAAGTGAAATTATAGCTTTTGTACTTCATTCCCAGTAGACACAACTTATAAATTGAATTGGAAATGCTATATCTGCACGCTTCATTCAATAGCAATTTTCCCAACATTTGCAGACATCAACGAACGCTACTGTTTCCAGTAGCAGCAAGAAAATTGAGAAGAGATAGACATGAACGAACTTATTACAGCTATTCCCACCGGAATCACAGCTTTTACAGCTACCAACCTAGATGATTTAGTTATCCTCACACTGTTATTCTCTCAGGCAAATGCCACTTTCCGCCGTCGGCACATTGTAATTGGTCAGTATTTAGGCTTCTGTACTTTAGTGATTGCCAGCCTAGTTGGTTTTCTCGGAGGATTAATATTACCATCTCAATTAATTGGGCTTTTGGGTTTAGTACCAATTACCATTGGATTAAATCGCTTGCTCAATCCCGAAATGAATTCTGCTGATGAAGAATCAGAAATAGAATTATCCCATGCTTCTCCTTTCGCTAGTTTTTTATCTCCTCAAGCGTATAGCGTGGCGGCTATTACCATTGCCAACGGCAGTGATAATGTAGGTATCTATATGCCGTTGTTTGCTAACAGTGCTGTTTCTGAGTTGCTAGTAATCATTGCAGTCTTTTTATTGCTGGTAGGTGTTTGGTGTTACGTAACTTATAAACTAACCTGCCAGAGTGCGATCGCCAATTTGTTAACTCGCTATGGCAATAATTTTGTTCCTTTGGTATTGATAGGTTTAGGTGTGTTTATTATCTTAGATAGTGCTTCGCTGACTCCAATTGCTTTGACAGCTACTTGTCTATGTTTAATGGGATTGATCAAAGTAATTCAAACTTCCAAATTCAAAACTCAAAATTTGTAATTGTCAAAATGTTTTATTACTAATCATCTCAAACCAAGGAGAAAAATATGCAGTTGATCAAAATTATTCTTGTCGCTCTCGTGTTTATCTTGAATCTGACAGTTGCTCAACCTTCCTGGGCAGGCAAGGATTTCACTAAAGGGACTGACTATGCTGAGGTAACTCAGGAACTCTATCAACTACTAAGCGTGCAAGCTAACCCAGAGCAAGCTGGCTATACACCCGAACAATTTCAAGAGAGACTATCACAATTGCAGTCTCAAAAGTATGTAATGGAAACAGCTAGAAAACGGGCGCAGTGCTTTAATCAAACTGGTGGGACTTTGGGTGTCTATGCCAATAAACCAAAAAAATATCCAACGCAACTGTACTTCTTAGCAGTAGGGCAAATCACAGATGATGATTGGGATTGCGATGGTATCTACTTCCCCACAGGTACAAGGATAGCTTTAAATCCGAATGCTCAAGTACAAGAGTTAACTGAACCAATCGCTGTCAAGTTTGTCGATGGTACGCAGTCAATTGCAAGAACTAATCCAGCTACTGGTGCCATTGAATTAAATGTTGCACCTGCCAAAATCTTCAAGGCTGGTGAAGGTAATTGGTTGCTTCCTACTTTATCTCAGACAGATATTAACGCACAGATTCCTAGCCCACAACTCATTGACTAATGTTTGTTAGGCATTCAATTTTGATGTCATAAGTGCATCAATTCTAATTACACCAAATCATACTATATCCCTCCTCAGCAGGAGGGATTTTTCATTAATTTAAAATTGGTATAATCTATTACGGCTTTAAATTACACAATCACTTATATAGTTTATTGGCTGTTAACCTTCAGCAGCCAAACTTTGTGCAAAATTGACATTTCTATCAAGAAACCCTCATTGCTTAGTGTACTTTGTGGCTGCTTCTTTTTTAAGAGTTAGTGCTGTTTACTGATAGTAAGTTGCTGACTCAGTAACAAAAAATAATGATAGATATCACTTTATAGTGTGTATAATACTTTGAACAACGGTATCTCGCCCAATATACCGTAAAAAAGGAGCAATTGCTGATGAGCTTGCAATATCTAGCGCAATTAGCATACTTAATTGTGGATAAAATTTTGCAGATTATACGGCATTACCAACACATATTTGCAAGTTGGTTAAAAGTACGTAATGTTCGCAGCTTTGTGAGTTTGTTGTTGGTAGGAGCTATTTTAAGTACAGCGATCGCATCTTGTTCAGAAAGTAAAATTGCTGGACAATCTGATGTTAGGCTCAAGCTCGTTTCTTTCTCAGTTACTAAAGCTGCTCACGACCAGATAATTCCTAAATTTGTCGAAAAGTGGAAAAAAGAACACAATCAAAATGTTACTTTTGAGCAAAGTTATGGCGGTTCTGGCGCGCAAGCCGCAGCTGTAATTGCAGGTTCGCAAGAAGCAGATATAGTACACTTAGCACTGCCTTTAGATGTTAGCAAAATTCAGCAAGCAGGTTTGATTAAATCAGGTTGGGAAAACAAATCGCCGAGAAATGGTATTGTTAGTAGATCTGTGGCGGCGATTGTAACTCGTGAAGGCAACCCCAAAGGTATCAATAGTTGGCAAGACTTAGCAAAAGATGGCGTAACATTAATTGCAGCTAACCCAAAAACTTCTGGTATTGCTATTTGGGAATTTTTAGCTTTGTGGGGTTCGGTGACTCTAACTGGTGGCGATGAAGCAACAGCTTTAGATTATGTCACTAAAGTCTATAAAAATACACCCATTCTTACAAAAGATGCTCGTGAAGCTAGCGATTTATTTTTCCAAAAAAATCAGGGAGATGTCTTAATTAACTACGAAAACGAAATCGCTTTATCAGAACAGAATGGCTCAAAACTGCCTTATACAGTACCCCAAGTAAACATTTCCATTGACAATCCTGTTGCTATAGTTGATAAAAACGTTGATAAACACGGTAACAGAGAAGTTGCCGCAGCATTCGTTGATTTCTTGTACTCCACAGAAGCACAGCGCGAATTTGCTAAATTACAATATCGTCCGGTTAATCCCACCGTTAGCCAAGAAGTAGTAGCAAAATATCCACCAATCAATACTTTATTCACATCTCAAGATTTAGGTGGTTGGGATTTAATCCAGAAGAAGTTTTTTGTCGATGGGGCAATTTTTGACAAAGTGCAATCTGGCAAAAAAGCATGAAATCTCATTGCACGCAACAAGCCTCAAAATTTAAATTACTTGTAAATTTTGGATAGTTTATGAATCGGCGTAGCCTGTTTAAATCTAGCTGTTATCTCACAAATTTAATGTTGATTATTAGCAGTATTACTGCTTGTAACAGCGGACAAGAATTGAAAAGTCAGGTGAGTATTGATGGTGCGGCTGTGGGTTTTCCGATTTCTTTAGCAGTAGCAGAAGAATACGGTAAGGTAAAACCTGAAGCTCAAGTAAGTGTCGCCTCTAGCGGGACTGGTGGTGGAATCAGTAAGTTTTGTAATGGTGAGATTGATATTGTTGGTGCTTCTCGTACCATCAGAGATGAAGAAATTAAAAAATGTCAAAGTAAGAAGATTGAATTTGTCGAGTTACCCATAGCTTTAGATGGCATTGCTGTGATTGCTAACCGTAAAAATAACTTTGCCAAATGCCTAACTATTAAGGAATTAGATAAAATTTGGAATGCTAAATCAGACGGTAAAATTTTAAATTGGAATCAAGTAAATCCGAAATTTCCTAATCAAAAACTCAAGTTATATGCGCCAGCTTCGGATACAGGCACATTTGATTATATGACTCAAGCTGTGACTGGCAAAGCTAAGAAAGGTAGAACAGATTATACTCCCAGTCACAATCAAAACCTACTCGTACAAGGAGTTTCAGGTGATGCGACAGCCTTGGGTTATGTCGGCATATCTTATTACATTCAAAACCAAGACAAATTAAATTTAGTAGCAGTAGAAAGCCCAACAGGAAAGTGTGAAAAACCAGTTCCAGTAGATAACGTCATCAAAAATACCTACACGCCCTTATCGCGTCCTTTATTCATCTATGTGAGTAAAAAATCTTTAGATAATAAACCAGCAGTTAAAGAGTTTGTCGATTTTTATTTAGATAATTCTTGGAAATGGGTAGATAGCGTTGGTTATGTAGCGCTACCAGATGAAGCTTACGTCAAAGTGAAACAAAAATTTGCGAAAGGCGAAACTGGGACAAAATTTAAAAAATCCAAACCTGGGGAACCAATCACCAACTTTATTTAAATTATGCTGGATGCAAGAGAATTTTTATGCAAAATATAAATCCTCAAGACGACTCATATCAAAGGTTTAGACAATCACTAGAAAAAAATGTCTCAGACGATATCGTAGAAAAGTTAATTGGGATAATTTTATTTGCTTGCGCGTTAGTTTCCGTATTCACTACTTTCGGCATTGTCCTCATTATCTTTAAAGAGGCATTTGGCTTTTTCCAAAAAGTTTCTTTCGCCCAGTTCTTTCTTGATACTAAGTGGACGCCTTTATTTGCCGAGCAACATTTTGGCGTTTGGCCTTTGATTAATGGTACGTTTTTAACAACAGCGATCGCAATGGCTGTGGCTATCCCTTTAGGCCTATCTTCGGCAATTTATTTGAGTGAATATGCTCAACCTAAAGTAGCAGCAATTTTACGCCCAGCGGTAGAACTTTTAGCGGGAATACCAACTGTAGTCTATGGTTATTTTGCATTACTATTTGTCACACCATTACTACGAAATGTCATTCCTTTAGAATTATTCAACGCTTTAAGTGCAGGATTAATGATGGGAGTAATGATTACTCCTACTGTTGGTTCTATTAGCTTAGATGCTATTCAAGCTGTTCCCCGTTCTTTGCGAGAAGGCGCTTATGCTTTAGGCATTACTAAACTAGAATCTATTTTTAGAGTTGTGTTACCAGCCGCCCTTTCGGGGATTATCGCTTCGATTATTTTGGGAATTTCGCGCGCTGTCGGCGAAACAATGACTGTCGTAATTGCTGCGGGACAACAACCGAAACTAACTATTAACTTCGCAGAATCAGTAGAAACCATGACAGCTTATATGGCACAAATTTCTGGTGGAGATAGCCCCCGTGGTAGCCTAAATTTCCAGACTTTATATGCTGTAGGCGCGCTTTTGTTTTTAATTACCCTAGCTTTGAACATTATTAGTTACTGGGTTGCTAACCGATTTAAAGAAAAATACGATTAATAAATATGGCTACAACTTACCAACGAGATGATTATCTAGATTCGACAGCAGAATTTACTGATAACATTGAAAAAAGAGAAACTTTAGGAAAGGTATTTGAAATCCTTTTTTTAATAGGTTTGTTGATTGGCTTATTCGTCCTCGCCTTACTACTTTTTGATATTTTCCGCGACGGATTAGCCAGATTTTTAACGCCTGGTTTTCTCACAGAAACCCCTTCTCGTTTCCCCGATGAAGGTGGTATCCGTCCGGCAATTATTAGCAGTATCATCTTAGGAATTGTTGTGATTGTAGTAACAGTTCCAATTGGGGTAGGAGCTGCTTTATATTTAGAAGAGTATGCACCGAGAAATTGGTGGACAGCGATTATTGAGATTAATATCAGTAATTTAGCTGGAGTACCTTCTATTGTTTATGGCTTGCTAGGTTTAGGCGTTTTTAATTATTTGCTAGGATTTGGCCCAGCTTTAATTTCTGGTGCATTGACTTTATCTTTATTGTCATTACCAGTAATTATAGTCACAGCTAGAGAAGCAATTCGAGCCGTTCCGAATTCCCTCAGATATGCGTCTTATGGGTTAGGTGCTACCAAATGGAAAACTATCAGTAGCCATGTTATACCCTATGCTATTCCTGGTATCTTAACAGGAGTAATTATTTCGATATCTCGTGCTATTGGAGATGCTGCATCTTTAATTGTTGTTGGTGCTGTGGGTTTTCTCACGTTCAACCCTGGTTTATTCCAGAGATTTATGGCGTTACCCATTCAAATCTACAGTTACATTACTCGCCCAGAACCAGGTTTTGCAAATGCAGCAGCAGCGACAATTATTGCGTTGTTACTCTTAATTTTAGCTTTGAATGGGGTAGCAATTTATATTAGACAACGCTTCACTATTCATTAATTGCTCGCCAAATAACTTGGATTTTTCTTTGATTAATTAGGCATTGTTAAATAGTAGGAGATTCGGAAAATGCCCTATAGCAGCAACAGCAGAAATCAATCAGATAGTGCTACACTAAACCAAAACAACACCGTATTTGATGTTGAAGGTGTGAAAGTATACTATGGGGGATTTCTAGCACTTCTAGATGTCTATTTGCAGATTCCTGAAAAACAAATAGTTGCTTTTATTGGCCCTTCAGGATGCGGTAAAAGTACCCTACTACGCTGCTTCAACCGCATGAATGATTTGATTCCCGGTGCTAAGGTAGAGGGTAGGTTAAATTACCGCGATCGCAATATTTATGACCCCAGAATTAATTCGGTTAAATTACGCCGCCAAGTCGGGATGGTTTTTCAAAGACCGAATCCTTTCCCGAAATCAATATATGAAAATATTGCTTTCGGCCCGCGTGCTAATGGCTATAAAGGTAATCTGGAGGAATTAGTCGAAGATTCTCTTAGACGTGCTGCAATTTGGAACGAAGTCAAAGATAAACTCAAAGAGAAGGGTACTGCGTTATCTGGCGGACAACAACAACGGCTGTGCATTGCTAGAGCAATCGCTATGAAGCCAGATGTATTATTAATGGATGAACCATGCTCTGCTCTCGATCCCATTTCTAGCCGTCAAGTAGAAGAACTATGCTTAGAACTCAAGGAGCAATACACCATAATTATGGTGACGCATAATATGCAGCAAGCTTCTAGAGTCGCAGATTGGACAGCTTTCTTCAATACAGAAATAGACGAACATAGCAAGCGTCGGGGAAAATTAGTCGAGTTTAGTCCTACAGAGGAAATGTTCAGTTCTCCTCAAACTAAAGAAGCCGAAGACTATATTAGTGGACGCTTCGGTTAAGTAGAGAAAATGCACTTTATATTGATGAACTTACCAATAAATAATAGATTTTATAGTACCAAAAACTGCTATTAGAAAAACCTTATTTGGCCTTTTTTGTTAATTTACGAGGTTTCTTCAATAGTTTGGTAGTTCCCAGAGCTTGGATAGGTTTATTGGGGTCAATTCAAAATTACCGCAGTTCTGAGTCTAATAAACTAACTTTAAGCTCACCATCATCAATATAAAGTAAACCATAAACCGCAGTGGTTTTTGCGGCACAATTTGACAGACTTTAGCCCCTAGCAATACTCCTGGTACGGAGCCAAGCCATATAGGTAATACTAAATTCCAATCAACTGTTCCCAAGGTGAGATGTCCAATAGCAGTGAATAGTAACAGAATTGCTGCTTGGGAAATATCTGTACCCACTAACTTCCGCGCATCCAAACGAAAAAATGCAATCAGCACCAAGGCAAACATGGAGCCAGAAGAGACACTTGTTAGACCGACAACACAGCCTAAAAATGCTCCTATGCTTACCGTCTGTAAGCGGCCTAATTGAGTAGTTAAGTCAAATTTGGGTAGTTCAGGTAGTTGCAATTGTGGAAAGAAGGTCAATAGCAGCATTTGCACTAATGCCAAAACAGTGACTGATAAAATCGCCACACCCAACAAATGCAGCATAATGCTGTTCAGGTTAGATTCGGCCTTGAATTTAATCAGGTGCAAGATTCCTACTCCCAACAAAGAGCCAGGAACGCTCCCCAAAGCCAGCCATTTTACTACTTCTGTATCGAGGGTTTGTTGTTGCCAATGTTTGACACTACCAACGACTTTCATTAACGTCGCCGCCACAACATCAGAACTGACTGCTACCGCAGGTGGTACTTGAAAAACAAAAATTAACATTGGAGTGATGAGAGAAGCACCACCAATTCCTGTCAGACCAACGATAATACCGACAAGAAAGCTGAAAAGAGGCAACAATAAAAAATCCATACTCCTGTCCTTAACCGGGGTTTTGCGAATGTGACTTTGTTTAGCTGAAACTGAAAGATTGGTTGTAACGCTGTTGTGTAGAGGTTTTCATGTAAGTGCAAGTTTGGAATTACTGCTGAGATAACTTAACTAAGTGCTAATATCCGACCAATTTACCGTATTTTAAAGTGAAAGATAGTGAAAGTCTATTATTTTTGTGAATTTTGATTAAATACTAGTTTTTATTTATACTTATCATAAATAAGTTTTTTGCGAGCAATAGGATTTTGGAATATATTGACACTTCAGTAGTAGACTAAATGGCGGTATCTCAAAAAACTACTTTAATCCAAGTTAAATACCGTACTTGACTATGCCAGAGTTAGAAAAAGCTAATGTTGAAATTCAACAAACAGTAACTTTGTTAAAGTCGCGCTCACCCATCGGGTTTGTGCAAAAATTGTTAATTACCTACTGGCGTTCTTTGTTGCTGCTGTTCATAGCAGTATATGTACCACTACAAATTTTTGGACTGCTGGCGTTAAGGCTGCGGTACAACGAGGGTGGTTTCCCTTGGGATTTACCGATATTGCTGACTATTCACTCTTTAGCACAGCCACATTTAGATGTATTCGCCGCGATATTGACAAAATTGGGTTCTTTTTGGACTGTGTTACCGATTTTGAGTGCGATCGCACTTATTTTACTAGTCCAACGTCGCTGGCGATCGCTTACTTATTTACTGATTACTGCTGCTGGTAGTGCTATTCTCAAACGCACAGCCAAAGAATTTTGGCACAGAGTACGTCCTGATTTGTGGACTTCAGTTGCACCAGAGTTTGATTATTCCTTTCCCAGTGGTCATGCTATGACGAGTATGACGTTGATTGCTATTTTGGTAGTTTTAACTTGGGGTAGTGTTTGGTGTCGGTTAACAGTGATTTTGGGTAGTGTGTATATCTTCGCCATTGGCTGGACACGCCTATATCTAGGGGTACATTTTCCCAGTGACATTATTGCAGGTTGGATGGTGGCGATCGCTTGGGCTGTTGGTGTGAGTTTAATTATTCGACCATTATCACAGTCAGCAAATATGACAACTGAAAAACCAGTGAGTGAAACGATATTACTTCCTAAAGAACAGCAATTGCTCAATAAAGAATAAAAATTTTTCCGTTGTGCATATGAGTTTTTTAATAGAAAATGTTAAGATTCATAAAATCATTCTAAAGTATTCAAGTTAATTTTCCAGCCAGTGCAAATTAAGTATGTGCAAACAACCATAAATTGAGCAAGGGAGCATCCCATTTTTTATTTAGTGAGCAAAGATTAATCCGTTGAGATAGGCAC
>JAVRCV020000055.1:0-103616 GCA_034530615.2 Aulosira sp. ZfuVER01
CAGTTGAATTTCTGACTATTTTTCTTTCCCTGAAGTAACAAAAGAGGGATAATTCCTCACATCTTCCTCACATTTTGTTTCTAACCTTAAAGTAGAGTCTACGTTTCGTTTATCAATCAAACTCTTCAGAGATAGAAAATATTGGAGAGGAAGTATGCTCAACGTTGTGCGTCGCAGTCAAATTATCGGATGGATAGCAATACATAGCTCGACAGCTGCTCGTTTTGGTGAGTTAGAGGAAGTCTGGATAGATGAATCGGGGCGTATTGCCTATTTTTCGGGTGGAGAAGCTTATTTACCAGTAGAAAGAATTGCTGGCATAGGTATGGGTGCAGTTTCAACTTATTATTTCCCAGTGCTGGATACTCCAGAAAATCTGCGTCGCTTGCATCAAACTACTGTTGAATCTACGCTGGGTGAAACTCTTGGTTGGGTGGAAGATTTTTTATTTGATTGGCAAACTGGAGAAATCGCCGCTTACATTGTAGCCGGAGAAATTGCGGCTCCTTTTGGTGGAAAAGCAGTGTTGTATCCCGAAGATATCGAAGTAATTGACATAGATAAAGTAGTTATCCGCGAAGATGCTCAAGACCAACTTCAGGGCGAATTAGAGGGATTGAAGGGTTTCTTTAGTGAGAAATCACAACAAGTACAACATTTGGTACACATGATAGGCGATCGCCTACATCATCTGATTGCTCCTGAAGATAAACCAGAAGTTGTTCGCGTCAAAATTCAGGAAGTTAGCAACGAGGTAGCAGCTTCTAGCAATCATCCGCATCACGTTTTGCAAGAAGCTACGGAGTTTTTACAAGAGCAATGGCATCATTTGCAACAGAGTATTACCCGTGCAGGCGAGCGCGCAAAATCGGCTCTAGATGCTGCTTGGAAGGTCATTTGTCATTAGTGGAGGTGAAGTTTATGCATAGCACATTAACACAGAACCCGCACGAACGCCTGGTGTTAGTCACAGCAGGTAAAGTCAAGCTAGAGGGGAATTTGGTCATCCCGGATGGTGCTACAGGTGTAGTTTTGTTTGCTTATGGTAGTGGTAGTAGTCGCCATAGTCCTCGCAATCGCTTTGTGGCCAGAGTTTTACAACAAGCAGGACTAGCAACTTTATTAATTGACTTGCTCACCCCTGAAGAAGAAGAAATTGACCTACGGACAAGACATCTGCGTTTTGATATTGGTTTGTTGGCATCGCGGTTAGTTGGTGCGACAGATTGGCTAGCAAAAAACCCAGATACCCAAAACCTGAAGATAGGTTACTTTGGCGCTAGTACAGGCGCTGGTGCAGCACTCGTCGCCGCCGCAGAACGGAAAGAGGCGGTGCAGGCGGTTGTCTCCCGTGGTGGACGACCCGATCTAGCTGGTTCAGCCTTACCTCATGTTAAAGCAGCAACATTGTTGATTGTTGGTGGTTACGATACGCCAGTCATAGCGATGAATGAGGAGGCACTAGCAAAATTGCGATCGCCAAAACGGCTGGAGATTATTCCCAAAGCCACTCATTTATTTGAAGAACCAGGCACATTGGCAGCAGTAGCACTACTAGCAAGTGAATGGTTTACCCATTACCTCACGATTGGGGTTTGAAAATCTGACGGCTTTTCAGAAAAAAATCGCTTCGTTTAGATGAAAAGCCGTGAAATTCTTAATACCAGATTCCACCAAAATAAATTAGCTGTGTTTGATAATTAGATTCCAGATAAACTTATCAGTAAAAATTCATATATATGTTGTTAGCGACTGTGCTATTAACAGCAAGTTTGCTCTTACCCAATAGAGTGTTTGCAGAACCAACTCAGCAAAATTTATTACCAGTTGTACAGGTACAGTTACCCAAAAAATCTGTTATGCCTAAAACAGCTTTAGAAAGACTCTTAACTTCCGAGCCAGTACAACCTGACTGGTTTAGTTCTGAGTTTTTGTCTCATATACCCATCTCCCAGGTTCAACAAATTATCTCCAGTATGAAACAGGGACTAGGAGATTATCAGAAAGTTCAAGAGCAAGGAAAAAATTACATAGTTGTGTTTGCGCGTGGTTATGTCCCAACGCAAATTGCTGTTGATGCCAATGGTAAAATTACCATGCTATTGTTTCGTCCGCCTGTGGCTCAGGGCAAGACTTTAGAAGAAGCGATCGCAGAATTTAAAACTTTACCTGGGAAGGTGAGTTTTCTGGTTTTAGAAGGTAAATCAGAACGCGCTGCATTAAATGTCAACACTCCGCTAGCAGTTGGTTCGGCTTTTAAATTAGCAGTTCTGCAAACGCTCAAATCTCAAATTACTTCAGGTAAGCGATCGTGGCGGGATGTGGTTGAGTTACAACCAGGCTGGAAAAGCCTACCATCTGGAACTTTACAAACCTGGCCTGATGGTTCACTTTTAACTTTGCAGACATTATCTGCTTTCATGATTTCTCAAAGTGATAATACTGCAACTGATGGCTTAATAAATATTATTGGCAGGCAAGCAATTGAATCTCTTACACCCCGCAATATTCCTTTCTTAACTACCCGAGAATTCTTTACTATCAAAAGTGCCAAAAACCAAGAGTTATTGCAACGCTATCGTAATAGTAATCTAGAAGAAAAAAGAGAAATTTTACAATCATTAACCACACAATCTTTGCCCGATACCAGCGAATTCTCTGGGAAACCAGTAGCTTTAGATATTGAGTGGTTTTTTACGGCTCAAGAACTGTGCTATTTGATGGCGCAAGTTGCCGATCTACCTTTGATGAGTATCAATCCTGGCGTTGCTAATGCTGAAGATTGGGAAAGAGTCGCATTTAAGGGTGGATCGGAAGCTGGAGTTTTAAATCTGACAACTTGGCTCAAAGCTAAGAATGGTAAGCAATACTGTGTAGCTGCTACTTGGAATCATGATGCACCTTTAGAAGAATCTCGTTTTATGAATTTGTATGCAAGTGCGATCGCAGGCTTAAAGTAATACCGACTGTACTATTGCGGTTTAAACTCACCATCATTTGTATAAAACTAGGCAATAGTTTTTATAGATGAATCCAGAAATTGCGACTTTGGCAGTGTATATTTTCAGGTAACATTACACGCAAAACCGAGAATGTCTACAGGTAAGTCAGATATAGAACTAGCTAACCGTATTCTGCTGAAGAAGCAGGGTAAAACTAAGATTTACGCTCTTTGTACAAATCGTCCTTGGTTTTTACCGTTTGATGGCTTAGTGATTCCAGTTGGCTACCAAGGAGGTATAGGCGGATTTGGTCAAAGTTTTTTGGCTGATTTAGGACAAACAGACTACGGTGCAAGCTTTTTCGATTTCATGCAAAAAGAGTTGTCAAAAAATAATTTGTCTGAAATTCAGCCAGATCAACCACTTCTCTTAAGTTTACCTCCTGAAATTAATTTGACTCTCTCTCAACTTCAAGGAAATGAAGCTGAAAGATTTACTATTCTTGCAACTGTGGAATCAGATTCAAAGACAGGAATCATTATCAATGCTAGCAACGCTGCTAAAGCCGCGGCGGCTGCGATTCGTCTTGCAGCAACGCAGAGATTGACACGTTTAGTCATTCCCCCCTTAGGTAGTGGAGTGAATCGCCTGAATAAACAGGAAGTTGCGATCGCTATGCTACAAGCAATTGATCGAGCACTCGCAACTAATCAAAACAAAAATCATGTAATTGAAGAAGTCACAATAGTAGACAGAGAAAATCTAACTGGAATACTGCGTACAGCTGCACTTCGGCTAAATGATTTCTTGGCTCAAAGTCCTAAAAATGATTTACCTTCAGGACAAGACCTTCTCAATATTGAGAATGAGGTTCATGCATTAGCAGAAGTTTTATTAATGCGTAGTTTAGAGCCGCCGCTAGCTGTTGGCATTCTTGGTGGATGGGGCAGTGGTAAATCCCATATTATGCACCTGATGCAGCAAAAAATGACTCAAATTCGCAGCCAACCCGTAAATGAGAAAAAAGCATGGGGTAATTTAGCAAACTGCGATCGCGATTCAGTTAAAGAACAGCTTTCACCCTACGTAGGACACGTCTACCAAATCACATTTGATGCGTGGACTTATGCTCGCTCTAACCTCTGGGCAAGTTTAATGGAAACGATACTCTTTGAACTAAATCGCCAACTGACTTTGGAAAACCAGTTAGAGAAATTAGGAGTTTTTGCCTATGAAGGAGGCAAAATTTGGGAAGCACTAAATGAAATGAGCGATCTGCAAAGAAGAGAGTTATTTTATGATGCCAAATTAACCAAGGAACAATTAGAAAAATTAGAAAAATCAGGAACGCATAGTGAAGTAGAAGACTTACTTTGGGAAAGTTTAGAAACTTCCAAAAAAAGAGAAGTTCAAGCTCTAAAAGATAAAGAGAAAGAACTGCAAGCAGAACAGAAAAAGCTAGACGAAAAAATCAGACAGGTACAACAAGAAGTAGAAGAAAAAATTGTAAATAAGCCTGAAAAAGAAATATGGTTTCAGCAAATCAAAGATGAATTACTTGAAAAGTACTTAGGCAAAGAGTTTAAAGAGTTTAAAGACAAAATTAAGCAGACTATTCAAGATAATCAACAAGATTCAGAATCATTAGATAATAAATTCGCAGATTTTAAAGCCAATAAAATAGTTACATTAAAAAGCCTGACATATTGGATATCTAAAAATAGAAAACTCATAATATTATTTATTATAATTTTAATTATAAGTTTCGCTATTCTATTTAAATTAGAACAGTTAAAAGCTGGTATTATACCTCAGATTTCTGCGGCTTTAGTCACAATCACACCAGGAATAGCCGTAGCACAAGAGTTAGTTAAAAAATGGAGAGGATATATCGAGACAATTTCTAAAAAATTTGACGACTATCAAAAAAAGGTAGAGAAGCTAGCAGAAACGGAACGGCTCAACTCAGCTAAAATTCGCGAAGAAGAAGTAAAAAAAAGGCTAGATACGCCAGAAGTTAAAGCAAGTGAAGAAAAGATAAAATATTTGCAAGCGGATGTAGAGCAACAGCGCCAAATAGTCATCCAAATATCTCAAGTTTCTCTGCCAGATTTTATCAGCAATCAATTAGAAAATGGTCTGTACGGCAAACGTTTGGGTTTAATGCAGCAAGTCAAAAATGACCTAGCAACTATCACAGAACAACTACTCCCACCCAAGCAAAAAAGTGAGAGATTCAAAGAACATATTGAACGCTTACAAGGCATATTTCCTAGAGGTCCAGCAAGAGTTGTACTTTACATAGATGATTTGGATAGATGTCCACCTAACCGAGTTGTAGAGGTATTAGAAGCAGTTCAACTTTTAGTCAAAACACCATTATTTGTGGTTGTTTTGGCGATAGACGAACGCTACATTGCGCGGGCTTTAGAAAAAGTGTATGCAGGTGTTTTACATCGTAATGGCAAACCTTCAGGTATTGATTACATTGAGAAAATTATCCAGATTCCCTATCGAGTCCGACCAATTGCCCGTTCATCTTTGAAGAATTACTTAGAAGCTCAAATGCAATATGATAAGGGAGAAGTTGAAGATATAAATGATAAGAAACTTACCCCAGATATCGATGAAAGTCAACCAGAGAGAAATGAAGGTACAAGACAGATAGTAGCAAGAGGAACTGTTAATAATACTGCTGATGACAGCAAAGCAGAAAGTGACGATAAAACCGAATTAATGGAAGATTTACCATTACAAGTAATCGAATTTACTAAGGAAGAATTTGATACAGTACATGAATGTTGCCAACATATTGATCTTTCTCCTAGAACTCTCAAGCGATTAATTAATGTCTATAAGCTTTTCAAAATTATTTGGTTTCGCTCTAGTAGACTTGAGGATATTCAGGAAGATGAAACTATTCGCAAGGTAATTGTTTCATTTCTAGCCCTTTCGGGTAGATACCCCTGTTTAATGCGGAGTGTATTTGAAGATTTAGAAATGTATTTTGAAGAGTCAAGAGACTTGGAGCGCAATCTGCTTGAGTTCTTTCCTCAGAAACCATCTGTAAATAGTGATGGTTATCTCTATAGAGAGTGGAAAAGGCTAAGTCATGATGTCAAAATGTTGGGGCTGAACGATATCACATTGCAGCAATTAGGTGAAGACACTTTTAATATGGTGCGAGCATTCTGCTTTGTTGGTGATATTGGTTACGATCCTGATGATTTTATTCACCATCAACAGTTATCTAGTACAGGTTCAGATTGAGCGAGAATTTGATATTTTCAATTAAAAATCCCCATAAATAAATTTAGGGGATTTCCTGATTCTCTGTTCTCTTTTAACCATAGGGAAGATGAAATACAACTGCGATCGCAGTTATAACAAACCAGGTTAAGGAGATAATCACATGAAAACTCGAAAACTTGGTAAACAAGGGCTGGAAGTTTCCGAACTGGGACTAGGTTGTATGGGGATGTCTGAGTTCTACAGCGGACGTGATGAGCAAGAAGCGATCGCGACTATTCACCGTGCTTTGGAATTAGGGCTAAACTTTCTCGACACCGCAGATATGTATGGGCCATTTACTAACGAGCAGTTAGTTGGTAGGGCGATTAAAGACCGTCGCGATCGGGTAGTGTTAGCAACTAAGTTTGGCAATGTCCGTACTGAAGATGGCGGTTGGAAAGGTATCAGCGGTAAACCGGAATATGTGCATCAAGCTTGTGATGCTTCGCTGAAACGTCTGGGAGTTGATGTCATCGACCTTTATTATCAACATCGAGTCGATCCTACTGTACCAATTGAAGACACTGTGGGAGCAATGGCAGAATTAGTCCAGCAAGGCAAAGTGCGCTATTTAGGGCTTTCGGAAGCTGCACCAGCGACAATTCGCCGCGCAAATGCAGTACACCCAATTACCGCACTGCAAACAGAGTATTCCCTGTGGAGTCGCGATCCCGAAGATGAAATTTTGCCCACCGTGCGCGAATTAGGCATTGGCTTTGTGGCTTACAGTCCTCTAGGGCGTGGTTTTTTATCCGGTGCGATCGCTAGCCCAGATGACCTTGCAGCCGATGACTATCGCAGAAATTCACCTCGCTTTCAAGGTGAGAATTTCTCCAAGAATCTGCAATTAGTCGAAAAAGTCAGAGCAATGGCCAATCAAAAAGGTGCAACTCCGACTCAGCTGGCCTTAGCATGGCTTTTAGCTCAAGGCGAGGATATCGTACCCATTCCTGGTACAAAACGCCGCACTTACTTAGAAGAAAACATTGCAACTACCGAGATTACCCTGACACCAGAAGATTTAAATCAACTTGAAGCAATTGCACCCAAAGGTGTAGTTGCAGGCGATCGCTATCCTGATATGAGTACTGTCAATCGTTAAGTTATGCATAGGGCATAGGGAAGAGATAGGGGAGATGGGAAAGAAAACTCCCCACCCTTCCCACCCTTCCCACACTCCCCACACTCCCCACCCTTCCCACACTCCCTTGTCACATTTCTTCTTTACACTCCCTACTCCCCTTTCAGCCAAAACTTCACTCTAAAGGAAGATCCTAATTAGGGCATAACTCGGATTCAATAGAAAAGACCGTGCCGTGTATGCATACGGATAAAACTAGATGAAACGTGATGCCACTGGTAAGTTCGTTAACAATTGGGACTCAGAAACGAAACAACGAGTAAGCCTATCTCTTACCAGTACAGCGTGGCGATTGCTGGATACGGAGGCTCAAAAGCGGGGAATTTCCCGTTCAGAAGTGATTGAACAGGTTGCTCGCAGTTTGGGAAGCGAGCAAAATCTTGATGGCAATGCTGAAAAAGCTCCGCTACAAGAACCCTTAATTGAGCAGCAAGAGCAGAAACAGGAGTTAGAAACCCTACTAGAAAATACACCAGATGCGATCGCGCGTTTCGATGCGCAAATCCCTTATTTAGCTGCTCAAGAAACTGAACACCAAGTAACAACAATTCTCGAAAGTATTACGGATGCCTTTGTAGCTTTCGATCGCAATTGGCGCTACGTCTACGTGAATCAAGCGGCGGCGGCAATTCTCCATCAAACGCCAGCAGAACTGATGGGAAAACACGTTTGGCATGATGTGTTTCCTGAACTAGTAGGTGGATTCGCATATCAGGAAATGCATCGAGCGATCGCACAACAAGTGCCTGTTTCCTGGGAAGAATTTGGGGAGCCTGTTCAGCGTTGGTTAGAGGTGAAGGCTTATCCCTCAGCAGAGGGTTTGGCAGTTTATTTTCGCGATATCACACAGCGTAAGCAAGCTGAAGCAGAAAAAGAAAGGTTGTTACAAGAACTGGAAACAGAACGCACTCGCTTTGAAGCGGTGTTACGACAGCTACCAACAGGTGTGTTGATTGCCGATGCTGCATCTGGTAAGTTACTACTCGCCAATGAACAAGCCAAAAAAATTGTTGGGTACGACTACGAACAGTCACTTGAGCTTGAAGAATATGTACCTATTACTCCATTTGCAGCCTTTAGCTGTGATGGACAGATCTATGCACCTAACGACTATCCACTGGCGCGATCGCTTTTTCAGGGTGAAGTGATTTCTAACGAAGAAATGGATTTACATCATAGTGATGGCAGCCATGTTTTTATTAATGTAAATTCTGCACCGATTCTCGATCGCCAAAATCAAATTGTTGCAGCTGTTGTTGTCTTTGAAGATGTTACCGAACGCAAGCAAGCTGAGGCTTTACTGCAACAGCAAGCTGAGGCTTTAGAAAACCAGCAGAAGTGGTTAGAAACTGTGTTGGATTTGATGCCAACGCCAACGGTATTTCTGGAACCAGAAACGGCCAAAATCACCTTCTCTAACCTCATTGCCAATGAGTTGGCGGGTGGTGAATTGCCGAAAAACAAATCTTTTGATGAGTATCTCAGTGACTACTATTGTACTGATGCCAATAGCGAACCCATTCCCACCCAAAAAATGCCTGTGGTTTTAATAGCCAGAGGAGAACGGCTAGAAAACTATCAAGTGGAGTGGCATACTCCGGGTGGGATTCGCTCAACGCTTTGCTGGGGTGAAACCTTGCCAGCCATGTATGGACATCCGGCAATTGGCATTTGTATGTTTCAGGATGTAACTCACCTGAAGCAGATTGAAGAAAACTTGCGACAAACAGAAGAACGTTTACAGCTTGCCCTATCTTCTGCCCAAATGGTCGCTTGGGACATGGATTTAATGACGAATCATATAGTGTGTTCTCCCAATGCGCTCTCAGTTTGGGGTATTCAAGTAGGAACGGTAGAAGAGTTTGTGGCGATGATTCATCCAGACGATCGCCAAGGGGTGAGACAATCGGTGGCAAAAGCGATCGCGGGAGAGCCGTACTACAAGCAGGAGTATCGGGTAATTACTCCAGATGGTGTAGTGCGCTGGCTCAATAGTCAAGGACGAGTTTATCTTGATGAAACTGGGCGGGGAGTGCGCATGACTGGTGTTTCGGTGGATATTACAGAGCGCAAACAAATTGAAGCCGAGCGCGATCGCTTGTTAGCACGAGAACAGGCTACGCTGAAAGAGCTTCAGCAGAAGGAGAGACAACAGCAATTCTTAATCGAATTAAATGATGCGATTCGTGCCATTCAAGACTCGCAGGAAATTATGTGGCGGGTAGTGTCTGCCACAGGGCAACATTTAAACGTCACACGCTGTACTTATGCTGAAATTGATTCTACTCAAGAATACGTGATTGTCGATCGCGACTATTGCAATGGTGTCATCAGTGTAGCTGGTAGTCATCGCATGGATTCCTTTGGCCCGCAAATCATTGCTGAACTCAAGCAGGGCAAAACAATTGTCGTCAATGATGTCAATACCGATCCGCGGACTGGGGAATCTGGAGCAGCAAGCTTTGATGCCATCCAAACAAAATCTCTGTTGTGTGTTCCCTTAGTGAAAGCAGGGCGATTTGTCGCGCTATTTGTCTTGCATCATGTTTCCCCGCGCCACTGGACAGAAGATGATGTGATACTAATGGAACGAATTGCCCAGAAAACTTGGTTAGCCGTGGAGCGATCGCGCGCTGAAGAAGAATTGCGGGAAAGTGAAGCTCAACTGCAAGTGGCGCTGAAGGTTGGACGCATGGGAACCTGGAACTGGGATATGCAGACTCGCACGCTCATTTGGTCAGAAGGACACTTCACTATCTTAGGTTTGCAATCAAATAGATGTAAACCCAGTTATAAAGCTTGGGCAAATCAGGTGCACCCTGACGATCTCGCAGAAACGAGGGCGAAATTTCAGCAAGCTATGACTGAGAAAACAGAGTATCATCACGAATATCGGCTACTCTGGGCAGATGGCTCAATTCATTGGGTAGAAGCGAGAGGAAAATTTACTTACGATTCTCAGGGAAATCCCAAACACTCCATCGGTGCTGTTATTGACATCACAGAGCGCAAGCAAGCTGAACAAGAACGGGAACAATTGCTAGAACGCGAACGCATTGCCCGTAATCAAGCAGAAGCTGCACAAAATCAACTAGCAAGGATTTTTGAAACCTCTCCGGTGGGAATTGCCTTGTTAGATGCCAAGCAGCGATATATGGCGCTGAATGAAGCATTGGCGGAAATTAATGGAATCCCTCGCGAACAACACTTAGGGTATTCAATTCCCGAACTTTTTGGTCAATCCGATCCAAATTTAGTCGCAGTTTTTCACAACATTTACACCACAGGGAATCCCTTCATCTCACCAAGTTTTGCTGTTAACGTTCCCGGACGCAGCGATCGCAACCCTGGCTACTACAATGTTCACTATCTACCAACTAAAAACTCCAACCATCAGGTAGAAGAAGTTTTAGCTTATGTTGTAGACGTAACAGAGCGAGAAAGGTTAGAGCATGGTCAACGCTTTCTTGCAGAAGCGAGTGCAGTTCTGGCATCTTCCCTCGATTATCAAACCACCTTGGAACGAGTCGCACATCTGGCAGTACCAGAATTGGCAGACTGGTGTACAGTACACATAGTTAAAGAAGATAATTCCATCGAGCAGATTGCGGTAGCTCACGTTGACCCTGCCAAATTAGAATGGGCGCACAAAATCAGACAAAAGTATCCTCTAGACCCGAATGCGTCTCAGGGTGCTGCATTGACATTGCGAACAGGACAACCGCAATTGTATTCATATATTCCAGATGATCTGCTTGTACAAGCTGCCCGTGACTCAGAGCATTTAGAAATTTTGCGGCAGGTTGGCTTTAAATCTGCAATGATAGTACCACTAAAAAACCAAGAACACATTCTCGGTGTAATTAGCTTTATTTCAGCCGAGTCTGGTAACAGTTATGACCAGATAAATTTGCAATTAGCAGAAGAACTAGCTCACCGTGCTTCCTTAGCGATTGATAATGCTCAGTTGTATCAATTAGCGCAACGCGATCGCGCCAAAGCCGAAGCCGCCAACCGCATTAAAGACGAATTTCTAGCAGTGCTGTCTCACGAATTGCGATCGCCTTTAAATCCGATTCTCGGTTGGACAAAAATGCTCCGCAGTCAGCGGCTAGATTCTCAAAAAGCCGCCCAAGCCTTAGAAACCATCGAACGCAACGCCAAGCTGCAAGCGCAATTGATTGAGGATTTGTTGGATGTTTCCCGCATCCTGCAAGGAAAAATGACGTTGAATGTTGCACCAGTTAATTTAGTTGCAATTATTCAAGCCGCCTTGGAAACGGTACAACTGTCAGCAGAAGCCAAAAACATTCAAATCCAGACCAAATTCTACCCCATTTCTGCAAATGTTGTCGGCGATGCCAACCGCCTACAACAAGTCGTCTGGAATCTGCTCTCCAATGCTGTGAAGTTCACACCATTTGCCGGAAAAATTGAAGTGCAACTGGAGCAGGTTGGCATATATGCGCAAATTCAAGTTAAAGATACAGGAATTGGCATCAAATCAGAGTTTTTACCCCATGTATTTGAATACTTCCGCCAAGAAGATAGTACGAGAACGCGAAAATTTGGTGGGTTGGGGTTAGGACTGGCGATCGTCCGCCATTTGACAGAACTGCATGGCGGAACCGTTCAGGTTGATAGTCCGGGACAGAATTTAGGAGCAACATTCAGCGTACTTTTACCGTTAAACAGGATTGAGAAACCAGGACACGAAAGTGAAAATACACTACTCAGTAATCAGCAATCAGCAATCAGCACTCCCTTCAAAGGTCTTCAGATATTAGTTGTTGATGACGATGCAGATATGCGGGAGTTAGCAGAATTCATCCTGACGACATCTGGTGCACAAGTTATAACCGCCGCTTCCGCAGTGCAAGCATTGACTGTATTAAATCAGTCTGTTCCAGATCTTTTACTGTGTGATATCGGGATGCCAGAAATGGATGGTTATTCCCTGATTCGGCAAATTAGAAAGTGGTCAACTCAACAGGGAGGAAACATTCCAGCTATTGCGCTGACTGCCTATGCAGGAGAAATCAACCAGCAACAAGCCTTAGCGGCTGGATTTCAGAAGCATATCTCCAAGCCTGTCGATCCAGAAGAGTTAGTGCAGGCAGTTTTGCA
Source organism: Aulosira sp. ZfuVER01 (assembly GCA_034530615.2). Classification (GTDB taxonomy): domain Bacteria; phylum Cyanobacteriota; class Cyanobacteriia; order Cyanobacteriales; family Nostocaceae; genus Aulosira. The sequence continues at coordinate 12,502 of JAVRCV020000055.1, forward strand.
ATTGCTTCATCCTATTGGGTAAGAGATGAACCTAGCAACAGCCTTTGCTGTCCTGACAGCTTTCTCAATTCTGAACAGCAGACCTCGCTCTCGTTCTGCCAATAAGTGCATCTATGCTCCAAACATCTGATGGGGGTTGAGTCAATACTTTTCGGATAAGTACCAAACACCTCTTTGGCGATTTGGGAAAAGGGTAAAGGGTAAGGGGCAAAGGGTGCATTTCAACCTTTTCCCTTTTACCTTTCCCCTTTAACCGAAAAGTATTGGGGGTTGAGTTAGGTCGAAGGGGAGTATTATCTCCCCCTCGACCTAACTTAATACTTTTATGAGGCGATGTGGTTGTAATACTGCGATCGCCCCTCATAATATTTGATTCAGCTGGCGGCACTGGCGCATTTCTACTGGGTGCGATTTGACTTGTCAAAAACAAAGGCGGCGATCGCAGTTAGTATCTTTTTAGTTCTCTGCGCTGTTGGCGCGTTGGTAAGAGAGCTTAAAAGGTGAGACTTTAGTTTCTGGAGCGAAAATAAAACTTCAAACATGGATTAAATTAAAGTCTCAGAATTTGCGTGAGATTATTATTTTTTGAGAGTGATAAAACAGAAAGTTTAGCAGATAAAAAACAACCCAAAATTTTTAGAGTTCTAAGTGGATAACGCTCATACAAGTTTGCTTTTTTTGTGGTTTGCTCAATAGAGATCTGTGGTAACGTATGTAAATTTGATGTAAAAATTCAGGGTAGATACTTGAATATATTCATCAAATATAGTATTTACTACAATAGTTTGTCAATTTACTAGGATAAGTGCGTGTATTAACATCCTTTTCCTTAGAGTTAGGCAAAAAATAAGACCTAAAAATACTTCGAGATCTACCACTAGGTTTATTTAGTCCTAATGTTATTTTGTCCAGGGTTTGAGCTTCTAAATAACCTGAATAGATGCTGATTTATCGGTTATCTTGCTATTTTCGCCGAAATTTTTTACTATCTTATTTTAGCGAAGGTACTGCCGATCAAAGCAGCATTTACACGTAAATAAATATCTGGGATAAGTCTACCTGAAGTCAGCCTTATAGAGTATTTGCTTGGCAAATCTGAAAAGGATTAATCAAGCATGATATTTGCTGCACTTACAGTGATTAATTAATATCTTTAATTATTAATTAATATCTCTAAACTAACTAAATAATGCAAACCATAGTACCTGATTCCCCGCCGCATAAAACCAGTAAGCCAACTTTAGAAGTTTTTTATGTCCTACCCAACTAAGTCTTTCTTTATTCCAAACCCCGTTCATCTCGTCTTCATTGACTCTGCTATCCAAGATATCCAGACCTTGATCGAGGGAGTAGTGGCTGATGCCCAAGTCGTGGTGCTGCATCCAGAAGTTGATGGTGTCATGCAAATCACCCAAACTCTGCAAAACCAACCTCAGATTGGGACAATTCACCTTGTTGCTCATGGTTCCCCTGGTTGTCTGTGCTTGGGTAACGCGCAACTGAGTTTGAAGAGTTTAGAGAGTTACGCCCCTGAGTTGAGAACTTGGCGCGAGGTGATGAGCCAGCAGGGGCAAATGCTCCTCTATGGCTGTCATGTAGCCGCAGGGGAGATGGGGGAAGAATTTGTGCAAAAACTGCACCAACTGACAGGAGTAAAGATCGCCGCTTCCACCACCGCCATTGGCAACGCCGCAGACGGCGGCAACTGGGAACTCGATGTCAGGCTAGAGCGGGCTGCCAGCGAGGTCAAGACTGAACTGCCCTTAGCCTTTCGCGCCGAAGCAATGGCTACCTATGCTGGGGTTCTGAATACAGCTCCTTCCAGTTCAACCGAGTCTTTCTCCTTCGATTTCAATAGAAATCAGTGGAGGATTCTGACTATCAGTGATTTGTTAGCCGGGATTACCGATCCCGATAATGACTCTTTAACCATCTCCAACCTGACGGCGAGTGCTGGCACGATACTTAATCGAATTGACGGCAATTATAGTTATATTCCCCCCGTTGACTTTTTGGGAGGGATCACCTTTACCTACAATGTCAGTGATGGGCAAAATTCCCCCATCCAGCAAACTCGCACGGTACAAGTAGTAGAGACAAATTTCATCGCCGTTTACTACACTAGTGAGCCGTATAGTCAGATATTCGGAGCCAGCGATTTAATCAAGGTCTATTGGGATTATGATGCCAACGGAAATGTGATCGGCTCAGCCAAAGATCTTTCGCGTCTTGCAAGCCAGAATCCGAACATATTAATTAACGATCTGCAGAGCGCGCCGTCGGTCTTTAGAAGATCTCTTCCAGATACTCAATTCATCGCTATACACCTGTTCCAGGCAAGCAATAATGCATCATTAGGTAACCTTATCCAAAATGATGGTTTGGGTTTTATGTACGGAGCGCAGAACCGCTTCAATCCGGCATTATATGTCCCCCCCGAGCCGGGTTATCCCAACGGGCTTGAGGATACCGCTACAAATATATTGACTCGTCTGTACATGAATACGGAGGGTGCTGTTGTAGGTTTCCTAAATTTCAGCAATCCAGAACTTAAATTTGCATTGGAGCAAGGTAAACCGATAACCGAATCCTATGCTTACGGGGTCGATTATCAAGGATCGATACCAGGTTTTCCTTCCTATTCATTGGAAGTTCCTAGGTTTCCGGTAGGTTCCGAATTTATAACTATATCTTCCTACTATAACAACGTGACCTTGAGCCTGGAGCGAAACGCGCCTCCCGTAGCTACGCCTAAATCATTATCCTTCCAGGAAGACGCGGGCGACTTCTCTCCGGAGCTTCAAACTACGATTCAGGCAGGTACGGGGCTTTTAGATGGGGTTCAGGATGAAAGCACCGGCCCCAATTGGTTATTCTACTATGGTCTTGTCAGGATCGATGGAATTCCGGGGGTACAGGCTTTAGCCCAAACCAATCTTTATGAAAATGGAGATCCCTCAGATATTGTAGTTGCTGATACCGGTAATGCGGCTTACCAACATCTGGCTCAGGGGGCAACTCAGACCATCGTTGGGTCTTTTACCGTTCAAGATGACTTTTACAAAACGGGTACCGCCCCCCTCACTGTTACCTTCACCGGGGTGAATGATGCCCCCGTCGCTGTAGCTGATACTGCCAGTGGTTTAACTAATACTATTATCGAAAGCTCAGTCGCCACTAACGATAGCGATGTGGATGATGGCGCAATTTTGACCTACAGCCTAAGCGCTTCTGTGGATGGTTTAACCCTCAACGCCGACGGCAGTTACAGCTTTGATGCCACTCGCCCCGCTTACAGTAGCCTACCTCCAGGTCAAACCCTACCTGTGGTCGTCAACTATCGCGTGACGGACGAGTTTGGCGCATTCAGCGACAGCACGCTTACTTTTACCCTAACGGGAGCCTCCGCGCCGAATCATCCTCCAACGGGTTCACCCACTGTCACCTTACCCAACACTGCAGAAGATAACGCCATCACCATTAAGACTGCTGATTTATTGGCAGGTTTCAGCGATGTGGACAGTGATACCTTATCGGTAGTTGACTTAACTGCTACTAACGGTAGTTTAGTTAATAACAATAATGGGACTTATACCTTCACCCCAACAGCTAACTTTAATGGTGTCGTTAATCTAACCTACGGTGTTAGTGATAGCAAAGCAACCTTAGCAGGTCAAACTCGTAGTTTCACTGTCACTCCTGTTAATGATGCACCTACAGGTTCACCCACTGTCACCTTAAACAGTACGCAGGAAGATACCGCTATTAATATTACTGCGGCTGATTTATTAGCAGGTTTCAGTGATGTAGATAGTGATACCTTGTCTGTAGTCAACTTAACTGCTACTAACGGTGCATTAGTCAACAACAATGGCACTTATACCTTCACTCCCACTGCTAACTTTAACGGTAATGTCACCTTAACCTACGGTGTCAGCGATGGTACAGTTACCTTAGCAGGTCAAACTCGCAGTTTCTCGGTTACTCCCGTTAATGATGCACCCAACCTCCAAACACCAATAGACAGCGCTGTAGTGGACATAGGGCAAGTACTTTCCAATGTTACGTTCAGTTTCACCAATAGTGGTTCAGGTGCCAACTTCCAAGATCCCGACACCAGCGACACCCTAAGATACTCCTTCACGAGTGCCCCGAACTGGTTGACTGTAACATCAGCAGGGGTAATAGGCGGCACAGTACCCACAACTGCGTCAGGTACCTACACAGCAACTTTAACTGCCACAGACCCCTACAATGCTACTGCCAGCAGTACATTTTCGCTGATCGTAGCCAATAATAGCGGTGCTAATGGGGATGATGTAGTTATCCTCGCATCCACAGCCCTGAATGGCGGAGGAAACTTCAACGCCAAAGCGGGTAACGATCTTGTTTATGGACGAAACAACGCTGCCGACCAAATTGGGGGTGCCGAAGGCAATGATACGCTCTACGGCTACGATCCGCGTGCTGGTCAAGGTTGGACAACCTCTACTGCCGATGGTGACGATAAGCTCTTAGGCGCTGCTGGTAATGACAAACTCTATGGTGGCAATGGCGACGACGAACTCTTTGGTGGCGATGGTAATGACCTACTCCTGGGAATGAATGGCAATGACCGCATTATCGCTGGGGATGGTAATGACACCCTGGTTGGAGGTGTTGGAAGTGACATTTTGAATGGGGGTTATGGAGATGATATTTTCGTCCTCAAAGCAGGTGAAGGCACCGATACCATCCAAGAGTTCAGCAAGTTAGTCGGAAACATGGATAAGATTGGCCTGGCAGGGGGGCTGACCTTTAGTAATCTAACGTTCTCCGGCAATCAAATTAAATATGGTTCAGAAGTTCTAGCGACTCTAACCGGTTTTAATACCGCTAGCCTGCTGGCGACTGACTTTGTCACCTATACGGGTTCAACGACTGGTCCTGTGTAGTCTCTGCTGGGGCGATCGCATTTTGGGAAACTCCAGGTGCGATCGCTTTTGTTTTGGCTCATTTTGGAGAGCGTTTCACCACTGGCAATAAAGGCGGCATAACTAGCTAGTAGACCCAAAGCGATCGCTAATCCACAAACAAGTTCGATCAATCCACCGATTCCCGTCAATGAAGCCAAGGGCACGGTCGGTTTGTTGCCTGGGATACCAAATAGTTTCTGACTACCATGCATGGCGAACATTAAACCTGCAACTATACGCAACATTGCATATATATAAGACGAGTATTTTCCCAAAAACGCATCCATCAATGAATACCTCTCTTTTTCAAGCGATAAACTCTGCAAACAGCTTCAATGTTGGCTTGTGATTAGGGGTGAGACTTGGTTCCATCTACCAGAGAACACAAATGTTTCTAAAGGTTTGCGGGTACGTATTGCTAACTCTCGCTGCTGTAACCTTTGCGAAAGGGTTTGAGGATCTCCAAGATAGCCAAGTGCGATCGCCGCGACAGGTTCATAGCCTTCTGCAATGCCATACACTTGTTTAGCTTTAGCGACATCAAAACCCGCCATTTGGTGAATAAATAGCCCTAATGCCATTGCTTGCAGGGCTAAGGTAGCCGCAGCTGCGCCAACATCATGAAAAGCGTGTCGGTTTTCTGCGCCGTTTCGCTCAAAGTAAAGCTTGGCTACAGACAGCATCAGAACTGGTGCATTCTTCGCCCACTCTTGATTTCCTTCTGCTAGGCAACCTAATAAACGTTGAAATTCCGCCGGATTGTCTTTAGTAGCAATAATAAAGCTCCACGGCTGTTCATTAAAAGAAGATGCTGCCCATCTTGCTGCTTCTAAAACAGTGCATAATTTTTCGGTTTCTACTGGTTGCTCAGAGAAAGCCAATGGACTCCAGCGTTCCCGCAGCAAATCTGCAACTGGATATTGAGTCTCAGCTGTTTTGTTGATCATTAGAAGATCTTTTCTAGCAGCAGTATTCATTACGTCTTTACCTCAAGCTTTCTCTTTGCAATTTAATGGTGGGTGTCACGGCTATCTATAGATTTGAGAGTCTGGCAGAGTGAGAAATAGCCATAATCCCAATTCACAAAAATCCTGATATAGATTTTTCGTAGGGTTTAGCGAAATGGGCGGTTAAAAACCGCATCTACACAAGCAAAACCCACAGAGGTAAGTTTCAAAACCTTGATTTTTCGTTAGTCCGCGGAGGCGGACTTTGTTTGTATAGCCGCGAATTCTATTCGCCAGGGCTTAAGTTGACACAGGTGAGCAATGCTAAACCCTTACCTCTGCTACGCATTCACCACTTCGCCGCCATTTGGATGCAGAATTTGTCCTGACATATAGGAGGAATCGTCAGATGCTAAAAATACATAACTAGGCGCAACTTCTTCTGGCTGTCCGGCTCGCTGCATCGGAACTTGGGCACCAAAGCTTTTAACTTTTTCCTCAGGGAAGGTAGAGGTAATTAATGGTGTCCAGATGGGGCCAGGAGCTACACCATTCACACGAATGCCTTTTTCTACCAGCGATTGAGATAGAGAACGGGTAAAAGCCACGATCGCTCCTTTTGTTGCTGAGTAATCTAGCAGTTGGGGGTTCCCTTTGTACGCGGTAACAGATGTAGTGTTGATGATGGTGCTACCTTCTTTCAGGTGAGGTAAGGCTGCTTTGCTGAGAAAGAACATACTAAAAATATTGGTGCGGAAAGTACGTTCTAATTGTTCAGCCGTAATCTTTTCAATACTTTCTTGTGGATGCTGTTCGGCGGCGTTATTCACCAGAATGTCTAGGTGTCCCATTTCCTTGACAACCTGTTGTACAGCTTGCTGGCAAACTTGCTCGTCGCCAATATCTCCTTGAATGGTCAGACAGCGCTTACCTTCTGCCTCTACCAACCGTTTTGTTTCCTTAGCATCCTCTTGCTCACTTTTATAAATAATTGCCACATCTGCCCCTTCTTTGGCATAAAAAATGGCAACTGCTCGACCAATACCACTATCACCACCTGTAATTAATCCTACTTTGCCCTGTAATTTGCCACTCCCCCGATATTTGGAGTCATCAGACCGGGGTTTTGGTGTCATTTGCGCTTCACTACCAGGAGGATTTTGCTGTTGGGGTGGTTGTAGTTCTTTTGCTTGAGTCATAAGTTTGTTTCCTGCCATGAATTTTCTTTGTTTGCTTCGATGCGCAACTAAGAGGATGCTGAAAACGTATCAATATTCCTCTCAAGCCATTCCATCTACACAACACTTTGAGTTCACTTTAGAAAACAGGGATAATTACTTTCTCTCTCATTAGTAGGAGCCTAGATGTATATCAGGTAGATTTTTGTTAGTAAATCTGTCCGAACAATGCTACTAAATTTTTATATTTTCGTTTCAGCAGTCTCTATTAGCTCAAATCTATGCCAGCCAAGAGTTTCACAAACTTTTATCTATTATTCTCTTGGGAGATAAATATAAATAGCGATCGCTTTTTTTAACACAAAATCTTATTTTTCAGTTAAATTCACTACTCAGTAGCGGCTATTTCCAGTGTCATCCAAGCTGCACAATAGTTTGGATAGGATTCACAAAATAAGATTCTCAATGAGTTTTGGCGATCGCTAGATAGAAGCGAACTCTACTTTGAAACTCTTATAGCTGAGTGCTTGCAGATGACTTTGCTTGTAATGATTCTTTGCATAACCTGAGTTGCACCTGCATCGACACTTCAGCAACAGCGATCGGGTTTTCAAATTAGGAATTTTTGGAAAAATAAATTTTAAGTATGTAATTATACTATACTTCCTCTATTTACGTCTTATATCTAAAGATAGAGAATGATGGTTAATTAAATTTGGGAAATATTACTTGAGGAGGGTTACTTCCTGGGTGTATCCGCCCAAAAAACCTGCCTACTTATCTTTAGTGCAACCGAGGTCAGATGTCGCAACCTTTAAATCCAGTCACCGAGTGGGAACAACGTCGTGATGAGGCAACAGACTACTACAAGCAAGGCAAATTCCAAGAATATCTCGCGCTGGCAACTGAAAATTTAATATTAGCTCGCATCATCCCCGACCGCGCCAGAGAAGGTTATGCTTTGAACGACATTGGTTTGGCTCACCTCGGTTGCTGGCAACCACAAAGAGCATTAGACTTTTTCCATCAGGCGCTGGCGGTTGCACAAGAATTTAGTAATGCGCGAGCAGAAGCAACAGCACTGAGCAATTTAGGTTCTACATACAGCCGCCTAGGTAATTTTTCCCAAGCCTTACAATTTTTTGACAAAGCACTACAAATTTTCCGCAAATTAGAAGATGCTCAAGGCGAAATTTCCACTCTCAATGATGTGGCACTGATTTATACCAGGTTGGGTGAACCAAAACGAGCGCTGTTGCTGCAAAATCAAATTTTGACGATGCGTCGATTGCTGGGAGACTTTTCTGGTGAAGCAACTACATTCAATGGTATTGGCTTTGCCTACAGCGCTTTGAAAGAATATGAGCAAGCTCTAGAATATTTTCAAGCAGCCTTACCAATTCAACGAGCCGTTAAAAGTTTAGTTGGTGAAGCTACGACCTTAAATAACATTGCCTCTGTCTACAGTGATTTAGGGCAACCTAAACAAGCACTATTGATCTATTACCAAGTGCTATTAACACGTCGGGCACTAAAGGATCGCGCTGGTGAAGCAACTACCTTAAATAACCTTGGTTTTACTTACAATAACTTGGCAAATCACTGGCAAGCACTGAAATTATACAAGCAAGCTGTGGCAATTTATCAAGAACTGGGCGATCGCCTGGGAGAAAGCTCAACTTTATTGAATATGGGCAGCCTGTACGCCACCAGAAGACGCAAAAAATTAGCGCTATCATGCTACCGCAACGCCCAAGAATTAGCCGCACAAATCGAATATCAACCACTTGTGGAAAAGGTACAACAGTTCATTGATGCATTGTCGTGACGGTTGCAGGCAGCTTAAAAAACATTAAAATCAAAAGTCCTTAAGAGTGCTTCTTTTGTAACTGGTCATCAGCAGCAACCTCAGGGACTTTATTTCTAATTTGTGTGTGTAGCAGCGGCTTCTAGCCGCTTGGCAGGAGATATCAGCTAATTAGAAGCGATAACCTAATCCAGTTTGAAAACTGACAGCATCCGCATCACTGTTTCTGTAGGCGTCAATACCCCATTTAGCATCGCCATAGACAATAACATTTTTCGCCACCTGTGATTCAGCACCCAAAGTGACTACAGGTGAACTTTGATTACCTAACGGTGTGTTTTTACCTTCATCGGTGACAAACGAGTAACCGCCACCAAGGTAGACGTTAGTATTTTTGGCAATGGGCGCATCATAAGTCACTATGGGCATAATTGCCGTGGCATCACCACCAAACAAAACCGAACCACGAAGGGAAATAGGCGTTTTCGGCATAGTAACCCGTGCTTGGACATTACCACCAAATTGAGCGTCATCATTTCCCTGTCCACCACTGGTTGCACCAGCCGCAATACCAACACCAATATAGTTGCTGTCAGTACCTGCTGTTTGAGCAGCAGCAATTCCACCAGAGAGGAGAAGAGAAGAAACAGCAAGCGCAGAAACTGCCAAAGCTCTAAGTTTCATAAGTTTATCAGCACTAGAGTTCAGTGCAATCAATGTTCTCTAGTACTAGAATCCTCTTTTTAAAAGATTTCACCCTCCTACACTGAGGTCATCCAGATGGTTGAATTGTTTCTCATTCTCTTGGGTGAACATATCTAGATATTTATCTATACGATGATTTATGTATGAAGCGATCGCTACCTCAATTTGAGGCTATAGAACTCCTATTTCATTTGTGAACAAAACTCAGTACAGTTTTATTCCTTCTACTGTGTTATCTGTTGCCTATTCCCTGCCTATGCAAGTAATTTCAGAAAACAAATCGGATTGCTATATATGTTAGCGATCGCTCTTGTGAGTAAACTCTTAAACACTTGCTAATATAGGGTTTGCCATAAAGATTTTTTTGATATTTTCGGGATTTGTCACCGCTACATATTGAGCCGCCATGTCTGGTGTCAGAAACTCTAACATCACTTTGTTCTCTAACCAGAACTCAATCACATCAAAGAAAGAATCACGGTTACAGCGCAACACCCGCCAACCTTCGCGTTTGCCAATTTCCTCAATTTCTGCTTCGCTGCTAGGAACCGAAATAGCTGCATGGGTAGCTGTCATCCCATTAAAGTTATTAGCCTGTACAAACTTACACTGCTCATCACCTTCACCCGGTACTAGCTTAGTTTCTAAAGGATAAACTTCAATTGCAGTGCCATATTCATCCATACCAAACACCATATAGCTACCTGGATGAGGAAAAAACGGGTAAGCCTCTCCTTTCAAAACTTCCGCGATTACTTTGGCAACACGTAGGGGGTTTTGCGCAGCAATAGAAATGTGATGAAGCATAAAATAAATTTCCTTGAAGATGATGAAGTGTATGCGTAAGCAGATTCTGCAAAAATTCTGCTTTGAACAATCAAGTGACTGAAAGTTTGATTATTCTAAGCTTCAAATCCGAGTTCCTCGGTTTCGGATTTTTTTGGCAAAAAAATTAGCATTGCTGATTCAACTTGCATTCAACTATTTACCAATGGCACGATTAAAGCCACATTTGAGTGCGTACATAACTTTTTGACGCCTAGCTGTGGAGTCAGCTTACTTGCTGGATACAGTCATCACAGCAGACACAAGAATACTATTTCAAACCTGACAACAGCCAATCATCAAAGTCTTTTGACTCGTGCGATCGCTCTCATACCACTTCACGAAATCCCAGATAACTTGCTAGCGACTGATTTTGCAACTTTTGATTTGCTAGTAAAATTCTTCCTTGGCGCTAGCTTGATTCACCATTTATTAGGTAAAATATTGATATAGGTGTAACCAAAAAAGTAAAATAATTGACAGCTATTAGCTTTCTATTATCATAATTTACTTAACCATATTTGAATTATTTACTGATAAAAATTCAATTTTATAACATATATATAAAATCCAAATTTTGCTGTTCATCACTTTGAAATTGTTTATTTTTGGCTATGATTTCGAGAATGCGTAAAGGTATTTCTGTAGTACTTGGTGTAGGAACTGCTGTAGGTGTAGGCTTAACCTCGCTTGCGCCAGCCAATGCAATTCCTTGGGGTCAGCTAATATTTAATGGTGTGCAGTTGTTGCAACTTTCTAACGTTTCACCCCAGCAAACAGTTACACTGGGACAAAATATTCACCAGCAGGTAAAACAAAATTACAAGTTAGATTCTAGCTCTCAAAACAATGCTTACGTTAACCGCGTTGGTCAACGGTTGGCTAGAGCTAGTAACTGTTCTCAAATTCCTTTTCATTTTTATGTAGTTCGAGACTCTAGTATTAATGCTTTTTCAACCACAGGTGGCTATGTCTACGTTAATACTGGAATATTAAATACTGTAGATAATGAAGACCAATTGGCAGCTGTTATGGGGCATGAAATTGGTCATATTTGCAACAACGACCTGATCAACAAGTTGAAACAAACGCAACTTGCTCAAGGTGCAGCTTCGCTGGCTGGTTTAGACCAAAGTGCTGTAACCGCCATAGCTTATAAGCTGGCTGTAGATTTACCTAATAGCCGCGAAGCAGAATTTAATGCTGATGACAAGGGTTTGCAGTATATGAAACGCGCTGGTTATAACCCAAAAGCTATGCCTGCATTCTTGAGGAAATTACTTAAGCAATCTTCTCCACCGTCATTTTTGAGTGACCACCCAGGAACCCAAGAACGGATTTCTGTTATAGAAAGAAAAATTGCTAATGGTAGGTAAGCTTGGAGCAAATAATACCTTAGTCAAAATCTTTTGACTCTAGAAGGGTGGACGGTATTACAACTGCCGTCCACCTGATAATTTGCTACAAACAGCCTGTTACCCTGCTTTGAGATGTGGTTTACTAAGCACTGGCGCAATATTAAGTGGATATAAGCGTTATTCAGCAGGAATTTTACTAGGAAGTGCAATGTCTGGGATAATTAGGCATTTTTATTGGCTGTCAGGAATAGGGATTCTTCTTGGTAGCGCAATAGTCTTGAGTGCAAATAGCTCACTTGCTCAAATTATCCCAGATAGTACTCTGCCAAATAATTCCCATGTGAAATTAAATGGTAATACGTTTACTATCACAGGAGGAACTCAAGCAGGTAGGAATTTGTTTCATAGCTTCAAGGAATTTTCTGTCCCTACTGGCTCTACAGCTGCTTTTAATAATTCTCAAAACATTCAAAATATTCTGACCCGAGTTACAGGTGGTTCTGTATCTAATATTGATGGTTTAATCAAAACCAATGGCACAGCTAACTTGTTTGTGATTAATCCTAATGGCATTATTTTTGGTCAGAATGCCAAATTGGATATTGGCGGTTCGTTTATTGCAAGTACTGCTAGCAGCTTAAAATTTAGTGATGGTTTTGAGTTTAGCGCTACTAAACCTGTGTCTACACCTTTATTGACTATAAATGTGCCTATTGGTTTGCAGTTTAAAGGGAATTCAGGAAATATAGTAGCCTATGGCACGGGCTATGATTTATCTGTTCAGGCTCCACTATTCTCAGCTGTTACTGTAGGTAATAACTCAACTGGTTTGCAGGTGCCATCAGGAAAGACTCTAGCTTTGGTAGGGGGTAATGTAGACTTACAAGGTAGTATGCTGACCGCCGCGCAAGGACGGATTGAGTTAGGTAGTGTAGGTGATGGAGAAGTAAGCCTCAATCCAATTTCTTCAGGCTTTGTGTTGAGCTACCAAAATGTACAAAATTTGCGAGATATTCGTCTCTCTCAAAAAGCCTTAGCAGGTGTTAGTGGAGGCGGTTCTATTCAAGTTCAGGGTAACAATATATCGCTGACTGATGGCTCACTGATTCTGATGCAAAATCAAGGAGATGAGTTTGGGGGAAGTATCAGTGCGAATGCAACCGAGTCTTTAAGAGTAAGTGGAACCAATCTAGATGGTAGCTTGAATGGTGGCTTACGGAGTGAAACTGCTGGAAGTGGCCGTGGAAGTGGAGCTAATATTGCGATCGCTACTAAGCAGTTAATTGTTGAAGATGGAGCAGGAATAATTACTCGCTCTTTCAGTCCTGCTAAGGCGGGTAATCTCACTGTGAATGCTTCTGATTTTGTGGAAGTGATCGGAGTTGCACCTGTTAGGCCTACTGTGATTAGCTCTATTTCTGCGATGACTTTCAATTCTGGAGACGCGGGAGATGTAACACTCTCAACTAAACGCTTAACGATCCGCAATGGAGCAGCGATCGCATCTGCAACTTTGGGAGCAGGTAGTGGAGGACAGGTGACGCTAAATGCTCTTGACTCTATAGAACTTATTGGAATGTCTAGCATTCTTGCACCAAGTGTTGTGAATGCTCTGACCACCAGTACTGGAGATGCAGGTAAAGTAATAATTGACACAAATTCCTTAATGCTTCGCGCTGGCGGCACAGTCAGTTCTGCTACCTTTGGGCCTGCTAACGCAGGCAGTCTCATAATTAATGCCAAAGAGTTTGTAGAGGTTAGCGGTGCAGTGTTAAACTCTCCCCGTCCGAGTTCTGTGGAGTCAGCTGCCCCGATTTTGTCTGAGACTTTACAACGATTTTATCGACTACCTCCTATACCCAGTGGATTTTCTGGGGACGTAACAATTAATACTAAGGCTTTGAGAGTAACTGATAGTGCGACAGTTGAAGTCAGTAATCAAGGGTTAGGTAATGCCGGGAGGCTGCGAGTTCAGGCAAACTCTATCTTTCTAGACCGTGGAGGTGCCATTACAGCTGCAACTGAATCCGGCGAAGGTGGCAACATTGAGCTACAGATACAGGATTTACTGCTGCTGCGCCGTAACAGTGAAATTACTGCCTCTGCAAAAGGCAGTGGTAATGGTGGCAACATTACTATTAATAGTCCCTTAATTGCTAATATCCCAACAGAAAATAGCGATATTACTGCCAATTCGATTAACGCCCGTGGAGGTAATGTCAATATCAATACCTCTGGAATTTTTGGTATCCAGTTTCGCACTCGAAATACACCATTAAGTGATATCACTGCCACTGGGAAAAATTCTTCTCTAAATGGCACTGTAGAAATCAACATTCAGGATGTTAGTCCCACTTCTGGATTATTGAATTTGCCTGAGATTCCCCTAGATGTTACACGCTTGATTGCACAAGCCTGTATCGCCAACAAAGGCAGTTCATTTACTGTTACGGGACGTGGGGGATTGCCACCCAACCCAACAGAAGTTCTCACAAGTGACAATTTTCAGGTAGATTGGATCAATCGTGACTCTCAGCAGTACAACAGCGCTATTGGGCAGGAAAGAAATACTATCGAAGATATACAAAATGTCAATTTCCCTCTTCAAATTGTAGAAGCACAGAGTTGGTTTGTTGATCCCAATGGTGATGTGATATTAGTTGCGCAAGCAGCCACCGCCAATCCTCATAGTCCCTTATTTAACACTACTTCTTGTAGTAGGGGATAGCGCACTTTTTCCACTCTGGGAAGAGAAAAATCTAGGGTCTTGAAACACAGCTAGTGGTCTATCATATTAATTTTGATGCGTCGTCTGTGTTCAGATCCATGACTTTTTTGAAAAGTCGGGGATCTATAAACATTCACAACTAATTTGGTAAACCAATAGTGTTATGTCCCATTAATTATAATGAGTTCGTAGTGAGGGCTTTAGCCCTTCAGTTTAGGGCTGAAGTCGTGACTACGATTAACGTTTTTTCAGAAATATCATGATGTTATATAAATATAAAATAATTTTATCCTGGCTGGCAATCTTACTGAGTATCACCAGTTTATTTCTCAGTTCTTGGATTATTATTCCGGCTCCGAATATGTCTTTACTCCCTCTAGGAGTGGGAGCGCCAGAAATTAGTCCTTGGTTATTTATATTAAATTTGCTTTCTTTATTATTGGCTTATTTATGTATATATAAGCATCAACTAAAGCGCATTGCCTGTATTTTTAGCTTAATCGGATTACTAATTTGTAGTTCGGTTTTTATAAATATTTCCCCGACACAAATGCAGATGGCGCAAGCAATAAAACTAGGATTAGGTGAAAATTATTTAGCGCAAATACCTCCGCAATTCAGCGCTAAAATGCAAACTCAGCCCTTTTCTTTAGTTAATAGTTTCCGAGGTATTCCACTGGGAAAAATCCGCCATAAAACGGAGATTATATTTGCTACGCCTGCGGGAGTTCCTTTAGAAATGCAAGTTTACCAACCGCCAAAAGTAGGGAAATATCCAGCATTAGTGGTAATTTATGGTGGAGCTTGGCGAAGTGGCAATCCTGGTGCTAATCCTGAGTTTAATCAATATATGGCAGCTCATGGATATACGGTATTTGCAATTGATTACCGACACGCGCCCAAATATCAGTTTCCCGCACAGTTGGATGATGTGCGGACAGCGCTCAATTTTATTCGCCAACACGCCGCAGAATATGAAGCCGACGCAGAAAACATGGCACTTTTAGGACGTTCTGCTGGCGCACATCTCGCAATGCTAGCGGCTTATCAACTAGATGGGCCACCGATTTGTGCTGTTGTTAGCTACTACGGGCCTGTGAACTTGACTGAAGGCTATAATACACCGCCACGACCTGACCCGATCGATACCCGCGCTGTGTTAAAAGCTTTTATGGGTGGTTCGCCGCAAGAATTACCCCAGCAGTATCAAATTGCTTCACCAATTAACTACGTAAATCGCCCTTTACCACCAACATTATTAGTTTACGGCAGTCGTGATCATTTAGTAGAAGCTCGATTTGGGCGGCAGATGTATGAAAATTTACATAGATCGGGTAGAACTGGGATTTTGTTAGAAATACCTTGGGCGGAACACGCTTTTGATGCTGTGTTTAATGGTGTGAGCAATCAATTAGCGTTATATTACACCGAAAGGTTTTTGGCTTGGGCGTTGTTCAATCGATAATTTGATTGTCAAAATCTACTAATTTTCTGCGCTCCAACCTAGAGATGTCGCTATTTGACTGGCTAATTCTAGCGGATTGAACGGTTTAGCGATCGCATTTGCCATTCCCATCTGTGCATAGCGACGACGATCCGCAGCTTGGATTTTCGCAGTTAACAAAATCACGGGAATGTCTTTAGTGGCTGGATTTGCTTGTAATTTCTCAAATGTAGTGATGCCATCCATATCTGGCATCATCACATCTAGGAGGATGGCATCTGGTCGCCAAGCTTCGGCTTTCATGATGCCTTCTTTCCCAGAACTCACCGTCATCACTTCCCAGGCGGCGACGGTTTCCAAGCAAATTTTGGCAACTTCTTGAATGTACTCTTCGTTATCAACCACTAGAATTCGCTTTGTTCTCATTGCTACCACCTTCTTGTTGATTCTGTGTCATCCGCTGAAGTAGCTCCATTACGCGCTGTTCAAATTCTTGGGTTGTGACACGTCCTTTGGTTAAAAATTCTGTATGTCCTAACTTGAGTCGATTGCGTTCCGACTCGTCTAGATCTGTAGCTGAGTAAACCACCACAGGAGTGCTACAAAGTCGGTTGTGCTGCTGTAGCCAATCCACCACTGAAAAGCCATCACTTTCCGGCAGAATTAGGTCGAGAATGAGTAAATCGGGATTGACTTCTTGGCTAAGGTGAATTGCTTCTCGTCCAGTTTGGGCGAGGAAGGTTTCGATGCCATGTCTCTCAAACAGGGTGATGAGCAGTTGTGCCAAATCGTCGTCGTCTTCGACAATCAAAATGCGAAATCGCTTTGAGGAATTAGCTACTACTTGCCTGAGTGAGTGCAATAGGTTACTTTCTTGAACTGGTTTACTTACCCAATCCACAAAGTCTGCACTGGGTTGACAGTTGAGGCTTGGTTTGTAGACACTACAAATCACAATCGGAATATCCTTTGTCTCTGCCTGCTCTTTTAATACTGCCATTGTTTCCCAACCATTCATACCAGGCATTAACAAATCCAATACAATTACATCTGGATGTTGGGTGGCGGCTAAGGCGATCGCATCTTGCCCAGTAGCTACTGTTAACACCCGATATCCTCCTGTTTCGAGTAAAGTTTGCAACTCTCTACTAATTACGGGATCGTCATCGCAGACTAGTACTAGAGGAGATGGCTCAGTCCTCAATTCTGAGAAGCCATTGTTTTGTGAGGCTCTTTTGCTGACTTGTCGCCACTGGCGTGGCTGAGTTGTCAATGCTAACTCCACAGCCTGCGGCGATCGCAGGACTGGTAGAGCGAAGTAAAAAGTACTACCTTCATTTACAGTACTCTCAACCCAGATGCGTCCCCCATGCTGTTGCACAATGCTCTTGCAAATTGCCAAACCCAAACCAGTGCCATCATGGTTGCGTGAATCTGAAGAATCAACTTGTTGAAAGCGCTCAAAAATACTGTCAAGCTTGTCAGTTGGAATACCGCGTCCAGTATCTTTGATTGTAAATACCAGTTCATTACCTTGTTGTGCTGTCACCAACCAAACCGTTTGTCCCGCAGTTGAGAATTTAATGGCGTTACTCAGCAGATTAGTGAGAGTTTGCACAATGCGATCTGGATCTACCCATAGCTCCACGGGTAAGCTGGCAATGGAGAGTTTTACCTTGGCTTTGTCTGCTAGTGGCTGCATAATATTCACCGCTGACTCAATCAAGTCAGCCACATTGCAGGTTTCTCGCTCCATTTTCACCCTACCCGACTCGATGCGCTCTATATCCAAAATGTCGTTAATTAAGCGGACTAGGCGATCGGTACTATCGGTAGCAATTTGCAGTAGGCGTTTTCCCTGCTCTGATTCTGCTGGTAGCAAACCACTGGCTAACATTCCTAAGGAACCGTGAATCGAAGTCAGCGGTGTGCGGAGTTCGTGACTGACAACGGAAACAAACTCATCTTTCATCCGTTCGATTTGCTTTCGCTCAGTAATATCACGCAAAATTACTGTATAATAAAATTCTTCTCCGGTATCTACTTTCGAGATAGAAGCCTCCGCCGGAAATTCTGTGCCATCCTGACGACGACCAAATATTTCCCGTCGTTCTCCCATCCGCCGCGCCAGACTGGAAGATTGACCAAAGTCAACGACATGGTGACGATGAGCCTGACTAAAGCGTGATGGTAAGAGCAAATCTAGAGGCTGTCCTATCGCTTCTTCAGCAGAATAGCCAAAAATCTTCTCTGCTCCTTGGTTAAATAAGGTAATTTTTTGGGCAGTATCGATGGATATAATCGCATCATCAGCAATATCTAAAATGCGGGCAAATTTTGCTTGTGAGATGCGCAGTTGTTCCTGTATGCGTTGGCGTTCATTAAGTTCTGACAGTAGTTTGCGATTGAGGCTAATTAACTCAGCAGTCCGCTCGGCTACTCGCAATTCTAATTCACTATTAGCTTTATAGAGAAGTGCCTCAGTTTGTTTGCGTGTAGTAATATCCCGAGCGATAAATTGAGCTGCTGGTTGACCTTGGTAAGTAAAAGCGGCTGCGGCAATTTCCAGGGCGATCGCTGTCCCATCTAATCGGATAAATTGTTCTTCATGCAAGGTAACTGGCCGTTTCAGTTCTTTGAGGAGTCGGAATTTGGCGCGGATAGCCTGGTGCGAGTCGGGATGTACGAAGTCAAGTATGTTTTTACCGAGTAATTCTGCTGGCTCTGTTGCCGCAAACAGCCTGACTGCGGCACTGTTGACAAAAACAAAATTTCCGTGGCTTTCAATAAAAATCGCTTCTGGACAAAGTTCTACTAGCTGTTGATAACTTTGCTGACTTTGTTGTAGCGCTGTTTGGGCGAGTTGGCGATCGCGTTGATTGCGCAATGCCATAATTCCATAAGCTAAGTCTGCGGCTAGTGCTTCTAGTAGTTCCACTTCATCAGCATCGAAAGCCTCTGGTTCGGTGGCGTAAATATTCAATGCCCCAAATACTTGACCATCATCGCTCAAAGGTAAGGCAATTGATGCCGCATAGCCTTGCTTAATTGCCTGACATCGCCAAATCTCGTAATTGGGATCGGTTAAAATATTTTGGATAATACAAGTTTGACCTGTGCGAATCGCTGTTCCTGATGGGCCTCTGCCGTTAATTGTGTCTGCCCAGGTAAGGTTGAGAGATTGCAAATATCCGTCTTCGTAACCGGCTTGCGCAACTGGGCGAATAGTTTTTTGGGCATCATGTTCGGCAAAACCAACCCACGCCAAACAATAGCCACCAACTTCCACAATCATTTGGCAGATTCTTTGTAGCAAATCTAACTCTTCTTTGGCGCGTACCAGCACTTGAGAGCAATTACTCAACGCCTGAAGCGTCCGATTGATCCGCCGAATTTCTGTTTCTGTGCGTTTATATTCTGTAATGTCTCGCGTAATTGCCAACTGCACAATTGCACCATCTGCTTCGTAACGCAGAGGTACAGCGTGAGTTTCCATCCACCGCCGATGACCTTGGCAGCTAAAAATCTCGAACTGTATACTGCCCTTATTACCCTCACAAATACTGGCATGGAATTGGCGAAATGCTTCTCGATATTCCGGTACAATCATCGGATAAACCGACTGGCCAATTACCGCTGCGCTACTATCTGCCTCTAGGATGGAAACACCTGCTGGGTTGATTTCTAACACAGTACCATCGGCTGCCAGCAGTTTGACACATTCTGGCTCGGCATCAAAAATAGCACGCCAGCGATTTTGTTGTTCCGTTACTCCAGTTTTGTGGCTATTAGTCACGCGCCGCAACAATTTAATTCGCTCTAAGCGATTAATAATTCGGGTAACGAGTTCTGGCCCGACGATGGGCTTACTAACAAAGTCATCTGCACCAACACTAAATACCTGGTTGACAATTTCGGCATCACTATGAACTGTGAGAAACAAAATCGGCAATTCACTCCAACGGGGATCGTTGCGTACTACTTTGCACAGTTCAATCCCATTGGTATAAGGCATTTCCACATCGAGAATTAGCAAATCTGGAGACACTGCTTCCAAGGTTGACCAAAACTGTCGCGGATCTTCTAGCGCAATCACTTTCAGCCCCCAAGGACTGAGTAAAGTTTGTAACAATGCCAAAATTTGCGGATCGTCGTCCACAGCTAATATCTTGGCTTCCGCATGGGGAGCTTGTTCCAGTACTTGGGTAATTGCCTCTAACACCTGTTTAGTAGGCATCGGCTTTTGCAAAAAGGTGTGTCCGCCGTTACGAGCTAGTTGCAAGCGATTAGTAAAATCGCTCTGCTCAGTCACAACTAACACTGGTATGGGAGGTTGATTTTGCGATAGTTCTGCCAGTAAACTCAAACTTTCCTCTTGATTAAGTGAAAAGCTGGGGTCAAGCAGCACTACGCTGGGATGCTCTCGGTAGATTATATGGCGCGCATTTTCAATACTGGTAGCAAGTGCAACTTTTATCTTGCTGTTAGCAGATTCTTGTTGGAGATTTTCCGCTAAGGTACGATTGCGATCGATTACCAAGACTAAGGGAATTTCTTCAGATGTGGGTGGCGGTGGTGTTGATTCATCTTGTTTGTTCTGAATTTCTTGACGTAATTGCTTCACCCAATTTTGCAATTTGCCAATCTCTGATGGGGTTAAGGTTTTTTCAGATTTCAGCAGTTGCTCAATTTTACGTGCTAGTTTCGAGCCTAGAGGCAAGCCAAATGTACCTAACGATCCTGCCAAGGTGTGAGCTTCTTGGGCTGCTTGTAAACGCAATTCTGAATTTAAATTCTGTCCCGAAGCGGCTGCTTGCTCCAGCACCTGTAGCTGGGCGTCAACTCGTCCTTGAAATCGCTGCCAAATTCCGGCGACTGCTGCAAGTGTTTGTTGCTGTGACTTGTGATTTGCGGATTTTGTGCGGTCTAGTTCTGCTTTATTTCCCTGCTCCTCTGTTGCTTGTGGTTTTAGCCGATAGCCAATACCATAGACTGTTTCGATCGCATCGCTGGGCGCTCCCACATTGCGGAGCTTCATACGCAAGCCTTTGATATGAGTGCGAACGGCTTCTTCACCGGGGGTATCATCATAAGACCAGAGATGTTCCAAAATCATGCCGCAACTAAATACCCGGCGACTATTGCGCAAGAAAAGTTCTAATAGGGCGTATTCTTTGGGGGTTAATGAAAGTAAATCTCGATTGTAGGTAACTTCACAGCTACTAGGATCGAGGTGTAAATTACCCCACTCTAATACAGGTTGCGATGTTTTCCCACCCCGACGTAATAAAGCCCGTACACGAGCTACTAACTCTTCTTCGTCAAAGGGTTTTACTACATAGTCATCTGCACCTGCATCTAACCCAATTGCCTTTTCGTGACTGCTATCACATCCTGTTAATAACAGCACGGGCATTTGCAAACCACGGGAACGTATGTGACGACAAAGACTGATGCCATCTAGCTTAGGCAGCTTGACATCCAGCATGATTAAATCATAGTCGTAAGTTTCAATTAAATCCTTGCCAGCTATGCCATCAGTCGCAACTTCGATCGCATAGTTTTGGTTAGTGAGAATTTCGCTGAGTACCTCTGCAAGTAACTCGTCATCCTCTACAACTAAAATCTTCATATCAAAAGCTTTCTTGAGATCCGTGATTTTATAGATAACGAGCAAAAAAACTTCAATTTAAAATAAAAAATTTAATATTAATGTTTGGCTTAAACGAATATTAAAGGATAAATCTTCAAGGATTTGCTTTGAAGTAACAAATATCAACATTTATCAATCTCTATAAGATTGTCACTGTTGCCAGCAAGCGCCTGTATGTTTCTATCTTAAATTTTAGATAAATATATAAATTTTGACATTAGGAAACAAGAAAGCAGGAAAATTTTATCTTTGTTTGAGTATGATATGCGATCGCAAAATCCCTATTAATATAGGTAGTATTTTACCGTATGGGAAGTGGGGAGCCTCTTACTCCCAGATAGAGAACAGGGAACAGTTTCCCTGTTCCCTTATCCATATTCATGCAAAAATCTACACAACTATGCCGTTCTAGAGGCTTGTTGCTTCCGCTTCATCCACCACCCCAAAGCACCAGCAAGCGCGGTACCACCAAGGGTTAAGGGTTCGGGAACTGCTGATGATTCGAGAGCGATGGAAGTCGTAATTGAGAAATTAGATTCTGTTGTGTGTCGTTCTGCAAAGAAGAGATTGAAATCATAGGTTTCTCCAGGTGTCAGACCTAGAGTATCAAGATTCACGCTTTGCTCCTCAGTTTGGTGTACTCCACCAAGATCTATAGCCAGTTTTTTATTCAAGAAAACCCACAGATCGTCATCCCCACTAAATTTAAAGGTTTCTCCTCCTTTATAAGTAAACTTGGAAGCCAGCTCGTAGGTAAAGTGGTAGTTGTGGGAATTTCCCTGGTTGCCCAATAGCTGGCCGTCGATTGGGAAAAACGATTTATTACTATAAGTGTAAAGACCACTATTGCCAATTTCATCCAGCGTAATTGTATACGGCTTGCTGAGATTTACGCTTGGAACATCTCGATACCATTGGTCAAAGGCAGCTTGACCATGAGTTGTTGGGTTTCCTGCTTGTCCAGCATATACTGGCTTACCGTCTGCACCGAGCGTTGATTGCACAATACCTTTATCAGTGCCAAGTTCCTTTTCAAAGTCTGGGTGGGTATCGTTAAAGTCTCGAATTGTTCCTGTCAAGTTGATTGTAGCTGCGCTGGCTGAGGAGGCAGTGAATATAACTATGATACCTGCACCCAAAGCTTTCAGTAATACAGCGGGTTTCATCATGACTTACATTTCTCCAAAGTGGTAATTTTTGACAACAAGAATCAGGATTCTGGTAGCAGCTGGACAAAAATATCCTCAGACAAAAAATTACTGGCTGAAAAAAATGGACGCACAGTAATGAAACAGCAAGCATTTCCGAAGATGGTTTGCGGGGATCGACACACTGCCTCCGCAGAGTAACCTGAAAACTTAGGCTGAATATAAGTCCGCACAGAAAAATCTTGTCTATGTAGCTGCTATTTGCGATCGCCAGATATGATTGCTGTATTGAGATACACCCTCATACGCATCTAAAATTAAGCAAAAATAGGACTTTAGTCCCTTGCTTTTAAGTGGTATACCTGAAACAGAATGAAAAATGCTTCAATGTATACACGTGATTTTACGGTAATGCTGTTGTATATTACTACATGAAATTATAGATAGTATGCCTGTTAAACAATAAAAAACAATTAATATACAATTTCTTCATGAAAAAAATACATAATTTTTTTCTACTTATAAAAGATTTAACAAAAGATTGATACTATATAAGGTTATAGCAATTTAAAAAATACGGGTTTCCAGCCTAAAGCATCTTACTTTGAGCAATGCCCACATATCGGGTTTTGGTGAGCATTGCCCAATCGACATTAAAAGTTACAGAGCTTAATCTACCCAGTACGCAACTAAGTATTCACTGCCAGATATAGAGCAGAACAAACAAAACAATCCAGATGACATCAACGAAGTGCCAGAACAACGAAGTTGCATTGACACCAAAATGACCAGAGTTGTAGTTACCGGGAATAAAGGAACGAATCAAAATAATCAGCTGTAACAAAATGCCGGTGAATACGTGCAAACCGTGGAAGCCTGTTAGCAGGTAGAACATCCCCCCAAACGTCCCGGAAGTGAAGCCAAAGGTGAGGCTATTCCATTCAATCGCCTGTCCTACTAAGAAGTAGCTACCCATAGCCATTGTAGCTAAGAGAAACAGACGGAATTTCATTAAGTCGTGGCGCTGGAGAGCGCGTTCTGCCAGGTAAATCACAAAGCTACTGGAAACTAAAATCACAGTATTTATTGCAGGTTCCTTGATTTCTAATCCAGAAACACCAGCTGGTAGCCAGTTAGGAGTTGTGATTTTGTAGACAATATAACCAGCAAAAAAACTCAAAAAAATGACGCTTTCGGAAATTAGGAAGACAATAAAGCCAAACATCTTATTGCCTTCTTCGTCGTGGGTATGTTCACCACCTGTGTGATGCAACTCCTCGGAAGAGAGATAACTATCCATTGCGTAAATTCTCCTTGACCTTGCGGAACAGGGTTAAGTGATAGGAAAGGGAAAGAATTAATGAACCGCCCTTCGGGTTCAGCAGTGACGCTCCTGCTTCGCTAACGCAATCGACACAAGACGCCAAGACTGCGACTGCTTCACCAAGTACGCCGAGTACGCCAAGAAAGAGAGGTACTAAATTAGACTTTGCGCCCCTTTGCGCTTACTCGGCGTCTCTCTGCGTTTAAAAACTTATTTCCTCTCAGCAATTAACGGTTCCGACTTACCGTAACCATAGGGTTCGCTAATCACGATGGGAATTTCTTCAAAGTTCTCTACTGGGGGTGGTGAAGAAACCAACCATTCCAACCCAATTGCCCGCCAAGGATTATCAGGTGCTTTCTCACCATGCATCCAGGAAACTACCATATTGAAAATGAAGGGCAAGGTAGACATTCCTAAAAGGAAGGAACCAAGACTAGCAATGATATTCCAGAATTCATACTCTGGGGCGTAGGAAGAAACACGACGTAGCATCCCTTGCAATCCTAAAGGATGCATGGGCAAAAAGTTGAGGTTAAGACCGATGAATGTCAACCAGAAGTGCAATTTGCCCCAGCCTTCGTAGTACATCCGACCAGTCATTTTGGGGAACCAGTGATAGAAGGCTGCATACAAGCCCATCGTCACCGTACCGAAGAGTACATAGTGGAAGTGTCCCACCACGAAATAGGTGTTGTTTACGTGAACATCAACAGGTACGGAGGAAAGCATGATCCCAACGATGCCTGCGAAGACGAACAAAATTAATGCACCGAGTGAGAATAGCATAGGTGTAGTTAGTCGCAACTTACCACCCCAAATTGTTGCTACCCAAGCAAACACCTTAATGCCAGTGGGTACAGATACCAACATTGTTGTTAACATGAACAGCATCCGCATCCAAGCAGGTGTACCGCTAACATACAAATGGTGTACCCACACAATGGCGCTAACTACAGCAATCAAGATTGATGAAATAGCAACTACTTTGTAACCAAATAGAGGTTTACGGCTATAAACAGGGAAGATTTCTGAGAATATGCCAAAAATAGGCAGAATAATCACATAAACAGCAGGGTGGGAATAGAACCAGAAGTAATGCTGGAACATAACTGGATTCCCGCCTTTGCTGGGGTCAAAAAAGGCAGTACCAGCAGTCAGGTCTAGTAGTAGCATGACTGCACCGGCTGTTAAGGCAGGTAGACCAAAGAGTTGAATAATTTGGGCGCTAAATACTGCCCAAACGAATAGGGGCATCCGGAAGAAGGTCATACCTGGCGCCCGCATCTTAACGATTGTGGTGACAAAGTTGACTGCCCCCATAATCGAGGAAACACCAGATATTGCTACTGCCAATAACCAGATGACTTGACCGTTAATCAAATGACCTGTGGGGTTTTGCAAACTAACTGGTGGATAAGCCCACCAACCTGCTTGGGCTGGGCCACCTGGAATGAAAAAACTACCCATCAAGAGAATCCCGACTACTGGCACCATCCAGAAGGCGACGGCGTTGAGGCGGGGAAAGGCCATATCTCGCGCCCCAATCATCAGAGGCACTAAATAGTTAGCAAAACCAACAAGTGAGGGGAATGTCCACAAAAACAGCATCACAGTGCCGTGCATGGTGAACATACCGTTGTACACAGTGCGGTCAATAAGGTCTGATTCGGGGGTAATAAGTTCGCCCCGAAGTACCATTGCAAAGATACCGCCAACGAGAAAGAAGATGAATGAGGTAACGAGGTACTGGATACCAATAACTTTATGGTCAGTGCTAAAGCTAAAGTATCGCTTCCAGTCGCCTGGGGATTCGTGGTGAGGCTGCCCACTAGGGAGACTGATGCCTTCAATAGGAATATTTGTCATCGGTTAATTTCCTTTCAACCAGGATAGTTGACTAGAGGCGCAGACCCAGGTGCGACTGTAGTCCAACCAGTTTTGACTGACTGACTAGAGGCTTGGGCATACTCATAAGCTGCTTGATTTTCTGCGGGTGCAAGTTTGTGGGTTGCAGCTTGGGCTAGCCATTTGTGATAATCTTCAGGAGATTCAACTACCACATCTGCGTGCATGGTTGCAAAGTATGTGCCGCTATATTGAGAATCGGTCAGTTGGTATTTGCCAGGGCGAATGGGAGTAAACTCAAAGTCAATATTGTGGTTGGGAATGATGTCTTGCTTCAGTCGGAATGCGGGAACGTAGAAGCCGTGGAGGACATCTTCTGATTTCAAATTCAAACGCACGCGGCGATCGCTTGGCAGGTGCAGTTCGCTACTGCTAACATCTCTTTCTGGGTAGTGGAAGACCCATGCCCACTGTTTGGCAACCACGTCAATGTTTTCGACAGGGAATGCCGCCTTGTCCTCCATCGGTGCGGCATAAGCCGATTCCATTCCCATCGGATTATGCAAGTGTACCAGTTCCATCGGGCCTTGAATGCCCATTTTTTCGTAGATTTGGTAACTGTAACCTGCAATCCAAAATACTAACAGGATGGGGATAGCTGTCCAAACAACTTCTAGGGTTAAATTACCCTCGATAGCAGGGCCATCGCTCAAATCACCCTTAACTGCCCGATGGAAAATTATCGAATACATGAGAGTGCTAGTCACTCCCAGAAAGATGAATGCACCTAGGGTTACCAAGAAGCTGATTAAATCATCAATGAGGAGAGATTCAGCCGCCGCTTGGGGAGGAAGCCAGGTATAAGCCTGCTTACCTACCCAGATACTAATAACAGTCACGGCGATCGCGCCTGTTATTAGTGTCAAAATATTTAAAATCTTCTGGAGTTTCATGGTCAATAGTCATTGGTCATTGGTCATTGGTCATTGGTCATTTGTCATTGGTTTTTAATCAATGGCAACTAACTACTACAGCAATCACGTAACAAAGCTTTCTTTACTTCTGCCTTCTGCCCTCTGCCTTAGTTACTTAAGCACTGTGTTCAGGTCTTCGCCCAATCGCAGCAAACTATCTGCGGTGTTGTGGACACCAAATTCGGCTGCTAGTTGTGCGCCTAAGGTGCCGTGGAGGTATAAGATAAACATGACGACTACACCTGTTAAGAGATAGCGCGATCGCACTTGTTTCTCTTCATCCCGACGGGTAACAAAGCGCTGGTATCCTCTCCAGACAGTCATACCGATAATAATTGCTAGTAACATCACACCACCGACACCATGCCACAGCATCGTATCCATTGCTTGGAATCCCCAAGCGCTTTTCACATCAGTTGGTGGCTGTGCAAGCATCATTTCGTAAAAGCCAGCTGCTACTGTGAAAAAGGTAATGGCAGATGCAGCTACCATGTTGTACCAGCCAACATCAAAGAAGTTGTTACGTTCAACAGCGATCGCCAAAAATTTGAAGACCCATTTCTGGAAGGGGAACAACGCCCCAACGAAATCAAAGGTAATCCCAATGATGAATAGACCTAGGGTGAGATGGACTAAGTTGGGATGAACAGGAATGCTGTAAGGTAAGCCGTTTGGCCCTAATTGTGTGCTTAATTGATTAATGAGTTCTGAGTTCATGGCAAGATACCGTCTCTGAGTGCTTCAACAACTGGTACTGTGTGCAATCCATATACCCAAACCAATTGATCTCCGAGGTATACTTGCAAGCCAACTATTACTGTCAAAATTAGCCCTGCGCCCAGATAATAAATCGTAATTCTCTGGGGGTCGCGGGCACGAATGACATAACGCCAAGCTGTAACCGCTGCAATGATTCCTGACAACGACCAGCCAATAAGTGTATGCGTATTCAGCACTGATTTGGCTGCTTCGTAAGGCTGTGCTAAACCTGCTTCAAATTGTCCAAAAATGATGGCAACAAAGATGGAAATGGTCGCAATGAACATATTCCACCAACTAACCTCAAATAGCCGGAAGTTGCGAGTAAAATAGCCAATTACATCACAGCAAAAGGCAAACAACACCATCGCAATTACGAAGTGAACAACGATGGGATGTAACGTATCTGGATAGGGTAGATTGTGATCGTTCAAATTTGTCAAATACTCAAACACGGTATTCTCCTAGGCATATCTGCTTTACCTCAAACAAACTTCTATGATTGACACCCAAGAGACTTCACCACAAATTCTCTACCCATTACCGGAATATATAACTACATATATTTGGGGCGATATCCGGTTGTTTAAATAATAGGTTCGTGGTAGAGGAATTGAGCGATTGAGTTCAATCTTTAGTGAAGGATTTTAGTTTCGATTCATTGGTTCATAAGGAAATTCTGAGATAACGACTCTTACTGTTGACCAAAGAAAATCGCCGTTTTCTCTTTGATTAGTTAAACCTATCTTTTAGCTTAAGGATTTTTTTATCAGTTGTCAAAAGAGTCCAAATAAAAAAAGTTGGGAGTATTTTTTTTATCAAAAAAGTGTTTCTTGATATGTATCGCAGTTAGCAGCTTTAAAAAACTTAAATGTAACAAGAAAAATTTTAGTTAATTTGCTGACAATTTAAGATTATTGATTTGTTGTTTAAAGTACAAAAATTTTAATTTTTTGTTATTTATTCAAATTAATTCGCTTCAACGCAGAATAAGTATATCTTGATGATCGCTATGGCAAAATCCCTCAAATTTAGGATTATTCAAGGTTTTATGCTGCAAACTGAAGATTTATTAATAAATGCTTTTAATATTCATAGTAATCTGTAGAGCAATAATATATCCTGCAATAGGATTATTTAGCAATAAATCAATGAATAGAAATTTTGAAGGTAATTCCTAAAATCGGTGGTGCAAAGGAATTGCGTAGATGCGCAGCGGTGAGGCAGTGCGTTGGACGGGTTCCCCGACTTGTTCGCTGAAAGCGTTCCCGAAGGGTAGCAACTGCCGATTTTCAATGTGGAAGAATACTACAGTTTTAGTCCCCTTACGGGGATTTATTGAGTTAGAAGTAGTATCTGCAGCAGCATTAGAAGATTTTGTCTGACTGTTTTAATCCCCTTGCGGGGAAGGTATTGAAAACTTACTCAACAGTTCAGCAATACAACGAGAGAGCTAGTTTCAATCCCCTTACACAAGAGTTATTACACTTTCCTAGAATTAAATATGAAAGCGATTTTTGGGAGGATTATAAAAATATTACTGATTTAAATTATAAATTTTTATTGCAAAAAACTATCGCTAAAGTCTCAAGATTGCTTGAAGAATCTAATGGAGATACTAGGTCTGTTGCAAAGCAAGTTGAGTATTACCCATATCAAGGAGCAAAAGATAAACAAGGAGTGGACCATTTTTATGTAGGTAAACAATTTAGAGTGAGTTGCCAAAAACGCGGTGATATATTAATGCTGCGACATTATGGAACTCATAAATATGTAGAAGGAAAAGAAACCACTTAAATCGAGGCAATAATTATGTTTGACACATCAAAAATCGCCTAGAAATCACAGGTACATTCACTACAATCACAGCATTACGCATTAGTGCAGGTCGTTCTGGTGAACCAATTGGCTCAGATTTATCTGTCATTAAAGATGCATTAAATCGCCCATTAATACCAGGTTCTAGCTTTAAAGGTGCAATGCGATCGCGCCTCGAAAGTTTCCTTAGAGGTATTCTCGGAAATAATCGCCAACTCGTTGCAAATCCAGCCATTGAGGATGAATGGTCAATTACATCTCAACAAATGAAAGAGTTAAAAGAAAATTATGATAATGACGAAATTTTGACAAGGGAAATTATCAACCAGACTGATTTACCATCTCGTCTGTTTGGTTCACCCTGGATTGCGAGCAAATTCCAAGTCAGAGATTTAACTGTAGTCCCTGATACTTGGTTTGGACAATACCAAGAAAGAGACGGTGTAGCCATTGATAGAGACACCGAAACAGCCGCAAATGGGAACTTTACGATTTTCAAGTAGTTCCAGCAGCGACACAGTTTGAGTTTAAGGCTGTAGTCGAGAATGCGGAACCTTGGAAATTGGGTTTACTGATGATTGGATTACACCAGTTTGAAACAGAACAAATACCTCTGGGTGGAGGGCGATCGCGTGGCTTGGGTGTTGTTAAACTAGATATTGACAAGATGCTGTGGATTGATGTCGATAACAACCCGGAAAAACTGTTGCAATACTTGCAAACATTGGTAAATGAAGATAATAGCAATACATCAATATATGAAGATGGTAAGCAGTTTAAAAATACTTGGACACAGTCTTTGATCAATCATTTAACTGACAAGTTAGCTCAAAATTCTACCAACTCAATTGCTTCAGGAGGGTAATTATGGCTTTCAGTGGCTACAAAACTATCGGTGAGGTTCTCAAGGCGTTTCAAGTCACCTATACCGAAGCTAATTTTATCAGTGAACTTGCTTTTACTATTTCTAATTACTTCCGTGAAGATTTAGAACTGATGATGCGAGATGCTGTTGTTGATAACTCAGAGTTTGCTATTTGTGAAAATCTGATTTATCCCGTTATTAAAGAAGTTTGGAAAATCTATCGTCAGCATTTTATTTTATGGAGTCATCAATCCTTGAATTATGATGAGAGATTGTCAGGCTTTCCTGAATATATTTTGGCTAAACGCTCTCCTTTGGGTAAAGTTGTCTTTGACAAACCATATTTCATTTTAGTAGAAGCTAAACAAGATAACTTTGAAACAGGTTGGGCACAATGTTTAGCAGAAATGATTGCTGCTCAAAGACTGAATGGGGAATATCAAATAGTAATTTTTGGCATTGTATCTAATGGCGCAACATGGCAATTTGGAAAATTAGAAGATGAGAAATTTACTAGAAATATCACTCCTTATACCATTTATGAACTAGATAAACTTTTTGCTACTGTTAATTTTGTATTTCAACAATGCGAAGTACAGCTAAATAACTTAGTAGCGGCTTAATTCGCAATATTTCTTCAACTAAATATAGCTATGCATAAAAGATTTGTTAATCACTGCACTATTGATTTAACCATAATTACCGACGGGCCGATTCTCATTAAATCTGGGAAGGAAGGGGCTGATCCGACTAAGAGGTCGTTTTAAAAGTGGTTAGCTGCGATTTTGCGCTATCCAACCGACCGTGAACCCCCATCTGGAATGTACTAAATCATGATGCAATCTCTAACAGATGCACAGTGGGAAATTTCTACTCCGACAACGCCACTTGTTGAGTCAGCGCGTCAAGTGGAAATCGCTAAAGTGGCGCAAGCTCAAGACTTTCAAGTTGAGCAAATTATTGAGGCAAAAGTTACTAAAATAAATGGTAACAAAGTCACCTATGAAATCTTAGGAACGATTAAGTTAACTGAGAAGGAACCGAAGCAAGCTAGTTTTCTCCAGGAAGGACAGACGGTGAAGGTGAAAATCGCGTCTTTTAAGGATGACGGCAGCATTAAAAGTGTTAAGTACCTAAACTAACTTAATATTTTGATTGGAATATTTTTATAGACTAGAGTTGAATAAACTGAGTAATTAAACGCTAGACAAGCGGTTGATACATTCAGGACTTACGCAACTGGCACATATATCTTTTGTTATGAGGGTCAAGAGTCATTAGTTATTTCTCCTCTACTTCCTTGTCCTCCCTATCCTCCTTGTCCCCCTGCTCCCTGCTACACCAGTTGCTACAACGCGGGGAAAATCCGGTTTGATTGGTGAATAATTCCCGTACACTGGTGTTGAGACTAACATAAGGAGAAAAAACTTATGGGACTTTTCGATCAAATTCTCGGCGCAGTTGCTAATCCTAATCAGCAAGGCAGTTTGGGACAATTGGGAAGTATTCTTAGTACCGTGAATCAATTGAGTAATAGCACTGGTGCAGACCCTTCTACTATCCAATCGGTGTTGTCGATTGTAGGTGGTCAAGTGCGATCGGCTTTACAAGAAAAGCAAGCCACAGAGGGTAATGAAGCAGTGCAATCTACAGTAAATCAATTTGCGGGTACTTCTCCTGACCCCCAAGCTGTTTATTCGGTATTTGGTGGTGGTATTCAACAAGTAGCTGAGATTGTTGCCCAGCGCACTGGCTTAGATGCTGGTACAATTCAACAATTACTGCCTCATATAGTGCCTGTGGTGCTGAATTTTTTACAGTCTGGTGCGAACGCTCAAAATCCACAAGCAGGGGGTAATCCAGTGCTGAATTCGTTCCTAGATGCAGATAATGATGGTGATGTTGATATTGCTGATGCCATGCAATTGGCTAGTCGTCATTTCGGACAGTAATTAAATTCATTTGCTACTTTGTTGGCGAAATAGGTTTTCTGGTCAGGATCGGAAAAAGAAGAAAGAGAAGATTAGGAAGACAAGGAAGAATTGTTAAAGAAACTTCTTCCTTGTCTTCCTTTATCGTGATATAAGACCACAGGAATAGCAGATATGACCAGAAATCCGCGATTGATATCTAATGATTATTTCGCTTCTCGTAAACTTCATATTGATGAACTTCTGGCAAGTTAATTGAAAATATTATCCAAACTGATGCTGCACTTACCGAACGAGTGAGAGTGCGATCGCAACTTAACAATTCTACGCCGCAATCAAAAACTAATCCTCAACATTGTGCCTGAAGAGCCACCGCAGTAGAGAATGGTGATTGGGGGGATGAGGGAGATGAGGAAGCAGAGGAAACTATTGACCCTTAAATCTTAACCAATTCAACCATTCTCATCCAAAATTGTCCCTTCCAAATTAGCTTTCTCTAAATTTGCGCCGTTCAAATTAGCTTCGTTCAAATCTGCTTGAGCAAGATTAGCTTGGGTGAGGTCGGCTACAGTTAAGTCTGCGCCACTTAAATCAGCTTTATCTAAATTTGCAGCTATTAAAGTTGCTTCATGCAACTCAGCAT
The DNA here is from genome assembly GCA_034530615.2 of Aulosira sp. ZfuVER01. Lineage (GTDB taxonomy): Bacteria > Cyanobacteriota > Cyanobacteriia > Cyanobacteriales > Nostocaceae > Aulosira. The sequence goes on from JAVRCV020000055.1 coordinate 45,412, forward strand.
CGCTGAGGTTAGCTTCAATCAGCTTGGCGACAGTTAAATCAGCCTGAGTCAAATTTGCTCCATCCAAAACAGCACCATCTAATATCGCTCCATCTAAAATGGCTCCAGTTAGATTACTACTAGTGAGATTAGCATCACTTAAATTTGCTCCGTTCAAGTCTGCTTCAATCAAGCTAGTTTGGGTTAAATTAGCATGACTAAGATTAGCACCATCTAAGATAGCTTTATCTAAAATTGCTCCACTAAGATTGGCTTCCCGCAAATTTGCTTCGCTCAGGTTCACACCAGTAAAGTCTCTTGTGCCTGCGGCGTAGTTTTTCAGGAGTTCATCTGCCTTCATAATTATCTTCCGCTAGTTTCTATTGCTTTTCGAGCCACGGCAATCTATTACCCAGCACTGGCAACAGAGGATCTCAAACTATATTTAAACTATGGTAGCTATTTGGACTTTTTTGTGTAACTAGCTAAAGTTATTAGTTAATTTCATACCTAAGATAGTGGATGTTGCTAAAACAAGGAATGAAATTTTTGCATCATGCATTAAAATATCAAAACCTTCATCCTCTCTTTGTCTGAAGCTTTATACTAATTCACGAAAATTCTGATACAGATTGCTAAACTCTCTACCACATATTTGTACCTTATTGTCAGTTTTCAAGAATTAATAGACTACGGTTGAAGCGCAAGTGATAGAAAAGCCCCCTGAACCTTTAATAATGGCAAGAGGTTTTGAGTAGGAAATAAATTTGCATTACAGGAATAATCCTGCAATTATTTGGTCAAAGTTGCGGGTGTATACTTTTTGGCTATATTCTTGCCATGCTTGGTTTGAAGAGTTGGGAAATTGTGTTAATGTTGCCTGTTGAATATATTCCATGAATGGGCGACGAAGTCGCTCATATTTCTCGAAAGCTGAGGCTATGGCTTGCTTGTTATCCCAATTATTTGCTTTAGCAATATTACTAATTAATGTTGTAACTACTATTGCATCTTCAAATCCTTGATTAGCTCCTTGAGCTAGAAAAGGAGGCATACCATGCGCAGCATCACCAACTAATACAACTCGTCCTGCACTCCAGACTGGTGGGATATTCTCAGCTATAGCAGCACGATGAATGTAATACGGACGTTGCAAAATATTTTCTGGCTGAGATAATCGCACTAATTGTTTTAGTTCATCAGGAAAACCAGCTTTTTCTAACTCTTGCAAAGTTAAGTCAAGCAAATCGCTACCAGGCTTCTCTTGCACCGAATGCAATGGTACAGCTATATGTAATAAATAGCCGATCCCTTGTCTGTTAATTAACAACATTCTCGGAGATTTACTAAAAACGCTCTCGCTCAGATCGTAGTTAGCTACTGTTAAAATTGGCGAGCCTGCAAAAAATTTCTCTTCAATATGCGATCGCAGTTCGTTGGGTATATTAGGTATTTCTCTACAAGATATTGCCACAAACCCAGAGTATTCTGGTTTGGCAAATGCTTGGTTAGCGTTATCAGCATAAAGTATCTTCCGAACTGTAGAGTTAATACCGTCTGCTGCCACAATTAGTTTAGCTCGGAATGATTTTCTGATTGATGGTTGAGAGGCGCTGTCTGAATTTTGGGATTGTGGATCGCGATTATTTTGTCCATCTGACCAATATGCATAGGGATTAGCCTCGACACTAGTACTACTAACGCAATCGAGCCGGACGCATCCAAATTCTTGCTCATCTATAACATTGATGCAACGGTGATTAGGTTTAACTTGGTCTTCAGGAAGCAGTTGCCTTAAACTAGTCTGCAAATCATACCAAGAAATTGAAACTCGACCTTCACCATAATTACTAAACCAAACATCAAAACTTAGAGAAGAAGCTCGAACTTTTTCTCCCTGAAAGTTTCTACAAGCCCATTCTAGTGAAGGCTTTCGAGATTTTGGCTCAATTACTTCAGTTTGCTGGTACTTAGTGAAAGTAAGACTCGCTGTTTTGACTGCTTGATATGCGTTAGTATCTACATATTTCAGAGCTTTTAACCCATTAGGCAGAAGATCAACAACCTGACCAACCTGACGAAAAGCACGAGTTTGATCTATTACCAAAATATTGTCAATACCACGTTTGCGTAAACCAACAGCAGTTGCTAAACCAACAGGCCCAGCACCAACTATCACAACATCGTAGATTTTGTTGATGGGTGTATCTGTTTGGGGGATATTCATAACACAACAAACCTAAGTTTGTATTTTTACAGCAGTCGTAAACATCCCTAATAATAGACAAGAAGGTAGACACAACGTTCTACCCTCTTGTTATCTTAACTATTGACTACTAGCTTGTCTGTAACAGGCAAATTCCATTGTGAAAGTTGCCATTCCCGCAGTTTGCGATCGCAAGTCTGTAGAATAGCCAAACATCTGCGCTAGGGGTACTTCTGCCCGAATCACTGAGTATGCTTGCATGGTTTCGGAACCCAATAGCAAACCGCGACGGGCGGCGATATCACCTTGCACTCTACCTAGATACTCGTTGGGTGTTTCCACCTCTACCAACATAATTGGTTCAAGAATGTAGGCATTGGCTTTAGCGATCGCACCATCAAGGGCTTGATGAGATGCTGACCGAAATGCCAATTCGGAAGAGTCAACTGGGTGATAGGAACCCCCTTCCAGCACGACTTTTACCCCGGTGACGGGATAACCTTCCAACGGGCCTGATTGCATGGCTTCGCGGAAACCCTTCTCGCAAGCCGGAATATACTCCTTGGGAATTGCACCCCCAACTACCTTACTTTCAAAGACAAACGGCTCGTCTGTAGGTTCAATCCATCCACTGACATGGGCGTATTGACCAGATCCCCCGGTTTGTTTCTTCAGTCGGTAATCAAAGTTAGTTTTTCGCCCAATAGTTTCCCGATATGCGACTGCGGGTGTACCAACGTATACCTCAGTGTTATACTCTCGTTGAATGCGTTCCAAGTAGATTTCGAGGTGAAGTTCACCCATCCCAGAAATTAGAGTTGCGCCTGATTCTGGGTCTATGCTCAATTTGAAGGTTGGATCTTCTTTTTGAAAGCGGTTGAGGGCTTTGGAAAGGCGATCGCTATCTTCTTGTTTTTTAGGTGTTACAGCCAGTGTAATTACTGGGTCTGGGACAAACATTTTCTCCAAAGATAGCAGTGGTTCCCCACTACAAAAAGTATCGCCAGAGGCACAATCTACACCCAATAGCGCGATAATATCGCCTGCTTCGGCAACTTTCACCTCTTCTCGCTTGTTGGCGTGCATTCTCACCAATCGACCAATTTGCACTCGTTGTCCGGTACGAGAGTTGTAAACAGTATCGCCCTGTTTCAAGGTTCCGGAATAAATTCGGGTGTAGGTCAATTGTCCAAAGGACTCTACAGTGAGTTTGAATGCTAACGCAACTAAAGGATCGTCAGGGTTGGGGTAAAGGCTAACAGACTCTACTGTTTTGACGACTTCCCGATCTATAGGCGATGGGAGATAAAGTGCGATCGCATCTAACAAATTCTGCACACCTTTGTTTTTGAATGCCGAACCCAGCAATACTGGTGTTACTTGCAGGCTCAAGGTGGCTTGGCGGATGGTTTGCCAAATTAGTTCTCTGGGAACCTGCTCATTTGCTAGTAGCATCTCGGTCATAGGTTCCGAGAAGAGCGATAAAGCATCCAGCATCTTGTCCCGTGCTTGTTGTGCTTCCTGCACAAGTGCGTCAGGAATTGGCTGTTTTACCCAATGTTCGCCGTTTTCACCTTCAAAGTAGGAAGCAGTCATTTCTATGAGGTCAATCACCCCTTGAAATTGGTCTTCGCTACCGATGGGATACTGGAGCAACAAAGTATTTAACTGCAAGCGATCGCGCATAGCTTGTACAACCCGAAACGGATTTGCACCTACCCGATCCATTTTGTTGATAAATGCGATACGCGGTACACGATATCGCTTCATCTGGCGATCCACCGTGATTGACTGAGACTGTACCCCCGCCACGGCACACAGCACCATCACTGCCCCATCCAATACCCGCAGCGCACGCTCAACCTCAATCGTAAAATCCACGTGTCCTGGCGTATCAATTAAGTTGATTTGCGTATCATGCCACTGACAGGTAGTAGCAGCTGAAGTGATGGTTATGCCATGTAGTTTTTCCTCTGGCATAAAGTCCATCGTTGCTCCCTTGCCACCTCCCCGTACTTCCTCAATTGCATGGATTCTGCCTGTGTAGAAGAGAATTCGCTCTGATAGCGTAGTTTTACCAGAGTCGATGTGAGCAGAAATACCAATATTCCGGATGCGTTCTCGGGGAATCATAATGACTTCCTTGATTATTGAAGCAACAAACGGTTACTGCTGAGGCAGTAACATTATTCATATTACAATTGTAATACAAAATGATTTATTGTCCAACAGATATACTTTGAGCGATCGCTCAAATTACTGGTGATGACAAAGTTATCAGTCATGCGATCGCAATATCCCCACGAAAAGAACAACGCACAACAGTAGCTAGAGAAGAAGAGAAAATGAGAAAATAAAGGGTGGGGTGACAAAATAATATCCATGCCCAGGAAGATTCGAGAGTTGAAAGCTCAGATTGCGCGTGAAGGATTTGTTTACTTACCCAAGCGCGGCAAGGGTAGCCATGAACGTTGGCGGCATCCTCTCCTTAGAAAAACACTGACAATCCCAGGCAAGGAAGGAGATGATGTACCAATCTACCTGGAGAAACAATTAGAAAAGTTATTGGCTGAACTAGAGGAGTTAAGGGAGGAAAACGAGGATTCATGAATCGGTATAGCATGATTATTCAATGGTCTGATGAAGATCAGCTTTTCCTGGTAACAATCCCAGAGTTTGCCGACCTAGTAGTGATGCCTTGTACTCACGGCAAAACTCGTGAGGAAGCAATTCATAACGGTGAAGAAGTTATTGAAATGTATTTGGAAGCTTGGCAAGCAGAAGGTGAACTTATCCCTGAACCTAGAACGCTTCAAGTTGCTTGATAATCTTAGTGATTGCGCCGAATTACCGAAAGTTTACCAAAACTAGACTACAGCCAACGCTCGCCTATTGCAGCGATCGCTCACGACGCTTACACAATTTGAGGTTTACAATATTAGGAAAAACTCGATTGCAAGGTGACTCAATCAGCCGTGAATCATCATGGGGCAATGCCAAAAAGCAGTGAACCCAGTTATTACTCCCTGCTAGGACTGCATCCCTCGGCATCGGTAATCGACATCCGTCGCGCTTATCGAGAACTGAGTAAACGCTATCATCCTGATAGTACCGATTTACCTGCCACTATCGCCACTGTTAAATTTCAGCAACTCAATGAAGCCTACGCTACCCTAAGCAACCCAGAACGCAGGTTAAGCTATGACCTGAAAATTGGCTATTCTCGCTTTGGGGTGATTCAAGCACCCGCCGATTTGAACCATCCTGTAACTAATACCTATGACTGGTCAAAATCGGCTTACCTTGACGCTAGCGATCGCCCTCTCTCATCAGGCGAAATTTTTGCTTTGTTTATTTTGGGGTTGACTTTTTTGGGTTGTTTGTTACTGGCGATCGCTATTGGCTTAACACGGGGTGAAGCTGCTTTCCAAACCCAACTTTCACTACCAATTCCTGCCACCCAACAGCAAATTAACCAAATATCCCCATCGGCTAGCCTAGGGGAAATTAAAAATTATTATTGTTAAGGTTGAATTTTTACAAATTATGGCTTTTCTTCCCCCTGATGCTCCTCTCTATAACCATACCCTTCCACAAATTGAGCAATGGCTCAAAGACCAAGGCTGCAAACAAGATGAAGAACAGTTACATTGTTGGCACGTGGAACGCCCCCATTGGCAAGCTGATCTCTCCCTCGATGTTGAGCAACTGACTGTGCGATATATCGAAGCAGGAGAAAATCAGCAAGATATCCAACGCGCATTCAAATATTCTCTCAGTCGAGAAGATATTGAACAGGCAGTTTTTTCTGGGCCGTAAGGGTAGAGAAAGACACGGAGACTGGGAGAGGGGGGACGCGGAGAATATTTCAGTTCTATTCGCCGCGTCGCCGCGTCTCTATGTCCCCCAGTCCCTTACACACTCCCAAACCTCCGCTCTCGTTGCTGATAGGCACACAAGGCGCGGTGGAATTCTGCGCGGTCAAAATCTGGCCACAGAGTTTCGGTAATATAAATTTCCCCATAAGCCATTTGCCAGAGGAGAAAATTGGAGAGGCGCATTTCTCCGCTAGTACGGATTAATAAATCTGGGTCAGCAATTCCGGCTGTGTAGAGATGGCGTTCAAAGACTGCTTCATCAATTTCATCGGGTTGTAGCAGACCTTGCTGAACTTTTTGGGCGATCGCCCGACAAGCCTGTAAAATTTCTTGGCGTCCACCATAATTTGTGGCGACTGTAAACTTGATACTGCGATTATCCTTAGTTTCTGCCATAGAACGGGAAATTTCTGCTTGGAGCGATCGCGGTAGAGCATTTAAATTGCCGACAAACTGAATTTGCACATTCTCCTCTACCATTTCCCGCAGTTCTTGGCGTAACACTCTTTGGAATAGAGTCATCAAAAAATCAACTTCTTCTTGGGGTCTTTTCCAGTTTTCTGTGGAAAAAGCATAAGCTGTTAACGCCTGAATTCCCCAATCTTTACAACAACGGAGCAAATCCTTAAGTGCATCTACTCCTCGCTTATGACCCATAATTCGGGGTAGACCTTGACGTTTGGCCCATCGACCATTGCCATCCATAATTACCGCAACGTGCTTGGGCAGTAGTTCTCGTTTTAAGCCAGGGGGCAATTCTTGCAGTTCAGTTTGTTGTGCTGTCATTTTTTATCTCGAGAAGCGGTCGATGGTAATCCAAGTAACCGTGAAACTAGTGCTATTGCCTTACTACTAATCTGACGACCCAAGCTTAACAAACCAGGAGCCACAGCTTCCCGATCTACCGTTGGAGATAACAGAGCCTCTAAAGTCTCTTTTAGTTTCCTAATCGTCAGCGGTCTATTTAGAATTCCCCGTTCCGCTAAGGAAATAGAACCAGTTTCTTCTGATACAACGACACAGATGCAATTTTCGACCCGCTCAGTAATTCCCATCGCCGCCCGATGGCGTGTTCCCAACTGGCGCGAGGCTGTGCGTCCCGAAAGTGGTAAAATTATACCCGATGCAATAATCCGTGAGCCACGTATCAAAGTTGCTCCATCGTGCAACAAAGTTTTTGGTTGAAAGATAGTTTGAATTAATTCTTTAGTAACCTCAGCATTGAGTCTTACTCCTGGTACAGAAAAATCTCGCTCGTCAATTGGGCCTGTTGTTTCCAAAATTAATAAAGCTCCAATCCGGTTTTTTGACAGTTCTTTGACTGCATCAACAATTTCATCAATTACACTATCTGATTTAGGTACTGCCAGACTGGATGGTTGAAACAACTGGCGAAATTCGCCACGCCCTAATTGTTCTAAAAATCGCCGAAATTCTGACTGGAGAGCAACTGCCATTGCCACTGCGCAGCCAATTACTAACTTTTCTAGTACAAAATTTAACAGTGGTAGCCCCAATCTATTACTAAGTGCTGAGGCTAGCATCAAGATAATAAATCCTCGTACCATCCACAGCGTCCGGCGCTCGCTAATAATAACTAGTATCATGTACGTCAGCGCCAACACGAATACAATATCCAGAGTCCCAAGCAGCAAGGACTGCGACCATCCTAGGTTTGTCAGCCATTGCTTCCACCAATCTCTCATGACATCTGGATTACTATTTTGCCTCTAAATACGGTGAGTTAATAGTCCAGAGTCACTAGTCCAGGGGAGCCACTGCGGTGAGCCTTCCGACTTGTACTCCAAAGGAGAACCCGCAGGGTAGCAACTGCCGTTCCTCGAAGGGGTTCTCTAAGAGTACCCGTAAGGGTCTTGGGGAATCCTCAAGTGGCGTTCACGAGTCAAGAGTGAAATTTATTGACTCTAGACTGTGGACTGTGGACTGTGGACTGTGGACTTTTGACTATTTCTTAAGTCTTTCTGGTAGGCAATCTTGTCGAATCAAGTCCTGATAAGTTTCGCGCTGCAAAATCAAATTTGCTTCGCCGTTTGCCACCACAACTGCTGCCGGTCGGGGTAAGCGATTGTAGTTTGATGCCATACTGTAATTGTAAGCACCAGTTCCCATAACTACGAGAATATCCCCAGGTTCAGTTTTGGGGAGTAGAGCATTTTTAATCAAAATATCCCCTGATTCACAATGCTTACCAGCAATTGTGACAGTTTCGGTTAAGGGAACAGCAATTTTATTTGCTACTACAGCTCGGTACACTGACTGGTAGGTAATCGGACGGGGATTGTCTGACATACCGCCATCTACTGCTATGTAGGTACGAATTTCGGGAACAACTTTGGATGAACCAATTGTATAAGCAGTAACGCAAGCTGTGGCAATTAGCGATCGCCCTGGTTCACATAATAGCTTAGGTAAGGGTAAATTTGCGGCTTTACAGGCTGTTTGCACTACTTCACAAATCGCCTTTACCCATTCCTCGATACTGGGTGGATCGTCTGATTCTACATAACGAATTCCTAAACCACCACCGACATTTAACTCTGTTACATTTAAACCGTACTTAGCTGCATCTTGCAACCACTGCACCATGACAGCAGCTAAATCTTGATGGGGTTGGCGTTCAAAAATTTGGGAACCAATATGAGCGTGTAAACCTACACAGTCTAAAGCAGATTGCTTACTAACAAACGTAAAAACTTCATCCAAATCGTTCGGATCGAAGCCAAATTTACTGTCTAGATGCCCCGTGCGAATATATTCGTGAGTGTGACATTCGATACCTGGGGTCAGCCGCAACATTACGCGGATAGGCACAAGGGAAGAATTGTCTGCTTGCTCCTGTGCGATGTCAACCAAGGTATTTAACTCATACCAGTTATCTACCACAATGGTGGCACCAGACTCGATTGCTAAAGTTAGCTCTTGGCGAGATTTATTATTACCGTGGAGGTAGATTTTCTCAGGGCTTACACCAGCGGTGAGGGCGGTGTAGAGTTCTCCCCCAGATACGACATCGATTCCTAATCCTTCGGAGGCAATAATCGCAGAAATTGCCAAACAATTCCAAGCTTTGGAAGCATAAAGTACTTGAGATTCCCCCTGGTAGTATTGCTTGAAAGTATCCCGGTATTGCTGACAAGCCAAACGTAGGGTTTCTTCATCTAAAATATATAAGGGTGAGCCAAACTGCTGCACTAGGGTTGCGATATCACACCCACCAATTTCCAAGCAGCCATGACTATTTACTCTAGCCGTCAAGGGTAGGAGTTCTTGATTGGGCGAAGTGTTACGCCTTGGAGGTAAATACTGAATACCAGTATGTTGAACCCCAATAGGGTGAGTCGATACCATAACTATAAGAGTTGTCCTTGTTCAAATTATGGGCGTGAGTTAGTCTCCCGATTCCCAGTTTACAAAGGGTTTGTAATCTTATTCAAATAAATGTGATCTCATTAGACTTAAAAATTCAACCACTGACATCAGATGATCTCAGTGCAGTGCTAGAACTTGATAAAGCCTGTTTCGGCGGTCTTTGGACGTTGGAGGGCTACCAACGAGAGTTGGACAGCCCAAATAGCGATTTACTTGGTTTATTTTCCCCTGTCTCTAGCTTGAGTTTGCTAGGGATGGGTTGCTTTTGGTCAATTTTGGAAGAAGCTCACATCACAATTTTGGCAGTACATCCCCAATATCACTGTCAAGGTTTGGGTCAAGCTTTACTATATTCCCTGCTCAAGACAGCTAGCGATCGCGGTTTGGAGCGAGCTACCCTCGAAGTTCGAGCTTCCAACCTAGCGGCTATATCTTTATATCAAAAATTTGGCTTCAAAACAGCTGGGCGACGGCGGCGTTACTATAAGGATAATGACGAAGATGCCTTGATTCTTTGGCTTTCAGATCTTCAACAGCCACATTTTACAGCAAATTTGCGCTCCTGGGAAGCTATGGTAAGCGATCGCCTCAAAAAATCTTCGTGGCAATTCCAGCTTCCGTAGTTCGACATCGGAAAATCACTACTCAATAGTTAATAGTCAACATTTCCGGGCGATCAACTCTTGTACTATGAAGCGTGGAAATTTCATATAGCAATCGCTTTGATTCTTGAACTTACTTGCTTAGGTAGGCAATAGGCTACAAGCAATCAGCAATAGTTATTTCTTTGCTCCCCTCTACTCCCCTGCTCCCCTGCTTTTCCCCCTCATCCCCTCACCTTTTTGCCGAACTTTTGATAATTTTGATAACTTTGCGGTTGACTCTTGACCATCTTCATGAAAAAAATAAATTTCCTGCGCGTATTTATTATGAGTATTTTTTATAGCTTTGAACTTTTATTTTTAAAATTTATATAAAATCAACAATATTCTTGACTTTGTTGAATAGAAATGTTAAATATATCTGTTTGGTAGTGGTTGGAAAAATTAGAATTTAGAAGTTTTTTGTGTGCGATTAATGCCAAAAAGGCTTGTTATGTCGCTCCCCTCAGTATAACAGCCACACATAAGTAACAAATATTAAAGAATTACGCCATCAGCTTGGGTGATTACGCTTGGATTTCTAGTATTTTTTATACAGATATCCAAAAGTCTAGCCTGTGCTAAAATCAGCGTACCGGCACGACGCAGGTGATGGGAAAAATGCCATGTTTGAACGCTTCACAGAAAAAGCTATTAAGGTAATCATGCTGGCCCAAGAAGAGGCCCGCCGCTTAGGCCACAATTTCGTCGGCACTGAACAAATCCTCCTGGGTTTGATTGGTGAAGGGACGGGAGTTGCGGCCAAGGTGTTGAAATCAATGGGTGTCAATCTCAAAGATGCCCGAATTGAGGTAGAAAAAATCATAGGACGGGGTTCAGGCTTTGTTGCCGTGGAAATTCCCTTTACGCCACGGGCAAAGCGGGTTCTAGAACTATCCTTAGAAGAAGCGCGCCAATTAGGCCATAACTACATTGGCACCGAGCATCTCCTGTTAGGCCTGATCCGGGAAGGGGAAGGTGTGGCAGCTAGGGTGCTAGAAAACTTAGGCGTGGATCTATCTAAGGTGAGAACCCAAGTCATTCGGATGTTGGGAGAAACGGCGGAAGTATCACCTGGTGGTTCATCCAGCCGCACCAAAACTCCAACTTTGGATGAATTTGGCTCGAACCTGACCCAAATGGCAACGGACAACAAGCTCGATCCGGTGGTGGGACGCGCCAAAGAAATCGAGCGAGTCATTCAAATTTTGGGTCGCCGGACAAAAAATAACCCAGTATTGATAGGCGAACCAGGGGTTGGTAAAACAGCGATCGCTGAAGGTTTAGCATCGCGGATTGCCAACAAAGATGTCCCCGACATCCTGGAGGATAAGCGCGTAGTCACTCTGGATATTGGCTTGCTCGTAGCAGGAACCAAGTACCGGGGTGAATTTGAAGAACGTCTGAAGAAAATCATGGATGAAATCCGCTCTGCGGGTAACGTGATTCTCGTAATTGACGAAGTTCACACCCTAATTGGTGCAGGAGCAGCAGAAGGCGCAATTGACGCAGCGAATATTCTCAAGCCAGCTTTGGCCAGAGGTGAGTTGCAATGTATTGGTGCAACAACCCTAGATGAATACCGCAAGCACATTGAGCGCGATGCAGCCTTAGAGCGACGCTTCCAACCAGTAATGGTGGGCGAACCCTCAGTTGATGAAACAATTGAGATTTTATATGGTTTGCGCGATCGCTACGAGCAACACCACAAGTTAAAAATCTCCGATGAAGCCTTGGTGGCGGCGGCAAAATTATCTGACCGTTATATTAGCGATCGCTACCTGCCAGATAAAGCCATCGACTTGATCGATGAAGCAGGTTCGAGAGTACGGTTGATTAATTCCCAACTACCACCAGCAGCTAAAGAGTTAGACAAAGAACTGCGACAAATCTTAAAAGAAAAAGATGATGCAGTTCGCTCCCAAGACTTTGACCGAGCTGGGGAATTGCGCGATCGCGAAATGGAAATCAAAGCCGAAATTCGTGCAATCGCTCAAAGCAAAACCAACGGCTCTGGGAATGAAGGTCTAGAACCAGTCGTGACTGAAGAGGACATCGCCCACATCGTCGCATCCTGGACTGGCGTTCCGGTGAACAAGCTCACCGAATCCGAATCTGAGAAGCTGTTGCACATGGAAGACACCTTACATCAGCGTCTCATTGGACAAGAAGATGCTGTCAAGGCAGTTTCCCGAGCAATTCGCCGCGCTCGTGTCGGTTTGAAGAATCCCAATCGACCCATCGCTAGCTTTGTCTTCTCTGGTCCCACCGGCGTTGGTAAAACTGAGTTGGCAAAATCCTTGGCTTCTTACTTCTTCGGTTCCGAAGAAGCAATGATTCGCCTGGATATGTCGGAATACATGGAGCGTCACACCGTCAGCAAACTGATTGGTTCGCCTCCAGGTTATGTTGGCTATAACGAAGGCGGTCAGCTAACCGAAGCTGTAAGGCGGCGTCCTTACACTGTGGTGCTATTCGATGAAATCGAAAAAGCCCACCCCGATGTCTTCAACATGCTGCTGCAAATTTTAGAAGACGGTCGCTTAACCGATGCTAAAGGTCGCACCGTTGACTTCAAGAACACCTTGCTGATTTTGACATCCAACATCGGTTCTAAGGTAATTGAAAAAGGCGGCGGCGGTATCGGCTTCGAGTTTGCTGATGATGTCAGCGAATCACAGTACAACCGCATTCGCTCCTTGGTGAACGAAGAATTGAAGCAATACTTCCGTCCAGAGTTCCTCAACCGTCTAGATGAAATTATCGTCTTCCGTCAGTTGAGCAAGGCAGAAGTCACCCAAATTGCGGAAATCATGCTCAAAGAAGTCTTTGGTCGCCTAACCGAAAAAGGTATCACCTTAGAAGTTACCGATCGCTTCAAAGATCGCCTGATTACAGAAGGTTACAGCCCCAGCTACGGCGCACGACCGTTACGTCGAGCTATTATGCGCTTGTTAGAAGATAGCTTGGCCGAAGAGATTCTCTCTGGTCGCATCAAGGATGGCGATATAGCCCTTGTTGATGTCGATGAAAACGGCAATGTTCAAGTAAGTTCACAACAGCGTCGGGAATTGTTATCCCAAGGCGTTGAGTAAGATTTAAAATTTCAGATTTGGGATTAAATCTCAAATTTAAAAATTTAAACGGTAGAGTATTCATTACTCTACCGTTTTTTGTTGTTAATACAGCTTTTTCCACAAAAATAAGCAGCAACCTTTCATCGTAGTTTGGATGGTACTCGGATATTTAATTATGGGCAATGGAAAAATAAGGAAGCATAGGAGGCTCTGTAGATTTTGTATTCGCATTGTCTATACAAATTTTGTATACTCATTGTATAGACAAAAAAGCCAGCGATTTATGCAACCCCAAACAGGATCTTTCAACCATCAAAACCGTGATGTTACCATCAACATTAGGGCACACCAGGGACAACGGGATTTAATTGACCGCGCAGCAGAAGCCCTTGGTAAGAACCGTTCCGATTTTATGCTAGAGACCGCCTGTCGGGAAGCAGAAGCAGTTTTGCTAGCTCGGCGGCTGTTTATGCTGGATGATGAAAAGTTTCAGCAATTTGTCGAACTACTCGATCGGTCACCTGTTACCAACGCCAAACTCCATAACTTGCTCACCAAGAAAGCGCCGTGGGAACAGAGTGTGGAGGAGTAGGGCGTGACAGGCTCTCCAGAACAACAAATTCAGGCTCCAGAACCTCTCAATGCAGGGCATCAATTAGAAAATTTTGATTCCGGTAATGCCGAACTAAATGAGTGGTTAAAAAAACGTGCCGTGAAAAACGAAGCTAGCGGAGCTTCCAGAACTTATGTGGTAACGGTGGGTCAAAAAGCGATCGCCTATTATTGTTTGGCAAATGGCAGTGTCATCAATATCACTGCTCCTGGTAAAGTCCGGCGTAATATGCCAGACCCGATTCCGGTCATGGTCATTGGTCGGCTGGCGGTAGATATTAATTGGCAAGGGCAAGGTATTGGCTATGCTCTGGTGCGTGATGCGGTACTTCGTACCCTCCAAGCAGCAAAGATTGCCGGAATCAGGGCGATTCTTGTTCATGCCATTTCTGTTGAAGCGAAGCAATTCTATGAGAAATGCGGTTTTATCCCCTCACCTGTGGCGCCGATGACCCTTATGGTAACGATCGCAGATGCTCTAGAAGCGTTTAAAGCTGGGTAGTTTGGAGCGGCTTGGGAGCGACAATTCGCTGTCAAAATTTATTAGTCGCAAAGAGCATAATCAAATAGAAATACGGGGATTATTTTATTGACCCAGATATAGAAATTGCTGAACAAAAATCACACCACAAATATCCTCATCGCTGGATTGTTACTTTCCCCATAACAAAAAATTTGTTCCCTACCTCTACGCATAACTTTAATTTTGTCTCACTACTTACAATTGTTCTACCTTTTCCAACTCGTCTCACTCACGTTAAAATTATTTCACCTGGGGCAGTTTAAAATAAAGAACAGCCTGAAAAGTTGAATCTCATTAATAATGAGATTAAATCTCAGATAGAAGATGATAAACTGGGCGATCGCGCATAATTTGAATTGGTCCTGAAAAATCCAGGGCTAAATTCCTGACTACAAATTACTCATCCCCAGTTCCTATACTTAAGACAGCTAGAGTATGCAAATCTGGAACTTCTAACTCAGGTTGAGCAACTACTGGTAAATTAGCACCAACCCCTTCTTTGCTTGCTCTCCGGTTTACCCAAACTGTTGATATTCCTAAAGATTGGGCTGGAACGATATCATGATAAATACTGCACGCAACGTGTAATATCTGTTCTAGCGGTAGGTCTATTCTCTCAATTGCAACTCTGAAGTTGTTGAGAGATGGTTTGTAGCTTTTGACTTGCTCTGCTGTAATAATCCAGTCAAATTCAACCTCTAAATGTTGGGCAGAGAAAGCAAAAAGATTATCATCTACATTAGAAATAATTGCTAGCTGATACTTTTTCTTGAGAGCTTTCAGTGCCTCGACTGTATCCGGGAAAGGTGGCCAATGCTTAATCGAATCAGCAAGGGAATATAATTCTTCAGCAGCCGGAGTAAAGCCAAAATATTCACCAAACTTTTGGATTACTCTTGCGAGAACTTCTTTATATTTTAGATATTCTCCTTTTTGAATTTCTGCCTCAAATTCAGCAAAAAGTTGCAAAATTTGTTCATCATCTAAATTATGACCGTGGGTAGATAAAAGTGGCTTTAGTGCTGCTAAAATACCGCTTTCCCAATCAATTAGAGTGCCATAACAATCGAATGTTAAAACTTGGAATCGATCAAAGTTAATCAAATTCTCTACTCCGCGTTAACTTAACGGTGTTCAGTGGCTTTTCGCCTAGAAGTACTATAGTATTTTTACCATGTGTAGATGTTGGTCTTTCCTTGGACTAACTATTGTTTTATATTTAGGGCTTTAGGACTCACGCAAAATCGTCAACAAGCATTTATCGTAGATGCAGTTTCCCAAAGTACTCCGTCTTCGAGTTGGCGATCGCGATCTACCTCGATTTTTCTTAACCAAGGTTTAATATTAAATTAATTTAATAATTTAAAAACCTAATCCTAAATTCTAAAATGAAGGTGATTAGCTAGGCTGCTTTCAACTTAGAACATTTTTGCTATTTTTAACCTATTCATAGTAAAAAGTTTACTGTAGTTTAGCAGTATTCTTTATTGGAATTTCTTAACCTAAATTTGTACCAATTTTAACTCAATCTTTGCTAATCCTGTAAGTCTTAATAAGAAGATTGTGAAGTCAATATGCTAAAATACGGTATTTCGATTGGAGTTTAGATGTATTTATTCCATCAACCCAGAGCAAAAATTCAGATTAGAGGCTCTTACAAGTTGCTATGTAATGCTTTCAGGTCATTAAATTCAGAATATGCAACTTTCTAAAGTGTTGATATTCTGAGCAAAACAGGTTGATTGTAGACCTACAAAGTTTATAAATACAAAAAATTAGAGGACTCTGCAACGCAGAGTTTCCTTTGTAGCACTGTGCAAAGAAAAAATCAGAATATATGATTACTTTTTTATAAAGCCAGTGTTCGTAGCGTCTACATCTAAACCATGACATCTGCATTTTTTTTCTTTGGAGTTTTCTTAACTAGATGTGAGGAGTACAAATGCTTGAGGCTATCGCTGTTGCTTGGCTATTATTGTTTTTTGGTGATTTCCTTTCAACTTTTGTTTACCACGTACCCGAGCATGTTTTTGGTAGCCTCCACCTGAAAACGCATCATTCTTGGAAAAAAGACTTCCGCCATTATGCTATTTTGACGTTAAATACCCAGGTTTTATTAGATGGGATTTTGGGTGCGTTGCCTTATTTAGTAATGGCAATAATTTTGTGGTCTTTCTCTCCAATTGGTGTAATTTCTGGACTACTATTGGGTCAGTTTCATGTTTGGTGGAGACACATCAGTGTTTTGGATTGGCAAACTCCAAAGCCTGTAACTATTTTGTGCCAGATTTTATTCATCACCACACCTGAAAGACATTGGTTACACCATCAAAAAACTAACCAGGGTTTTGGTGATATTTTTACTTTTTTTGAGCAACCTTCACTTATCTGGTTGCGTTGGTTACGCTTGCTGAGAATTCGTTTTCGCTACTCGCGTATCTAGCTAATACTAATGAGTTTTGTACAGTCAATCTTGGTTTTTGGCTAGTCAAAGGATCGTATTGCACAATGCAGTTCAGTTAAGTTCTCTCGCATACCCAAAATAACGCCCGCAGGTTGGAAGCCTGGGGCTTTGTTCGATTAGCCGCACCATTCTATGGTGACGGCTAAATTTCGTGGAATTGCTTAAAATCTTTTTCCGCAACCAAATTACTGTAATATGCTTCAATAGCTTTTTTTATACTAAACTCTATTAATGCTTCTCCGACATACATCAGTAATACTCGCTTCGCTTTTCACATTATCAAACCCCATCACTCTCGCTTTTTCTGATACCTCAAAATATTGGGCAAAAGATTGTGTTCAACAACTAGGAGAACGTAAATTAATCACAGGCTACCCTGATGGTAGTTTTCGCCCAGATGCAACGGTGACACGCGCTGAAGCAGCCGTATTAATGTTGAATGCTTTCCCCGATGCAGCAGTGAAGCGCAGTGCGACTACATTTAAAGATGTCCCTGCTAATTATTGGGCAAACAAAGCAATTACTACTGCTTATCAAAAAGGCTTTTTTTCTGGTTATCCAGGAGGAGTTTTTCAACCTAACCAGGCGATTCCCCGCGCCCAAATTATCGGTGTTGTTGCTGGGGGAAAAAATTATAGTCCTTTACCTAACCCAGCGCAGAGATTACAACAGTATTTTAACGATGCGGCACAAATTCCTAGCTATGCTCAAAATGCGATCGCATCTGCCACTATTAACAGTATTGTCGTCAACTATCCCCAAGTCAAACAGCTAAAACCCCAACAAAGTGCTACCAGAGGCGAAGTCGCAGCTTTGATGTGTCGGGCGTTAAATATTTACACTGTACCACCACAATATATTGCTGGCGTGGAAGTACACCAGCAAGAAGTGCGCCTTTTACCCGGAAAACTCGATACTATCCCCACCTTTAATAGCAATAGTCCCGAACTAGTAACTACTGAAGGAATTTTACTGTCAACCTTCCCCCCTGATAACAAACAAGTCCCGGAAGCACACCTTAATTATCCCTTCCAAGGTAGGTTTGATTTATTTGCCCATCATATCGTCAGGGCGGAAACGTCAGCCCAAAGCCGTACTGTTTACCAAGGAATTATCGTCCATAATCCAGGTAATGAACCTGCGACACTGCAAGTTTTACATGCAGCGAGTTACCTTTCTGTTGAAGCACCTTTTATATCTTTGCCTGATATGGTGGATAATCCCCAAAGTACAGTTTACGCTGGGCCTGGTAGTCGGACAATGAGTGATGTACTGCGGGGAATTAGGCAAGAGAATTTTCCTGAAAAGCTAGTCATAGAACCAGGAAAAACGCAAATATTAGCGAATTTACCCATTCCTGTACAGGCTCCCTCTTCTAATGGTCGCACAACGATGATGCGATTAGCGAGCGATCGCCCAGTTTATCTTGCAAATTTAGCAAAAAATAGCGATCGCCCTCCTACCGTAGCCGAATGGCAAAAGCTGTTAGATACAGGCAGTTTAGCAGGAAAACGCGATCCCATTCCCACACCGCTTGACCCTCCTAGAGAACCGACGGTGTTTAGCCGCGTTGCTGGTGTCTCCCAAGGAACGCAATGGCAAGCAAATCTGACGGATAATCCAAATGTGTCAGAGTTGACGATACCACAGCCAGGAAAGGCTTTTTCTTATCCTTTAGGTACTGTGCATTTAATTACCCTCAGCACCGGGCAAATTCAGAGTGCGCCGATGTTGAAACGCTATCCTGATACGGCGTACTTTGCTCACAGTAACTATGGTGTAGAGTACAATCTGACTTTACCGCTACACAATTCTAGTAATGAAAGTCGGATAGTCACAGTATCAATGCATACACCTGTAAAGGATGAAGGAGGGACAGATAGACTGCTATTTTTAAAGCCACGGGTGGAACAGATATTTTTTCGCGGTACGGTGAGGGTGCGTTATACCGATGATAATGGTGGGGAAAAGACGCGCTATGTACATTTGGTACAACGTCGGGGACAAATGGGTGAACCGTTGGCGACGTTGAAGATGTCAGGGGGAGAGAAGCGACAAGTACAGGTAGATTTTTTGTATCCTCCAGATTCTACGCCGCCGCAGGTAGTGACGGTGAGGACGGAGGGGTAATATCTCACGCAGAGGCGCAGAGGTTTTTTAGTTACAGTTGAAAAAAGTGGCTGCAAAAAGTCGTAATTATTTTGCGGCGGGTACGTTGGTAGTGTGGGACGTGGATGTACTTAAAGAGGAAGTTATTACAGTGTATCGTGCTAGTAATCCTGAAGAACCTCAAATCTATCGCTGTGGTGAAGTAGCAGAAGCTGAACCTGCTGTGCCAGAGTAGTCTATGTTAGTGGATAATTTGTTTGTTTAGCGAGCGCCTATATACTAGTATAAAAAAATGCGTTAACAAGTGCGCTCGCTTTTGACTTTCGGTTAAAATAGCAACAATTTAGATATTAAAATAATGGCTGCAAATAGAATTAGGGTTGCTAAAGATAAGGCTGAGTTGGTGAAATCTCTAGTCGCATCAAAAGACACAACTGGCCCTTTTCAGACTTATGTAGAAGTTATGGTGTTTGCAGCAGCATTGGGCGTTAAATATAAAAAACGTGTTTCTTTAGACGTAATTTCTAAAGATTTATCCCCACTTCGACAAGATTATTTTACTAGCAGCTTCACTCTATTAATTAATTTGTTGGCTATCACTGAAACAGAACATATTAAGATTATAGGTGATGATAATGTAGCTGACGAGCAACGCATTCATATTTTTGAAGAGTATGCAAATGGTGGACTAGAAATTCTACAAAATGAACTACGAGGAGCAGTAGACTACTCGGAGAGGCTACTATTAATTCTTAATTCTGAAAGATTTCAAGATTATGGCGAAGAAGAGGAATTTGATCTAAGTAAATTCCTTTCTTAATTTTACTTCAGTTGATTTTACACTTTCATAATACTGTGTATTTATGTTTATTATTCCGAATCAAGTTCTTCTTCCGAGTGTATAGAAGCAGAAGGTTGATTATGTAATTCTGGTAAACCAGCAGCAAGCAGAGCAGAAAATCTATCACGAACCATCTCTTCTTTCTGCTATTTCTTCATTTTTTCATGTTCTCTACCATAAAAGGTTACAATATCAAAACCCTAATATAATACTCGCTGAATTGCTTTCCTAGAGGTGTTTTGCCAAGTAGGTAAACTGGAATTCTGTTTGCTTCCATATTAAAGAAAAGAAAATTAGCTCAAATAATGTCTAGCCTGAAGTTATTACTAAATTAGTGTGACTTTGAGGATGTTTAGTTGCTGTTTAATGCACAGCAACATACTTTGCTGCTGACTTTTATCGATCGCACTCTTTCAAGTAAGTTTCTACATATAGCGAACTACAAATATCAAGTTTTGATGATTTATGATAGCAATTCGCTACATATAACCTATTCATAACCCATCTGTTATTAACAATCCTGTAGTCTGAATTGCTGACAAAAATGCGTGGGCAGAAGCTACTTGTCCACAAGGCATTTACGGATTTAAAAATAATTGAGGATATGATGGTGACAAAGCTTGGCTACTCAGTATTTCAACGCATCACGACTTCACATTTACTGCGAAAAGTGTGTTTACTGGGACTGACTTTACCTTTCCTGGCAACTGCAACCAGTAGTTTGGTGGTTGCTGGAGATAATGAGAATGCGAATGCACCTTATGAAATCGGGCTTTGGGGCGATTTACCCTACTCGGAAGTACAGGAAGTTGGTGTAACCAGACTAATCGAAGACATGAATTCGCAGAGACTTAGTTTCACTGTTCATGATGGCGATCTCAAGGCTGGTTCTAACAGTCTTTGCGACAACGCGCTGTACGCCAAAGCGCTTGGCTACTTCAACTCCCTAGAGGCACCAGCCGCCTTCACACCGGGTGACAACGATTGGACTGACTGCGATCGCCCTTCTAATGGTGGATACAACTCACGCGATCGCCTCGACTACGAGCGTCAGCTATTCTTCAGTACGAATTTTTCCCTAGGGCAACGTCGGCTAGCCCAAGAAGTGCAGAAAGAGCCTCTATGCCTCGGCCTCAACGGTGCAATGCCTTGCGTCGAGAACCGCCGTTGGACGGTTGGCAGAGTTACTTATGCGACGCTGAACATCCAAGGTTCGTGCAATAACCTCTGCGATACTGCACCCGATCCAGACGAGTATAAGGCACGAAATACGGCCAATATTGCATGGATGAAAGAGACCTTTAGAGTGGCAAGAGAACGCAACTCGGCAGCAGTGATGTTGATCTCCCAAGGGAATCCAGGGTGGGATCAGAGCGATCCAACCAGAGCGCCTGTGCGTAATCCGAGGACGCTCGTGCAAACAGATGGACAGCCTGATGGCTTCAAAGACTTTTTACTAGCGTTGCGCGATGAGGTAATCGCTTTTCGTAAGCCAGTTGCTTATGTTCACGGCGACTCGCATTACTACCGTATTGACAAGCCATTTCTAGATGCTCAAGGCAGACGCCTTGAGAACTTTACTCGTGTTGAGACATTTGGTGACAATCAGGGAAACGGCACCAACGATGTACAGTGGATCAAAGTGACTGTCGATCCTCGTAGCCGAGAGGTGTTTTCATATCAGCCACAAATTGTTCCCAGCAATCGAGTAGCGGTTCCTGCTCCGTAATACTAGACGATTTCCAATCAGCGATGTTGACGACAACTCCTCCCATGTTTTGTTGTGTGCGGGAGGAGTTGTTTTCAAGCGATCGCGAAGTACACAGTTGAATGAAAATTTGAGGATTTTTTTACGTGAGTTCTACCTATTACTGGACAACACAAACGATATTACGCAATACTCAAATTGAGTTTGACAATGACATCGTTGAAATCTTTATCGCCACCATTTGCTAAATCCTCAAAGCCAAAGATGTTATTACCTAATAGGCGAATATGATCGGTTTTGTCAGAGTTAGCACCTAAGAAGGGAAAGTAAACTGCTGGATCGTTGTTAGGATTTGTATCAACAACTGTATCGGGTCTGCCATTAATAATGATAAATGGCACGAAGATAGCACCTGGTTTAAAAGTGCCACTGTAAGTTGCTGTACCTTGGTTGTTAACTGTCAAGTCAATTCCTGCAACCCTTCCACGAATCGCAGCTTGTGTAAAACTAGCTTGTCCAGGAAGAATATCTGCTTTACCATCGTTATTAGTATCAATTCCGCCATTCTCATCAATCGCCTGATAGAAGCCAACAAAATTGTCGAAAGCTGCTTCTCTATTCACTACAAAGTCAGCTTTAACTTGTTTTGTCACATCTCGTAAATCAATCAATTCTCCCTGCGACTTACTTTGCAGATTTGTACCTAAAGATAATGGCTCATTTGTAGCCTTAATTTTCACTACTAAATCTTGGAAGCTGTTAGTGCTATTTCCCGAACCATCCTGCCAAGCTATGGAGAATCCATCAGATCCTAAATCTGTAATTTTCTGTGTTGTAGGGCTAGAAAATAGTACGTCTGTAATTTGAGTGATTCCAGATCTTACCGCATCAATTGTACTATTTTTCACTAAATAGAATCTCACATTCTCACCGGAATTAAATTCCAACAAACTTTGGAGATTATTATTACTAAATCCATTAGGACGATTGGCGATCGCAGAGAAAATTACTCTAGCACGCTCTAAAGCTGCTTGAGCATAACCTGCTGCACCTGGAGCAATACCGTTAATCGTACCTTGAGCATCATCAACAACATATACTCCCAACTCATTAACTAATTTAGAACTATTTCCGGTGAGGGTAACTTGCAGTCTGGCATTATCGCCATCACCTTTGATTGTAAAGACATCATTGTCAGCACTCTTGGCTAACGGGATATCGTTATCGGTGATGCTCACACCTATAGAGTTAATAGCAATGCCATTGTAGTTGACATCAGTACTTGTAGCTGTATGTTGGATAGTATCGCTGCGATTCCCTTCGACTATCGCATCATCTATTGCTGTCACCGTCACCTCTTGTTCAACATTCCAGTTCTGTGCGGTGAAAGTCAGAGTCTTGGCACTAGCTTTGATTTGCTTTCCAGTGTTAATCGCAATCGTAACATCAGCTTGTGGTTTACTCTTGAGTACGACAGAATAGCGATCGCCTGCACCGCCTTCGGTTACTTTAGTACTACCATCAGTCTGGGTAATAGTTACACCTACATCATTACCGCCACTTACATCAGTAATATTTCCCTTAGCTTTACCGTTAGTCGGACTGATAGTTGCTCCATTTGTGGGATTGTTTAAACTGACGCTGAAAGTTTCATTTCCTTCCGCTAAGGAATCGGTTGTTGTCTGAACGCTAAAGGTTTTATTAGTCTCTCCTTGCTTAAAGGTAAGAGTTTCAGTTTTGGCTGTAAAGTCATCGTTACTAGCTGTATCTCCTGTATTTATAGATGTGAATATAGTGACGCTTTCCTCAGCTTGCGCATCTCCTGTACGAGTGATAGTGAATGCGATCGCGCTTCCCTCTACTCCAGAAGCATCTGCGATCGCAAATATCGGCGCTAGGTCATCGTTAGTAATAGTTCCTATTGCTGTAGCGTTAGTAGAACTGATGATTGACTCGTTTGAAGAATTGCTCAAACTGACGGTGAAAGTTTCATCAGCTTCAAACAATGAGTCTTGAGTCGTCTGCACGGTAAAGGTTTTACTAGTCTCTCCTTGTTTAAAGACGAGAGTCTCAGCTTTCGCTGTAAAGTCGTTGTTACTGGCTGTATCTGTTGTAGCTATCGATGTCGATACAGTAACGCTTTGCTCAGATTGTGCATTTCCACTACGGGTAACAGTAAATGCGATCGCCTGACCTTCAATAGCTGAAGCATTAGTAATTGAGAAAATATCAACTATAAAATCGAAGTCATCTGGTGTGAGGCTATTGGCTTGGACATTTCTTAAAATGCCTAATTCCTTCAATTCTCCATTGATGGTGGCTTTGATTGATGTATCCGGGCCTGGTTGACCGTTTACCAAAATTTGCTCCAATGTCAAATCTTGGAATTTCTGAACTTGCGGAATTGCTGCAATGACAACTTTATCTTCGCCTTTGGTAAAATCAAATACTTCTACAGGTACTTCCGGAATGGCTGCACTAGCAATATAAAAGCGGTCTTGGCCAGTACCGCCTGTAAACTGGCTACCTTTTGTACCAGCAAATAGTGAATCATCACCTGCACCACCAAATAAGCGATCGCTAGCTAATCCGCCAATCAGAAGATCGTCGCCTTCGCCACCATCAAGGTTGTTGTTACCTGTAGGATTGGATGCATCAAGAAAGTCATTACCAGAGCCACCAAATAACGTGTTGTAACCGTTTCCATCAGAAACAACAAGCCGATCTTCTCCCTTACCGCCATCGAGGTTGTTATTACTACCCTCTACGACAAATAGGCGATCGTTATCTTCGCCGCCTTCAAGGGTATTAAAACCTAAGCTACCTACAGCAAATAAACTATCTCCGCCAATACCACCTCTTAAAGTATCGTTATTGTTGCCCAAAAGCTGGTCATTACCAGAACCACCATCAAGCAAATTATTGCCTTGACCATTTGATGAATCTAGTATGTCATCTCCTTCAAGACCAAATAATTGATCGTTTTTTTGAGCGTATAACTCATCTTGATTTGCCGTTCCGTTAATAATCATAATTAGGTTTTCACGTAGATAATATTTTCAGGCAAGGATTTTACCTAAATGGTTTGTGCTGATTTTAAACTTCACACCATTTAGAGATTTTTTTATTATTGAAAAGATATATTTTTGAAAGCTTAAATATATTTGTACGATAATTCACAACGCATTATCTCATCTGTTTATAAAGAATTATAGGTAAATATATGAGGTTTTGATTAATTGCAAATACCAACATATATAAACTCACTAATAGATTAAAAATTTATTATCAAAAGGTTATTAAATAATTAAAATATGTTCGCTTTCTAACTAAGTGAAGTAGTAGCTAATATACTAAAGGTCTTTGTTTAAGCCCAATATTAAAGCTAATACTAATTTTTATATTACTCACTGAGGTTTGGTTCTATACCAGGTATTAGCTAACTGGGAAATACAATATAGATGTGGGGAGTCAATCTGTTCTAGTATTTTTAATTTCTAAATCCCATTACTAATATGCATAAATAAAAAAAGCGAGGAAGTCTCGCTCCCTCGCAATTAGAAAATTAGTACAGCCTAACTAAATTTGGTTGTGAGATTGAGATGTAATAACTTTCTTTTTAAACTACACTAACCGAGAAGACAAAGCTATTTGCATTCAGGGAACTAGCGGTAATTCCTAATAATGAAGCTAATTCAGTATTGCCGACTTTTATCAAAGTGTTATCACCTTGTTGTAAAAGCGTTAGGTCACTAAACTTACTCACGCCAGTAATCCCGCCAATTCCAATTACATCAATTCCTGGGGTAAAGTCGGTGACGATATTCTTGTTAGTTGGCAGACTGGCATTTGCAATCCAGAAAGAGTCAGCACCAGCACCACCATTTAAGCGATTACCACCCTTATTTCCAGCAAACAGCACATCATCACCGTCACCACCGAATAGGGAATCATTAACGCTGGAGAAGAGCTTATCATCCCCAGAGCCACCATAGAGTCGGTTATTGCTACCGTTACTGGTGAGAGTATCTTTACCAGAACCGCCGAAAAGTAACTGACCTGAACCTTCAATGACTTGCAGGTTATCAGAACCGGCGGCTCCAAACAGGCTATTACTACCGTTAGCTTCTACTACAGTGAGTTGATCGTTACCTGCACCACCATCAACAGTGGTATTGCTAGCAGGACTATTGACGCCAACAAACACTTGGTCATTACCGTTACCACCGTTGACGGTAGAGTTACTGCCTACAAACACAGTAGCATCACCGTTTCCGGTAATAATAGTGTTTTTATTGGTTGAATCTACAGTATCTCCTCCATCACCTGTAAATAAGATTTCCCCTGCCTTAGGAGTAAGATTATCGCTATTGCTAGAACCAAATTTAATTTCTGGTAGTACCTTAAGTCCTACAGTGCGATCGCTAAATCCTGCGGCTGTAAAGTATTTAGTATCGCCTACAGCTTGATAATTGAGAATAGTTTCCTGACCGTTGGCAGATGGTTCAGACCTTAAAGTTCCTTTAGTATAGTCAACTGTATCAGGCCCTCCTACTAAGGCCTCGGTAATTGCCCGACCTTTTAAATCTCCACTACTGGGAATATTCAACCCAAGAATTTTGGCAAGTGTGGGTGCGACATCAGCATTACTTACAGGCGCAGAGTCTACATAACCTGCTTTGAAGTCAGGGCCAATAGCCGCCATGTTATTAAAAGTATCACCACGACCAAAGCTGCCGTGCATCCCTTGCCCTTGCTGCAACCCTGTATCCGCAATCTCTACTTCAGTATTGACAGGATTGTTGGGGTCTGTAGCAAAAGTTTTAAAGTTAATCACAATAGCTGGCACAGGTGTTTTAGCATCACCTTTGAGGCCAATACTACTCAGCGGTAATGCACCAGGAATGTTTCCATAGGCATCGTCTACAAAAATTCCGCTGATATAGTCTTTCTGGGAGAGTAAAGCGACTATCTGCTGTGCTGTCGCTTTATCGCCATTAGGTAGATAGATCAAGTCAGATCCACCATTAGCAGCTACAATTAGCTTCGTGTTAGGGTCAATCTTGCCATTTGCGATTTTACCCGTACCACCAATCACACCATTTCCAGATGTAGGATGTTGACCTTTTGTAGCATCAATAGCAGCATACTGAACGTTATTGATGTCTAGAGGAGTGACTGTATTTTTATCAGGATCGTATAGAGGTAGACCTAGATCATGGGCTAAATCAATCGCTACAAAGCCAACAGGTAAAAATCCTGGATTCACATCAGAGTAGGTTTGAGTAGCAGCATAGCTATTGGTCTTTGTGCCTTGATTATCAACAAGTTGTCTGCTGATGGTAGAAAAACCGTGATCGGAGGTAATAACGACATCTGTTGTTTTGTCTAAACCTGTACTCTTGAGGTAGTCAAGCAGTTGCTTTAGGTTATCATCAGCATTCTTGACTCCAGCTTTGGAAGTTGAGCCATTAATACCTGGAGTTAAAGAGTTTAAGCTGTCACCTTGATTATGTTGACTACCATCAGGATCTCTTGACCAATACACCAAGGCGAATGGTTTACCATCTTCCTGAAACTTGGGTAGAACTGCTTTGGTAGTAGCATCTATAAAAAACTTTTGCTGATCGATGTTTGCAACTGTCGTTCCGGGAGTTGTGTTATTACCAGAACTACCATTTGCTCCTCTACCGGGAGTGGTTGTTGGTAAACCAGCCGCAGTCAACCGCGCAGCCACATCGGGATCTAGTGGGACAGCTTGAGGTGAACCTGTAGTTGTACTAGCTGCTGCACCAGTGCGATCGTCAATAATTACTGTTTCTGGCGTGGGAATGCTTCCCGCAACCCCACCTTCGCGGTTAACTTGGGTAACATCTTGAATAGCAACTGGCCCTAACTTCCCAATTGCAGCTGTATTGAAGCCCTGCGCCCGTGCATAAGCAAGTAGCGATTCCTCATCAAGGAAGTTGTTACCGGGAAACTTTTCGTCAATATCCCCCAGGACAGCATCATTTTCAATGAACGGAGTGACGCTACCATTGGCGTTAGGAGTAGGAAAGCCACTGTAAACAGTGTTACTGAAATCACCCGTATCGCCAAGATAGTGACCCGTTGCGATCGCAGAAGCATTCGGGGTTGTAAAAGTAGGAAATAGCGAATGGCTATTGGTAAAATTAACTCCTTGCTGACGGACGCTATATAAAGTTGGAGTATCAATTGGATTTACAGAACCGTTTCGCAATCCATCCGCAACAAAAATAATGACATTTCTACCGTTGCTGTTTGTCTCAGCCATGCCTACTACTCCTTCAGTATTTATTTCTGCAATTAATAGGGAGATTGGATCGCTAACATATAGCCCTATTGAGGTGTCGTAGGAATTTCGTATTTATGTAAGCCAATTAGGTGAAAAAACAGATACAAATGAGTATTTTTTACATTTAAATATCTGTTCGCTTTTCTGATTTTTACAAAAACACCTTCATAGGACTTTGTTATTAATTAATTGCCAATCCCTATTTCACATTTCAATTTTTTAACTAGATAAAAGTAGTATTTGGTGACAAAATGCTCTAAATCCACTACTCATGCGTGTGGATTATTAAAAGTGTTAGATTTTAGTAACTATATAAAAGGATAACA
This sequence comes from Aulosira sp. ZfuVER01, assembly GCA_034530615.2. Taxonomy (GTDB): domain Bacteria; phylum Cyanobacteriota; class Cyanobacteriia; order Cyanobacteriales; family Nostocaceae; genus Aulosira. Next base: position 73,482 of record JAVRCV020000055.1, read on the forward strand.
GTTCAAAGTTGAAGAAAGGTTATAAACAAGTTAAGTTCATCAATCTGAATTTTCTTGTAATGCAACAGTCTCAGAAGTGTATTAAATCCTGAAACGTACAAATTAAATTAGCAAAAATCCCCTATGGGATAGAGGCATAAATAAACTCTTGTATTTTTTATTTTAAACATTAAAATTCAGTTAATAAAAGGTAAACAAAAAGAGGAAGTTTGCGGATCAACAATCCATCAAAATATAGCTATACCATTGCTCCCTATTGACAAGAACTGCAAACTGTAATGAAGAGTAAAACCGGATTGATCCCAGGCATCTACATTGCAAACAACGCCCAGAAAGGTACGCTCCCCTTCTTTACCGTGCAAGAAGATGGAGCGATCGCAACAACTGTGGAGATCTCCTCTGGTGTTGACGTGGAATATAGTGCCGCGTTTAATCTCTTTGCACCGAACAACTCACAAGTTTTGTTCTATGACGGGCATCTGGGACTTTTGCAACAAGACAAGCACTACCTCTGGGCGATCAACGAATCAAACCACGAGGACAACATTCATCCTATGTGGCGAGAGGTGCGTCTAGCACTTAAAGCTATGCTACCGGGTGTGTATGAAGATCCCTTACATCCCGATATCCCCTTCCGCACGATGATGATTGGCGATCGTGGGCTAGAAAGTCGGGTGAAAGTACCACCACAATCTGCCGTACTGTTTTATGGCAATCGTGCCCTTAGGCGATCGCTGTGCTGTTAGGATGATGCTGTACAAGATGGAGTATGACGGACCCGCCTTTCCTTTTGATCTGACGCGCACTACGAATATTGCAGATATCATCGAAAACCACTTTTATGATATGTGGAACCCTGCCTGTCTGCATTACAATCCAGAGGCAGGCAGAATCTACCACAGCAAGTGGACGGGTTTGTCTTTTGCCCATGAAGTTGAGGAAACAGATGACCCCGTAAACGATATGTCTCCCATATATGAACGAATGCGCATTCGCTATAAAGCACGCTCAGAAAGGTTTTGGTACACAACTGAGAATTCCGACAAACTGCTTTTCGTCCGCACAGGTATTAGCGATCGCGGTGGTGCGATCGATCTAGTCAACAAGCTAGAAAAACAATGCCAAGGGAAGCCATTTCACCTCCTGCTTCTTTCTCCTCAAGCATCTGATGAGTTCTCAAATCTCCCTCATGTGCTGCATTATAATGTCGAGTTTAATCCCGATCGCATGTATGACGATTTGGGACATTGGATGTACTGGAAAGAGGTGATGCGTGGAATTCTGGAATCCCTTGGTGTGTCTAGCAAAAACCTTTTCTGGTGTCCGCCAAATCCGCCAAAGGATACTTCAAAAAGTTAGGAGCGATCGCTCCTACTCTTTGACTGTTAACTGTTGACTGTCAACGCTCAACGCTTATATGCTAATGCTTAAAAGTTTGGCAACAGTAGGGAGAATTGTATTGCAAGCTTTGAACATCTCTGCTGCCGGAGGTAAAGCTGCTGCTGTTCCCCTCAAAATCTTGATTGCATTGCGGGCAACTTTTTGTATTGTGCTTTCTCCTGGTTTCTGTCCAGCCTCCGCTAAAACTTTGACTTGTTCTAATGCATCTGCTTTATCTTCAGAACTAAGTGCAGTTTCAGCCTCAATTACCTGCTGAAGACGGCTCAGTAATTCCATTAACTGTAGTGCATTCGGTTCATTAGTCTGTTGTAGCTGGCTGATTGTATTAGTAACAGTACCACTGATGTCGTTTCCAGCATACACGACATTACTGCCACTGCTGGCTTGGATATTGATTTGATGATTCTCAGACATTGTTCCTCCTTGGTTGTAGTATTTTTCCACGTAAAATCCTGCGTTTGCTTGCTTAGGGTATTCTTCCGCTAATCTTGCGATCCCTTTTTTGCCAAGTGCTGTGACAAAATTACCCGTGAATATTAGTGCCATACCGCCAAACCATCTAGGAATAGTAGCAGCAAGCATTTGTGAGAAAATCTGTTCCTTTCTGCGACCTTGTGCTTCTATCTGGCTCCACCGTGCATCTGCCTCACGGTTAAAATCTTCAAAACTTTGACCAGGTTTTGATCGAGGCAAACTAGGATGGTCATCTGGTTTGATGAATTCTATAAACCCAGATCCAAATACAAAAAAACCTGAGAAGAAAATAATCAGACCCGTTGTTGAGATGATCATTCCCAGGTATATGGCTGCTTTTCTAGAAGCTGGAATTGGCTGCTTAAATTCGATAGGGCTGGAGGTAGGCATAAGCTGCTGGGGGCTAGCAGAAAGATGATGCAAATTGGGGAGTAGTGAAACTGCTCAGAACATTTTTCTACCTACATTGATACAAAGTGGAACTAGCAAGTTCCGGAAAACACTTAGTTTCTGTATACATTAGGGTTATCCTGGTAAATAAGCGGAGGGTTGCGTTAAGGCGTCGCTTTCTAATTTTATAGTTAATTAAGGACTGAATATGCCCGAAATAGCTCAACCACTGTCGGCTTAGTCACTTTTCCCATAGCGTTGCGTGGTAATTCTTCAACTATCAAAATTCAGGTTGGTATTTTATAAACTGCCAATTGCTCTTTTGCCCAACTCCGAAAAGATTCTAATGTCAACTGGCGTCGCGATTTTAATACCAACGCAGCACAGACTCGCTCACCCCACTCTGGATCGGCAACTCCAACCACTGCACATTCCTGAATATCTGGATGCGATCGCATACTCCAATTCTGGTCGCGGGTGGGAAATACACAGAGGTACGGCTATTCCGCCAGCGCGCCAAATTCCCCACTGTGTAGCTACATACTCAAACCCAGGCGGGATCAGAAATGCAACTCGTTGCTCTTGTAAATCTTCTGCATCCTTCAGCAAAAATGTTGCTATTTGACTGGATGTGTGCAGCAAATCCCCATAGGTAAATGCTCTTTCAATTTGTAGCGTTGGCGCAGCCTCTCGGAACGAGAATCGCTATTTTCTCGTTATGTTCTTGAGCACGAGTAATTAAGGAGAGATTCACTTTTCTTTACCAATTGATGGTTGATTCAGTCTAGTTAGTGAAAGAATACAGCAATCTCAAATGCTTTTTTAACTCTCGTAATTGTATTTATAAAATCTGCTAAAAAATGCTCCTTAACAGGTTGATAATCATCAAACCGATATATCATAAAGATGACTTTACAAAAATCTACAATGATAGAACGCCCAATTAAAAAATCGGATCGTCAGCCCCAAGCAAATACTGACGAAAATTTGGATTCTGTGCTTCCTATAGAGTCCAATCCTAAAGGCTCAAAACCAAGCGGTAATCGCTCCTCTGGTAAAGGAAAAAAAGCATCTTTTGGTGATGAAAGCAAGCAGCAGGTTAGCGCTGCACTAGTGCGTGGACCGAAACCTGTTAAACCTAAAATTAATGTCAAAACAGACCCTGAAACTGAATCAGAACCTATCTCTGAAGAGTCTCAAGATTAATTAAGGACGAGCTAAGGAGCCGTAACTAGTGAAAACAGATAAGCTGAGAAACAATCAGCTTTTAGATCAAGCCTACAAGTAGTATCTCACCTACTTGCAGGCTATTGATACCAAGAACATTGAAGTGTACGGCACTTTCTTAACCAATGATTGTGTAATGCAATCCAATAATCATCCTCCTGTTCAAGGCAAGGCTGCCATTTTGCAGGGTCTATCTAATTACTGAACTACCTTTGATAACTTGACTTCTACAGCGCAGCTATTGCCGCAGGTGGTCGCGATAACGGTAGTCCTGGCCTTCGATCTCACTACCATCCAAACTACTATGCGGCTTTCGTTCTCGATCCAGATGGACACAAAATTGAAGCGGTCTACCATGAGCCTGCATGAGCAGCATCTTCTACTTTGAAGTAATTTAGAGTGCGATCGCCTCTAATTCAGCCCCTAATCCCGTCTGTGCTTTGTCATCCCTCGCATCACCTGTCCCATGATCTGAACACGCATCCACCGTGGCAACGGCATGAGCGAGTACGTAAGCAGCTTCGATAACAAGCCAGGCAAAACCACAGACTTGCGCCCTAAAGCATCTAGGGTTGGCTGTGCGACATCAACAGGGTTTAACGCCATACCCATCCGCATGTTAGCACGGGCAGCGAAGCCACTATTAGTAGGCCCAGGCGCGGACGCTATAACATCAACTCCTGCAGGAGCGAGTTCCACATGCAGCGCCTCGGCTAGGGTATGGACATAGGCCTTGGTTGCTGCATAATGCGCGGCGTTTGGCATCCCTTGAAAACCCACGATTGAACTCATCAGCACCATCCCACCTCGACCACGTTTAGCGAAGCGTCGCCCAAAATACCAGATCAACGCCACAAGTGAGCGGCAGTTAACGTTGAGCATTTCCAGTTCTTGCTCTAATGCGGAATCAAGAAACGAACCCGATGTGCCAAAGCCCGCAGCCGCAACCAGCAAACCGACATCCAGTCCGCCAGTCACCGCCGCCAAGGTTTCAACCCCAGTCTCGCGGGCTAAGTCAAGGCTGATTACTTGAGATTCGATCCCATATTTCGCAGCTAAATCAGCGGACATCTGCTCCAGCACGGCTTGGCTTCGTGCGATCAACACGAGGTTCAATCCGGATTCGGCGAGTCGGAGTGCCATCTCGCGCCCAATCCCCGAAGAGGCACCAGTGACGATCGCCCAAGGGCCATACCGGGTGCGGAACCGCTCTTTCCGAAAACTTTGAGACTGCATTTGCTTCATCCTCTCATGCTGTAAAAAATGTTTTTTGGCAAAAGTATTTTATTAACATAACAAGCTTGCCATTCAATTTTGACCCAAATAATTAAAACGGCAGGATGCATCATCTTGCATTTTTGCGATTAAACGGCAAAGTTTTAGAACATAAATATTTTATTTTTGTTCAATAAAAATTTATAACTAACGCTTAAATAATTTTTCTCTACCCTAAAATCAACAGATATTAAGCCTCAATTCAGTTATAAATTCTGAGGAGAATCAACATGGAAAAGCACAAAAGAAGTTACAACGGTCATCTAGAAATTAACAGCCTAATTGATGATGCTGTAAATAATGCGATCGCAAGACGCAATCAAGGTTTGGATTCAGAAGATACTTTGGCAGATGTATCTGATGAAGAAGCGAAAAATGTTGCAGGTGGTCTAGCATCTACAACTACAACCATTGGTTTGATTGCTAAACCTCCGATTGTTGTAGGCATCATTGCCATCCCAACTGAAACTATTTAGCCATCAAGATTCTCTTCGCTGAGGCGCAATTAATGGAAAACATTGCTGCTGAAAAAACTACACTTTGCCCCAGTGCTAGACCTGAACCTAAGAATAGTGTGGTTTTCGGTATCATCAGTGGAACAATAGCAGAACCTCGTGTAGCTTATCTAAAGCAGCCCCAAACACTCACAGATGAACTCATCGCCAAAGCTAGCCCAATTACACCCGCTGAAATTTTTCGCACAGCCTCACCTTGTGCCACAAAAGGTTGCCAACATTTTGATGGACAAGATTGTCGTCTAGCTACGCGCATTGTCGAAAAGTTACCTGCGATCGCAGAGGAATTACCCCCTTGTCCTATACGCCGAGATTGTCGGTGGTGGCAGCAAGAAGGTAAGGCGGCTTGTATGCGTTGTCCTCAGGTAATTACAGATAACTACAATGCCTCTGAACTAGCAATTGAAGTAGCAATACCAACTGCTATTTAACTAATCTCAGGAGCAGATTATGTCCTTAGAAAATGTTAGATCTTTCTACGAAAGACTAGCATCTGATGAAGCTTTCCGTACCCAAATACAAAGTGTAGAAAGCAAGGAAGCAGGTAGAGAAATCCTGCAAAATGCTGGTTTTGATTTCACCAAAGAAGAGTTTGAAGAATATACGGCTCAATTATTAGAGTCAGAGAATGAACTTCAAGATGTAGATCCAGCAGAACTAGCATCTGTAGTTGGTGGATTAGTTGGATTATATCCCATATTTTTCTTAATTTATGGAGCGCCAAGTGGTCTGTGGAATTACACAAATCTCTTGCCTTAATTAAGAAAAACCTGCTTTTAAAGTTGACCCAGTTGTAGAGTTAAATAACTACTAGGAGTTATTTTATGTGCCTAGAAAATGTCAGAGATTTTTACAAAAAGCTAGCAAATGATGAGGCTTTCCGTACTCAAATGCAAGCTGTTGGAAGTAAGGATGAATGTAGCCAAGTTGTCAAAAACGCTGGCTTTGATTTTACTCAAGAAGAATTTGAAGAATATACAAGTCAATTATTAGAATCAAATGCGGATGAGAGTGAACTAAAGGATTTAGGCGAAAAAGAACTAGAAGCCGTTTTTGGTGGCATTCTTGGTAAGCCGATAATCCAGCCTTTATATGGAGTTACTTGGTGGCCGCCTATTTATGTTCAGCCTTTGTATGGAGTTATTACGACCGATAATGTCTAGAACAGCTTAACAAGAAGCTCAAGGTATGGGGACAGATGAGAATATATCCGTCCCCTTGTAGAGAAATTGATTAAGGGAGTTTACTCTCATGTCCTATCGCAGAATTAGCTATGCGGTTTGGGAAATTACCTTAAAGTGCAATCTTGCTTGTCAGCATTGTGGTTCTCGCGCTGGCCATACAAGAACAAAAGAATTATCCACCGCCGAAGCCCTTGATTTGGTCAAACAAATGGCGGAAGTTGGGATTACAGAAGTAACAATAATTGGTGGTGAGGCTTTTCTACGTTCTGATTGGTTAGAAATTGCCCAAGCAATTACCAAAGCAGGAATGCTTTGTGGTATGACTACCGGAGGCTATGGTATCACTCTAGACACAGCCCATAAAATGAAGGAAGCTGGAATTAATGTGGTTTCTGTGTCTGTTGATGGCTTAGAAGCAACTCACGATCGCATCCGTGGTAGACAAGGTTCATGGCAATGGGCGTTTAAAACCATGAGTCACCTTAAGCAAGCGGGTATTCCCTTCGGTTGCAATACACAAATCAATCGCCTATCTGCACCAGAATTTCCTCGTATTTATGAACATCTGCGCGACGCAGGAATCTTCGCTTGGCAAATTCAATTAACTGTACCGATGGGGAATGCAGCCGATAATAACGAGATTCTGCTGCAACCTTATGAATTACTGGATGTATACCCAATGATTGCGCGTGTTGCTCAACGAGCCAAGCAAGAAGGGGTACAGGTACAGCCAGGGAATAACATCGGTTACTATGGCCCTTATGAGCGATTTTTACGAGGCGGCGATGCTTGGACTTTTTGGCAAGGGTGCAGTGCTGGATTGTCTGCTTTAGGAATTGAAGCCGATGGGGCGATTAAAGGTTGCCCTTCACTACCAACTACAGCTTACACCGGTGGAAATATCCGCGATCGCTCTTTGCGCAGCATCATTGAAGAAACAGAAGAACTGCGGTTTAATTTGGGCGCTGGTACTCCCAAGGGTACAGAACATTTGTGGGGTTTCTGCAAAACTTGTGAATTTGCCGAACTATGTCGAGGTGGTTGCAGTTGGACTGCACACGTCTTTTTTGACAAACGAGGTAACAATCCCTATTGCCATCATCGTGCCCTCACTCAACAAAAACAAGGTATCCGCGAACGAGTGTTTCTCCAACGTAGTGCTGATGGTAATCCCTTTGATAATGGAGAATTCGCTTTAGTAGAAGAGCCTATTAATGCTCCTTGGCCAGAAAACGATCCGCTTCACTTTACTGCCGATCGCATTCAATGGCCAGAAAGTTGGCAAGAAGAATTATCGCTACCATCGTTAGTTGTTTTGAGTTAAATCAAGTTCAGCAATCTGAATCTTATGCATGATAGCTCTAGCGATCATCTGCCTACAACAGATGGCGATCGCTCTCCATCTGAATTAGGCTCTCAAGAACCTCTTTTACCTCGTTTAGCTTGGAACAGTCAAATAGCTTATATGCGAGTTGTTTTTAAAGCTAAAAAGGCTTTAGATCGCATCGAGCAAGAAGCAGGTATTTTGATAATCAACAAATAACTTTTTGATAAATCTTCAAAATTTATTTATGTCTAGAATAAGAGTTTCCGACTTAAATTCTGCTGGTTCTGAGTTTTTTCAAGATTCTGAGACTTTTCTCTTAGACTTAAAAGATGATGAACTTTGTATGCAACATGGTGGAATTTTTATTACCACTAACATCAGTGTAATTAACGTTCCTATTTCGGAAGATATTTTTGCTCAGTCTATTTCCTTCATTCGGTGATTGAAAATTGACAACTGGTTTAGCGGCTATTTATGCCTCTAACCTTACCTCTGTAAATACCTACCCGCCCATAATCTGAAGAATCACGATTGCTGGACAATACTAAAACAATTATGTTCCAAAAACATAATTATTCTAGTTGCTTTAACAATAGTTAAATGTCAAACTTTCAAATATAGCGATCGCATAATATCTAATCTCGAAACAGATTCCAACTCAACTCAAAAACCACACCGAGGTTTTATTGCTTTGTTTTCGCTGTAGGTTATTTCTAACAATAAACCCTCACTAGCCATGAGGGTTTGTTACTTAAATATTTAAAAAATTATTTCACTAGCAATATTGAATTTTAAACCAAGCATTTAAAGTTATAAAAATTGTTTAGACATTTCAAGGTTATGAAATTCATTTTAAACTCCGATAATGTTTTTGCTTATTTAATTGAGCAGGACGTATGTAATCAATCTGATGCAATTCCCTGCACGATAGAACCAATAACTGCAAAAAACTTTAATTTATTACTAAGTCTTGCAGATAGTCGTAAGCTTCTTGTTAAGCAAGAACGACATAATCAAGAAGGTAAAACTGCTGGTGAGTTTTTGGCTGAGTGGAGAATTCAAAAGTTTTTACAGCAATTTCCCAAACTTAATAACTATCAGCATTTTTTGCCAGAAGTACTGCATTTTGATCGAGACAATTCCATTATTGTCTTTAGATACCTAGACGATTATCGGGATTTAATGGATTTTTACACCAAAGAAAACTCCTTCCCTACAGAAATTGCCACAGCAATTGGCACTATCTTAGGCACCATCCATCGTGATACTTTTAACAACCAAGAATATCAAGAATTTTTCTCTAACCCTTCAGATAATCTCATGGTTGATCAAGTATCGTACTTGGTGCGGAGATTGGAAAGAGTTGAACCAGAGATTTTTGGCTTGATACCTGATGATGGGTTAAAGTTCTTTGCCCTCTATCAGCGTTATGATAGCTTAGGAGAAGCGATCGCAGAACTAGGTAATGCTGTAATTCCTTCTTGTTTGACGCACAATGACCTGAAACTGAATAATATCCTGCTGCAAAAAGATTGGCAGTTTTCCAGTAATCATACAATCCGCTTAATTGATTGGGAACGCTCTGCTTGGGGAGATCCAGCATTTGATTTGGGAACACTGATTGGTAGCTATGTGCAAATCTGGCTGGGTAGCTTAGTCATTAGTAATTCTTTGAGTATTGAAGAATCTCTGCGTTTAGCAATTACGCCTTTAGAACTACTTCAGCCTTCAATTGGCGTATTAACCCAAGCTTATTTAACTAGCTTTCCAAAAATTGTAGAAAACCGCCCCGACTTTTTACAGCGAGTAGTGCAATTTACAGGTTTTGCTTTAATACAACAAATTCAGGCAATGATTCAATATCAAAAATACTTTGGCAATACAGGAATTGCAATGCTTCAGGTTGCTAAAACATTATTATGTCGTCCTGTACAATCCATGCCAACAATTTTTGGTACTGCTGCTGTTATATAAATCATTTCATTGCAACTAAATAATTATGCAATTATTAAATTCTCCTCAATCTCAGTTAGATAATACTTCAACTGGGCAATTACTGAATGTACTGCAAGATATTGTTTGCAAAATCGAAATTAAATCTGATTTCTCCATTTACCATCCAGACTATAAACCTTTAGAATTACCATCTCAAATTATTGAACGGTTTCAAAAAATGCCAACTCAGATGCAGCAGAAATATCTGAGTCTGCAACTGCGGAGTTTTCTTTATGGGATTTATTACAATGGTTCAATGCGAACTGCGCTAGCGTTAAATGGTGAAGGAAATGCTTTGCCCCTCGATTTAGAAAATAATACTATCTTAGGGATAGATATCAGTTTTTATGAGCAATTGCATGAAAGTAATTGTGGAGAAGGTTATTTCGATCCTGGTTGGTCTGTAATTAGAGAAGAAATAGATGATAGTTTAGCTGTAACTAAAGGTGGTTTGAGGTTACATATTCAGCGACATAAGCATCTTCAAACTATTGAACAAGCTGCCGTAGTTGGCGATATAGTAGCTATCCGAATGCCTAAAAACCGGGTGCAAAATGGCTTTTATATGGCAGTTGGCAATCTAGGGTTTCCCGGTCTTACAAATCCTAAAAATTCCCTAGTGACTGTACGAAGCTATTTCAATTTAACTCCTGAAGGGGCTGTGGAAGTAATGAGAAGCCTGACACAGATGTTAAATGATTTAGCAATTTATTTTAGTTTTAAGGTTTTATATAATCCCAAAGATTACGGACGGCATGATTCTGGAGTTTTATACTTTGATAAAAGCGATTATCCAGTAGTTAGGGAAGTTTTAGAGATTGTTTATCGAGAAAATAAGTTACATTTTCAGCCAGAAATCCCCTTATTTACAATGCAGCTTCAACCTGGATTAGGTTTAGCAGAAGAACCAGATCAAAAGTTTGCCGAACATGAAAGCTTTGGTATGAATCGCTGTCAAATTGTAGCCAATGGATTACTAGCGGCTTGGTATCCAGGTGATAATTCTCCAGCAGGGCGGATGCAAGCTATCCGTCAGGAATTTTCGCGCTTGGGTATTGATTTGCAGCGTACCTACTTAAATGCTAATTCTGAAGACATCTACCAGTTTTTGAACTGATGCTAATAACAGATCTTTCTGCACAGGTTTTAGTAGAAACAAATAAAAATACTTGTCCAAATCCTAAATTTCCAGAATCAGATCTGCCTTTCTATCGAAATTTGGGACGAACTGACCTGACAGTTAGCTGTTTGGGTTTAGGAGGCGGTGGTCACATTTCCAGTGAAGATACCCTTTACGCCTTTGACCAAGGAATTAACTACTTTTTTTATTCCAGCGACCTGCATCACCATATCTACAGTTCAATGGCTGGGGCACTGCGCCAACTGTGTGGTCGTGGTTCTGCAAAGCGAGAACAAGTTGTACTCGCAACAGTGACTTATATCAAAAGTCCAGAGATGGCGATGGCTGCTTTGTTCGATCAATTTGTCGATTTACAAATTGACTATATTGATGTGTTTTTCTGGGGCTGGATTGGCGTTAAAGATGGATCAGCTTTAGAAGATTGCTTGCAACTTTCTCCTGATTTAAGAGGGCCTAACTCTGTATATCAGCGCAGCATTGAAAAAATGCTTGGCATCTCAGAACGCCTAAAGAAAATGGGAGCAGTTCGCTATATTGGTGCTTCTTTTCACGATATCAATCTTGCTCAACAGTGGTCTAATAGCCCTCTGTTGGATGTAGTCATGGTCAGGCACAATGTTGCGCATCGGTCTGCACAATCGCAGGTATTTAATCGGCTAGACCCCCAAAAGCCTCATCGTCCTGGTATCGTGACGTTTAAATCTACAGGTTCTCATACAGGAGTTCTCTGGAATGCGCCGCAAAGCTTACCAGCAGGTTGTTGGCAACCGTCAGTACCCGATTTATATCGCTACTCTTTAAGCCAGAATTGCGTCGATGTTTGTTTAGCCGGATGGCGATATCGGGAAGAAATTGATGCCGCGATCGCCGGAATCCAAAAAGGCAAGCTTTCTCCAGCAGAAATTGACTACCTCAATCTATACGGAGATTTACATCGCAATAGTCTTTCGCTGGCAGATATTTCACCAGAAAGCTTAATTTATCGTTCCTAGATATCAAAAATCAACTACAGCTTATGCTAGATTCCATACCACAATTAACATTCCCAGAAATTACACCCGCCTCAGATGAAGATATTCTGGCTTACTTACGTCACTCTTTTACAATTGCGACAATAGCGGCAGCTGCGGAACAAAATATATACATACTTAAAGTATGCGATCGCTTGGGAATTTCTGTGACTGATGAAGAATTGCAAGCAGTAGGAGACTCATTTCGCCACGATCGCAAACTGCTAGGAGTTTCCGAAACAATAGCATGGCTGACACAGCAACGAATTAGCGCAGAAGATTGGACGCAAGGAATTCGCTTATCCTTACTCACTCAAAAATTAAAAGAACATCTCTTCGGTGAGAACGTTGATGCTCACTACATTAACAACCGTGATAGTTATAAGCGTGTAGCTTTGTCGCAAATTTTAGTCAAGGATTTAACCGTAGCAACCACTATTGTTCAACTTCTACAAGAAAATCGAGTATCATTCCCTGCGTTAGCATTGGAATATTCGCAAGGGAAACAATCAAAAGAAAATGGCGGTTTCGTTGGCATCCGCTTTCTTGCTGAATTATTGCCAGAAATAGCAAGAGCGATCGCTGATGCACCGGAAGGTGAAGTAGTTGGGACAATTCAAACTCAAATGGGTTATCACATCCTCCGAATTGAGAAATGGATGCCTGCAAATTTAAGTGAAATTCGAGAAGAAATTTTGGAGTCTTTATTTCAAGCGTGGTTAAAAAATAAACAACTTTAATAAAAATATATAATTTTGATTGATGGCATAGCAAAATATTTTTTTAAATCATCAAGCCTACCTATAACTTGTGTTTAGGTAGGTTTATTCATATATCTATAGTTATCAAATTCTTCTTTTGCCTTGAGATTATGAAAATAAAAGTAACTTTTATGTTCATTAAATAGAGCGCTATCTGTAGATACATTAATTTATTTATGGCAATTTATTAATAGAAAGCTAGAAATTCAATTGATGAGTTTCAGCAACCTATATCTCTAACCAAAAATTGTTAAAAATTCTCAGGAGATTGAAATGGCTGCTATTACAATTCATGATTTACGTCCTGTCGGTGCAGATTTATTTGCTGGTTCTGAAAACTTCATGAGTGATTTAGTTGACTCCGAACTAAATGCAGTTAATGGTGGTATTTCACCTTTAGTTATTTGGGGTGTAGCAATCACATCAGAATATATAATTAGTGCTTTTGGCGTAGGCGTTGGTGCTGGTATTTATACAGCACTTAAGTAACTTAAAAATAAACTGAGGAGTAAACAATGGCTACAATTCGCATTGAACAATTAAGCGCAGGTTTTGAACTGATTGCTGACGAAGAAACATTCTTGGATGAACTCACTGATAGCGATCTAGATCTGAACAAAGGTGGAATCACCCCCGTAATTACAAGCCTGATCGTATTCTCCGCAGGCTATGGTGTAGGTAGAGCAATCAGTGAAATTTTCAAGTAACCATTGATATAACCAATAGTTCAATAATAAAATAAGAGCAATAGTTATGGTTTAACATAACTATTGCTCTTATTTTTTTGGTAATTTTTAAATTTTTAGTCATCAATATATTGCGCAAAAATTTGATTATAATTTTTAGTTAAAAACGTAGTATTAAAGCAGGTTAATATATTTGGTACAGGTAAAATCTCAGATTAAGTTTCTAATTTAAAATTTCTTTTAAAACACAGAAATATAAAATTATTTTTTAGCATTTCATTAGATATTTTGAAAATAACAGTAACTTTTATGTTCGTTTATTAAAGCGTTATCTCTAGATCCATAAGTTTATTTATGGCAATCTATTAACAGAAAGCTGAAAAGCATCAATTGAATTTCAGCAATCTACTAGCTATTAATAATTGTTCAAAATTTTAGGAGATTGAAATGGCTGCTATTACAGTTCATGACTTACGTCCTGCTGGTGCAGATTTATTTGCTGGTTCTGAAAATTTCATGAGTGATTTAGCTAATTCCGAACTAAACACAGTTAACGGTGGTTTAACACCTGTAGTAATTTGGGGTGTAGCAATTACATCCGAATATGTAATTGGTGCTTTTGCTGTTGGTGTTGGTGCTGGTATTTATACAGCAGTCAAGTAAGCTGTAAATTCAGAAATTATGTGAGGGGTAAATAATGGCTACAATTCGCATTGAACAGTTAAGTGCAAGTGTCGGTTTTGAACTGATTGCTGATGAAGAAACATTCCTAGATGAACTCACCGATAATGACTTAGATTTGAATAAAGGTGGAATCACTCCAGTAATTACAACCCTGATAGTTTTCTCCGCAGGCTATGGTGTAGGTAAAGCAATCAGTGATATTTTCTCATAATCTTTGATATCATAATCAAAGATTATTTCCAATTTTTTTAACTGTAGAATAATTAATAGCAGGAGTCATAAAAATTTAAGTTCAGACCTCACATAAAGTCTGACTCCTGCTTTTCCAGCAAAGATTAGGCTGTAAACAAAGATTTTGTCAACACTTAAAAGAGGTAGAATTTATGTTCAGCAATCGTTCTAACCCTCTGGATATTACAATTCCCTTATTTGTAATTATGGGAATTTCACAAATAATTCTTGGTAATTATGTACTCGCTGGTATTTTGCTAATAATAGCTTTAGGGCAATTTGTTGTACCTAGAGTTGGAGTTAACAATTTAAATCAATTGCATAGGCCTGAAGTTCTGTTTGTCTGGGTGATTATTACAACATTTAGCTGTTTAGTCATCTACCAAATTTATAGAGATGCGTTTTCCTGATTGAGCCTTCGTAGCATCAAACTCGCCAATTTTATTGAGCTTTAATATAAAAAATTATCCCACCTATTATATTAGTGGGATAAAGCTTCTTATTCAGTTGTTAACTTTGACTAAATCTTGTGTAACTGGTAATAAATAATTCATAGATTCAGTTTTTTTCTTTAACCATTCAGAGAATAATTTGGTGAATATTTTAGTACGTATATTATCATCTAATTGCGGTTGAATTATTTCTTCTACAAGAATGAGATGTATCCCAGATGATGTGATAATGGGCTTAATTAACTGTGGTGGTTGAGCGGCAAAGACTGTAGCGGAAATTTCCGATTTCATATCCTTGCGTTGTACTATACCTTTATATCCTAATTGTCGCCTTAGTTCTGTATCTTTAATGTATTTGTGAGCAACATCATAAAAACTAATTTCACCCTCTTGAATAGCATAAAAAAGTTCTATTGCTAAATCTTCATCATCTAAGACGATTTCATATATCACGGCACTCAAGTAATCTAGTTGATGTTCAAAGAAGTATGGTTCGATTTTATCTGCAAATAGATAAAGAGCTAATTTGTTAGAGATAATAGTATGGTGAATGATGTCTTCAAAATCATCTAATGAAAGTCCATGTTTTTCGAGCCATTCCCAGGTCTCATCAGCATTATGGAGTTTATTAGCTAACCTGATTTGGTCTGCTGTTTTTTGCAGTTCTTCAACCTCTACTTTGATTCCAAGTTCCTCAGCAGTAGATATAATTACCTTGCGGTTAAGGATTTGTTCAACTATCTCAGGAATTTTGCAAGTTAACTTGATTTGATGAAGAATATCTTCGTTAGTAATAGTGATGGGATGTAACACTCTCTTCCTCCTAAGTTAAGTAAATTTCCTATTTAATTTATTTCGGCTAGCAACTATGTGATTTTCAACTCTAATTATTAGAGATTTATAGACAAACAAGCTGAAAATATGAGGTTGAAAACTATATAATTTAGTTGAATTTCTTATAATTTTATGCCACCCTGTTGCAACTTTTTAAATGGGTCGATAAGAAAATCGATAATACGGCGCTGGCGTACAATCACTTCAGCCGTGGCTGTATCTCCTGGATGTAAAGCAATACATTTATTAGCAGAAGGTATACAATTCTGTTTTAAGGCAATTTCTAAGTTATAAGCTGCTACTTTTCCATTAGGTGTATCTATCTCCGTTGTAGTAGGAGAAATCTTAATTAACTCTCCTGAGAGAATACCATAATCCTGAAATGGATAAGCATCAAATTTTAATTTGACTGCCAATCCTTTTTGTAAAAAACCGCTTTCCGTAGTTGCCATTTGTGCCCGAATAATTAAAGGTGAGTTTAGGGGGGAAATCTCTGCTACCATTGTTCCTGGCTGAACTACAGAGCCAGCTTTTTGAATTGGTAACTGAAATAACGTACCATTGACAGTAGCTTTTATCTCTCGTTGACCTAATTGAAATTTTAATGATTCAATCTGACTTTTAGTTTGAGCGATTTCTGCTTTTAAAGAAGTAATTTCTGTATCTAATGTTTTCTGTTGATCGGCAATTTTTAGCACGGCTAGTTGACCAGAGCGAGTCAAGGACTGATAACCCCTTTCTTGTTCTTTGAGCCGTAACTGAGCTTGTTCGATATCTGCACTAGCTTGGCGAAGATTGCGCTCGTAACTACTTTGCTGTTCTGCTAAACGTAACTTAGACTGTTCAATATCTGATTTGCTTTGTTCATATAATTTTTGTTTATCTTTAGCGATGTCTTGCTTTTCTACCAAATTAATCTCTGGTACAATTCCTTCTTGTTTGAGCTTTCGATAACGTTCCACTTCTCGCTGGGTACTTGCTAAAGTACTTTCCATCAATTTACTAACAGTTCGGCTGTTTTCCAGAGTTTGTCGTACCTGATTTAATTGAGATAGTTTCTCATCTTTTTGTAATGCATATGCATTGTTTAACGTATTAATATTCTGCCGTGCTTGGTCGATTTGAGCTTGCTTTTCTAATTGTTGAGATTGATTTTGTTGTTGTTGAGTTGTCAAAGATACAATTAACTGATTTTTCGATGAACTTAACTGTGAAAGTCGATTTAATTGTCCCTCTAATTTATCTTGATTCTGACGCAATTCGGTTTTGACTAATTCTGATTCTAATAATAATAAAGTCTGTCCAAATTTAACTGATTCACCCTCCTTGGCTCTAATTTCAGCAACAGTTCCAGCCACAGGAGCATCGAGTTTAATTGTCCGATCTTGGGGTTCAATTCTTCCTCTAGCTGTACCAGTTTCATCTACTTTAGCGAGGATTGCCCAAGGTAAAATTATGGATATAAAGATGACCAAGAAATATAGCAATCCCCTTGTCCAAACTTGAGGTAGGCTTTCAAGTGTTTCTTTCGTTATTTCAGACCAATCATCCTTTGCTGTTACTGGTGATGGGGGTGGTAAAGTTTCTGGATGAGATACATCTTCTATTAAAGGATTTTTAACCCGTCCATTCAAGATATCTGTCATGATTTCCTTGGAGCAAGATTTTTAACTGAGGACATTAATAATAAAGTGGACATTGCCCACCTTACTTTTGTTTATGCTACGCCTTGTAATTGCTGTTGATTGAGGTAAAAATAATGCCCTCGCTTTGCCATCAATTCTGCATGAGTTCCACTCTCAATCAATACGCCTTTATCTAGTACCAAAATCATATCTGCATTTTGTACAGTGGAAAGACGATGAGCAATTACTAAAGTAGTTCTTCCTTGAAGAATTGTGTTCAAATTTTGCTGAATAATTCTTTCTGACTCAGTATCTAAATGGGAAGTCGCTTCATCTAAAATTAGCAATCGAGGATTACCTAACAAGGCTCTAGCAATAGCTATTCGTTGTCGTTGTCCACCAGATAATAAACCGCCACCTTCACCAATTTGGGTTTCATAACCCATTGGTAATTTTTTAATAAACTCATCAGCACCCGCTAATTTTGCGGCTTCGATAACTTCGGTTAGAGGTGCGCCGGGATGTCCTAAGCTAATATTTTCTCTAATTGTTCCGCCAAATAAAAAGGTGTCTTGGTCAACTACCCCAACTTCTTGGCGCAAGGAACGCAAGGAAATACTAGTAATATCTTGTCCATCAATTAGCACTTTACCATCGGTAGGCGGATATAAGCCTAAAACTAACTTAGAAATAGTAGTTTTTCCAGAGCCACTACGTCCAACTAGCGCTACCATTTGTCCCGGTTTTACTTCAAAATTGAGATTTTCTAAAATATTGACATCACTTTCTGGGTGATAGCGGAATGTGACATTTTCAAAGCGGATATTTCCCCGAATATACGGGAGATTTTGACGTGCTTGGTGTTGTAAATCTTCTTCTGGGTCTGTATCTAAGACATCATTAATACGTTCGACGGCAATCACGACTTCCTGCAATTGATTCCACAATACTATTAAACGTTGGAATGGTGTAATAATATTGCCTAAAAGCATATTAAAAGCCACTAACTGCCCAATAGTTAGCTGGTTTTGAATTACCAAATGTGCCCCAAACCATAGTAAGGCAGTAGTTACTACTGCTTCAATAGCATTGCTAAAAATTTGCAAGCGGTTACTAATAACTTGCCCAGAAAAGTTGGTTTTGATTTCTTTATTTAATAACTCTTCCCAATGCCAACGAACTGTATGTTCTACTGCCGTAGCTTTGACTGTTCGGACACCAGTTAAGGCTTCAATTAAGTAACTACTTTCATTGGCAACAGCATTAAATATTTCTCGTGAAATTCTTTGTAAAAAAG
The DNA here is from genome assembly GCA_034530615.2 of Aulosira sp. ZfuVER01. Lineage (GTDB taxonomy): Bacteria > Cyanobacteriota > Cyanobacteriia > Cyanobacteriales > Nostocaceae > Aulosira. The sequence goes on from JAVRCV020000055.1 coordinate 91,991, forward strand.
GCGTGGCAATTAATGCTAATAAAGCAAACGGCGGTACAATCACCAACACTAGCAACGCCATTTTCCAACTGTACCAAAACATTAATCCTACATAGATAAATACTGTGAGTAAATCTAGGAGGATAGATAATGCTTCGCCGGAAAGAAAGCGTTGGATTTTACGGTTTTCCTGGACGCGGGAGATAATATCCCCTACATAACGGGACTCGAAGAAACTCAAGGGTAAGCGCAAGGTATGGCGAATAAACCCAACAATTAATGCTAAGTCTATACGATTAGCTGTGTGGTCTAGTAGATATTGCCGCAACCCTGTCATCGCTACCCGGAAGAGGCTAAAAATCAGCAAGCCTATTCCCACCGCTGTTAAAGTCAGTTGCGATCGCTGTACAACTACCCGATCTAAAATTAACTGGGTGAACAGGGGCGTAATCAGACCAAATATCTGGATAAATACTGAAGCAACAAATACTTCCAGCATCACCAGACTGTGAGGCTTGAGTAACTCAAAAAATTGCCAAAAAGGGGTAGAACTTTCTTTAGCATCTTTCAGCATGGCTGTGGGTTGCAGTAGCAGTGTATAACCAGTCCAGCCAAGTTGAAATTCTGCGTGACTCAGGGTGCGTTGACCAATACCTGGGTCTGCAACAATGACGTGTTTCGGGGTAATTTCGTAGACTACAATGTAATGCTTGCCTTCCCAGTGGACAATTGCAGGCAATTTTTGCTTTGCTAACTGGTTAAGGCTAGCCTTTACAGGTCGTGTGGCAAAGCCAAGACTTTCCGCCGCCGTTAATAACCCCCGCAACGATGCACCATTGCGGTCTACATTGGCGATATCCCGCAAACGATTCACACTAAAGCGTTTACCCCAATAGCGAGACACCATGACCAAACAAGCTGCACCACAGTCTGATGCACTTTGCTGGGCAAAAAACGGATAACGGCGAGTCACCCGTTGCCATAAATGCCCGACTCGCTCGGTAGGTTTGGGAAAATAGGCTTTACTAATCTTTTTTTGTGGCGGCTCTGGGGTAGCCGTTGACAAATTATTTGTTTTATGTATTGAGGTCGAGGCGTAGGCGTAGCCCGTCGTAGACATCGCTGTTACAGGGAAACGATCGGGTTCTACTTGTAGGGAATTACGAGATAGTGCTGCTTGCCACAAATGTTCCCTAATTGGGGGATGATTAGCCATTAATCGCCACAACACCTCAGCAGGAACAAAGCATAATTGCAAATTTATCGAAGCCCTAGCAGCATAAGGCTTGAACTCAGCTTCTGGAAATAAGGTAAATTCACCAAATGAACTGTCCCGATCCAAAGTGGCGATCAACTCATCTGCATGATTAAGTAACCTCACCTTACCAGCGATCGCAATGTAGATACCTGGTTCAACGTCAGTTCCTTGCCAGAACTTACCAACTTTGGGGTTGATAAATTTAAATTGTTGCAGACAGCGCTGAAATTCTGCCTCGGAAAGCGAATACCCCAAAAGATTGTTGAACTGTTCCAGAGATACTAACGGATCTGATAGATTTTGCACCATGAATCCCTGAGTCTGTTCCTAATTTTGCAAAATTGATAGGCAAAAATTCACTATTATCTGGTGTATTTTCTGATTTAAGGTCGCTAATTAAAATTTTGGCACTCTTGCTTTTTTCTACACTGTTTTCCTCAACAGTCACAGATTTTGGTCGAATCGATAAACCCATTTGCTTCAGCAGTCGATTAATATGATGACCGCTGACTTTAATTCCCAAATCTTTCGCCAACTGTTGACTCAACCAGTTACCTGTCCAACGCCCAAAAGAATAGCCATAATCGCGGGGACTATGACTGATAAGTTCTTTTAAACGTTCTAAATATTCTTCATTTACTGCTTTAGGGCGACCAATTGCACAATCCTGCCATTGATGCGCCATACCAGTACGCGCTATGTGCATCCAATGTCTGGCCGTTGCTGGACAGCAGCCTACTATCTGACAAATTGTGGTTTGAGATTTTCCCTCATCTGCCATTAACATAATTTCAATACGCTGACGGTAAGACTCAGGTAAATCTTCTTGTAAACTCTTTTGCAGAATTTTGCGTTGAAAAGATGTTAAACACTTACCATCAAATTTCCCTGAATATTTAGTGTCAGTTTTCGTTTGGTAGTGCGACATATTTAACTAGATATCTACTAAGTTTTTAGGTACATTAGCCAAGTGTTGCTTTTTTATTTATAAATTATAAAAGCAAGATTAACACCATATCAATTGTTAGCAAAGATAAATTATTCAGGACAAAATCGATTAAAAGATACTAACAAAAACAGTTGACTGCATTTTAATTTGAGAGCCATCTACAACTTTCAAGCAGTAAATTGAAAGTATGTCGAAGTCCCTTTGAGTCGATATAGAAGCTATTTAGGCACGAATTATGCCAATATATAAATAATTAAAACCGTAATAAAGTAAAGATAAGGTTAAAAAATAGTATTTCCATGTTTAAGATTTATTAGCTTATTAGGATAAGCCCAAGGTTGATCTAATTCCGGCATATATTTAAAGTTCATTCCATAGAATTCTGTAATAAAAGTTATTGGTAAAAATACAGTTGAAAGTATAGTCAAACGATTAATTCTTTCGCCGGTTGATCTTATTAGCTAGTTGGTTCATGGTATTGCTCCTTTGTGAACATGTAAAAATGTTTCGTGTGAATAAATGCTTTAGAGACACCTTGTTGGTTCCAAGCGTCTCCTACAAGCAGCGAACTTCAATGCTTGGGTATTAGCTTCAACCTCTAACTACAGGAGCTAGTTTCATAGCCTTTGTTGTAGCTCCATAGTTCGAGTTGTTGACGATGTGTTTTACTTTCTTGAGGAATGTTTTGAAGTTCTCCACTGAGGGAGTGCATCTGAACTTTCCGTTATCTTGCACTTTGAAGTGCCAGCCGAGGAAATCAAACCCATCTGTCGAGGCAGTCAGCTTAGTTTTCTTTTCACTTACTTTCATTCCTCGTTCTGCGAGGAACTGGCTTATTTTTCCAAGTATTTCATCGGCGTTATCTTCAGGTTTGGGCAGTATTACCATGTCGTCCGCGTAACGGACTGATGGGTGTATGCTTTCTATCCCGTTGAGCGCGATGTTAGCTAATAAGGGACTTACCACTCCCCCTTGCGGGGTTCCTTGTTCTGGGTACCGTGATTCATCACACAACGAATCGCACTCAACTCCTAAATGCAACTTCCGTCACGTCCGTCTTTTAGCTACTCCATGTGTGCGGACTTTCCATTCACCTTCAGAGAATGCTCAGACTGTGCCAAGCGATCGCTATATTGCTGATGGCGAGATTTTACAATTAGGCTCTGTACAAATTCAAGCGATCGCCACTCCCGGACACACCGACAGCCACATGGCTTACCTAGTTAACGGTACTCATTTGTTAACCGGAGATGCCTTATTTATTGGAGGTTGCGGTCGTACCGACTTCCAAAACGGCGATCCTGGGTTACTCTACGATGTCGTTACCCAAAAACTATTTACCCTACCAGATGACACATGGGTATTTCCCGGCCACGACTATCAAGGAAGAACAGTATCTACTATTGGCGAACAAAAGTCCTCGAATCTCCGATTTGTTGGACGCAACCGCAGCCAATTTATTGAATTGATGAACAATTTGAATCTTCCTTATCCTAAAAAGATGTCAGAAGCCGTACCAGCTAATCAGCGTGGAGGCAAAGTTTTAGTGACCTTGGATTATCAAATTTGAGCCATCATATAGCACACGCTTTGAATACTAATGGTAAGGGTACAACAATGTTGCACCCTTACTTAGTCTGTTCAATTACTTTGATTATAAATTGACTAATTTACTGTTTCTAATTTCATAAATTCAGTTTATCAATTTCAAAATAAAAAATATTTGCTTCTCTTATTTAGCAAGTTCTATCTTATAAATAAGAGCAATTAAATACTGCTCTGAAAGAATTTTAATTTGTATTTTAGAAAAAAAATCATCAGCCGTTAGATATATAAATCTGACGTTGTTAAATTCTCTACTGCCATGTGGCATATCAACAAAAGTGGCATCAACCTTTAGTCATAAATTGGCTATTACTTGAGGATGCTTTTGCAATTGAATTGCCAATTTCCCTGCCTGATTAGACTATCCATCCCGTCAATGCCATGAAAAATATTTATAGCTTATCTAAAGCTGTGTTGGCTTTAAGTTTTGGAATGTTTATGCTGCCTATTTCCAAAACCTATGCCGTTGATGCCAGCACTACGTATAGTCAAACGAGTATCCCAGGAGTAACTTATTATTTCACTATTGCTGTACCTACTTTTGCGGCAAAACCCTTACAACAAGTAACGCTGACGCAAATCGAAGGTGGCGAACATATTGAGTTTGATGCTAAACAGAGTAAGGCTTTTGTGGGAACAAGCGATCGCGCTGCTGAAAATCTGCCAGTTTCCCTAGTCAAGAACCCCAGTCAAGACGATTCAGTAATAGTCCAGTTCGCGCAGCCCTTACCGCCAGGGAAAACTGTAACAATTGCTCTCAAGGCGTACAGTAATCCTACTTGGGATGGGGTTTATTTATTTAATCTCAACATTGCTCCTGCAAACCAGAATACAGAAGCTCTACCTCTTGGTATAGCTCGCTTACAATTTTATCCACCAGACTTCTGAAGAATTTGCTTGCAAACTACTACAGACAAATCTCATCACCAGATTTGTGATGTTTTAAAGTACACCTTTACTAAGGTGTATTTTTTGTTAACAACTAATAACCAGCATCCTTATCTACAATATTCCTTAGAGGTTGACCGTTGTAATGGCGTGTAAAATTATCGAGAAAAAGTGCGTAGGCGCAGCCCGCCGCAGGCATCGCTCGCTCTTTGGTTTTGGGAGAATGACCAGAACAGTGAGGTGTAATAAAAATATTTGGTTGAGTCCACAAAGGACTTTCCGGGAGTAGCGGTTCTGTAAATACTGTATCTAAAGCTGCACCAGCAATTTTACCTGCTTGCAACGCTTCTATCAGTGCGGGTTCATCAACAATCGCACCACGCGCAATATTAATTAGATAAGCATCGGGACGCATAAGGTTGAAGACTTCTGCATCTATTAATCCCTTAGTTTCTCTAGTCAGAGGAGTAGCAATAACAACATAATGGGCTTCACTCAGGAGTGGTTTCCATTCATTTGCACCCACTACTTTGTCAAAATTAGCTAATGGTTGCGGATGACGACGACTACCATAAATATTTAATCCAAAAGCTTTAGCACGCTTGGCAATTTCTTGCCCAATTCCACCCGCACCAATAATTAATAATGTTTTATCTTGGAGTTCTTCACTTCTTAAGCCTCGCTGCCAACTTTTTTGAGCTTGCAACTCATGCAATTTCTGAAAATTCTTGGCGTAAGACAAAATATAAGCAATGACAAATTCGGCCATAGGAATCGCATGAAGTCCCGCGCCGTTTGTTAAAATGATTTCCCGTTCTAAATATTGTGGTGTGAGAATGTTATTTACACCTGCATTTGTTGCTTGATGCCAACGCAATTTAGGTGCTGCATTTAGAACCTTCTGTAACGTTGTCGGTTTTATATAATATAGCCAACTAAAATATACTTCTGCATCTGTAGCATCACCATCAATATTACCATCAACATCTGCCCGGACAAATTTTATATCTTCAGGTAGATGCGGCTGAATTTCATCAGCAACTTCTATTGGTAGAATTAGCTTCACGATATCCTACTCCTTTAATATTTTGAGTGTAATGGAGCAATACGCGATCGCTATTACAACAATTTTCACTTACATTTTGAATTTTGAATTGTTATTGTTTTGGCTGTGTCACAAACCAATCATTCAAGTTAAAATCAGACTCAGCTAATTTCTGGGAGATTAAAAACTTCTTTGTGCCTTCTAAAAGTTGCACTCCTCGATCTGGCAACGGTTCTACTGGGAATTGAGTAATGGGAAAAGAAGCCTTGACTACATCAAGAGGATATCCCGACACATCAGCATGAAATTTGTAGTAAGCTTCTGAGTTCGCTTGAATATCTTTGACAGATGCTTGTTTGATTTGATTCCATTTTTGGGGAAAATCTGGATGTTTCGCCAGGAAAGCTTCTGTGGCTACAGTCACGCTTGTACCTGGTAAATCTGGATGTTTAACCGCTTCATCAATTACCGGATACCCTTTCGCTTGTAATAGCGGCCCCGTACCAGTGGATGCAGCGATCGCAGCCACATCACCCCGTTCTAATGCGGCTTGGGCTTCACTTGGTAGCAGGTGAACAACAGTGACGCGATCGCTAATTCCAGACTTTTGCAACAATCCAATTAAATAGCGATGCATATAAGAACCTTTGGAAGTTGCTACCTTCTGCCCTGTGAGTTCGGCTACAGAACGAGGGCCGTTTTTCTTAGCCACTAACCAAGCATTCATCCCTACTTGTTCTTGCCCAACCAATCGCGTTGGCAGTCCCTTAGCTTTACCAACCAATGCAGGTGTATCACCGTAAATACCCACATCCACTACCCCCGAAACTAAGGCTTCATTCAGGTTGGGGCCGTTAGGAAAATTCAGCGTCTTGATTTCTGTAATCCCTATTTGTTGCAATTCTGGCAAGAGTTTACCTTGATGCATTGCCCATCCTGCTGGTCCAGTAGGCGCTTTCACCTTACCGTTACTAATAAAACCCAAACGCAAGGTGGTAGTTTTAGCCGCAGATGTAGTTGTGGGATTGGGTACAGCTTGGGAAACAGTCTGTTGGGAACTGCAAGCTGTAGTGAGAAATAACAAACTAGATACAGCTAGAGTTGATAGTTTAAGCATTGAGAAACGAACCACAGAGGAGGACACTTCCGTGCGGGGGTTTCCCCTGTTGAGGAAAGTGTCCGTCGCACGGAGGACACAGAGTTTTTTTATTTGAGCTGCTTAAGTATTTGGTGTGTGGAATCTTCTTTCGCTAACGAAGTGCGATCGCGTCCCCAACCGACATTTCTGCGGTAGCTACCCAGAAGTTCAGCCTGTTTGAGTAATTCTTCATCCACTGAATCTAAAGGATCGACTTGTGGCGCTACATACAAAGCATCCACCGGACAGTACAGTTCGCACATGAAACAGGTTTGACAATCACTTTGCCTCGCAATAGTAGGCGGTGTATCTGGCACTTTATCAAACACATTTGTTGGGCAAACGTTAACGCAAATATTACATTGAATGCACCGCGACGCGCTTACTAACTCAATCATACGATTTTGGATTTTAGATTTTGCGAAAAGTTGAGCCAGTGCGTTGGACGGGTTTCCCGGCTTGAAGCAACTGGCGTTGCGTGCGGGGGTTCCCCCCGTTGAGCAAACTTTTCAAGACGGATTTTAGATTGAGGAATGAGGCGCATTGTTGAACATATTTCTTCTTCTTTGCGCGACAGACACTTTCCTCAACAGGGGAAACCCTTTCGGCAGTTCCTCCTGGGAAGACCCCCAAGATCGGACTGCTTCACCACGGAAGTATCCTCCTCTGCGACTCTGCGTGAGAAAAAAAGATAATTTTAGGAGGATGCGATCGCCAATTCCTTCTTTATCCCTAATCCCTCACTTCTCACCCAGACTCGATCCAAACCCCCACTAACTAAATAATGTTGCTGATTTGCATCCATCTCTGGATAATCTTGATGTTTGTGCATCCCGCGACTTTCTTTCCGTTGTAGGGCACTGCTGTACATCCATCTAGCTGTAGCCACCATTGCAGCAGCTTCTCGCACCTGAAGAATTTGAGAATTCGCAGCTTGACTAGTACGAATCTCTTTCCAAAGACGATCTAATCTCTGCAATGATTCAGTCAAACCTTGTTCGTTACGGAAATAATTGCGATCGTAGGGAAAAACTTCTGCTTGTGTTGCTTGGATGACTTCTTCAGCTTTAATCTTATGTTTACTACCGTTTGCCAATCCTGCTTCACCAACTGCTTCTACAGGGCGTTGCTGACCCCACTCTCCCAAATTCCGGGCGTACTCAGCCGCAGATTTCCCCGCCCAGTAACCGGAAGATATCGCCCATGCTGCATTATGACTACCACCACCAGTAAAGCCACCGCAAATTAATTCTCTGGTAGCAGCATCACCAGCTGCATAAAGCCCTGGAACTGATGCAGCACAGGTAGAATCAACGATGCGAATCCCACCCGTACCGCGTACTGTGCCTTCTAAACGCAAAGTCACAGGGAAGCGTTGGCTAAAGGGATCGATACCTACGCGATCGAATGGTAAGAAGAAATTAGGCTGTGCTTTGCGCATATATGCCTGCATATCTTCAGTTGCTCGATCTAAGATGGCATAGACTGGCTGTGTCAACAGAGTGTTAGCAATTACTGAACGCCCTCGTTGTGAACCAGCATCAGGTATTGGTGTGCCGTCTTCGTAGGTAAAAGTTGCCCAATTGTAGAATAGAGTCTTGGTGACTGAGGAAAAAGCGGGAGAGATGCCATATGCGTTAGAAAACTCCATCCCTGACATCTCCGCACCCGCCTCTGCTGCCATGAGGTATCCATCCCCAGTTAAGACATTGCAACCTAGTGCTTTGCTCAAAAAAGCACACCCACCTGTGGCAATGATGACTGAGTTGGCGCGTACAACCCATTGCTTGCTTGTCTGACGGTTTATGCCTGTTGCCCCAGCAACTGCGCCTTCTGCGTCTACTAATAGTTGCAATGCGGGACTATTATCTAAAATTGTTACCCCCGCCCGTTTGATTTGCTTCCGCATCAGGCGCATATATTCAGGCCCTTGTAGACTTCGCCGATAGGGTTTTCCCTCTTCATCAACAGGAAAAGGATAGCCCCATTCTGCTAATAGGTTGACGTTGGTATATGTCTGATTTAATACCTGCTGCATCCAATCGCGATTGGATAGAAATCCTCCCAAAGCTTCCCGACTGGACATTGCAGCTTCTCTCGCTTCCTTATCTGGTGGTACATACCACACACCATTACCTGATGCTGCTGCACAGCCACTCGTACCACAATAGCCTTTATCAACCAAAACAACTCTTGCACCAGTAGATGCCGCACTCCAAGCAGCCCAAGTTCCAGCCGGGCCACCACCAATCACGAGAACATCTGTCTGTAAGTTGGGATCGACATCAATATCGATAGTAGATGAATTCTGCGATCGCCAATGGTAACTACTCATTGCATTCCTCGCCTCAATATTTGAGTTTAGGTACTACACAAAAACTTGGATGATAATGCCAACTGCAATGATGAGAATCAAAACAGTTAATCGATGCATATCCTACTTGGGCTGGCATCTACAGTACCACAAACTCCGGTTTATTGGTCAAGATATAGTATTTTACTTACAATTAAGCCTTGCATAATTTTTTTGGAAAATCAAGGGTTGTTTTGATAAAAATTACAAATGATCTTTAAAGGCTTGCTTTTTTAGCATTTATATGGGATTATTGCAGCTTAAATTAGAGTATTTTGGGTAAATTCTAATTTTTTTAGCTGTATTGCTTTAGCTAAGATTGATATCTTTTAATTTGTGAATTTTTCTAAAAAAGAATCACCAAATGCAGGTGGAAAAATCTCTTGAACCTGCATATTTGTGTTTCGGTAGACATTGCCCAACCAGCCCTTTCAACGCGAACAAATGAACGGGCTGGCAATACCCACCCTACTAGAAATTATAGTCAGGCGATCGCACTTTGAAAAACAACACTAAAGTGCTGACTACGAATTTTTCATCTGAGTTATTTGCCAGTGGAGAACATCCTATGTCAGTAGATCCCAATTCTCAAAAAATTTCCGAACAAACGGTACAACCGCTAACGCCATTAGCAATTAGCTTGAGTGGGGTAAATACTTGCCAATTGGCGATTCCAGTACCGCCTACCCTCGATAGTGCTGAACAAGCGGCAGAATTCCTAGAAATTGCTTGGCAATTGGTATTCTCAGAGATGAAAAGCTAACGTTCCGCGAACAATTTGAAGGTTTCAGCTTCACCAAATTTGATGGCACAAAAGTCAGGATTTAATTGCCATTAGGTTAAGAGGGAACATTTGGAAGAATCTCTATCAATATTTGGGGCTAAATTTCTCTTCTGCTCATCCTCTTTTTTTAGCAAAAATCTTGCTCTCAAGACAGAGTGAATAACGCGATCGCTTTTTCTATGAGAGCGAAATAGTGTAGTTATCAACACATTTTTTGACTTTTTTTATAAAAATATACTTGCCTTTTTTACCTGCCTATGTGAGACTACTAGAAATAAACTACTAAATATCTACCAACTTATAGTATTTTGTAGTTAATGCCTACTCTTATCCTATGAGTTAGACAATACACTGCTTAATCGTTGATTACCCGCCCACTTGTATAGTCATTTTGCCTCCGCTAGTGAAGCGTTGCGTAAATCCCTAGTCCTCAGGCGACTAACGTAGCGCTTCCCTTCCCTCAAATAGTTTTAAAAAAAGTTAGTCTTTACTACTTAGCAAACTTCAACATACATGGCATAAGGGAAGAGAATTTGTTCCTCTGAAAAAGAGCGACATTTTTCTTCATCCCATTTCCTAACTCCCTTGCCATCCTAAACTTTACACAGCCATGAATCAAAAATTAACAATATTTTTCAAGCACAATTTTATCTTAGGTTTAGCCCACCTTAATTTTTTAATTCTAAATTGAGCGTTCGCTATATATATCTATATTTATTTTCTTCAAAACAATATTCTATTACATCAATATCTAATTTTTTATAGTGCTTTTAGCTGAGGCTTAACAACATCGTATGAAATCTAAAATCAGAATCACAAAAATATTTTTAAATACTCTAAATTGTTAGCTTATGGTATTTAAAACTGTCCAATTTGGTTTTTGCCAATCGTTTCAAAAGCAGAGGTTAAACAATTAATGCAAAATCTGAAAGATAAATTCCAATCTTGGAAACGCGGACGTATTACTCGTCGTTCAGCGCTATTTGGGCTTGGTTATAGCTTAGTGTTATCGACAACACTATTGAGTTGCAGTACGCCTGATAAAAATACTCAAAAACAAGCAGATTCATCTTCATCTAATACAACTAATACAACCAACACAGCTAGTACATCTACAGCTAGTAGCGGTCAAAAACTAATTAGAATTGTACGTTCTAAACAACTGACTGCCTTAGCGGTTCTAGAAAAACAAGGCAATTTAGAAAAAAGATTAGCAGACCTTGGTTATAAGCTTGAATGGCCTGAGTTCGCTGCGGGGCCACAACAATTAGAAGCATTAAACGCCAACGGTCTGGATATTGCTTCCACAGCAGAATCACCCCCTGTTTTTGCTCAATCAGCCGGAACACCTTTAGTATATTTAGCTGCTAATTCTACTGATGGTAAAGCAGTTTCGCTCTTAGTTCCTAACAACTCGACTGTTAAAAGTATCAAGGACTTGAAAGGTAAAAAAGTTGCTTTTCAAAAAGCATCTATTGGTCATTACCTATTAGTCAGAGCTTTAGAAAAAGAAGGGTTAAAGCTTACTGATGTACAGTCAGTTTTTCTCCCACCTCCAGATGCGAATGCAGCATTTAATCCCTCTTTTGTTACTTCAGGGAAAGAAAAATAGTCAGAAATTCAACTG
>JAVRCV020000056.1:0-77033 GCA_034530615.2 Aulosira sp. ZfuVER01
TTACTCTGCAAGACTTAATTCCTGATTACTAGTTAAAAATCAGCGAACGCACAGAAATAAGTAATAATCAATGCCCAATGCCCAATGCCCAATGCCCCATGCCCAAAACATGAGTATTCACACTGAGGTCAAACCACTAATATATGTTAATAACTTTTATGACAATCCCGTAGATTTTCATTTGCTTTGGTTGTAAATTAACCAAAGTGCTGTTTAATTCGATGTCCGGGCTGTTAATACTTGAGTTTACTGGCTCGAAGTAATTACAAGTTTCCCCCCAGATGCTACTAATCGCGTCTTCATAATTGACCACTTATTCCGTGATGCTACAGAGCCAGCAGATTTATCTGTAGAGTCATTCTAAAATCCAAAATCCAAAATTCAGAATGCTTGCACAGTCTCAAACATCAAGGAAGAGAAATCTCAAGCTACTAAATACACTTAGCTAACTACCAAATTCTCATCTGGTTTTCAGCCATCTCTTGATGAGGAGCTTTTCATGACCCAAACCAATGAACGTTGGGGAACAGATTTGCATTTACTACGCAACTTAGAGCAGCAAAACGATCGCGATCGCAGTCACGATTTATTAATAAAGGTGCGACAACAAACTCAGCAAGTAGATCTAGACTTACTCAGTGGTGCAGAAAATCTTATCCAAGCGCTACTGCTACGTTTCCTCACTCCTGTAGGCGAACTAGCGCTTTTAGGACACCCTGATTATGGTTCAAGGCTGTTTGAGTTACTGGGCGAACGAAATACTGAAACTAACCGCAACCGTGCCAAGTTATTTGTCTTGCAAGCATTGGCTCAGGAACCACGTGTGAAACAAGTGATATCGGTGAAAGTAACTCAAAATCGTTCCCGTCCTACACAGATGGATATTCAGGTGTCACTGATACCGATAGATAGCGATACTGCACTAAATTTAGTTTTTCCCTTCTTTTTGGAAGGAGGTGTTAGTCCTTGAATTCTGAAACGACAACTTTAATAGATCGTCCTTACCAAGAAATTGTTGATGATATTCTCACAGCAATTGTTGGTGGGGTGGTGAATGAACCAATTATCTTTGATATCAAAACAGACCTTTATAAGTTGGCAGAACCAGCTAGAGAAATACGTGGTATTACTGGAACTATTAGAAATAAAGATACTGATATACAAGAACGTCACGCTTTCCAAAAACAAGTAGATTTTGTATTTAGCGATCGCGATAATGCTGTCATCTGGCAAGAAGGCGGCACTTGGCCGGATGATGACACTAAGTTTTATGTGGATTACTTCCGCAAAGAAAGTCGTTCACCACTGACAGATATTAATGTTGGCAGTGTTACCCGCACTCTGGGTGAAGCTATCTCCCGTGAAATTGCTACGGTTTATCAACAAATTAATCTGGCATATCTGGCTGGCTTCATCGATACCGCCGAAGGCAAATCTTTAGATTTGGTAGTCGCTATATTGGGGGTGATTCGCAAGACTAAAGATTATGCTCTGGGTTTGATCACATTTTTCCGCGATACGGCAATTGAAGGTAATATCACGATTCCCGAAGGTACGCAGGTGAGTACGAGCAAAGGTGATGCAACTTTTGTCACAACTGAATTGCGGACTTTACAACGCGGTCAGGTACGAATTGATATCCCAGCCCAAGCAAGTGAAGCTTCTAAAGGTAATGTCGGGATTGTCAAAGCTGGAGACATTACGACATTAGCCCAGCCAATCGCCGGCATATCGAAAATCACTAACTTTGATGCCACAATTTTAGGGGCTGAAGATGAGACTGACCAAGCCTTGCGCGATCGCGCTAAAGCAGTGCTGCGAGGTTTGGGTAAAGCGACATTAGCAGCTTTGGCTCAAGTTATTTTTGAAGGACGAGCCACCTTAGCGGAAGTTTGGGACCCCAACAGCTCGATTGACAAACGCTCAGATCCAGGCAAAGTTGTCCTTTTGGTGGAAAGCGAACCAGAACGCTTTCCGAGTCTGCGCGGCGCAGTGGAAGGAACGCGCGCCGCCGGAGTAGAAACTACATTAGTAGCTCGTTATGTATTTTTCAAGCCGCGAATTGTTGCCGAAATTAACAAAGATATAACCGCACCAGGCAAAGTAAAAATAATTAATGAAATCATCGCCGCCTTGCAAGGATATGTTGATGGTTTAACTAGCAATCAGCCAGCTTTGGGTAAGGAAATGCTGAAGGCGATTGAACAAGTAAAAGATGTCAAAAAAGACAAATTTAAAATTGTGGATGTGATGGCTTGGCGCACCGAATTAGGTGGTGGTGCAGATACCTTAGTCGAGGCGATTGTCGCAGCAATTCAGACAGCACCTCCCACAGGTGAAGAAGCAATGCGAAAAGCAATCGCAGACGTAGTTAAATCTGCATCTTCTTTAGTAGTACCAACAGGCGATCGCATTCCAGATCGCAGCTTGGTACAAGGATTAACCGGACAACGAGCCACAGATACAGAAATTGAATCTGGAGAATTTCAGGTAGTTACTCCCACAGGCTCAGATAAGTGGTGGGTGGTACTAGATATGGAGCTAGCCGACATCATTCTCAAAGAAAGCTGATTTTTTCACACACTGCAAAAATGCTAAGACCTTACTTGTGAATTGTTGAATATGCCTACCAAAACCGATCGCATTCTCAGCTATCTTCCCGGTACTTTCCAAGTTTTGCCTAGAGCCATAGTTTTATATGCTGTGGCTGATGCTTTTGGCAAGGAATTGTTACAAGCTGAGAATAGCTTGGCAGAGGTGATGAGCGCTCACTGGGTAGATAAGGCAGATCGTGGTGCGGAAGTTATTAAAGACTTAGAACTTCTGGCGGCTCTCTACGGTTTGAAACCCCGTAAAGATGATGATGGGAATGTTTTAGAAACTGTTGAAGAATTTCGTACTCATCTCAAGCGTTATGTTCGCACCTTCTTAGAGGGTACTGTCACTATCCAAGGAATTTTGCAGGTAACGGCTGAAGCATTGGGATTACAAATTGCAGACGATTATCAAAATTTAGATAGTTGGTGGAATCGTCAGCCACAGGAATTAGTTACCTTTGCACCTCGTGAGGATGATGCTACGACATTAATTTTAGGGGTGAAGCAAGCTCAGGTAGTAGGTAGGGCGGCGCAGCCAGCGCAAATCAAAGGTAGTATCAAATTGAATTCGGGAGTGAATCTCCAAGATGCTAACAGGCTGCAAATCAAAGTAGACTCTCACAATCCCGTTACGATTGACTTAGTTGAAGGTGTGGCAGATCCAACCTCGGTAAGTTTAAATCACATCAAAGATAGAATTAATGCCTCTTTAAATGCGATCGTAGCTAGTTCTGAAGATGGCTATTTGACTTTGACATCTCCAACCAAAGGAACAACGAGTCTTTTAGAAATTCAAGAAATCACTAATGATGCAGCGCAAACTATCCTGGGGATATCTCCCCGAACTTACCGAGGTAGTGAAGCGACTGCGGCTCAAGTCACTGGAACAGTGGACTTAAATAGTGAAATCAGTTTGAGTCAGGAGCGATATCTGCGGTTGCTAATTGATGGCAGCAATCTAGCAGAAATTGACTTAACTGGAGGCAATTCCACCCCAATTACCTTAAATCAAATTCGGGATGCCATCAACAATTCCCTGACAATAAATGTCGCCAGCCACAACGATCGCTTTCTCACCCTGACTTCGCCCACAAGCGGTGCTAGCAGTAGTATTGTGTTTCAACAACCTGCGGCTCAAGATGCGAAAACAAAGTTGTTTGGTAATGTATTATCTTTCTACACTGGGCAAAATGCTCAACCTGCATGCATAGTTGGTAAACGCGAACTGACACAAGGTGTAGATTTAAGCGATCGCGCTTCGATCAGATTACAAATTGATAACCAAGCCACAGTAACTATTAATTGTGCAGGTGAAAATCCAGCTAATACCCAAGGTTTCGAGATTGTCACCAAAATTAATCAGGCTGTTGGGAGAGAAGTAGCCAGTTATAACGGTAAATTTGTGAGCTTAACTTCACCAACTGTCGGCGCGAATGTACAGATTGTCTTAGAAATAGCACCCACAGGTGACGCGAGTGAAGATATTTTTGGTATCGTCCCCCGAACTGTGCGAGGTGAAGCAGCCACAACAGCGCGAATAGTGGGTACACCTCAATTAGAAACTTTACCAGAATCCCAACCAGGCGTTGATTTACGGGCTGAACATCGACTGCAAATTGCTGTAGATAGCAAAGCACCTGTGGAAATTAATTTGCGGTCGCACGCTGCAAATCTGCGCTTGGTAACTTTGGCAGAATTACAAAATGCGATTAACGCCGTTTTGCCTAATGTGGTTAGCAATGACGGGACGCGCCTAATTTTCACTTCCCCGACAATTGGTAATGTTAGCAGTATTGCGATCGCACCTTTAGAAAAAATCCTGCACCGTCGCCATGTCACCAGGGCGGCCATCCTTAACGAAGCAACCCAAGCTGTTTTTGGCTTCATTCATCGTCACGCCCAAGGTACGCCAGCAACCAAAGCTCAAGTTATTGGCGAACGTGACTTGAGTCGAGGAGTTGATTTGCAAACTCAACGCTTCCTCAGAATAAGTATTGATGGACAACCACCTCAAGAAATAGACTTTGCCACTAATCCACGTATCGCCCGCCCCCGTGCAGCAACGCTTCCAGAAATTATCGCGGCGATTAACGAGAAACTAGGCACAGAAGTTGCTTCAGATAACGGTAAACAACTAATCTTAACCTCAGCCAACAAAATCGAATTTTTCCCACCGCAAGGAGCCGATGCGCGATCGCTATTACTTGGTGTAGAACCAGGAACATTTCGCGGCCAAGATGCCACCCGCATTACCTTTATTGGTACTGTTGACCTGAGTAATGGCATCAATTTAGCAGCCAATGCCAAGATTAAGCTGGCACTCGATGGCGGAACAGCCGCAGAAATTACCATTGGTGAGGCTGAAGCTGGGACAAAATCGCTTTCAGAGATTGTCAGTAAGATAAATCAAAGTTTAGGTAAGGTATTCGCCAGCCATGATGGCAAACATCTAATCCTCACATCTGAAAAACAGGGAGATGTGAGTCGAATTGAGTTTGCATCTCCCACTGATAACGATGCTACCAATGCAATTTTTGGCATTACTCCACCACGCAGCTATCAAGGTATAAATGCTATACCTGCACAAATTATTGGTACTACAGATTTAAGCCCAGGTGTTGATTTACGAGTGGCGCGGTTCTTAAAACTGACAATAGAAGGAAAAACCGTAGAAATAGACTGTGCTGCGGGAATTGCCAACCCAGCTAACGTCAGAATAGACGATATTGTGAGACTAATTAATAATGCGATCGCTCCTGCAACTGCCACACACGACAACACACACTTAATTATTACTACCTCTACTACAGGTACAGCCAGCCGCATTGACCTACTATCCTACACTCAAGGCGATGCCCGCGATATCCTCATTGGGAATGTGCCTGATGTGACTAATGGTAGCCCTCCTCTACCTGCCGCGATCGCAAGTGAAGTTGACTTACTCACACCTGTAAATTTAAGCGATCGCCAACTGATTCGCTTGAGTGTAGACGGCAATCGTCCGCTAGATATCAACATTAGCGGTGTTTTTCCAGAACAGACATTTTTAAGTGAGATTGTTGCCAAAATTAACGCCGTTGTACCTGGTTTAGCTTCAGCTAGTGAAAGCGATCGCCTGCAATTAACTTCGCCAACAGCCGGAGAGAACAGTCAGTTAACGGTGCTACCTCTGCGTTATTTAGAACTGATTGAGTATCCACCGGAAAAACAGCCAACAACAGCATATCTGTTGAAACATGGCGATCGCTTATCGGTAGTGCATCAAGGCAAAGAGGCAGAATTCGCCAAAATTACAATTACCGCCCTTGATGGTGTTGTCGGCCCAACCCTTGTTAACGAAGCTAGAGGATGGCAGATTCGTCTATTTACCGTGCTGAGTGTTAGGGACAAAGCTGAACTGTGGCGCGATCCTAACTTAGGAGTGCAAGTAAAAATTATTGAATCCTCTGGTACAACTCGCACTGTATCCGGTAGGGAAATTCTAGTAGGGCCAATTGGGGCACAAACATGGATACCTTTTGCTGAAACAAAAAACTTGAGCAATGATAATATCCCCACATTGCAACTCAACAATCCTTTTGCACCCAACATCGTGCTGTTGCGGGCAGCTAATCGTCCAGGTATTATCGGCAACCAAATTACTGTCAGCGTTAGGGAGGCTGCGATACCAGCAGTTAGCGAACGATTGGGGGGCTTCATTGGTCAAATCCGTGTGGCAGAGGGAGCTTATCGTTTGTTGGGGCAAAATCAACAACTAATTGCCCAACTGCAACCAGGAGGTAATATAGATTTAGCAAGTTACGTCAACAGCATTGTTGTAATTAGAGGAATACAATCCCAAGATGAACCATTAATAATAGTTCAAGAAATTGCACATCTGTTCGACGTAACTTTGAGATTTCAACCAGCAACAGGGCAATTAATCGAAGAAACATACAAAATTGTCACTATCGGCGTTAGTAGTAGCGATGAATATTCACTAGTCAGACAAATTAACATCTCTAATTCTGCCCAATTAGTCAAAGTAGAAGAACTTGATAAAGCCACAGTTTTAAGTATCTCTCCTGGTAAGTCTGAATGGGTTTATCTAGACTGCTACGGTAGCCGCTTCGATCGCGCAAACTTTAACAGCAGCTATTTCCCAGATGGCGTGTGTTGCGAACGTGGTGTCTTTAACATTAGCCGCTTTGTTTCTGAACCGCCAGATTTGGTGAACGCTGTGTTTACAGCATCAGATACCTTACCAGATCCAGGGGTTGAGGTTGTTTTTGATTGGGTAAGCCATCGTTCGGGTGCATTCATCGTCAATTTACCTGCCGATTTACAAGATGCGTTCGGTGGTAAGTTTAACGAAGCACGGTTTAGCCAAGGCAAAGATGAGCCAGAACTATACCCGCAAGCTGTTACTGAACCAGCTACCGATGCCTACTCTTTAGTCAAGCTGATTAATGAAGGTAATCCCAACCACGAAACCCCTATCTTGCCTTCAAACTTAGTCGCAGCCCAAGAAGTAGCTGTAGCGCCATTAGGTTGGCAACCAATAACAATTCCTTTCCGCAAGCCGCAGTTTCTAACTTTGGGACGAAATGTTTCCCCAGAAATTGCCGCCATAGATAGCCCAGGGAAAGACGGTTTTGCTCGGATTTACCTAGCTGAAGACGGGTTCAACAACTTGATTGAGTTGAAAGCCAAAGTATCAGGTGCTTGGGGTAACAAAATTGCTGTATCTGTGCGCAAAGCAGGCCCGGCAATGTATGACGTATCGATTATTTACAACGATAGCCGCTTTGAGAATGCGCGGGCAGTGGTATTAGGAGGTGAGGAACTACCAGCCCTAACAGCCGAGATTCTACAACCAGGAGCGATTGGTATTTTGCAAGCCAAAGCCGCTGGTGTGAAAGCAAAAGTGACACGCGATCGCTGCGGCGAAGAATGAAGAAATTAGTAAATAAATTACAGGAGAAATTTCCAATGACAAATGAGTTAAATGTTTATGAAAAATATGCTCCAGGTCAGTTGATTGATGCCAAGCGTATGAACGATATGCAGGCAAAAATTAAAGACGATATTACTAATCAAACTAAAAAAGCAATTGAGGAGATTAAAAGTGTGAAAAGTGCAGAAAATGCTACATTCTTAGGTGGTAAAAGCATCGGAGAATTAACACAAGATATTTTAAACGCAGTCTTCCAAGAACTGCCTAAAAAGACTGGTTATTTACAGTTGTATAAACAACTTAAACTCGATGAAGAAGAGGTAATTAAACATAATCTCAGAACTTTCCCACTAGTAGATATCTATCAGTTAGACTACTTTCGCGTAGTTATCTCTGAAGATGGCAACAAACCCTACGACGAATGGGTAAATTTCTATCTCTATCATTCCAGTGAGAAAAGAATTAGGCTAGAGAAAGCAAACGGCACAACAGAAAGTATCCCCATTGAACCGCCAACTGGGAATCCTTATAAAATTCCTTTTGCAGAATTGCTGGAAAGCTATAAAGTAAAATATACAGACAATTCCAGCTTAGGCGACTTAGAAACTGAATTTTGGAAAGCTTTATTTGCTGACCCTAACGATCGCTTTGACGATGACCAATACGGCCACTCTCCTTGGTGGGATCGCTGCTGTCGAGAAGAGAAAACCGTAGGCAATTTAAAAGATAAAGGCGATTGGGATGACATCTGGTTTCAAGTGCGACCGCGCAAGACAAGTAATTATACACAGCTAGCTATTCGTCCTCAAGAAGGTAATGCACCTATATCACCTACAGCTGCTCCCACCCAACTGGAAATAGTTCACTTTGACTTTGATACTCTTGGTATCAAATTAATAGGTGAAGCTACTTATCCAAATGTTCCCAACCCAGACGAAGCTAATAATCCGCCAATTAATTTAGTGGATTACTTGAAAACCAAAGGTCGGGATATCAGTAAAGAACTAAAAGTTTTGCTGTTACTGAAAGTTTAATTATCAGGGATTGGGAATCGGCTAAAACCGAACCAATCCCTAATCAGCTATCAAATTTAGGGCGGAGTGAGTTGAGATGAAAATTCGCACCAAATATCAGGGCGGTAACGATCCGTTTGAAGGCGATCGCATATTATGGTTGCGGAGTCTGCCTATTGGTGCAAACATCACTGGGGCAACGGTGACGCTAATACCAGCAAATGCTCCCCAGTTTGAGGAAACTTTTACTTTCCCATCTAATGATGGAGGTATTACCAAGACTGTAACTCCTGTAAATTCTTCTAACTCTGCAATTAAGCCTGCGGTTGAGATAGACTTCCACGCACGCCGCACTGTAACTAGTGTCGAAGGTTCGGGAGGAGTTACAACTTTACAGATAGATATGGGAGGTGCCTACACTGGAATAGCAGATGACGGCACTTTCTTAACACCAGACAAGACAGATTTCAAAGTTAATCTTTCCTCAACAACAGCACCACTACCCAGCCTAACGCTCAACAAATTTAAATTGACTGGGGACAGAACCAATTTAGATATCACAAAAGTTACGATCCGTTCTGTTCCCACCAATGTCAGCGTCCGTTTGGGACAGTTACCGCCGGTTTGGACAAAGTTGGGCGAACTAGCAACTGCTGATACTTCACCTAACTTTGCGACAGTGTTCAATGCCTTTCTGGCTACGGCACAACAACAAGACGGCTTTTATCAGATTCCGTTGCTTGTACATTCTGATACCATCGCCAGGTTGGATGTTGAGTTAGTTGTCGAATATTTTATTGAGCAAAGGGTACTACCACCACACTTACCAGAAGTGAAATTAGCTTATGGCTTTAGTACACTTCCCAGTCTAGAAGATACTTTTACCACAGTAACACTGCCAAAAGAAGCGCAAGCGATCGCTGGACGTAGCAGTGCAAAAATCATTGGTGAGTTTAATCCTACACGTATCGCGCTTGGCCCCATTGGTGACGACCCTACCAGCGTACCCAGTAAAACTACTGAAATTAATATTCTTGTTTCCCCTACTCAACAACTAGCGCAACCATTAAAATCTGACACAGAAATTGCTGTCACTGGCATAGATGTACCCTTAGGCAAAATTGAGCCAGGATTAGCTGGTTTGAATATCTCTATCCAATCTGATGCTGACGGTAAGCCATCAGGAGAAGTTTTGGTAAGTGCAGAAGTGCGTGTAGACAAACCCCTACCCGATCAGTCAACTTGGGGTAGCGCCACACTACCAACACCATTCCGTGCAGAAGCCACAAAGCGTTATTGGTTGATTCTCCAAAGCCAAGTTGGCGAAGCTCATTGGCTGGGAACCCATGACACTACAAAAGATACTACTGGGCATCCAGGGTTACAAAGTAGCCGCGATGGTGGGCTTTCTTGGCGAATCGCCACTGTGGAGAAAGCCCCATCGCCATTAAGGGCATTGTTCCGACTGCGTACCGTGCCGGAAAATTTCACTGTACCCGTGCAGTTACAAATCGGCAAAGGAGCAGATGCAGTCCGCCTGCGTCTAGATGATTTCGCTCCCCTCGGTCGTATAGAATTTAGCTTTGATTTTGCCAAGCCCTTAGGAGAGTACTTAAGCAAAGTAGACAAGAGCAGTAATCCTTGTGGCACAGGAGAGCTATTAGTCAACGGAGACTTCAACCAACCACCTCATGACGATGCCACACGCCGACTATTTGGCTTTGATACTGCTAGCGGAGATTCTATAACTGGGACGGTAAATCTTAGCCGAGGTGTGAATTTAAGCAGAGAGCGGTTCATTACTTTAGCTGTTAACAATGACAAACCAATTTCTATTGACTGCGCTGGTGTCAATCCAGCTAGGACAACTTTAGAAGAAATCGTCAATGCGATCAACAAAGCAACGAAAAGGCAAATCGCCAGTAGTGAGGATGTATTGTTCCTATCTGCTCCCTCTGAAGGCAGAGTTGAGTTACTTCCCTGGCGTCGGGCTGGAATCCCTCAAGGATGGGAGCAATCAACCAATACTCAAGAACAACTCTGGCGAATTAAAGTACCCACTGCTGCCGACACCCAAGAACGTGTAGTAGCGGCTCTTTACGCTAAAGGCACGAACCCAGTAGTATTGGCACAGCGAATACCAGCCACTAGTGAGTGTACCTACAAACTCCAGTTCTTTTTTGAGATTGAAGATTATCCTGCTGATATTGGTTTACCAGAGTTTGGCCGCAGAGAACAGTTTGCTCCTGCTCGTTGGGAAGTACATTGGTTAGATGCTACGGGGCAAATTATTCAAGAAGAACAAGAAGCGATCGCTAGTTATGTAGAATTTTCTGGGCAATTTGCGGTATCATCCCGCAGGCCGAAAAGAGGCATAGTTGAATTACTGCTGACGGCTCCCCAAAACACCAAGCAGGTGGAAATTCGCTTCGTTCAACCGCCGCCTGGTTTACTGATTGTAGATAACGTTTCTCTCCAGCCCACATCTCAACGGCTCCGCAACAGCTTGTTTCAGCAATGGCAGCAAGAATCTCGCAATTCTCCCGTAAGATTACCCGCAGGCTGGCAAAACTTGAGTGGTTGGGTTGACGAGCAAAGTACGCCAAAAAGAGGTGCTAAGTTGCGGGGTGATGGGCCAGATGACGCTGTGATAGTTCAAACAGCAGCAGTTGTGGCTGGAGAACGCTACGAGTTACAAGTTAATTCGCAGTTTTTATCTGCATCAAATAGCGATGAAACGCGATCGCTACAACAACGTTCTCGCCTAGAACTGCATTGGCAAAATAACGGCTCTGTTGGGACGCCAGTAATTATACCCTTAGATGGACGAGACTTTCCTACACACACATGGGTAGGAATCGCTCCTGATGGTGCAACCTCAGCAGAAATTCGGATTGTCCATCCCAAAAATCAAGGCGACTTACTAATTGAGTCGGTGTCACTATCACAGGCTGGGTTGGTTTCCGTACCGCTGATTTTCTTGGCTGAAGCTCCCGGCGAACTCACAGTTTCCGACTGGCGCGTAGCTTACGATTTGCCGACACCACCAGCACCAGCGAATCCTCCAAGGTCAACTCGTACCCCAATCGTACCACTCAGGGAAGCTAAGGCTTTACTGTCTCCACAACCAGTAGTAGAACCGTTAGAGGAACCTGAGATTCCAAGAGTATCTGCCCCTATTCCCCAACCTGTAACACCGCCGCCGTCGTCGCCTCCCGCACCACCGACTCCCTCAAACACTGCCGTTGAACCAATACCAACGCAGATACAAGAAGAACCAGATACTTCTGACACTTCTGTTGAAGAAACGCCAAATCTGCCGCCAGCCTCAGACCCTTTCAATGATGATCCCGCACCACCGACGCGCTCAAACACTGCCGTTGAGCCAACGCCAACGCAGATACCAGAACAGCCAGAGACTTCAGACACTTCTGTTGAAGAAACGCCAAATCTTCCGCCGCCAGCCTCAGACCCTTTTAATGATGAACCCCTAGCTTTTTTACCGCGATCGCCAGTAGTAGAGCCCCCCCAGGAGCCTGATTCGCCAGAGATTGCTGATGCACAAACACAGAACGATTCACCTCAGCCGGATGAAGCACAACCAAGAGTGAAAAAAATTCTGTTGCAAACCATACCCAAAATTATTGTTATTTTACCTGCCACACAGATGGCAAAGGGGAGTTTGACATACTCACTGTCGTAATACCCCCTGAATCACCATCTGCATTCACAAGGAACAATGAAAATACCTATTCTCTATTCCCTATTTTCAAGATAGTTCTATTTCCTCGTCATCAACCCCCGAGATTGCTCTACCAGGCGAATAAACTCACCTCGATAGCCCTCCTGATCTTCGCCCTTCCCTTGAGTTGCTAATTTCATCACCAAATCATAATTAGCATTACCCTTATACTCAGAGTCACGTAGTAACATCCCAAAGGTAGCTACCGCAGCAGCAAATCTCAGGTTTGTGGAGGGTACTCGTTCAGTGCTGAAATCAGCATCTGGGATGGGTTGGGTAATTAGCTGACTGGTACTGTCTTGGGGCAATTTATATCGCAGTTTCACTTGCATTAACTCATTGCTGGCAGTATCGGTTTTAGTTATATCAGAACGCTGATATCGCAAGGGGTCTACTGTAGGCAGTTTCACATCGCTCTTGATACCAGTGGGAATTATTTCATAAAGTGCTGTCACAGAATGACCAGCCCCAATATCGCCTGCATCTTTTTTATCGTCATTGAAATCTTGGTTTTGCAGCAGGCGGTTTTCGTAGCCAATCAAGCGATAAGCCTGAACTTTCGCTGGATTAAATTCCACCTGAATTTTCACATCCTTGGCAATGGTAAACAGAGTTCCCCTGAGATCGTTAACTAAAACTTTTTTGGCTTCCAAGAGGGTATCGATGTAAGCGTAGTTGCCGTTACCCTTATCAGCCAGTTGCTCCATTTTTGAGTCCTTATAATTGCCCGTACCAAATCCCAACACCGTCAGGAAAATTCCTTGCTCTCGCTTCTGTTCAATTAATCGTGTCAGTTCGGCATCGCTAGAAACACCAACATTAAAATCTCCATCGGTAGCTAAAATGACTCTATTATTAGCAGATTTGATGAAGCTTTGTTTGGCTATTTTGTAGGCGAGTTCAATACCTTGTCCACCAGCAGTGGAGCCTCCAGCCTTTAAGCGATCGATTGCTGAGTGAATTTTTGCTTTCTGACTACCAGGAGTAGCAGGTAACACCAATCCAGCATTCCCTGCATAGACTACCAAACTTACCCTGTCTTCAGGACGCAGTTGATTTACTAGCAATTTCAAGGACTGTTGCACCAAGGGTAATTTGTTGGGTTCATCCATAGAACCGGAGACATCAATCAAAAATACTAGGTTGCTAGGTGGTAAAGCTGCACTCTCTAGGCGTTTACCTTGCAAACCTACCTGTACCAGCTTGTGTTGCGAATTCCAGGGAGCAGTAGCAACTTCCGTAGTCACAGAAAAAGGGCGATCGCCTTTTGGTTGGGGATAATTGTAAATAAAATAGTTAATCAATTCTTCAATTCGTACTGCATCCTTTGGCGGTAAGTCTCCTTGAGTAATAAACCGTCGCACGTTGCTGTAGGATGCTGTATCAACATCAATAGAAAAGGTAGAAAGTGAGTCATTACTGACAAGATGAAAGGGATTGTCATCAATCCGGTTGTAGTTTTCTGTGTTGAATCTACCCGTTTGCGGTTCAGCAGCAACCGTTCCCATACGTCTAACAGCTTGAAGTTTAGGGCTGGCAGGGCGGTTAACAAATTGCTCTTGAGCAGATGAGCTAGACGGAATACTAGGAAGTGGGGGTAAGGCTTGAGTCTTGCGATTAGTCCTAGTAGGAGTGATGTTACTACGGGCATCCAACTCATCTGTCCGATTTCTGAGGGTTGCTAACTCTGGTGCAAATTCGTACTGCAAGCGTTGCAGGGTTTTCAGATCTGCTGGGTTGGGATTAGTCGCTATTAGCTCATTGCTGCGATTCACACAGGCATTTAAGACGCTGGCAAACTCAGCCCGGGTTATAGGCAGAGTGCCAAAGTTTTGGATTGAGACGACACAACTATATTTTTGTACCAATGCCTGGAGTGACTGGTAGTCAGGGTGATTGGGTAGAATGGAGGTAGCTGGGGTAGAACTTTGAAGAGTCCGATCGGCTGGAATCGCAACCGTAGCAGGCTGACGTAAAATGGCAATTCCGACTGACGGTATCAATAATAACACAGTCACAATACTGATTCGCTGCCAGAGTTTGGATGGAATCGGGTAAGACATGACTAAATTCTCACACTAATTCGGGTATCGGCTCAAAACTTCATAGGATGTGTGGCAGCCCTGTCTATTTAGACGGGGTTACTGACATTTGAAGGCTATAATCTAGAATAATCTTGAGCAGCTTGAGATTTCATAGCTGTTGCAGTTTTGGTAACTGTAACTGGTGGCAGTGATTGTACTGATACAGTGAGATTGCGTCACAACTGCCAGCCTATTGCTCATAATAAGTAGTCGTGCAAAATAAATTATGCATTTAGACAAGGGAACAGGTAACAGACAGTTTGGTTGAA
Organism: Aulosira sp. ZfuVER01; assembly: GCA_034530615.2. Taxonomy (GTDB): domain Bacteria; phylum Cyanobacteriota; class Cyanobacteriia; order Cyanobacteriales; family Nostocaceae; genus Aulosira. Next base: position 14,642 of record JAVRCV020000056.1, read on the forward strand.
AACCTTGATTTTCTTGTTGACGAATTTCTATATGCCAAGAGCCTTAATAACGACCAGTTTTAATAACAGACTTTGGAATATGAAAATTATTGGAAGATTGTGCAATAGCACGAACATCTTGTCTCCCTATTTAAATATTTGCCCAAAAATGTTAAAAATAATCTTCTAACTATCTATATATGAGATGAAGCTATTCATGTTAGATAAAGGCTCTATTTCTTCTAGATTCATAATTATTTTGAAGGTTGAATTAAAAATATGTATCGAATTTGCATTATTAGTTTTTTCTACTCAGAAATTAATGATGCGTTGAACTATGATGCTTAAATTACAAGGGTTTGCTTCTAGCATCGCTTTTATAAAAATTGTGTTTACTACTCCAAATTTAACAATATTTTAGGTAATGATTTAAGAGCCTGAGTTAAACCTTTAGCACCTGTAATTTTCATTCCTGCGTATGGTCTTTTGGCTTTGAGGATTTGAAAACAATGCCGTTGTGCATCTCGTTTTAGTACTCTGTGTAGGTTCTTATTGGTGACTTTTTCACCTAAAGTTTGCGAAAGCGATCGCCACAGTTCGTAACCAACATCTTTGATGTGACTAGCATCATATTTAACCTCTCGTGTCATTTCTTGGTAAGTTTTACCCTCCTAGGAATAACGAAAGACAATTTCTTGAACTTTGGTTAAGCGTCCCCGTTCTAATAATTGCTCGACTAGTGCGATCGCCTCTTCTACGGTCATTTACCGACTTAAGAATACCAACATCTTTACAATCTTCGCACTATTTATTCATCAATTTTACGTAAATCAACTAACTTTTTTCGACTTTTCTCCGTCTTTTCTCCGTCTTTTTTCCGACCCTCAAACTTGATACCAGGCAGTAAAGTAGTGATAGCCTCAACTTTTTATACAGGAGAAGCGATGTCTACGGTAAGGCAGGCGATCTCTTTCTCCAACTAAATAAACTCTTAATTTACAGTTTTTTTGGAAAAACAAATGATTCAGAAAGTCAAATCATCGAAGAAGTTATGCATCTTGCCTGGGTTGTCAGCAGTTCTATCAACTTGTGTTTTAAACACAGATTCTAGCCGACTACTGCCTTCTATTAACTCAAGCGCTTTAGCCAAAAACCCTAACAATCTTCCGGTTGGCTTTCGTGAAAGAAGAGAGCAGGGGTAGCTTTTGGATCTGACCGATGACAAAAAGCTCCAAAATCCAAAACTGTATCACTACAAACTCATCAAAATTAATGCGATAGACCAATAGCAGCTTGATACAAAGATTGAATCTTTTGCCCATCATGGGGATACTCAACCACAGCACAATTGCAAGCTACTTGAAAGCGATCGCCTCCGGGAATTGTGAATATTTGTTGGCGAAGGGTAGTTAAAATGTTACCAAGGCGGTCTTTGACTTCTGTTTTTGTTAACCCAGAAATCCCTATTACAAATTCGCCATTGCCCCAATAACCGAGAACTTCACCACTGCAAAAGGCTGATTGAAATAGGCTACTCCATCTTTGCAATACTTGGTTTCCAGTTTCATGTCCGTACTTGCTATTAATTTGGCGTAACTCAGTCACACTCAATATCGCCAAGCAAAGGGAGTGTTGATGTTTCTGGGCTTGAACAATCAACTTTTGTAAGTCGCGGCTAGACTGTAACTGATTTGCTAGTCCGGTTAAAGGGTCTTTGGTAGAGAGGGATTTAAGTAAGCGGCTGCGTTCTAAGCGATGGGTAATGCGTGCCAAAAGTTCTACCCCGACAACCGGTTTCACCACATAGTCATCTCCGCCAACAGCAAACACCTGCTGCACGGTTTCTATATCCCGGTGTGCGGTGAGAAACACAATTGGTAATTCCTGCCATTGGGGATCGGTGCGTACTGCTTGACACAGTTCTATCCCACTGATGTGGGGCATCTCTACATCCAAAATTAATAAATCTGGTGTGGTAGATTGCAGTACCTCCCAGAAACGCAGGGGTTCATCTAAGCCCACGATCCGCATACCCCAAGGTTCTAACATGGGGCGCAATGCTGCTAAAACTACAGGATCGTCATCTACTACTAATACATTTACCCGCAGAGTATGGGTACGCTGTAATAATTGAGATGAACTATCCCAGATTTGAGCAGCTGTTACAGGCTTGGCTAAAAAACCCCGCGCCCCATACTGAGCCAAAGTTACACGTTCTACTAGTTCATCAGCAGCAGCTATCACAAGAACGGGTATAGGCGGAGTACGGGTTGCTAACTCTGATAAAAGTGCCAAACTTTCTTGCCGACATCCCACCTCACCTACATTTAGCACCACTAGATCGGGTGATGTAGTTTGCAATAAGTTTTTTGCATCCTCTAACTTAGTAATTTGCTGCCAGTGAATTCCTAAGTTCTGAACAAGTTGTTGCAACTGAGAACCCAGTTGCGGATCGGGGTCAATTAGTAGCAGTCGCGTATTAATTTCTTCTACTATCAAATTGGTAGTTAGATTCTCAACCTTTTGCCCCATCAAGTTGATTAAGTTACCCAACTCTTGAATTTGCGATCGCAACTGACTTTTTTGGGTTGAAGACAAATCTCCATCTTTGCTGAGAATCTGTTCAATTTCCCTGGCTATTTGAGTACCAGTTTCTTGCTCAAACATTCCCAAAACGCCAGCTAGCTTATGTGCTTCTTTTTCTGCGGCTTGGCGTAACTCCTGAGTTAAGTTGCTAGAGAGGGCGGCGGCGGCTTGTTGCAGTACTGCCATCCGTTGCTGCATCAGCCCTGCATATTGATGCCACAACTTACTCATGGCTTGGTTGAACTGCTGTTCAATCTTCGAGATTGGTAATTTTTCTTGCTTTCCTCTAGTTACCGTTGTAGGTTCCTGTTTAGTTGATTTCGGGCTTTCCTGCTTTCCTTGCTCACCTGCTTCTTTTACAGATGGGTTTAATCGATATCCCAAACCATAAACGTTTTCAATCCAGTCTACTGCTCCGGCGGCTTTCAACTTTTGCCGTAAGCCTTTAATGTGCGATTTTACACTTTCTTCTTGAGGCGGATCGTCAAAAGTCCAGAGATGTTCGATAATGTTCCCGCGGCTGAAAACCCGGGAAGGATTGCGGATAAATAGCTCTAGCAGGCTGTATTCTTTAGGTGTTAAATCTAGAACTTTACTGTTAAATGTTACTTCACAACTACTGGGGTCGAGACGCAATCCCCCAATTTCCAATACTAAGGAAACTGGAGTATCAGCCCGACGTAACAGCGCCCGAACTCTGGCTTGCAGTTCTCCTAAATCTAAAGGTTTAATCAGATAATCATCTGCACCAGCATCAAGCCCACGAATGCGATCGCTAGTTGCATCTTTTGCAGTCATTAACAAAATGGGAGTAGAATTGCCACTGGAGCGTAAGCGTTGACATAAGCTAATACCGTCCAGTTTGGGCAATCCCACATCTATTAATATCAAATCGTAGTTATAACTTTGAGTATATTCCCAACCCACAGATCCATCTTGTGCGATGTCAACCACATAGTGTTGTTGCGTTAGCGAATTCAATAAGATATTTACTAAAACCTCATCATCTTCGATCAGCAAGATTTTCATGACTAAACTAGTCTTCAATAACGTGAGTTACCGTCTTGTCTATCGATGCACCTATGACCTGTATCGTTAATCATAATCTCTATTGGTTCTTTTGTACCATTTTGACAGCGTTAGCGATCGCTTGCGGTTTTTTCATATTTAGTAACACTCTGTGAATGAATTGCGTGCAAATCCAAAGATTGTATTAGGAAATATTGGCACTTACTCAAAAATATGATAACTAAGTAAAACCTTACATACCAAATATGAAATAGTTCTTGAAGGAGTAATACCAAGAAATGTTAAGGAAATCCATCCTTATATGTGACGATCTTGTGGATAACTGTATTATCCTTCAAGTAATTTTAGAAATGGAAGGATATACAGTTGAGTGTGTAACCTCTGGTATAGAAGCCATCAATCAAATTAAATTAAATAAACCCGATTTGCTATTGCTAGATGTAATGATGCCGGGATTGAATGGTTTTGAAGTAGTTAAACTGCTCCGGCAAGATCAACATTTGCAAACTCTACCTATTTTGCTGATTACAGCATATAAACAAATGATTGTCCCGAAGTTAACTCACATAAAAGTTAATAAAGTTCTCCACAAACCTGTGAATAGTGACGACTTGGTTGAAACAGTTCATGAGGTTCTACAAGCTTAGAAATACGAGTAGCTGTAGATTAGTTCAACAGGTTTATGAAGAAAGCTATCAACCTTTATATTGCTATTATATTTAAAATAAAAATCAACCTCATGCTAACCGTTCTGCTACAGTGCGATCGCTAGAAAATAGAGAAAGAAAATTATTATTTGTGCGTTTGCGTCCCCGTTTCATTTCTTTTTTGATTTCATCGATGTAAGGGCAAAAATCTACCTGCATTGTGTGTCGTTTGGAATTGACATACTGTTTTTGTGTCAGTCGCCGTTCTTTCTCTATATGGCGCAACATTTCTGCTTTGCTTGGTAAACTGACGTTTCCAGTAATCACTTCAGCAATCCACTTAGATTGCCATTCGGCTAAAGGCATAATTGCACCTATGGGTTGCAACAAACCAATAAAGTAAAGATTGGGATGTTCTGGGTGTACAACTCGCTTGTACAGGGGAAATTCATTATCTTGGGGATTAATAAACTCTTTGTCAAAAAACGGAAAAGCAATTTTATAACCCGTACCGTAAATAATGATATCTATTGGCAGTTCTGTACCATCTTCAAAACGCACGCGATCGCCTGCGAGTTCTTTGATGTTTGGTTTGATTTTTACCCTACCGTAGCCCACAAAATTCAGTAATTCTGAGGAGATTGTTGGATGTTCGCTTAAGAATTTATGGGTGGGATTGGGGAAACCATAAGCTGATTGCGGGCCGCGCGCTAGATATAACAGGATTTGACCATATAATCTTCGTAAGGCTAATGGCAACGCAAAAAACAAAGGTGTGAGGTAACTATCAAGAGTTCTACCTAAAATGTACTTTGGTAAAACATAGGCACTGCGACGAGTAGAAAGATAAGTTTGATTTGCCACTCGTGAAGTCTCACAAGCGATATCACAAGCTGAATTACCAACACCTACAACTAGAACATTTTTGTCATCCATCCCTTCTGGAGTTTTATAGTCGTGGGTGTGCATTGTCTTTCCCGTAAATTCTCCCGGGAATTTAGGCAAATTTGGACACCAGTGATGGCCGTTAGCCACAATTACTGCACCATAGCGCTGCGTTCGTTCCCCGTTAGCGTTTTTGATAGTGACATCATAAGTACCATCGCCAACTGGCGCGACACGACAGACTTGCGTTTTGAAAGTGATTTTGTCTCGAAACCCAAAATGGTCAACATAAGACTCAAAATATTTGAGAACCTGGTTATGATTGGCATACTGCGGGTAGTCCTCCGGCATGGGAAAATCAGAGTAGGCCATCTGCCCCTTAGATGAATTGATATGCAAGGATTTATAAGCTGAAGACATCCCGTTATCATTCATGTAGCGCCAATTACCACCAATCCCAGAACCTTTTTCAAAGCAGTCAAAGGCTATGCCGCGCTCGTGTAAGATTTTAGCAGCAGCAATTCCGGATGAACCAGCACCGATAATACAAACGCGATCAAGAATCATATTAGTAATTCCTCAAAATTTGTTATTGTTAATCTTTTTTCTTTTAAATTCTCTGCGGTTCGTAAAAATACAACCTATAAAAGTGATTTGGTATGAATATTTATTGCTCAGAAATGCATAGCTTCTTTTCTATTATCCAACTTGTCAAAAGATTTTGGTAAGCTAGCGATCGCTCGGCAAAAAATAGATGCCCCATGCCCTGCAATACAATTAGTTCAGCGTTAGGAATCTGGCTAGTAAGAAATTTTGCGTGTGCAAGAAGGATAATTGGATCGCGATCGCCACTCAAAATCAGTGTAGGTGCTTGAATTTTGGGTAAGACATGGCTAATATCCATGTCTGCAAACCACTCAAACAAGTCAACAATATTGTTGAGATTGTGTTTGACGGCATCTGGATACACTGCTTCTACTGTTGTTTGTAGAGTAGGTGCATTCCAATAAGCTGCGCGATCGCCTGCGTTAAAACTACACGCCAACTTGTAGCCAGCTTGATTGAGCATCAACGCTTTGCAGAGAATTTTACAAAGGAATTTACCAATTACACTATTTTGAGTTAGCCTCTGTAACCATCCCAATAAACCGTGCCATTGTCCTTGAGAAAAACCAGAAATGCAGAAAACACCTTTTATTTGTTCGGGAAAATTAGCCGCGAGGTTTAAAGCAGCAAACCCACCTGTTGAATAACCAACTAAAGCCACTGGTTGCTTACCTACCAATTTGTGAATTGCACTCATCAGGATATCGGCTAGCATATCTGCTGTTAATAACTCAGGTTGATAGGAGTCGGGATAATGGCCAGGCAAACTGAGGGAATACCAAGGAAGATGTTCTCTAACGAGGGGTGGTAAGTTTGCTATCCAAAAATTAGCAGACAGCGTTATTCCATGCAGAAAAATAATTGGTATTCCTGGTTTATTTTGATTTGCACCAAGTGATATTAATTGATGTTCGCCAACTTCAATGTACTGTGACATGAGAAGTAACTAATTCTTTTTCTGGCTGTATCTTACTTACACGCTGCCAAATTAAGCTACCAACAATCTCAATACCATTGACAAGCATAGGAGGTGTACTCAAAGTAAGTTGTTCGCCATTTAATTGTACAAACCGGACTTGATTTACACCTACCCAGTTTTGGAAAAAACTCACTTCCACATGATGAATAACTCGTTCACCTTGAATTTCATAAGTTCCACAATAAGAAACATAACTGTCAGTCGCAGCCACTTTTTCTTCCACAGTACCCGCTGCAATATCTCCGGCTTGAAATTGCGGACGGTTCGCTTTCATCATTGCTACAGAAACATAGCCATTATCTGTATAAATAATGTAGCCACTGGGGTTATCTCCTAAAGGATAAAAAACTTGACCAGTTTCAGTTCTAGTTTCACAGCTAAGAAGTTTCCAAGTACCTACCAGATTATTTTGCATTTTGTTGAATATTCTATTTGCTAATTCTGTTTGATGAGTGAAAGCCTGTTAACTTTTAATCAATGCGGCGAAAAGTTAAGCGTAAAAGAAGTAAATCTCCAGTTAAAAAGCCTAGAAGTGCCAGATAAAGATAACGTTCGTAGCGATCGAAAACAGTTTTACCAACCAAATTGATGATTTCTGTACGCTTGCTTCTGAAGTTAGTTAACCATGCTTGGAGAGTGCGGACATAATCTAGGCGATCGTTGCGAACTGTAATTACTTCAAAAATACCTTCTGCAGCGGCGGTAATTTCTGTGAGTCGCGGAGAATCAGATTCGGGAAATATTTCTTGATTAGCAAACTGAGCGCCTAAACTTTTTTGTACTTCTTCTGGTTTTCTCTTCCCATAGGCGATAGTTTGAATGGACATCGAACCCCCGGGATTCAACCATTCATAACAGCGATTAAAGAAGGTACGATAAACATCAATTTTTTCCTGGCTGGATAATTCTGGTTTGACAAAATGTTCAAAAGCACCAATAGAAATAATGGCATCAAAAGGCTGTATTGGTGAGTAGTTTAACCAGCTTTCGAGATTAACTTCAATTTGAGGATGCTTGTTAGCAGAAATCCAATTCTTTTGAGCTTCACTTAATGTTAGTCCTACAGCTTGCTCAACTCCATGCACATCTACTAAACGTTTGAGTACTGTTCCCCAACCACAACCGATATCTAAAACTCGCTTGGCATTCTTGGCTTTAGCTTGATTAATATGAAAATCAACTTTTCTAATTTGAGCTAATTCCAGTGCTTCCTCTGGTTCGCCTTCTTCCCAGATAGCACAAGAATAAATCATAGTACTATCTAGCCAAAGTTGATAAAAATCATTGCCTACATCGTAATGGTGTTGGATTGCTTGAGGCGAAGCCCCAGGAGTTGCGGTGTTTGCAGTAGTCATGATGTTTATGTTTGTGATTAATCGATATGTTGAGCTAAAAATCTAGAGCGCAATTTTAAGTTCTGTTGTGCCTGCTGCTAAACGTTGTGACAAAACTTCGATACTGGGTAAGTCATATAATAAAGTTGGCGATAAATCCTGTCCGATTAAACTTTCTAAATGGGAAATCAAACTGACTGATGATAATGAATCTAAACCGTATTCATTAAACCGAGCTTTAATATTAACTTGATGTGGCTCAACTTCTAAAATTTCGGCAATATAAGCAACTATCGATTCTTGAATTACCTCTGCACTCAGAGTATTTTTTTGAGAGTCTAAGGCATTATTAGTAACAGTACTGGTGAGTTCCATCTTCAAAACCTTATTGAGTATCAGTTGAATTGCTTTGATACTTTACAGATTAGAGATAAATCGGGGAGAACTAGGGGAGAAGAATACCAGGTGTAGATTTTAGATTTGGATTGCAAGTAATCGCCTTAAAGCTAAAAGCCCACATAGGTGGGCTAAATGTGAAAAACAACTGTTATGCTCTGCGCAACCGTATAAGAAGTTACATCATTAGTCAAAAGCTTGAGAATTCCATAAACGCCGCCAAGCTTCTGTAATTGTTAATTGATTATAGTCTTGAGGAAAGTGCTTTTTCAGCAGATCGCTGACTAATGGATAGTAAGAAGGATGCATTGCTGGAAATAGATGATGTTCGGTGTGATAAGAGAAATTGTTATGAATCAAATTGAACAAGGGAGGTACTGTTACAGATGTAGTACCTTGCACAGAATTATTTTGCGCTTTTATAGGATTGAGGAAATGATTCGTCGCTACATAAATGACTTCAATCACTGAAGCAATCAATATAGGTAATATCCCAACAAATAAGTACTTTAACCAGTTACATTGAACGGCTGAAAAAATTATAGTCTGGATTAAAATGATAATGCCTGTTTCAATAATAATTGAGAATTTTTCTTTGAGAGTATATGGTACTTGATAAGGAACTATATACAGCTTGCTTTTTGGTGAGATAAAAACAGCTATGAAATTACGCAAGATGTAAAAGACAAAGTGAATATAGGCGAAAGGATTAATGAATCTTAGTAGTAATTTGTTTTTCTGCGGATAGAAGATCCAAGTATAAATCCATTTAATACAAGTTTTTTCTGAAGTTAACCATCGCCGATCGGGGTCTTTAAATGTTGCTGCATTAGGATGATGCGTTCGATGATGAATATGTATCCACATCGTTAGAGGGATAAAATTTATTCCCCACACTAACACTTCTAGAAAATGTCTCTGCCAAGATTTTGCCATAACTGAGCCATGACTCAAATCGTGACCAAAAAAAACTAGACCTGGCAAGCAATTTCCTGACAATAAACTTGCAAGTAAAAATATCCAAATATTATTGGAGTAGTGTGTTAAGGTAATTGCTGAGATAAATAGCGAAAAATTAGCCAGAAAATACCAGAGATAACTTGGCTTTTTTTGAAAAGCTTCTTTAGGTAAAAAAGGACGGATGGTTTGAATATAGTATTGATCTGTATGTGTTAGGGGCTGTTGCTCTGTCGTATTCATAATTAAATTCTGCTTCGCTGATTATAGATTTGCTTTTGAAGAGCTAGAACTACACTTATTTATAGCAATCGCACGCTTTTTGATTGCATCATTTCCGGTGTAGGTTGATTCACATCCCAAACTAAACCTAGACTCTGCAATACCACAATTACCCAATAGCCAATGTCAATTTGCCACCATTGCAACCCAAATTTAGCTGAGTTTTGAAAAGCGTGATGATTGTTGTGCCAAGATTCGCCAAAAGTAGGTAAAGCCAGCCAAAGATTATTTGTGCTTTTTTCTTTGGTATCAAAACTACGAGTACCATAAAGATGGCAAATTGAGTTAATGCACCAAGTTGTGTGCTGTCCTAAATATAGACGAATAACTCCACCCCACAAAAAACCATGCCAAGCACCAATCCAATTTCCTGTAAGAATAAAAGCGACAACCGCCGGAAAAACCAGACCCAAAATCACCCAAACAAAATACAGTTGGTTAAGCTTGCAAATTGTTTTGTCTCGTAGCAGTTCCGGTGCATAGTAAAGTGGGTTGGGATAATCGTACTCAACTTTCCACCACAGATGAGCGTGCCAAAATCCGGAAAGCTGATTGCGCCAACCTGTACCGTGTAAATGTGGAGAATGGGTATCCCCAACCTCATCACTATAGCGATGGTGGTGTCTGTGGTTAGCAACCCAAGAAAGCACAGGGCCTTCCGCACCTGTGGAACCGAGAATTACTAGCAGAATCCGAATAATTGGATGTGCTTGAAAAGCACGATGGGTAAAGTAGCGGTGATAGCCAACGGTAATTCCTACAGAGGTGAGAAACCACATCCCTAGAAACACTGTGATATCAACTATACCGATTGGCTTGCCCCATAAACAGGCGATCGCTAAAATAAACCCAACAAAAGGTAGAACATCACACAATAAAAAATGACGCTTTTGCAACAACTTAATGTAGCTGTTGCTCATGGTTTTCTTCTTTAATAAATCAGTAGCACGATTAATTGATGCAGATTCAACGCTAATACTGGTTTCCATATTCCCAACTTTGATAACTGATGCAAGATTTATGCAGAGCTAGGGTGTGTTATGCCGTAGGCTAACGCACCATCAAAAATTCAAGCTGCGTCGGTGCGTTGCGCTGCGCGACAACACACCCTACTGCGATTATGCAGATAAAGGATGATTTACACTTGCAACTGGCGCTAAACTTGGCAAAATCTCTAATTTCTGAGCTAAAAACTGCTCTCTGCAAGCATAGCGCTGGATTTTACCGCTAGAAGTTTTCGGGAGAGTGGCTGTTTTAATCAACGCTACAGTATGAATCTGTAACTCATGCTGTTGTAAAACCGCTTGCCGAATTTTCCCTACCACTTCTGCAACGTTGAGATGGCGCAGATATTGTCGCTCAACTTCTTGCACAATTACTAGCCGTAGTACATTTTCGCGCTCAATGGTAAAAGCTGCACCAGCGCCAAGTCTGAGGGATGGATGAGCTTGAGCAACTGTTAATTCGATATCGTGGGGATAATAGTTGCGTCCCCGAATAATGATTAAATCTTTGATACGTCCTGTAACGAAGAGTTCGCCTTGATGTAAAAAGCCTAAGTCTCCTGTGCGTAAAAATGGCCCTTGTTGGCTATCTGCCAAGTATGCTTGGAAATATTCTTTTGTAGCTTCGGGATTATTCCAGTATCCTTGAGCGACACTAGCACCTGACACCCAAATTTCTCCGACTTCATTGGGCGAACATGGAGTTAAAGTTTCTGGATTGACAATGACAACTTGCAGATTTGCTAAACTTTGCCCACAACTCACAAGATTTTGGCTATCAAGATGATTATCGCTAGGAATCACTTGATGCTGTTTCAAAGCTTTTTCCGCTACCGTTTCCACAATGGGTAAAGCGGCTTTATCTCCCCCAGCAATAATCAGCGTAGTTTCTGCCATCCCGTAACAGGGATAAAACGCTTCGCGACGGAAACCACAAGGTGTAAATAGAGTAGCAAACTGCTCCATTGTTTCTGCGCGTACGGGTTCCGCACCATTAAAAGCAACTTCCCAACTGCTCAAATCGAGAGTGGCACGTTGTTCTGGGGTAATTTTACGCACACATAAATCATAAGCAAAGTTGGGGCCGCCACTGGTAGTTGCTTGGTAACGCGAAATCGCTTGCAACCAGTAAAAAGGCTTTTGTAAGAAAATCATTGGCGGCATGAGGAAGACGGAAAAACCACCGTAAAGCGGTTGTAAAATACCGCCAATCAAGCCCATGTCATGGTAAGCAGGTAGCCAAATAACACCCCGACTCTCTGGAGAATGCTGAAACGATTGATAAATTAAAGAGGAATTGTGCAGTAAATTAGCGTGGCTGATCGTCACACCTTTTGGTGTGGAGGTGGAGCCAGAAGTGTACTGTAAGAAGGCGAGGGTATCACTACTAACTTCCACTCGTCGCCAATCTTGCGCCCAATTGTTATCTAGGTTATCGGTAGCTTGCCATTGTAGCGATCGCAAATCCGCAAACTCTTGTAACTGCGGCTGAACCAGGGCTAAAACCGCTTTAGTTGTGAGTGCAATCTTAGCTTGAGCATTCGCTGCGATCGCTTGTAGTCGTGAGATAGATTGATTGGGGCGCGGAGGATAAGCCGGAACCGCAACTGCACCTGCATACAAACAGCCAAAGAAAGCCGCAGCAAAATCTAATCCTGGTGGATAAAGTAATAAAACTCGCTCTTGGTAGGCTTTTTGGCTTTGCAAATATGCTGCGATCGCTTGGGCTTTTTGATGTAATTCCCTATATGTAAAACTGCTATCTTCAGTAATCCCATCTGCAAGGAAGGTATAAGCTGTTTGCTGCGGCTGATGGCTGGCTCGATACTCCAACAGATCTACCAAAGTAGTCACGCTCGCATCGATTGATGTATGTCTCATTTGACGCCTACCAATTCAGGTTTAGCAGTAATTTTCTCACCTTGCCACTTAATAGCAGCTTCCAGTTCTGAACCTAAGTAGGGACGAATATTTAATTCAGCCCGAATTTCTTCTAAAGGTTTTTCCCATAATGTATTCCAAGGAACGCCAAACAGAGGTTGTGCTTGTTGTCCCATAATCCAGCCGCGCACAAAAGCTTCCATGTGCTGACTGCACAAATCCATATCTTCAATCGCAGTTTTGAGGAAATTTTTCGCCAGTAACACCACCCAAAAACGAGCAGGATAAAACTGAGTCAAAGAAAATGTCTCTACTTGAATTTCTCCAGCTTTGTCTGTATTGCTACCAGTAACCACGTGCCAGATATCATGCGTTTCCATCACATAATTGAACAAATATCTATAGGTATCTGATGTATGTTCGCGCACTGGCGGCGGAGTTAATCTGTTTCTCAGCATGTGATCGGCGTAAATATAGCCAAAGGTGTTGGTAGGTAATTGATGGAGTTGCTGTAAATCAATCTTACCCAGGAGCTTTTTTTCAGCTAGGGCTATTCTTCCCCGTTCCGTGCGAGAGAGAAACTGCACAATTTGATTGAGACTCTTGGGATCGATTGCTGCATCAGATAAATTGCCACCTGCGCCAAAGGAACCGTAAGGTAGCTGGACAATGCGCATGAAGCGATAGGCGAATATCAGCTTTTTTAGCTCTTTTTTGAGATTTTGTAGAATTTGCATTTGATTGATCTCCCAGCGATGCTTGTGTTTTTTAAGTTAAAGAGCGATCGGGGAGAACTAGGGGAGAAATGAGAATCAGATGAGAAGAAGATGAGAGAGTTAAGATTGTAGGAGCACTTCAGATCCCCGACTTCTTGAAGAAGTCGGGGATATAGGCAACCATTCTTGCTTAAGTTATATCAACTCTCTATTTCGCTATAAGCCCAACCCAATACTTCACTGATTTGCCCTGCCAGTTTTAAAGGACGAAAAGGCTTGGCAAATATAGCGGCTACATCTAATCCAGTAAAGCAGTCTTGATCTGAATCTTGAACTTTGGCAGTGAGTAAAATTACTGGAATTTGCTGAGTAACAGGGTTAGCCTTTAATTTTTGCAAGGTGGCACGCCCATCCATATCAGGCATCATCATATCTAGCAGGATGACATCAACTTGTGAGTTGGCAGCTATATTCAACGCTTCCCGTCCAGAACAAGCCGTCAACACATTCCAACCAGCACCCAATTCTAATCCCAATTTAGCGATCGCCTGCACATCTTCTTCATCATCAACAATCAAGATATTTCTGCTCATGGTGCCATCCTTGCATGATATGTGATGCTGACTAGCTTGATTACCTGGAGCTATTCTAAAATGCAATCGGGGAGAAGTGGGGGAGATTGAAGCAGCGATTAGTTGCTAATTAGAGACAGCTAAAGGTAAAAGTACATAAAAGGTGCTACCTTCCCCTAAAACGCTTTGAACCCAGATTTTACCGTTATGTTGCTGCACAATATTCCGGCAAATCGCCAGTCCTAAACCTGTTCCGCCTTTGTTGCGAGAATCAGATGCATCTACCTGCTGAAAGCGCTCAAAGATAATTTGTAATTTATCTTCAGGAATTCCTCGCCCTTCATCTCGAATAGTAATCAACAGGTAGCTGGGTGTATCTTTTTGAGACTCAACACCTTGATTTTCTGAAAGTGTCGCACCGATCCAAACAGTATCCCCTGGTTCCGAAAACTTAATCGCATTGCTGAGTAAGTTAGTCAAGGTTTGCAAAAGGCGATCGGAATCTGCCCAAAGTTCAACTGCTAAAGGATTAACAATTAGTTTGACTTGGAGTTTATCTGCCATTGCTTGCATGGCTTCTGTTGCTGTAATCAGCAGTTCAGCAGCGTTGCACTTGCCCATACGCATGAAGATTTTGCCCGATTTCATCCGTTCTAAATCGAGAATATCGTTCACCAAACGAATTAGACGTTCCGTGTTATTGGTAGCAATGCTCAAAACTTTTTGTCCCTGTGCAGTTAAAGTTCCTAGTTGTCCTGCACCCAATAAATCTAATGCTCCCATTGTTGAAGTTAAAGGTGTACGTAACTCATGACTGACTAAAGAAATAAACTCGTTTTCTAGGCGTTTGCGTTCGGTGATGTCATTGGCAATTAATAAAGCGCATGGTACTCCCGCTAGATCAATTAATTCGATAGAAAGTAAGATGGTTTTGATTTCGGCAGATTTGGTAGAAAATTCAAATTCCAGATTGTACAGTGAACCACTATCAGGTAAACGTTGAATTGTTTGGGCGATCGCTGCTGTATTTTTACCTAAATCGAGTTCTGCAACTGTATGTCCAATTACCTCTTCTAAACAATAGCCACTCATTTTTAAGAAGCTGGGATTGACATCAAGAACCCGCGCTTCCGAAATTGTGGCGATCACGATCGGGTTAGGACTAGAACGAAAAACTTTAGCAAACTTCTCTTCGGCTTTAGCGCGCTCTCTTATTTCTTGCTGTAACTGCTGATTTTGCGCTTGGAGTTGCTTTTGGAGTTGGCGAATCGTCAAGTGATTTTCAATTCTGGCTAAAACTTCTTCTAGTTGAAAAGGCTTAGTAATATAGTCAACCCCGCCAACTGCAAACGCCTTCACCTTATCCAACACATCACCCAAAGCGCTGATAAAAATTACCGGAATCTCACAAGTGCGATCGCTTGTCTTTAATTGTTGACAAACTTCATAACCATTCATCTCTGGCATATTCACATCTAGCAAAATCAAATCAGGAGGAACTGCATTTGCTCCCCGCAACCCTGTAGAACCTTTAGTCACGCTGCGAACTTTATATCCTTGTTCGGTCAGCATCGCAGATAAAAGATTTAGATTTTCCGGTGTATCATCAATTACCAATATGTCTGCTTTCGGAGAGTTGGATAATTGTTTGGGCATCGCAATCTTAGCTTGAGCCAGAATCGGCTACGTAATTGTGAATAAAAATTCTAACGTTAATTTCTTAGCTTAATAATCCTTTATAAAAACTTCTTCATAGCTTTATCGTAAATAAAAGGGTTTAAGACCCCTACTTCGATACGTAGCATCAGTTTCAGTCGGGGTTTAAATCCCCGTCTGAAAATATCTTTAATTTTGAATTTTGAATTTTGAATTTTGAATTTTGAATTGTTAATGTCTCCCCCAGTTCTCCCCGATTGTTTTTTATTTTGAAAACATCAAGCCAAAAGTTTAATTCCTGACTAATAATATGACAAATCAACAAATATCTTCTTTACCAAAAACCGCCCGTCTTTTTGCTGCTTTGGGTTTAACTCTCAGTGCTAGCCTTTTTGTTTACCCTAGTACCAGTCAAGCAGGTAAAAATGGTGGGGCGATACCTGCTGAACTCCAAGGTGAGTGGCTTTACGGTCGAATTTCTTCTATCCAATACCAAGACCAAATTACAGGACAGTCAGCAGCACCGAATGGTTCGAGCGATCGCTTCCTAGTCGCAGCTAACGGTAGCTACCAGCGACAAAGGTTAATTCAAATCAACACCTACAACTGTGCGTCTAACCTCTTCATACAAGAGAAAGGTAAAGTTAGCGCTGACGATCGACAACTCACCTTCCAACCGACTGAAAGCTCATCTAAAGGGCAAATCTGCAATACTGGTCGCACTTACTCTGGAAAGAACACAGCCAAGCCTGAAACCTACGCTTGGTCAATCTCTAAAAACGAATACGGACAAGAAGTCCTCTTGCTTCAGACTACCGATGGTCAGGGTCAAGCTCATTATGGACGACCTCAGTAGCTCAGTCACACAATTTTGGATTTATTCCGAGATAAATTTGCTTTCTCTAAGCTTGTTTAAATTTTTAAATCTAAAATTCGCTAGCAATTAGATTTTTCTCCCCTAGTTCTCCCCGATTGTTTCTTAATCTATAAAATATCGAACAGAGGTTATTCTATGATTCACCATATTTCTTTTGCTGTTAACAACCCTCAACACGTTGCCCAAGTTTTGGCAGAAATTTTAAAAGCAGAAGCTGTTCCATTTCCTCCTCACCCAGGTAGCTATATGGTTATACCTTTTGATGAACATGGTACAGCCATTGAACTTTATCCTTTAGGTACTCAATTAGAACCTGGTGAAGGTGATGGACAATGTGCATTTGTACAAAATTCTATTTCTCCTAAGTTCGTAGATATTCATGCAGCTATTTCTGTACCTGCTAGTCAAGAAGAAATTCAAAAAATTGGTGCGCGTGAAGGTTGGCGTGTTGTACGCTGTACCCGTGAAACTTTTTTTGATGTCATTGAGTTCTGGGTAGAAAACAGACTTATGATCGAACTGCTAACACCAGAAATGGCAACTCAATACGTAAAATTTACAACTCACCCAGAAACTCGAAAAATATTTACGGCAGAACCTGCTTTAGCCACAGCATAAGTTTTGTTCGCAACTTTAGCACAGTTTTTATTTGAATAAATTGAAGCTTTATACTTAACTTAAAACTTCTCCTTTTACCGATCAAGAGGAGAAGTATATTTATTTTTGCGTTTTATTTGCGCAGTTGCGATCGCTATTAGTTTAATCAAGCAAATTATAGTCTGTTATGGACTTTCTACTTCAACTAGTAATTAGTTAAATAGATGTGATGTCAGTTCGAGAATTTCATCAAAGCAGAAACTCCGGACTAAATTTAATAATTTTTCTGCTAAGTCAGCATGAGATTGCGGAATTTGCTCAATTAATTGAAAAATTCTCTCACCATCAACTGCAATAGCTGCTTGATGAAGTTCCCCTATCCATTCAGTGGGCATAATTGTAATTGCAGAATGAATATCTAACATAGAATATTGAACATTCTCTGACTTTTTATCTGTTATATTTTCGCTACTTTCTTCTGAGAAAAGATAGCTTAAATGTAAATATTCAGCTATCTTTTCAAAAATTATTTGTTCGCGGAATGGTTTGCGAATTAAGTCGTCGCACCCTGCGGCTAAAATACTTGCTTGTTGTTCTTCAAAAGCACTGGCTGTCAGAGCAATAATCACTGTGTGGGAATTTGTCTCTAAACTTCTCTCCCTAGCTCTAATTTCTTTAGTGGCATCGTAGCCGTTCATTACAGGCATCCGCATATCCATCCAAATTAACTGAGGTTGCCATTTCTGCCACATAGCGATCGCTTCTTGTCCGTTACTAGCAGCCTCAACTTCAAAGCCAACACCGCCTAGAAGTTGCATCATTAAATCGCGGTTTTCTTTGCGATCGTCAACTACGAGAATACGGTAAGTTGGTTGGTCTGCTGCTAGTTTGAGTACGCGCCCCCGACTCAACTTTGGTGTAACTTTTAATGGTGTGGCTAAATTAACTTGAATGTCAAAGCTAAAAGTAGATCCTTGCCCTAAATTACTGCAAAGGTGAATATCTCCTCCCAACAACCGCACAAACTGTCGGCTAATAGTTAGACCTAGCCCAGTACCCTCCTTGGTTTGAATACCACTGCTTGTCTGGACAAACGGCTGAAACAGATTATTCATTTCTGCTGCTGCTATCCCCCGTCCAGTATCCTCAACTTCAAAGATGATGAATTGGGAATGGGGCATAGATTTGTAGTTATTCTCCTTGTCCCCCTTGTCTCTCTTGCCCCCCTTGTCCCCCGCATCCCCCTCATCCCCCAATCTCGCCCGCAACGTCACTCCCCCGGTTTGGGTGAACTTGATGGCGTTACCCAACAGGTTGATCAAAACTTGGCGGAGTTTACCTTCATCTGTTTGGATATAACGCGGCAGATCGGCAGCAATTTCAAACTTGAGGTACAACTGTTTTGTCTGCGCCCGTACCTGAAACATTTCTTGTAATGTTTGCAACATCAGGTAGAGGTCGAAGTCTTCAGGATTGAAAACGATTTGTCCGGCCTCAATTTTGGACATTTCCAGGACATCGTTAATCAGGTTGAGTAGATGTTCTCCACTACGGTTAATCGTAGCTAAAGATTCACGCTGGTTTGAGTTGAGACTAGCGTCTCGCTCCATCAACTGAGAAAAACCTAAGATGGCATTGAGAGGAGTGCGGAGTTCGTGGCTCATGTTAGCCAAGAAAGCACTTTTGGCACGGTTGGCAGTTTCGGCGGCTTCTTTTGCTACTCTCAAGGCTGCTTCTGCTTGATGTCTAGCCCTACCGATCGCAATGATTTCACCTACCAATTTCAGGAGATTCATCTCCTGTTGATTCCAGTTTTTCGTATAGTGAATAGTATCTGCGGCAATAAACCCGACTACTTTACCAGAATGAATCATTGGTACACCTAATGCAGATTTAATTGACTGATTTTCAAAGAATTCTTTCTCAGGTGTATCGGGTGGTAAATCGGCTATGCATGGCAAAACAGAATTTTGCCCTATAAGTATTGGTGCAAGTAAAGGGAACATTTCTAAATTGCCCCTTCTGGCATTACCGCTTAATGGTGGAATATCAGCAGCACGCCATTCATGGACTATGTAGACTTCCCTTGGCTGATCGGATAACTCAAAAATCGAGCAGCGTTCAGCATTAATAAATTGAGCGATCGCCTGAAGTGTAAAATTAATTGCTGTGTCTATATCTTGGTCGATAAATTGGCGGGAAATACTGCTGAGTATACTTTCTAGTTGAGCGCGACTTTGCAAAGCTTGCTCTACTTGCTTGCGATCGCTGATATCTGTAAAGACAGAATCTAAACAAGATTCTTCGGCGTTGAGGCGCAGTGATAATAGTACCCAAACCACAGAGCCATCGCCACGCCGTAGTGCTAATTCAAAATTGCGAACTTCGCCAGATGCTGCTAACTCTGCTAACATCCGGGCGCGATCGTTGGGATTAACATACAATTCAGTTGTGAAATACCTGCCAATCAAGTCACTAGCAGCAGCGAAACCTAAGATATCAGCACCGCGTTGATTTGCATCGACAATTAATCCATCTTGTTGACGAGTGCGGAAAATCCCTACTTGGGAATTTTCAAAGATGTTGCGGTATTTCATTTCACTACGACGCAAGGCTTCTTCTGTTTGCTTGCGTTCTGTAATGTCCCGCCCCACACCAGCGATCGCAATTTCACCATCAGGAGTGTTAATGGTGGAAGTGTTAAAGCTGAACCATCGCCAGCTATTGTTTTTGTGTCTTAATCGCACCTCAATACCTGTCTGCTTTTCCCCAGCTATGGCTTTTTGTATACCTGCGGCGCTAATTGCTAAATCTTCAGGATAAGTAAATTCGACTACAGAATGTCCCTCGATTTCTGGCAGGGTGTAGCCCATAATTGGAGTCACATTAGGCGAGTGGTAAGTAAAAATTCCCTCTGGAGAGATGGTAAAAATTAAGTCATTGGCATTCTCTACAATAGTGCGGAACTTGATTTCACTTTGTTGCAAAGCTGCTTGGGCGCGTTTACGTTCTGTAGCATCGGTACCAACTGAAAGTATTTCGATTAAGTTGCCTTGCTCGTCTAAAATAGGTTTATTTGCCCAAACTATCCAGACGCGATCGCCATTTTTGCACGAGTTTTCATTTTCATTGAATAGGTAGTTTTCTGGGTGCTGGCAAATATCAACCATTAAAGCCTGTAAGTCGCGCCCAGAAGTTTCAGTTTCGGGGACAATTGTCCCGACCACATTGCGTCCTATAATCTCTTGGGCATCAAAACCAAAAAGCTTTTGACCGTAGTCATTTAAGTATATGATGTCACCGTGACTGTCCCAACGCAGAATAATGCAGTTGGCTGTTTGTACCAAATCGCGATACTGGACTTCGCTTTGTCGCAAAGCTGCTTCTGTGCGTTTGCGATCGCTAATATCTCGGACTATTGCCAAGACGTGTCGTTTGCCATTGTAAATGCAAGTCGTTCCTTTAACTTCCACATCTATTAAAGTGCCATCTTTGCAGATATCAACAGCTTGTCCATAAAATTGCCCCCCAGCGCGCGTTGTCTCAAGAAACTCATAGAAAACCGGATGTGAATTTGGGTGAATGTAAACTGATGGATGCAAAGTAATAAATTCTTCGTAAGTATAACCATGCATCTGACAAGCAGCGGGATTAACTTCGGCAACTGTTTCGGTTTCTATGTCAGTAATAAATAGTCCATCATTAATCGCTTCAAAAATACTGCGATATTGCAACTCACTTTGTCGCAATGCTGCTTCTGTTTTTTGGCGTTGGGTGACATCACGGAAACTCCACACTCTACCAATAATCTGGTCTTTGATGCGCTGAGGACAGGAGTATCTCTCAAAAACCCTACCATCTTGCAATTCTAAAAAGTCGTAACTATCTAGCTCTGGCTGGGCGTATAATTCTCGAACTCGCTGCAAAAATCCCTGAGGATCTTTTAACTGGTTTGCCAAATACGCCAGCCGCTTAGGATGGTCTGGTTCTGTTAAAAGTTCTGGTGGAATTGACCACATTTCTAAGAACTTTTGATTGTAACTGGTGATATTTCCTAAGCTATCAATTGCTAAGATACCGTCTTGAATCGATTCCAAGATCGCGCTTAACAAAGATAAGGAGTTTTCTAAAGCTACTTGGGTAAGTTTGCGATCGCTAACATCACGCCCTAAAACTACCAGCGCCTTGCGTCTACCATCTGGGTGAAATACAGGCACTTTAATCATATCCACAATGCTCACTGTACCATCAGGGCGAGGTACAACTTCTTCTACCCGATTTACAGATCCCTGCTGCCAAGCTTGTTCGTCTGTTTGGTCGCAATTGAGTAAAGTATCGTGATAAAAATCGCTAAATTGCGCTAGTTCGGAATCAGTTTTTCCTTTGTAATCAACACCATGTATCTCTAAAAATTCCAGGTTAGCTTGATTCGACTCCAGCCATTTTCCTTCGCTGTCCTTTAAACAGATAATATCTGGTGTCGCGTTAATTAGCGTGCGTAAACGTTCTTCACTCTCTTGGAAGGATTTTTGAGCTTGTTGAGCCAGCGTAATATCCTGAATTACTAGTACAGCACAATCATCCTCATTCAGTCCCGCACGACTACCAGAGATTTGCAGCACCAAAGAACGCTTACCTTGATGAAACTCATACTCTGTAGTTTCGTACTTTCCATTTTGGATCAGCACATCAGGGTAGGAGTTTAAAGCAACAGGTTTTCCTAATTTTAATAAGGGTAGTAACTCACTTAGCTGCCAGCCTGCGATCGCACTTTTGGGCCGATTCACCAGACACTCAAAGCTAGAATTACACCATTGAACACGTCGGTCTTCCCCAACCCAGACTACAGCATCAGCGATCGCACCTAGCGTTACTTCCATCTTGGTAAGGGTTGCTTGCAATAGCTTAACCTGCTCTAGCTGTTCAGCGCTCATTAGCGATTCCTTATTGCCTCTGGGATAGATTGAATACCAGTTTGGTATAGAGATTGTATCGCTAATTATAAATGCTTGAACAAGTTTCTAGAATTGCTTCATAGTATTCTGTTACACGAAATTACAGCAAGAGTATTAGCTTGTTTGAATTCTCGAAAATTTTAATAATGCTTTTTGAATAAGTTAATTTCTTTGCTTTATTGGTGTGGATTTAGTACCTCGACTTCTTTAATAATTCGGGGTTCTAGGCAATAATCTCCAATTCTCTCAACCATTACTAGGTATATAGGTGATACCACGATATTTAAGTGCAGATTTAGGTCGATTTTGAACTGGTTTCAATTTTACAATCTGGTAACTAAATCCACTATCCTTTGCTGACTATTCCCACTACACAACTACGAATACAGGCTTCCGGATTTATCTGTAGGCTGATTAATTTTACATTTTGAATTTTGAATTGTCTCAAGGGGTTGACGGCTTTTAATTACTCGTGCTGGTACACCCACAGCTACTGAAAATGGAGGAATATCTTTAGTAACAACAGCGCCAGCACCTATTACACTACCTCTACCAATGGTCACGCCATCTAATACTTTCACCCCATGACCTAGCCAGCAGTCATCCTCAATTACGATCCCCTTACAAGTAATACCTTGGTATTTGATTGGCTCACTTGGATCTGCAAAGTTGTGATTATTTGCATATATTCCAGTGTGGGCTGCAATTAAGCAGTGCTTACCAATTTTAATTTCTCCAGGGCCAGCAATACAAACGCTAGGGCCAATAAAAGTATCTTGACCGATGTGAATACAAGTGTTGTTTAATGCCCCTATGAGAACATTACGCTCAAGAACAACTCCATTTTCTAGATGAATTCTATTATTCTCGTGTCCTTTTCCATCTATACGAACACCTTTGAAAATATATGCTCCATTGCCAATCTCAATAGCATCAGTACTAATAAATTCAACGCCATCTTGAATATAAACTGAGCTACCTAGCCGGGCAAAAATTGCGCGATACATCAAATTACGTAACTTTACGCCTCCAAAAATTGTGGGAATATCACCTAGAAAAGTAATTAGCAAAAGTTGTTGAAACCGCTTCAGTTTTGAAAAATATCTCAAGTCATTCATGGCTCTATTATTCTTGATTGCGTTATTGGAGATTTTTGGAATTGTGAAATACCTCACAATATCCTGTATTTGAGTCTTGCTATGTATTGCCTATATTGCTGTCTTTTGAGATTGCAAGTCCACGAATAAACAAGATAGCCGATCTAAAGTTTTTCAAACATTTGAAAAACCCAAAGCAAGCTCTCAGGTTAGAAGCTATTAAATCTAGGGGCTATTTAATTATTAGCAATAGCTTTACAAGAGATGTCGTATATTTATTTACAAGCTTATGATTGAATCTATGTACTTGTTGAGAAATTCGAGCAAATACTTTTTCTATCTGTCACTGATGACTACTGAAGCTTAATGTTTCCCCACAAAATCAAATACTTAACTCTCGATGTGGATTAGTTAGTAATTTGACAAGCTACTATAATTCAGTATTCAGTTATCAAATATCAAAGTAGTGATTTCAATTCAATTACATCTATTTATGCTGTTTCCAAGCAAGCATAAAATTTCCTCGCTAACTTCAAGATGCAATTGTTGAATTACTCATAAAATTTCCCAGCAAGTACAAGCACGTTAACTTAGGGGGGAGTGTCTCCAACTTCAGCCATCACATTGAAGTTAACCATCGGAGCATACAAATAAACACTTCCCCGATTACTATAACGGCTTACTTGCAGCCAGTTTTTATAGTCTGCTGCTGTTCTCATCATTACGTACACAGAGAATTTACATATTCACTAAAGCGCCTTTATAGTGACACCATTAGTGTGCTTTCCCCATCCTAGAAGAGACTGATAAAAGTATTGTTAAGGAACAGTAAAGTTTAAAGGAAAAATATAAAGATTTCAAAATAGACTTGATTTTGTAATCAGTATTTTTCTGGCTTTAGGCATTAATTATACTATCGATAATACCCAATTAAGCAAATAAATAAGCACTAAAAATCAGGGTAAATATTTCCTATGTGGTGCTGCATTAGACTAGAAAATTTACCATTGATTTATAATATTAAGTATTGTCGGTAAAAAGTTAACTAGTTTTTGATAAAAACCTACTTAAAGAGCAATACAGGAATGTGGCTGCTGCGTCGCATTTGGGCTGTAGTACTGCTAATGACTAAGTGCCGAATACATCTGTGTCCGTAGGCTTCTATAATCAGTAAATTCATATCTTGCTGTTCTACGTAGCTGGCTATAACCCTTTCTGGTTCGCCATGTATGATTTGACAAATTGGTACAAAACCACCTTTACGCGCTTCTATTTCAGCAGTTTGTAGGCGAGACATCGCTGCTGCATCTGGTTGTTTAGAGGCTAAGTCAACAACATTAGGAATTGATGAGCGATCGCTTCATCAATCCAAGTTTACAATCTTGATGCAGATTTTAATTCAGACAGGCGATCGCCTAGTGCATCTTCATTAGGGATCAATATAATGTAGTATCTTTTTTCTTCGTTTTGGCAGCTTTCCTGAAATACCTTGACTTGAACTAGTGCGTTAGGCTACGCCATAACACACGCTACAAATACCTAATATTTTTTCAAAATTTAAATCGGATTTTTATAGTTGATTTTTACTACATAAAAAAAGCTTACAGCTAACAGAAATTTTTGGGTTCCTCGCTATTTTTAAAGTAATGATGGAGCCGCTTCAAATGAAACGATGTGAAACACTAGCTGAATTGGTCGCACGAACTGTGGTTGAATTTGAGCAACGCGAGCTAGAACTACAAAAAGCTCAGGTGCATCAAGTAAAGCCACAAGAAAAAGCTACTAAGCAGCGTAAATCGAATCAAGTTGCTTATACCATTTCACCAAAAATATGATGCAGACGCAAACCTTGGAACCTTTGCTGAGTCTCAATTTCTTAATTTTGAATTTTGAATTTTGAATTGGTATTAGTGTAGGTATAACAGTTCAACTCCTGTTACTAGGTTGCCATCTACCACTATTCTTTTGATACATCCTTTAAGTAAAGCTTGTTTGTCCTGTTGTTCTAAACCTTGCCAATATCTCTCGTTAGAAAATGCAACAACAATTCGCTCTTTAGCTATGAGATATTGTTTAGATGTGTTGTTTGTTGTAGCGACAGCCGTTGCTATCTGCATCCTGATATCCTCTTTAGCTTTTTCAATTGCTGGATTTGATGGTAATGCTTCTAATGTATTTAAAGAAGCCCGCAGTGTTTTAACCTCTGGTGATTCCTCGCAAGAATCAACTTTTTGTTCTACTAATCCAGCTAACCTTTCTGCTTCCCGAATTAAATGATTAATTACTTGTTTTTCTAATTCATCTGAAGAAATCATGCGTCCGTTTTGACAAGCACCAGTACGATAAAAACTGCATTGATAGTGATGACGGACATAATTTTTACGTTTAACCAATTTCTTGCACTGGCGACTATAAGCAGCACCACAATGAGCGCATTTAACTAAGTTGGCGAATGGGTTGACATATTTTTGCTCGGTAGCCCATCGGTTATTTCGGTTCTCACGGATCGTGGCTTTAATGCTTTCGTGTTCCTCACGGGTGATAATCGTTTCATCTTCGTGGGTTCCCCATGTTACTTCCCATTCATCGAAGGGTTTGCGATGTCCTTTGGGGCGAACCATCACATTATATGGTGTCCCCCCTGCATAAATAGGATTTACGAGGATAGAGCGTAACCCAGAAACCGACCACTTCAATCCTGTGTGCGGATAACGCAGATTTAACGCACCTCCACGAGATTTGTTGATATTCTCTAGTACAATTTCCTCTGATTCCTTTAGGAGGTTAATTCTGGTATCGGTGGCTTTGGGAATGGCGTTTGCTTGTATACCAAAAGTCTCATGCAGTACTTTCACTGTTTGAGATACTGTACCTACTGCTAAAAAGGTATCAAATACAAATCGCATCAATTGCGATCGCGTGAATTCTCTCTTCCCCTCAATTAAACAAACACAGGGACGCTCATCTCGTTTGTATTTGTCATCCTCAACCATATACCCCAATGGTGCATTCCAGTGAGGTTTTTTATTTTCTTTACGGGTGTCGCGTTCTTTTTTGACTCGCATTGCTAGCATTTTCACCTCATACTTAGATGCTGCTAGTCGCACATCGATTGTTAACTCACCACCAATACTCGATAAGTCGAAAGGCTCATCTAGCGCATAGGGTTGTATACTTTTCTTTTTTAACGCATCCATCAAACGATAAAAAGTCATTGATGAAGATGTTAAACGGTCGATGCGAATAAATAACAACTTCGATACTTTACCTGGTGCAGATGCATTAATATCTTCAATCAACTGTAACAGCCCTTTACGGCGATCGCTGGTACGGCTTTCTACGTCGTAATATATGTGCGTTGCACCAGCCTCACGCAACCGCCGCATTTGTTTGATTAACGCGCCTTTATCTTCCGCCTGCTCATCTGTTGAAACCCGTGCGTAACCCAAAACGTCCATATACCAAACCATAGAAGCGTTATCCTAATATAACTTGATAACTAGCGCATTAGTTCTCTTCTGTTCACCGAGCCTGTAGACCTGTTAATCGGTAACTCCTACGGTAAGTACCTGTGGCGCGATTGTAAGGTTCCCCTCGTAAGAATTGGCTATCCCATCATGGATCGTCACCACCTGCACCGCTACAGCACCATCGGTTATCAAGGTGTAATCAACCTCCTCAACTGGGTTGTTAATACAATCTTCGAGGAAATCGATCACAACACTAACATTCCTTCTAAGACCGACATTTCCTACGACTTGATTCGTTAAGAATCACATTCACTCGCGACGTGTCTAAAAAGTAAAAAGTAAAAAGTTAAAAAGAAATATCTTTTTACTTTTTACTTTTTCCTCGTACCTGAAGTATTGATTATGGAAACTATCACCAAACATCACTCTCATTCTCATCCTCATCCTCAGCCTAACTACCATCCACCCAACTATAAACGCTCTGGTACTTTTGATATCTTGAATCCCTTGCGTCGGTTGGTTGATGGCATTACAGTAAAAAATGCTCGTTTTGCCCATATAATTTGTCAGGTAATACCTTGCTGTTGTCCCTTTGAGCGCAATATTCAATTATTAGGCAAGACTTTTCATATTCCCGCACTGTGCAAACTCAATCCTTTGTATGATGAGTTTGTGATGTTGCGTTTTCGTGCGCTCTCTTATCTTGCAGATGAATGTGGAGAGGATGTCACAAAATACATTTGTTAGAAATTAGTTGCTACTCATTACTCATTACCATTAGTCAAAAGTCATTAGTCATTGGTTATTAATTATTAATTATTAGTTATTCAAATGACAAATGACAAATAACAACTGCCATCCAGCAAGAGAAGAGAGATGAAAATCACCCAAGGCAAAATTAACGAGCTGCTTAGTGAGCCAGGATGCGAACATAATCAGCACAAACAAAGCGAAAAGAAAAACAAGTCTTGTACCCAACAGGCGCAACCAGGCGCGGCTCAAGGGGGTTGTGCTTTTGATGGCGCAATGATTGCCTTAGTGCCAATTACTGATGCGGCTCATTTAGTCCACGGGCCGATCGCCTGTGCTGGTAATTCCTGGGGAAGTCGTGGTAGTCTCTCTTCAGGCCCCATGCTCTACAAAACGGGGTTTACCACTGACTTAAGTGAAAATGATGTAATCTTTGGGGGCGAAAAGAAACTCTACAAAGCCATCCTCGAAATACATAAACGCTACAATCCAGCCGCAGTTTTTGTTTACGCTACCTGCGTGACTGCTTTGATTGGTGATGATATCGATGCTGTTTGCAAAACTGCGGCAGAAAAAATTGGCACTCCTGTTATTCCGGTAATTGCTCCGGGATTTATTGGGAGTAAAAATCTGGGTAATCGCTTTGGCGGTGAAGCTTTGCTGGAATATGTAGTAGGTACAGCAGAACCACAACACTTACAACCACACCTTGTTATGATATGATTTTGGGACTGATTTAAATAAATTCCCATGAGAGTTTACGGTTACGCCCGCGTTAGCACGCAAGAACAAGCTGAGGAGTTTGACGCACTAAATCAGCAAATAGCTAGATTAAAGGCGGCGGGTGCAACGGAAGTATTAATAGATATTGAGTCGGGACGCAACGATGGGAGAAAACAGTATAACGAGTTGCTCAAGTTGACGCAACAAAACCAAGTTGACGAAATTATCATAACTCGCGTCGATCGCTTAGGTAGGAGTGTGATAGCTATCCATAAGGCGATCGATATTTTCGTGAAGCATAATGTTAATCTGCGAATATTGGATGCACCTGTCGATCCTAATTCCCCTTTCGGCTGGTTTAGTATTAATCAAATGTCTGGGTTGGCAGAATTTGAATCAAGGTTATTATCTCAGAGGATTAAGCATGGAAATAATTATTTTCGACAGCAACTAAAGTTTTGCAGTCCGCCATTTGGATATGCTAAAGACGAAAATCAGCGGTTAATTCCTAATAACAATATTCACGAAAAATCAGGGAAAACTTACTTTGAACTAGCTAAGATTATTATTGATTTAACACTCTCGATGCGATCGCTTAAGGATGTCTGCAATCATATTTACACTGAATACGAAGTAGTTTTTAGTGTTGCAGGCTTGCGAGATTGGGTGAAAAACCCGGCACTGCAAGGACATACAGCTTATTTCGTCAAAAAGAAGAAAGGCGTTAATCGCGAACCAATCATAAATTTCAACACCCACGAAGCCTTAATTACCGCAGACACAGTAGACGCAATCCAACGTAAGTTGTTAGCAAATAAGAAGTATCGCAGTTCCGCACAATCAACTCGTGGCGACTATCCCCTCGCAGGCTTAATTAAATGTGCCTATTGTGGGGGAGGTATGTATCGTAACTTTTCCCGCCACAAAACTAGAACCGAGTACATACGCTGCGTTAATTACAACAAACCGGGAAAGTATCACTGCGAAAATTCCAAATGTACCCGACTGCGGGAAATTATCGCCCAGACGATCGCGGCTTTATGTGCAAATGCGCCGAATTTAATTGAGTATCTAGAAACTCAGTCAACCACAATGCAGGCGATTAATACCAAAGAAATCGAAAACTTAACCAATGAATTGTCCGTTATGCGGGGGCTACGCAGCTCCAACCCCGATATCATTGAAGCGATCGCCAAAATCGAGGCGACAATTAACACCCTATCAAGTCCCACTAGAATTGTTGATAGGGATGCTTTTGAGAATGCTAAGAGGAAAATAGCGATCGCATCTCAGGCTACATTCTGGGAATCTTTGGATGATTCGGAATTGCGATCGGCGTTGGCTGAGTTTGTCGAGAAGGTTGAGGTGGATTCGTCGGGGGATATAACTCCTGCTTTTAAATTGCCATTAACCCTATCTTCAATGCGTCCGTAGGTTTTGATGAACTCTTCGGGAGACATATCCCCAACCTTCAAGTCTCCGTAGTATTTTTCATAAGCTTCCAGCAACTTGTCACTGAGCATTTTTAGTACTTTTTGGGAATGTGTGGAAGTCATAAAACATTCTGTAGCGATGTTTTTAGATTATTTGTTGGCTGGAATTTTTCTGTTAGCAGTGAACGACTTGAAAATGCCAACATTGATGAAGCAACATCCTGAAAGCTCAAATTTTCACATTAGGTAGTAATGTTGACATTGTTTGTTGAGTCAAATTACTAACCTCTTTGAGTTATTTTTTAATTTAAGAATGAATTACTTTTTATAGTGCGATCGCAATAGTTTTACTTACATCCACAAAGACTTTGCGTAAGCACAATTATTATTTGAGAGAATTCCCAGCTTAAGCATATCTCAAATTTTTATTCAGGGCTTTGAGTGAATTGTCAAAAGTAGCCAGGATGTTGCCGAAGCCGGAGCATCAGGAATGGCTGACGCAGATATCAGTACGGCATCGGTGGTCTTGAGCGATCGCAACTATATCAAAATCAACACAATAGAGCGTATTAGATCGGTCGTTAATCAGGTAACAACATCAATGAGTAAGGGAAAAAGGGGAAAGGCTTGAATTCATTTCCCCCTTAAACTTTTTTCAAAGCATAACAAACAGAGATGAAAATTGCTGCTTTGAACCTTGATTTGTAGGTATTTTAGGCTAACAATAGCTGTCGATTTTCTTAAAAAAAAGTCTTAATATAGCAATCCTTGTAAGAGTTACAAACATCTCTCTTTCTTGTCACCTTCGTTCCTATATCAAATAGGATTGCTATATTGAAAATTAAGGCAGAATAAAGCCGTATTTTTGGAGTACTGCTTTAGCTTGACTGCTAGAGAGAAATTTGGCAAAATCCTTGGCAGCATCAGCATTTTTGCTACTTTTAAGGACTGCAAGTGGATAAACAATCGCAGAATGATATTTTTCGTCAGCCGCCACTACAACTTTTACCTTATCGGAAATTTTGGCATCAGTGATATAAACTAAACCTGCATCAGCGTTGCCACTTTCTACAGATGCTAGTACTTGACGTACATTGTTAGCGTAAACCAATTTTGACTTGACCTGTGGCAAAAGTTTGAGCTTCTGAAGTACTTGCTCACCATATTGTCCTGCGGGTACACTTCTAGGTTCACCAATGGCAATTTTCTTAATTTTGGCGTCTTTGAGGTTGTAGAAGCTGGTGATGCCCACAACATTTTTAGGTACTATCAAAACCAGACGGTTCTTAGCCAAGATAGAACGTGTTCCAGATAGTAAGAGTCCTTTTTCTTCTAGAGCATCCACTTGCTTTTTAGCAGCCGAAATAAAGATATCTGCGGGCGCACCCTGCTCAATCTGTTGCTGCAATGCACCAGAAGCCCCAAAATTATAATTAATGTTGGTCTTTGGTTGAGTTTGTTGGTAAAGAGGCTTAAGCTCTTCCAGCGCATCTTTCAAACTGGCGGCGGCTGACACAAGAAGCTTGGCCTGTGACTGTGCTAATACAGGTGAGGGAGCAACTGCTGGTAAACAAGTGGTTACTAGCACACTAGCAACTGCTGTACTAATTAAGGTAAGAATTCGTCTTCTGTTCATAGAAAAAACTACAAGCCAAAGATTTGTTTATAAAATTGACACTTGGTAAAATCGTACAAGATAACCAAAATATTACCAACTTAATTGGTGATGCTATTTAAGATATTACACAGTCTTAATCAGTACTCCTCAGCATCACTATAATTACCAACTCCACCGTTTCACTATTACTCTGCACTCCTGAATAAGCTTAGTTTTTAGCATTTGTTTTGGTATTGTAAATGCTTGGTGTTTGCAAATTGGTAACTAGTGCTACATTTTTTCCAACTTAATTGGTATAAGTTGTATACCAACTAAATTGGTTTAGATAGACAACCGTAATACTGCGAGAAACGTAGTGTGATGGTTGCAATAGCTGTAATTCTTGTTACTTTATACCAACTATGTTGGTCAAATATATTTGAGGTGTGAGGGTAATGTCCACTTTTGTACGGTCTTCGTTGTTACTACTGCTAGCTAGTATGATGACAGCTAAAGCTGCATCAGCAACTCCAGCGGGAGGAGATACCAAGCAATTACAAGCTGATAGCCAACTAAATAATTCACAGACAGAACTATCCCAACAGAGTCAGCAGGTTCCAGATGACAACGCACAACCAAGCTCTTTGATGGATCAGGTAACATCAGTATCGCAACTCTCTGATGTGCAACCGACAGATTGGGCCTTTCAAGCTTTACAGTCTTTAGTTGAGCGCTATGGTTGTATTGCTGGATATCCAGACAGCAGCTTTCGAGGTAATCGCGCAATGACTCGCTATGAGTTTGCAGCAGGTTTGAATGCTTGTTTGAATAGAGTCAACGAACTGATTGCGACTGGTACAGCCGACTTAGTAAGCAAGCAAGACTTGGAAACTCTGCAAAAATTGCAACAAGAGTTTGCTGATGGATTAGTAGAACTGCGGGGAAGGTTGGATGGTTTAGAAGGTCGTACTGATACCTTAGAAAGTCAACAATTTTCCACTACTACCAAGTTGAATGGAGAGGTAATTTTCAGTGTTGGTGGTGTATTTGGTGAAGATAGAGCATTAAACTCAGATGTTTGGAACGAAATTAATGCTAGGCCCGCAGGCGCAACCAGGGAGGCTTTCACAAACAATCAGTATGCAGCATCAGGAGGACGAAGGTTACAAGATAGAGCAGTTTTTAGCGATCGCATCCGACTCAATTTAATTACTAGCTTTACTGGTAAAGACCAATTATTTACTCGTTTAGAAGCCAATAACACCATTGCCTTTAGTGGTGCTGTCACAGGTACAAACATGACTCGCACATCCTGGGACACCACTAATAATGCTGACAACAGTGTTCAGTTAGGTAAGTTATTTTATCGCTTTCCTGTAGGCGATCGCCTCAACGTGATTGTGGATGCCATTGGTGGAGAATTTTACGACAACTTCAATACATTGAACCCCTTGTTGTCTTCAACTCCTGTTGGTTCTTTGTCTCGCTTCGGTCGCTTTTCTCCGATTTATCGCGCAAGTAACACTGGTTCTGGTAGCAATATAGGTTCAGGTGTAAGTGCGATTTTCAAGTTGAGTGACACAATCACTTTATCAGGTGGTTATCTGGCTCGCAGAGCTAACGATCCGATTTCTGGAAAGGGCTTATTTGACGGTAGTTATGGCGCATTAGCCCAATTGGCATTTCAGCCAAACAAAAACTTTAACCTTGGTTTGACTTATGCTCACTCCTACCTCAGAGGTGCGAACAATGATGGTGATGTCGTAGTTTCCGGAGCCTATGGGAGTGCATTTGCGAACAATCCCTTTAACTCTACTGCGACTACTCCGGTTAACACTACCGCCAATCACTACGGCTTAGAAGCTAACTATCGTTTTAGCCCACAATTTACCCTTGCAGGTTGGGTTGGATATACTCAGGCGATCGCAGAAAATAGTTCTGGTGCTAATGTTAATCGTGGCGATAAAGCAGATATTTGGAATTGGGCAGTTACTTTCGCCTTTCCCGACCTAGGTAAAAAGGGTAATTTAGGGGGTATCATCTTTGGACAACCGCCGAAGGTAACTGGTAACGACTTTGGAACGAATACTGTTACTGCAACAAATCTTGTACCTGACAGACGTATAGACACTGATACCTCTTTCCATTTAGAGGCTTTATATCGTTATCAAGTTAATAGCAATCTTTCAATTACGCCAGGATTGATTGTGATATTTAATCCAGAGCATAACAGCGATAACGACACCATCTATACAGGTGTTCTTCGCACTACATTCCGCTTCTAATTCAACCCCAATTCGAGTAGTGCGAATTTTTTCAATATTCAATAGTAAACGGAGAAATGTTTTATGCGTTTTAGCCGCAAGATACCTATTGCATCTTTAATACTATCGATACTGGTTTTATGGCAGCCTACTTTAGCTGACTCCAGGGCTGATGTTCCTTGGAATCGAGAAGAAACACCATCTATTTGGTGGAATAAAAATAAGTGTACTGGAGGCTTTTCGCAAAGTTTTCGCTTGGGTGGAGAACTCAATAATCCAACCACCTATAACTTGCAAAACCTGAGAAATTTGCGAGATGCTTTAAAAAACCAAAATCCCGCAATAGTTACGGAAATCACTGTTAGCTTTCAAACAGGCTCAGGCCCACGCACAGAAACATACTATGGAGTTCCCCTCTGGGAGTTGATTAATAATCCACAAGCCGCAGGTGGTCTAAAACCTGGGAATTCTGGGGTGAATTCTAAAAACTCTTTTCTGAGGCAATATGTTCTAGTTGAAGCCACAGATTGTTATGGTGCAGTTGTAGCTATTGGTGAAATTCAACCGAACTTTGAAGGAAAAACAGTGCTAGTTGCATTTGAAAAAAAAGGTAGTGATGGTAAAGTCACAACTTTAATAGATGAAGGATTTGCTCGCTTAGTAGTTCCTCTTGACAAAGCTGGAGGTCGTTACGTTAGTAATGTGAGAAATATTCTCGTCTTTTCTGCTCCTCCATCTCCTTTGAAACCAAAAGATTTCTGATAACTTTTTCTACCTTTGTGATTAAAGACGCTGCACGAACGGAGAGTTATTTCCGTTATCGGGGTAATAGTAAGTTAAAAAAAATGTGACAGATGGGTAAGGGCACAACAATGTTGTGCCCTTACGAATAATTTATCTTTTGCAAACATTATTTGAATTAGGATAACTTCTTATCTGCGTAATCAGCTACTGTGTTTTCATCATCTTGGTTGCAATATGTAATTCTCAAGTACTATTTACCTGACGCCAGTTTAATTACTATTACTTATAGCTGTAAGCATTTTCACTTGAAAAATCTGACATATTCAGATAGAATCTTCATATAATCAAGTAGTTCTATCAATTTAACTTAGTATTTTAAATATTTATGAATAAATTGCCAAAGTTGTATAACTATTGCCTTGTCCAATATGAAACAAATTAAATTTGTAAATAATGCTGGAAAAATAACTGCACTTTTATTTTTAATCACAATTTTACTGACACCTTTTGTGGTTGTAAATGCTGGAGAACGCGGAGTTTTAATGCAGTTTGGCAAGGTTCAGGAAACAGTATTGGGCGAAGGAATACATATTATAATTCCCATTGTCAATACAGTTAAAAAAATCAGTGTCAGAGTTCAAAAACAAGAAATCTCTGCTGAAGCTTCTTCTAAGGATTTGCAAGATGTTTTTACAGATGTAGCATTAAACTGGCACGCTATTCCGGAAGAAACTAATATAATGTTTCAAGAAATAGGTGATGAAAAAGCTTTAGTTGATAAAATTATCAATCCTGCGGTAGAAGAAGTTTTAAAAGCTATTATAGCAAGGTATACAGCAGAAGAAGTAGTTACTAAACGAGGAGAAGTAAAATCTGGTGTTGATGATACTTTAAAAGCGAGATTGCATGACTACCATATTGCGGTTGATGATATTTCTCTGGTTCATGTCAATTTTTCGGATAAGTTTAGTGAAGCAGTTGAGGCAAAACAAATTGCAGAACAAGATGCCAAACGAGCAGATTTTATAGCACTAAAAGCAGCAAAACAAGCAGAAGCTAAGGTTAATTTAGCTAGGGGAGAAGCAGAAATAAACAGATTACTACGTGATAGTTTGACTAATGAGATTTTAGAAAGGCAAGCAATAGAAAAATGGGATGGTAAATTACCTTTGATTATGTCTAAAGATGCTCCTAAGCTTTTAAATATGAATGAAATTTTAAAATTAAAGTAATTTGGCTATAGCAAGCCTATTTCAGTTGTGAAAAACAATCAGTGTTGACAGTCTGTATTCGATATTCCACAAATTATTTATAAAATTTATATAAAATAACCCAGTATGGTGAACTGGGTTTTTCATTAACTACCAGAGAAGAAACTAGGAGTATCGAGAATTTTAAAATGGATTAATGCCATAATCAAAAATGTATAGGCAGTTGAAGAAACTAAACCTGTCAATAGTTCTTTTTTGACATTACGTTCTTGAGTTTGTTTTTGTAACATATCAATTGCACCTGCTTGCATCAATAGAATACCAATAATGTTAGATAGCCAGTAACCAATGATGACACCAGGCATAAGTAATTTAGGTGCAAAAAGACTACAAATATAACCGAAAAAATAAGCAATTGGTAAATTGAATACTAAATCATTCCACCAGCATAATGGTGATAATAAATATCCAATCACTAAGAAAAATCCACCTCTGAGCTTCTGGAGTAATGTTTTAGGTAAATTTTCTGGAGTTGGTGATAACAACTCTTGACCACTCTCTTTGATTTCATTCATATTTGTACACTATTTCTACCAACTAACCGTACTTTAAAACAAAAATTTCAAAAAGTCTAGAGTCACACAGAAATTTAAATTCCAAAAACCTGTTAATTGTAAGTAAAGTTTCTGTATTAATAAACTCTGTAATTACAACTGAAAATTTTTATT
Source organism: Aulosira sp. ZfuVER01 (assembly GCA_034530615.2). Lineage (GTDB taxonomy): Bacteria > Cyanobacteriota > Cyanobacteriia > Cyanobacteriales > Nostocaceae > Aulosira. The sequence goes on from JAVRCV020000056.1 coordinate 50,597, forward strand.
CTTGATTGAGAAATTGCTGTTCTTCAGGGAGTAACTTCGTTTCACTCACTGGTTTTTCAGTTGTAATATTTGCTGACTGTGATAATGGTCGAATAATGAAACTCACGCCAATTGCCCAAGCGATCGCCACCATCCAACCTGCAATAATATCACTGGGAAAATGTACCCCTAGATATAGACGTGTCCAGGCTATGGCAAAGACATACAAACTACCTAAAATCACTGTTAACCAGCACCAAACGCTACCCCAAGTTAAAACTACCAAAAGAGTAATCAACGTCATACTTGTCATAGCATGACCACTGGGAAAAGAATAATCAAACTCTGGTGCAACTGAAGTCCACAAATCAGGACGGACTCTGTGCCAGAATTCTTTGGCGGTGCGGTTGATAGCGATATTACCAGCAGCAGTAATCAGTAAATAGGTGAGCGATCGCCAGCGTCGTTGTCCTAGTAAAAGAAGTGCGATCGCGCTCAGAATGGGTAACACAGTCCAAACAGAACCCAATTTTGTCAATATCAGGGCAAAGACATCTAACTGTGGCTGTGCTAGAGAGTGAATAGTCACCAAAATCGGTAAATCCCAAGGGAAACCACCCTCGTTGTAGCGCACCTCTAACGCTAGCAGTCCAAAAATTTGTAGTGGTACATATACCCCTATAAACAGCAGCAACAAAGAACGCCAATAGGTAATTAACAATTTTTGCACAAACCCGAGGGGCGATTGCGGCTTTGGCAAAGATGCGGCTTGTTGATTTTTATCCTTGGCTCTTTCTAACTCTGGCATACAAACTACGGTATTGCAATTGAATTAAAGTAGTTTTTTGAGATACTATCATTTAGTCTACTACTGAAGTACCAATATCTTCCAAAATCCTATTGCTCGCAAAAAAGCTTTTTTTATTAAGTATAAATTACAACTAATTGTTAATCAAACTTTACAAAAATAATAGACTTTGGCTATTTTTCGCTTTAAAATACGGTAAGTCGATGAGGTTTTAGTGTTTGATGAATTTATCCCAGGGGTTCTTCAAAACTTGCAATTACATGAAAGCTTCTGCACGACAGCGTTACAGCCAATCTTTTAGTTTCAGCTAAACAAAGTCACATTCGCAAAACCCCACTTAAGGACAGGAGTATGGATTTTTTATTGTTGCCTCTTTTCAGCTTTCTCGTTGGTATTGTCGTTGGTCTGACAGGCATTGGTGGTGCTTCTCTCATCACTCCCATGTTGATTTTTGTTTTCCAAGTACCACCTGCGGTAGCAGTCAGTTCTGATGTTGTAGCGGCGACGTTAATGAAACTCGTTGGTAGCATCAAACATTGGCAACAACAAACCCTCGATACAGAAGTAGTAAAATGGCTGGCTTTGGGGAGCGTTCCTGGTTCTTTGTTGGGAGTAGGAATCTTGCACCTGATTAAATTCAAGGCCGAATATAACCTGAATAACATAATGCTGCATTTGTTGGGTGTGGCGATTTTATCAGTCACTCTTTTGGCATTAGTGCAAATGCTGCTATTGACCTTTTTTCCACAATTGCAACTACCCGAACTACCCAAATTTGACTTAACCACTCGAGTAGGACGCTTGCAGACGGTAAGTATAGGAGCATTTTTAGGCTGTGTTGTCGGTCTAACAAGTGTTGCTTCTGGTTCAATGTTTGCCTTGGTACTGATTGCATTTTTTCGTTTGGATGCGCGGAAGTTAGTGGGTACAGATATTTCCCAAGCTGCAATCTTATTATTATTCACTGCTGTTGGCCATCTCACCTTGGGAACAGTTGATTGGAATTTAGTATTACCAATATGGCTTGGTTCAGTACCAGGAGTATTGTTAGGGGCTAAAGTCTGTCAAATTGTGCCACAAAAACCACTGCGGTTTATGGTTTATTTTATATTGATGATGGTAAGTTTAAAGTTGGTTTATTAGACAAAAATTGTCAAAAAATTTTGGATTGCAAAAATAATGATGAACTAATAAAAAATCAGCAACAAATCAGGATAGTTTGGAATGAGTGAGTTACTTACTACACTTTTAGTGGGAATCTCAGCCTTTGTTGCCACTAATATTGATGATATCGTTATTTTATTAATACTGTTTTCTCAGCTAAATTCTAGCTTTAGGTATCGGCACATTATTGCTGGTCAATATTTAGGCTTTACAGTGTTAATTATTGCCAGTCTTCCTGGGTTATTAAGTGGGTTAATCTTACCACCCAACTGGATTGGACTGCTGGGATTAATACCGATGACGATAGGTATCAGCAGTTTGATTAATCGCGAAGAAAATGAAAAGCTAGAGGTTGAAACTATAACAGCAGAGTATCAGGATGCAAACACTTCCAGTTTGTTTAATGTGAAAACTTACAGCGTTGCAGCCATAACCATCGCTAATGGTAGCGATAATATCAGCGTCTATGTACCATTATTTGCAAGTAGTAATGCAGGTGATTTTATAATTATTATTGGAGTATTTTTTCTACTAATAGCAATTTGGTGTTATTTAGCTTATAAATTGACCTATCAAACAAAGATAGCAAATTTATTAACTCAGTATAGCAATTATATTTTGCCTTTCGCATTAATAATCTTGGGTGGGATAATTATTTTAAAAACCGCAGCTTTAAGTTCAATCAAGTTAGCGGCTAGTTGTATTTGTTTAGCAATTTTAGTAAAAAAGCAACCATTATCGAACTAAGCCACCTGTACATTCTCTTGCATCAAGATTGATTCAAAAGCTGTCATGACTCGCGTATGAAAACGTTGACGATGTTTCAGTTTCCAAACAGGCTGGACAATTTCTAATTTCTTCGTAGATTTTTTTTGCGGATCGATAATTTGCACAGAGTGTAATGTCCCTATTTGTAATTCTTTTTTCACCATTGATTCTGGAAGTGCAGCCGCACCAACACCACTTTCTACAACTGCTTTCACCATTTCACTAGTGTTGAGGTTAAGTACAACATCTAGGTTATTAGGTTCAATTCCCCAAGTTTGTAAGGCTCTTTCAAACATCTGCTGTGCGCCAGAACCAGATTCACGCATTACCCAATTTGTGCTGAATAATTCATCTAAATAAATTTCGGTACGCTGATACCAAGAGTGAGACTTACCTACAACAATTTGCAGGCGATCGCTTCCTACTTGGTCTTTCTCTAAAGATTGCTGTAACGATGGTTTAATCTCCCCTGTTACTAAACCTAAATCATACATACCTACAGCAGTTCCTTCACAAATTTCTTCCGCATTTCCTAGCCGACAATTGATAAAAATGCCAGGATACAACTGCTTAAACTGGCTAATTTTTTCGGGTAGCCAATAGTTACCAACTGTCAGACTTGCACCTATTTTTAATTCTCCCCGTTGCAGATTATTTAATTCCTTCAAGCCACGTTCTGTTAACTCTACATGGTCGAGAATTTTTTGCGCCTCACCCTGTAATAATTTACCTGCATCTGTGATTTCAATATGACGACCAATGCGATGAAATAACCTGACACCATATTCTGTCTCTAGACTTTGGATCGCAGCACTGACTGCTGGTTGAGTGATATAAAGTGCTTCTGCTGCACGGGTAAAGTGCAACATTTCTGCTACAGCTAAAAAAATTCGCAATTGTTCCAATGTCATTTGGACTATATACAGGCTTGTATGGTAATGATTTTTCACACCCTGAGAGAATTATACGGTAAATTTAGCGGAAAGCTGTAGTTAAGTGTAATTGTTTTAAATTACATACTTGCAATCATATCTGTGTATCGATAAATTCAATCTATGGATTTAACAAAAAAGACTGTTTGCTCTTATTGATGGGTAGCCATAGAGTGAAACTATGCCTTTCACACAGGTTCCTTAGTCAAGCAAATCGTCAGTTAGATTAAACCTCCGTATCACTGATACAGATGCTTGAGAGGCACTACCATTGAGGAGACACAACGCACCCATGAGTGGATTACTGACCGCTATACCTACAGGACTCACCGCCTTCGCTGCTACTAATCTTGATGATATCGTCGTCCTATCACTATTTTTCTCACAGATAAATGCTTGCTTTCGCCGTCGTCACATCGTTATCGGTCAGTATTTGGGTTTTAGTGCGTTAGTAGTTGCCAGCTTACCCAGCTTTTTTGGCAGATTCATTCTACCAGAATCCTGGATTGGGTTACTCGGTATTGTGCCAATCATCATCGGTATGAATCGCTTACTCAATCAAGAGACTAACGATACAGAAGATTTAAACACCCCTGAATCTTCGCAAGCTTGGTGGAGCAATTTCCTTTCACCACAAGCCTATGGTGTAGCAGCAGTTACCATTGCCAATGGTAGTGACAACATTAGTATCTATATGCCTTTATTTGCCACCCATACCTGGGATAGCTTACTTGTGATTTTGGTAGTTTTCTTCCTGTTGGTAGGTGTGTGGTGTTATACAGCTTATCACTTAACTCAAATAAGTGCGATCGCCTCTGCAATTACTCGCTACGGTAACTCTTTAGTTCCCTTTATTTTAATGGGATTGGGTGTTTCCATTTTAATAGAAAGCCAAACCTTACAAACTCCTGCTTTAGTTTTCATTACCTGTGTAGGTATTGGTTCTTACCTGTTAATTTTAGGCAAGAACATTTGGCGAGAAAATTATGGCTTTTCTTTGGGAGCGTCTGAAGCTGAAGTTATACCCAGAGTTAAACAAAAATGAGTTTTGATGTTTATAACTTCCACCAACAGACAGATGAACAAATGTTTAATTAATACCTTAAATTAGGTAATTAGTACTGAGAAAAATTAATTTCTGAGGAAAAACACATGAAATTTTTCAAAAATACTCTTGTTAAAATTACGCTGGTTTGCTTATTACTATTGATAAACTTGACGATTGCTCAACCATCTTGGGCAGGAAAAAAATTAGCTGATGACCCAGACTATATAGAAATTACCAAATCACTAGAATCTGCTTTACAGGATAAGCAAACCCAAGGAACTACACCAGAAATTGAGCAAAAAATTTCTAATTTGAGATACCAAAAGTACATTGTGGAAAATAGTGAAGATCCTGTAGCAATTTGTCGCAATGAAACAGATAAAACCCTGTTAATATACGGTCAAAAACCCAAAAAATCTACCTCATCTTATGACAATGAATTGTATCTGCTACCCAGTGGCGCAGAAACAGATGACGAGTGGGACTGCCAAGGCGTTTATATTCCTGGAAAACCAGCTACAGAACAACAAGCAGCCACATCAGCTAAAGCTTTGAAGATTGTTCATGGAACTCGGTTAGTTGTCACAACCAACCCCGAAACTGGAGAAATTGATTTCAATCTTCCGCCTGCGAAGGTTTTTCAATCTGGCGAAGCTAACTGGTTTATTCCTGACGATTTGCAAGCCACACTAGATGCGGGAATTACCACAGCAAAAATTAACGATTAAGCGAATAGTATAGATTGAATAGGCAAATTCAACCAGAATTTTCAATAAAAAACTCCATCCCCTTGTGGGTGGATTTTTTGTTAGTAAGTAAGTGAGTGAGAAAAATTCAACATTTCTGAATAAAGATAAATAATTCGTAGATTCGTAGGGTGTGTTATGCCGTAGGCTAACGCACCTTAAAATGTTGGCGGTGCGTTGCGCTGCGCGACAACACACCCTACAAATGACTACTGTAATGCGAATTACAATAAAATAAATTGATTAAAAGCTTAAAGTTAATCAATAAGTTTTATTGTGTATCAATAAAATGCTATTTAATTGCCAAATAAATTATTGATATAGTTTTTTTAGTGGAAAATAAATAAATATAGAAAATTTTGAGTAATTAATTCAACAAGTAAATCTCATGAAGATAGAAGCAGCAAAAGTAGAAACAAATAATTCAGAAAAAAAGAAGTACAGGTCAGACCGAGTTCGGGATCACTTAGCAAATGAGCGTACCTATCTAGCATGGATGCGCAGTGGTATTGCGCTCATGGGTTTTGGTGTTTTGATTGTACGATTGCGAATAATTCGACCTCCATTAGCACCACAACCTCCAGGTAGTGGTTGGAAGCTAGGTTTAGCATTTGCTTTAGTTGGTGTGTTAACAGTATTACTTTCAACTCAGCATTATTTCGCTGTCCGTCGAGACATTGACGAGGATACTTATCAGCCGCCAGACCGTTGGATACTTCTGGCGAGTTTAGCTGTGGTTCTCCTCGGTGGGGGTGTACTATACTATGTGTTCACGGTTCCTCTAGATTATTTGAATAGTTTTATACTAGAGTGAGAAATTTACCTGCAATCCTTGTAAAGACGGAGCATCGCTACGTCTCTACATTATTTTTCAGCCAGATTGGAAGTTTCTAATTGAATATAGGTATTTCCAACTCTGATAAATCCTTAAACAACGTGGTACTCAAGTAGCGTTCGCCAAAACTAGGTTGAACTATAACAATCAACTTACCGTTATTTTCTGGACGCTTTGCCACCTGAATAGCTGCATACAAAGCTGCACCTGTAGAGATACCCGATAATAAACCTTCTTCTCTTGCTAATCTCCGACTATATGCGATCGCATCTTCATCCGACACCGCAATCACTTCATCAATAAGTTCTAGCCGACAAATTGCTGGGACAAATCCTGCGCCAATCCCTTGAATTTTATGCGCTCCCGATTGTCCTCCCGACAGCACCCGACTATTACTTGGTTCTACAGCAATAGCTTGAAAACTGGGCTTACGTTGTTTAATTACCTCAGCTACACCAGTTAATGTTCCCCCAGTACCAACTCCTGCTACCAAAATATCTACCTGTCCATCGGTATCTTGCCAAATTTCTTCAGCAGTTGTTTGACGATGGATTTTAGGATTAGCTGGGTTACGGAACTGTTGCAACATATAGGCATTGGGCAATTCTGCCACAATTTGCTCGGCTCTAGCGATCGCTCCCCGCATCCCCTCTAAACCAGGAGTTAATTCTAACTGTGCGCCATAAGCTCGCAACATCGCCTGTCTTTCTGTACTCATCGTATCTGGCATAGTCAGAATCAAATGATAGCCTTTAGCCGCAGCCACCATTGCCAAAGCGATACCCGTATTCCCAGAAGTTGGTTCTACTAATGTTGTCTTACCTGGATGAATTAAACCCGCCTGTTCTGCATTTTCCACCATACTCACGCCAATTCTGTCTTTTACAGATGCAGATGGATTCATGCTTTCTAACTTCACCACAATATCTGCTACAGCTCCCTCTGCTTGAGGAATCCTGTTTAACTGCACCAGTGGTGTGCGCCCAACTAACTCTGTCATATCTTTGGCAATTTTCATCACAACTCCTCACGTCAAAATCTCACAAAAAAATATAAAAATTCTTACCCCTTCTGCCTTGAAAGAGGCAATAGGCAAGAGTCATTAATTAATTATTCTTCCGATCTCCCTTGTCCACGCCACTTGCTACAACGCGACGGCACTTCCTTCAAGTCGGCAAAGCCGCCCAACGGAGTGCCTTGGAAACCCGCACAACGCAGTGGCTCCCCTTGTCTTCCTTGTCCTTTTTCATGCATGGCGATGAAATTTTTTCATTGGGACTGCCCTCTGCCTTCTGTTGCTAAATGTAATACATCTGACTTTTCTGTAAACGTGCTTCTCGTTGGTCACACAAGTCTTGGATGGTATATTGGCTCAAAACAGCTTGTGCTGCTACATCCGCTTGTCGCCAAATCTCCGACACCAAGGTTTTTTCTAAATTTTCTGGCGAAGGGGATTCTTTTTCTTTTTGCTCTCCATCCAACATAATTACGACTTCTAACAATGTCAGTTGCCGAGGTTCGCGCACCAAAATAAAGCCACCCCTAGAGCCACGTTGACTCTGCACCACACCCGCCCGCCGTAGATTGGAAAGAATCTGCTCCAGATAACGCTCTGGTATTGGATGCTTGGCGGAGATGTCACTCATGGTGGTGGGCGTTTTGTGAGCATAATGGTTGGCTAGTTCTAAAAGTGCCAATAACGCATATTCCACTTTGGCAGACAAATCCAAGAGGGTATAGTTTTGTTTTTTTAAGCTCTCTGTCATCATACTACTGTTAGCTGGTAGACTTATTGTACTTTAAACGAGAAAATTGCTAAAAACAATGTTTAATGAGATACAGTTATCTAACTCATACTAAATTACTATAATTCTATCAACTTATCGGGGTTTATTTGTAAAGCTCTTGATTTAAGGCTGAATTAGTCTATACAAACTTCATCTAATCAAACATAGCTATTTTCAGCTTGTAACAAATATCACTACAAAATCAAACCACATCTTCATTTGCCAAGGCAAAAATATGCTTTTAACTGACTTACGCACAATTTCTGAACGCGATCCCGCAGCCCGTAATTGGCTAGAGATTGTATTCTGTTATCCTGGCGTTCAAGCTTTGATGTTTCATCGCCTTACCCACTGGTTGTACAAAATCGGGATTCCCTTTGTACCAAGATTTATTTCTACTATCAGTCGGTTTTTGACAGGGATTGAAATTCACCCTGGCGCAAAAATTGGTAAAGGTGTATTTATCGATCACGGTATGGGTGTAGTCATTGGGGAAACAGCTATCGTGGGTGATTATGCACTGATTTATCAAGGTGTCACCCTTGGCGGTACAGGAAAAGAAAGTGGTAAGCGTCATCCTACATTGGGTGAGAATGTCGTTGTAGGAGCAGGTGCAAAAGTCTTAGGTAATATTCAAATTGGTAATAATGTTCGTATTGGTGCCGGTTCAGTAGTTTTGCGCGATGTTCCCAGTAATACAACTGTGGTAGGAATTCCAGGACGTTTGATTCGCACAGATAATACTAATGTTTTAGAGCATGGAAAAGTCCGAGATGTCGAAGCAGAGGTAATTCGCGCCCTCTTTGAACGTGTCAAAAACCTAGAACACCAGGTAGAACAGTTAGACGTTAATAATATTCATCTATCCCACAACCAAGCGAACAATGAACACATTGACGAAACTAAAGCCGAGAGTGACTTAGTGATTGAAGAGTTTTTAGATGGCGCAGGAATTTAGGAAAACGCCAACCTCCTCAATCAATTTTTGATGTTCACAAAGAGACGCGGAGAAAGGGAGACGCGGAGACACGGGGACAGAAATTGGAAGAGGATTGTGACCTCGCCCAATTTCAAGCGTCTGAATAAAAGATTCAGACGGGGTTTCAGATCCGTGGAGCTTCCACTCCGGACACGGGGACGCATCAAACGCTCCGCGTCTCCGCGTCCCTGTATCTTCTTTGATGAGTGAGGAGGTCAGAACACAGCCACTACCTTAAGCCATTAGCAGTAGCAAACACCTTTGTTTGTTTGGGTTTGATATAGACACGTTGACCCTTTTGTAACTGAAGTTGATAAAACTGTTCTCGGCTAAGATGAGCATTGAGTATTTCACCAGACCGTAAAACTAACTCCACACGAATTTCCCAACCAAGGTGAGTAATTCGCTCAACGATCGCAAGAGTACTATTTTCATCGTCATTCTTACCAATTAAGATATCGTGTGGTCGCAAAAATACTTTTTCACTAGGAGACACAGCACTTGTGTCAGGAATGATATCGACATGACTGGATAGAACATTCACCGGGCCGATAAAACTCATCACAAACGGTGTAGCTGGGTTATCATAAATCTCCGCCGGAGTCCCAACTTGTTCTACTCTTCCTTTATTCATCACCACAATTTCGTCAGCCACTTCCATTGCTTCTTCTTGATCGTGGGTGACAAATACAGTCGTGACATGAACTTCTGAATGCAGATTGCGTAACCACATACGCAAATCCTTACGGACTTTGGCATCTAATGCGCCAAAAGGCTCATCTAACAATAATATTTGGGGTTGCACAGCTAATGAGCGTGCTAATGCAACTCGTTGTCTTTGTCCACCAGATAGTTGAGAAGGATAGCGATCGCCAAATCCCTGCATCTGTACCAATTCCAAAAGTTCATCAACCCTCTGACGGATGCGGTTTTTAGGATGTTTACGCAAATCCATAGCGAAGGCAATATTCTCACGTACTGTCAGGTGTTTAAACAGCGCGTAATGCTGGAAAACAAAGCCAATGTTCCGTTCTTGTACGCTGCGGTATGTAGCATTTTCACCCACTAACCAAATTTCGCCATTATCTGGTGTTTCTAAACCAGCAATGATGCGCAGTAGTGTGGATTTTCCTGAACCGGAAGGGCCTAACAACGCTACCAGAGAATCTGTCTTGATCTCTAAACTCACATTATCAACAGCATAAAAACTTCCATAGTGCTTAGAAACGTTTTCAACTAAGATTCCCATATTCTTTGCTTCTAAATTTGGTATTTAGTTAATTTAACTACGATTATTCTACTGATTTTTAGTATTTAATTAAAATGGCAATTATTTTGTATCATAAAATACATAAAATTTTACTACTAAAAAATTAAATATTTTGCCGATTCAAGTTACATAACTTAACAGTACCAACTATCGCCATCTGTATTTGGTTTACCCACAATTTTGATATTTAAAGTTTCCAAATAATTTAAACTCTCCTGTATTTGAGACATATAACCTCGCAATTCTAAATCAAAACATCCTGGGAGATTAGTATTTTTTTCTAGTTGTGCCCCAGTAATATTAACAGTTAAGTTGAACCGCGAAATAATTTGAGAAATAATTGGCTCTTGCCAGTAAGATTTAGGAATATATAAACGCACGCGCAGTTGAGTCATACTGCCATTTTTAGTCAAAAATGAAATCATAGATAAATATTCGCTTTAAATGACATATCCATGTAAAAAAGACGAGTCCAACCACAGTGGTAACTGTAGTTTTTTTAAATAATTGAAACTAGAAAAAAGTTGCTGTGGTTTACCCCAAAGGTCTAAATCAAACCAACCATCATCTTGCTGATTTGCTGGTAGTGATGCTTCAATAATATTGACTGTAATTCCATAGCGTGAAACTAAGTTAAAGATGATTGGTTGCTTGTAGTAATCTTTCAAGATGCAAATCTGTAAGCGTAGTCGGCAAGATTGACTGTTGCGAATGTTGTAGGCTGGAGTGTTTAAAGTTGTTGGTAAAGGTGCAAGTTCTTTACTTACTTGAGGAAACATCTGAGAACTAGGATTATGCTCCACATTGCCAGGGATACTTAGATGCATGACATCTACTCCCAAATTCTGCAAATACAACAAACCATCACAGATCTGTTCTGAATTGCCTTGGAGTTGCAAGTCAAACCAACCATAATTTTCTGTAGCTGTCAGCATCGCCGCCATGATATTGACTGTGACACCATAGCGCGATACCAAACGGGAAATTAAAGGTTGACGTTGATAATGCTGAGGTATCCGAATACGGCTATCAACTGGAGTGGGTTGAGGTAATTTCTTACGCGGCATAGGAATCTGCAAGGGGAGAACGTTTAATCACCAATTACCAACGCTGTTTTCGTCCCAGATTTCTAGTTCAATCTCCTGAAGATGATTGATAGCACGATCTATCTGTGCTGTTGTACCTTGTAACTCGAGGTCAAACCAACCGTCACCAACAGCGTTTGCACCTAAAATCGCGGCTGTAATATTTATAGTTAGACCATAATCTGAAACTAAGCGGGAAATTACAGGTTCTTGATGAAAATTCCTCGGAATTCGCAGGCGAATTTGTTTGTGAACGATCTGATTGTCAGTAACCATATCTCAATTACCTATTCTTCAGAAATCAAAGAAGTAAATATAGCCTCCGCACCACAGCCAAATTAGTGTGTGCGATCGCCAATAACCTATTTTTCGTTTAGACTGGCTTCTGTATTGTTTGTAGATGACGCAATTTCGCCGTTAACAGAACAGGCTACCCTACACTTAAAATTACTCACACCCAAAATCAAGAGGTGCGTTTCCATCGATGCTAGATATCCCTCCAAATAGCCACTTTCTGCTTCTGGCTTTAAACTACAGTTTGTCTATCAATTATTTGTACTTTAAGGTCTTAGTAATACATACTACAGATATTTAGATGAAATAGCAATAGGAAACACCATAATCCCGGTCAAATATGTGGTAATTCCATTATTGTTCAGAATGCAAGCTGGGTAATACCATTTTGGATTTTAGATTTTGGATTGTAAAAGATTGATTGACCAAGCTTTTGGGCGCTCCATCTGTCGCAATCATTTTTCAAATTGGTATTAGGCATCTGCGATCGCTCTCACTCATCTAAAAAATGATAAAAAAATAGCAGATGGGGATGGACTTACCCAACTGCTATTGAGGAAGGAGTAACAAGAACTCTGAACAACTAACCAGCATGGGTCAATTCTTTAGCCAGATTCTGGGAATGATTCACTGCTAAAGCAAACTCGTTGACGACATCTTGCAACCTGTGGTCTATTTCCTCATCAAATTGCACGCTACCATCAGGCTGAATTTTAATTTGCTTATCGACTGCGTAAACTGTACTCAATATATGCCGTGCGCCTAATTCAGATAACACAGGTTTTAATGCATACTCTACTGATAATAAATGGGCGATTGTGCCACCTACGGCTAGAGGTAGCACAACTTTGCCTGCTAAAGCTTTCTGGGGTAATAAATCTAAAAATGCTTTGAGTACACCTGTGTAGGCTGCTTTATAAATGGGAGTTGCAATAATTACACCGCTTGCTTTTTCTAGCAGTGCTTTTGGTTGTTCTAATGCGGGACTATCATAACGTCCATAGGCTAAGACTTCAGCAGGTATATCTCGGACTGAGATGATATTTGTGGATAAATCTTTTTGCTGTGACAGAAGTTGAGCAGCGTATTCCACAAGGGCGTAGGTTCTGGAAGGATGAGTGGGACTACCAGCGATCGCTAATATTTGTGTCATGTTGAGTGAGACCTTTTAGGGTTTTTAAACGCAGAGGTGTGAGGAGGGAAGTGCAGCGAAAAGTTACAAGGAAGCCACCCGCAAGCAAGCGACTCAACTTTTCAAGATAGCCGATCGTGGGAAAAACCCACAAACATACATGAAAATATGATACCTTCTGGAGAGAGGACAAGGGGGACAAAGAGATGCAAAGACGCGGAGACGCGGAGAAATAATCAATGCTCCATGCCCAATGCCCAATTTTTAGTCTACGGTGGCGATTGTCTTTTCTTTGATCGGTTGGCTGGGGAATTCTTGGTTAGCTACAACTTCGCCAAAGGGACTCAGTAGTTGTGGTTCTACTGGTGGTTGATTCTGTAGTGGTAAACGAGGGAAGAGTAATTCTGCTACTCGATAGGCTTCTTCTAGATGGGGATAACCAGAGAAGATAAAGGTGTCGATACCTAATTCTTGATATTCCAGCATTCTTTGAGCTACTGTATCAGGATCGCCTACTAAGGCAGTTCCGGCACCACCACGCACTAAGCCAATTCCTGCCCACAAATTTGGGCTAATTTCTAAGGCTTCCCGACTGCCGTTATGTAATGTTGTCATCCTACTTTGTCCTTCGGAATCCATGCGTGCGTAGGCTTGTTGGGCTTGAGCGATCGCGGAATCATCTACGTAGCGAATCAAATCGTTGGCTGCATCCCAGGCTTTACTTTCAGTCTCTCGTACAATTACGTGTAAACGAATCCCAAAGCGCAATGTTCTACCTTGCGCTTCTGCTAGTCGGCGTACAGAGGCAATTTTTTGAGCAACTTGTTCTGGTGTCTCTCCCCAAGTTAAATATACGTCTACGTGTTTAGCAGCAATTTCTTGAGCGATGGGGGAAGAACCGCCAAACCACAGAGGTGGATGGGGTTTCTGGACTGTAGGAAATAACAGCTTACCACTTTGGATATTGAGATAATCTCCCTGGAAGTCGGCAGTTTTTCCGGCGGCTATCTGTCGCCACACTCCTAAAAATTCATCAGTTAATCTGTAGCGATCGTCATGGGAAAGATGCAATCCATCTCCCGCCAATTCTACCGGATCGCCCCCTGTGACGACGTTAATTAACAATCTTCCACCAGAAATGCGATCGAAAGTTGCTGCCATTCTTGCTGCTACTCCCGGCGACATTAAACCCGGACGTATGGCCACCAAGAACTTCATCTGCTTGGTATGTGTTACCAAAGTTGATGCCAAAATCCACGCATCTTCACAAGAACGTCCTGTAGGTAGTAATGCCCCTGTAAAACCTAAATGATCCACAGCTTGAGCAATTTGTCGCCAGTAATCAAAGTTGACTACGCGCCCACCTATGGCAGTACCAAGATAGCGCCCTTCACCGTGAGTCGGAATAAACCAAAGTAGCTGCATGATATCTACGTCAGAGCAAGATTTCCGGGTTCTTCTATAATTTACGATAAATCTATCGAGTTACCGTATTACTTGGATTACTTTTAGACTATTGCACAGGTAGAGTGGGTAAATCAATACCTTTACAAAATTAAATCCGGTTACTCTATCAAATTTTAGTAGTTTACTGTTGCGGTTTGCTGCTGGGTGTGACATACTTATGGCACAAAGTACATTAATTCGACCGACTTGCCGTAGTTTAAAATCTGCCAGCACCTCTATAGATTTGGGTGTAAGAAATTAATCATGCTTAAAGATGCACAAGGACTGATAGTTACAACAGATTCAGCCAAAGCGATCGCAGCTATTAACCGTTTCGTCGATCAAATGCTTGGTTATGGTAAAGATGCAGAAACCGCAATTTTACAAGCTATTGCCGCAGATCCCACTTGTGCATTAGCTCATGCTTATGCCGCCGCCTATTACCTCACCCAAGAAAACAGCAAAGCTTGGCAGCAAGCTCAACCATATCTGCAAACAGCACAACAGAATTTAGCCAAGATTACGGAAAGAGAAAAGTTATATGTGCAAGCAATTTTAGCTTGGGCAAATCAAGAGATTGATTTAGCGATCGCTTTTCATGAAGAGATTACCAATCAGTTTCCCCACGATCTAATATCTGTGCAGCAAGGACAGTATCACTATTTTTACATGGGTGACAAAGAGAAATTACTGCAAATTGCCCAGAAAGTTTTACCTAGCAATCCCCAGCATCATTATTTATACGGTATGGTGGCGTTTGGTTTAGAACAATGTCACCAACTCAAAGCAGCAGAGAAAATGGCACGTCAGGCGATCGCCTTAAATAGATCCGATCCTTGGGCGCATCATGCAATTAGTCATATCATGGAAACTCAGGGAAGAGTCGCTGAGGGAATAGCTTGGATGGAAAGTTTTGCAGACACCTGGGAAAACTGCAACTCCATGCTCTATACGCATAACTGGTGGCACATTGCCCTATATTATTTGAAGCAAGAAAACTACCAAAAAGTCCTGCGACTATACGATACGCACATTTGGGAACGCGCTAATAAACAATCTCCCAAAGACCAAGTAGGAGCTATTTCATTATTATTACGCCTAGAATTGCACGGTGTAGATGTGGGGAACCGTTGGCAAGAAATCAGTCCTTATCTTTACAGCCGGATTGAAGAACACGCCTTACCATTTCAGGACTTGCATTATGTCTATGCCCTTACCAAAGCCGGACATGATGATTGGGTAAATCAGATGCTTATAAGTATGCAGTATCACACTTTGAGAATCAATCCTTTTTTGCGACAGCGTTGGATAGAGGTAGCAATTCCCGCAGCTAGAGGCATGGTAGCTCATGCCAAAGGAGATTTCCATACGACTGTTGCAGAACTCAAATTGGTTTTACCACGCTTGCATGAGATTGGTGGGAGTCATGCACAGCAAGTATTATTTGGGCAAGTTTATCAAGATGCAGTGTTGTCGGCTCAAAAGCAGAGTTGGGTTTATGCCGTATCTTAAGCGCCACGGACACTTGTTAAAAGTGTCCTCTTCTGCGTGAACTTTTCTTTTATTTCTTACTAACAACAGGCTACGCCTACGCTATACATCTGATTTAATAAGTAATAATCTTTTAATTCCACTGCGGCAAAACGCCTGACTCCAAATTGTTTCATCACTCTTTTTAACTCTGCATCTGGTTGGAGTAACGCTAACTGCATTTGCTGAATTAAAGATACACCCAAATGCTGTGCTACTACCAACGGTGGCATAGGAGAAGGCCCTAGCACCTCCACCACACGCAAATGCTGTGATAACTCGGGAAAATCCTTTAATTCTTGTTCTAAAACTACACTATCAATCGCTGCACAATCTGCCAATCCCTCAACTACCCAGCGAATTGAACGCTGATGAGAGCCTGATTGTAGCGTTTTGCCAAAGAAATTTTTCGGAGATGTTTCTTGAGTTACTCTATGACAGAGTAAATTGTAACCACTATTAGAACCAGGGTCGTTATAGCAAAATGTTTTCCCTGATAAATCTGCAAATTTTTGGATATTACTATTAGCATTGACAATAACATCTGCATAGTAAATAGGATGGTTGCCATACCTTGATAATTGCATCACAGGGGCAACCAATGTCTGCAATTGATTTAAGACTATTTGACTATAGCGAATTAGTGGTAATCCACAAATAAAAGCTAGGTCTATCTGGTCTTGAAATAATAGAGGGTCTTCTAAAGGGTCGCATTCACCTTGCTGTAGTTGAAATTCTACTTTGAAAACACGACCTAAATAGTTGGCGATCGCTTGATAGAATTCAAACCAATGGGGAGCCAGATAAGATATAACCCGCAACCTTTTATATATACTCATTTTTGCTCTATAACAGTGCGATTCGGGAACACTTGAGTTAACTTTTTCCCAGACCAATGGATATATAAAAATACGAGGCTGGAAAAGGTCAACAACATAATACCGAAAACTGTCGTGTACGCTTTAGTATGCCACCACAGCCGCTTTATTAAAGCTGTGCTGATTTGTGATATCTTCCCCCAGAAATAACGATCTACTGGTTGACTGACTTGGATGTCTTCGACATTAATATCTTGAGCTAATGCCATTTCTACTTTTACCTTCTATCTTAAATTACGATAAACCTACTGACTTACTGTAGATTATAATTCATTTTATCTTATTTCGTCAAAAACAAAAGCAGCCAGAAGGCGATAAACTGCAAAGCAGCATAAATTTAGAACCCCAGATTATTGAAAAACTGGGGTTCTGCAATCCTAAATTACTCTTTCAATTAACTATCTCAAAATGGACGACTACCTGCTAAACTGATCCGTTTCATGACTCGGCGTTGATTGGGGTCAAATGCTTGACGATAATGCAAAGTAGCTTGGTTATCCCAATAGACAATATCCCCTACAGACCATTTGTGTTGATAATAAAACTGAGGTTGATGTAAATGCGATCGCATTTTGCCTAAATTAACCCATCTTTTAAAAATTCAAGAAGAAATAAGGTGGAATAACCCACCTTCAACAGCAGAATTCGAGGTTTACTGTGGCTGCAACTTTAAACTCAAGAATATTGTGTAACTAGAGGTAATTCTTCATTCAGTACCCAATTCCCAATGTCACGCAATTTATAATCTACAGGGTCATGGAGAGTGAAAGTACGCAAATCTCGCCAGTAACGGTCAAAGCCGTATTTATTTCCTGTAGAACGAGTTCCCATAACTTCAAAAATACCTGTGGTAATATCCAAACCAACACGGGTAGCAAAAGCCTTGGCTGCAAAAACAGAAATTGCTACTTCTCCCCTTTCTTCAACTGTTAGGTTAAATTCTTTTTCCCATGCTTGTTGCACTTGGATAGCAGCTTTGTCAGCTAAACTAATTGCTGCTTGCAATTGAGTCCATAAGTTTCCATAGTGATGCAAAATATAAGGGTCTTGAGTAGCACTATCTACACCAGATGTAATCCAAGGTTTTGTTTGAGTAATTGTGTATTGTTTGGCAGATGCTAATGCTCCTTCAGCAATTCCTAAATAAATATAGGTTTTAGTCAGTTGAGCGATGATTCCCAAAAATGTACTAAAAGCACCATGAGGAGGATGAGGATATCCCAAAATTTCATCTTTTTTCACCAAAACATCGTAAAAAGTGAATGTATCGCTATCTGTGCGTCTTTGCCCAATATTGTCCCAATCTTGGTTAGAAGCGATACCAGCCCTATCTTTGGGAATTACGAATACTAAGGGTATTTCTACACCCTCTTGAATGGCAGAGAAAACACGGAAATCTGCAATGGCGACACCTGTACCAAAACTTTTGATACCATGAACCCGAAAATCGTCACCCTCTGGGGTAATTTTCAGCCTGCTATCTCTAGTGTTGATGGCATTTGCCCAAAATAAATTTTTCTCGGCAGTCTCCCGATAATATCTTTCTTTTTGCTCTGGTGTTCCCGAAACATGAGCCAAGGTAGTCAAATTCAGATGGTTGCCATACAACTGTCCAATGGAACCGTCTGCTTTTGAGAGTTCTTGGACTATTTTTAAAGCTTCTGCCCAAGTTGCACCTATACCACCATACTCTTTTGGTACAACCAAAGAGAGTAAACCAGTTTCTCTCAGCCTTTGGATTTCTACATCTGGTAGCCCTGCTTTGTTATCCCTTTCAACTGCGGTGGCTGCCAATTCCGTAGATAAAGAAGTAGCAACATTAATCCAGTATTTGGATTCTGCTTTAACTAATAGTTGCACCATTATCTATGATTCTCCTGCCGATGAGTATGGATGAGGAAATAGGAATTGGGCAACAACTTGGTGTTCATATCAGTTGCGGCACGATGAGGCATAGTTCCCCCAACTCCCAAGATTCAATCCTTAGTTTTGCTGATTTTAAATATGCACTAGTCTCACGCACAGAGAAATTACGTTGCGGAGCTATTATCCAGGGTTTGTACACAATAATCACCTGGCTGTTAACAAGCAAAATTAATTTCGCTGCTTAACGGCATCTACTATAAATCGATAGTTTTATAGTAGATTGTTTAGGGTTATATTAGCCTCGCATAGTTCCCTGCAAAAGGCAAGTATTTTTTGTCAAAGCGAGCGCTGGATGCAATATTCCTTAATAAAGTTATAGAACTATGACATTAGACGATTATAAGAAAATATACTCATTGATTTTTTTAAATTAATTCCAGGCTTAATCACAGATATAGCTGGAAGCCTTACTAGATAAAAATTTCACACATATATAGATTAAGCAATGAAAATAGCGTTATCTCTTAACTATTTTTCTATGGAGTAATACATCAACCAGACTGATCAAAAGTTGAATTTGTGATTCCAAACGGCAACAGAAGCGTCTTAACTCTCAATTGATAAGGATTTTAGCAGTTAGATATTTAGCAAATATTCAAAACAGTTTAATTGACACACATATAGATGGGTTTACTGTGTTTACAATTGCCAAAGATTTAGAAACTATTGATTTCCCAAAATTAAAGTTTTAAGTTGATAGTTAAGCCAGCTACATCATCAACTGCAAAAACCAGGAGACTATTTCTATGATGACTACTGAATCTATACTCATCGAAATGGAAGCTTGTAAGGAAGTCTGCATCGAATGTCAAACTACTTGCATTGATACTCTCAAGTACTGCAAGAGTCAAGGTGGTAGATACATAGATATGGCGATGATGTCTATGATGCGGGACTGTGCAGAAATGTGCATGATGTGCGTCAACATGATTAATGACGGCTCTGAATTTATGGGAAACACCTGTAGTTTGTGTGCCCAAATTTGCGATCGCACCGCAATGGCTTGTGAACAAATGAGCAACGATGCCACAATGATGCTGTGTGCCGCTATTTGCCGCAAGTGCGCTGAGTCTTGCAACAAAATGGGACTCAATTCTGCTTCTTATTTCCGTAGATCGAGTGAATTGGCAGTAGATGCGCTACTGTCTAAGTAATTTACTGACTCGATTGAGTTTCCTAATTCATCACAGATAAGTCCTTCTAGTTAAATCCATATCTTGCCCTACTATTTTTAGTTGTTCGCCACCCAGAGAGTTTTTTGGGTGGCGATAAAATTATTAACCGACGCTAGGCAGCAACAGGAGTAGTAAATCTAGCATATCGCTCTATGTAGAATTCCTTACTGTTAGCGATCGCTACTACAGAATCACGTTGTTTTAAAGCTTTTTTCCACTGACGTAGACGAGTAAATTCCTCTGGTAGCCCAAAGCCTCGATAGTGTTTCAATGCAGGTAAGCGCTCAAACCAGGGATAAAAGGTAAAATCAACCAAACTGACAGATTCACCAAACCAGTAGGGGCCGTTTCCTGATAACTTCCCTAGTCCTTCATTTTCGATGAATTCCAGATGTTTGTATAGTTCTTGTTTAGCTGCTTCTTGCTGTTGGATTTCCGGACTGCGCAAGAGAGTAGAAAAAGCCGGTACAAATCGAGTATTAGCAAAATCAATCCAGATGCGAGCCTGTGCTTTAGCGATGGGACTGCTAGGCAAAAGAGGCGGATTTGGGAATACCTCATTCAGATATTCGTTAATTACTGCCGATTCCCAAACTCTCTGCTCGCCATGTACAAGTGCAGGCACTTTTCCATAGGGAGAAATATTTGTAAATCCCTCCGGCTTATTCTGCAAATCAATCTCAATCAAATCAAACTCGATGCCTTTTTCTTGCAATACCAAGCGCGAACGATGAGCATAAGGACAAACGACTGCACTATATATCTTAATTTCAGCCATCTTGATGTTCCTCTATAAATAGGATTATTTGTCATTCTTGAATATGAGAATTGAAAATTAAACATTCAATCTCTCAAACTCTTATTCTCTGCGCCTCTGCGTCTCTGCGTGAGAAAAAATCCCCCCACTAATCAGCAACGCCAATTAATTTATAATCCTCTTGCTTTCTTACAGCCAAGGTACTTCTTCAGGTGCATAACGAAAGGCGCGGAAGACTGAATTTTGCTCCCCACGAGCCACTGCTGACTTCTCTCCCAAATTCCTTACCGCAAAGTGGGGATTAACATATTCCCAAACAATCTCTCCTGTAACTGTCACCTCAAATATCCGCCCGAAAGCACCTTCTGTAATTAAAGTGTTGCCATTCCCTAGACGCTGTGCGCCTGAGATATACGAACTGAAGAAATTTTGCGGTGGTTTGTCAGTGTACTCCCAAACTATTTCTTTAGTTTGACGGCTGACTTCAATTACACGAGAGAAATTCAGCGCCGTGTGACGACGATGTGCGCCATTGTCGAAAATTAGGATATTGCCGTTAGCTAATTCGTTAGGAAAATGTTGCTGTGCTAATACATCGTCTGTGAGTGTCCAGATAATATCTCCTGTTTTGCGATCGATAATTGCGACGGTAGAGATGTTGCGGAAGCTGACTACAATATTGCCATCAACGAGTTCGCCTACAGTATTGCCATGCGTCCATTCATGCCGTTGATCCTGGGGAGTGATAGTAAAAATATCTGGATCTAGATGTTCGTAGGCGTGCCAAGTCCAGACAATTTCACCCCCAGGAGTAACTTCATAAAGCACATCCCCATAGATATCTCCGTCTGCTTCCGTTCCTGGTACACCACCTTTAATGTGGGGAATTAAAGACTGAGGTATCTTTTCCAGAGCTAACAGAATAGTGTTACCGTTGCGTAATCTGCGTCCGTCGTGATGGTGGTCTGGATGCTTATATTCCCAGATAATATTGCCCTTGGGATCTACCTCTAAGACGACACCACCTTTAAAAGCCGCCCATAAAGGAAACCGTGGAGGAACCTCTGGAGTTTTACCGTTATAAAAGAGGTTGCCATTGGGTAAGAGATAACCATATAAACCTGGTGAATACGGTAGATTCCATTGATGTTCCACTTCTCCTTCTAGGTTTAGAAGATAGACTTCTCCATTACCTGTAAGTGGGGTAAAAAGTGTATAACCCTTGAATACTTTGTCAGGATTATAAGCTCTTAAACCAGTACCACGGCGACGAATAGTATTTTGGTCTACTGATGCTGTTGCAATCGTCATAATTTTAAGTGGATATAAGGACTAGAAACTGTTTCAAACCCAAAATTTGCATTGCTTTGTTGCGCTGCGCTTAACCCAACCTACTTTTTATCACTCAAAACTTAGCACTCAGCACTCAGCACTTTTATGGTGCTGGATTTGGATATTGAGTATGAACGGCATCCAATTCTGCCAAAATATCTTTATCGAGAACTACATTAATACTGTCTATATTTTCTTTGAGTTGTTCTAGTGTGGTAGCACCAATAATCGTACTAGCAACAAACCAACGACTCCGCACAAATGCTATAGCTAATTGTGCAGGACTTAATTGATGGCGTTGAGCTATTTCTACATAAGCTGTGACAGCTTCCTTCACATTTGGTTTTAAATAACGCTGACCAAAGTTTTCAAACAAAGTTACTCTGGTTTTCTCTGGTTTACCGCTGAGGTATTTACCAGTTAAATAACCAAATCCTAAAGGACTATACGCTAATAAAGGAATATTTTCGTAATAAACTGTCTCTGCAAGTGCGCCATCAAAAACTCGATTGAGTAAGTTATAAGCATTTTGTATGGAAACAACTTTAGGCAATCCTAATTGTTTTGCTGCTTGACTAAATTGGACAATGCCCCAAGGTGTTTCATTACTTAAGCCGATATAGCGAATTTTACCTGCTTTGATAACATCAGCAAAAACTTCTAGTTGTTCAACGATGGGAACTGTTTCCTTTTCTTGAGTGGGGTCAAACACTGTTTGTCCAAAACGAGGGACATAGCGATCGGGCCAATGGATTTGATATAAATCAATATAGTCTGTCTGTAATCTTTTAAGGCTATCATCTATCGCTTGTTTGATATTATCTCGGTCAATTCCTTCAGCACCACCACGTAACCATTTAAAAGCACGACCAGGCCCCGCAATTTTAGTAGCAATTATTAATTTATCTCGCTGTTGATGTTTTAACCATTCTCCAATATAAGTTTCGGTTAAACCATAGGTTTCTCCACTGGGTGGTACAGGGTACATTTCAGCCGCATCTATAAAATTAATTCCTTGATTAATTGCATAATCTAGTTGCTGATGCGCTTCTTCTATAGTATTTTGTCGCCCATAGGTCATTGTGCCGAGGCAAATTTCAGAAACTTTGAGGTCACTATCGCCTAGTTGGTTATATTGCATAGTTTCGGGATAATTTTACTATTGAATTGACAAGTTTTATTGCTCGGTTGGTGTTGCTCAATAATTACTGCTTATGCTATGAAATATTTTTCCTTTTGAGAACCCATGAGACTTATTTAGATGATACTACGGTAAGTTTATCAAATTACTTTTATTTATAATAAAATTTACAAGATTTTTCAAAAATACTTATTTGAATACTTGACAAATATCAGCGATCGCCATAATCAAAACCTTGACTTCGATATAATTTGAGTGATTGCTATATCTACAATTAGGAGAATACAAACATGAATATCTTACAAGTTCCTATCATCGATATTAGTGGGTTAATTTCTCAAAATAAAATCTCTACTGATGTAATTGCAGACCAAATCAGACAAGCGTGCCGAGATTACGGATTCTTCTATATTGTTGGACATGGAGTTGATGAACAACTACAACAGAAGCTAGAACATCTTAGTCAACAGTTCTTCGCGCAAAATGTAGAAACTAAACTAAAAATTCGTATGGCTCTTGGTGGTAGAGTATGGCGAGGATATTTCCCTGTAGGTAACGAGTTAACATCAGGTAGGCCAGACTTAAAAGAAGGTATTTATTTTGGTGCAGAACTAGCAGAAAATCACCCACTTGTGAAAGCTGGTACACCAATGCACGGTCGCAATCTCTTTCCCTCGAATATTCCCCAATTTAGGGAAACGGTTCTTGAATATATAGAGTCAATGACTAGACTCGGACATATTCTTATGGCTGGTATTGCTCTGAGTCTAGGTTTAGAAAAGTCCTACTTTGCAGACCGTTATACAAAAGACCCATTGATATTATTTCGGATTTTCAATTACCCTCCTAATTCATCATCGCAATCTGCATGGGGTGTTGGCGAACATACAGATTATGGAGTATTAACTATTCTCAAGCAAGATAAAGTCGGCGGATTGCAAGTCAAATCAAAGTCTGGTTGGATAGATGCACCTCCTATTCCTGGTTCCTTTGTTTGCAACATTGGCGATATGCTCGATCGCATGACTCAAGGACTGTATTGCTCAACACCCCACCGCGTTCAAAACCTATCAGCAACTAATCGCCTATCATTTCCCTTCTTCTTTGACCCTAATTTCAACGTTGAAGTCAAACCCATTGAACTGAATGACACAGTAGTGAACGATAACAAAGACGAACGATGGGATAAAGCCAGTGTTCACGAATTTCGTGGGACATACGGCGATTATCTCTTAAATAAAGTCTCCAAAGTCTTTCCAGAACTACGCCAAACAGTGCTTGAGAGTGCTGAGTAAAAGTTAATAAACAGATGTCAACAGCTTATCGATCGCAGTCCGAAACGCCATTGCTGCACCAGCACTCATATCACGAGGAGCGCAGATGCGATTTCTCAAATATGCGAAAGCGATCGCCCCCACAGCAGCGAAGATAGGATCGACAGTGCTATTTTTACCACCAGTCCGTCCACCTGGCAAAGTTTCGCCATTGCTATTAAGTAAATAATCAGCCAATTGTCGCAGGTGAAAGTCAACAGCTTCCTTAACTATGGAAAAGTCCCCATCTGCTGCTAAAGCTTGGACTCCAGAGTTTTTGATAATATCTGCGATCGCAACTTCCCGATTATCACTCAATCTCTCAGCTGCCTCTGCCTTATATTCAATCTTCTCACTATCTGCTACATCTAAAGCTAAAGGATTGGCGATCGGTTCCACACCCCATCTGCGACGCAATAGTAAATTGTTGGTAATATTATCCGACTTCACCCTGTGATAAGCAGGACGCTG
Source organism: Aulosira sp. ZfuVER01 (assembly GCA_034530615.2). Classification (GTDB taxonomy): domain Bacteria; phylum Cyanobacteriota; class Cyanobacteriia; order Cyanobacteriales; family Nostocaceae; genus Aulosira. Next base: position 75,393 of record JAVRCV020000056.1, read on the forward strand.
ATTCAATGCTTCAAACCAAGCATTGATCCGAGGATAGCGAGGATTTCCTTTGAGGTGATATCCGCGATACACAGGTAAATTGGCCGCCAATCTATCCAGATGGGGGCTATACATAATATCTACTAAGCTAAACGTACTAACAAAGTAGGGGCCGGGGTATTTAACCAAAGCTTGCTCAAGTTCATCTAACTTCGCCTCAAATGCTGCTTGTAAGTTTGCTAACTCATCAGCATCTACAGGTGCTTCTCTGACGAATTTGTAGGCAATTTCTCGAAAACCGTTAGTTTCAGCATCCTCAACCAACTGCCTAGCAACAGCGTTTTCCTCTGGATTTTCCGGCAATAATGCAGGATGAGGAAACCTTTCTTCTAAAGCTAAGAGAATATCTTTGGATTCATATACTAACTTCCCCTCAATCTTTGCACCTGGGACAAGGGTTGTAGGAACTAGGTCAGTGTACCATTTGGGTTTATTACTTAAATCAATAAACTCCGTTGCAAAGGGAATTTCCTTTTCTTCCAGAGCAAACCAAACCCTCTCACAGAAAGGACACCAAGAATTAGTATCTCGATAAAGCAGGACTGGTGGTTCTGTATTTGGGGGAAGTTTGTGTAAACTGCTGGGAATTGGTGCAGTAGAAGGAGATTGTCCCGGCCTCTTTACCCTACGCGCAGGAGTATTTTTTCTAGCAGTTTCTAAAAGTTCTTCCCAACTCGATACTGTGTTTTGAATAGACATTTTTTACCTCGCTTTATTAGGAATGCCAGAAAACACAAATAACTGTTGCTCTTTGGGTTGAGGTAAATTTTCACCAAGGTATCGATGAAGACCTACTCTCCTTCGGATTCGCAGTCGCCTGCGGAGGGAAACCCTCCCGCAGCGCTGTCTCACCATATCTCCTGTAGCTGTGAGTTTGAAGTTAACTTCCTCAAATCCAGATGCACTCAAAATTTTCCGCACATTATCAGAGTAGGGAATACCGTTAGAGTGTCCGCGAGTCCAGATAACAAAAGCGCCTGGTTTAGTTAGAAAACTCAGGTTATCTAGTAAGCAATTGAGTTCTCCTTCATCAGCCAGATTGCCCAACACACCACACACAATCGCAATATCTGCTGGTACTGCACCTACATAGTTAGTAGAAAGAGTTGCATCACCATTAATAAACTCAATTTGCTTGGCTAAACCCAAAGATTCTATAGTTGCTCGTCCACGTTCAACTAAATTTGAATTTATTTCCACAAGCCTTGCAGAAACATCTTTTGCACGTGGGTGATTTTTTAAAGTTCCTAGTAAATCTCGTCCATCGCCCGCGCAAACACTCACTATCCGAATAGCTCCATCTGGGGACGCATTCAAGCTATAAGCAATATATTCCCGCACGATTTCTAGACGCTGCTGCAATTTTGGCTCAGTGTTGTAGAGGTCGTGCCATTCATACCAATCTTTTGGCATAAGGGGTAATTCCCGTTTGATGCACACTGTTTAGCTAAAACTACGGTTATTTTATCAAGTAACAGTAGTTTAAAGATGAAGGCAGATTATCACAGATATTCATATAAAATCAAGTCCGATTCTGTGCGATCACCTTTAATATCATGTTCGTATAATCACTTATGATAAAAGTAGGTAGTAAAATTATAA
>JAVRCV020000057.1:0-2505 GCA_034530615.2 Aulosira sp. ZfuVER01
TGTTTCCGATTTCCTTCCTGATTATACTCCTCCCGTAGTAACAAAAGAGGGATAACCAAGGCAAAGTTGATGCTTGGTTTATCTGGGAACCATTTGTCACCAGAAATATACAGAATAAAGTCGGTCGTGTTTTGTTAGATGGTGGTGATGGCTTGCGGGATACGAACAACTTTTACTCTACAACCCGCAAATTTTATCAAGAAAATCCAGAAGTGATTAAAGTCTTTTTAGAGGAACTACAAAAAGCACAAATTTGGTCTAAACAACATCCAAAAGAAATTGCAGAATTACTTGCACCTGTAACACAACTGGATGTACCAACATTAGAAGCTATGCACGGTAAATATGATTTCTCTTTAGAACCAATTACCGAGAAAATTATCACCAAGCAACAACAAGTAGCAGATAAATGGTACAGCTTGGGACTGATACCTAAAAAGGTGAATGTCAGAGAAGGGTTTTTGAAACCTGAAGATTATACCAAAATTACACCCCAGGATGTTTTAGCTAAACAGTAACCAGAAGTATGCCCACATTAACATTAACAGAAGTTAAAATTACTCCCTTAAATGCTCCTCTAGGTGCAGTTGTTACGAGACTCGATGCTAGCCAAGCTGTTGCGCCTGAAGTGATTTTGCAACTTAAACAAGCATTGAAAGATTACCATATTCTCATCTTCAAAAATCAACGACTGACTGATGAGCAATTTTTGAATTTTACATTCTACTTTGGCTCGCTATTTGTACCACCGCAAGATATCCCAGTGTTAGCTTCAGAAACAGGAGTGACACCGGTCATTGTTCCTGTTTCTAATGTTGATGGTGGTTATACGGGTACTGGTGAATTAACTTTCCATTCCGATCACCATTGGACTCCCTATCCTTCTAGTAGCTCCTTACTCTATGCTCTAGAAGTGCCTTCTCAAGGTGGAGATACTTCTTGGTTAAATCTGAATTTGGCTTATGAGGCGCTAGATGAACTAACATCGGACATTTTGTGCTAAACTGCTCTGACATTGAGTTTTAGAGCTTTATGCGGGTCGGCTACGTTAGAGTATCGAAATTTGAACAGAGCGACGCGCTGACTCAGCAGACCGCCAGAATTGAAAAAGCTGGCTGTAGCTTGATTTTTTCTGACATCGAATCTGGGCGAAGCGACAGCCGGAAAAACTTCAACAAAATGCTCGCGATGTGCCGCGAAGGACAAATAAAAGAAATCGTTATCACTCGAATCGATAGACTGGCTAGGTCTGTGATGACCATCGCTAAAACAATAGCACTACTCGAAAAGTTGAATATCAAACTTGTCATCTTAGATGCCCCTGTAGAAGATGCGTCAAGCCCGTTTGGGTGGTTTTCCCTAAATCAAATGGCAGGACTAGCCGAGTTTGAATCTCGGTTGTTACAGAGCAGAGTAAACCACGGATTAGAGCATTTTCGCGAACAAAACAAAGCCTATCAGCCACTGTTCGGGTTCGCTAGAGTTGACGGAAAATATGTTCCCGATCTGACTATACATCAGCCCAGTGGAAAAACTAATTGGGCAATAGCCCACGAAATTATTCAATATTTTTTATCTAAAAAAACTTCGCTGCGAAATACTATTCAACACTTTATAAAAGAATTCAATATTCAGTTTTCCCCTCCAGGGCTACGCTCTTGGTTGTTGAACCCAGTGCTGCGAGGTCACACTAGGTATAACGTAAAATTTAATCGCGTTAACCCCGAAAAATGGGATATTCGAGAAAATACCCATCAGCCTTTGATCTCAAAAGAAGTTTACCAACAGATTGAAACTCGGCTTAGAGAAAATCAACGCCTGTGGGGTAGGAACTTTGAGAGTGCCACACAAACAGATATTGGCGGGCGTTTATTGTCTGGGCAAATTATCTGCGGTTCCTGCGGAGGGAAATGTTATGTCCATAATACTAAGAGATCGATGGGATTGCGATGCAAACGTCGCAGGGTTTACGGCGAAACTGCTTGTAGCAATAGAACCGCAGCTTCACTGAAAAAGGTTGTCGATGCCGTTGACGCTGCCTTAACAACAAGAGCGATCAAACTCAGGGACTATGTTGTCAGCAGCCAGCTATCGAACGAAGATACCCCAGAAATTATCGAGCTTAAATCTCGTCTTGAGGTACTGCGAAAGCTTCCCAAAGATTCGATCATGAAGAAGCAATCGACCGAACAGTAGTCAAAATTCAGCAACTTCAGCAACAAAACATTCAATTCGCTTTTGTTGGGGCAAGTTTGCAAAAAGAATTGATAGACACCTTCGGTGATGATGAGTTCCTTGAGGTCATGCCAGATGAAACCAAGAAGGGTTTGTACAAAAAATTTGTAAAGGAAGTAAAAGTTCTAAACGGCAATGTCATCGCCGTGTTGTTGGTTGAGATACTGCGGTAGCAACTCTGGGTTTGTCATGATCATTTTTTTTGTTGCTTTATCTATAGCTATAGCCATCAAGATTAGGACGTAAACTATAAGAGTTCCCAAGTGCATC
>JAVRCV020000058.1:0-12621 GCA_034530615.2 Aulosira sp. ZfuVER01
CCCAATCCCAAACCGGATGGTGGCGGCAATCCAAATCCCAAGCCAGATGGCGGCGGCAATCCAAATCCCAAGCCAGATGGCGGCGGCAACCCTAATCCCAAGCCGGATGGCGGCGGCAATCCAAATCCCGATCCTAAACCGGATAGTGGCGGCAACCCCAATCCCGATCCTAAACCGGATAGTGGCGGCAACCCCAATCCCAATCCTGGTTCAGGTACACCCACCCCAACAGATCGACCTACATCATAAGTATTGATGTATTATTCATTGCAGTTGTAAAAGATGGGGAAAGCGCCTCAAGGTTAATTCCCCCATAGTTTATTTTGTATTCCCTATGTAAATACTGAGTATAGACGATGGCTTTTAAACCAAAGTATGTTATTTCTGATTATGCAAAACTATTTTTATCAACGCAAAAGAGACTTTTACCCTGACTCCAGAGCATTCGCTAACGCTAGATTAAATCTAGGGTAGGGCTTACGCCTGGTCGGTGAAAATGTTTTAGGCTTAATTCACCGTATTTGCGTAATCTACCAAAGCTAAAATGTTCCAAAAGAGACAGATAAAATTATGACATTTGATTATGACCTGTTTGTAATTGGTGCCGGTTCTGGGGGTTTGGCGGCATCCAAACGAGCAGCTAGTTACGGGGCGAAAGTAGCGATCGCAGAAAATGATTTAGTAGGCGGTACTTGTGTAATTCGCGGTTGTGTGCCCAAAAAGCTTATGGTATATGGCTCACATTTTCCAGCACTGTTCGATCATGCCGCAGGCTATGGCTGGAAAGTTAGTGATGCTGAATTAGACTGGGAACATTTCATTACATCTATAGACAAGGAAGTCCGACGGCTGTCTCAACTACATATCAGCTTGTTAGAAAAAGCCGGAGTCACATTAATTCCAGGCCGTGCTACTTTAGTAGACCCTCATACTATAGAAGTTGACGAACGCAAAATTACAGCTGATAAAATTTTAATTGCTGTTGGAGGGCGACCTGTCAAACCAGATTTACCTGGTATGGAATATGCTATTACCTCCAACGAAATCTTTCACCTGAAAGAAAGACCCAAGCACATAGCCATTATTGGTGCTGGTTATATAGGTTCGGAATTTGCTTCAATACTGCGTGGTTTAGGTTCCCAAGTAACACAGATTATCCGCAAAGACCTGATTTTGAAGGGGTTTGATGAAGATATCCGCACTGGTATTCAGGAGGGGATGGTAAACCACGGCATTCGCATCATCCAGAATAATGTAGTGACATCTGTTGAGCAGGTGCCAGAAGGATTGAAGCTGTCCTTATCTGAGGAAAATACCGAACCAGTAATTGCTGATGTGTTTCTTGTAGCCACCGGTCGGATGCCTAATATAGATGGACTGGGTTTAGAAAATGCTGGGGTTGATGTTGTCGCCAGTTCGATCGAAGGCCCAGGATACAGCACTGCAAATGCGATCGCAGTCAATGAATATAGTCAAACTAGTCAACCAAATATTTTTGCTGTGGGTGATGTCACAGATAGGTTGAATTTAACACCAGTAGCAATAGGTGAAGGCCGAGCCTTTGCCGATAGTGAATTTGGCAACAACCGCCGAGAGTTTAGTCACGAAACCGTACCAACAGCAATCTTTTCCAATCCAGAAGCGGCTACAGTCGGTTGGACAGAAGCTGAAGCCAAAGCCAAACTTGGTGATGAAGCAGTCAAAATTTTTCGTACCCGCTTCCGCCCTATGTACTACAGTTTAACGGGTGCCCAAGAAAGAACCATGATGAAGTTAGTAGTGGATGCTAACACCGATAAAGTTCTGGGTGCTCACATGGTAGGAGACAGTGCAGCAGAGATCATTCAAGGTATAGCGATCGCTGTCAAAATGGGCGCAACCAAAAAAGACTTTGATGCCACTGTGGGAATACATCCCTCAGCAGCAGAAGAGTTTGTCACGATGCGATGATAAGTCCTGAGTATTGAGTCCCGAGTGCTGAGTTAGAAAACTACCCACAAATGGCGGAATATCTAACTAGTGAATCATTCCTGAGTAATTTTACTTTACTCTTGACTAAATTTTGTACAGATGCCATCGCATCTGTATTAAAAATACTGGCTGAGTTGAATTTTGAATTACTTTATCTACTTACACGGTTTTGCTTCTAGTCCTAATTCTGCTAAAGCACGAGATATTAGCGATCGCTTTGCCCAAATACAAACAAAGCTGAAAATTCCCGATCTGAATGCTGGTGATTTTTCTCAGTTGACAATCACTCGTCAGATAACTCAAGTTGTTGCAGAATTTCCCCATAATTCAGTACCAGTAACCCTAATTGCCTCCAGTTTAGGCGGGTTAACAGCAGCTCACATAGGGCAAAAATACTCACAAGTACAACGTCTAGTTTTACTAGCGCCAGCTTTTGGGTTTTTATCCCACTGGCTACCTAAACTAGGAGATGAACAGCTACAGCGTTGGCAAAAAGAAAAATATCTCCAGGTTTACCACTATGGGGAAGGGCGAGAACTTCCTTTAAGTTACGATTTCGTTACAGATGCCACTCAATACCAAGAAGATTTATTGCAACGCCCAATCCCTACTGTGATTTTGCATGGAACGAAGGATGAAGTCATTCCCATTGCAGCTAGTCGTGACTTTGCGCAATCGCGTCCTTGGGTGAATTTAGTAGAACTCGACAGCGATCACAGCTTAGGAAATGTCATGGAAGAAATATGGCAAGCAATTCACCTCTTCTGCCAGTTACCTGGAAGCAGTAAAATATGAACTTCTCAGATCGCAAGTGTCCTTAGTCATTTGTCTTTTATCTATTACCAATGACTAATGACCAATGACCAATGACTAATGACAAAAAATTATGCTTCCATTCATCCGGTCAGATTTAGCTCAATTCACAGCTTATAAACCCCATCCCAGCAGCGATAATGCCGACTCTGTGCCGACGCAATTCGATCGGCTGGATACGAATGAAAGCCCCTATGATTTGCCACCAGAGTTAAAAGAAAAGCTGGCTTGGACATATCAGCAAGTAATTGAAACAAATCGTTACCCTGATGGAGGGCATGAGACACTTAAAGAAGCGATCGCTGAATATGTTAATGAGTCAGCTTCTCTCTCATCATCGAGTGTTACTGCTGCTAATATTTCTGTGGGCAATGGTTCAGATGAACTGATCCGTTCTTTATTAATTGCCACCTGTCTGGGAGGAGAAGGCTCAATTCTAGTTGCTAATCCTACTTTCTCTATGTATGGGATTTTGGCAAAAACTTTGGGTATTCCCGTTGTAGAAGTGGGTAGAAGTGAAGCAAATTTTGAAATTGATTTACAAGCAGCACAATCTGCTATCGAACAAACGCAAAATCCTCCAATTCGGATCGTTTTTGTAGTGCATCCCAATTCTCCCACTGCTAATTGCTTAACTGTGGCAGAGTTAGCCTGGTTAAGAAGTCTAAGTGAAGAAATTTTGGTAGTAATTGATGAAGCTTACTTTGAATTTAGCCAGACTACTTTAGTTGGAGAATTACTACAGCGGCCAAACTGGATAATATTACGCACTTTTTCTAAAGCTTTCCGGTTAGCAGCTCTGCGAGTTGGCTATTGTATTGCACATCCAGAAGCGATCGCCATTTTAGAAAAAGTCCGCTTACCCTACAATCTTCCCAGTTTCTCAATAGCCGCAGCATTAATCGCTTTACAAAACCGCAAGCTATTACTCGCATCAATTTCCCAAACGCTCACTGAACGTGACAAACTGATCCAAGCTCTATCACAATACTCAGTCTTACAAATTACAGCCAGCACGGCTAACTTTATTTACCTGCGTGTCACCCCAAATAGCCCCATCTCTCAAGGTACAGCTTTACAAAATCTTCATCAACAACTCAAACACTCCGGTACACTTGTACGCCTTCTGAGTGGAGGATTAAGAATTACCATAGGGGCAAAAGAAGAAAACGCCCGTACCCTAAGTCGGCTACAGGCTGCTGTGGCAAATCTTCCATTTTAAGTATCAACTCACTTAGTAATTAAACCTACCTTCTACTCCACTGCCCAAACGGCGTACCATTCTCACTGTTTGTGGCAAAACACCTACTAACAGCGCAAAGGAAACATCTGGTAGATTAGCTACCGTTTCCAGTGGAAAGTATTGTTCAAATTGATCGAGAATCTTTTGAACTCGTTGCTGAGGTACGGGGTTTTCAGTAATTTGTTTGATCAAGCGAATCCATTGTCGCCTTATTAAATAAGCTTTCTGGCGCTCCTCATAAGTTTCAGGAGTTAATAAAGAAAGATTACCTATAGGTAATGCTCTTTGGCAATCACAATCATAGTCCCCACCCACAGCAGCCCCAGGCCCAGCAAACTCAGCATGGTAGCGTTTAAAGAGAATTAAACCATTCCGTTTACGACTATTGACGATGAAAACCTTTCCAGTCTGTAGTAGCGTGAGGATATCCGAGCCTTGCGATTGCTCAGTTCCATCAGGCATGACACTATTGTCAAAGAAACTGGTTTCAGGATAATAAGTTGATACCATAGCAATCTGATAGCGTCGGCGTTGTTCGCTATCCATGTTTTCTCAGATTTGCGAATAATTGAGTAGTAGTATGCACTAAAAGCTGTAACTTGCTGTTAAATCAAATTAGACTTTTGATTTTTCTTATTATTAAGAACTTTATAGTCGATTTGCCTAGGATATGAATAAATAGGTTTGCCTGAAAAATTGAGTAATCATATTTTATGAAATTTAACTGAGTTTGTCTTCTATTCGAGTGAACTTTTTTTAAAGTTTTTATAAAGATCAATATCTTCAATACAAAGTTATGATGAGGAATTAATAAATTCCTAGATGTTAATTTATGTTATATATTTCATTGTAATTGATGCGTATATATAAAAAAATATTTGTTTTAATATCTTATCAAAAGTAACTTAACATAACTTATGAATAAGTTGAATCTATGAAGAAATAGATTATTTTTAATTGTATCCGTTATCTCTAATACTTACTGTTTACCAAACTTTTATAAGATTGAATCGCATAAAAAATATTAATTTAAATTAACAATAAACCTATTTAGGAATAGCAGGTAAACATTTTATTAATCTCTCCTCTCAATCATTTGTGAATAGAAATATCCTCCGAATTGTTTTACAAGTCGTGGTTCAGAGCATATCGATTTTCATAACTTTCAAATCGTTGAATTATTTCTCAGATGTTTATGTAGTAATATCTGATTTGAGTATTTAGTGAAAAAAATATTCCAACTAGATTCGACTTTATGTACCCTATATCCCAACTTAAAATATAGCTGCCGTGCCTGGTAGTTATTTTCTAAAACGTGCAGATATAAGTCTTGAAATCCCCATTCTTGGGAAACTTTCTCGCAGTTTTGTAATAAACCTGAAGCCACGCCATGCCTACGGTATTGTGGGCGAACAGCTAAATTAGACAAGTAGGGAAAACTTCTGCCGACTTGTGTCCATGAATTACTAAAACGTACACCTAATTCTACAGTTCCTATTAAGTTATCTGCTCCACCTTTAGTAGTATCAGTAGCAACCAAACAAATGTGATGGGGTGCAGGTGATGCTATACGGTGCTTCAAGTCTTCATAAATACCCAAACGTAGTATTGGAAAAGCCCATCCCCAGATTCCCTGTTGGGAGTGAAAGCTTTCAGTAATGATTTGGGCAATCCCATTGAGATCGGCAGGTGTTGCAGCACGGATTTGGAATTGGCACTCAGGCAGATCGGCTGCAACTGCGATCGGCTCTTGGTGGTATGGGTGAAAAAACCAGGATGTCAAGGCTAGTTTAGTATTAATTACATTTAACAAAAATTTTCTCAAATATCCTCAAACACCATATAAACTTGACGAAAATTCTTAGCAGACTATAGCTTTGAATTTCTAGTAATCATGCAAATTATCTTTTGGTCTTTGAGCAAACGAAGTGCGAAGCCTTTTTGTCCAAAACAGACAATGCGTTTCGCAACTTTAATAATATTGTTATACACCTTGGTAGAGATGATATCGATGACCTAGGTTATTTTTCAAGGTGATAACATAACTCTCCGAGCCTTTGGGTACTCTATTGATAGATTAGTAACTCTGGGTGGTTAAGCATCATAGAGAAAAATTATTATTGCCTAAATACAATATATCCCAGCTAAAGTAAAAGCTTTAAACCTGAGAGATTGCTACTTGGCTGAAAATTATAACTTGTATAAGTTATGACATTCTAATTTATCCAATGGTTGCTCATTTCCCATCTTCTAGTTCCTAGAGTGGAGCCTACCTCTCTCACAGGTGTAGGTTTTTCATCCAAAGGTGAGTTAGGACTCTCATTTGAACGCAGGAATCAGCCTTTTGTTTTTTTTATCTGCAAATTTCTGTTCTTTGGCTGCCGACGCTCAGACTTTTCTCCTTGTCTCTCCTACCCTAGCCTGCGGCAACGGCTACGCCGAACGGGAACGACTTCGTCGAACGGTTGAAGCTCGTTTCTAGCTACCGCTATGCTAACGTAGTCGCTTAGATCTGACTCACCCTAGCAAGAGGAGGGTCTAATCTGATTCCTCCCGTTTCTAAAAGTTGTGGTATTTATCCTACTGATAGTCCTGATTGCTAAATTAGAAACAAGTGTTTGTCTAATTGTATACTTAGACTTTACATCTTATTGTTGTATTATTACTAACTTTAGTATGGGTATCATAAATAAAATTTCCCGACAAGTGTTAGTGCAACTGCTGCAACGGGAAAACTTAATATGCAGCTACAGATGGATTTTTCAGCCAGCTTTGAGTGCTGTATGTGTATAGTGTTTGGACATTTCTCGCCGGAGGTGAGGGAAGATTTGGCAAGCATCAACTCTGTAAGACTAAAACTGAATATGAAAGCAACTGCCCTACTTCAGAGCGAATGGCAATTATTACAAGCCATTGAGGCGAATTACTGTGAGTAAATGCTTATACACTCAGCACTCATGTAGCTATACAGCCTTATTCGTCAAAATGCTCTGCTCTTACCTGACTCAGAAATATCCCAGTCTGATCAGATTATTCTTTATCCAACTGCCGTTGCAGCAGGAAAGCGGTGCATGAAATCCCAACAAGCAAACAGTAAGCCTAAAATTTTGGTTGTCGATGATGAGCCAGACAACCTTGACTTGCTTTACCGCACCTTTTATCGTGATTACAAGGTGCTAAGGGCAACTTCTGGTCCTGCAGCACTGGATCTGCTCTCCCAAGAAGGAGAGGTCTCAGTGATCATCTCCGATCAGCGGATGCCAATCATGAGCGGTACAGAATTTTTGAGTCTGACAGCGACTCAATATCCAGATATTATTCGGATTATCTTAACTGGCTACACCGATGTCGAAGATTTAGTGGAAGCCATTAACGCTGGTAAGGTCTTCAAATATGTTACCAAACCGTGGGAAGCCGAGGAACTTAAAGCAGTAGTACGTCAGGCTCTTGATACTCACAATGTTCTCAAAGCCCGTACTCGTGAATTGACGCGCACACTGCGTCAGGAATCGCTGCTGAATACTGTTACTAATACGATTCGTAGTGCTTTAGACTATCGACAAATTTTACAAGCAATTGTCGATACAGTGGGTCATATGTTGGAAGTGGATGTCTGTCTTTTACGTCCTTTCCAAGATGGGCAATTGGTTGATGAAGGCTTCATTTACCAGAAGGTGCCTCAAGAGGTAGCAGGAGAGCTAGCAGATAATGTTTCTGCCTTACCTCTCGGTTCCTTTACCTCTCAAGCCCTATTGGCCCAGACAGTATGGGAAACCCGTGAAGTACAAGTTATTCATCATGTTGCAGATGATGAACGCCTCCAAGGCGATACTCCACAACTGCAACAACGTAGCGCCGCTTTTATTGCAGCCAACATAAACTCCAGCTTGGTTGTGCCGTTGATTTGTCAACAAGAACTGATGGCAGTTTTGGCATTGCATCAATGCTCCCAGTCTCGTATTTGGCGAGAAGAGGAAGTGCAGTTGGTGTTGATGGTGGCGGATCAGGCAGCTCTTGCTTTATCTCAAGCCTATACTTACGAACAGGTGCGTGCTCTTGCCATGCGAGAAGCACTGATTAATACAATTACTACAGCGATTCGCTCTAGCCTAGATCCTCAAGATATTTTCGCAGCTATTACAGAACAACTGGGACAAGCCTTGCAAGTTAATGGCTGTGTCCTGTCTTTATGGACAGAAGAAGATGAGTTTGTTGAGTGTGTGGGATTGTATGACAGTTCCCAAAATTTAGAAAACACTATTAAATTAGAACAGGAAAAGCTATTAAGTAATAATCATCACTATTTGTCACCAGAATTACCCCACTCTCAGGCTCCAATTAAGGAGAATCCGATCCTGCAAGAAATTTTGCGGACACAGGAGCCAGTGGTAATTGCTGACATGAGTCATTGTCCTGTAGAAATTCGGGGATTTGATCTGCCTTTAAAAATGCCAGCGCGATCGCTCATGGTTGTTCCTTTACTGGCTGATGGCAAATGTATCGGTAGTATTACGCTACGTGAAGGTAGCAAATCACGTCGATGGTTAGCTTCGGAAATTGAACTAGCTAAAGCCGTAGCAGCTCAAGCAGCGATCGCGGTGCAACAATCACGTCTATATCAAACAACTCGCGATCAAGCCGAGCGCTTGTTGCAATTAGATAAACAAAAAACCGAATTTTTTCAAAATATTTCCCATGAGTTCCGCACTCCGATTACCTTAATTCAAGGGCCTTTAGAGTCAGCGGTAAGTGTTGGTGAGGGGTTATCCTATTCCCAAAGTGCGATCGCTTTACGTAACTCCCGCCGATTACTCAGACTGGTAAACCAACTCCTAGATTTGCAACGCTTAGATGCTGGGAGGATGCAGCCTAGTTTCCGTCCCTGTGATTTAGATGAATTTGTCGGTCAAATTGTTGAATCTTTTCGCCCTTACTGCGAGAAAAAGGGACTGCATCTGGTCACAGATTTAGATAAATGCCCTCAAGTTTACTTAGACATGGAAAAATTTGACAAAGTAGTTTACAACTTACTGTCAAATGCCATGAAATTCACTCCTGAAGGTGGCAAGATTAGCGTCAGGCTAATATCTCAAGGAGATAGTTGCATATTACAAGTACAAGATACAGGAATTGGCATTGTTCAAGAACAAATTCCTCACCTATTTGAGCGATTCCGCCAAGCTGAAGGCTCAGAAAACCGTTCCTATGAAGGTAGTGGTTTGGGTTTGGCTTTAGTCAAAGAATTGGTAGAAATGCACGGGGGTAAAATAACAGTAGAATCAGTTTACGGTGAGGGTACTAGCTTTACATTATGGCTTTTGATCGGTAGCAGTCACTTACCCGTACAGCAAGTACAAGAAACCCCTTGTGAACTAAACACGAGCCGCGCCAGTGTGGAATTGGCTGATTTAGAACTAGTAGACCCAACCATAGAAAATCTTGATAGCTTTGCCAAAGACCTATCAGCTAATGCTGATACTCGGGAATCTCTAGGCAACAATAATGGCAGTCTCTTGAAGAGTGGACATTCAATTCTCGTCGTAGATGATAATCCAGACTTGCGAACCTATGTATCTGATATCATTCGCAGCAATGGCTATCAAGTCCATACTGCTCGTAACGGTGCAGAAGGATTGCAGATAGCTCAGAAAGTCTTACCGAGTTTGATTATCACTGACTTAATGATGCCCTTGGTCACAGGGCTAGAAATGATTCGGATGATCCGCAGTGAGGAGAATTTGAAAGGAACACCAATCATTTTGCTCACAGCCAAAGTTGATGAAGAAACCCGGATTGAAAGCACAGAACATGGTGCTGATGCTTATTTAGCCAAACCATTTAACGATCGCGAACTGCTGGCAGAAGTGAGAAATCTCTTAGCCTTGAAAGAAAATGAGCGACGGGTGATAGAGTTAAATACTTATCTGACAGAATCGGTACTAAAACGCTTTTTGCCGCCTGTTTTGGTGAAAAAAGCCGCAGCCGGAGATTTGACCTTAGATTTACGACCAGAACCGCGCTTGATTACAGTTTTGTTTAGCGACATAGTTGGTTTTACCCAACTAGCAAATACTCTCAGATCCCGACGAGTCGCAGAGTTACTGAATGAGTATTTGGAAGGGATGACAAAGACTGTGTTTGATAATGGCGGTACTGTAGATAAATTTATGGGAGATGCCATCTTAGCTTTATACGGAGCACCAGAAGAATTAACACCGAATGAGCAGGTGCGTCGTGCCATTAATACAGCAAGGGCCATGCATCGCTCGCTAGATCAGTTAAATCAGCGTTGGCGAGACCAAGGTATATTCGACTCTCACGGACATACTGGTGTTAAGTTTCGTTGTGGTATCCATCAAGGTACGGCAGTTGTGGGAATGTTTGGTAGCGCCGAACGTGCTGACTACACTGCTATTGGCCCAAGTGTCAATATTGCTGCTAGGTTACAAGCTGCCGCTGTTCCCGGTACGATCTTAGTTTCTGCTGCTGTGGCAGATTATTTACAGGATGAAGAAATTACTAAAGTCAGTCCCTTAGAACTTAAAGGAGTAGATGAAACAGTTCTGACCTTTGCTGTTACACCAGAAATTATGGTTAATCGTTGAGAGTAGACTGGATTTTAAAGCGTTAATTTAGTAAAGGGTAATAGCGCAAAATTTAGATCCAGTTAGAAATTCAATATGACACAATCGGTTGCAGATAAAACTTCAATTCTACCAAAGGACTGGAGAAGACATACAGATCCACCTAGTTTATGGATTGCTGTAGTCATAGGTTCAGTCACCCTGCACTTATTGGTGTTTTGGCTGTTACGCTCATATCAGTCAAGTTTACTATGGCGACAGCAAAACAAAAGTACTATTCCGATTGAGGTTGTAGAAATTTCTTCTCCAACGAAATTAAAAAAACCTGCGGCTTCTAAACCCAAATCATTATCATCAAAGCCTTTATCCACAAAATTAGAACCAAAACATTTATCTAAACCTTTAGTTCCAGCAGATAAATTAATAACAAAACCCAACCCGACTAATCAAGATAACAATGCTGTAGCTTTTGCCGAGCAACGCCAGCGCCAATTGGCTGAACAACAGCAACGCGAACTCGCTGAACAGCGCCAACGACAACTGGCTGAACAACAGCAACGCCAACTCGCTGAGTACCGTCAACGGCAACTAGCTGAACAACAGCAACGCGAATTGGCTGAGTACCGTCAACGACAACTAGCTGAACAACAGCAACGCGAATTGGCTGAGTACCGTCAACGACAACTAGCTGAACAACAGCAACGCGAACTAGACAAAAAATCTCCAGAAGAAGGTAGTCAAGAAAGGCTACCGCCTCCAAAAACTCAGTCTGGGGGAGGACTGTTTGCGTTCTGGGTTCCTATGAGTGAAGAGGAGCAGAGGGGATTGATGCGATCGCCTTTACCACCGGATTTGAAGCTAGCTGAACATATCGGCAGTAACGAAAAAAAAGTTGAGTCAATTGACATCAACCGCAACCTCGATCTTCCTGTAGTAGATTTTTTAGTATCCTTAGTCATTGATAACACTGGCAAGTTTATAGAAGCTGAGGTTATAGACCCAAAAATACCCGCAGACCAAAGAAGTAAGTATGAGGACTATGCTAACGATGTTTTTCAAGGTGAGAAATTTCAGCCAGCCTACTTCCCTGACGGCAAAACACCACCAGAATTAACCAATCGGTTTGTACGTCTCAAAATCGAACGCCGATAGCTGGGACTAGGTACTTGAATTATCATTAATGCTGTGCTAAACTTTTAAAGTTGGCAATTTGCGGGCGTAGTTTAGTGGTAAAACTATAGCCTTCCAAGCTATTAATGCGGGTTCGATTCCCGCCGCCCGCTTAATCAGTAAAACCCCTGAAAGAATTACCTTTCAGGGGTTTTTTACTTTTGATCGATAGCTTATAATTAGTACATGAGTTCTACTTTTATTCCAAAAATTGGGGCAGGTTGGGTTAGTTTGGGTGCGAATTGGGTGTAGCTTTAAATTTACTCAATTGCCGTATAGTCGTATGTGCTGGCGACGAAGACTTTGGTAAGCCCTATGCTTTGCGAGTTTTACATAGCCCAGCTTTAAAAATTCAGGACAACTATAATCCCAATCTTTGCGGCAAGGTCGGCAGACCACCAGTTAAACCTTCACCAGTCTGGATTGCTGATCTAGGCGAATACCAATTAGTGACGATTTTTGGCGCTATTAGCGACCCACGCAAAAAGTATTTAACTGAATTACGCGATCGCACTTCTGGTCAAAGCTACTTTCAAATTTATCCTTTAACTTAATATCTCTATGAAAGCCGTTTTAATTGCAACAATTGGTACTAGAGATTTAATGTTTCAAATTTCCTCTGGTACTTGGTATAACATTGGCGATGATCGAATGCAAAACGGAGAGATAATCGGCGAACAAGCAGAGGTAATTTCTGACCATAGGCTACATAATATCAGTTATCGAAATTTAATAAATATTTAGTAGATAAAATTACAATTTATCAACAGCGAGTTAAGCCAGTCATTATTGGTAAGCTACTTAGTGAAAAAGCCACAGATATAGAGAAAGTCTATTTAA
>JAVRCV020000059.1:0-156812 GCA_034530615.2 Aulosira sp. ZfuVER01
CGCCAGTTGAATTTCTGACTATTTTTCTTTCCCTGAAGTAACAAAAGAGGGATAAATCTGAGGAGGCATCTGTATTTTCAAAAAGTAAATTGCAAAACAAAAATCTGCCGAAGGATTTTGCTACCTAGATCTACTAAATTTGAGTCAGCGATCAGCATAGAACTAGCATCGGGAGAAAAGGGACAAGGTGAGACCAGCGCTGCGGGAGGGTTTCCAACGCCACTTGCTTCAAGTCGGCAAAGCCGTCCAACGCAGTGGCTCCTCCGCAGGCGACTGGCGTTAGCGACGAAGGAGCGTCACCCGAAGGGGAGACAAGGGAGAAATAACTTTTGCTCAATTCCCCATGCCCCATGCCCCATGACGCCACTTGCTATATGCCGGGGAACCCGTCCACCGCAGTGGCTTCCCAATTTCCTATGCTAGAGCTGGTACAGGAATCTCTAGATGAGGGTATAAGGGGAAGCGATCGCATAATGCTGCTACCCGTCTGCGACAATCAGCAGCAACTTCCTCAGAGTTTGGAGATAGTAAGCGATCGGCAATAATATTGCCAATCTCGATAAACTCTACTTCTCCTAGTCCCCTGGTGGTCATTGCTGGCGAACCTAACCTCAAGCCGCTGGTAACAAATGGTGATTGCGGATCGAAGGGAACTGTATTTTTGTTAGCGGTAATGTTTACACCACTTACCAGCTGATCCGCTTGCTTACCTGTCATGCCAATAGACCGTAAATCTACTAGCATTAAATGGTTTTCAGTTCCATTAGATACAATTTTTAATCCCCGGTTTTGCAGTTGAGTTGCTAACGCACGGGCATTGTCAATAACTTGAGCAGAATATGTTTTAAACTCAGGCTTTAAAGCTTCACCAAACGCTACTGCTTTGGCAGCAATCACATGTTCTAATGGCCCGCCCTGATTTCCAGGGAAAACAGCTTTATCAAGCTTTTTACCAAGTTCTGCGTCGCCAGTCAAAATTAAACCCCCACGAGGGCCTCGGAGAGTTTTATGAGTAGTAGTGGTCACTACATGACAGTAAGGAATTGGGTTAGGGTGAAGACCAGTCGCAACTAAACCAGCAATGTGGGCAATATCAGCTAGCAAGTAAGCACCAATTTCATCAGCGATACTGCGAAACTTTTCAAAGTCAATAATGCGAGGATAGGCAGAATAACCACAAATTAGCAGCTTAGGACGCTCCCTCAGCGCCAGCTCCCGAATTTGCTCATAGTCTAGTTGTTCTGTTTGTTGGCTAACACCATAATGGCTAACTTGGAACCACTTACCCGACACATTTACAGGTGAACCGTGGGTAAGATGTCCTCCATGAGACAAATCCATCCCCATAATTTTGTCGCCTGGTTCTAGTAGTGTCAAGAACACAGCAAAATTCGCTTGCGCACCAGAATGGGGTTGAACATTTGCATGAGCCGCACCAAAAAGTTGTTTAGCTCGGTCGATCGCGATCTGCTCAACTTTATCGATATACTCACAACCGCCATAGTAGCGTTTACCAGGAAGACCTTCGGCATATTTATTTGTTAGTACAGAACCTTGCGCCGCCAGTACCGCCGCCGAGGTAAAGTTTTCACTAGCAATCAACTCCAAATGGTCGCGTTGACGCTGGAGTTCTTGATTAAGTAGCCCGGCGATCGCGGGGTCGCTAGAGGCTAGAAAGTCTGAATTAGTCTTAGTCACTTCAGCTATCCTTAAGAGAAATTTGCACAACAGTTAATTTTGACTGGGTGTTGCACCTACGTAACAGTCCACAGTCAATAGTACATATTTAGTCTATAGTTCAATGGCTTTTAACGATTACCAACTTATTGATAATTAGACACAAGTTTAATACTGGACAAAATCTCAGAATGATTTGAATTCTTGCGGCGGTATAGGTATTACTTTTTACTAAAAAAAACTATTCTCTACTATACACAACATACAATAAATTTAGAGTCTACTGTGGCAATTTTGTTTGGGTTACGACGCCTGGATATTGTCGAGGTGCTTCTCATAAGAACTCCTTCCCTGCTCTCAAGCAATACGCGATCGCCCAAATTTTGCCCAATAGACATCAGAGGTTACTTTTAGGCGTTCATTGCCATTCCGAATCACAATCCACTTTTCCCAAATTCTAGACTGAGCAAAGCTGGAACATCTGGTAATTCTGCGGCTAGGGCGTCTAAAAAGCCGATCCTCCCCGAAGTGAAATGCGGGTCATAGTGTGAATTTACAGGAGGGATGGGATGCTAGTAATTTTAATGGAAGATCAAATCCTTGCCCCTGGGAAGGTTTGCCAGTCTTGTTTACTAGCCGATCGGAGCGGTCAACCCCGTTGGAGTCAAGGTCAACTGCGTTGCGGTCAACAAGTACGCAAACTCAGCGAACAGCAGCCAGAACAGTATGAATGTATGATGGGTTTCCGCATTGCCAATATAGAATAATCACATTTGCTAGCAAGACCAGGTAACTGCGTTATCCTAGGCTCAAGTAACTGTTGAAATTTATCCACAGGAGAACGCACAATGGCTTGGCGCGGGTCTACAACGGTTTCAGACCGGATTCTTGCTTGCTTACCTTATTTACTGCCCTTAGTTGATGGGCTAATGTTCGGTGTTTCTTTGTTAAGACAATTTCCGGCACTGCAAGTACTGCTTTTGCCCCTTCAGCCTATTCTTTTAATTTACGGTAGCTTAGGACAATTTGGGCAACTGATTGTTTTCTTTGCCTTGTTCTTTTTGGTAGTGAGAAATGAAAAAATCGTTCATTTCATTCGCTTTAACACTATGCAGGCAATTCTTTTAGACATTATTGTGTTTCTGGGCAGCATAGCTTTGCGAGTGATTGCACTCCCTGGTGTAGATTTTGCCGTTCAAACAGTAGCCAGCACAATCTTTCTCGGTCTAGTTGCAGCAATCGGATATTCTGTAGCTCAGTCTTTAATGGGGCGTTACGCAGAAATTCCCGCAATTTCTGATGCTGTTTATATGCAAGTTCGGTAGTCATTAACGAGCTGCTACAGTGTTTTCTAGGCGACCAATGCCTTCAATTTCTACACGGACGCGATCGCCTAGTTGCAAGCAACCTACGCCCTCTGGAGTACCTGTGAGGATCACATCTCCTGGTAGCAGCGTCATCACCTGACTGATGTAGGAGACTAAAAAATCGGGAGCAAATACCATCCGATCTATACAGGTAGATTGCACAGGATTGACATCCTCATTCAAAAAAGTCTGCAATCTCGCGCCTGGATTTAATTCTCTGACGATCCAAGGACCCAAGGGACAAAATGTATCAAAACCTTTGGCTCGTGTCCACTGACCATCTTTTTTTTGTAAATCCCGCGCTGTCACATCATTAGCGATGGTATAACCCCAAATTTTAGTTTGGGCTTCCTCTGGGGTACAGTCACTAGTGCGATCGCCAATAATCAGCGCTAATTCGCCTTCGTAGTCTACCCGTTGTGACAGAATAGGATATTTAATTTCTGTCTCAGAGGCAATAATAGATGTAGGTGGCTTGAGAAAGAGTAGTGGTTCGCTCGGTACGGTCGTTCCCATTTCTGCTGCATGGTCTGCATAATTCTTACCCACCGCTACAATTTTTGAGGGAGCACAAGGAGCCAGAATTTGATAATCGTCTGGTTCCAAGATTAAATCTGTAGGTTGTCCCTGTAACCAGGGTGGAGCATCTAGTACCTGGACATTGAGGGATAGTTGTAATAACCCATAGTAAATCTGTCCTTCCTGATTCTGAACTCGCACATAGCGCTGCGCCATAACCTTGATTAGTATCCTTTTGGATGCAATTGAAAGCTGTTAGCTGGTAAACCGTGAGTTAGCTTTTGAAAAATCAGTAGAGCCAACATCCAACGGTAGAGCTTTGAGTCTAAAACCGCTAGCGGTTGATTGCCCAAAACCCGATTCCCCCTTTTTAATTCAATCCCAGTCTCAACTTAACTGCCTATGTTGTCACTCAGCAATTTTCCGTCAGGGTAGTGCTGAAGCGGCTATACAGGCTGCTAAACTTCCGAAGTCAGGGGGGTGGCTTCTTGTGAGAGATTGAAACTTTGGCGGATTTAGCTCAAGATTCAAATTAAAAACTGGTAAGATTATAGTTCCTTGTTGCTTCAGATGTTGATTAGTACTGAGATAAGCTCTCATATACCGTATAAATTAACATCAGCAGCCACTCTGTCCATAAGGAGACAAAAACCCATGTCGATAGTTTACGAAACAATGTTCATCCTGCGTCCCGATCTGGGAGACGAACAAGTAGAGCAAGCGGTTAATAAATATCAGAACTTGCTCAAAGAACACGGTGCTGAAGATATGCAAATTCAAAATCGTGGAAAGCGTCGTCTGGCTTATGAAATTAAAAAGCACCGGGATGGCATTTACATTCAATTCAACTACACTGGCCCTGGAACTGCGATCGCCCCTGTAGAAAGGGCAATGCGTTTGAGCGAAGAAGTAATTCGCTACCTAACAATTAAACAGGACGTCCACGAAGAAAAAGCCGAGCAAGTGGCTGCAACCGCTTAAGTAAGTTGTGAGTCAAGAGTGCTGAGTTACGAGTTGAAAGACCACCCACAAGCAGCGGGGCTTTTACCAAGTACTCAGCACTCAGCACTCAGAACTCATTACTGAGAAGCACTGAAAACTGGGTAAGATAAAACTTATAAAAAAATGTGCCTTTTTTCTGCCTATCTTGGCTAGTAATGCTAAATTAGCAACTACTTGCCAAAAGCATTATGACCGCAGTTATACGTAAAAGTAAAAGTGGACAAGATTCTGAATGGGAGCTGCAAGCCACTGTGAGCCAATCTGATACATCCAACATCCAAGCTCTCTCTCCTGAAGTATCGCAGCTGCGCCAAGAGTTGCAACTTCGTGACCAATTAGTACAACAGTTATCTCAAGAACTCTTCCGGCTGGTAAAGGGTAATACTAGTTTTATTCCCCAAAAGTCGGAGTCGGAGCCAGATCTCAAGCAGTTGCAAGCTTTGCAAGAACAATTGCAAGCTGTTGAGCAACAGGTGACATTCTACCAAGACCAAATTACCGCACGTGACGCCGAGATTTACCAATTACGGCAGACAGTCCAGGAATTAACCGATCGCAGTCGGATGTTGGAGCAAGTCGTACAGGAGTTACCCCAAATTTACCGTCGGAAGTTTGAGGAACGTATGGCTCCAGTGCGAGAAAAAGTAGCAAGCCTACAACAAGAAAATCGGCAACTACAAGCAGAACTGCAAAGTGTCAGTTACCGTTTGGCGCTGAAAAGCCGTAATGCCAATCATAGTGGCATTGATTTACCGAGTTTTCCCCGTCCAGCATCTGAGGAAACTAGCATTACTCCAGTTTCCAACAGCTAAATAATAATTTGAAAACTTACTAACAGTTGAGCCAGATGCTTGCAATTATTGAGAGCCAGTGCAGTCAATTTATGATTGCTGTCAAGCTTCTCAAACGCAAGCATCTGGTATTGTCTGTGAATATTTCGAGATAAATAAAAATACTTTTAGGCTATTCTCTAAGCTGTTGTCGCTTAGGCATCGATGCGATCGCTCAAGATATTGTTGCCAGAAGCTTATAAAATCAGTTTATGTATAAGCACCAAAGGCAACTGCCCTTAAGGTGTTGTAGCTTTACAGAAGCTCTGTAAGCCTTAGTCTGTTGTTGTTAATGATGGTGAGGATATTGTAATCGAGGGAATTATTAAAAATTACTAAAATTTCTTGGCCTCACCATGCATCTGTTGATAAAAATAGAGGCTCACCCTGCTAGTACCAGCCTGTTATCGTTGGTGATAGTGAGGACATCTTCATAGGTACGAAAGATTTCAAATACTGAATCTAGTTGAGTCAGTTCTAAAATCAACCGGACAGGGGCTTTGACGTTGCAAAGTACCAAGCGGCAACCACTCTGGCGTGCAGCTTTTAAACCCTTCACCAACGAAACTAAGCCAGAACTATCCATAAAATCCACTGCTGCTAAGTCGATAACCCACAGTTGATGAGGCTGTGGTGTTACTTTAGCCATTTCATTACTTAGGGCTATGCCACCTTGCAAGTCTATACTGCCTTCGGGTTTAAATAAAACTACCTGAGCTTTCTGTTTCAGAGTCATGAATTTCACTGAATTAATTGCAACACTATAACAAAAAACAAAAAGTTAGCATTAATACTGTGTTTGCTTTGCAGCAAGTAATTCCTGTGTTACTTAAATAACAAAGAAATTACAGCAATGCAATTGAAACAAGTTTTTTCAGTATTCATGCCGTATAATTTGTGTTAACTTTACCAATATAGGCATAAGCTCCTAAGAATGGCAGTAGCTTATGTATCTTTTACAAGATTTTTATATTTTGTCCGGTTTTGATAAATTTTTTATAAAAAGATTATTCTTATTCTTAAGTAACTATACGGTTGTGTTATTACCCGATAAAGAGAGACCAGTCAATCCCCCATAGTTAATAGATTAGTATAGACTAGAAGCTATGAACTCCTATAAGTGGCTTGATTGACACCCCAGCCAAAAAGGAGCAAAGATTATAGTACAAGTAAAAATTTGTAAAGGCGGCGGTGCGGAATGTCTCTTGAGTTGATTTCACTAGAAAACATCCAGGAATTCGCCCACCATTATGGTTATTGGGCAATTTTTTTGGGAATTTTACTAGAAAATTTAGGCATTCCCCTTCCTGGTGAAACTGTCACCCTTGTAGGTGGGTTTCTAGCAGGCAGTGATGAACTTAATTACTGGCTGGTGCTGGGGGACGCCGTTGCGGGTGCTGCAATTGGTGGCACGTGTGGTTATTGGATTGGGAGACTCGGTGGTTGGAGTTTCTTGCTACAAATTGGTAAGATATTCCGGATCTCTGAAGAAAAACTCCTAAATATTAAAGCGCAATTTAGTGAAAATGCTGTTAAAGCTGTATTTTTTGGACGCTTTTTTGCGTTACTAAGAATATTTGCTGCGCCACTAGCTGGTATAGCTGATATGTCCTTTAGGAAATTCTTTGTGTATAACTTAGCAGGGGCAAGTGCTTGGGCAAGTGTGATGGTGACATTGGCTTTCTTCGCAGGAAGAGTTGTTTCTTTAGAACAATTGGTTTCTTGGGTGAGCCGTTTTGCGATCGTAGCTTTACTAATTTTGGTTGCCTTAATCGTTGTACCCATTTGGTTGGAGTCTCGCCAAGTTAAGCGTGCGGCGGGAGAATAAAAAAGTAAAAACTAAAAACTAAAAAGGCAAAAGCAATCAATTATTTCTTTGATCTTTTGCCTTTTTCTTTTGCCTTTACCTAGTTTGTTGTGCCCAAATGCGGGTTGGTAATCCCCAAACGTAAATAAAGCCTTCAGCTGCTTTGTGATCGAATTGGTCTTCAGCGCCGTAGGTTGCTAAGTCAGGAGTATAAAGAGAATTATCACTCCAACGCCCGACTAAAGTGGCGTTACCTTTGAAAAGTTTTACCCGCACAGTCCCAGAGACTCTTTCTTGTGTCTTTTGGATAAACCCATCTAGGGCTGCTTTTAGTGGACTGTACCATAGACCGTTGTAGACCAATTGGGTATAAGTCTCTTCTATACCGCGCTTGTAGTGACTGACATCTGCCGTCAAAGTTAAGCTTTCTAAATCTCGGTGTGCTTGGATTAACACCACCATCGCCGGAGATTCGTAGATTTCTCGTGATTTAATACCTACTAAGCGGTTTTCGATCATATCAATCCGCCCAATGCCATGATTTCCTGCTAGCTGATTGAGTTGTTCAATCAGATTAACTGAGGTTTTCGCTACGCCATTCAGGGTTGTAGGAATACCGTTTTGGAAACCAATTTCGATGTATTCTGGCTCATTAGGGGTATCAGCGATCGCTTTAGTCATCTCATAAATTTCTTCTGGTGGTTCAAATGCTGGATCTTCCAGTACACCAGCTTCAATACTGCGACCGAGTAAATTCTTATCAATACTGTAAGGAGAAGATTTTTTTACTGGGGCGGGAATACCATAGCGTTCACCATAGGCGATGGTTTCTTCACGACTCATTCCCCATTCTCTTGCTGGTGCAAGTATCTTCAGATTAGGATTGAGGGCGGCACAGGAGACATCAAAGCGCACCTGATCGTTACCTTTACCAGTGCAACCATGAGCGATCGCATCCGCACCATATTTTTGGGCTGTTTCTACTAATATTTTCGCAATTAATGGACGGGCAAGTGCAGTTCCCAGAGGATAACGATTTTCATAGAGGGCGTTAGCTTGAATCGCTGCAAAGGCGTAATCTTTAACGAAGCTGTCTTTAACATCCGCCACCAGAGATTCACTTGCACCCGATTTTAAAGCTTTCTCTCGAACTGGCTCTAATTCATCTCCTTGACCTAAATCTGCTGCTAGGGTAATTACCTCTTCCACACCCCACTCTTCTTTGAGGTAAGGAATGCAAACCGAGGTATCCACTCCCCCAGAATATGCCAGGACAACCTTTTTGGCGCGACCCATTAGTTTCTCCACTTAGGAAAACGAACAATGAGTCATTATTATACACATATATTTTATCTAGAAATAAAGTTATCTTAAACCCTGCCATCATTAGTCAATTTTACCAACACTGATATCAATATTTAGATAGCTCTCCTGCGTTCTTATTGGTTACTACCCTATCCTTTCCCTGACAAAGACACTATGTAAACAGGACAGATGTATTTAATAGAGCTTTTGTAAAAGATTAGTCTGGCAAATAAGTCTTCAACACTTGTTAGAAAAATTTTTGTAAATATAATACAAGCAAGGTCATTATACCCAATAATTACTGTAAATTTTGCGATATTTCTATAACACTCAGCTTATTTATAATTGATTTTTTATTATTTAATTAGTATGAAAATTCAAATTTTAAGTGATTTAAATCTTGAATTTCAACCATTTAATATTCCTGAGGCAAATGCTGATATTGTTGTTTTGGCAGAAGATATTCATATAAAAGAAAAAGGAATTAAATGGGCAATTCAAAACATTCCTAATAAACCCGTTATTTATATTTTAGGTAATCACGAATATTATGGGTGTGCTTACCTAAGGCTTATTGAAAAGCTGAAAGATTATGCATTAGGAACTAATGTTCATGTTTTAGAAAATAATTTACTTACCATTGAAGATGCAACCTTTTTAGGTTGTACTTTATGGACTGATTTTAAACTTTTTGGCGATCCACATATGGCTGGTTATGAAGTTAGTCAAGGAATGAATGATTATAAAAAAATTAGATTAAGCCCTCAATATTCAAAGTTGAGAACTATTGATGCAGCGATAATTTGCAAAAAGTCAGTTGATTGGTTAAAAAATACGTTATGTAACTTATCTGGAAAAATTGTAATTATCACTCACCATGCTCCCAGCCCAAAATCTTTACTTTTAGAATATAAAGAAGACATTTTAAGTTCTGCCTATACTTCAATTTTTGATAATTTAGTCTCTGAATCTGGTGCATTATTATGGATTCATGGACACATCCATAATCATTTAGATTATCAAATTGGTTTAACTCGTGTTATTTGCAATCCCCGTTGTTATCCAGATGAAATAAATAATTACTTTAATCCAGAATTAACGGTAGAAATTTAAAATAATTAGTTATTTGGCATTTATAAAGATTAACATTGGTTTGAGTTTTCCTTTGCGATTACAGAAAAAATGTTGATAGGTAAATATTTTTTAATCAAGCATCATATTTAAATTATCGATTTATGCCACTATTGAGTGAATGAATCATAAATTTAAATAATTAATGATAAGTTATCTCTTGCTTAAAAAATCTAAAAAAGGATATATCTATTAGAATAATATAAAATGTTATGTAACCTGAAGGAGAAGTTTTCTTAACTAATAAACTTCAGTCTACAGCCAATTAGATGACAATTAACCACAGATGAATACCGATGTTTATCTGTTGTTCAAAATCCCAAACTTCGACTACTTTCTAATTAATTTGGTATCATTGGTCAATTTGGGGTTTACGTGACCAGGAACAGTGCTAGTGTCACGCTTGTCCTATTCTGGAGATGGGTAATAATGTTGTGGGTGAGACTGTGTTTTTCAGCGTTGTGATACCGACTTATAATCGCCAACCAATTTTAGAAAAGTGCCTCCGCGCTTTGGAAGTGCAGGATTTTGCTGAGTCAACTTCAATCGCAGGTTACGAAATCGTTTTAGTAGATGATGGTTCTACTGATGGCACCTTAGAATGGTTAGCAGCACATAAAGAAGAGTTTCCCCATGTGCGATGCTTTGAGCAAGACCACAATGGCCCGGCGGCGGCGCGGAATTTAGGAGTAGAACAAGCACTGGGAGACACAATTATCTTTATTGATAGCGATTTAGTGGTGCTGTCAAACTTCTTGCAGGCTCATGCTGATGCACTAATGCAGGGACAGGAGAGATTGGGGAGCGATCGCTTTTTTACCTATGGTGCAGTCATTAATACTTGTAATTTCGATAATCCCACCGCTGAACCTTATAAAGTAACAGATTTTTCCGCAGCTTTTTTTGCGACAGGTAATGTAGCAATTCCTAAACATTGGCTAGAGAAAGCAGGACTGTTTGACACTAGCTTTCAACTCTACGGATGGGAAGATTTAGAACTTGGTGTAAGACTGAAAAATCTTGGTTTACAACTGATTAAATGTCCAGCAGCCGTCGGCTATCATTGGCATCCAGCATTTAAATTAGAGCAAATTCCTAACTTGATTGACAAAGAAATTCAACGTGGGCGTATGGGAGTTTTGTTTTATCAAAAGCACCCAACGTGGGAAGTGCGGATGATGATTCAAATGACTTGGTTACATCGTTTGCTTTGGGGTTTGCTGTCACTAAATGGCACACTTAATGAACGAACAATGGCACCATTTTTACAGTGGCTAATTAATTTAGGTAAACCTCAATTAGCTTTAGAAGTCGCCCGTGTTTTCCTCAATTGGTACAACGTCAAAGGTGTTTACGAAGCCTACGCTCAAATACAGCATTCATAAAAATTGGATAATTGGGCATTTGTCAACGCTGCCCATACCCATGATTCCAAATGTGCTACCCTAGTATGGTTCATTAATCTCGCACATCCAGGAATTCGGGTGTTTCCTTGCTGGGAAATACACCTGGGTGGAGGTTTAACCCGAATCGGAGTTAAAAATATATGCCAGTCGTTTCATTGGCTCAGATGATGGAGTCAGGGGTTCACTTTGGGCATCAGACCCGGCGTTGGAACCCAAAAATGTCTCCTTACATTTATACTTCCCGCAATGGTGTACACATCATCGACTTGGTGCAAACTGCCCAGTTGATGGAAGATGCATATACTTATATGCGTACACAAGCCGAACAAGGAAAAAAATTCCTGTTTGTCGGCACCAAGCGACAAGCGGCGGGTATTATTGCTCAAGAAGCTAGTCGTTGCGGTTCCCACTACATTAACCAACGTTGGTTAGGTGGAATGCTGACCAACTGGGCAACTATCAAAACCAGGGTAGACCGCCTGAAAGATTTGGAACGTCGGGAAGAAAACGGAGCCTTGGACTTGTTGCCGAAAAAAGAAGCCTCAATGTTACGCCGGGAGATGGCGAAGCTTCAGAAATATTTGGGCGGCATTAAAACCATGCGCAAAGTTCCCGATGTGGTGGTGATTGTAGACCAACGGCGGGAGTATAACGCAGTTCAAGAATGCCAAAAACTGGGAATTCCGATTGTATCGATGTTAGATACAAACTGTGACCCCGATGTAGTAGATATTCCCATCCCAGCCAATGATGACGCTATCAGGTCAATTAAGCTGATCGTCGGCAAATTAGCGGATGCGATTTATGAAGGTCGTCATGGTCAGTTGGATGTGGAAGACGACTATGAAGATTATTACGAAGGTGCTGAGGACGATTACGAGGATGAAGAAACTGAGCTGACTGGCTCATATGCTTCTGGCGACGAAGACGAAGAAGAATAATCGATAATCAGGATGAAGTGTGGAGCTAAATTATTTCACACTTCAGACTTCATCGTTTTTCTTCCCCAGCCCTGAGTAAGATAGAAATACTCAACACCCGTGAGCGATTACAATTCGAGGTCAAGTAGGAATTGAGGCAACATGGCGGAAATATCTGCAAAACTAGTCCAAGAGCTACGCCAAAAAACTGGTGCTGGCATGATGGACTGCAAAAAAGCGCTAAAAGAAACTGATGGCGACATCGATAAAGCCGTAGATTGGTTGCGGCAAAAGGGCATCGCTTCTGCGGGTAAAAAAAGCGATCGCATTGCAGCAGAAGGTCTAGTAGACACCTATATTCAGCCTGGACATCAGGTGGGTGTACTGATAGAAGTCAACTGCCAAACCGATTTTGTTGCCCGTAACGAGGCTTTCAAGGCTTTAGTTAAGAATCTGGCAAAGCAAGCAGCCACAGCTGATAGTGTTGAGTCTTTATTGGCTCAACCCTATATTGAAGATGCAAGTGTAACTGTAGATGAATCCATCAAGCAAATCATTGCTACCTTGGGTGAAAATATTCAGGTACGCCGCTTTGTCAATTTTTCACTAGCAGAAGGCAAATCAGGCATAGTAGACAGCTACATCCACACTGGCGGTCGAGTTGGTGTGTTGGTTGAGGTAGACTCTGAAACTGATGCTGTCGTTGGCAATGACGAGTTCCAAGCATTAGCACGGAACGCTGCTATGCAAGTAGCTGCTTGCCCGAATGTCGAGTATGTCAGCGTTGATGAAATCCCCGCCGAAGTTGCTGCCAAAGAAACAGAAATTGAAATGGGGCGGGATGATTTAGCCAACAAGCCACAGAACATCAAAGAAAAGATTGTTCAGGGACGGATTGAAAAACGCCTGAAAGAATTGGCTTTGCTGGATCAGCCTTTCATTCGAGATCAGAGTATTTCTGTGGAAGATTTGGTGAAGCAGGTCAAGTCTAAGCTAGGCCAAGACATCAAAGTTAAACGCTTTGTGCGCTTTGTGCTAGGTGAAGGCATTGAAAAGCAAGAAAGCAACTTTGCTGAAGAAGTTGCTGCACAGATGGGCACTAAGTAATTTTGTCATTCTTACAAAGTTCTGATCGGAGGCAACCTCCGCTCAGACTTTGCGCTTTGTCATTTGTCATGAGACTCAGGACAAATGACAGATGACTTGCTAAAAGACAGGTCAGGCAACTATGCTGGCCTGTATTTTATTTTTGAGAATTTCATGTGGTTAGATCCCCGACTTCTCGAAGAAGTCGGGGATCTCGTAGCCCATAATCGGGATTTGCTATACTTTGCGCAAAATATCAAATTCTCAGGATGTTTATCTTAAAATAAATACGTACATTTGTACCAATATTAGGTTTAGATGAGCTATAAAGAAAAGATATGGCTAGAGCAATCGAGCGAATTGATCGAGATATTGCACTGCTGAAAGAAGCGATAAAAGCGATCGCGGCAGAACTTGAAAGTGCTTATGCTAATTATTTAGGCATCTTAGGGCAAGCCGTTCGCCAGCAGTTAATTTTGGCAACTTACCACTTGTGTACCCAAGGTTATCCCGAAAAATTCTTGAAGTTGTCACTGAATCAGCGGCAACAATTGCAACAAACCATCCGCAAGTTAGGGCAACAAGCAGCTGAACAATTACTTACTTTTATTAATAATGAAGAACATCAGGATGCGGTAACTGAGGTTACTGAGGTAACTGGGGAATATGTAGGTGATGAGGTAGTAGATTTAGCTGAAGAAGATGGGGGTAATCAGGGAGATTTAGATGATGAAACAGATGTGGATGATGAGGGATATGTAGATGATGAGGGAGATGTGGATGATGACAAAAATCCACAACCTAAAATCAGTTTGGAAAAGCTTGTTATGGAAGGAAATCTTTCTGGTACAGTAGTTGGCACAACGGGGGAAACACCAACAGAAAGTTTGCACAAGTCGGGGAACCCGCCCAAGCAACTCTCCGCCGCAAGCGACTGGCTCAAATTTCCCCAAATGATCAAATTCACTGACCCTTCTAACCCGATGGAATTGGCAGCTTGGCAAAAGAGCTTAGAGAAGTTAATTCAACATACACTCAAAAAAGCCTCCCATGATGCCAATGTTTTGCTTCAAAAAATTAGTATCTTACCCAAAAAGTTACCACAACCGATTTTAGAAGTCGCTGCGGCGGCATCAGAAGCATCTGGCGAAGTTATACCCGGGCCACCTAACCTATTAAACTTGGTAATTGAAATTGAAAATGAGCAGGATGCAGAGGAATCTGGACTGACAAGGCTGATGGCAATTAACCTCAGGCTGAGTGAAATTGAATTTGCCGATCCTAAACTTTCTTCTGCACGCAAACAAATTCGTAATATCTTAATTCAGTTAAATAAACTAGGACAGGACTATCAAAAAAAGCAGCGCGAACGCTCAATTGCGGAAGCTGAAGCAGCATGGCGTGCTATTTGGAATGATGATTAAATAGTCATTTGTTCTTTGTGAATAACCAATGCCCAATGCCCCATGCCCAATAACCAATGACCAATGACAAACCAGATTGGATAAGATTGCAGAAAGCCTTGGCAATAGAAGCAGAACAAGGTTTTACAGACTTGATGGGTAGACAATACCGCTTT
This sequence comes from Aulosira sp. ZfuVER01, assembly GCA_034530615.2. Taxonomy (GTDB): domain Bacteria; phylum Cyanobacteriota; class Cyanobacteriia; order Cyanobacteriales; family Nostocaceae; genus Aulosira. The sequence goes on from JAVRCV020000059.1 coordinate 14,630, forward strand.
AGTGAATTTCTCAGCCTGACTTTTGGGAAATTCCCCATAGGTTTGCCTTCCAGCGAACGTCGTCGCTGGCAAGAATTAGCGCTGCAATTTGCTAAATATTCCGATTTGGGATTAGAAGATAGACAACATTTAGTCGCAGATACTCGCAGGTATCTGTATCAACTACAGCAAGAGGATGGAGAACAGCCGCAGAAGAACGGGGTAGCAGAGGCGCAGGGAAGAAATTATCAATCCAAAATTCAAAATCCTACAACTCCAATTGTTGCTGAGGTGAGTCGGAGGCTGGCGCCAAAAATTGACCAAAAATTGAGTGATTTACCAGAAATCGGGATTAGAAAAGCTGACAATTTGGCGCGTCTGGGTTTGTATACTGTGCGTGACTTACTTTTCTATTATCCCCGCGACCACATTGACTATGCACGTCAGGTAAATATCCGCGAGTTGCAGGCGGGTGAGACGGTGACACTAGTCGCAACAGTGAAGCGGTGCAACTGTTTTAATAGTCCGAAAAATCAGAAGCTATCAATTTTAGAACTGATACTAAAGGATAATACTGGGCAAATCAAAGTTAGTCGCTTTTCGGCTGGTACGCGCTTTACTAGTCGCGCTTGGCAAGAAAGTTTAAAACGCCGCTACCCCGTGGGTAGTGTGATTGCGGCTTGCGGGTTGGTGAAGGAAAGTAGATATGGCTTGACGCTGGATAATCCTGAATTAGAAGTGTTGGCAAATCCCGGAGATACGATTGATTCCTTAACTATCGGTCGGGTTGTGCCAATTTATGCTTTAACTGAGGGTGTAGCAGCGAATATGGTACGACAGGCTGTGATAGCTGCTTTACCTGCGGCGGCAAATCTCAAAGACCCCTTACCTAAAGGTTTGCGGGAGAAGTATGGTTTGATGGAATTGAAAGATGCGATCGCTAATATTCACTTTCCGCCAGATAGCGCCTCTCTGCAAGTTGCTCGTCGTCGCTTGGTTTTTGACGAATTTTTCTACTTGCAACTAAGTTTACTGCAACGACAGTATCAAGCAAGGCAAATCCAAACTAGCGCTATCCTCGCTCCTCAAGGTCAGCTAATAGAAAAATTCTACGAAATATTGCCATTTCAACTCACTGGCGCACAGCAACGAGTTATCAACGATATTCTCAATGACTTACAAGAATCCACACCGATGAATCGTTTAGTACAAGGTGATGTGGGTTCGGGTAAAACAGTGGTGGCTGTGGTCGCTATTTTAGCGGCGATTCAATCTGGCTACCAAGCCGCGCTGATGGCTCCGACTGAAGTGTTGGCGGAACAACATTATCGCAAGCTGGTAAGTTGGTTTAACTTGCTGCATTTGCCAGTAGAATTACTGACAGGTTCGACAAAAACTGTCAAACGGCGACAAATTCACGCCCAGCTAGAAACCGGAGAATTACCGCTGTTAGTTGGTACTCACGCCTTAATTCAAGATCCAGTAAACTTTCGGCAACTGGGGTTAGCGGTAATTGACGAACAGCATCGCTTTGGGGTACAGCAACGGGCGCGTTTGCAGCAAAAAGGCGAGCAACCTCATGTATTAACTATGACAGCTACTCCCATTCCCCGGACATTGGCACTGACGATACATGGGGATATGAATGTGAGTCAGATTGATGAGTTACCACCAGGACGGCAAAAGATACAGACAACAATGCTCACAGGTCAGCAACGCACCCATGCTTACGACCTGATGCGTCGAGAAATAGCCCAAGGACGACAAGTTTATGTGATTTTGCCCTTGGTAGAAGAATCAGAAAAGTTGGATTTGCGCTCTGCTGTAGACGAGCATCAAAAGCTACAAGAAAGTGTTTTTCCTGAGTTTCAAGTCGGGTTGCTTCATGGTCGCATGAGTTCCGCCGAGAAAGACCAAGCAATTACTCAATTCCGCGATAACAAAACCCAAATTTTAGTTTCTACCACCGTTGTTGAGGTCGGCGTTGATGTCCCTAATGCTACGGTGATGCTAATTGAACATGCAGAACGGTTTGGTTTATCACAACTGCACCAACTGCGAGGACGTGTTGGACGTGGTGCAGCGCAGTCTTATTGTTTGTTGATGAGCAGTTCTCGGAGTCCCGACGCGCAACAAAGGCTGAGAGTGATGGAACAGTCTCAGGATGGATTTTTTATATCAGAAATGGATATGCGTTTTCGGGGGCCTGGGGAAGTGCTGGGTACTCGTCAATCTGGCGTGCCTGATTTTACGCTTGCAAGTCTAGTGGAAGATGAGGAAGTTTTGCTGTTAGCACGACAAGCAGCAGAGAAAGTAATCGAGATGGATGCAACTTTAGAGCGTTGGTATTTGATGAAGGAAGAATTGAAATATCGGTATGAACGATTGATGGGTGGGGCGATTATGACTTAATATGTCTGAGTTAATTCGTAGTGACTTATACGGCAAGAAAAAACACGGAAAATTAAGTATAGAAAAATACCATTGTTCACTAATAAAGCCCTGTCAGCTTCTCAAAAATTGTTGAAGAATCCGCTATGCAAGAGAAGTCAGTAATTACTCTAATATTTGCTTCAAATGCTAAGATTATTTTTACTTTGCAGTTTTTATCTTGGCAAATACAAAGGAATCAACGTGAAATTAAAGTTTACTCTTAGAATTTTAGGCTGTACACTGCTTGCGGTTTTAACACCTACTGTACTAACTGCTCAAACTCTTTCCTATGGAACAACACGTAAACCTCATACTTGCCCATCGACAGTAGAACCAAAAAAAGGAGCGCCTAGCGTCGAACAGGCAAAGATGTATTTTCTTTGTGACCAAGAATGGGAACGTCCTCGCATTGGTAGTATCGGCAGTGCTTTGTGGTTGATCAGCGATCTAACTCTTCAGGTAGCCCCACACTCTCGTCCGGCCAACGGAACCGACCTAACATTTAACACCAGGCATGGGGGAGAGCATTTAGGCATGGATACAGATCAACCCGTATACGATATCCGAGCAAGCTTCACCAGCTATATTTGCAATGAGATTAGGGGCAGTTATCGGGAGGGCAAAAATTGCACCGTCTCTCAATTCCCAAGCAGCACGGGGATCTGTTTCCGCAATACTTTTGGCGACTGGCACTGCCGTGCGAAAGGTTCATCAAAAAAAATTGGCGATCGCTTACCACCGCCTCAGAATTAGTGAAGTTCATCGATCGTCCATCAGTAATATCCAGTAGGCAACCTTTCCCCTCGCGATGTTATTGGGGATGCAATCGCCATTGATGACTGAATTTTTATGAGACGAAGCTATCTTTGCCGAAGTTGTAGTTGCTGAAGCCATGTCAACTCAATTGGCGGCGAAATTGGTTGATGCTGACAGATAGCAATACTGTAGCAAAGAGAAAAAGTGCGATCGCATGAGTCCAAAGTACTTCTAATCCTACACCTTTGAGCAGTATGCCTCGCACAATCTCTATATAATGGCGCAGGGGATCTAGTAGGGACAAATATTTAAAGAATATGGGCATACTTTCAATGGGAGAAATAGCACCGGAAAGCTGAATCAACGGTAAATTAATAAAAAATGATGTCAGCACAACTTGCTGCTGAGTGCGGCAAACTGTAGCCAGCATAATTCCAATGCCAATTCCGACAAATAAATAAAGTCCTGATAAGGCTAGAAAAAGTGCAGCATTGCCGCGAAAAGGGACGCTGAAAACTAATCTTCCTATACTTAAAGCCAAAATTACATCGCCCATTAGCAACACAAATAGCGGCACAATTTTAGCTAGTAATATTTCCCACGCTTCTGCTGGAGTCATTAACAGTTGTTCTAGAGTTCCTGTATCCTTTTCTCTCACAACTGTTACTGAAGAAACTAAAGAACTAATCAGTGTTAAAACTAATCCCAACACCCCTGGAATGAAAAACCAACTACTCCGCAATCCAGGATTATAAAGAAAAGTTGTTTGCGGGCTAATTAATGGTGGTGCTTGATTAGATGACAAGCGTCGGCTAAATTGATTGATCATCTGATTTAGATAACCTTGCGCAATACCAGCAGTATTTGCATCTACTGCGTCAATTAAAATCTGAACCTCACCAGATTTATCTTCTGATAAATTACGTTTAAAATCAGGTGGGATGATTAAACCTGCTGTGATTTTTCCTTGGCGTACCTGTTCACCTAAATCTTGAGTATTAAACAGATATTTTTCTAATGTAAAGACTTTGTTTACTGTTAAAAGAGAAACTAATTCTCGGCTTTCATAAGTATTTGCATAATCAACAACTCCTAATTTGAGATAATGCACATCTGGATTGAGAGCAAATCCATAAAGTAGCATTTGGATTGTTGGAGGGATTATCAATAATACTAATGTTTCTCGACTTCGCAAGATTTGGCGAAATTCTTTAATTGCTAAACTCCAGAATCGGCTATCAAATAAAGTTTGAATCCATTTCATTGTTAGGTGAGCTTTCTAAAGGTTAATTTCATTATTTAAACGCAAAGGAGCACAGAGGTTCACGCGGAGGGGCACAGAGGGTTCATCAGAGCCATTTGTGTTGCTTTTTTAGTTATGTAAGGATTTTGAGCTTTTGCAAGAATGAGAGATAGCCATAACGCACCTAGGGAATTTGCTCTGCGTTACTTTGCGCTGACTCTGCGTTCCTCTGCGTTTAAAAACTCTTCCCACTGGGTACTAATCCGAAAGTTGCATTCGCTTTAATATACGACGTGCGACATTAAATAGTAATAATCCTAAGATAATTAACATGATTACTGAAAACCATACACCTGGCCATCCAGTACCGCGCACGTAGGCATCACGAGTAATTTCAATATAATAACGTGCTGGAATAATAGCAGAAACCAGGGAAAGTGGAAAAGGGATGTTACTGATTGGATAAATAAATCCAGATAGTAGTAAAGCTGTCAAAAACCCTAGCAATGCAACAGCCTGAACGGCAGAATTTTGATTATCTACACGTACACCAATTAATAAACCAAACATCACGCTATCTATTAAAAATATTAACGTACCTAGTAATAAACTTGTTGGCTCTACTACAAAATTCAATTGCCAAATTATTGCACTCATTACCGTAATTAATAAAGCTTCGCTAATTCCAATTAGGAGATAAGCTAAACCTTTTCCTAATAGCAGTTCTTCAGCAGTGAGGCTCGAGGCGTAAACTTGTAATATTGTCCCTTTTTCTTTTTCGCGTACCATTGCGACTGCTGTTAAAAGTGAGGGATAAATCCAGAGAATAACTGCATAAACACCAGGTACTATATAGAGAGATTCTTTTCTGCCAGGGTTGAACCAGAGGCGAATATGAGCAATTACTTTATTAAATGAGGATTGTAAGCCTGAATCTCTTAAGAAAAATATTGTAGTTGCTTGAATACTATTTTTAATAATTCGGGCATTATTAACATCAGTTCCATCTACTAAAACTTGTACGTTAGTAGGTAATGCTGATTTGATTCGACGGCTAAAGTCTGGTGGAATTACTACAGAAGCTTTTGCAAGTCCTTTATCGATAACTTTTTGAGGATTTTGGATATCAGATTGTGTATTTTTATTGAAATTAAAAAGTTGCGAGCTAAAATTATGAATTGGTTCAAATTGATTTGTGGCAAATAAGCGCTCTATATAAGAACGACTGAGAGGACTGTTATCAAAATCTTGAATAAATAAAGGAATATTTTTAGATTCGAGTCTAATCACAAAACCAAAAATAATTAAGGTCATAAATGGCAAGAGAAATGCCAGCGCTAAGGAAAGGCGATCGCGCCGAAATTGTGCTAACTCTTTGCGACATTGGGATAGGATTCTTTTCATTGGGCATTTGTCATTAGTTATTTTTCTACGTCCCCGCGTCCCTGCGTCCCCGCGTCTCTGTGTCTCCTCCTTCTTCGGTGCGTTGTACTATGCCAATGAAGGCGTCTTCGAGTGAGAAGGGAATGGATCGCAGGGAATGAAGATTTATGTTGTTTGTTTGGAGAATTGTGCGAATATTCGGAATGTCGGAGTCTGGATGGTCGAGAACTAGGTGTAAGCGATCGCCAAAAATTGACACTCGCCACGGCGCTAACTGTGTTTTAAGTAAATTAGACGCATCTTGTGTTTTATCAGTAATTATCTCTATTAACTGACCGGGTTGAGCTGCTTTAATTTCACTGGGTGAACCTTGAACTACCATCTCACCTGCTACCATAAACCCCATCCGGTTACACTGTTCGGCTTCTTCTAAATAATGGGTTGTTACTAAAACTGCTGTTCCCGATCTAGCAAACTCATTAATTAATCGCCAAAATTGACGACGCGCTAAGGGGTCTACACCTGATGTCGGTTCGTCTAGAAATAAAATTTCTGGCTCATGCATTACTGAAGCACCAAAGGCTACTCGCTGCTTCCATCCTCCTGGTAGTTGTCCAGTGAGCATATTTTCTTTACCAACTAAGCCACAAGTGGCTAGTACCCAGTTAATTTTTCTGTGGCGTAATTGCCTTGGTACACCGTAAACTCCACAGTAGAATTCTAGATTCTGGATAATAGTTAAATCATCGTAGAGGGTGAATTTTTGACTCATGTAACCAATGCGTTTTCGCAAAGCACTGCTACGCAGATTTTGAGTTTGTCCAGCTAAGGAAATTTTTCCTGATGTTGCTTCTAGCAACCCGCAGAGCATCTTAATTATTGTTGTCTTTCCTGCTCCGTTTGCTCCTAGTAACCCATAGATTTCGCCATAGCGAATTTCTAAATCTACATTTTTAACTGCTTGAAAGTCGCCAAATACTTTTTTTAGTTGATTTGCTCCAATAGCAATCTCTCCTTTAACACCTCCATTATTCAGCTGGGAACGAGGAAAAGAAATAAATTCTGGATCGTTACCAGATGCACGTAGGCGGCTAACAAAAACGTTTTCTAGGGTTGCGTCCGAAGTTTGAATGTTGTCGAGTTGTAGTTGCTGTTGGGCAAAAATTTTTTCAACTGCTGCTGTGGCTGTTACAGCATCTTTTACCAAGACATCTAATCGATCGCCAAAGGTTTGGACATCGACAATTGATGTTTGTGTGTTATTGATTGCTTCATGTAATGCTTGTTCAGCTGCTTCAATGCGATCAGTGCGAACTTCTAAACGTTGTAAACCTAAACTTTCGCGTAATTGGGAAAGAGTACCAATTTGCTGAATTTCTCCCTCGTACATTAAAGCAATGCGATCGCACCTTTCGGCTTCATCTAAATAAGGCGTAGCTACAACTACTGTTACACCTTCAGCAGCGATTGCAGCCAGAACATCCCAAAATTCCCGCCGCGATACCGGGTCAACACCTGTCGTCGGTTCATCTAGCAACAAAATTTCTGGTTGGGAAATCAACGCACAGCACAAAGCTAACTTCTGCTTCATCCCACCGGAGAGACGACCAGCCAAGCGATCGCCAAATTTCTCCAAACTCATTAAACGCAAGTATTTATTGCGACGTTGCCAAAAAACCTTCTCAGCAACTTCACGCAAGCCAGCACTATAACGGAGATTTTCATCAATGCTGAGGTCAAGATAAAGAGAAAATTGCTGTGTCAGATAACCAATAGCTAAACGAGCATCACGGGGAGGTTTGCCTAAAATCTGGATATTCCCACCCGATGCTTCCATCACTCCACCCAAAATGTGGAATGTCGTAGTTTTTCCCGCACCATCAGGGCCGATTAAGCCAAAAATTTCTCCTTGCTTTACAGCAAAATCAATTCCCTTTACGGCAACTAATTTACCGTATCTTTTGTTTAAGCCCTCCACTTGAATTACAAAATTTGTCATTGGTCATTTGTTATTGGTCATTTGTCATTTCTTCCCACCCTCCCCACACTTCCCACACTTCCCCCACTCCCCTCACTTCTCCGCCTCTGGTGTAATATTAATATCGGTATCTGCTGGCATTCCTGGCTTGGCTAATCCGGCGGGATTGTCGATGGTGATTTTGACACCAAAAACTTGTTTAACTCGGTCTTGTTGGAAATAAATATTTTCAGGGGTAAAGGATGCTTGGGTATCAATAGCAGCAACTTTGGCACTCAGGGGTTGTTTGGGTGCCGAATCTAGAAATATCTTAGCTTCTTGGCCGACACGAACTTTACCAATATTACCTTGGGGTACAAAAGCACGTAGATAGACTGTTTTTGGATCGATTACTGTGAGCAGAGTTTTGCCTGTAGTCACAACTGCACCAGGTTCTACACTCCGGCTGACGACTACGCCGTTAATTGGGCTAATTACATTAAGGTCGGAAATTTTAGCTTTCATTTCCTGCAAAGAGGCTTTAGCATTGGCAACATCAGCTTGCGCTGCGGCTAATTTCAGGCGAGTTTGCGCTAATTGCGTGTTTAACCCTGATAGTTGGGTGCTACGGATAGAGGGATTTAATCCTATACTTTGAGCTTGTGTTAATTGGCCTTGAGCAGAATTGACTAGTTTACGAAAAGAATCTACTGCGGCTTGGCGAGATCTGAGGTTAGCTAATGCACTTTCCCAGGCTGTTTGAGCTTGGTCAAATTGTTGCCTAGTTACAGCTCCTTGGTTTACCAATTTAGCGTAGCGATCGCGATTCATTTGCGCTAGCCTCAATTCAGATTTGGCTTGTTCTACCTGGGCTATTGCTTGATTTAGTTGGGCTTGACTGGAAGCTACCGATGACTCAGCTTGGAAAATTCGACCTTTAGCATCTCCCATAGCTTGTTGCAAGGTAAGGCGATTCTCTAGAATTTGGCTTTCGAGAAAATTAATTTGTAAGCGTGCTTGCTCTTCTTGTTTTTGCATCGCATCTACACGAGCAGATGCTCCCTTAAGTTGAGCTTGAATCTCCGCATCATCTAGCTTAACAATCGGTTGTCCTTTACTAACTTCATCGCCTTCGCGCACTGCTACAGACTCGATGCGTCCGGCTACTTTAGCGCCAATATCAGTTTCATAACCTTCAATGCGACCGCTAACTCGTAGTGTATTAGCTTCAGAGCGTGATGAAATTAAATACGAGCTGAAGATACCAATACCTGTGAGTAATAAGCCTACAGGTATTAACAAACGTGGAGAAAGTTTGCGTTTGCCTTTATCTGATGGAGTTGTATCAAAAGGTTCTTGGGGTGGTGAGAGTGGCTGAACCATATCTTTATCTGGGTTTAAAAGTGATATCCAACCGGAAACTAACGTTTTGTTGGCTCAAGAGCTTAAGCCTGAGTCAACAGGTTATAGGGAATTTTCATCAGTTTGTATAGTTCTGATTAACACGATCGTTGTCTAAGTGCAATCTTAAGACACGATAGTCCATAAACTAATTGGTGATAAGGGTGTAAACAAAAAAATTAAGTTAGTCCTTAACGCCTTTATCTTTACTGGTGTCAACGGAGCGAGCAAGGCAGACTGAGATTATCAAAAGTAAATCAGTTGTAAAACTTTAAACTCCCAAAAGAGGACTAAATATTATGTTTGCACCAATTATTGTTCTTGTGCGTACTCATATAGGTCAACCAAAGTTTAATCAATTACGTGGCAAATTGATTGCACAGCACGCTCAGATCATTACTCAGTTTTGCAACCATCTCAATATTGACCATAGCACCCGTCAACATTTAATCCGTCTTGCTCGCGACAACGGTAAGCGATTGGGGTTACTTGCTTGATTGACCTTCTGCGATTAGCTTGCCTCATCATAGGCGATCGCACTGTTGTTGGTAAAAGCGATCGCCGATCGATATCATTCCTGTTCTAAAATTGTTTCTATATCTTGCCCTGCATAGAGAATTCACACTATTTCAATGCTTTTATCACGCTCAAAATAAAAAATTATATATCTTTTAAATCCTTTAACAGCCCATTTACGTCAACCTTGTAAACGAAGGTTTTCTAGGGGATAACGGCTACCCAGTCCAGACATTTTTGCTAACTGTGCAAAAGTTTCTCTCACAGAGTCAAAAAATAAAAGAGCTGTGTCGGGGTTTTCTTGAGCAATATCAGCAAAACAAGTATCAATATCTAAACTGGCTTTGGGTGTAATGACTATCCGCTTTGTCATTATTGAGCTTCATGGATCTGGTTGATCAGGTGTGTGCGTTTTTGCTCCCACCATTCATCATTAACTTCTATTACCTCTTTGCTTTCAAGCCCGGCAATTAACAATTCTTCTATATGTTCTTGAGTTTTGCGTTTTTGGTCTTGACTAATTAAATCTTGCAAGTATTCGCTCACAGAACTATAGCCACCTTGAGCCACCTGTTCCTCAACAAAGGCTTTCATAGATTCGGGCAAGGAAATATTAATGCTGCTCATCACCTTGGTAGTTCGATTGAACTGTTTTTTCCATGTTATCAAGGTTTTCCGAGGTTGTCTTTGAGGAAACTTTGGGCGATGTCTACGACGGGCTACGCCTACGCATTTTTGTTGATAAAAGCGATCGCTTCATGAACAACAAGATACCTGGCTGTAGTGGAGTGCTGCTAACTGCTCATAAGCTGCTTGTTCTTCTGCCAAATCGGTATCAATTTCTTCTCGGTTAGCGTGATAGTAAGTTAGTGCTGCATAAATTTGTACTAGCGTTAAGTGAAGTTTATCCGCAGCAATTTCTTCAGCACTGTAACCTTGCTTGTATAAAGCTGCAATTCTGCTTACAGATGAACCTGTTCCCGCAATGATAGGACGACCGCCACGCAATTTAGGATCTCTTGTAATGAGCGTACCGATATCAATGCTAGTTACCAAGGGTTGTCTCTCGCAATATTTTGTCCTTACATAAATTAGGTTAACATTGCGATCGCCTGACAGTATCTCAAATCCAGTTGAGGCAAAATCGCATTATCCTTGATGAGAAAAAAGCGATCGCATCTCAAATCCCTTGAATTGCTCTGGCGTTGCTCTGCAATATTTGCTGAAGTTCTTCATTTGTCATTACTTAACTGATTACTGTTAAGATGTTGAACTTACTTAACAGTATAAATTTATTAGACTTTGGACAAAAAGCATAGCAGGGCAGAGTAAATCGAGGATATCTTTATTAAGATCTACGATAAGAATATTGCTTCATAGATAATTTCAATAATCTCTCTCAAAGTAGGTGCGTTATTTTTCATCAACAAGCCACTACTTAGAAAGGATTGATAAAGGGTAAAGATGTATTACAGATTCACTAGTATATTACATAGCAGGAACAGTATTTGATGGTTAATATTCACCAAAAGAAGTTCAGCAAGCAGGTGATTCGCTGGTTGCTTGAAGAAGACCAAAAACCGAAGGAAGGGCCATACCACAAGGCAGAATCGCACCGTAAACATCCTTGGTGGCAGGTTATGTGTCTAACTGGTGTAGACTATTTCTCTACACTTGGCTACCAACCTGGAATTGCCGCACTAGCAGCAGGCAATCTTTCTCCTCTAGCTACTTTGATTCTAGCGCTGCTAACATTGTTTGGCGCATTGCCAATTTATCGGCGCGTTGCTGGCAAAAGTCCTCATGGCGAAGGTTCAATAGCAATGCTTGAACATTTGCTTCCTTGGTGGCAAGGCAAGCTATTTGTACTTTGCCTACTGGGTTTTGTGGCAACAGATTTTATCATCACTATTACCCTCTCAGCTGCTGACGCTACTGCCCACATCATCGAAAATCCGCTGATGCCAAGTATATTCCACCATCAACAGATTGCTATTACTCTATTGCTGGTGACATTGCTTGGTGCAGTCTTCCTGAGAGGTTTCCGAGAAGCAATCGGGATAGCAGTATTTCTGGTTGGAGTTTATCTATTTTTAAACTTCATTGTCATTAATGCTGGTCTGTATCAGCTTTTGAACCGCCCATATTTGATTAGTGACTGGCAAACTGCACTTTTCACACAGCATTCTAACCCTTTAATCATGATCGGCATAGCCATGTTGGTATTTCCAAAACTGGCATTGGGATTATCGGGCTTTGAAACTGGCGTGACTGTTATGCCTCTAGTACAAGGCAACAACGAAATCTCCGACCATCCTAAGGGGCGGATTCGGAATACGCACAAGCTGTTAACTACTGCTGCTGGGATTATGAGCTTCTTTCTCCTCACCAGCAGCTTAGTAACTACTATACTGATTCCCACAGCAGAATTTCAAACCGGAGGCAAAGCAAATGGACGGGCACTTGCCTATTTAGCACATCAATATTTAGGCGATAGCTTTGGTACTATTTACGACCTTAGCACTATCTCGATTTTGTGGTTTGCAGGCGCATCGGCAATGGCTGGGTTGCTCAATATCGTACCCCGCTACTTACCACGTTATGGCATGGCACCAAGTTGGACAAGAGCAGCACGACCCTTAGTGTTAGTGTTTATCACTGTTGCTTTTGTTGTCACTATTGTCTTTAAAGCTAATGTGGAAGCTCAAGGTGGGGCTTATGCAACAGGCGTACTTGTGCTAATGACTTCAGCTGCGGTTGCTGTAACTTTATCTGTTCATCGTCAAAGAAGTAAGCGAGGAGAACTTGGCTTTGGTCTAATTACACTAGTGTTTTTATATACTACTATTATCAATATAATTGAGCGACCTGAGGGGATTAGGATTGCAGGATTTTTCATTGGCGCAATTATTATCACCTCATTAGTTTCTCGCGTATGGCGTTCAACCGAGCTGCGAGCAGAGCGAATTGAAATTGACGAAAAAGCGCGTCAATTAATTGCTGAACAGAGTCGGGGTGAGATAAGACTGATTGCTAATCGATTAAATGAGGGTGATGAGCAAGAGTATTTTCTCAAAGAAAAAGAAGTGCGAGAAGATAACCATATTCCAGCCACCGACCCCATTCTGTTTTTAGAGGTTATGGTAGCGGATGCTTCAGAATTTACAGATGTGATTAAAGTTGAAGGAGTGCAAGTTGGGGATTACCGCATTTTGCGAGCTGAGAGTGCAGCAGTACCCAATGCTATCGCCGCTTTACTTCTGTATATTCGCGATCAAACAGATAAGATTCCACACATTTACTTTGGCTGGGTAGAGGGCAACCCGATACAATACTTGCTGCGTTTTATCTTGTTTGGTGAAGGCGATATTCCTGTAGTAACTCGTGAAGTACTGCGTAAAGCAGAGCCAGATCCTGAACGCCGTCCAGGTATTCATGTGGGCGGTTAGCGGCGCTATTTTTCATTCAAACTCAATCCAATCCCAAATGCAATTTTAAGGCAGCATCAATTCGGCAGTAGCTACGCTTGTTGTCGCCAGACATCACACCTGTGTACTCGATCGCACCGCGATCGAGTTTGAAAAACCTCAACATGACTTTGAAGCCAATCAAAACGATATTGAAGACAATCAAAACGATTTTGAAGCCAATCAAAACGATTTTAAAGCCAATAAAACGATATTGAAGACAATCAAAACGATTTTGAAGCCAATCAAAACGATTTTGAAGCCAATCAAAACGATTTTGAAGATAATCAACACGATGTTGAAGCCAATCAACACGACTTCGAGGTATCTGTTGCTTATCCCAATTGCCTTTGGTTGTCATTTTTAACACAAAATTATTAAAAGCGATCGCTCAGACATCGAGAGCAAAAGTGCGTAGACGCGAAGCGGCTTTTCGTAGACATCGCATCACCCTGCAATTTGATTACATCGGCTGAAAATGCGATGTCTACACTGTTTCACTAAACAGATATAATTACTGACTCCCAATACGTGTCATTTCAAATAATTGCTTGGCATTCTTGCCCAAAAAAGCATCAAAAAGTGTATGTTTTCCCGGTTCTATTTCTACAGGATAGCGTTGGGCAATTTCATAATAGGCATAAGTCCAGGGAATCTGAATTTCTGCACCACTGCGATCGTCTAATACAGTTACCATTTCTGTGACTGCTTGAGTTGCAGTTTGACGCAAACCGCAAGTAACATCACCTTCTATCTCTGCTTTCATCGGTACACCCAGGTTAACTAAACCGCTAACTGTGGTGTCAATATCGGGGTATTTTGAGGTGTTTTGGCGGTTGATATAGCCTGTAAAGTGGTTCACAGCATAACCATGTAGCAATACCCAAGCACCATACTGTGTCACCTTGTTAACTTCTTCCACAACAGAACGTTGGGGAGTTTGCCAAGGACGGGTAAAAACTTTCTGGAGTTTTTGAGCAATGCTTTCTACGTTCCCATCTTCTGCAAGAGAATCAGCAGGAGAGATGAGTTCGTACTGGAGTGCAGATACTGTTTTATGTATAAGTTGGGCAATTCTGTCAGGTAATTCATCAACAATCAACTCGCTAATAAACAGCTTGGGTAAATCAAATTCTGCTTGTTGAGGGTGGCTATAATGACGAGCATATAAATGAGTTTCCGGAAAAACATATTCCCCAGCAGCGACGTAACCCAAAGCATTGGCAACTTGTTCAAGGTAGTTAATTCCCAAGTTGATTTGACCTTTTGGGCTATCTAGCGATAGACGCAAAGAACGCAAAGCAATGTGGTCGTTGGCAACAGTCCCACCCGCAGCAGTAATCATTTCCTGGTAGGTACGGGCATAATGTACTCTGGCACTATATTCTTGCCATAGTAATGAGTAAAGATGAACAGCAATTTCGGGTTTCATAATTATTTGTCATTGGTTATTGGGCATGGGGCATGGGGCATAGGGCATGGGGAAGAGATGGGGGAGAGGGGGAAGATGAGGAGATGGGGAAGAAAACTACCCACACTTCCCACACTTCCCACACTTCCCACACTCCTCTACCTCCCTTGTCCTCCTTGTCCTCCTTGTCCCCCCTCTGCCTTCTGCCATCTGCCTTAAGTAGCTAAAATATCCGCGAGAATATCTAGGGCAATCTGAATTTGGTTGCTATCAATAATTAAAGGCGGACAAAAACGGATTGCGGCTTTACCACAACCAAGCAATAACAAACCGCGTAAGAAGGCTTCTTGAATTATGCGATCGCGCATTTGACGATCGAGTTTACCTTCTTCATCCAATAAGTCAACTGCTACCATTAAACCTTTACCTCGTGGTGATGATAGCTGAGAAAATCTTTGATGCAATTGGGTTAAACCAGCTTGTAATAACTCTCCCATTTGTAAGGCGTTGGTCATCAAACCACCCTCCAACAGCCGGAGTGTGGCAATACCAGCAACACAAGCTACTGGATTTCCCCCAAATGTAGTGGCGTGGGCACCAGGAGGCCAAGTCATTAACTCTGGTCGAGAAAGAATTGCACCCAAAGGTAAACCACTGGCAATACCTTTGGCTGTGGTAATAATATCCGGCATCACGCCCCAATGCTCGATCGCAAATAAGCGACCAGTACGCCCCATCCCAGATTGCACTTCATCCACTACCATCAAGATGCCGTAGCGATCGCATATATCCCGAATCCGTTGTAAAAAACCTTCTTCTGGGACGATATAGCCTCCCTCACCTTGGATTGGTTCAACTACAATTGCTGCTACCTCATCAGGCGGTAAAATTGTCGGGAATAGCTGTTTTTCTAAGTAATCCAAGCTTGCGTGAGTGCCATAGGGAATATGAGTTACCCCGGGTACAAAAGGCCCAAAATTAGCTCGCTGCACTGCTTTGGAACCAGTCAAAGACATTGCCCCATAAGTGCGTCCGTGGAATGCACCTAAAAAGGCGACGATTTGCGATCGCTTGGTGTAATATCGCGCTAGTTTAATTGCCCCTTCGTTAGACTCTGCTCCGGAGTTAGTGAAAAATACCCTTCCACCTTGAGGAAAAGGAGCGCGAACTGCCAACTTTTCTGCCAGTTCTACCATCGGTTCATAATAAAAATCAGTCCCCGACATGTGTAGCAGCTGTGCTGACTGGGCTTGAATTGCGGCGACAACTTCCGGGTGCGCGTGTCCGGTGTTGGTAACAGCAATGCCTGCTGTCATATCCAAGAAAACATTGCCGTCAACGTCTTCTATCATACAGCCTTCACCCCTAGCTACTACCAAGGGATAATCTCTAGTGTAGGAAGGAGAAGTTACAGCGCGATCGCGTTCTATAATTGCTTGAGCGCGAGGCCCGGGTAAAGCAGTAACCAAGCTAGGCACACGCGGTAAACCCAGATTCACAGAGATACTTAACATAATTTAGATTTTTTTAAGATAATGTTTGATTAAAAGCCTAGCTCTCAACTATTGCAGTAGCATTTGTTTCTCTTTGTCAAAGATTTATACTCAGCCTGCGTATAGTAAAGCAGAAGCCAAAAAATAGGCTGGTCAGCAAAATTCTACTAATTTAAAGTTTGAAGTAAACACATCACAGTAGTGCTGAGTAGAAAGTTCTGAGTAACGGGTAAAACCTCATAACTAAATTTGCTCGGCACTGTTTCGGTGACGCAAACACCCTGTGTCGGACAATCTTATATCATGTCCGCTAAATTTACCATAACAATTACTTGACAAATGTGCCTAATAGCCCAGTTCGGTTATAGGGCAATACAAATACGTCCTAAAGAACACTGATAAGATGATTGTATAAATTAAAAGATTGTAGGTATTCCCGACAATCTTTATTAAATGAATCGTATTAAGGTATGGGGAAAATTCCCCATATTAAAAAACCATGCCCCTTGTAGGCATGGTTTTTTAATAGTTAAAAACGAGTTGATTGGGGAACCTTACCATCATGGGTAGGTTCTGGGAGTAGCGGTGGCTGACGATGAGGACGAAAGCGATCGCGGATTCTGCTGACTACGATATATAAAATCGGCACGACAAACAGACTCAATAAAGTAGAAACAATCATCCCACCAGCTACAGCTGTACCTAGAGATTGTCTGCTAGCTGCACCTGCACCTTCAGCTTCGACTAAGGGAAAAATACCCAAGATGAACGACAAGGAAGTCATGAGAATCGGGCGTAAGCGTTCCTCAGAAGCTTGAATTGCTGCTTTGACTAGAGGAACACCGCGTTCTCGCAGTTGGTTAGCAAATTCCACAATTAAAATGGCATTTTTACTAGCCAAACCAATCAACATTACCAGACCAACCTGGCAGAAAACATCGTTGGCTAGACCTCGCAATGACTGAGCCGATAATGCCCCTAAGATAGCTAGGGGAACGGCAAACATAATAATCAGTGGATCGACATAGTTCTCATACTGTGCAGCCAGTACCAAAAACACGAAGACCAATCCCAATCCAAAAATTAAGGGTGCTAAACCTCCAGATTGTTGTTCTTCAGCTGTAATCCCTGACCATTCATAACCCATACTTGCGGGCAACACCTCTTTCGCCAATTGCTCCATTGCCTTGGTTGCTTGTCCAGAACTGAAACCAGGTGCAGCGGAACCGTTAATTTCAATCGAACGGAACAAGTTGTAGTGAGTAATGGTTTGCGCTCCTGTAGTGGGAGTAACTTTCACTAAGTTACTGAGAGGTATCATCTGATTGGTAGCAGAGCGCACATACAACTTACCAATATCTTCAGGGTTAGAGCGGAATTTTGCATCTGCTTGTACGTAAACTCGGTAAGTCCGCTGTAACAAATTAAAGTCGTTGACATACCGCGAACCCAAATAACTTTGTAAGGTATTAAAGATGTCGTTGACTTTCACTTGCAGGGCTTTGGCTTTGCTGCGGTCTACTTCAATTACCATCTGCGGTGTATTCGCACTAAATGTGCTAAACACAGCTTGCAATCCTGGTGTTTGATTACCGCGTTGGAGTAACTGACCCATAACTTGCGTCATTGTACCCAAGCCATTGTTACCGGCTCTATCTTGTAGCTCAAATTGAAAGCCACCAAAACTACCTAAACCTTGAATCGCTGGGGGGTTAACTGGTAAAATTCTTGCTTCGGGAATTGCCGATAGCACTCCCCGGAGTTTATTCATAATGGCTTGTGCTGATTGCTCCTCACCAGTGCGCTCATTCCAAGGTTTGAGGGTAGTAAAAATTGCACCACTGTTAGCAGTATTACCACTGAAACCAAAGCCACCAATAGCGAAAGTACCAACTACTTCCGGTATTTTCAGGATTTCTTTTTCTACCTGAGCCATGACGTTGCTGGTGTAGTTGAGCGAAACACCTTCTGGCCCTTGGATAATCGTGATGAAATAGCCTTGGTCTTCTTCTGGAAGAAAGGCGGTAGGTACGCGGGTATACACCCAGGCTGTCAACCCTAAGGACAGAACAAATAGCAAGACAACGATCGCAGCAAAGCGGTTTAAACGAAACAGCGATCGCTCGTACCCTCTGCGTATCCAATCGATAAATCTATTGACTACCCCGAAAATCTTGCCTAACCAACCACGAGGTCTTTGTCCGCGACGTAGCAGTAAGGCGGAGAGGGAAGGCGTGAGAGTTAGAGCTAAAAAGGTGGAAATGGCAATCGAAAAGGCGATCGTCAGCGCGAATTGTTTGTAAATCTGCCCTGTGGAGCCAGGAAAGAATGCTACAGGAACAAATACAGCCATTAATACCAAAGAAGTGGCAAGTACCGCCCCGAACAACTCGCGCATGGATTCGGAGGCTGCTTGGCGTGGTGGCATCCCCTCATCCTCAATCAAGCGGGCAATGTTCTCCACAACGATGATGGCGTCATCCACGACTAACCCTGTAGCCAAGGTGATACCAAACATCGTTAATGTGTTGATCGAAAACCCAAATGCTTTGATAAAGGCGAATGTACCAACCAACGCTAGGGGAATTACAATCACTGGAATCAACGTTGTGCGCCAGTCTTGCAAGAACAGGAAAATCACCAAAACCACAAGTGCGATCGCTTCTATCAGCGTCTTCACAACTTCTGATAGAGAGGCTTCCACGAAAGATGTGGTATCAAAAGCTACTTGATATTTCATCCCTGGCGGAAAGCTTTGTGCAAGTTTCACCATTTCTGCTTTCACCGCCTTCGCCACATCCAAGGCGTTACTCCCTGGAGTCGGAAATATCCCTATACCAACACCTTCGTTACCTCGAAATCGCAGAAACGAGTTATAGTTTTCTGCTCCTAGTTCCGCTCTACCTACATCTTTGAGTGTAATCAGCGAGCCATCAGCAGCAGTTTTCAGAACTATATTGTCAAATTCTGAGACCTCTGTCAGCCTACTAACAGCTCTCAAGTCTATTTGATAAATCTGATCCTTATCTGTAGGTTGCTGTCCAATTTGCCCTGCACCTACCTGCAAGTTTTGCTCGTTGAGTGCATCAATTACATCTTGGGCGGTGAGATTGCGGCTAGCAAGACGGTTAGGATCGAGCCACAGACGCATAGCGTAGCGGCGTTCGCCAAAAATCCGCGCCTCACTCACACCTTTGATTCTTTTGAGGGCATCTACTAAATATAAATCGGCGTAGTTGCTTAAAAATACGTTGTCAAAAGCCTGTTTCTCGGCATACAACCCCATCGCTAAGAGGATGTTGTTAGATTGTTTGCTAACAGTAACTCCAGTTCGCTGTACGGCGTCTGGTAACAACGGTTGTGCAACAGAAACTCGATTTTGTATATCTACCGCCGCAATATCTTTATTGCGCTCGGCATCAAATGTAACAGTAATTGTACTAGTACCGTTGTTACTACTGTTTGAGGTCATGTATTTAATGCCCTCAACCCCGTTAATTTGGCGCTCTAAAACAGTCGTGACGGTATTTTCGACAACTTCAGCACTTGCACCCACATAATTAGCAGTCACGTTAATTTGCGTTGGGCTAATTTCTGGATAGCGGGCTGTGGGCAGCGTGGGGATGCTGATTGCTCCTACCAAAAGGATGATGATGGAGCAGACACTGGTAAATACAGGTCGCCTGATAAAGAAGTCAACAAACATATAAATCGTTGCTTAAGTATTGGGTATTGGGCATGGGGCATGGGGCATTGAGGCATGAGAAAAATAGGGCAATGGGGCATTCCCCCTTGTCAACGCCACTTGCTACAACGGAGGGAACCTCCGCAACGCAGTGGCTCCTCCTGGTCTTCCCTTGTCCCCTTCTAGCCTCCAGTCTCTACTCTGGAATCACAGGAACACCATCTCTCAGATTCAGTAACCCTGAGACGATAATTTTTTCTTCTGGCTGCAATCCTTCCAGAACTTGGTAATTATTGCCTTGGATATTGCCTAATTTCACCTGTTGTTGCCGAGCTACTAATTGGGAATTACCTTGTGGAGTATTTTCTGTTTGCGCTACATAAGCAAATGTTTCACCCGCTACACGAGATACTGCTGTTGTGGGAATTAAAACTCCAGATTTCCGATTCCAAATCACTCTAGCCCGCACTAATTGATCTGCCCGCAATTTACCTTGTGAGTTATTCAATAGTGCTTTGACTAGGATTGATTGAGTACCATTACCGATATTTGGCGAAATAAAGAATATTTTACTTTTACCTAGAGGTTGCCCTTGAGCATCCATGACTTCTACTGGTAATCCTTGACGCAATTGAGAACCACGCTCAAGCGGGACAGAGATGTTGACTTCCAAAGGTTGATTTTGAGTGATTGTAGCTAACTGTGTGGAAGTATTCACAAAATCACCGACTTTTACGGGAATTTCACCAACTGTCCCAGCAAAAGGAGCAGTAATTTTGTAGTACTGAA
Source organism: Aulosira sp. ZfuVER01 (assembly GCA_034530615.2). Classification (GTDB taxonomy): domain Bacteria; phylum Cyanobacteriota; class Cyanobacteriia; order Cyanobacteriales; family Nostocaceae; genus Aulosira. The sequence goes on from JAVRCV020000059.1 coordinate 35,143, forward strand.
GCTCAACTACTTGTTGATTGGTATTTGCTTCTGCTTGCTGCAAAGCTTTTTCTGCCTGGGTTATGGTTGCTTGCTGTGCTTGAATTTTGGAATCTATGGCAGCAAGTTGCGCTTTGGCTGTGGCGAGACGATTGGCGTACTGCTCCTTAGTCTGTCGGGAAACTGCGCCTTGTTCAGCCAGATTAGTGTACCTGTCATAATCTTGCTGGTTCAATCGCACATCAGCAACATTTGATAAGCGATCGGCTTGTAAGGATTTGAGTGTGGCGAGGGCATTTTGTAGCTGCGCTCTGGCTGCTTGTGAACCGGCATTTAACCCACTAACTGCTGCTTGCTGCTGTCTTGGATCTACTTGAATAATTGGCGTTCCCTGAGCCACTTTATCTCCCGATCGCACAAATATCTGCGTGACTTGTCCTTGAATTCGCGGTTGCAACCTAACTGAACGCCGGGATTCTAGGTTAGCAATAAAATCTGAACTCTCCTCAATTGTGCCTGTTTGTACAGGTGCTACCTTGACTCTTACCCCTGGTGGAGCATTATTTGGTGCAGCAGCTTGATGTTGAGGAGTTACCAAACGCCAAACTATAGCTGTACCACCACCAAGCAATAATAGTGCAGCTAACACTAACCGCAGCCACCGCCATTTTTGTGGAGGTGGCTCAAATGACGGCTCTGGAACCCGTTCTTCAAAATCAGTTTGATGTTCAGGGGATGTCATGGTATGCAGAGAACCTAAAAAAATTAAAGCTGATTGAAATTTAATTTACTGATTTAGCATGAAGCTTGATGAGAAATTATCTGATATACCATCTCAAATATACTCCCTTGATAACTTACGCTAATCTACCAAAAGGTGAGATATAAAATCTAGTTTACAAATATAATTAGGCTGCTGTCTTTTCAATTCTTGCGAAAAATGTTCGATTCTTGCTAACAGGCGATCGCTTCTGAAGATATTGCTAGTAATAAATGTAATTTATTATTCTACTTATATACTGTTAAAATTTTATTTTTTACACTTAACTACTCTAGTAAATAAATATAAAATCCCCCGGCAGAGAGCATTTGGAGAGAAAATTATTCAAAAAGCTATTTGTTTATCATGTATCTCCAATAACATTACTTAATAAAAGTGCTAAAGCTAAGATAGTTATCCTTTGATGACTAATCCAAGATGAGGCAGATATAAGGTAGCTTGCTATATCTACCTCTATAGAATGGCAAAATTTGCTCTGGAATACTAAATACATACTTCATATATAGGACTCCTATTTGATTTTTGAACAAATTCCGTATACTTCAATTTCTCCATTCCCTTTTCCGTGCGTCTATGAGTGATTTCTGAGAATCATGTCGGATTGCTACATATTAGCTAAGTAATAAAAAATCAATTTTTTTATATTTTTGATACAAAGCACTTACTATGGAAATTTATTTAGCATAAGTAGTTAAACATAATGAATTACACAATGTCATTGCGAATGGAGCGAAGCGAAATGAAGCAATCGCAAGGGCTGGGATTGCTTCGCTTCGCAATGACTGTAATTAATTTTGCTTAGTTACTTACTGAGTCAGAAAAACCTCTTTCTTGAGAAAGTTGTGTTTATATGAAGAAACACTTTTTGTGTTTTGCTTTATTGATTTCCGGCTTATTTGTCGAAACTCTAAAGTTCTTTAAGTCTAAAGTAGTTTTCATTGTTTCTACAATAAGTTCCATTTTTTATCGTAAAAAATCTTTGGAAATGAGAAATACTATGCCATCTATCGAAGAACAGCGTATAGGCTTATATAACAATAGCGGAGTTTATTACCCCGATGGATTAACGTGGAAGTTTAATATAGAAATCAGAATACGAGTTTCTCCTGTCGTTATTAATCAAGTAGTTTACGTTATCAACGACAAAGGTACTTTCTATGCAATAGATACCCGAACTAGAAAAGCAAAGTGGAATTGTCAAACATCAGAAGTAGCGAAATGGTTTGAAACAGCCCTTTATCGGCGCTTTCCACCAACAATAGTTGATAATATTGGCTACATCAGTAACAATAATCAGTTGTATGGAATAGACCTGAAAACAGGTAGAGCTAAATGGACATTTACCACACCAGGCGCAGTGGAATCATCGCCTGTTGTCGCAGATGGTGTTGTTTATATAGCTAGTAACTTTACAGAAACGCACTGGCCAAAAACCGAGCATCCTTCCACACCTACTATGGATGTGTACGGTTATCTCCAGGCTGTGGATATTGCTACCCAGCAAGTAATATGGCAATTTGAAAAACCCAATGGAGTTAGTTCTCTTGCTGTTGCTGATGGCACAGTCTACATTTTCGCATTTGGTAGTTTCTGGGCACTGGATAGTGCTTCATCTGCGGTACGGTGGCAGTTTAACAAACACAATCACAGTTTTTTGGCTCCAGTGGTTGTTAATGGAATAGTTTATGTTAGCTGTCCGTCTTACTATTTCCATACGAAAAGTTCAGTTGTTGCTTTACAGAGTGCCAACGGAAAAGTTATGTGGGAATTCCAAACAAACAGTTATATCTCCACAAGTCCGTTAGTCACTGATGACATGGTTTACGTTAGCACTAGAGATGGATATCTTTTAGCTCTCAACAAAGAAACAGGGCAATTACAGTGGAATTTTTATCGTGGCGATCGCAACATCACTTCCCCTAGTATCGCTGAGGGAATAGTTTATTTCAGCAGTGAAGATGGAAATCTTTATGCCTTATCCAGCACTACAGGCCAGCAACTGTGGAAGTTCACAACAAGAGGTGCAGGGTTTTCATCTCCTGCTGTTGCTGCTGGAATGGTTTATTTTGGCAGTGAAGATGGCTGTCTATACGCCATTGATACTAAAACAGCACTGATTAACCAAATCGTTTCATCTGCATTAATTCCTATAGAGCCTGTACCAGAGCCGCCAATTAACTCAGATGGAGCTATGTATCGTGCTAATCCACAGCAAACAGGTGTTTACATTACTAGAGGCGTTCATCAAGTTGTTGGCTTGAAGTGGAAATTATCGCTGGATACATATTTATCATCTCCCCCTATTGTTGCAAATGGAATAGTTTATGTTGGCGGCAGTAACTCTCATCTTTATGCTATAGATGCTGAGGTTGGAAAACAAATATGGCAGTTTAAAGCAACTTCTGGAATCCATTCTTCTGCTGCTATTGCTGATGGCATGGTTTACATTGGAAGTGATTCTTTGTATGCACTTTCTGCAACGACTGGACAAGAGCAGTGGTCAATCAAACTCAGAAGCGCTTCGTCTGCTGCTGTTGTTAATGGCACAATCTATGTTTACAGCAGAAACAAAGGCGGATCAGACAATCTCTCTGCCCTGTCGTGTCGGAATGGACAACTAAAGTGGTCTAGCCAAAATGTATTCAGGCGTGGCGCTTGCCCTTTAATAGATGATGGAATCGTTTTAGTACGCAATTATCAAGTAGAGGCGCTTTCTCTCGCTACAGGAGAAGTTGCTTGGCAGTTTAAGACTCAACAGAACGATGATATCTTATCAGCTATTTCTGATGGAACAGTTTACATGTGCAATGGACAGAAAAATTTCTATGCAGCTGATATAAGTACTGGAGAGGTGAAGTGGAACTTTAGTCCAGAAAAAACCTGGTTGCTTCCTACTCCAGCGATTTTTGATGACACAGTTTATACTATCGGCGAAAATACTCATACACTCTACGCACTTTCCTGCACAACTGGGGAAGAGAAGTGGCAGTTTACAACGGATACTAAGATACAAACACCTCCGACTATTGCTGACGGAATTGTTTACTTAGGAACCTTTAGGGGTCATATCTATGCAGTAGACACTCAAACAGGACGACAACTATGGAAGTGGGAAATAGGAACTTCATTGTACTCTGAACTAGCGATCGCCTCAGGGGTAATCTATACTACGGGCTATGATGGGAAGCTTTACGCGCTCAGTTAAATTAAGCTGAAAGCACCAGCCCAATAAGTCTTTCAGCCGAATTATGGCTCAAGCGCTTTGGAGATGGAAGCCAAGCGATCGCGCTGTCTTAACCAAGCTTCACATACTTGTTTGGTCAGCCGGATTTCTTCGTCAGTCAAAAGCTCATCCGTTTTTTTTTCGGCTAGAATTTTAGCGACTTTAGCGGCTTGATGGTATTCAACGCCATATTTAACTAATTCTGTGTGCCAAAATTGCTGATTTTTTTGTAACGATTTATGTTTCTCTGTAAAATAAGTCATTTTTATGATATGTATCTTGTCTCCTATACTCTAATTTCTAAAATTTGTAAACAAATTACTTCTTACTCCAGATAGATAAAGGGATCAACTTAATATTTCTTTTATATTCTGAAACAAAACTGCTTATATCTTAAAGCAAGTTCATTTTTAAACTAAAAAAATAGCTCTGTGAATCATTCACAGAGCTATTTAAACGAGCATATTGTCTTCTAAAACGCAGTCAACCCGAACTGTACTACCCTGTAGTATGCAAACTTGGGATTAAGCCAAATCGAAAAGCAGGATTTCTGCACTAGCCTTGGTGCTGATTTCGAGTTTCTCTTCGCCACTAACTTGTACGCCATCGCCTGTTTTGAGTTCCTCGCCATTGAGAGTGGCTACACCTTGGGCGACGTGTAACCAGGCATGGCGATCGCTCTTGATGTGATAATTAACAACATCACCCTTTTCCAGAATAGATGCGTATAGATCGAGATCTTGATGAACTACCACAGCGCCATCACGCCCATCTTTAGCAGCAATTAAGCGTAGTTTTCCCCGCTTCTCTTCTACGGGAAAGTTTTTTTGGTCGTACCTTGGCGTTAAACCTAGCTGATTGGGCAACATCCAGATTTGCAGAAAGTGAACCGGCTCAGTTCGCGAATGATTATATTCACTGTGAGTAATACCAGTACCAGCACTCATAATTTGTGCGTCACCAGGACGAATCACCGAACCTGTTCCTAAGCTATCTTTATGCTCTAAAGCGCCTGATAAGACATAAGTGAGGATTTCCATATCTCGATGTCCGTGGGTTCCAAAGCCAGCACCAGGAACAACCGTATCATCGTTGATTACTCTTAGAGAGCGAAATCCCATAAAGTTGGGATCGTAAAAACTACCAAAGGAAAATGTGTGGTAGCTGTTGAGCCAACTAATTTTAGTATGACCGCGTAAGTTGCTATTATGAATTACAAAATTCTTGGTATTTTGAGACATAAATCTACCTCGTGGATAGTCGATTTTTTGAATTTACAAATTGAGTAATGTACATTTAAGCAATCCTAATTTTCATGTTTGATTGCCTAAAAGTTGAAATTAAATATTTAGTTTTACTGATTACTGCTACTTAAGTTGCATTCAAACAGCTAATTTTCTCTGTGCCTGAATTGCTCTATGTTCTTTGTGTGTTGGATTTTTTTCATTGAACGCAACTTGGTATTAGATTTATTTTTTGAACTATTTAAATAGTAATGTATCTAAATACAAAATGAAAAGTACGCACTTAAAAGTGACGTACTTACCAAAAAGTTACTACTATCGCAATCCTAAATCATTTATGAAAAATTCATCATACTCAGTTAAAGCCCTACCTCCGAAGTTTTAACAAATTAGATAGGGCTGCTAGTGGTCGATGTCATTAATTTTCATGAGTTCGTAGTCAGAATCCAGACTCAAGCCTTGACTACGAACTTATTCACTTCAGATAACTCATGACATGAACCACTAGAAGTGGAAGGCTCAAAAGTTCTTACTTGACAGCAGCTGGCTGTTTAGTTGCTTTCACAGCAGATGCGCCATTCTCACCTTTGATTTCAGCTACTTGCAGATGAGCTTCTAAGAACCAAAGACGTTTATCAATGGTGCGAGAAACTTCAGTATACAGGTCAGCAGTATCAAGATCGCCTAAATCATTGGTTTTGGCGATCGCTTCTCGCACATGTTTAGCATAAGGTGCGAAGCGATCTGCTAAAGCGGTTACATGGTCTTTGCCATCTAAAATATCAAAGGGGTATTCTGGCAAAATTGAATTGCTAGCTGCGGCGCGAGCTGTTCCGACGGCGTAGCCACCCAAAGCTGTGACACGTTCGGCAAACATATCAACGTACTCTTCCAGTTCGCCAGCCAGTTCATCGAACAATTCATGCAACTGATAAAAATCAGTGCCTTTAACATTCCAATGGGCTTGTTTTACTTGGGTTTTCAAGTCCAGAGTAGCTGCCAAAGTTTGGTTGAGAATTACCACAATTTGCGATCGCGCTTCGGCAGGAATATCAATGCGGGTGGGATAAAGACGGGATGCAAGTTTATTGTCGCTCATGTGTTGTATCTGCTTGGAATATCTTCACAATAACTCTACAAATAGTGCTTGAGTTTTTGGAACTTCCTAGAGACAGAGGGAATTTAGAAATTCATCAGTTATTATCTTCTTCATGAGCAAATTAGCTCACTCAGGCTCGATGGTTATCTAGGGCACTAAATGTGCCACCAAAAAGGCGATCGCGGATTGTATCATTCTGCAAGAAATCATGGGGAAAACCCAGATCAATTTGACTGACTTCATTGAGGCGTTGCAGATGTTCTGGTGATAAAGTGACATCTAAAGCTGCTAAGTTATCTTGAAACTGACTGAGCTTCCGTGCGCCGATAATCGGGATAACTACACCACTTTGAGCGTGTAACCAAGCTATTGCTACCTGTGAAGGTGTGTGTCCAATTTCCGCCGCAACTTGACTGACAACATCTGCGATCGCTAAACTGCGTTCGGAAATACTTCCAGTTGCAGGATTTGCTAATCGTCCTTGTTCATCCCCTGCTTGCGGCGGCTTGTTATACTTACCTGTGAGTACACCACCGCCTAAAGGCGACCAAGGTGTTACAGCCAAATCTAAAGCTTTGGCCATTGGGAGTAAATCCCGTTCTGGCGTGCGTTGAATCAAACTGTATTCTACTTGCAAAGCGACAAATGGCGTCCAGCCTTGATAGTGAGCGATCGTGTTAGCTTGAGAGATAATCCAAGCAGGTGCGTCAGAAATGCCAACGTAGAGAATCTTACCTTGACGAACCATATCATCAAGCGATCGCATCACTTCCTCTACAGGTGTTGTAAAATCCCAAGCGTGCAACCAAAATACATCAATGTAGTCAGTATTCAGCCGTTTCAAACTGCCTTCCAAAGACTGAATTAAATTCTTGCGATGATTACCGCTACCGTTAGGATCGTTCTTGTTGTCGTTCATCCGCAAAGGGAACGAATATTTAGTAGCAACAACAAAACGTTCTCGGTCTTGAGCAATTAACTCACCAACAATTTTTTCGCTCGTACCATCTGTATAACCGTTAGCGGTGTCGATGAAATTGCCACCTGCTTCCACAAAAGTATCAAAAATCCTTCGACTTTCATCTTGGGAAGCACCCCAACCCCAATCTTCACCAAAGGTCATTGTTCCCAAGCAGAGTTCTGAAACTCTCAACCCGCTTTTACCTAAAAGTTTGTATCTCATCACGACTCCATGAATGTTACTTGTTTTCTCTATGGTTAAAAATGATTGTTGAATCACATAGACAATAAAACACAAAGAGGTAAATAGTCTTCTTTCCTAAGATTTGAATTGATTTTTTAATCATATTGACGATTTCAACAATAAATCTTTCTATTTTGATTGGATTCTCGGAAATTCTAGCAGTCATTACAAATCGCTGAAAAGCTTACTATATGGATTTATTCATTTCATAATTTAGACTTTATACTTCAGCCTTTCTGTACTAAATTTTTACCTTTTCTCTGTAGACTCTGGGCGTTGTACCCATCAATTTACGGAAGACATTTGTGAAGTGACTTTGATTCTGAAAACCGACTTGCTGACAGATTTGATCTATAGTTTGTTCGGTGCGAGTTAAAAGCTTTTTTGCTTTTTCAATTCTGCAACTCATCACGTATTGATGAGGAGCAAAACCCGTTGACTGTTTAAATAGTCGGGAAAAATGATACATACTCATTCCCACCACAGCAGAAATCTCAGCTAAGGTTAAATCTTGCTCCAGGTTTTCTTGAATATAGGAAATCGCTTTTCGTAACTTCAGTTGAGAAAGTCCCTGCTCTTGAGAGTAGGTCATACTTATGCCATTAGATACAGAATAATGTTTAAGTAGGTGGATGCAGAGCGTAGTTGTGAGAGATTCTACGTAAATCCGACTACCCATACCATCTGATTTGAGTTCTGACTGAAGTGCCAGCCCAATCTGTTGAATTAAGGGGTCTGGTGATGCAAAGCGCGGTACAATCTCGAATCGTTGTAGATCTCCTGCTTCAAACGTGGCATGACTAAACAAAGCTGGTTCTAAACTGATAACTAAAAATTCTGCTTCTAATTGCCAACGTGATAAGTGATTGGTATTTGCCGGAAGTATTACCACATCTCCATAGTGGATGTGCTCATTCTGAAGCCTGCCATTAAAAACCCGTTCTGTTTTGTGAACGCTTTGGTCTAAGCTAATAGTAACAATATGCTGTTGGCAGTAGTGTTCGGGAGTTTCATAACCAGGCTGTTGATGATGATCTAGGCGAACACCATTCCAGTTGGAATCGTAACTCGAAAGCAGGGGCGATCGCGGTAAAATTTCTGAACAAGCATCTCTTTGAGTAAAATCAACAGTTAAGATTTTCTCTTCTGCCATTGTTCGCACCCCAGCAAGCTTTCAGATTCAGGTGTAAGGGTATACTTGCATTCTTAAATACCCTAGCTACTCTTTTGGAGTACAGGTAAGTTAAGTTTACATACAGAAATCTATAATCTCATAGAAACTATATCTCTGCCTGAGGGCATAAGCAAAGCAAATGAATTACTACGTAATTTACGATGGCAATTGCAATCTCTGCGTTACTTTGGTGCAATTATTAGAGAGCTTAGACCAAGGAAAGCTGTTTCGCTACAGCCCTATGCAAGATGAACAAACACTAGTCAAATTTGGGATTACTCCCCAAGATTGCGAACAGGGGATGATTTTAATTGATGCAAATGCCCCCGAAAGACGTTGGCAAGGCAGTAACGCAGCTGAAGAAATTGGGCGGTTATTGCCGCTAGGAAGCATATTTGTTGATGCTTATCGAGCATTACCTGGGGTGAAATGGGCAGGCGATCGCTTTTACGAACAAATCCGCGATAATCGCTATACCATCTTTGGCAAGCGTTCTAGCACCTATCAATCATCATTCTGTGTCGATAATAACTGCGATGTAGATAATTAAGTAGTGTATTTACTGAGATAAGCAATTGAGTTTTGAAGCTTACTAAAGCACTAGCAAAATTACTCAATTCGATAGAGTTTTTTCGCCAAATCTTCTCTATATAGGTGAATAGACAAGCTTTTTCGCTAAAAAAAATCCACCTGTGGGTGCTAGAAAAATGTTGGCTAAACGCTACATGATGCTATCTGGCGCGACATCTAATGGGAGGATACTGCGTGAGAACTGGTGCTAACTACTTGGGTAACGGAGAGTGTGAATTTACAGTTTGGTCGCCAACATTAAACAGCGTGGCAGTGCAAATTTTGGCACCACAGGAGCAAGTAATTCCCCTGAAACCACAGGCAGAGGGATATTGGCAGACGAAAGTGAATGATGTCTATCCAGGCACACTTTATCGCTATGTTTTGGATGGCGAAAACGCTTTTGCCGATCCTGCATCATACTATCAACCCCAAGGAGTTCACGGGCCGTCGCAAGTTGTCGATCATCAGTTTGAGTGGACAGATGACAACTGGACTGGCGTGCCATTGGAATCGATGATTTTCTATGAACTCCACGTTGGCACATTTACACCCGAAGGCACCTTCACCGCCATCATTCCCCGCCTAGCAGATTTAAAAGAACTGGGAATTAATGCCATTGAACTCATGCCCATCGCCCAGTTCCCTGGCGACACCCATATCGAACCCTCTCTGGCATACCGCAACTGGGGCTATGATGGCGTTTACCCCTTTGCAATACAAAATTCCTATGGTACTCCCGCCGATTTAAAGCAGTTGGTAAATGCTTGTCACCAACACGGTATTGCTGTAGTGCTGGATGTGGTTTATAACCACTTTGGCCCAGAAGGTAACTATATGGGTCAGTTTGCACCCTATTTTACTAAAACCTATAAGACCCCTTGGGGCAACGCCATGAATTTTGATGATGCCCACAGTCAAGGTGTGCGTCACTATTTTATTCAGAATGCCCTGTATTGGTTGGGAGATTTCCATATTGATGCATTACGCCTCGATGCAATTCAGGCAATATACGATTTAGGCGCAAAGCATTTCCTGTGGGAATTAGCCGAAGCAGTTCATAGCTTTTCCCAGAATGGAGGACGCAAACGCTACTTAATTGCCGAAAGCGACTTGAATAATCCCCAAATCATTCGTCCAGCAGAATTAGGTGGCTATGGACTTGATGCCCAATGGAGTGATGACTTTCACCACGCATTGCACGCATTGTTAACAGGCGATCGCCAAGGATATTATCAAGACTTTGGACAATGCGCCCAACTAGCCAAAGCTTATCAAGATACCTTTGTCTACGATTGGCAGTATGCACCTCATCGTAAACGATTTCATGGTATATCTTGCCGTGATCGCCCACCTTCGCAATTTTCAGTCTGCATTCAGAATCACGACCAAATCGGCAATCAAATGAAAGGCGATCGCCTTTGGAATCGTGTATCCTTTGAAGGATTGAAATTAGCTGCTGGGGCTGTTTTGCTATCACCCTACTTACCTCTATTATTCATGGGTGAAGAATACGGCGAAACTGCACCCTTTATGTACTTTGTCAGTCACTCCGACCCCGATTTAATTCAAGCAGTACGCGCCGGACGCAAACAAGAATTTGAAGCCTTTCACTATGACGAAGATCCACCAGATCCAGAATCAGCAGAAACCTTTTTGCGTTGTAAACTCAACTGGCAATTACGCAACGAAGGCCAACACAAAGTTTTACTAGATTGGTATCGCCAGTTAATAGATTGGCGCAAAGCACATCCCGCATTGCTGAAGCAAGATCGCAACTGCATCGAAGCAACTAGCGACGAAGACAAACAATTAGTCATCGTGCGGCGTTGGAGTGAATCAAGTGAAGTGATATTTGCACTGAATTTCAATCAATCGCCAATAACAGTAACCTTACCAATTGAAAGCACTGCTCACAAAAAATTAGACTCAGCAGATACATCATGGAATGGCCTCGGTTCACAAGCACCTGAACATCTCTCCGTAGGACAAGAAATCACACTGCAACCAACCAGTTTGGTGCTGTACGAACTCAATTAATTACTCTTTCCTCTGTGCCCTCTGCGTCTCTGCGGTTTGTAAAAAATGGCAAAGAAGTTTCGCGCAAAGGCGCAAAGAAAAATATTCCCCTCATTTCCCAGTCAACACAACAATCCTATGCGAATTCCCAAAGCTACTTATAGAATACAATTTACATCCCAATTTAACTTTGACAACGCCAAAGCGATCGCATCTTACCTCGCAGATTTAGGCATTTCCGATTTATACGCCTCCCCCATCTTCAAATCACGCTCCGGTAGTACGCATGGTTACGATGTAGTAGATGCTGCTCAACTCAATCCCGAACTAGGTACTACCGAGTCCTTTGAAGCCTTAGTCAGCGAACTTCAAACCCTTGGTATCGGCTGGTTACAAGATATTGTACCCAACCACATGGCTTATAGTAGCGAAAACCCATACTTAATGGACGTGTTAGAACACGGCCCCGATTCTAGCTACACAGACTACTTTGATTTGAGTTGGAATGCTCCGTTTGGCGATCGCCAAGAACGAATTCTCGCTCCCCTACTAGGAGACTTTTACGGTGTTTCTCTAGAAAAAGGAGACATCCAACTGCAATATGAACAAAACGGTTTAACTGTCAATTATTACAGTTTAAAATTACCCCTGCGGTTAGAGTCTTACACCAAATTCCTCACTTATAATCTCGGCAAACTTACCCGCACTCTCGGACGCAATCATCCCGATTTCATCAAGCTATTGGGTATTCTCTACATTCTCAAAAATGTGCCCTCAGAAGTGGCTGGTAAACAGCGACAAGACCAAATCGCTTTTATCAAAGGCTTGGTTTGGGAACTTTACAATAGTAATGATGATATCCGCGATTTCATTGATGAGAACCTCAAAACCTTCAACGGAGAAGCGGGTAATTCAGAAAGCTTTAACTTACTAGATGATTTATTAAAAGACCAATTTTATCGCCTTGCTTTTTGGAAAGTTGGCGCGGAAGAAATGAACTATCGCCGCTTCTTTACTGTCAACGAACTCATTTCTGTAAAAGTTGAAGAACTGCGAGTATTTAATAATACTCATAGCTTGATTCAAAAGCTAGTAGAAGAAGGTAAGTTTACTGGTTTACGCATCGATCATATTGATGGACTTTATAATCCAACACAGTATCTAGAACGACTCCAAGAAAAAATGGGTGATGTTTACATCACAGTCGAAAAAATCTTGGAACTTACTGAAGATTTACCAGAAAATTGGAGAATTGAAGGTACATCTGGATACGACTTTTTAAATTATGTCAATGGTGTATTCTGCCAATCAGAAAATCAGTCGCAGTTTGAGAAAATCTACCATAGCTTCATTGGTGCGAGAGTAGATTATGCATCTCTTGTCAAGAGTAATAAGCACCTGATTTTGGAAAAAAACTTAGCAGGTGATGTTGATAATCTCGCTATTCTGTTAAAGAATATTTCCAGCAAATATCGCTATGGTAATGACTTTACAGTTAATGGATTAAAACGAGCGATCGCAGAAGTTCTCACCCTATTCCCGATTTATCGCACCTACATTACTCCCGATGGTATTCATGATAGCGATCGCGTCTACATTGAGGAAGTAATTCGCCAAGCCAAGGAACAAGCACCGCTATTGCAGCACGAGATGGATTTTATTGAAAAGCTGATGCTGCTAGAGTTTGATGACTCATTGACGCAAACAGAACGGGAACAATGGCTATATTTTGTCATGCGGATGCAGCAATATACCGGGCCGCTGATGGCGAAAGGCGTAGAAGACACCACCTTATATGCTTATAATCGGTTGCTGTCGCTGAATGAAGTAGGCGGAAATCCCAGTCATTTTGGTATTTCTCTAACTGACTTTCACACCTTTAACCAAAAGCACCAAGCCAACTGGCCGCATACAATGAACACCACCGCCACCCACGACACCAAGCGCGGTGAAGATGTGCGGGCGAGGTTAAATGTGCTGTCAGAAATTCCGGATGAGTGGGAGCAACAAGTTAATACTTGGAGTAACCTAAATCAAGGGCTAAAAAGTCAGCGCCACAGATCATCTATGCCCGATCGCAATGATGAATATTTTCTCTATCAAACCCTAGTGGGGGCGTTTCCTTTTGCTGAACACGAACAATCATCGTTTGTGGAAAGGGTGAAGGAATATATTATTAAATCCATTCGCGAAGCGAAAGTGCACACAGCATGGTTGCGTCCTGATAGCGAATATGAAGAGGCTTGTACCTCTTTTGTAGAGAAGGTACTAGATCCATCAATTTCTCAAGAATTTTTGGCAGATTTTCGCAATTTTCAACAGCGAATTGCAGAATATGGCATCTTCAATTCCCTTTCTCAAACTCTATTAAAAATTGCTGCTCCGGGTGTACCAGACTTTTACCAAGGAACCGAACTTTGGGAATTAAGTTTAGTCGATCCAGATAACCGCCGCCCTGTAGATTTTGAGCAGCGACGTAGTTATTTAAGTACGATAAAACAGCAAATAAAGTCAGATATTCTCGGCTTAATTCAAGAGTTACTCACTCAGAAAAATGATGGCAGAATCAAATTATTTTTAACAGTGCAAGCCCTCAAAGCTAGGATAGATTATCTGCAATTATTCCAAGACGGTGAATATCTGCCATTAGAAATTCAGGGAACCCACGCCGATAATATCATCGCCTTTGCAAGACAACAGGGAAATCAAACAGCGATCGCGATCGCCCCGCGCTTGTTCACTCGCCTAATTCAGCCTGGAGAATATCCTTTAGGCGAGTCGGTTTGGCAAGATACCTGCATCCAATTACCTAAAGGTACTTCCTCAACCTGGAAAAATGCCATAACTCAGCAATCCTTAGAGGCTACAGGAACATTATCTATTGGTGCAACCCTTGCTCATTTTCCAGTTGCTTTATTGGTGAGTGAATAAAAAACCACAGAGACACAGTGAGCAGTCCGTTGCGGAGGTTCCCTCCGTTGTAGGAACTGCGAACCCGAAGGGAGAAACAGGATTACTCTTGCATTCCTCTCTGCGTCTCTGCGCTACGGACACTTTCCTCAAGCCGGGAAACCCGTCCACGGAAGTGTCCTCCTCTGCGTGAGAAAAAACTTTTCCATTAATTGCTTATGACTCCTCAAACTTCCACCCAAACTCCCTTCACCACCGCAAAAATTAACAACCTGCGAACCTACATCAAAAAAACTTGGAAAACCTTAACACGATCGCACGCACATTTACTCCAATCTGCCAAAGATACCAAGCTAGAACACAAACCTGGAACTCCCTGGATTATCTACATTTCCCCCAGAGAAGATTGTCCCAATGTTCAGTCTGTATTAGAGCGATCGCTTTCTCAAGAAGACATCCGCCAAATTGAAATTCGCACTCTACCCCCGGAAGCCGAAGCCATCAAAGAACATGGATTGCTTTACCTACCAGGCCCTTACGTTGTCCCTGGTGGACGCTTTAACGAAATGTATGGCTGGGATAGCTACTTTATTTTGCTGGGGTTGTTGCGCGACGGAGAATTGGATTTAGCGCAAAGTCAAGTCGATCAGCTACTTTACCAAGTGCAGCATTACGGCACAATCCTCAATTCCAACCGTACTTATATGCTGTCGCGATCGCAACCCCCAGTTCTCAGCCTGATGGTTTTAGCGTTATTCCAACATACCAAGGATGAAGAGTGGTTGAGGTCAGCTTTACCATTGTTAGAACAGTTTTACTATTACTGGGTAGTTCCGCCCCATCTCAACCCCGCAACAGGTTTATCTCGATATTATGCTTTGGGTGAAGGCCCTGCGCCAGAAGTTGTATTTTCTGAACGGGATGAAGAGGGAAAAAGCCACTACGACCGTGTTAAGGAATATTACCAAAGATTTGAGATTGAAGATTATGATGTCAGTCTTTACTACGACAAAGAAAATGATGAACTAAGCAATCTATTTTACAAAGGCGATCGCACAATGCGCGAATCCGGCTTTGATATCAGCAATCGCTTTGGCCCTTTTAGTATCGATATTATCCATTATGCGCCTGTGTGCCTCAACAGTTTGCTTTATCAAATGGAACAAGATTTGGCACAGATTAACGATATTTTAGGTAACGAAGAACTAGCGCAGCAATGGCGCGATCGCGCAGATGAAAGACGCGATCGCATCGATCAATTTCTTTGGGATGAAAAACAGGGGTTATATCTTGACTATCATTTCCAAACTGAGACACGCCGCCAGTACGAATTTGCTACTACCTTCTATCCCCTCTGGGTAGGAGTCGCTTCCGAAACCCAAGCCAAACGAGTTGCAGAAAATCTCTCTATATTTGAAGCACCAGGCGGAATATTTACGAGTAGCCGTGTCACAGGTAATCAGTGGGATGCACCTTTTGGTTGGGCACCTTTGACATTAATTGCCGTTCAAGGATTGCACCGTTATGGCTATCATCAAGAAGGCGATCGCATTGCGCGTAAGTTCCTAGCTATGGTAGTTAAGGAATTTGAGCGTCGGGGTATCTTAGTGGAAAAATACGATGTAGAACGTTGTTCTGCCAACGTTTCTGACGAAATCTGCTTTGGTTACAGTTCAAACGAAATCGGCTTTGGCTGGACTAATGGTGTTGTACTAGAACTCCTAGCAAGTTTGACTTGAGACTGCGTAAGTTCTCATCAAAAAGAACCGCAGATTCAGAGGCTGTTTGTCAAGGATTATGAAGTCAGCTTCTGTGGTAACAAACCATGACAAAATACAGATGAGATGCACAACTTTTACCCCGCGCATCTCATCTCAATGCAATTAATGTTTGCAACTTCCGAAGCAACTCAAGATGCTTCTTACCCTCATCTGTTATTCAGCTTAGCTGTTTGCGGCAAGTTCGTCCTTTTTTTTCGTAAGTTCTTTCTTTCTTCTACCGACTTTAAAACTAGCCAAACCAACTCCGCTCAGAAGTACACCGGCTATAGTACTAGGTTCAGGTACATCACGGGGAATATCAATAGTTCCCTGGATTGTGGTATTTCCTATATAAGGAAGACCACTAATACCATGTTCCACATAAGTAAGCTTACCAGTCGCTCCTTCAAACAGGCCTTCCCCTCCAATAATATCGATAGTCCCTAAATTTGTTACGTGTATTACACCATCAATGACTTCCTCTGTAACATTAGCTAATTCAGTACCAAACAATTTATTGGGACCACTTCCTGCTAGAGTTAAATATCCAGGTGGTAGTTCTGGATAGTTTTGCTTAAGGAAAGGAAAATAATTGGGATCTGTACTACCCGTTGAAGACTGATAAGTATACTTGCCAGGATTATTAGGATCGGGAATAAAAACATCGTGCAAGTAAACCGAACCAAAGAATTTTGTTAGCCCATAGGGTGCATCCAAAGTTTCGCTAGGAGTACCTTGATCGATTAAGGGATTAACCTCAATTTTTAGATATTCTTGAGGACCATTATTAGGATAGCTGGTAATTACTCCTGGGAAGAATTGACCATAATCTAACGAGCTATCCAATAGATTATATAGATTGTAAGTTGTTGGTTTAAAGGTAAGCGTACTTGCTTGGGCTGGCGCAGACTGAATAGCAAAACTGCCTAAGGTAATAGCTAGGGGAGCGAGCAGTAATTGGCGAGCTTTTTGCATGATATTGCGATCGCTAAACTTATCACGATGGCGAATGATTTTTTGCATAACTTAATAAGTTTTTCAGACGCAGTTTAATATGTTTACGATAAAAACAATACCATTAAAAATGGTGCAAACTAAATCACAAAAGAAAATGTTTATTTTCTTGTATTAATTTCTGAACAGATTTTAAACAAGCAAATTCCCTATCGATTGCATATCACATACACCCTTCATGTATAACCTAGAAAATTAGATTAATTATTTCTTGTAAATTCCCCTCATGGGGAAGAACAAGAGATTGTGAAGCTGGAATAATGGATTATGAAGCTGGAATAAAGTCTCTATAATTTCATACTCTGCATTATTTACATCACTGGGACATGCAAAGCATATCATTATTGAAATTACTACTCTATTGCTTCAAAATCTATTTTCATTTGTAGCGATTTTCTGACTTTGCTGTCTTTACATTTCTTTAGAGACAGTCTCTAAACATCGATATTTATCTATGTTAATTACTGTGCATGTGTGATTCCCCAATTCTTTGATTCTGATGAAATACAGCAGAAACAGATAAATATGATGAAATACAGCAAATACAGATAAATATCAACTTTTTTCTATCTAGCACATATATGTAAACTAAGCTTAGTTCCAGGACGATAATGAATATCCCAAAGGATTTTTGAATCATCCTGTTACTGAGTTAAATTATGCATTCTGCCCAGAGATGATATTTGCTATTATTCGACATCCAAAGCGGTTAGTTGCCTTAGTGCTGGCTTGTTTTCTTATTATCGTAGGTTGTCAGCCAGCGAAGTTTCAAACTAAAGCAGCTCAAGTATCTCAACTAGTTCTAGTATCTCTCAGTGAACCAGCTACTTTTAACTATGCCATTAATGACTCGCCCTATAGTGTTTTTCCCTTCATCTATAGGGGATTACTAGATGAAAATGTCATTACTAGCAAGTTAGAACCAGCGCTAGCAGAGTCTTGGTCAATTTCTCCGGATAAAAAGCGCATTACTTTTACCCTGAGAAAAGGGCTAAAGTGGTCAGATGGGGAACCGCTAACAGCAGATGATGTTGTGTTTAGCTATCGGGATATTTACCTCAACAAAAAAATTCCCACGACATCTAGAGATTTACTGCGTATTGGAGATACAGGCGCTTTTCCATCGGTACAAAAACTCGATGAACGACGAGTTGAGTTTACTTTGCCTACACCATTTGCTCCTTTTTTAAGATATACAGAAAGATTAGCAATTCTGCCAGCCCATGCTTTGCGTTCTGCTGTGTTCTCTAATGATGCTAATGGCAATCCCCAATTTTTATCGATGTGGGGAACGAATACAGATCCGCAAAAAATTATCTGTAATGGTTCTTATACAATTGAAAGCTACACTCCTGCGCAACGAGTTACATTTCGACGTAATCCTTACTATTGGCGCAAAGATACTCAGGGTAATTCTCAACCTTACATTGAACGCATTATCTGGCAAATTATTTCCTCTACGGACAATCAATTACTAAGATTTCGTTCTGGGGAATTAGATAGCCTGAATGTCACACCATCAGATTTTGGGTTGTTGAAGCGAGAAGAAAAGCGCGGCAAATATACTATTTATAATGGCGGGCCTAGTAGTGGTTTTTCGTTTGTTGGTTTCAATCTTAATCAAGCTCGCAATGCTCAAGGCAAACCTTTTGTAGACCCAATCAAATCTCAGTGGTTTAATAATTTGGCTTTTAGACAAGCAGTCGCCTATGCTATTGACCGTAACCGAATTAAAACTAACATCTATCGGGGATTAGGTGAAATACAGCATTCATCAATAGCTGTCCAAAGTCCTTATTATTTATCTCCGCAAGCAGGGTTAAAAGTTTACAGTTATAATCCCAATAAAGCAAGGGAAATGCTGTTATCGGCAGGTTTTCAGTACAATTCCCAAAAAGAACTATTAGATGGGAATGCGAATCGAGTTGAATTTGAAATGCTGGTAAAATCTGAGGATCAGTCAAGGATAGACGCAGCTGTTCAAATTCAACGAGACCTGAGTCAGATTGGAATCAAGGCCAATTTGCAGGTAGTTAGCTTTAATGTTGTACTGCGAAGGTTACTATCGCGACGCGATTGGGATTGTTACGTTGGTGCATTTGGCGCTACAGGCGCAGATGTAGAACCTCATTTCCTCAACCTGTTTTGGTCTAGTCGCGGCTCATTTCATCAATTCAACCAAGGGCCGCAACCAGGCGCACCGCCAATTCAGGGATGGGTGGTTTCTGATTGGGAGAAAGAGATTGACAGTCTGTTCAACGCAGGTGTCCAAGAACTCGATGAGAAAAAGCGTCAGGCGATTTATGGACGATTTCAGCAAATAGTTGCGGAACAGTTACCTGTGTTTTTCTTAGTCAATCCCATATCTTTGCAAGCAGTGCGCGATCGCGTCGCCAATATCAAGTATTCTGGCTTAGGTTCTGTCTTTTGGAACATTGACGAATGGCAAATTACAGAAAAATAACAAAGGTGCGATCGCCTTTTGCCATTACTCAGGAAAACTATGGCTAATTTAGGATTGGGGTAAATTTTATTTTTTTTAACCGTTTCCTAGCTATTTCTTAACTTTACCAGGATAACTTGAGGACACAATCACGATTGGGCCTGTTTTTAATTGTGTACTCTTAATATTCGAGATATCCAACTATTATTCTTTCTTTGTGTCTCTGCATGAGACTAATTCTTTCTGCTACTCAGCAAATATGTTAACTACAGATAGTATTTTTAAATTAAAATTACCATCTTATTTTTAGTAACCGCCAAGGAGAAAAAAAGAGAATTGTTTGAATCATGTTTATTGTTTAAATCAAATTTTATAAATACCACTTTAAAATGAAAAATTTTATTCTAAAAATATCAAAGCTAATCTATGCCAACTACCAAGACAATTCGCTTTTCCCAATTCAATGCTTCCCTAAATCGCAATGCTGACGGTGAGTTAATCACATATTTATCAACACCTAACAATGCTCAAGCGAAAGCCGTTGCAGAAATTATCCAGCGTAATAATCCTGATATATTATTAGTCAACGAGTTCGATTACGTACAAAAAAATCCTCTACAGGCAGTTCAATTATTCCAGCAAAATTATCTTGCTATCAGTCAAAATGGTGCAACTCCTGTTAACTATCCCTACTTTTATATTGCTCCTAGTAATACAGGAATTGCTTCTGGATTTGACTTAAATAATGATGGTAAAGTTGTTACAACCCCAGGTGCATCAGGATACGGGGATGATGCTTTTGGATTTGGTAATTTCCCTGGTCAATATGGGATGTTGCTACTTTCTAAATATCCTATCGACACTGTTAATGTCCGCACCTTCCAAAATTTTCTTTGGAAGGATATGCCAGAATCTTTACTTTCTACTATCTCAACTCTTAATTCTAATACTTCCTGGTATTCGGCAGAAGAACAAAACGCCTTACGCCTTTCTTCCAAGAGTCATTGGGATGTACCGATAAAAGTGAACGGTGAGACAATTCACGTTCTTGTTAGTCATCCTACACCACCAACCTTTGACGGAACCGAAGACCGCAACGGTAAGCGCAATCATGACGAGATTCGCTTTTGGGCAGATTATATCACCCCTGGTAAAGGCGACTACATTTATGATGATGCAGGTAAAAAAGGTGGGATTGCTGCTGGTTCTAGCTTTGTGATTATGGGCGATCAAAATGCTGACCCTGTAGATGGTGATAGTTATGACAATGCAATTCGCCAACTTTTACAAAATCCTGGCATAAATACTAATGTTATTCCCACCAGTCCCGGCGCACCACAACAAGCAGCTTTACAGGGTGGTGCAAACGCTAGCCAAAAAGGTAATCCTTATTTTGATACCGCAGATTTTGCAGATACGGCTCCCGGTAATCTGCGGACTGATTATGTACTACCCTCCGCTGATTTGACGATTAGTAATTCCGCAGTGTTCTGGCCTGTAAATGATGACTCAACGTTTCCTTTAGTAGGTACTTTTCCTTTCCCCAGTTCTGACCATCGTTTAGTATTCGCAGATGTGGAAGTGGGAACAACGACACCAGGGAAAACTATTCCTAGTGCAGGATTTATCGGACAGACGATCTTACCTACAGGCTTTATTCCCTCTGGTGTGGCGGGAACGGTAAATGGGGTAGAAGCAGTGTTGGGTGGGTTGTCTGGTGTCGCCTATGATGCGACTAAAAACCAATTTTATGCGATCGCAGACGATCGCTCTCAATTTGCTCCCGCCCGCTTTTATACTTTTACTACCGATCCTGCAAGCATTGCCACAACTGGGGTAAATTTCACCAACGTTACACCCCTAAAGGATACTAATGGCAATTTATTTGCACTCAACAGCATCGATCCAGAAGGCATTGCTTTAACTAACAATGGTACAGTTTTCATTTCCTCTGAGGGTGAGGTGAATCCTGGTGTGGGTCGTGTGACCAATCCCTTCATTAAAGAATTTTCCCTCACTACGGGGCAAGAAGTGCGATCGCTTTCTGTCCCCAAGAAGTTTTTACCAGTAGTTCAGGACACTAACGCTAACGGTGTTGTCGATGCTGGCGATACCCAAACCGCAGGCGTTTACAATAACTTAGCGTTTGAAAGCCTCACCATCACACCTGATCAAAAAACTCTCTTCACCGCCACAGAAAACGCTTTATTTCAAGATGGGCCAAAGGTTTCCCCTACAACTGGTAGCCGATCGCGGATTTTGCAATACAATCTGGTAACTGGACAGCCAGAAAAGGAATATCTCTACATTACCGATGCATCTGTCACCCCAAACCCAGCGACAGGTGCAACTGATAACGGCTTGGTGGATTTATTAGCTATTGATAATCGGGGTACATTACTAGCGTTAGAACGTTCTTTTGCCCAAGGTGTAGGGAACACAATCAAAATCTACGAAATTTCCTTACAAGGTGCAACGGATATTAGCAGTATCGACTCACTCAGCAGTTTGAGCGAAACTCAAATAGCTGCGATCGCACCAACCCAAAAGCGTCTACTGTTGAATTTAAATGACCTAAATCTGCCGACTGGTACAGATAATATCGAGGGTATAGCTTTTGGGCCGAAATTAGCCGACAGTCGTCAATCGATTGTTTTGGTAAGTGATAACAACTTTAATACAAGCCAATTTACGCAAATTCTGACTTTGAATGCAGATTTAGTAACTACCGCCGCACCGATAGTAGAAACTCGTCCTGACTTATTTGACGATGACACATTACCGACAGATCAGCGTGCTGATGCTGATGATCCAGCTATCTATATTAATGCCAATAACGCTGCTGATAGCCTAGTTCTGACTTCAGTGAAAAATGCCGGACTGCGGGTTTATGACTTGTCTGGTAAACTGTTGCAGGAAGTGAATCCTGGAGGAATTCGCTACAACAACATTGATTTGCAATATGGATTTAAATTGGGTAATGAAAAAATAGATATTGCTGTGGCGAGCGATCGCGGTAACGATAAACTAGCAATATTCAAAATTAACCCCAATCCCAGCACCCCAGGTAAGTATCTAGAAGATATTAGCGATCGCAGTCTTGGTACTATCTTTCAAGCACCACCATTTTTTGCTCCCTATTCCTCATCCTCTCGCAGTGCTTATGGGTTAGCTTTATATCGTAGTCCCATCACCAATGATTACTATGTCTTTACCAGCCGCCGAGAAACCGGAGATATAGCGCAGTTTAAACTGATTGACAAAGGTAATGGCAAAATTGGTGCTGAACGAGTGCGAGAGTTTACCATTCCTTCCCCTTCCGATCCTGAACGTTCTGCTCAAACAGAAGGTATGGTGGTAGATCAAGAAACAGGCTTCCTCTACATTGGACAAGAAGATGTAGGTATTTGGAAGTTCCAAGCCGAACCCAATGGTAGTAATACAGGTAAGCTAATTGATCAAGTCAAAGCTTTGGGTGGTAGTTACCTCAGCGATGACGTAGAAGGTTTGACTATCTACTACGGTAAAAACGGCACAGGCTATCTGTTAGCTTCCAGCCAAGGTAATAATACCTTTGTTGCTTACACTCGCGAGGGTAACAACGATTATCTGGGTAACTTTGCTGTTGGTAGCAATGGGGCAATTGATAGTGTACAAGAATCAGATGGTGCGGATGTAATTAACGTACCTCTTGGCCCTAACTTCCCATTTGGTTTATTTGTGACTCAGGACGGTTCTAATGAACCAGCGAAAATAGTCCAAGATGAAGACGAATTTGAAAATATCAACTCTAACTTTAAGTTAGTACCTTGGGAAAATATCGCTCATGCTTTCCCTACTCCTTTAAATATTGATACCACAAGTTACGATCCGCGCAATCCTGTTGCTCAACCGAAGCTAACTATCTATGACTTCAAAGATCTACCAAAATTAGGCACAACTTCCAAAGGTGAAGATATTTTCTTGGGTGGTTTTTCTGGGTTGTATTTTCAAGGTATTGCACCTAATGGAAATCTGCGATTTGTTACCCATACAGATAGAGGCCCCAATGGCGAACCTGTGGGTGCAAATCGACCATTTTATTTACCTAGCTTCCAACCAGAAATCGTTAATTTTGAACTCAACCGCACCACGGGTGAGATTACGATTACCAAGCGCACAGGGTTATTTCGTCAAGATGGTACAACCCCATTAACCGGACTACCAAATTTACAAGCTGGGGCGAATGGTACAGCCTATACAGATGAAATTGGCGTTGATTTAGATAATAATCTCCTACCTAACGATCCTCTAGGTGCAGATTTAGAGGGAATTGTTGTTGCGAATAATGGTGATTATTGGATGGTGGATGAATACCGCCCAGCAATTTACCATTTTGATAGTAACGGTAAATTAATTGAGCGATTTATCCCCAAAGGAACTGCAACTGCACCCAACCCAAATCGACCAGCCGATACTTTTGGGATTGAAGTATTACCAGAAGTTTACGCCCAGCGCCGCAATAATCGCGGCTTTGAAGCGGTGGCGCTAGAAGGTTCTAAACTTTATGCGTTTATTCAGAGTCCAATAGATAATCCTGATGTTGCCAATGATGGAACTTCTAAAGCTTCTCGCAACCTGAGAATTTTAGAGTTTAATATTAACAGCAAACAGGTAACAGGCGAGTACTTATATATTCTAGAAGGTCTACCTGGAACTGACAAAATTGGCGATGCGGTTTCCCTTGGTAAGGGCAAATTTGCAGTTGTAGAACGAGATGACAATGCTACATCGGCTGGCAACAAATTAATCTACCAAATTGATTTAAAAGGCGCAACAAATATCAATAATTCTGCTAAATTTAAATTACCAAATGGTAAGACCATTGAGCAATTAAGTCTGGCTGAATTAGCGACTGCCAAAATTACTCCTGTTAGCAAAAGCTTGATAGCTAATGCTGCACAGTTGGGTTACACCGGGGTAGAAAAATTGGAGGGTTTAGCATTAGTTGCACCCAACACTTTGGCTTTAATTAATGACAACGATTTTAACGTTACTGGTAAAACCCCTGCTGAGAGACTAGGACTTCTGGAATTACCTAATAACCTAGTGGTTGCTCAATCTAATATTCAATTTGGTTCTAGCAACAGCGATGATATTAGCGTTAAGCCGAATCAAACCGTAATCACAGGTGACGGTGCAGATATTGTAGAGTCTACAGAAGGTAACACCATTATCACAGGTAATGGTGATGATACAGTATTTGCAGGTAGTAACTCTTCAGCATCTACAGGCGAAGGTAGCGATCGCGTTTTTGTTGGCGCTAATAATCCTGCTAAAAATACGACTGTTAATGGTGGCGCAGGTAACGATGAACTTACCGTAGTAGAAGCCAATGGGATTAATAACTTGTTTGGTGAAGCAGGTAACGACACCCTCCAAGTCATCGAAGGTTCTCGTCAAAACCTATATGGTGGTTCCGGTGATGACACTCTCATCAGTAGCGGTAGCAATAACCGTCTCTATGGTGGTACTGGAGATGACAAACTCTTCTCCAATTCCAGTGACTCCTTATTTGGTGGTGATGGTGATGATGTGCTATTTGCTGGCGATCGAGGAAATAACCGCTTGACTGGTGGTAATGGCGCTGACTCTTTCTGGATTGTGAATGCTAGCCTCCCCACCAGTCAGAACATTATCACCGACTTTACCCCAGGAATTGACGTAATTGGGATTGGCGGTATTGGTGTAATTCAGTTTGGTGATTTGATGCTGTTGCAACAGGGTGATGATACTTTGGTGAAAATCGGCAATACAGAGTTAGCTTCATTGTTGGGAATTACTGCAAATACCCTCACTACCAATGACTTCACTTTTATAGCTTGAGTGTTTCAGCTTAATTCAAAATAGGCCTATTGCATCAATTGATTTTTTAAATATCTACCCAAAGATGGATACAGATAAATATCTGTGTCCATCTGTTTTTATCTATCAATGATAATCGTTATATTCATGACATCTGAAACTTAAGATTTTTGCATTGACCACAAAATGGAACTGTCTGCAAACATCTAATTTTAACCAAATGATAACTATATTTAAACCTGCTAAAACTTAATTACCAAACAAAATATATAAGTTTAACTTTTTGGTAATAAACCATTCCTTAACCATTTCACAATTTTTTCAAAACTTTTGCAATGTATTTTAATTTATATGTTGTGACTTTTGATACTTAAATGCTCTAGCAGAATCTTAATTCTAGTGATGGTTGATAGTTTATGGTTGAGCATTAATTACTTGAATAAAACACGGCACTTAATTAAAGAATAGAAATATCAGCCGTATCTTCGTCATTTGTTATTGGTTTTTATTGATGACAAATGAGCCGAGACTTCATCTGAAAAAGAGTGAATTATCTTAAAAGTCAATTACATACTTGAACCAAAAACTTATATTTTTGCCATCTCTAGTAGATTAAGTTTTTGATGCTACTGAGCAAAGACTATCTAGACAATTAAACACACGGAGATTCTCTTTCATGGCTAAGAACGTCATCATTATGATTGGGGATGGTATGGGCTGGGAAATGGCTCGTGCTGCATCCATATATAAAGAGATTCAAAATGGTAAGACAGGTGCTAATCTTAGCGATTTTTATACAGAAGGTAAGGGTCAAGGATTAAACTTTCAAACGCTCCAAGGTTACGGTTTAGTAACTACCTATGGCACAACGATCGCAGATAGCAAAGGAGTATTTAGTACTGGTAACTCAGCTCTAGATGGTACTAATCCAATCACTGGTGAGAGTCCGGTTCGTCCTGGTTTCAAATTTGACCCAACTTTTAACCCAGGTAATACCCCAACAGGTGGTGCAAAAGTCAGTGACGGTGCTGTTGGTAACTTAGTAGGTTACGACCCAGCTAAAGGTGGCGTTAACCCTTGGACTCCTGGTAGTGACCCGGAATATATTAAATACAGCTATCCCGACTCTGCAAACACTGCTACTACTCTCTACACTGGAGTCAAAAGCTACAACAACGCTATTGGCGTTGATATTTTTGAAGATCCTCTGGAAACAATTCTCAAAACCGCCAACGAAGTTGGTAAATCAACTGGTTTGGTAACTTCAGTTCCCATCGACCATGCAACACCTGGTGCAGCGGCTGCTAACGTTAACCGTCGCAGCAAGTATGATGGCGACTATCCGGCATTGGATAACATTCTGCAACAGGAACTCCGGGTCTATCAACCAACGGTATTACTTGGTGGTGGTCATCCACTCTCTGCACCTGGAGACATATTACCAACAGGGGTTGAGCCAAATACAAGCAATGAATTTATTGGTAAGGATACTTACAAAGAACTTAGCACTAAACCAACTAGTAACCGCTACGATTACACCTTTTTAGAGCGGGGTCAGGATGCGGCCAAGAAATTAGCTGAAACTGCGGCAAAACTCGATCCAGAAAAAGGCGATCGCCTCTTCGGTCTGTACGGTGCGCGCGGTCAAAATGGTAACTTGCCTGTCAGTTCTGCTAACGGTGACTACAGCACCACCGGTTTAGATATGTTTAGCGTTTTCACTAACCAAGGTGATAACGCAAAAGTAGATACCAAGCGTCCTCTACTTCCAGGGGAGACGGATGCATCTTTTATTGCCAAAGAGGTTAACGAAAACCCCACCCTCAATGACCTGACAAACGCTGCATTAAACGTTCTGGGTAAAGACCCCGACGGTTTCTGGTTGATGGTTGAGGGTGGCGATATTGACTGGTCAGCCCATGATGACAACATGGACAACTTGATCGGTACCACGTTGGACTTCGATAAAGCAGTTGGCTCAACAATTGACTGGATTAACAACAATGGTGGTTGGGAAGACAACCTCCTCATCGTGACTGCTGACCACGATCACTACCTAACTCTCAACGGTGACTTTCCGACTTTAGTATCAAATAAAGGTGCTGAAGCGTTAACCAACCTGGATACACCAGCAGAAGTAGGACACTACTGGGGTTCCGATCCTAATGTTAAGTATGGTTGGGGAAGCCACGCCAACCGTCCAGTACCCGTCTACTACCAAGGTGCTGGTTCAGAAGTGCTAACTAACTTGGCAGGTAAAGGGTATGAAGCCTACGGTTATCAGATTCCTGGAATTGCGGGTTTAAACGATCAAACCCACATTTACCAGACGATGTTCGCTTCCATAGTACCCAAAGTTGAGTTAGTCGGTTTTGCTTCTCTCCCAGCTGACACTTTTAGCGAAGGGCCTGCTTCTGGTAAGGGAATTTCCGCCAACGGTAGAACCGGGCCTTTCCCCGGACAGCCAGTACAAGGCTTTAGTGGCGTACAATTTGCTAACAGTAACTCTTTCTACTTCCTGTCAGACAATGGCTACGGTAGCAAAGATAATAGTGCAGATTTTCTGCTGCGTATCCAACGTTTAGACCCGAATTTTAAGGGAGCAGAAAATGGTGATGGCAGCGTCAAGTTTTTAGACTACATCCAATTATCTGACCCAGATAAAAAGGTTCCTTTCAAAATTGTGAATGAAGGAACTACAGAAAGAGCGCTGACTGGTGCAGACTTTGATGTTGAGTCATTTGTCTTTGATAAAGACGGTAGCATCTGGGTAGGTGAAGAGTTTGGCCCCTATTTATTGCATTTTGATAGCACTGGTAAATTGTTAGAGGCCCCTATTGCTACACCCGACGAATTCAAGACTTTAGATGGTAAAGCGCCAAAAGTTCTTGGTCATAGAGGTGCAAGCGGCTATCGTCCAGAGCATACCCTTGAGTCATATAAACTCGCTATTGAGCAAGGTGCTGACTTTATTGAGCCAGACTTGGTAGTTACCAAAGATGGTGTGCTAATTGCCCGCCATGAACCTGCTTTAGCAATTTTGAATGCTGATGGTACTGTCAATCTCAGCAATACAACCACAGATGTTTACAACCGTCCTGAGTTTGCTAACCGCAAGAAAACTGTAAGTTTGGATGGAACCCAAATTACAGGTTGGTTTGCTGAAGACTTTACTTTAGCTGAAATCAAACAATTACGGGCAGTAGAGCGTTTACCTTTCCGCGATCATTCCTTTGATAGCCAATTGGAAATTCCTACCTTGAAGGAAGTGATTGATCTAGTAAAGGATGTGGAAGCTAAGACAGGGAAAAAGATTGGCATCTATCCTGAAACCAAGCATCCAACTTACTTCCAGCAAGAAGCTACTTATGTAGGCACTACAGAGAAAATTAACAGAAATATTAGTCAGCTGTTAATCGATACTCTGAAAGCAAATAACTTCACCGATCCTAGCCGCATTTTCATCCAGTCCTTTGAAGTAGGGAACCTAAAACAGCTGCATGATACGATCATGCCTGCCGCTGGGGTGGATATCCCACTTGTGCAACTTTTGGATGCTAGTGATGTTGACATCAACGGCAAGATTATCGAAAGTCAGCCTTATGACTTAAAAGTGAGTGGTGACAAACGCACCTATGGCGATTTGCGAACTCCAGAAGGCTTGGCTGATGTTGCCAAATATGCTGATGGTATTGGGCCTTGGAAACGGATGATTGTTAGCGTCAAAGGTACTGATGCGAATGGCGATGGCAAGGCAGATGATGTTAATGGGGATGGAACAGTCAATGATGCTGACAAGACATTATTGTCTCCCACTACCTTAGTTCAAGATGCTCACAAAGCAGGGTTACAAGTTCACCCCTACACCTTCCGTAAGGAAGACCAGTATCTAGCAGCAGATTACAAAGGTAGTTTAAATGCTGAGATCCAGCAGTTCTATCAATTAGGCGTAGATGCGCTGTTTACAGACTTCCCAAATATCGGGGATCAAGTGCGGGATCGATTAAGCGATCCTCAATACAATATAGTGAGATCGCCACAAAATCCCGATGTGCTTTCCGGAAATGCCTTTGCTAATTTAGGTGGTTCCAAAGGTTTTGAAGGTGGCGCAATCAATGCCAGCAAAACCAAGCTCTATATGCTGTTAGAGGGAACAGTTCAGGGCGATCCGACTGGTGCTTTACGGATTAACGAATTTGACATTGCTAGCCGCAAGTACACTGACAATAAACTCTACTACAAACTGGATAATCCGGCAAATGCGATCGGGGATTTCACAGTTATTAATGATAACGAATACCTAGTCATTGAACGAGATAACAGTCAGGGAGATACTGCTAAATTCAAGCGGATTTATAAAGTAGACCTGTCTAAAACCGATGCTAATGGCTATGTAGAAAAACGAGAAATTGCCGATTTGTTAAACATTCAAGACCCCAACGACCTGAATGGTGATGGCAAAACAACCTTTGACTTCCCATTCCAAACAATTGAAGATGTGTTAGTTATTGACAAAAACACCATTTTGGTAGCCAACGACAACAACTATCCCTTCTCTACAGGTCGTCCAGGGAACGATCCGCAAAATCCCGTCATCGATAACAATGAAATTCTGTTGCTGAAGCTAGAGAAGCCACTCAACCTCGCTCCTGGCGTCGGTCAGCCCGCAGCCCTAGATCTCAAATTTGGTTCTACAGGTAGCGATGATGTCACTCTTAAGCCTGGACAAGTATTAACCACGGGTGATGGTGCAGATAATATAGAAGCTACCAATGGTAACTTAATTAACGCTGGTGCTGGTAATGACCTAGTACAGGTAGGAAGTAACTCTTCTGTTCTTGGTGGTGACGGTGACGATAATATCGTCGTTGGTCAAAACGGCCCTGCCAGTGGTACTGGTGTCGATGGTGGCAATGGTAAAGATACCCTTGTTGTAGCTGAAGCTAATGGTCGTAACAATCTATTTGGCGGGGCTGGTGCTGACACTCTCGTAGTTATCGAGGGTTCAGGTCAATTACAATTTGGAGGTTCTGGCAACGACGTTATCACTAGTGGCGGTAGCAATAATCGTCTTTACGGTGGTTCCGGCTACGACATACTCAACTCCAATACCAAAGACTCCCTCTTTGGTGGTGATGGTGATGATGTACTGTTTGCTGGTTCTGGAGGTGGTAATCGCCTGACTGGTGGTACTGGTGCAGACCAATTCTGGATTGCAAATGCTAGCCTCCCAATCAGCAAGAATATTGTCACCGACTTTACCCCAGGAATTGATGTGATTGGGATTGCTGGTATTGGTGTTACTCAGTTCAGTGGCCTGGCGCTGTTGCAACAGGGTGATGACACTTTGGTGAAAATCGGCAATACAGAAGTAGCTTCCTTACTAGGAATTACCGCAAATACGTTGGCTACTAATAATTTTGCTTTTGCATAGTGCGGTGATTGTCACTACAACTATTTACAGCTTAAATTTAATTATCAAAATTAGTTAGAATTTGTTTAGGCTGTACTAATTTTTCTCGATGAGGGAGTTATACTCCCTCTCTTTTTTATCTATTATTAACTAAATCTTAATCTAAAAATTTGGTGGGATTATTGACATTACTTGTGGAGTAAACAACAAGGATCTGGAAACAGGAAATAAGGGATGTATAGGTGTAACTGTAGTTATAAAAGTCATGAAAATTAGTTATTTATCTATGATTGTTGGCGCTGTTACAGCCCATATAATTTAAAGCATCTAATATACATCAAGACCTTAACCAAACTACAGTAGTCTACCTAGCAATAAGTCTTTCGTTCTTGAGAGAGGCTTGTTTTCGTTTTATGCTGCAACATCATTATGTGATGTAGCTTACTACTCAAAAATTTTCAAATTTTCTCTGGAGTCGGAATATAGAAAACAAAATTAAGTAAGTGGTCAGGAAAAAAGAGAACTATATTAGGAAACGTAAATATAATTGAAACCTTTACTAATGACAAAGGACAAATGAAAATGGCGAATTTCACTAATTAGTTTTATTTATGTCAACCCACTTAAAAGCTAGGTAATGATTCAAGGTATCAAAAAATTAGTTGTTTGCAAAACTCAGATTTTCTGCGCCACCAGTAAGAGGTAATCTATGGTGCAAAATTCAAAACTAGTGTACAGATTGTCCCCTAA
Organism: Aulosira sp. ZfuVER01; assembly: GCA_034530615.2. Lineage (GTDB taxonomy): Bacteria > Cyanobacteriota > Cyanobacteriia > Cyanobacteriales > Nostocaceae > Aulosira. The sequence continues at coordinate 66,570 of JAVRCV020000059.1, forward strand.
GTCTATTCTGCGTCCATCCATTTTGATCGGTATAATTGCATCTTTATTGGTTGGCGGCATCAGCTTTTATACAGTGAAACGTTGGCAATATTCTGGCAATTTAGAAGCACAAGCAGCAGCCAAAAAATTACCAGAAATCAAAACGGTAACAGCTTTGGGAAGATTAGAGCCAAAGGGAGAGATTATTAAACTTTCTGCTACTGTCTCTACACAAGGTAGCCGAGTAGAGCAGTTGTTTGTGAAGGAAGGAGATACAGTTAAAAAAAATCAGGTAATTGCCATCTTAGATAGTCGCGATCGCCTGCAAGCAGCTTTAAAAGAAGTCGAAGAACAAGTAAAAGTAGCTCAGGCGAATCTGTCTAAGACACAAGCAGGAGCCAAACGCGGTGAAATCCTCGCCCAAAAAGCCGCGATCGCTCGCCTTGCAGCAGAACGCAAAGGCAATATCGCAGCACAAATTGCCACAGTCGCCCGCTTGCAAGCCCAAGTGGAAAACGCCGCAGCCGAAGACAACCGCTATCAGCAGTTGTATCAGCAAGGAGCAATTTCCGCTTCTCAAAAAGATAACAAACGCCTCACTTTAGAAAAAGAGCGCAAAAGTCTCCAAGAAGCTCAAGCACAGTTACAACAAATTCAATCGGCTAGTCAACAACAACTTAAAGAAGCCACAGCCAATTTAGATCGAATTAGTGAAGTTCGCAGTGTAGATGTTGCAGCAGCTAAAGCAGAAGTAGATCGTGCCCAAGCCGCCATGAATTTAGCAAAAGTAAATTTACAACAAGCTTACGTGCGATCGCCTCAAGATGGACAAGTATTCGAGATCCACAGCCGTCCAGGAGAAATAGTCTCAGATGATGGGATCGCCAATATTGGGCAAACTAACCAGATGTATGCTGTAGCTGAGGTTTACGAAAGCGATATCAGCAAAGTACATCCAGGTCAGCGAGTACGAGTAATTAATGAATTTCTCCCTCATGAATTGCAGGGAAAAGTCGATTGGATAGGCTTACAGGTGCGGCGACAAAATGTCATCAATACAGACCCTTCTAGCAATATTGATGGCCGAATTATTGAAGTTCATGTGCGACTAGAGCCGACTTCCAGCCAAAAAGCTGCCAAATTTACCAATATGCAAGTCAAAGTTGTCATTGAACTATGACATCAAATGAGGTGACAAAACACTCTTACATTTACTTAGCACTTCAATGATGGGACTCATCGAACAACTGCGACGGCGAACACCTCTAGGATGGCTACAACTGAGTCATGAAAAAAGTCGCCTGCTGGTAGCATTGTCAGGCATTGCTTTTGCTGATGTTCTAATGTTCATGCAATTTGGCTTTCAGAGTGCTTTGTATGACAGCAACACCAGACTACATCGCAGTTTGCTCTCAGATATCGTAGTTATCGGTTCCCAAACCCGTAACCTGCAAAGAATATCTACCTTTTCTCGCCGACGACTTTACCAAGCAATGGATATCCCAGGCGTGAAGTCAGCAGAGGGAATTTATATTGGCACAATGATTTGGAAAAATCCTCAAACACGACGTGACACAGAGATTCTCGTGATTGGGTTTAATCCAGACAAGCCAACATTTGACGTACCAGAAGTTAATCAGCAGTTGCAGGTAATTAAACAACCATATACCGTCTTGTTCGACCGTGGTGCTAGAGGAGAATATCAAAAAACAATTGCCCAACTTGAACAAGGTAAACCTGTAAAGACCGAAATCGAACGCCGGACGGTAACTATTAGTGGTTTATTTAAAGTCGGGGCTTCCTTTGGGGCTGATGGCACATTAATGACTAGCGATGAAAACTTTCTACGGCTATTTCCCCAACAACTGGCTGGTAATGTCAGTGTCGGTTTGATTCGGTTGCAACCAAGTACTAACCACCAGCAGGTAGTAGCAGCATTAAAATCTCATCTGGGAAATGAGGTCAAAGTGCTGACTCATGAAGAATTCATTGAATTTGAGAATGATTTTTGGCGAAGAAACTCTCCCATCGGATTTATTTTTAACCTGGGTGTTTCGATGGGTTTTTCCGTAGGAGTGATTCTTGTGTATCAAGTTCTTTCTACAGATGTGAATGCCCATGTAAAAGAATATGCCACTTTTAAAGCAATGGGATATCGCAATTTATACTTACTGACTGTAGTTTTTGAAGAAGCAGTAATTTTAGCTGTCTTAGGCTTTATACCCGGAACAGCAGTATCTTTAGGACTTTATTATCTAACTTGCAATGCCACAAATTTACCAATGTACATGACTGCTACCAGAGCTTTATATGTGCTATTTATTACTTTTGTTATGTGTGGAATTTCTGGGGTGATCGCTACTCGTAAATTACAGTCTACAGACCCCGCTGATATGTTTTAAATGTCATTTGTCCTCTTTGTCTTCCTTGTCTCCCTTGTTCTCCTCAACCCCCAATCTCTAGTCCCTACCTATGGCTAGCAAACCAGCGATCTCGATTCACAATCTCGACCACTACTTTGGTCATGGTCAACTCCGCAAGCAAGTTTTATTTAATATCAATCTAGAGATTAACAGCGGTGAAATTATTATCATGACTGGGCCATCTGGTTCTGGTAAGACGACACTTCTCACCTTGGTAGGTGGGTTGCGTTCTCCCCAGTCTGGTAGTCTGCGGGTATTGGGACGAGAACTCTGTGGTGCTAGTACTCAGGAATTAGTAGAAGCTAGACGCCGTAACGGTTATATTTTCCAAGCGGATAATTTGCATGGTAGCTTGACGGCACTGCAAAACGTCAAAATGGGTTTGGAATTGCATCAGCATCTTGAATTAAGTGAAATGCGCATTCGCGCAGCCCAAATATTAGAGCAGGTAGGATTAGAAAATCGCCTGCATTACTACCCCGATCAGTTATCGGGAGGACAAAAACAACGAGTAGCGATCGCCCGTGCTTTAGTCAGTTATCCGCAAATTGTCTTAGCTGATGAACCTACCGCCGCTCTTGATAGCCAGTCAGGTCGTGATGTCGTCAACTTGATGCAAAAATTAGCTCAAGAACAAGGCTGTACTATCCTCATGGTTACTCATGACAACCGTATTCTCGATATTGCCGATCGCCTGGTGCATCTCGAAGACGGAAACTTAAAGTCAAAAGTTAAAATTGTCAACTAAAAATATAAAATTAATAATAATTCTTGATTTTTACTAATTACCCATTGTGGCAAGAAAATTTTTATAGCCACAGCAAAAGCTGCTGCATATTTCTAGACCTTAGCAGAATCCTAAAGTGTTTCCTAAGTAACAGTCAAACTTTCTTTGATAGAGTACTAAGGAGCCTCAACAATTTGGCAATAGTTCAAGAACCTATGCGGTTTTGTGGGTAACAGCAATCTTTCTGACACCAAAACCAAGGTGCCAAATCTACGATGATTGAAAACCTGTTCCATGCTTATACACCTCTGTTCACCTGGATTGGCTTAGGACTAGTACTGTCTCGGTTTATCCCTGAGAGTTTTCTCAAATTACTGGGGTATATGCTCTACTGGGTAGGAGTCCCCCTACAACTTTTCGTGCTAGCACGCCACACCGATTTATCTCATGGTGGACTAATACCTGCGATCGCAGTAGTCATATTATTGCTGAGTCTTGTCCTAGCATTGCTAATTTGGTGGGGGTTACAATCCTTAGCCAATCGAAAAGTGCCAGCAGAACCAATTGGTTTAGATTTGCCCGAAACTTCCTTATCTAGTGTTAACTCCTTAGCAAGGGCAAGTTTAGGCAGTTTTATCTTGGCGACAATTTTAGGCAATACAGGCTTTGTCGGTTTGACACTTGCACAGGTGCTGACTGGCCCAGCAAATATGGATTGGGCAGTATTATTCAGTGTCACCAACAATGTTGTGGGTACATACGGCATTGCTGTTTTAATCGCTAGCTATTTTGGTAAAAGAGAAACCAAAAACCATTGGTGGATTCAGTTGCGGGATTTGGTAACTGTCCCTAGCTTATGGGCATTCTTTATCGGCTTGAATAGTCAATTTATCAAATTGCCAACAGTAGTTGAGTCAGGGCTAGAACAAGCTGTCTGGGTAGTAATCGCTTTTGCTTTATTGCTGGTTGGTTTGCGGATGAAAGCCATCAAGGGGTGGAAAAGCCTAAAAATGGCTTTAGTTGCCAGTATGTTAAAAGTTCTGATTGTGCCTATGCTGGTGGGCTTAAGTGCTACCTATTTAGGTGTGATTGGCGAAGCCCGTCTAGTACTGGTACTGATGTCTGGAACACCCACAGGGCTTTCTGTATTAATTCTGGCAGAAGTTTATGACTTAGATCGGAATTTATTAGCGAGCAGTATTGCCTTAACTTTTGTCGGATTACTTCTAGCACTTCCTCTATGGCTTGCCTGGTTTAGCTAAAATTTGTAACAGTATAAAAATAATTCCTGAGAGTGATAGATTAAACTAAATAAACAGTTAAACTAAGCGTTGTTCCCGGGATAGCTTTGGCTTAGGCTATCTCATTTGCTAGTAAAGCTAGATTAATTATCGTTCCCGATTCTTGACAACACAGCAATTAGAGTTTAGTCTCTGGACAATTTACCGAGATTTATCTTTTTACAGAACATTTACTTCCATGAGGAAACACGAGTAGTAGTAAGCTAGTCTGTTGTCCACAGAAGTAAAGTTTTTTGTGGCTCTATGACTATCAAGAATCGCACTAATAAATTTCAAAAAAAGTTGCTTGGTTTTAATATCACAGGTTTTACAGCCAATCGCTGTACAGCAAATTTGTTTATGGGAATGTTTGCCGCGTTCCCTATAGCCTTTGCATTGCCTGTAGATGCATTGCAGGTAAAGGTAAATCCTAATAATCCTCAGCTGGGAGATACTATCTCAGTAACGATTAATTTAGATAATCCTGAGAATGCTAAGAATCCCACAGTGGTTAGCGGCGATAAGACATATCCTGCATTTGAAATTGCACCCAATCAATATCGGGCGTTGATTCCCACAACTCCCCTGGAAAAGGCTGGAACCAGAACACTCCGAATTTCAGAGGATGGTCAGGTACAAAACCTATCCGTGCAGGTACGAAATCGTAAATTTCCCGTACAACGAATTAATTTACCACCTGGAAAAGCTGGGTTAGAAGCCACAGAGTTAGAACTCAAACGTGTGGCAGCTTTCAAAGCACTACAAACTCCCGAAAAGTATTGGGATGGCAAGTTTGTGCCACCAAATAGCGGGCGAGTGAGTACAATTTATGGTGTACGCCGCTACTATAATGGTAAATTTGCCAATGACTATTACCATCGTGGTGTTGACTACGCTGGGGCTGCGGGTTCACCCGTGGTTGCTCCAGCGGCGGGAAAGGTTGCTTTAGTAGGCAAAGTATCTCAAGGATTCCGGGTTCACGGTAATGTAATTGGCATCGATCACGGTCAAGGAGTAACCAGTATTTTCATGCACCTAAGTCGCATTGATGTCAAAGAAGGCGATGTTGTCAAAGCTGGTCAGCTAATCGGCGCAGTAGGTTCAACAGGTGCTGCCACTGGGCCTCATTTACACTGGGGTCTGTATGTCAATGGACAATGTGTCGATCCAACACCTTGGCGCACTAAGGTTGTTGAGTAGCAGAAATAAGATTGATCTCAACTGTACATTATTTGTATATTATTTTGCCTATAATTAGGCAAAATAAACTAGATTGGTACCGTCCCTACCTTGCTGCGGTGGCTTAAAGATGATTAGTGTTATGAGTATTGAAAAAATTGTAGAACAAGCTCTCCAAGATGGTTATCTGACACCAGCAATGGAAGCAGAAGTCGGGCGCATCTGTGATAACGCCTCGGAACTCTCAATAGAAGAGTATATGGCGCTGGATCGGCTAATGGGAGCGCTACTGACTGGCGAGGTTGTGGCGGTACCTCGCAAACAATTCATTAACGTCATGGAAGAGTTGGTACTAACAGAAGCGATCGCTCGTGTAGCAGAAATTGAAGCTACTAGCGAAAGCTCGTTAGACGTTGGGGATATTGCAGCTTACGCTCTCAACCGCCTTCCTCCGCTATATGCCACTACCGAAGAAGGTGCTAACTACCAGCGCCAAAGAGCCAAGGCAGAACTTCAAGAATTAATTTCTCACCAAATCGGTGAAGCGATTGGTCGTAACCTTGACCAACCCAATGACAACAGAACGCCAGTCTTGGGCAAAAGCACTGGTAACGAAGTTTTACGTCAAGTCAGTAACTTGCTCCAAGTTTATGCACCTGCTTTTGAGCAGAAATCTTCATCTTAAGAGTCAAGAGTCAAGAGTCCATAGTGAAATGACCCTTGACCCTTGACAATAAATCATTCCCTGACTGTAACTGGTGTCCCCACGCTCACCTGCGTGTACAGCAATCGGACATCAGGATTGCGCATTCTTAGACAACCGTGAGAAATAGCAGTTCCCATAACGTTAGTATCTGGCGTACCGTGAAAGCCAATTTCGTTGTGTCCATCTGACCAAAAACCAATCCATCGGTCTCCCAGAGGACTATCTTTACCTGCGGCAAATACTTTATCAGTGATGGGATGACGCCATACAGGGTCATGTTGCTTGTGCATGACTTGAAAGGAACCTGTAGGCGTTTCCCAACCTTTCTTACCCACAGCAATTGGGTAGCTGGCTATCACCACATCTGAACGGTAAACATAGGCACGGCGATCGCTTAAATCAACCACCACTTGCCTCTTAGCGTCTGTCAGCTTACTAGTATTTAATAATTTTTGTTGCGCCCAAGCTTGAGGTAACAAGGACTGCGGCAAAAACGACAGAGTTGGGTTCTGTTTTTGTTCTAGCGAGACGAATCTAGTCTTTTGCGACTCATCAGTTGCTAGAGCTACATTTTTGCTGGCTATTTCCGACTTAGTATTATGAAGCTTTATTGCTAAGGGCTTGGATGTAGCTATCCTTCGTTTGCCTTCACTGGGTGTTTGAGATGCTTCTCCTTTAGATGACTTCTGGCTTGTTTTCGTGGATGCTAGCTGCTCATACTGCTTTTCTGCTGTGATCGCGCGCCAATGGACAAGCAAAGATAAGATTGCTGTTCCAAAACAGAGCCACATTATTATCCGCGTTACAGATTCATTTCTGACCATTGCCATCACCTTTTGTTGATCCCTGACATATCCAGTTGGCTTATTCGATTTCTTCACCGTTAACTCATCAAAAATTTATCAATACTTCTTAGTTTCCTTATGAATCTACTAATACCTGTGGGCACACTAAGGCTATGCAGAAGTCCTAGCAAGAATAGCTCTAAATAAGAGACTTTATTACTTGGAACTCTTGAGGTGCAGCAATCAATCATTAATGGTGTGGGTGGGAGTAAGACCATGTTTGAAAAACTATTGCTAGCAGTCACGATTACATTTTCCCTTAATTTCTTTTTGCAAGTTCGTGTACCCAATCAAGATAAGACTGGTGCTAATTATCAGCAGCACACAGAAACATCAGCAACAATTTTAGTCACAAGACCAGATAAATAAAAGTCCTAGCAGTTACAGCAACCTAAATTCCAGCAATTGCTGTCTTCTCGATAAAATGTTGCGTATCTGAAACTTGGTAGATTTTTCTAATTTGGGTAAAAATCCTAAATTTCTTTTTTTTGATCCCAATAGTAAAATTTTCTTTATCTGCTCTATCTATTTTTGACTTTTATGTCAAGCGTATAGTGCCAGATGTCAGTGATAGCACAAATGTACGTAACATTGCTGTAATTATAGCGTCTGCTAGATTATGGTTAAAAAGCTTGCTGTGCAATAGCTATAGTCAAAAAAAGAGTTCCTAAATTGCCAGAGTTTTACTCAAACTTATATACCTCATTGTTCCACTAATAAATCCGTCCTCGATGTAGGAACTTCTTGCCGATTAGCAGGTCTAATAGTAAGGGATGATTTAAAGCCAGTGCGATCTATGAGTCAATCGATTACTGTATCCTGGTCAACGGTTGATGCGAGGTGTCCGGAAGCATCAGTGCAAGTTGACAAACTCTCTAATCACGATTTAATTCTGCGCTGTCAAGCTGGACTGCGTCCCGATCGTGCTGCGTTTGCAGAATTATTGCGCCGCTATCAGAGTCAGGTCGATAGGGTGTTATATCACCTAGCACCAGATTGGGCTGACAGAGCCGATTTGGCACAAGAAGTTTGGATTCGAGTGTATCGGAATATTAACCGACTACAAGAGCCAGCTAAATTTCGGGGTTGGTTAAGCCGCATTGCTACAAACTTGTTCTATGACGAGTTGCGTAAACGCAAGCGGGTTGTTAGCCCTTTATCGCTGGATGCTCCCCGCTCGGTAGATGATGGTGAGATGGATTGGGAAATTGCTGGAGATACTCCTGGCCCAGAGGAAGAACTGACAACTAGAGAATTTTACGAGCAACTGCGAGAAGCGATCGCTGATTTACCAGAGGTGTTCCGCACTACGATTGTTCTCAGAGAAATCGAAGGGATGGCATACGAAGAAATTGCCGAAATCACTGGAGTTTCCTTAGGAACTGTCAAGTCGAGAATCGCCAGAGCTAGATCTAGATTGCAAGCCCAGCTGCAAAATTATCTAGATTCATAATCTAAAGTATCTTTCCTCTGCCAAAGGGGAGAATTTAAGCATTAATTAATAATAGTTAATCATTGTCTAAAAGGCTTAAATATAGCTCACGATAGGGAACAAAATTGATGAATTTCTCAAAAATATTCACTGTCTTTACCCGTGTATGAATTGGTAATAATGTTAAGATGACTACTGATTCTCAGTTTTACGACCGTTCTCGCTGGCAAATTCCTCAAGATTTAGCAGATGGAATGGATAAGCATACCAATGAATCAACGGGTGCTATGGATGATATGGTGAAGCGCGATCGCTTCGAGTTATTAAGTGCTTACCTCGATGGAGAGGTAACAGCTGCCGAACGTAGACAAGTAGAAGAATGGCTGGCAAACGATGCCTCCGTTAAATGCTTGTATGCTCGATTGTTAAAGCTAAGGCAAGGCTTGCAAACTATGCCAGTGCCAGCCACCGAACAGCCTCTAGAAAAAACAGTCCAGCAGGTTATGGCACGTTTACATCGCCGTACCCAGTTAGCTTGGGCATTTGGAGGTGCTGCTGTTGCGGCTTGTGTTATTGGCTCATTAGCCGGGATCATTCCTGGTGGTGATACCAGAAACCTGCAACTAGCGCAAAATAGAATCGAGCCAACACAAACACTGCCAGAACCTGCTGCTGTTCCAGCATCACCGCTGATGGTTGCCTTAAATAATCCTGTAATCGAAATTCCTAAAGCAGCAGTGGTCTCTCCAACAAAAACAAGGCATCACCAACAGCCTAAACAGAGAGAGCTTGAACAGAATTTTAACTAATGAGTTCATAAATCCCACTTTTTGCTTGCTTTTAAACCGCAGCCACTCCACCAGCCATCAGCTTGAGGGATACCCCCTAGCTGGCTGACTCTTTCAAGCGACATGAAGTAAACCCAAGCAAAACCCAAGGATAGCCCTTGCAAATTGTAGATCCCAATTTGCTGTCGATTGTAGAGATTTTCTGATAAATCTCGATGAGGCTGGTAATCTTCCAGTTGATCTAGCTGACTTAAAATATCTAAGTCAGCGAATGAGAGTAAATATCCTTGGACTTGGCTATTTCCCAATGTCATGGCTGGATAACCCATCGGCAGGGCAAACAGTTTACCCAAAGCTATAGCTCTTTTGCTATCCAGCACTTTACCAGCACAATATCTTTTATAATTAGCTTCACCTGGTTTGAGAGTGCCGTAGACAAAAATACGCACTTTACCAGAAACTTTTATTTTTAATTCAGTCATAGCTTATTTTAACCAACTGAATTTGTTTGCCTACCATCTACAATATGTAGGCAGACACAGACAAGATTGCAGTAGGAGCGTTTTTGGTGGATTCCCGATATAACCCAGCAGCAATTGAGGAAAAATGGCAAAAAGCATGGGCAGAACTTGGTTTAGATAAAACACTGATAGATAGCGATAAGCCAAAATTCTACGCTTTGTCCATGTTCCCTTACCCATCGGGCAGCCTACACATGGGTCACGTTCGTAATTATACAATTACTGATGTGATAGCTCGTCTCAAGCGAATGCAAGGTTATCGGGTATTGCATCCAATGGGTTGGGATGCTTTTGGCTTGCCAGCAGAAAACGCTGCTATTGACCGTGGTGTACCACCAGCTAAGTGGACTTATCAAAATATTGCCCAGATGCGACAGCAATTGCAGCGTCTTGGTTTGTCTATTGACTGGAATAGCGAATTAGCTACCTGTTCGCCAGACTATTACAAGTGGACACAATGGATTTTCTTGCAGTTTTTGCAAGCGGGTTTAGCTTACCAAAAAGAAGCAGCCGTTAATTGGGACCCCATCGATCAAACTGTATTGGCAAACGAGCAAGTTGATAACGAAGGGCGTTCCTGGCGTAGTGGCGCAAAAGTTGAGCGTAAACTCTTACGGCAGTGGTTTTTCAAGATTACTGATTATGCTGAAGAATTACTCAATGACCTCGATAAATTGACAGGGTGGCCAGAACGTGTGAAGTTGATGCAGGCCAACTGGATTGGTAAATCAACAGGTGCGTACCTGGAATTTCCCATTGTTGGGTTGGATGAAAAAATTAGTGTTTACACTACACGTCCGGATACAGTTTATGGTGTGAGCTACTTGGTATTAGCACCAGAACATCCCTTAACAAAGCGTGTTACTAAAAAAGAACAGCAAGCAGCCGTAGAAACTTTTGTGCAAGAAGTTGCCAATCAAAGTGAGTTGGAACGTACTGCTGAAGATAAACCTAAGCGAGGCATTCCTACAGGTGGTAAAGCAATTAACCCATTTACAGGGGAAGAACTGCCTATCTGGATTGCTGATTATGTACTATATGAGTATGGTACTGGGGCAGTTATGGGTGTACCTGCCCATGATGCGCGAGATTTCAAGTTTGCCAATAAATATAATTTGCCGATTGAGTTTGTGATTGTCGAACCAGAGGCAGTTGCAGATAAAGATTTAAGCGCCACAATATCTGATGAAGATGGTGAAGTCTTTAATATCATCCAGGTTGAATACAACGAGGCGTATACAGAACCGGGAATTTTAATTAACTCTGGTCATTTTAGTGGCATGGCTTCCACAGATGCCAAGCAAGCGATAGTAGAATATGCCGAACAACAAGGTTTTGGTAAAGCGCGAGTGCAATACCGCTTGCGAGATTGGCTGATTTCACGACAACGGTATTGGGGTGCGCCCATACCAGTAATTCACTGTCCAAACTGTGGGATAGTACCAGTCCCAGATAAAGATTTACCCGTGGAGTTGCCAGAAGAAGTCGAATTTACTGGACGCGGCGGTTCACCTTTAACTCAGTTAGAAAGCTGGGTGAATGTGCCCTGTCCCACTTGTGGTACTCCAGCGAAGCGGGAAACTGACACGATGGATACCTTTATTGATTCCTCCTGGTATTTCTTGCGGTTTACGGATGCCAAGAACGAACAGCAGGTGTTTGATTCGAGTAAAACTAATGACTGGATGCCAGTAGATCAATATGTGGGTGGCATTGAACACGCGATTTTGCATTTGTTGTATTCGCGGTTCTTTACTAAAGTGCTGCGAGATAGAGGCTTGTTGAACTTTGATGAACCTTTTCAACGTTTGTTGACTCAAGGGATGGTGCAGGGTTTAACTTACATGAATCCCAACAAGGGGGGTAAAGATAAATGGATTCCTTCACATTTAGTAGACTCTGCTAACCCCCGCGACCCCCAAACAGGTGAACCGTTACAACGCCTGTATGCTACTATGTCCAAATCCAAAGGTAACGGTGTCGCACCAGAAGACGTAATTAGCAAATACGGTATAGACACAGCGCGAATGTTCATCTTGTTTAAAGCGCCACCGGAAAAAGACTTGGAATGGGATGAAGCTGATGTAGAAGGACAATTCCGCTTTTTGAATCGGGTTTGGCGCTTAGTGACAGATTATATTGCTGCTGGGGTATCCCAAAAGCAAGCCGATATTTCAAACTTGACTAAAGCGGAAAAGGAATTGCGACGGGCAATTCACACTGCGATCCAAGCAGTTACAGAAGATGTGGAAGACGAATATCAATTCAACACGGCTATTTCTGAATTGATGAAGTTGAGTAACGCATTAACTGATGCTAGCTGCAAAGATTCACCAATTTATGCTGAAGGGATTCAGACTTTAGTAGTCTTGCTAGCCCCCTTTGCACCACACATTGCTGACGAGTTGTGGCATTTATTGGGTAATAGCAATTCTGTACACACTCAAACTTGGCCGTCTTTTGACCCTGCTGCCTTAGTAGCTGATGAAATTACTTTAGTAATTCAAATTATGGGCAAAACTCGTGGTGCAATTCAAGTGCCATCGCAAGCCGATAAAGCTGCCTTAGAAAAATATGCCAGAGAATCTGAAGTTGCCCAACGTTACATAGAAGGAAAAGAAATTAAAAAAGTGATTGTGGTGCCTGGGAAGTTGGTAAATTTTGTTATCGGCTAAGGGCAGTAAAAATACTCTAAGGATTTGCGAGAGATTCAGATTCTCGACTTTTCTACAAAGTCGGGAATCTTACTACCCAGCAAAGCACTAAAAATGTTGGGTTACTCTACCAGAAGCCTCCGCTCAACCCAACCTTGGATATTGGGTAAAGCTACTTCAAACTGTCCGTCGTCTAATTGAAACGGTAATTGGACAACTTAGCTTTACGTTTTAATATCGAAAAAGTCTAGGCCAGAGATATATGGCATTTGACGAGTCGTTTTAATCGCAAATCGCAAACTGTTGGCTCACACTGTTTGTGTCTGGTTAAATCGTTTGTTTGGTTTGGAACCATTATAGTTTGATGGTCTAGTGAGACAATACAATAAGTTGCACATCGCATTAGATCTAGATCGCAGGAAATTACTGAATGCATTTTGTCTTTTACACCTGCGATCGGTCATAACATATCATCTTTAGGAATATTTGTACACTGCAAATAGAAAGATGATCTCTAAGAAGAGTATGTCTAAATTATGTATATATGGTAAACACCTGGTATATCTGGAGGCTTGGTCTTAGCCGAGCCTTTTTCATATATTTAGTATACAAGTATGTAAGTATATGCTTATATGCTGACAATTTTTCAGATAGCTATGATCTTCAGCAAGTAGTTTCCTAGCAGTTTTTGGCATATTTGGATACATCCCCTAGGATGATGCTCTGTGATGAGAGTAGGTCTAAATTAATTTAGTACGTTGTTAAGCACAGCAATGATCGAGGTTTGGCTCGCGACCAAACCTTTTTTCTTCAGCAATAAGATCACTTTTTATCAGTCTTGAGGCGATTTGCACACATCCTCTAGGATGATGAAGTCCAAGCCGAGTAAGTCTAAATTAAGCTTGGTGTAGTAAATGCTTGGTATACATAGAGGCTTGGCCAAACCAAGCCTTTTTCTTGTGTACTTGTGTCGAATAACTAATTATTTGTCGTCGTTAACAGATTGTTATCGTTATTAACGAATTTTGTGTCATTTTAACAAATTATGGACTTGACGACTGAGCAAGATCAATGAGATAAATTCAATGGTGTCGTTAAAAATTGCCCGGAATCAATTTGATGTCAGAGGGCTTTGAAAATAAATCTGCGGATATTCTAAAAAATTCTCATAATCAGCAAAAGTCAATAGAAGTGGTAGATATTGGCAATTCAACAGAGTCTAGTGGGGCAATTTGCTGAGATTAAAGACAAACGCAGGCAATAGCAAAGTCAACAGCCTGTAATGCTAGATCATCTTTATTTTGTAAGTGATTGTAAATTTTTCCTTTCTGCAAACCAGTAACTCGCATAATGTCAGAAATTGATGAGCCAGCATAACCCTGTTGATTAAACAGTTCGGCTGCTTGTTGAAGAATTTTTGCTTTTGTTTCTTCGCTTTTAGACATTAAAACTTTTCCGACTGAGCGGTTTAAGACAGTCTAGTACGATGAATATTGGAGCATCAAGATGTATATATAAAATTAATTGCGTCTTGCCAATAATTCATTGTCAAGGCGCACAGCTTAATAATTGATTTCTACTTTGGGTTTGAGACTTTGGATTGTTGATTAAATATCCAATTAATCTAAAATCTATCGCCCGTTCGAGGATCTGATAATTGGGTTTTCTACAGATTCTCTATACTGTTGAACTGCTTCGGTGTAGCCAATTGGCAGAACAGCTTCAACGTTTTCATGAGGTCTGGGGATAATTACCCATGATTCAAGAGTGCCACCATAAACATTTTCGGCAGCTTCCACACCCGCCGCCATAGCGGTCTTGACTTCAGAAACATCACCACGAATATTCACTGTAAAACGAGCGCTACCCACTCTGATATAACCAACAAGGGTAACTCGACCTGCTTTTACCATTGCATCTGCTGCTGCTAGTACAGCAGGAAAACCCTTAGTCTCTAATGCTCCAACTGCCTGTAATGACATTAAAAATCTCCTGTATTAGTAAACTTAGGTGGCGCTACAACTTAATTGTACGAAGCTTCGCTACAAATTTTAATGGCGAATTTGCTTAGAAGATACGGAAAGATTCAGATTCTTCAGTGAAGTGAATGGGTAGAATGGTCTCCACATTTTCTGGGGGGTTAGGAACTATATAGTGGGTGATAACTGTACCAGTCTTGACTTGTTCTCCCGCAGCAATTCCTGCTTCCACAGCTGTTCTAACTTCAGCAACTTGACCTCGAACGGCGACTAATAAGCGAGCGCTTTCCGCTTGACCATAATACACCAGTGTGACTGCGGCAGATTTTACCATTGCATCTGCCGCTGCCAACACCGAAGGAAAACCTAAAGTTTCAATTACGCCAACCGCCATTGGCATAGCTTAACTCTCCTGAGTAAAGGATAAGTGATATTAATTGTACGAGGCTTTAGTACCAATTGTTAAATTTTGCTCAATTTTCTTGGATGCTATTCAATAGGCAATAGTCATTTGTCAAGAGTCAACAGTTATTAGTTATTTCTCCCTCATCCCCCTTGCCCTCCCTATTGTCCAGACAATACGGTAAACTAAGGTTTATGTTTCCGAATTTTTTACCTACAGCAGTTGGGCAACTGAGAGAACCCGCTGCGATCGCACTAGCTCAGAGCATACAATCTCAAGCGATCGCTACTCCTCTAACTAATCAACCAATCGCTACAACCTATGTACAGCAAGGTAGTGGTGGTACACCAATTTTATTAATTCATGGCTTTGATAGTTCTGTCTTGGAATTTCGGCGTCTTCTACCACTGTTGGCAGGAGATAATGAAACTTGGGCAGTGGATTTATTAGGTTTTGGTTTTACAGATAGATCTGCCGACATTGACTATAGCCCCACCGCAATTAAAACCCATCTTTATTATTTCTGGAAAACTCTAATTAACCAACCTGTAATTTTGGTAGGTGCTTCGATGGGGGGTGCAGCAGCGATTGATTTTACACTCACCTATCCAGAAGTGGTGAAAAAACTAGTGTTAATGGATAGTGCGGGTTTAAAGGGAGGTTCACCCTTAAGTAGATTGATGTTTCCGCCTTTGGATTATTTAGCCACAGAGTTTTTGCGCAGTCCCAAAGTCCGCGATCGCGTTTCCCGTGCTGCTTATAAAAGTCAACAACTTGTCTCTAGCGATGCTGTAGATTGTGGAGCCTTACATCTGCAAATGCCAAGCTGGGGTAAGGCTGTGATTGCTTTCACTAAAAGTGGTGGTTATAAAGCTTTTAGATTTAAAAAGTTAGCACAAATTGTCCAACCAACGCTGATTTTGTGGGGTGATGCCGATAAGATTTTAGGTACTAAAGATGCTCCCAGATTTAAACGAGCAATTCCCCCCAGTAAACTTATCTGGATTAAAGATTGTGGTCATCTTCCACATTTAGAACAACCACAAATTACCGCCCAGCATATTTTAGAATTTTGCGGTGAACCAACAATAAATTGAGATATTGGCAGAACCACCAATTAAAAAGCCCACATTTGTGATTTGCCAAATTTGTAGATCACCGCGATCGCAATTTATTGAGTTTCTTAGCCTACGCAGGTGAGCTTCTATGCTGTCAGCGTTTCAAAATTAACTGCTCCGACTAAAAAACACCGCCGCAATCACAATTAAACCTAAAAGTACCAAAGGAACCCAGAGATTAGGTAGATCCGATAAACTCATTACGCAGCCATTATCAGGGATAATTCCTTTTATACAGCAAGCAGCCTGCACGGAGAACCGATGATGACATCTCCAGATACAGCAATTTGGCTACAAGAACGCACATCTTTAGGAATTCTCTCGCCTGCGGTGTTAGAGGCGATCGCTCAAGTGATGGAAATCCAAGTTGTATCGGAAGGTAGCACCCTAGTGAGCGAAGGTACTCAGCCAGAAGCACTTTACATTGTCCAAGATGGACACTTGGAAAGCGAAACTAGCAAAACCAACTCCGCTTTACCCCGTGGGTTCCTTCCTGGAGAAGTCATTAACCTCCAAGAATTACTGTTAGATGAGTTAACTCCATTTACAATTACTACTCTTAACGAATGTCATTTATGGGTGATACCTGCTGAAAAATTTCGCGGTTTAGCTACTCAATACTCCGAAATTAATCAGGCTTTTTCTCGGCTGTTGGCGCAAGAATTGGCTGAGGTGACATCTGCTTTAAGCTACCAACAAGAACGTACTTTAGCTTTACGTCCATATTTAGTTACTAAGGCGCAACGGGGAATTGTTGGTACAAGTCGCTATGCGGTGCGTCTGCGGGAGCAAATTCGCGAAGCCGCAAGCGATCGCTTGTCGGTAGAAATTTTTGGCGAACCAGGTTTAGAAAAAGATAATATCGCGGCTCTCATTCACTTTAGTTCCCCCAAGCGGCGAGAACCAATTATTAAAATAAATTGCGGGATTCTCCAAACCAGTGGTGCAGATTTATTTGGTCGGGCTGGCGGGAAACCCGGACTTTTAGAATGGTTAGGGGAAGGCACTTTAGTTCTGAATAATATCCAAGAATTGCCCCCAGAGTTATTACCAGCAGTAGCGCAGTTAGTTCAAAAAGATACATATACTCCTGTAACTCGTGCTGGAGAACCAAAAGCTGAACCTCGTACTAGTAGAGCCAGGATTTTAATTGTCTCCGAAAGAACTCAGTCAACGATCGAACGCTGCGTTGGTCATGTAATTAAAGTGCCACCACTACGGGTACGCAAAGCTGATATTAAAGCTCAGGTAGAATATTACACCAGTCTCTACAGCCGTGCGCGCGGTCTTGCTAAACCGCATATTACCCCCGAAGCCTTGCGTCGTTTGCAAGCTTATGATTTCCCTGGCAATCTCAAAGAATTGAAGAATTTGGTAGAAAGAGCGATTGTTCAGGCGGGAAATGGGAAAGAACTCACAGAAGAAATCTTTTGGTCAGCCGAACCGAAGAAAAAGCAATTTCGCGTTAATTTATTAAATGCCTATCCTCGGTTGCGGCGGTTTTTGCGTAGTGACTGGTGGCCCGATCGCATTAATTATGGTTTTACCTTTGCAGCCTTTGCTTTTTTGGTAGGTGTGTTGTTTATTGGCCCGCAAACACGCGATCGCAATTTTGCTTTAAATCTATTTTGGGCTTGGTGGTGGCCGTTCTTCCTGTTTCTCTTTCCCTTTTTAGGGCGTATCTGGTGTTCAGTCTGCCCCTTCATGATTTACGGTGAAATTACGCAGAAGTTATCTCTGTGGTTGTTTCCTCGGCAACTCAAGCGCTGGCCGAGGGAGAAAGCTGAGAAATGGGGCGGCTGGTTTTTATTTGGGCTATTTACCCTAATTTTCTTATGGGAAGAATTGTGGCACTTAGAAAATACAGCTTACCTCTCCGCTTGCTTGCTTTTATTAATCACCGCCGGAGCAATGATTTTCTCTGCGATTTTTGAACGGCGGTTTTGGTGTCGTTATCTCTGTCCCATCGGCGGGATGAATGGTTTATTTGCCAAACTCTCAATGACTGAACTGCGGGCGCAGCAGGGTATCTGTTCTGCAAGTTGCACAACTTATCAATGCTATAAAGGCGGGCCGCAAAAAGGCGAAGGGATGGAAACTAACGGCTGTCCTTTATACTCACACCCTGCACAGTTAGAAGATAACAGAGATTGTGTTTTGTGTATGACTTGCCTCAAAGCCTGTCCCCATCGTTCCGTCGAATTTAACTTGCGTCCCCCAGGAATTGAACTTTGGACAACTCATGTACCCCGCAGCTACGAAGTTGCACTGTTATTTTTAATGTTGGGTGGTGTATATCTGCATCGTTTACCAGAATTGCAAGCTTGGTTAGGGCTAAACCTAGATTTAAATATTTTTTGGCAGCACTTAGGATTATCGCTGCTGGCTTTGCTGATTCCCGTAGCCATTCCCTTTGCTGCATACACGTTAATGCAACTATTGAATTTTGGACGTAAACCCAAAAGATTTATTGAACTTGCTTACGGCTACCTACCATTGGTGTTAGGAGCTAACTTAGCCCACTATCTGCGTTTAGGGTTAGGCGAAGGAGGGCGCATTTTACCTGTGGCTTTTGCTACCTTTGGGTTGCATAGCGAGCAGTTACCTGTATTAGTAGCGCATCCCGCCGTAATTGCCTTTTTGCAAGGTAGTACCCTCATCTTTTCCGTACTTCTTACAATAGTGTTAACTCAAAAAATTGCGCGACAACCATTTAAGGTGATGCTTTGGCAACATCTAGCAGCGATCGCTTTAGCTGTTAGTATGTGGGCAATTATTGTGTTGTAAACCAGGTTTCTAAATCCGCGATCGCCTGAAAATCTAATAATGCTTCACCTAGATTTTCTAATTGTTCTAAGGTGAGAGATTCAACGCGCGATCGCACGTCTTGGGGTAATTCTCCCACACGACGAATAAGTTGACGGAGAACGAGCAATTGTCCTTCTGCTTTTCGTCCTTCTTCCCTTCCGCGTTGTTCTCCGCGTTGTTCGCCTTCAGCGAGGATTTCTTGATAAATTACTGACTCGCGCATCATACCCTCCCGAAATAATTGTTTAATCAAGCCCCGATCGTATTTTAACCCGGCTAAGATTTGGGTATAAGCCGAAATTTCTGGTCTTTGTCTCGGTTCCAGTTGATTAACTTTGGCTATAACTTGTTGCAATAAGGCTTGGGGTTGTGTTGTTGCTGCCAGTGGTGCTAATGGTAACAAAGCTTCGTCATTGAGAAATAGTTCGGGATTTTCTTCCCACATGGAAATCACTCGATATTCATGACGAGTATTTTCGACTATAAAGGCAGTTTCAATCACCGTTCCTGGTGCGGGGGGAAGCAATAAGACAACAACTTGCGTGATTGGGAGGCGATACAAACGATACAAGCGTACCCAATAATCAAGCATTCGCAGGGGTAAGGGTGGTGTAGCTTGGAGTTTGGTTTGAAATTCCAGGTGGAGAATGCGTCCTTCTAGCTGTAAGAATGTGACATAATCAGCGCGAATCGGTTCAATGCTCAATTCAGTTTTCAGGACTGTGGCAGAATTTTGTCGTGTACCCAAAACCCAACTGGCAAAACGTTCTGGATATTTTTCGGACAGTAGTTTGCACAGGTTATCAAAGGACATTGACAATCAGCAACCATTGAAAGAGACATTGTTATTATCTCGTGCAGTGTTTTGAGTAGGCATGATTAGTTGGATAGCTTGGTATCATATCTCTCAGCGTATATTTTTAAATTCTTGTAGATTTTTGTAGTATGTTATGCCAGAGCCTAACGCACCAATCATATATAGTGTAAGGATTAAAAATAATGCAAGTTCTCAAAAGATCCATTAAACCAGCAATCTATATATCCTTCCTCCACATTTACCAAACTACTTGGGGGACTGCTGGTGATATTTGTTTAATCCGTGAATCTGTAGCTAAGGAAAGTAGATCGAAATTTGTCGGGCGCAAAATCCGGCTAGCACTGCCAAAAGGATTGGAACGCGATCGCTTGGCAAACTGTCCGATAATTAAAGTTGCAGGTAATGTAGGTGACGGACATCCTAAAGAACACCCGTTGGAATGGGAGGCTTATGAAGGTATAGATAAAGAACTAGCAGCAGCAGTTCTTAAACCTTGGGGCTTTAAGTTAATTGAACTGTAAGTAGTCATGCAAAATTAAATAATACTTGTTGTTTAAGGGGGAAAGGGGAAGAAAAAACTTTTTTTCCTCCTTCCTTTTGCTTTTTTGTACTACCGCCATTATGCAAAATTTCGCTATGATCGCGTTCTTGAGCGAATTGACAGGAAAATGGGGGAACCCACTGGCACGCAGATGTATTTATGATCTTTAATTGAGCGATCGCTTTCACCTGAAGGCTTAATGTTCAAGCTGTAAGGCTTATTAGACTTTACAAGTCTCAAGGCGAGAGAAGAGATACCCGACTGCCTTCCCACCCAGAATCCGATACGATATCTCATAGGAGGGACTGACGCGCGACGGGAGGTGTCCACGAGGGGCTGAAGTATTATAAGTTTCAACTACAATCCAGTTGCTTTCGACTCTCCATCCTACGCGATCGCCAAATTTCTTCCAGGCTTGTTCATCATACTTACCACCTGGCTTACCACCAACGCTCAAGTAAATTTCTTTTTGAACGCTAAAGCCAAAGCGTCCATTGCTATATTTGACCCAGAGGCGGTCAATGGTGCGGAGGTCGGTACAGGGAAAGTTTAATAGTTCTTCATCTCTAATCCAGTCATTTTCCTTACGCCCTACCACTTGAAGCATTAGCACATAAGTTTCATAATCAGCATCTTTCCACTTACCTGCTGCTAGTAGGTCGCGTAGTTTTGTATAGTCTACGCCTTTTTCTGAACTGAGGTCATTTTCCTTTGTAGCCGATTTAGAGGTAATGTTTTTTGCTACCTTGTGCGCCCATTCTCGCTTGCTTTGAGAGGTAAATCGCGCCTCAATGTTTGCAATATCCTCATCTCTAAGTTGCAAAAGCTGCTGTAATCTCTTCAATTCTGCTTGTGTATGCTGGTTCAGAATCTCTTCATCCTGTATCGCCTCAACCAACGCTTCTTCGTATTCCCTGAGATTCTCTTGATACTTGCGGTAAGGTTCCAAAACTTCGTTTTCAATTTGGGTTGCTATCTCAACTGACAAACCCAATTCACTTTGCCGACGTTTGAGAATGCGGCGACCTGTAACAGAGACTTTACCATCTCTAACCCATCGTTCTACTTCTTTACGGTAATCTAATTGATGATCGCCTAAAGGAGCTTTCGCTAACTTAATTTTAAAGCCTTCTTTAATAGCATAAAGTTCTGGCTTCATTGCCGGGGCTGCTTCCTGCACTTTTTTACAGGCATATTCATGCAGTTCATCTACAGAAATCATGCCATCATTATCAGTGTCAGCTGCGCCTTTCTCAATCCCTTCGACAATGTAGCGGGTGTAAACCGATAACTCTTCCCCTTCTTGTTCAAAAGAATACTGAGTAGATGTGGAAGAAGTTAGTACCGCCCTTCCTTCTCCTCCCAGTTGATTCTTGATGTCTAGGCTGTTATCACTTTTCGCTTTCATTCCTTCAGCAAAAGCACCGCTAAAGCAACAGTCAAGAATAATTACCTGTCGCCGGGAACGGCTATTTTCCATCATCTCATGTATGACTTTGGCAGCAATGGCGGTAGCTTTAATGAGTTCGCCCTTAGGATTCTTACGAGTTTGGCTAGTTGCTAAATATAATCTGCCAGTTTCATCTTTAATCCCATGTCCAGAGAAATACAACAGTAGTAGGTCATCTTTGTGACGACCAGAGAACAAGGTTTCAATTGCTTCTTCCATTATCTGGCGTGGGGGATTTTCCAACACTGTAATATCAGTATCAGCAAAATCACCCATTTCTGGGTGCTGTAACACTCGCTGCATTGCTTTTATATCTTGCACAGCGCTGGGTAAAGCATTTAACCCAGGTTGGTACTCACTAATTCCAATTAGCAATGCTAGCTTTGCCATGTACCTATCTACACTTTTGTAATCTCTTGTATTGCATTTACTGCGGCTTCTAATTCTTGGCGACTGCTGGCTTTGACCTTAACTTTCTTGCTTTCACCACTTTCTTTGGTTAATTCTAGTTCTATTTCAATGGGTTTGTTACCTAAACGGTCAGTGAGAAAACCCCAAACTTGCTTGACACTATCTGATTTCACCAAAGCAATCACTTGACCGACAACATAGCCTGTGATTGACTTGCTTCCCACTGGTGCGTTGAGTTCAGCTACTCGGTTAACTTCTTCTACCTCATTGAGTTCTTTCATTTGATTCAGAAGTCTTTCGGCTTCTTCGTCTTTTTCCTCTTCATCCAAGTCTTGGTCAATAAAGGTGATTGTCAGTTTCAGGTCTGATGTGTCTGCCATACTGAGAATTGGGTGCTTAAAAATACAAGAAATTAAGATAGTGTATTACTGAGACTTAAGCTCAGTCTACTTTAAATACATCAAGATTAAGGTTGATAATTATGCAAATTTGCGAGTTTTTATGGATAATTTAGCCTTGAAGACTAGAAGAGGCTAAAGCATCCTGAATTGCTGATGATGCTGAAATTTTATAGTTGTGATCGCCTTTGGTTATCTTGTCATCATGCCGTAAATAAGCTTGAGTTTCTGCGCGTAGACGCCTTAGCGGCTTGGCTTACCCCTACGGGGAAGCAAGCTACACGTAGCGTCTCGTTCGACGAAGTAGTTCCCTCAGGGTAAAGAAGGCATCGCTTTAATGTTAAGGCTTATTTCGTCTTGTGAAGTACAAAAGTTTGTTGGTAAGTGCAATTATCGCTGTATAGGACAAGCTTTACTTAGGCGATCACATTTTTTATAGATGCGTCAGTATGATGTTTCTGGCGATACACGGGCTGCGTAGGCGATCACGTACTTATTCAAGAAATGAATTTTATACTATTATGGATTTTGCATGGTATGTAGGTTTACAGCGTGTATAGTAAATTCAGCGTAATTAAGCGGAAACCAAGGTATTAATTAGTTGATTTTGCTATGCCAAATGAGCTGTTACAAATTCTAGTGCCTGCATTTATTGGTGCCGCTTCTGGATATCTAATTAATCAATTGCCGCCACTGAGAACGTTTCGAGGTAGCAAGTTACTGGTAATTGCTATAGCGATTGAACTTGCGGTTTTGGGAGGAATTTGGGCATGGTTAGCTGGAGATGTTGCTAAAACCTCGAATATCAGGGGACTAGTAGAAAAGCTTGGTTTTGCATTATTAGGAGCTTTTGTAGTTAATTTTATGCAACTTATATTTGGGATCAGTTGGGGTAGACAATCTGCACAACCAACTTTCCCGCAGCCAGGCACAAATGCTGGAACTGTGGTGAGAGGTACAAAGATGACCGGAAAGGGCAATAAAGCCACAGTTAGCAAAGGAGATGTGTGGGTAGAAAATACTGAAATAGATGGTGAAAACCAGGAATTTTCTGTAACAGATGATTTCAATCGGCCTTCTTCGCAACAAAATAATACTCCGAATCCATGATTATCGCCAATCACATGATCGCTAATCGCACGCAGGAAGTTTTACTTTTTGAGCAGATGGTAGCGGGAAGCTTTACCAAACGAGTGCTACTGATTGAAGGTAAATCTGGTTTTGGTAAGACTTGGTTACTGGCTCGGTTGAAACAAACTCTGCCTCTAAAGACGTTATGTGTACAAGTAGATTTCAAATTACCACAACCAGGCATTCCTGATATTTTTTTTTATATACGCAGGCGTTTGGGAAAGGAAAATTTTCCTCAGTTAAATGCTGCTTCTGAGCGATATTTGAGTTCGGGGATACAAATCTGTGACACTACAATGATTGGAAAAGATAACCAATTTAGTGTAGTTTTGAGCAATTTAGATGAGAGTACACGAAATTTTCGCTTGACTCTATTAAGAGAAGCATTTTTTGAGGACTTGCGTAAAATTCCCCAAAAACTAGTTTTTTTGTTTGATTCTTACGAAAAAGCCCCTACTGAACTGGCAAATTGGTTAGAGGGTGAATTCTTAGCAGAAGTTGTCTATACACCCAAATTAATTGTAGTAATTGCCGGACAGCAGATTCCTCAAGCAACAATCGAATGGATAGATTTACATCATTGTTGTTCTTTGGAAGCCATTTTGGAATTAAAAGCATGGTGTGAATACGCCCAAAATGAAAGATTATCCCTGAATCACTATGAAGTGAATGCAGCGATGGTTCTGTGTAAAGGGCAACCTGCTGAAATTGCGGCAGCCTTAAAGACGCTAGAGGCGGAAGCGAGGAAAAGGCAATGAATAATCCTTTATTAGAGAAGCTAGCAAAGGCACAAACAGACGAAGAACGTTTTTGGATTGTAACTGAGAGTTTACTTTCGACGCTTTCACCTGATTTAGCAGCAGTAGCGTGGGCTGCGGCAATTCCTCACTGGTTTAATGCAGATATCTTGGCGGCACTGCGTCCAGAATTGCAAGCACAAGCATCTCAGCTTTATATTGAATTGCAAGGCTTACCTTTCGTAGAAGAGTTTCCACGTCAAGGGCATAATATTCACGATTTAACACGACGGCAAATGTTAAATCACTTGTGGCATGAGCATCGAAATGAATTTATGACGATGTCACAACGAGCAGCAGAGTATTTTTTCAGCAGCTATGAGCGTCAAGAAAAGATAAATGACCAGCCAGAAACTCAAATTGAATGGCTGTATCACTTAGTGGTAATTGACCCAGAATGGAAAGGTAGTGAGCTTAGGGATTTAGCAAAAAACTGGGTGAATAATTTTCGCACTGCTGAACTAGAATATCTGATTGGAGCATTACTAGAACAGATTACAGCAGAGCGAGTGGCAACACTTGCTAAAGCAGAAACTTACTTTTGGGCAGGTAGAGCGAAATTTCAATTTTCTAAGACAACAGAAGCTTTAGAGAGCTACAAAGCAGCATTAGAATTCTACCGCCAGATGGGTAATCATTTGGGGGAAGCTAATACCTTAAAAGCAATCGGTGATGTCTTGCACTTCCAAAAACAAACTACTGAAGCCTTAGAAAGCTATGAAGCGGCATTGGCATTCTACCGTGACATGGTCGTTAGCGAAGTTCCTCCTTTGGAGGCTCGCTTGGGGGAAGCTAATACCTTAAAAGCAATCGGCGATGTCTTGCAGTTGCTTGACCGATGCAGCGAAGCCTTAGAAAGCTACGAAGCAGCATTGATATCCTACCGTGACATTGTCGTTAGCGAAGTTTCTCCTTTGGAGGCTCGCTTGGAGAAAGCTAATATCCTAAAAGCAATCGGTGATGTCTTGCAGTTCCTTGACCGACGCAGCAAAGCCTTAGAAAGCTACCAAGAAGCATTGGTATCCTACAGCCAGATTAGTGCTCGTTTGGGGGAAGCCAATACATTAAAAGCAATCGGCGATGTTTTACAGTTCCAAAAAGACAGTAGTGGAGCCTTAAAAAACTACAAAATGGCATTGAGACTCTACCGCCAAATTAATGCTCACCTGGGGGAAGCTAATACTTTAAGAGCAATGGGTGATGTCTTGCAGTTCCAAAAAGACAGTAGTGGAGCCTTAAAAAACTACAAAGCAGCATTGACATTGTACCGCCAGATTGGCGATCGCTTAGGGGAAGCCAATACCTTAAAAGCAATCGGCGATGTTTTGAAGTTCCAAAAAGACAGTATTAAAGCTTTAAATAAATACGAAACCGCATTGGAATTATACCGCCAGATTAGCGCTCGCTTGGGGGAAGCCAATACTTTAAGAGCAGTCGGCGATGTTTTGCAGTTCCAAAAAGACAGTACTAGAGCCTTAGAATGCTATGAAGCAGCATTGGAATTATACCACCAGATTGGCGATCGCTTGGGGGAAGCCAATACTTTAAGAGTAATCGGCGATGTTTTGCAGTTCCAAAAAGACAGTACTCAAGCCTTAACTAAATACGAAGCGGCACTGCGCTTATACCACGACGTAGGCGATCGATTGGGAGAAGCTAATACTTTAAGAGCAATCGGTGATGTCTTGCAGTTCCTTGACCGAAAAACCGAAGCCTTAGAACGCTACCAAGAAGCATTAGCATCCTACCAACAGATTGAAGCTCGCTTGGGAGAAGCTAATACTTTAAAAGCGATCGGCGATGTTTTGCAGTCTCAAAGAAGTAGTACTGAAGCCTTACAAAACTACGAAGCAGCATTTGCGTTATACCGCGACATTGTTGATCTTTTAGGAGAAGCTAACACCTTAAAAGCAATTGGCGATGTTTTGCAGTCCCAAGGAAGCAGTACTGAAGCCTTAGAACGCTACGCAGCGTCATTGGAATTATACCGTCGGATTGGTGCTCGTCTTGGAGAAGCTAATACTTTACAGGCAATCGGTGATGTTTTGCAATCTCGGGAAAATAGTGACGAAGCCTTAGAACGCTACGAAGCAGCATTGGAATTATACCGTCAGATTGGCGCTTGCTTAGGAGAAGCTAATACTTTACAGGCAATGGGTGATGTCTTACGCTTCCTTAAGCGACACACCAAAGCTTTAGAGCGCTACGAAGAAGCATTGACATTATGTCGTCAAATCAGATATCGCTTGGGAGAAGCTAATACTTTACAAGCTATAGGAATCTTACAAGAAAATTTAACTTCGGGTTTAACGTATTGTCAGGAAGCATTAAAATTGTATAACCAAATGAGTGATAAGTATAGCCAAAGTCGGAATTTAATATACTTTACATCTGAAATTCTCTTAAAACTAGGACGACAACAAGAAGCATTAGATACCCTCCATCAAGCTATTGATCTTGCTAGTGAAATTCCCTATCAAAAATTGGTAAACGTTGCCTCAGAAAAAATTAGCGAAATCCACAGATCAGCACGGGATAATGCAAAGAGTGAGAGACGCGGAGATTAATGTTTAACCAAATTTTAGAGAAATAGTATAAGAACATGAATGATTTAGAATTGCATTAACCGTAATTACAATCATGCAATGTGTTTGTTGATTTACTTTTCTACCATTTCTTTCTTCTTCTGCGGTGTAAATATCCCGTGTCGAGGACTAAATAATAATGCCAATACAAATAATCCCGATACTACTAAAACGATCGCGGGGCCGGAGGGTAAGTTATAAAAGTAGCTGAGGTACATTCCACTAATACTAGAAATTACGCCGATAACTGCACCCAAAATCATGACTTGGTTTAAGCGTTTAACTAATAAATAGGCGGTAGCACCTGGGGTAATTAATAGTGAAAGTACAAGAATCACACCTACAGCTTTCATGCTGGCGACAATTGTTAACGCAATTAGCAGCATTAATCCAAAGTTCAGCCGATTTACTGGTAAACCTGCGGCTTGTGCGCCTAAGGGGTCAAAAGTGTAAAATAAAAGTTCTTTATATAACAAAACTACAACTAATAAAACAATCGCGGCAATGATGGCAGTGTCTCTGACTTCATCAATAGTAACGCCAAGAATATTACCGAAAAGAAAGTGATTGAGGTCGATTTTGTTATCTTTTTGAATGACGGTAATTAGAGTAATACCAAGGGCAAAAAATGCCGAGAAAACTATGCCCATTGCGGCATCTTCTTTAATTGGCGATCGCGTTCTAATTACTGCGATCGCCATTGTACTAAGAACGCCGGCAATAAATGCGCCAACAAATATATTCCCTCCCACCATAAAAGCGATCGCTAGTCCTGGCAAAACTGAGTGACTGATGGCATCACCAAGTAATGCCAATCGCTGTACCATTAAGTAGCTGCCAACAACTGCACACAATAAGCCGACTAAAATCGCAATCACTAGCGATCGCTGCATAAAGCCATATTGTAATGGCTCGATTAATGCTTGAAATGTCATTTGTTATTTGTCATTTGTAATTTGTCAGGCACAGGAATTTCCTTTTTCCTTTTCCCTTTTTATGCTGCATCAGAAAAGTACATTACTTTACCACCATAAGCACTGTGTAAGTTTTCTTCGGTGAGTACTTGCTGCCGTGAACCTGTGGCTATTAATTCCCGGTTTAATAATATTAAATCATCAAAGTGGGCTATCGATTCCCCTAAGTCGTGGTTGACTACTAAGACAATTTTGCCTGCGGTTGCAAGTTCATGAAAGACTTCAAATACTACTGTCTGAGTCTTCTGATCGATACCTACTAATGGTTCATCAAAGCAGAAAATTTCTGCTTGCTGGGTTAAAGCACGGGCTAAAAATACTCGTTGCTGCTGTCCTCCAGAAAGTTCTCCAATGGGGCGATCGCGAAATTGGTTCATCCCCACTCTTTCTAAAGCATTATTTGCTACTTGGCGGCTAACTGCGGAAAAGCTACGCAACCATCCTGTTTTTTTGACCCTTCCCATCATTACTACATCCCAGACTGTAGCAGGGTAAGTCCAATCTATTTGGCTGCGCTGTGGTACATAAGCAACTTTCTCTAGTTGCTGCATTAACGGTTTACCTTGGTATAAGACATTACCACTAATTGGAGTAACTAAGCCTAACATGGCTTTCATTAAAGTACTTTTACCAGCACCATTGGGGCCAAAAATACCTGTAAGTCTACCAGGTTCAATAAAACAGTTGACATCTCTCAAAGCTTCTTGTGTGCGGTAGTGTACCCCAAGATGGGTGATGCTAATTCCTTGTGTAGATTTCATTTCATGAGTTTTGATTGCTTGTGTAGATATTTCCCTAGTTTGCCTCGGTGCTAGGCTCATCTTTTTGTAAAAAGAGATACTCTTCATAATATTGTTTTAATATTTCATTCTTTGAGCTTACTATAAAAATGAGAAAAATATGAAAAAATCTATAGTGAGAAGTAATATTACAGATAAATGAAACTAATGCTTGGGATAGACATGAGTAGTTGGAGTAAAGCGAAGGTAAATAAAATCAACAAGAATATTGTTTCGCAGATATGCCTGGGAATGCTTCTACCTTTGGCTTTATTTGGTTGTAGCCAACCGACTGAAGGTAACAATCCTCAGGGAAATGGTAAACCGAAGGTTGTTGCAACCAGCACAATCATTGCTGATTTAACACAAGAAATTGCGGGAGAGGAAATTCAGCTAACTGGAATTCTCAAACCAGGTACAGATCCCCATGTTTACGAACCAGTACCAGCAGACAGCCGGGTTTTAGAAGAAGCTAAATTGATTTTGTATAACGGCTACAACCTGGAACCGGGATTGATTAAGTTAATGAATGCTGCTGGTGGAAGAGTAAAGCGGTTAGCAGTGGGAGAAGTTGTCAAACCTTTGGAGTTAGATAAAGGGAAAGGCGAAATAGTCCCAGATCCTCATGTTTGGGGTAGTGCAGAAAATGCGATCGCAATGGTAACTGTAATTCGTGATGGTTTAATTGAGCTATTACCAGAAGATAAAGCGAAATTTACGCAGAATGCAGCGCAACTCACCAATGAATTAAAGCAGTTGCATAGCTGGATTAATCAACAAATCCAAACTATCCCAGCAGATAAACGCAAACTTGTGACAACGCACGATGCCTTTCAATATTATGGACGTGCTTATCAAATAGCGATCGCGGGTACATTAATCGGTATCAGCACCGAAGAACAACCAAGCGCCCAAACAGTACAGCGATTGGTAGAGTCAATTAAAAAAATCGGTGTTAGTTCAATTTTTGCTGAAACCACAATCAATCCCGCTTTAATCAAGACTGTAGCCCAAGAAGCCGGAGTGAAACTAGCACCACATCAACTCTACTCTGACTCAATTGGCGCAAAAGGTAGTGAAGGCGATACTTATATTAAAATGATGGAGGCGAATACCCGCACCATTGTTGAAGCGCTAGGGGGCAAATATACGCCTTTTAAAGCAAATAAGTGAATCTATCTTTGAGGATAGCAAAAGAGCGATCGCGGCAATTTAAACTTATCAAAATAGTTTTAGGCTTGAGTTTGGTTAAAACAGAATATTTGAGAAAAAATAAATATTAACTATTCCTCAAGCAAGAAGTTTTTGCAAAAACTGATAGCCAATATATAACCTCAGATATGCGCCTATTTGTTGAAAGTTATAAACTCCCTCTAGAGAAAGAATTATTCAGGCATTTTATTTTCTAAATTGAGGTTAGTAAATGCAAAGTTTAAAACCCCCACAATAGCTATGACTAACGAACCTAAAGAGCAAATTCATCAACCAGTAAGCAAAGATTGGCACTCTGACGACGAACCAAACGTAAAAGAAAGAAACTTAACTGCCAATCCCGGAGATAGAATTGCTGACGAACCCCAGTCAGTGGAAGAGAAGGCTAAACAAGTGGCTGTAGATTCACCGGATATTACAGGCGATCAGATTACAGTTCCTACCTACTTTGTTGTTGATGAACCAAATGGTGAAAAGAAAGCACTCCACCATGTGAAAGACGCTGAAGAGATTTCTGATGTAATTAGACAAGCACGAGTTGACGAAAACGGCAATCGGATTTGGTGGTAATTTAACTTCCTAGGGTGGGCATTGCCCACCTTTTAAAATATTAATTTTTTCCCATTTATTTACGATGCATCTGCTATCTTGCGTTTGAAGTCGTAAGATACTTGCAATAATCCAGAGTCATAGGTTTTCACATCTTTCAACTCAAGTATTGTTTCTATATTGGGATCTTTCAAAATCAGGGGAATACCATCTTCTAAAATAATCGGGTGGATCGAGAGAATCAATTCATCAATTAAGCTGTGAATCATAAAATCATGAATTATCTGTCCTCCCCCAACAAATTCTACATTGTTATCTGTTTTACCTTGTAGAGTATTGGAGAAAACAAAACCTTTCTTACCTTTGTATGGGTATTCTCCAAATCCCAGCAATTGATGATATGTTTTGCTACCTATAAGTACTGTGTCAACTTATGCAAAAAACTCAGTGTAACCGTAGTCTTGGTCTGTAAATAACCAATCAACCTCTCCTGATTTTCTCGCAATATATCCGTCCAAGCTAGAGGCAATAAACAACTGTATTTTGCGCATAATCTTCTCTGCATATCTGTGCTTCTATATCCGTTCAATTAACTGTCATTGCGACCGTAGGGAAGCAATCCCAAAAACTCTATGATTGCGTCGTTTTACTCGCAATGACATCATCATGATTTATTGTTCGGCTAATCCTGCGTCAGTTATTAATAACGGGACTTAAACATTAGCCAAAGCCTTACTAAAAAATTAAACGATTCCCTTTCTTACGGCGTTTAATTTCAGCCTGAATAGCATTAACCACAGTTTCAATCACCTTGACTCTGGCATAGTATTTATCATTGGCAGCAACGATTGTCCAAGGAGCAGTTGGGGTAGTGGTACGTTGAATTGCTTGATTAACTGCTACTTCGTAGTAAGGCCACTTTTCCCGATTACGCCAGTCTTCATCGGTGAGTTTGTACTGTTTAAAGGGATCATTTTGGCGCTCAGTAAAGCGCTGGAGTTGTTCCTCTTGGCTAATGTGCAGCCAGAACTTCACTAAAACGTAGCCAGCAGTTGTTAACTGGGCTTCAAATTCATTAATTTCTTGGTAAGCTCTGCGCCACTCTGTTTCCACAGCCAATCCTTCGACTCGCTCAACTAACACTCGCCCATACCAAGAACGGTCAAAAATTCCAATGGTGCCAGTGGTGGGTAGCCGCCGCCAAAATCGCCAAAGATAATGATAAGCTTTTTCTTCATCTGTGGGCGCAGCAAAGGGATGAACGTAGTAACTACGGGGGTCAAGGATATCTGTAAGACGTTTAATTGCTCCGCCTTTACCAGCTGCATCCCAACCTTCAAACATTACCAACACAGGAATTTGATGCTTGTGGATACTTAACTGTAACTGACGCAGTTGTATCTGTTCTCTCGCTAATTGCTCATCGTAGTCTACTTCTGAAAGACTTTGACTCAAATCAATCTGTGCTAATAAGTCTGGCTCTGTGGGTTCTAAATGAGACTGTGCAGGTAGACTAGGGGCAGGAAGCTGGATTTGCAGTCGATCTAAAGCAACAGTTAAAGTGGCTGCTAGATGGGTTAGCACCTTTACCCGTGCCCAGCGTTGTGAGTCACCTTCTACTAAAGTCCAGGGAGAACTGCCAGTACTGGTTTGTACCAGCATCTCTTCAGCCAAAGTTGTATAGCGGCTGTAGTGTTTTTCTTGTTGCCAGTCTTCTTTGCGCACCCGCCAAGCCGTTAGGGGATCTTTGGCATATTCTTTCAAGCGACTTTTTAATTCTTTACGGCTGAGATGCAACCAAAATTTGGCGATCGCTACCCCATTATCAACCATCTGTCGCTCAAAGGAGTTGATTTGCGCCATTAATGTTGGAACTTGGGCGGGTGCTACTCGCTCAAATAGCCGATCTTCTAGGACATGGGTATACCAACTGTGATAAAAAATGCTAATTGCGCCTTGGGCTGGTAGTTTGTCCCAGAATCTCCACAGAAATGGGTATTGTCGTTCCTCTGGAGTCGCAGCCCAGATCGGATGGACTTTAAACCCACGCGGATCGATGTAGGAAACCATCTGCTTCACCAGCCCACCTTTGCCAGAAGCCGCCCACCCTTCTAAGACAACAATCACAGGTAGTTTTTTTTCCCAACAGGCATTTTGCAGCGTCCGGAGTTGATGCATGAGCCTATCAATCTCAGATTTATAGGTTGCTTTTTCCAAAGTTAGGCTCAAATCTAATGTATCCAGCATAAAAAATTTCACATATAAGCATTGCTGAACTATAGATAATATGCGGAAAACCCTGGAAATGCTGATAAACAGATGATGAAATATAAACTTGTTAACAGTTATTAGGAATTTCGCTTCAGGCTCGTGACACTATAATTAGCAGCTGTCTTTCTGCTAAAAACCGGAAAAAAGTAGTAGTGGGATTCACTCAACTACAAATGGCTATCAGAGCAAAGTATTCTCTATAAAAGTGGTAAGCACATGACTGAAACACCAATTAATGTGAGGTTTCCTCAAGGGCGCACAGCTTTTTTACTGATCCACGGTATCGGACAACAAGATCCTTATGAAACTGTAGACTATTTTGCTCAGAACTTGCTCAAATATTTAGAAGAGCAGAAATTACCAATAGATCTAGAACACTACATTGCTAGGCGGAAACTTTCAAATGGTAGTGGATGGACGGAAAGCTTTGTGAGATTAAGCCCAACGGACAATGAACAACAGGGGTTCATTGATGTTCACGAATATTATTGGGCACCTGATACAGAAAAGAAAATCACTGTGCCCGAAATTTTGCAATGGGCAGAGCAAACACTTGAGGGCACAATCGAGTTTTACAACCGCCCACAGAACAAAGATTTGTTAGAGCAGCTTTTGGAAAACCAAAATCGCACAGGCTTCTTTAAATTTCGCTGGCGATCGCTCACTATATTCCTGCGTATATTTAACTTTATCTACCCTGTATTGCGACTGGCAATGTTATTGGTTCTGTGGTTAGCAGGCCCATTTCTCAAAGGACATTATCTTCAATCAGCGTGGAAACTTAGTAAAAAGCTCATAACTCCACCTTTAATTGATTTTGTCGGAGATATTGCTATCTACACTAAAACCGATCTCAAATCGCCTTACCAAAAAATTCGCCAACAGGTGATTTCAGATTGCTCAACATTAGTTCAAGAACTATTGCAAGATCAGCAAGCTGATTACGACCAAGTCATCATCGCTGGACACTCACTAGGTAGCTGTATTGCCTACGATACATTAAATCTTCTGTGTATTGAGTCTAGTCTTGCTCCAGACTTGGGTAAAAGTATGCGTATCGATAAGCTCAAAGGACTAATTACCTTTGGTTCCCCATTAGATAAAATCGCCTTTTTCTTCCGAAATGTGGCACAGGAACAGCAGTACATTCGACGGCGGATTATCGAACATCTTAACTCTTTTCGCGTGAAACCAGAATTGATTCGCAAAAGCCAATACTTATGCAAAAACCCGGTGGTTTGCCAACTTGAGCATATTTCTTGGATCAATTATTACCACTTAAAAGATCCAATTAGCGGTAATTTAGATTACTACGCAAACCTCAAAAATGAGGAAATGAAAACTCAAACACGTTGGGGAACTGATGGACATCTCTGTTACTGGACTGATATGAAGTTCTATGAAAGCATTGCCAATCACTTCCTTTATATTTCCAATGACAAATAGTTAAATTAAATTCTGCTGGAGCGAATCTGTTGTGGCACAGATTCGCTACATTGCTAAACTAACCATTGTCACTTTTAATTAGTTATTACTAGAAAGGTATTTTGGGAGGTAGCAATAATGACTCAGTATAAAAAGATTTTTGATTCAAAACAGACTACAGAAGAATCATTGAGTCCAGAAGAAGCAGTAGCAGCGATCGCAGTTATCACCGCGATCGCTGATTCTTCTATAGAAGAGGTAGATGCAGAAGCTTTAGCCACGATTCTCTGGGATTTTGAGGTGTTTGAGGAATATTCAGAAGAAGAAATCACAGATATAGTTCAAAGACTTTTAGAGATTGCCCAAGAAGATGGACTCGGTGCTTTGTTTAATACCGCTAGTGCAGCCCTTTCCGATGACATCGTGCTAGATGCTTACGCGGCGGGTGCGATCGTACTGATCGATGAAGAATTGGTTATTCCCAAACAAAAACAAACTTATCTCAAAGAGTTACAACAAGCCCTAGATTTAGAAGATGAAGAAGCAGAAGAAATTATCCAAGAAGTAATTGCTGCTTTTGAAGAAGGAGAAAATCTAGAATTCCTTGATGACGAAGTTGAAATTAGCTTAGTGGAAGACTATGGCGATGAGGTATATGAATCGCCTTTAGAAAATTTTACAGTTCCAATTCCTGTTAAAGCAGAGCAAGGGGGCAAAATTCAAAGCCAAGAAGGTGTAGTGGGGTTTTCTGATGACATTGGCACTTTACTGAGAATAGATTATTATCCGATTCCTCCAGAACATGAAGAAGAAATGGAATCTGTAGGACAAGAAGAATATCTGCAAACAATTTTAGTAGACAGGTATGTACCTCAGGCAATTTTTGCCAATGTACCCAATGCTCAAATCAAGTATGCTGAATATTTGGAAGATACACTCGCTGGGGCTTACTATGTGTTAGTTGATATGCCACAGGGGTCAACAATTTCCAAGCAAGAAAATAATGGGGCTGCTACCAGATTAGATGCGTACCGAGGGTTACTGACTTTTATTAAGGCTGACTTTTTATATATAGTTAGCAATCAACACAGCTTTTTTCACGGCGAAACTCCTGGTACGCTAGAAGAAGAAGCTAAAAGTATCAAAGACAAGATTTTAGATTTTGTTGGCAGTATACAGTTCATTTAACCAAATCGCGGTAGTTAGCCATTTGTCGTTTGTACACAAATGGAGTTAGTGAGAGCTTGAGAGAATGAGAAATAGCCTAACACACCATCAAATGCGGTGCGTTAGGCTAAAGCCATAACGCACCATACTGGCTGAGACTTCCATTCCTACAAGGGTTGGCAACGAAGCGGGGAGATCAAAGGTGGGTAACGATCGGGCAGTCCTTCACGCCAGGTTTTGGCATCACCAAGTCTAAAAACCAATTTCCCTTGCGCAATCGCTCAAGTCGAGCCAGCCGCTTGCGGGGGTTCCCCCCGTTGTGCGGACTGGCGTGGGAAACCCGCCCACACGACTGGCTCCCCCATGCCCCATGCCCCATGCCCCTATTTCAAGTTAGTTTAATTAGCAAATCGCTTTAGAAAAAATCTTTCGACATAATCCGTAATAGAGGAAGATGCTTTTGTAGTTGCCTATACCGTGACGAAAGATATAGGACAAAAGTCAGATGTTTGTGGATAAATGTCAAGATTTATTCAATTTAAAAAATAAAAATAATTTTGTATCCTTACCGCTTACATCACCCGATTGGGTGACTCTGTAGGGTGAAGCAGCAGATAGCTTTAGGGCGATATTGTAAGACTGCGATCGCAAACTATATAAAAATTTTCAGTTTTGGGAATTTTTTTTACCGGACAATATAAATCAAACCAATGAGGGAGCCTTGCATTACAACTACTTAGTTAAGTTTATGTAAGTGCTGAGAGAGTAGTTAGTTTTTTAACAGGAGAAGTCGGGTGCTTAACAACATTTATAAGTTCTGTTCGTCTCGTCAGGTGACAATTCCCGCTGTTGCTGTCATGATTACCCTTGGTGTGTTGGGTGAACATACTAAACCAGTACTGAGTAATCAAATCAAAACAGATTCTCAAAATAGTTCTGCAACTCATCTCTTATCACAGCTAAGAGAAGTTAGAGCGCAAAGAAATGTAACTTTCACGGCTTCCGAAACTCACAAAAATGTAGAGAATTTGCAGCACAGACAAGTTGCTAAATCGGCTACTATCCCTAACATTGAACTGTCATCTACCGAACCTTTTCTGCAACCATCTTCTAAAAGTTCAGCGAAAGATTTAAAAACAACACCCGCAACTACAGCAATGATGAGCAGAACTAAAAAGTCTGCCGCAGAAGCAGCAAATGTGCCTGTAAGTAATCTGCCTCAAAAAGATGGAGTTTATTTATATGGTCAATCATCAACACCTAACCAGATAGGGCAAGGGTACATCATTTTTGAAAAGAGCCAAGCTCAGGTAAAGGGTGCAATGTATATGCCCAATTCTGAATTTAGTTGTTTTCAGGGCACAGTTGACCGTTCAGGAGAGTTGGCAATGACGGTTAATGCTTCCCCAGATGAAACTAGCTCAAATGATGTCGCTACAACGAATAGCATACCTCAGGTGAATGATGATGAGTTAAGTACCTATGCTTACTCAGTCGCACTGCAAGATTACCATCAGCTAAAGTCTATAAGTACTAATGACAAGCGCATTTTGCAGATGTGTAATCAACCTACTGCCAGCGAATACCGCAAACTAGTTAAATAATGAATGATAAATTACAAATTATAAATTAGAAATTATGAAAAACGTAATTTCTAATTTATGGTTTCAACGTTTGTGGTACTGCTGTTTATAGCAATTCAAATAATGTTTACAACATATAAATTATTCATAAGGGCACAACAATGTTGTGCCCTTAACTATCTGTAGTGTTATTTTGTTATGGGTATTAGTTGCAAAATTTTACTGCCGAAATACTTTCGCTAAAATCAGGCTACGTCTAGTCCCAACAAGACCTATGACTTATACCCCGCCCAAAGTACTTACCTTTGAGGAATTTATCGCCCAATATGGTGACAACACACGTTATGAACTAATTGACGGAGAACTAAGAGACATGGAACCTACAGGTCTTCACGAAGCTGTTGCAGGTAGCATAGCTGGTAGAATCTATGTCGAAATTTTTAGTTCTAATTTCAATTGGCTTGGTAATTTTAAATTGGTATAGCATTACTAAAATTCAGATATGGTGGGCATTGCCCACCATACAATAATTAATAACGCATTTTTCAATACTCAATTCCTGGTTGAGCTTTCACACCTTGATCGCGGAAAGGATGCTTAACTAAAGTCATTTCTGTTACTAGATCGGCTCGCTCGATTAAGGCGGCGGGTGCGCCTCTACCTGTAAGAATAACGTGAGTCTCAGCAGGTTTTGTGGCTAAACCCGCTAAAACTTGGTCAACTTGTAAGTAAGCCATTTTCAGGGCAATATTAATTTCATCTAATAAGACTAATCTAAATTCTGGGTTACGGATATATTCTAATGATTTTTCCCAGGCGGCTTGAGCTTTATCTAAATCGCGATCGCGGTCTTGAGTTTCCCAAGTAAAGCCTTCACCCATAGCATGAAATTCTAACTGGTCTTGCCAATTACTGAACACCCTTTTTTCTGATGGTTCCCAAGCTCCTTTGATGAACTGGACGATCGCCACTTTATATCCGTGACCAAGCGATCGCAATACCATCCCCAACGCCGCAGTCGTTTTACCTTTACCGTTACCAGTATTAACAATAATTAATCCTTTTTCCGGTACAGCTTGCGCTATGCGCTTTTCTTGTACTTCTTTGCGTCGCTGCATCTTTTGGCGATACTGTTCATTGCTTAAAGATGAGGACATTACCTCGTCAATTACACGTGCAATCTCTTGGTCTGAATCTAATTGTTGTGGTGTGTCGTCTTTCATCAATCTTAATCTGAATAATACTTAGTAAAGGCAGAGGGCAGGATTAAATTTTATTTAATTCATCTTGATTTACGCAATTTCAGGATGGTTACTGAGAATCAAGTAAAATTTTGTTCTCAATCCTATTTTACTTAGCTTGGATTTTCTAGATGTTCAGCACAATTACGCTACAAAATATTGAAAATATATTAGCTTTTACAACCTTATTTGCGGATAAGGAAGCAAAGTTATATGAGATACAAACTAAACCTTTGACTTTAGATCCCTATTGCTATTCTAAAGAATTTAACAGATTCATCACATCTGTTTACCAAGAAAATTTTGTCATTGACTTTGATTGGCCAGCTTGGCAGAATGAAGCTCATCGTTTTGTTACAGAACCAGAATTATTAACTTTAGCAGACATTGCTACATTGCAGAAATTGTTCACTACTCACGTTCGTCAAGAGCGCTTTTGTAGCGTTCATTTAGCGGGAATGATTGAAAATGGACACTTTCTGGCAATATTCAACAGATTGCAAGCAATCTATGCAACTTTGCTGTTAGAAAACGCTCACAAAAATGGCACATCAAAGATGATCAAGCAAACATCAGTTTTTCAAGGTGATATAACTCAGCTACCAGTAGATGCAATTGTCAATGCTGCTAAAAATTCTCTACTGGGTGGTAGTGGTGTGGATGGCGCAATTCATCGCGCTGCTGGGCCAGAACTTTTGGCAGAATGTCGCCAATTAAATGGTTGTGCCACTGGGGAAGCTAAAATCACTAAAGGTTACAAACTCCCAGCAAAATGGGTAATTCACACAGTCGGGCCAGTTTGGCATGGTGGCAATCAAGGTGAAGATGAAATGTTAGCTCGATGTTATCGCCACAGCTTGACTTTGGCTGAAAAATACCAAATTAAAACTATTGCTTTCCCTGCAATTAGCACAGGTGTGTATGGTTTTCCATTTGAACGTGCTACCAGAATTGCGATCGCAGAAGTTAATAAGTTTTTACACAGCCATAAGTCCCCAGAACAAGTAATTTTTGTTTGTTTTGGGCAAAGTGCCTACGATTGTTACATGAAAGTTGTACAAGAATTAGCAGAAAGCTAGATAACATTAGATTCGGCGCGTTTACTTTTCGGGATTCTCAAAATGTCAAAACAGCTGGGTCAAAAAATAGCACCTACACCAATGTCAGCAGATATTGGCGTTGTTGATTTGATTGATAATTACTTCACCGCTTACAACTCAGCGCGGTTGCGGGAAATTTGCCAACTACTGAGTCGCGATGTGCTGACGGACGGTGTAACGGTAGGTGTTAGCCTTTCCGGCGCAATGACACCAGCCGGGTTTGGGGTTTCCGCCCTTGCACCTTTGATTCGCAACGGCTTTATTGACTGGATGATTAGCACGGGTGCAAATCTTTACCATGATATGCACTACGGTTTGGGTTTTGAATTATTTGCGGGTAATCCATTTTTGGATGATGTGAAGCTACGCCAAGAAGGAACTATCCGAATTTATGACATTATTTTCGGCTACGATGTGCTGCTGGAAACCGATGCGTTTATCCGCAAGATTCTGCAAGCTGAAGCTTTCCAAAAGCGGATGGGAACTGCTGAGTTTCACCATTTGTTAGGAAAGTATGTTTGGGAAATTGAAAAGCAATTGGGAGTAAAAAATTCCTGCTTGTTGGCGACAGCTTACGAGTATGGCGTACCTATATATACGTCTTCACCTGGGGATAGTTCAATTGGGATGAACGTCGCGGCTTTGGCGTTAGAAGGTTCGCAGTTAGTTTTAGATCCCTCAATTGATGTCAACGAGACAGCTGCGATCGCCTACAATGCACGGGAAGGTGAAGGTAGAAGCGCAGCAGTAATTATTGGTGGTGGCAGTCCGAAAAACTTTTTGCTACAAACCCAACCGCAAATTCACGAGGTACTAGGGCTAGAGGAACGGGGACACGATTACTTTGTCCAGTTTACCGATGCGCGTCCTGATACAGGTGGTTTGTCAGGGGCGACACCTTCAGAAGCTGTCAGTTGGGGTAAAATTGACCCGGAAGAATTACCCAGTACAATTGTTTGTTACACCGATAGCACAATAGCGCTACCACTGGTAACAGCATACGTCCTCAAGCAGTGTCAGCCACGCCCATTAAAGCGGCTGTATGACAGAAGAGAAGCAATTCTTGAGACATTGCGTCAAGACTATTTAGCTGCTAAAGCACAACCATCAGATCAAATCCCTGCGGCTGTAGCAGAGAGTGCATCTCAGCAAGCAGCTACTTATCCCTGTGGTAGGTTAATTCCTAATACTCCTTAGGATTTTCAATTCAAAACATAACCAAATGCTAGGGGCACTGCACCGACAATCTTTTGGGATATCAAATTATCTTACTGATGCCGTGCCCCTACTCATCTGTCTCTATCATCGCCCTGTAATTGCATTGCATCGGTCTGCAATTGAATTGTATCGACATGCAATCGAATTGCATCGACCTGCAATTGAATTGCATCAACATGCAATTGAGTTGCATCGACATGCAATTGAATTGTATCGACTTGCAATTGAGTTGCATCGACTTGCAATCGAATTGTATCGCCCTGCAATCGAATTGCATCGTAGTTAAGTCATATCCCCATCGTCATAGGTGTAAGTTTTTCATAAAAGAGTGAGTTAGGACTCTTTTATAAACGCAGGAATAAGCTCTTTTTTCCTTGTCCCTCCGAAGTTCTGAGCGGAGAAAGCCTCCGCTCAGACTTCTTTCCTTGTCTCATTTCCCGCATTACTCCGTTGGCACCCAATTAGCTTGTTTGACAAGCGATCGCACTGCCTCGACAATGGCATCAGCATCAATCTTGGCGGCATGAAGAAGTTCTTCAGGAGTACCCGATCCTGGCATATCTTGTACTGCTAGCTTCACAAGGTTTAGTGGCAATTCACCATAGCTAGGAGCAGCACCCTTACCGACAAAAGCATCAACAACAGCAGCGCTTAGTCCGCCTTCACTCCAGTGGTCTTCGACTACAACGAGTGTACCATCTGTGTCACGGGCGGCTTGGTGCAAAGTTGCAGCATCAATTGGCTTAACTGAGTAAGCATCAACGATCCGCACTGCAATGTCTTCTTGTTTGAGGCGATCGTATGCTTTGAGTGCTTCATGTACTGTAATCCCGGCTGCAATCACTGCTACTCGATCGCGATCGGAACTGCGAACAACTTTGCTACCACCAATGGGAAAATCTTCATCAGCTGGATAGAGAACAGTTGTGCTTTCACGAGTTGTCCGCAGATAAACAATGCCATCAAGATCTACCATTTCCGCTACAAGTTTGGCGGTTTGATTGGCATCACAGGGATACAGTACAGTACTACTCCAAACTGCTTGCAAACAAGCCAAGTCTTCTAATGCCATTTGGGAAGGGCCATCTTGACCGATTGAAACTCCCGCATGGGAACCAACAAGTTTGATGTTAGCGCGAGAGATAGCAGCCATGCGGATAAAATCGTAAGCCCGAGTGAGAAATGCTGCAAAGGTGGAAGCAAAAGGTTTGTACCGACGCACTTGCAATCCTACTGCTGCGGCTACCATTTGCTGCTCGGCAATGTACATTTCAAAATAGCGATCTGGGTAAGCTTTGGCAAATTCTTCAGCATAAGTAGAGTTGCTCACTTCCCCATCTAAAGCAACTACATCCTGTCGAGATGCTCCTAAAGCTTTTAAAGCATCGCCGTAAGCTTTACGAGTAGCTACTGAATCGCCTTCTTGGTACGCAGGAAGCTGGAGAGCTTGAGACTGGCTAGTTGTGGCTGTTTGAGTTTGCGAGATTGGCTTTTCAACTTGAATAACGATCTGACGTTCTCCTCCCAATTCCGCGATCGCATTTTTGGCATCATCAGGTTTTAATGCCTTACCATGCCAACCGCCAATATCTTCTAAACTGGCTACACCTTTGCCTTTCTTTGTCTTAGCTACGATAAGTGTAGGAAAATCGAGATTTTCAACTGCTTCTGTGTAGGCTTGGTCAATTTCTGCTAAATTGTGACCGTCAATTTCAATTGCCTTCCAGCCGAAAGATCGAGCGCGATCGCAGTAAACTTGAGTATTCCAACCTAACATTGTTTCGCCGCGTTGCCCCAAGCGGTTGACATCAAGGATGGCGATTAAATTTGCCAGTTTGTAGTGAGTAGCGTGTTCAAAAGCTTCCCAAATCGAACCTTCTGCCATTTCACTATCCCCAAGCAAAACCCAAGTATGATATGGGAGCTTGTCTAAATATTCGCCAGCCAAAGCCACACCCACAGCAATTGGCAATCCTTGCCCTAGCGAACCAGTTGCCACATCTACCCAAGGTATTACAGGGGTGGGATGCCCTTCTAAGCGACTGCCATATTTACGCAGCGACATCAATTCGCGATCGTCAATTACCCCCGCCGCCCGATACATGGCATACAATAGCGGTGCGGCGTGTCCTTTGGAGAAAATCAAGTGGTCGTTATTGCGATCGCGTGGATTGCTGAAGTCGTAGTGGAAATACTTGGCAAGCAGCACAGCCATCAAATCAGCACCAGACATAGAGGAGGTGGGATGACCCGAACCCGCAGCCGTGGTGGCACGAATACTATCAACCCGCAGTTGTTGTGCCAACTCATGCCATGCTTGCAACTGTTCAACGGTAGCCATTATTACTCTCCTGCCAAAATAAAGGCTAGGTTATGAGAAATCTTTGCACTCAGATAAGTCCTAAAAGCCAGATTTAATACGCCTCAGAAGGGGCGCAGTGATTTCAGTATTTACTTTTTTGAGCCTGTGTTAATTAATTTATGTGTTGTACATTTAGCCTTTAACAACACAATTGCTACTTCAAAATTTTTAGTTTCTGACTTATCCTAGAAAAATTGTAGTTAACAGATACGATTGTTTCCTCTAACAAATGATAGAGTAACCAGGTATAAATTCTCTTGTTACCCAAATGCCTATCAAATGCAGTTCCAGTTGCGGAAGCATCCTAATTGTTTGCGAATTTCTGTCTGTAACTAACTATTTATATGGCAATACAGATTATTGTTTTTAATCAACACAATTTGACTGCTTAATAAATTTTGTCATAAAAATAAATATCTCTTCTGATAGCTATAGTATTTTCCAGTGGCATGAGGTACAAATTTATCTGTGTACTCTTTTGGAAAACTCTTCGCATCATCATCTGTGGCTGACTTTTGCAGAATTGATATAAGTACAGAAATTAAATAAAAGTACGAGTAGAAATAGTAAGCTCATTCTTAATTTAATAATATTCAGATGGAATGAGCTATAAGGCTAATTACCACAGAATCATCGGTAATCCAGCAATTACAGAAGCAATACCTGTCCAAATAGAAAAGCGCCCAATATCTGCTTCATCTAATGCCAAGCTCATTTGCGCCATTGCTGCCAGCAATGCTGCCAACATAACTATAAACAAACTGGCATATCCCAAGTTAATCATGATTTATCCTCATTATTTCATCACATTCCTTGGTTGTCAGAGTATTTGCATTTCAAATAATCAATACCCCTACCTAATAAAATAATGGCGATGATTTTCTTTAACTTCTGTTATACGGATGGC
Source organism: Aulosira sp. ZfuVER01 (assembly GCA_034530615.2). GTDB lineage: Bacteria > Cyanobacteriota > Cyanobacteriia > Cyanobacteriales > Nostocaceae > Aulosira. The sequence goes on from JAVRCV020000059.1 coordinate 110,330, forward strand.
AAATTCTTTATTTCTTTCTATTTAAAGAAGGAGATTAATGTTAAGTTAAGTTAGTGATGAGCAGCACAAAATTTTAGAAACTGGCGTTAAAAATTAGGTATCAAGGATGGCACATAATCACAGTCATAGCCATAATCATCATCATGAACATGGCACTAATAACTACAGCCGCGCTTTCATGATTGGTACTATCCTTAATATAGGATTTGTAATTATTGAAGCAGTTTATGGTTATTTAGCTCACTCTTTAGCTTTGCTTGCTGATGCTGGTCACAATTTGAGTGATGTGTTAGGACTGCTATTGGCTTGGGGAGCAAGTTTTCTGGGTAGTCGTCCCCCAAGTCTACGCTATACATACGGACTACGACGTTCTTCAATCTTAGCGGCTTTAGTAAATGCGATCGCGCTTTTGTTAGTCATGGGTGGGATTGCATGGGAAGCCCTGCAACGCTTTCACGCCCCTGCATCTGTGGGAGGAAATACAGTCATTGCCGTTGCTATGGTAGGAATTGTCATCAACACAATCACTGCTCTCATGTTTATGTCAGGCCGCAAACATGACTTAAACATTCGCGGCGCATTCTTACACATGGCAGCTGATGCTGGAGTCTCTTTAGGAGTTGTATTAGCTGGTATTGGCATTGTTTTTACAGGCTGGCTGTGGTTTGACCCTGTTGTGAGCTTGATTATCGTTGCCGTGGTAGTATTTGGAACTTGGCAGTTGTTAAAAGATTCGGTGAATTTAGCATTAGATGGTGTCCCAGAGGGAATTGAGCCACTAGCAGTTCAAACTTATCTGGCTGAACTTCCTGGTGTTAACCAAATCCACGATTTACATATTTGGGCAATGAGTACAACGGAAACAGCCCTGACTGCTCACTTAGTTATGTCCTCTGGTCATCCTGGTGATGATTTTTTAGTCCAGACTTGTAAAGAACTGCACGACCATTTCGGCATTGAACATTCTACTTTACAAATAGAAGTTGGCGATTCCAATCAAACCTGTGCTTTAGCTTCCAACCACAGAGTTTGACTTTAAGATTGGGCGTTAGTTGCAGATAGAAGTGGTTTAGGTTTTTTACATTTTTGCGATAGTCAAAATCTTGCACTGACGATTATCCCAGCTAAAACTGAAGTTCAAAGGCTTATAGCCTCAGTCCACTCCAACGGACTGAAATCTTCAGCTGAGTCTACTGAAGTAGACTTGAGCTATTTATTAGCCTGAGAATTAATGCCAAGGCAAGATAAAAACGAAGCCAGATGTTACAAAAGCAGAGTCATCATGGAATATGAGGGAAATGTAAATTTAGAATAAGAATAATTATTACAATAGCAACTTCGTAAACTGATTAATAAGTTAAATAAGTATGAATAGTCAAGGATTGTAGAGATCCTGTCTTTTCCAACTTAAATTTTAAGTAAATTTTTTGAGCTTAGTAAATTTTTATGACAGAATTGTTACATAATTTTTTTTTAAGAGTCCATTTATCCCACATGGGCATTGTTACCTTTGGCAGCCACAATTGGTCTGGTTGCATATCATCTCAGATTCGCTAATTGCACTAGCTTATTATTCAATTCCAGTGATGCTGGTTTATTTTGTCCGCAAACGAAGAGATGTGCCTTTCGATTGGATTTTTCTATTGTTTGGCACATTCATCGTTGCTTGTGGCACAACCCATGTAATGGAAGTATGGACGCTTTGGCATCCTACTTATTGGCTATCAGGACTGATTAAAGCTATCACTGCTATTGTATCTGTATATACAGCTATAGAACTGGTATCCTTAATCCCTCAAGCACTTGTTCTGCCCAGCCCTACGGAACTAGAGACAGTCAACCGTCAACTAGCAAAGGAAATTGTTGAACGTAAACGAACTGAGGAGGAATTGAGAGAAAGTGAACAACGTTGGCAATTAGCTTTACGCGGTAATAATGACGGTATTTGGGACTGGAACGTTAAAACTAATGAAGTTTTCTTCTCGGCCCGTTGGAAGGAAATGCTTGGTTATCAAGAGCAGGAGATTTCTCACCATTTTGATGAAATGATTAAAAGAGTGCATCCCAACGATATTGAAGGTGTAAAACAAGCAGTAAAAGAACACTTTGCTAAAAGAACACCTTTCTACACTCAAGAGTATCGAATTTTATGTAAAGATGGCACCTATAAATGGATTTTGGATCGAGGTCAAGCTTTGTGGGATGGAGATAGTAACGTAGTGCGTATGGTAGGCTCCCATACTGATATTACTGAGCGTAAGCAAGCAGAAGAGAATCTCAGCCAAATACTCGATCAACTAGAAAGCAAAGTTGAAGAACGGACGGTAGAATTAAGACAAATTAACGCATCGCTACAGGCAGAAATTGCTGAACGTCAGCGAATAGAAAAGGCCTTGCGCGAAAGCGAACAGCGATTTCGCGCTACATTCGATCAAGCGGCGGTTGGTATTGCTCATGTGGGAATAGATGGACGATGGTTATTAGTTAACCAAAGGCTTTGCGATATTGTTGGTTATACATCCCAAGAACTAGAGTTACGAACTTTCCAAGATATTACCTATCCAGGTGATATGGAAGCCAGCCTGAAATATGTTGAGCAGGTATTAGTAGGGGATATTCCTACGTTCTCTTTGGAAAAACGTTATTTATGCAAAGACGATTCTATTGTCTGGATTAATGTAACCGTATCTTTAGTTCACGAACCTTCTGGTAATCCCAAGTATTTTATTGCTGTAATCGAAGATATTAGCGATCGCAAACAATCAGAGGCACAAATTCAAGCCTCACTCCGCGAAAAAGAGGTGCTTTTAAAAGAAATTTACCATCGTGTCAAAAACAATTTACAGGTAATTTCTAGCCTGCTGAACTTGCAATCTGAATATATTCAAGACAAACAGGATTTGGCGATATTCCAACAAAGTCAAATGCGGATCGCATCAATGGCTTTGGTTCACGAAAAAATGTATCAATCAAAAGATTTATCAAGAATTAATTTTGGTGAATATGTTCAAGATCTGGTAGCCAGCTTATTGACTTCATACGAAGTTTCTGCCGAGACGATCGCTCTCAATATCAATATTGATGAGCAGATTTTACTAGGTTTAGATACAGCAATTCCTTGCGGCTTAATTATTCATGAACTTGTTTCTAATTCCTTAAAATATGCATTTCCCTTAGGGGGAAGTGGTGAAATTATTATTGCTATTAGGAAAATCCTAGAAAATAGAATTTTACTGACTGTTCGTGATAATGGTATTGGCTTACCTGTAAACTTTAATTTTACAAATACAGCATCATTGGGTTGGCAGTTGGTAGATGCTTTAGCCAGTCAGTTAACCGGAGATATCAACATTCGCAGTGATAGCGGAGTAGATTTCCAGATATCATTTCCCATAGGATAATCATATAGGAATACCAGATGACAAACGCCAAGATTTTGGTTGTAGAAGATGAAGCGATTGTGGCGAAGGATTTACGAAATCGACTGACAAGATTTGGTTATATGGTTCCTGCAATTGCTTCTTCAGGACAAGAAGCAATTAATAAAGCACTAGAATTTTATCCAGATTTAGTGCTGATGGATATTAGATTAAAAGGTGAAATGGATGGTGTAGAAGCTGCTCAAGAAATTCATAGGCATTTAGATATACCTGTAATTTATTTAACTGCTTATGCGGATGATTCTACTTTAGAGCGGGCAAAAGTTACAGAGCCATTTGGGTATCTACTCAAACCCTTTAAAGAAAGAGAATTACAAACTAATATTGAAATAGCACTAACTAAACATAGATTAGAAAAAGAATTAAAAGCTAACCAAAAATGGCTCTCTACATTACTGAATAGTATAGGAGATGGAGTAATTGCTAGCGATATTCAAGAGTCAGTGAATTTTATGAATCCTGTAGCTGAAAATCTAACAGGATGGGAGCAAGAAGAAGCTTTAGGAAAAAATTCAAAAGAAATATTTAATATCGCCAATGCAACAACTCGTAACCCTATTGAAAGTCCGATAAAAAAAGTTCTGCAAGATGGTAATGTAGTCGAAATATCAGAAGAAACTATTCTAATTGCCAAAAATGGTCAGGAAGTCCCAATTGATGATAGTGCTGCACCAATTAAAGATGACAAAGATAATATTATAGGTGCAGTTTTGATATTTCGGGATATTACCGAGCGCAAAAAGGCTAGTGAGGCGCGAAAAAGGGAACTTGAACAAATGCAACTTGTAACGCAATTAGAAGAACTCAATCAACTGAAAAATGATTTTTTAAATTTAGTTTCCCATGAATTGCGATCGCCTCTCAACAATATGAAGGTGATGATTCAAGTAATGCAAGTGTCTCCCAATGCTCAGGAATTTCAACGTTATCTGGATTTGATGAAAGTTGAGTGCGATCGCGAGCTAGATCTAATCAACGATCTGTTAGACTTACAACGACTGGAAACTTCTAGCTATTTCCCCGTTGCTCCTGATGCACTGCTATTACAAGATTTGTTACCCTTATTGATCGAGCCGTTTCAAGCTCGTGTTGCAGAATATCAGCAAACTCTACAGCTAAATCTCCCCGATCAGCTTCCACCATTGATATCAGACCGCACCAGCTTAGAACGAATATTAACAGAATTACTCAATAACGCCTGCAAATATACTCCTGCTGGCGGTGAAATCATCTTAAATGTACATCACAACTCTTCAGTAGCACCCGCAGAAACTATAATTACTGTCAGTAATTCAACAGAAATTCCCACAACAGGGTTAGCACGAATTTTTGAGAAATTCTATCGCATTCCTCATGCAGACCGCGGCAAACAAGGCGGTACGGGGTTAGGATTAGCCATAGTACAGAAGATGGTCGAACAACTCCAAGGAAGCATTCAAGTAGAAAGCAGCGAGGGATGGACAACTTTCACTCTGACATTAACTGATTTAGTTGTTCCGCTTCATGAGTAGTTTGCTACGCAAATATTGAGTGTTGGAAGCGAACGAGCGCACTTTACTAGAGAATTTCAGTAAATCGCAAAGTTTTCCCCAAGAGCGATCAAATATTAAATAAGCATTTACCCAGGTTGCCAAATTGCTCAGGCAAGTATCAATTAAGACCTATCAAAATTCTCTGAGGCTTCACCAAACTGTATTAGGAGTTACAATTTACTCCTACAGCATCCTCTGCGATCGCCTGGGATTTAAAAAAATTTTATAATTCTCACACCAGAGGATAATTTTTTATTTATACACGAAAAAGCGCTTGAGATATTTGCTCGCTCAAGCGCTTCCCCGTATAACTTTATACCAATTCACTTGTTTGATGCAACATCTGAAATCCGCAATCACCCCTGAAGAAGAGCACTGCGAGGATAACTTGTAACAAACATGCAGTGAAGTGGTATCACTCCTTGCACTAATTAAGAATATCTCTTCTGCAATCATACTGGGAATCTAATGAGTGACAGTTTATCAACTGACACTAGTTACAATCGACTGACGATGGATGGTGTTGATCAAGACCAAGCATGACCGTAGACGACTTGCGTATATAGTATAAAGCAAGACGGTAAATATGCGATCGCTCACAAGCCATCATCAATATGGCAGTAGCGCAAGATGCCCAAGCTGCTAGCATCGATTTTTCATTTGAGATCAGCAAATGCACCAAAAACTATCAGCATAGTTCAGTTACACTGCTGCTGTCGTGAAAATGGAACATGGGGCATTGGGCAAGCAGTGACGGGTACGCAGGGGTCTCACGCCAGTTCGCTCAAGTCGGCAGAACCGCCCAAAAGTTGCTTTATCAGTTCATGAAGTGCCAACAGAAACTGAAGTCTTCGATTGGAAAGTTCTTAAAGAATGGAATATTAAGGATACTTATATTAAAAACTGGCAAGTTGAAAAAACTGTGGTTCTTCCGTATTGATTACGTCAAATTATTAGTTAAATATCAAAACTTGGTTAAAAAATATAGTTCAATAAATCAAACCTATTTCCAATACCTAAAATCTTATTAAACAATACACATTTCTATCGTGTGGCAATGGTTCATGATTATTGCAAATGAGATTTAGCATAATATGCAATGAGCAAATTTTCCTCATTTAATTTAGGATGATGCGCTCAAATCAATAACTCAATATCAACTGACAGATGGTTCCAACATTTGTATTATCCCAGTATTTGCATTGATTTCTACTTGTACACCTACTGGTAAGGTAAATTTATCTTTAATATGACCGATCGCAGAACCATACCAGGAGGGAATGTTTAAGGGAAGTATATGATCTTGCAATACTTGCGTTAAGGTAAAATTCGGTTCATCGCCCAGACTGCAATTGGTGCATTGCCCAAAAATCAAGCCAGCAATTCGATTCAGTATGCCTGCATTTTTCAACTGGGTCAGCATCCGGTCTACACGATACACATCTTCGCCTATTTCTTCCAAAAACAGGATGTTTTGGTTCCATACAGGCAAGTAAGGTGAACCTACCATTGCTGCTAGTACTGATAAATTCCCACCCACAAGTTTACCTTTAGCTTTTCCCGGTACAACGGTCGAGAATTGCACTTCTTTAGTAGTTGGATTTTCCATTGTCACCGCTTCTCCTGCAAACAGGATGCGCTTAACGTAATCCACCGTAAACTGATTCCAAGTAGAAGTGGCAACTGGACCATGAAAAGTAATTAATCGGCTACGGGCGTTAATAGCTAACAATAGAGAAGTAATATCGCTGTACCCCATCAAGATTTTAGGATGAGAGCGAATATTAGCATAGTTGAGTAAAGGTAAGATGCGATTACAGCCCCAGCCACCGCGCATGGCAATAATTGCTTTCACAGATTTATCGGCAAACATCGCATTTAAATCAGCAGCGCGATCGCGATCTTTTCCTGCTAAATAGCCATACCGATTTAAAATATGTTTCCCTAGTTTAACTTTGAGACCTAAATCTGCAATGTTGCGTTGTGCTGCTTCTACATCTTCGAGGTCAACGATACCCGCAGGGGAAATTAATCCTACAGTGTCACCTATTTGTAAACGAGGCGGCTTCAGGATAGTCTGAGGAGATAATTGACCTTGGGCAGTCAATGGTTGTAGCTGAGTAGCTATGGTAGCTAGCCCCATGTTAGTCAGAAATTGCCGACGATTGATGGTCATTTGTCATTTGTCATTTGTCATTGGTCAATGGTCAATCATCAATGCTCAAGGGTCAATAGTCATTGAAAGCGATCGCATCGACCTGCAATTGAATTGCATCGACCTGCAACAATAATCGAAAGGGAACAAATAACAAACATACAAAATTGCGGGAGGTTGCTGTGGCGTTAAAACGCTTGATTATCGAGATGGGGATGGGAATCGATCAGCATGGACAAGAACCGACAGTAGCAGCAGCAAGGGCAGTACGTAATGCGATCGCGCATAATGCTTTACCTGGTGTTTGGGAAGTAGCTGGTTTAAGTGACCCCAATGAAATGATTGTAGAAGTTCAGGTAGCAGTACCATACCCAGAACAAGTACGGCAAGAGGAAGTATTAGCAGTACTGCCTTTTGGTCGCAAAAGCCTCAAAGTCGAGTCTGGGGGGATGGTAGTTCAAGGACGAGCAATTGCCTCTCTCAACGATAAAAATGACGAAATGTTGATAGCGGTTGCTGCCGTTACTGTTTTGGTTGAAACTGAATAACTGTGGCAGTTGTTGGAAGATTTAGTCAATAAAATAACGCATCTACAACAACATTGGGAAAGATTATTTCTAATCTTACTCCGTTGCAAAAAAGCCAAATTTTAAAATTTACATATCATGAATGCACAAGAGCAAAACTGGTCAAATTTATTTGGTCATCTTACTTCTGAAGGTATGAGTTGGTATGGAACATGGACTTTTTATTCTCCAGAGCTAGAGGTTATTAAGTCTTATCAAGGTGTAAGAAGTTTCCGTGTTAACAAAGATAAAACAGTTATTTACCAAACCAATAATTACACTTATACCGATGGTAGTACCGAAGAAAAAAACTGGCAACTTGAGAAGCAAATTTGTAACCAAGCTGATGGCATAATCCATACAGCCGTACCTTCTATGAGGGCACTATCAATTACTCCTGCTGTATATGCTTGGTTAAGTAAAACATTTGAATCAGGTAAATACTTTGGACTAGAGTTATTCTTCAGAAATGAAGATTGGCGAACTAGTGTAGCAGTTATTTATAGAGAAAATAACGTTATTGAAAGAATTACTCATATTCGCGAACATTTAGGTAGTTTTCCCACCCAGTCTCCTGGTGCAGAGGTAAAAAATATTGATGGTAAATGGATAGGGGAAAAACAGCACTTAACCCCTGATTTAAAAGTTTCAAATCCTGAACCTGTTCAAAATCTGGTGTTAGTTCCGTTAGAAGATAAAAATCAAACCTTTTTTTTACCTGATGGTATAGTTATCAGTGCTCCTACAACTTTGAGGATTGGTCAAGAATTTAACATTATAGCTGGTAGGTTGGTATCCCTAAATCAATTTAAGAGGCTGACAGCACAATATGACACTTTAGGAAATTTTCACCTATTGATTTCAGAAATATTTCATCAACAGGTTTAGATAGAAACCTGTTTTTTGTAGTAGGTAATTTGTAACTATATATATTAAAGGAAACTGAGGTTATGTCAACTACACCAATTAACAAGGACAATACGCAGGATCAGCAAAACTGGTAAGTCAGTAACCTTTGAAGGTATTACGATTTTTGAGATTAACGAAACAGGTAAGATTCACTCTAGTGCTTACTGGAATCCTGCTGCAATGGTGGCTCAACTGCGCTCTTATAATAATCGCTTTTGTACGATAGACTAGAGGCATTGGGATAAAAATCTCTGGCAGTAAGTTCGACCAACGACCAATCTTCACCACTCCAGCGACAATGTCTCAACAGCATAATGAATCACCCCAAATTCAGCAAATAATCGGACTGAAAGCAAATCACTTTGCTGATTTAATCAGAGCTGCACAATTGATTTTTGACCCCGCAGCAGGACTTTCTGGCAGACACGTCAAAGTTGACTGGCGAGAGTTCGGCATTCCTCTTGATGTGGCGGAAAATCTCAAATATCTTGGTGAGCAGTATCGATATGCGTCTCCCCATATTCCTGTAGAAAATATTTGGAGTCAATTGACACCAGAAACTCGGATTTGGTTTATGGAACATAAAGATGAGTTGTGGCAATTAGAGGAAGCTTTCCCGGCTCTTGATGAAGACTAATTGGATACAGATGCCAAGATAGCTGAAACACTCAACAACTAGACTCTGGAAAAAAATACAGTTTGTACGTAGGGACACAACATAAGTTGTGTCCTTGCTGTAATGTCGTTTATCAAAACGATCCGGGGTTGGGTGTCATAAACTGTCGTCAAGGGCGAGGAAACCTCACCCCTAGAAAATACAAATTTTATGCCAATTGGTGAGAATATTTGAATTTAAACATTATCTGGTGTATTGTGCGCTCGCATTAGCTTCTGTGCAAAGTTAAACTAATGAAAAACGCGCCTTATCAATGAATCATAGTTTTAGCATTGCTCCCATTGTGGAGGAATCCACTGCTGAAAATCCTGCTGTTGCTCCACAACATCTATTTGTCAAGCAACTAGCTGTGCTAGTTTTAGAAATGCTGTTAGCATTGCCTTTAGGTTTAAGTTTAGCAAGGTTCCAGATTGGGGGAATTGCTTGGATCTTTGGGGGTATTGTTGCTGGTACTGTAGTTTTGCAAGGATGCCGCATTTTCTATCAATATTGCCCCAAACCTAACCGGAATGCCAGAAAGGTGGGCATGGCATTGGTAGGATTAACAGTTGGAGCCTCAAGTATTCACAGTGATTTAACTAGTGTAGCTTCTAGGATTCCGATTTTTGTTTTACTAACATTTTTTCTTCTACTCAGTGGTGGCTTTATTGGCTACATTTATTCCCGTCTGAGTAAAACTAACTTGTTAACAGCAATGCTAGCTACATCTCCCGGCGGTGTGGGAATTATGGCATCTATTGCTGCTGATTATGGCAGAAATGTTACCCTTGTTGCACTAGTTCAGGCTTTGCGCGTCACATCTGTAGTTTTTCTGATTCCTTTAATTGCTAGAAGCACAGTTAATAACTCTTTAAATTCACAAATTATCCCGATTCAAAGTAATGTTTTGAGTTTTGATCCATCTCAACTAGGATTACTATTTTTAGCACTTGGAGTAACTGGATTAGTTGTTTATGTATTGATATTATTTAAGATTCCCGCAGGGGATTTTTTTGGAGCTTTGTTAATTGGCATGGCATTCAATCCCGTACTAAATTTGCTGCCTTTTGTACACGATATTCAATTTACTCCACCGTTACCGATCAAAATAATGGGGCAAATGCTATTAGGAATTACCATCGGTGAGTATTGGGGAGATAAACCCAGCTTTGGGAAACGGACTGTAGCCTATGCTGTGATGTCTGTAGCCATGACTTTAATTGCAGGTGCGATCGCTGCTATGCTGGCTATGCAATTAACTTCTTGGGATTGGTTAACTTGTTTGTTGGTTACAGCACCAGGCGGTTCAGCAGAAATAATTCTAGTTTCCTTGGTATTGAATCATAATGTTGAAGTTGTGACAACTGGTCATTTAGTCAGAATAATTGCAATTAATAGTTCCCTACCCATTTGGATATTTCTGTTTCGTCGTCTTGATGGAAAATTTTCAGAAATTGCTTAAGTAAGTTTGTAGCATTGTCGCGCAACGCACCGAACACCATCAAAAATTTAAGGTGCGTTAGCCTACGGCATAACACACCCTACGGACGAATTACAAATTGGTATTATCTGTAGTCCTGGCGTTGAATATCCCGTAAACGTGCTGCATCACGCATATTGTAATCAGCACGAGTAAAGCGACTTAACTGCGCTTCAAAAAATTCTCGATTTGCTTGTAAATGCTTGGGATTGGGATCGTCTAAAGGATATAAAAGTGCAGTGCGTAATGCTTGAATTACTGCCGAAGTAACATTGTACATTGAACGTTGGAAACTAATTCCTAACTGAATCAACATATCTTCTTCGCCACGACAATATTGTTTGTAATAATCAACAAGATATTGAGGTAAGAAGTGCAACATATCTTGCATCAATAGTGTGGGTGGAATACCAGCTGTACCTACAGGAAACACATCAGCGTAGAGAATGCCATAGTGGAAATCTTTTTGATCGTCAGGTACTTGGCCTGCTTGAGCATTATAAGATTTTGTGCCCCTAAAAGGTGCAGTGCGGTAGAAAACGGCTTCTACATAAGGTAATGCAGCTTCGTATAGCCAAGTAAAACCCTTGGATTTGGGGATAATTTCATAGCATTCGCCATCTATATATACATGATGGTAAATCGGACGGCCTGCGATCGCAAAAATGCCGTTAACCAAAAAATTCATTGCATCGGGGACACCTTTAAACCCGCCTTCGTCGTAGATATCCGACATTTCAAAAAATACAGGTGCCATGACTTCCCAGAATAAACCCAAGTTAGAGTAGTAAGACATCTGGCGACACTGTTCTATGAACATATCAGGGAACAGCTTGTGCAGTGTCAACATCACTGGGTTGCCTTTGAAATAAGCTTTTATTGCCCTATCGGCGTTAGCTTTGTATTCTTCCGAGTCAAGGTAAGCGTCAAACTGGTTCACTGGCGCATACATTTGACGATGCCAAAGCATAGCCCGCATACAAGCTTCAGCAAACTCCATGTTAATGCGATCGTGGAATAAATGGTGAAATAATCTTGGCATTTTGCCAGTTTCACCTTTTTCGATAAATGCTAATAATTCTGGATGGGCTGTTGCTTGCCCGCGCCAAATTCGTAAATCGGCATCATCACCTGCATAATGATTATGCAGGTCTAAATACTCTTTAGGCAAAAAGTATTTAAAGAAGGACAAGGGATTTAAAAATTCCCGTTCCGCAATATAAAGTAAATCCCGCCAGTAAAAATCCATCGGCACAGCATAAGCTTTATACAAACCGATGATTTGCATTAGATTTTCTGGCGTATCGGGCAGCATAGAACCACCAGCTTCTAAACGATGAATTACTTCCGCAAACTCATGGCGAGAAGGAGGTAATTTAGTTGTTGTCTTAACAGTAGTTGTCATTTGGCAATCCTGTTTGAGTTGTAAGATTTTTTGTAAACGCTGTCATTTTGCTTGTAGGGTTTTAGCAATGCTAAACCCTGACAAAGTTGTCTATTTACCAGAAAATTCCTGTAATAATTCTTCCCTGATTTTCAGGGCATGAAAAATACTCAAAACATCATGTGTCCATACTGGCAGAATGACTGTCATGGCAATTTCTTCAATACTGTAGACTAAGCCAGCAATAGAGGTTAGCCATAAAGCGATTCCTGCGTAGTTAAAGCCAAACAAAGAAATAATCGCAATGCAAAGTGTTATTCCCCAAAATTTAGCTGAGTAAGTGTGATAGCTAGCAGGTTTACCATATTTAACTAAATTCACTATCCACCACACCAACTGAGCAAAAACAACTGTAAGTAAAGGCAAACGATATGCAATTAAAAGATCTTGATGTACCAGCCAAGCACTCACAAATATGCAACTAAAAAGGCAAACATCAGCCCAACTATCAGCTTGTCTTAATTCAGCAGTACTCACACCAAGTCGTCGGGCAATAATGCCATCAAAAATATCAGAGAGGAAGGCAGCAACAAAACCAACAATGAACCAAACACTAGTTTTCCCATCAAGGGCATCCCAGAGGAGGAAGGGAGAAATTGAAAAGCGAAATAGTACTAAAGCGTTGGGAATTAACTTTAAATTCATCCTTCCTCCTGATATTAGTGCGTTACTCTCTTTATTTTCTCTGTGTCTCTGTGGTTCATTTTTTAAATAAATCTCACGCAAAGCCGCAAAGGCGCAAAGAAGATGAGAATTTAGGGTTTCAACGCGATTTCCGAGTTGACGGTTTTTTCCAACGCTGGAATTGCAGCCACCATTGCAGTAGTTGTTGGTTCACTCCAACGCACTAACCAAGTAGGTTGAACTCCCAAGAAGATGATTAAAGCTGCCAAAATTAAAGCTGGTGTTTTCTCAAACCATTGAACTTTGGGATAGTATGCTAAATTGTCGAGTCTACCAAAACAGGTACGGTTGAGAAGGATGACAAAATAAACGGCAGTTAAACCACTAGCAACAACACACAAGATTGTCGGGATAGGAAACGCCGAGAAACTGCCTTGAAAAACGATAAATTCCGCTACAAATCCTGTTAAACCGGGAATACCAGCACTCGCCATTCCACTTAATACCAGCAAAGCACTAATTAAAGGTAAACCTCGAATTGGACTCATTAAACCATTGAGTTTATCCAACTCGCGAGTTCCAACTTTAGTTTCCACGACTCCCACCAAATGGAACAAGATACCGAGAATCAAGCCGTGGCTAAACATTTGGGCGACAGCACCAACCATCGCTAGGGAAGTACTAGCAGCACCAGCTAGCAAGATATAACCCATGTGACCGATGGAACTGTATGCTACCATGCGCTTGATATCTTTTTGCGCGATCGCCACTACTGCCCCATAAATTGCACTGACTGCACCCCAAGTTGCCAATGTTGGCGCAATGGTACTCCAAGCATGGGGAAACATCCCCATGCCAAATCTTAACAGTCCGTAGGTTCCTAGCTTTGCTAATACTCCACCCAAAAGAATCGCAATTGGTGCAGAAGCTTCCACGTAAGCATCGGGTAGCCATGTATGGAAAGGAACCAAGGGAATTTTAATCCCAAAACCTAATACTATCCCTGCTAAAAGAATGATTTGCATTCCGGCGGATAAGGTTTGGGTAGAGATTGCATCAAAGGCGAAACTGGTAGAACCAGTCAACCACACTGTACCCAAGAAAGTTGCTAAAATTAACGCTCCGGAAACAGCCGTGTAAATCAGGAATTTGATACCTGCATAACCACGTTTTTCCCCTCCCCAAATTGAAATTAATAAATAGAAGGGAATTAATTCTAGTTCGTAGAATAGGAAGAATAGCAGTAAATTCTCAGCTAAAAATGCACCGGCTACCCCACCACTAACTAATAAAATTAGCGAGTAGAAAAGCCGAGGACGTTGAGTCTCTTTGCTGCTGCTGTAGATAGCAATCCAAGTAAGCAGGCTATTTAAAACCAACATCAATATAGAAAGCCCATCAACTCCTAATTGATAGCTCAAACCTAGAGTTTCATTCCAAGGGATATTCTCTTGAAATTGCATCCCCGGATTGCTGATATCAAATTTGAACAGAATAAAGATATTCCAGAGCAAAACTATAGCAGCGAAGTATAATGCGCTTAGCCGCACAGTATTTGCAGGTAGGTTTTTAGGTATGACTGCTATAATCGCGGCTGCGAATATCGGGAGCCAAATCAAAACACTTAACATGGCAATTTGGGGAGATTGGTAAAAAGTAGATATTTTTAAAAGAGTCAAAGGTCAAAAGTCAAGGGAGAAATAACAAATGACCAATGATCAAAACTTAACTAACTAAGCTAATTTTGCCAGTATCCAAATCGTAATAACCACCAATGATTTTGAGTTTGCCAGCATTGATTAACTCAGAGAGAACTGGGGATGCTTTCAACTTGTCAACTTGTGCTAAAATGTTAGCTTTACAAGCATTTTCTAATTTATCGCCTGGCTGTCCTTGAGATTTCTCTACACTAGGTTTAATTGCAGCTATTAAACTACCAATTTGTCCTGGCACTGAGGCACCTTTGATGGTTGCAGCTACAGCACCACATCTTTCATGACCGACTACCATAATGACTTTAGCACCTAGCACTAAGCTGCCAAATTCTAGGCTACCAATTTCCTCTGGCGTGGCAATATTACCAGCTACACGACAGACAAATAAATCGCCAAGTCCCTGGTCGAAAATAATCTCTGAAGGTACTCGTGAATCTGCACAACTTAGAATCGATGCAAATGGATTTTGACCTTTTGCAACTTCGCGTAACCGTGATTGGCTTTGGTGAGGATTGAGTCTTTTTGCTTTGACAAACCTATCATTTCCATCCAATAATGCTTTGAGTGCTTCATCGGGTGTGAAATCTTTTGATTTTGCTGCTGAGGCTTTTTCAGGGGAAAGCAAATGACTCCCAACTCCAGCTGTTAAAACTCCTGCACTAATTGCACCTGCACTTAGCTTGAGTAAATTTCTGCGAGAAACATTGGCTTGGCGATATTGTTTTTTCATTGTCTTATCCTCACACATTAAAACTTTTTTCTTCTTTGTACGGGCAGTTTGATAAAACTTACTTCAATGGGGGGAACGCACCCCCGTAACTGCCCTCGTCTTTGTGTCTCTGTGGTGAAAACACTAAAACATCAAATCTAAAAACTGTACTCCCCAGTATGGCCAAGTTACCCACATTCCAAATACGCCAACTCCTAAAAGCACAGTGAAGGCATAAAATTGTGTTTGTCCAGAGGTACTGTATTTAAGACCTTCGCCACCTAATAGCGAGAACAAACCAACCAAATTTACAATGCCATCCACTACAAAACGGTCAAGCATATCAGCAAATTTGGAAAGTTGAGCGACGCTGAAAATAATCGTCATCCGATAGATTTTTGGGGTGTAAAAATCGTATGCCAGCAAGTCTTGTAAAGGCTGCCAAGGTAGACGAATTGGTTTAGGAATATTACCCAAATAAATTACGCCAGTGATGCCACAACCAAAAATACTTGACCAAATTAACAACAATGCAACATCTTTATTGAGAGTTACCCAATTAGGTAATAGTGATAAGCTTTGTAACACTAAAGGAAGATGTAAGACAAAGCCAAATAAAATCACCATTGGTAATACCATTGGCCAATGTACTTCAGGCGATCGCTCACTCATCTGTTTAGGTTTACCCGCAAAAATTAAACCGAATTCTCTGGTTAAACTCACTGCGGTTAAAGCATTCACAGCGATAACCACACCAACCAACCAAGGTTGATTTCCCCAAAGTTCATCTGTTAATTCCATCAACGCCCAGAAGCCTCCTAGGGGTGGAAACCCAATTAACCCCAAAGTCCCAACGATAAAGGCTAATGCAGATATCGGACGGCGTGACCATAGTCCACCCAATTGAGTAACATTTTGGGTGATGCTGTTCCAAATAATTCCGCCAGTACTCATGACCAACAATGCAGCTGATACAGCATGAGTCAGTACTAATAACAGTGCTGCTTCATCTTGTTTCGTCCCGACTGCGATAAACATCAACCCCATATAAGCGCTGACAGAATAGGATTGACAGCGTTTAATATCAACTTGGGCGATCGCAATTAAGGAAGCACCAACTGCTGTAACTGCACCAATTGCTACAATTGCTGAGGAAACTATTGGTGATAAAGTTAACACAGGTTGCAGTTTAATCAGCACCCACGCACCACTCGCAACTACCACCGAGTTCCGCAAAATTGTACTGGGAACCGGGCCTTCCATCGCCTCATCCAACCACAAATGCAGAGGGAATTGGGCGCATTTACCCATTGGTCCTGCAATTAAGGCTAAACCTACCAGTGTAATGATTGTTGGGTTAACATTTGCAGTTGTAGCCCATTGAGCTAGTTCTGTATAATTCCAAGTTCCAGCTAAAGGCCATAGTCCCAGGACACCTATCAGCAGAAATAAGTCTCCTACCCGTTTGGTAAGGAAAGCATCTCTAGCACCAGTGACTACCAAGGGCTGACTGAACCATAAGCCAACTAGCAAATAGGTTCCTAAAGTCAGAACTTCCAGAATTACATAACTAAAGAACAAGTTATTACACAAAGCCAGGGCACACAATCCCGCTTCAAATAATCCTAATAAAGAATAGAAGCGTCCCCAACCCCAATCCATTTCCATGTAACCAATGGCGTAAATTTGTGCTAAGAAATTTAAGCCTGTGATTACAATTAACGCCCCTACACTAATCGAAGAAATTTCTAAAGCGATGGTAAGATTTAAACCAGCCGTAGATAGCCAAGGAATAAATACTTCGATTGGCGGCTGATTCCAGGTCAAGAAAAATGCGATCGCACTATGCAGCAGCGCTAAAAATGTCATTACTAAATTGACATAACCCGCCGGCCTCGGGCCAGTACGACGAATGATCCCCGGCGACCAAGGAACGGCTAAAAGCCCACCTATCAATGCATAGCATGGAACTAGCCAAACAGTCTCCAGCAGAAACTGAGCCATGAACTTACCTCTATAACTTCCAGCACAACTCTGGGGTTAAGAATCAAAAACCTTTGATTGCCACTAACCCAGCCATTTCAGATAATTCAATTTTATGTTTGCTTAATTTTGTTAAAAATAAGCTTACCTTTATCTATGCCAAAAAGGAAATACTTCAAATAAATAAATGAACGATAGTTACTCTAATTAATTCTTATATATTGCAGGATTTAAATAATAAATACTAACTATCAATTTCTATCTATGAATGAGATTTGTTAGGAATAAATACTTAACATCGGTTTTTTATTGACATAAATGACAAGAGACGCGATCGACTGCGCCTCTCTAAATCTGCTAAATTAGGGTTGACATTTGCGTAACTTTATAATCAAAACTACAAGCAACAATTGCGTTTGGCTGGTTAACTTGGCTGATGGGGGCGGGTTTCATGTCCCGGTAGTCGAGGATTTGGACGATAATTAGGTAGGCGATCGCTAAAAGAATAGAGATTGCACCTGTAATAATTGCAATTATTTTCGAGCGTTCCATTAGTCTTTCCTGTAAGTGGATGTTGATGCTGTGCCTATATCCACATTGCCACAGACTACACATCTACTGATATACATCACCGCGATGAGCTACCAGCAGAAAAACCTAATAAATAACTGGAGTAATCTCAATTCAGTTCGCTAACTACCAATTGTTGTGCTTGCTCAGTAAACGTCTTGAATTCAATGGCATCATGACTGCAAAAGAGGCGCACATCGCTACTGTGTGAGAGCGATAACCCACGTAACCGTTCTTGATTATAGAGTCGAGCTTTGCGATCTACCTCCATTAATGCTTGATAAGCACGCAAACCTGGGGTACAGCGTGGTTTGGGAGTGTTCATTTCGTGACGATAAAAGTAGGCATCACCCGCATGTAAGAGCCAACCTTCCGTTGTCTGGATGGCAATGCCAGCATGACCACGTGTATGCCCAACAAGCGGAATCAGGAGAATCTCCGGTGGTAGTCCTTCTAAGTCGCGCACCGCCTCGAAATTAAACCAAGGCTCCCCTCCTGGCGAATAATACTTCCACTGTTTAACTTCATCCCATTGATGAGGACGATAACGTTGCGATGAGATAAAGCCACGCCGTTTCTGTGCTGCCTCAATTTCAGTCTGCATCACATGCACTGTTGCATTTGGGAAGTCCTCTAATCCACCTGCATGATCGAAATCAAGGTGGGTAAGCACTATATGACACACATCACTTTGATCAAAGCCAAGCTGCTTAATCTGAGCAAGCGCCGTGTATTTGTGTTCAAACTTGATGCGATTCAAATTCATGAAGAAAGGGCTGAGCCTTGATAATGGTGCTTTGACATCGCGTTCTCCAAAGCCAGTATCGATCAGAACCAGCCCCCGATTGGTCTCAACAAGCAGGCAGTGGCAGACAAGACTGGCTGTTAATCCGCGACTAAAACCATCGAATAACGCCCCACCAATCGGACACATACAACCACAATTCAAATGATGAATACGCATGAATGATTTCCCCTTGGCATCAATCTCCTTTAAAGACAAAAGCGTAGGGCAAATCATCATACCTTAGTGTGAATAAGGGGCTGCTGGTAAACTTGAAAAGTTGTGTTTTACTTTAATAAAGGTAAATGCCTATCCTGTGCGCTGCTGATGACATTTTTCACCTCGAAAAGGTGTACTGCACTCAACAGTAAACCGCCCTAACTTAAACCAGACTGATAAAACTGCAACTAAACAAAACTTAGCAAACTAGGTTATTTTGCGGTCAGCAATTATAAGTATATAAAACTTAATACTGCATTAATCTCTTGCCATATTCTTCGCAGGCTATACCATACAAGATATTCGCGATCGCTCTACAGATAAATACATCAGAAATTTTTTACCAAGTGTGGGTTTATGGTACTCCGATTGAGTCTACCCTGGTTATTAGTCATAAAATAGGTAGCAAAATTCCTGGTAAATTACTACGACATTGGAGCAAATACTATACTGATTTGAAGATTGAAGCTCGTAGCAAATGCGATCGCCTACATTCATGACGTAATTTTTTAACAGTACGAGCAAAAGTGCAACGTCAACAGGACAGCTATCTATGGTTGCTTAGTTCAAAGAAAAACCTTGTAACTATTGCTTAGGCTAATTTTATCCATAATGACTAAAGTTTATATTCTTGATGCTAACAAACAACCTTTATACCCCATACACATCAGCCATGCCAGAAAGCTGTTGTCACAAGGAGAAGCTGCTGTATTCCGGCGATACCCATTTACCATTATCCTGAAGGAACCCCTGACCAATTCCAGACTGGAGCAACTTGGCTTCAGGATTGACTTTCATCTCAAGAACACTAGTACTGCACTGTGAAAATAATTATTCAGTTGAGAAAGGTTCAAAAGTCAATAAAAAAGCTTTCTTTCCTTCTGAAAGAGTTCTGAGTCATTTGGTATAAGGCATTGGTCAGGGTCTAAGGGTCAATAAGTCAAGTAGATTTCTTAATATTGAATTTTGCGGGAAGTCTGAGCGGAGGCTTCCTCCGCTCAGAACTTTCCAAGACGAATTTTGAATTGTTTGTCCCTGCTTACCTGCTTTTTCATCAGGACTACCTTCTGGCACTAATAGCTTGCAGCATCACTAAATATGTTCATGTACAAGAGTACAAAAACTTAAAATCAAGATTTTTTGACTTCTGCAATTGGTAATAGCATTATTTGCCAAAAAACGCAAGAGAAATCGGTATTGATGCCGATCGCTTTGCAAACAGAGGAATATAGATATTGCCAAAAAACAAATATTTGCTTGAGAGTTAGGAAAAATAAATAATATGCCTAAATTAGATAAACCTCAACCTCCCCTATTTGAGCGAGTTGAAGATGAACGCTTGCACCGCAAACAACGCCTAGCCGCTGCCATTCGCCTGTTTGCTCGATTTGAGTTTAATGTAGGAACAGATGGTCATATTACAGCTCGCGATCCTGAATTTACAGACCATTTTTGGATCAACCCCCTAGGGATAGATTTTCGTGAGATTCGAGTTTCTAATCTTATATTGGTTAATAAATATGGAGATACGATCAAAGGCGAGCAGCCTGTGAATCGAGAAGCCTTTGCCATCCACTCTCATATTTATGAAGCTAGACCAGATGCGATCGCCACAGTTTACGCCCACTCAATTTATGGTAAAGCTTGGTCTAATTTAGGTCGCCTACTTGACCCCCTCAATGAAGATTCCTGTGCTTTCTACGAAGACCACAGTGTATTTCATGACTGTACAGGTGATGTACTAGATCCATCCGCAGGTAAACAAATTGCTGAAACCTTGGGAACTCATAAAGCTGTAATTCTACGCCACCACGGTATGCTCACTGTTGGTCATTCAGTTGATGAAGCTACTTGGTGGTTTATTAACTTAGAACGCTCAAGCCAAGCACAACTTTTAGCTGAGGCTGCGGGAAAACCCAGTATCATCGAGCATGATAGCGCGCGTTTAACACATACCCAAGTTGGTACACATTTCAATGGCTGGTACTGCTTTCAGCCACTTTATCACAGGATTATCCGCGAACAACCAGATTTACTTGAGTAGTTTGAGATAGGGCATGAAAAATACTTACCACTAAGCAGTTCCAGTCACTTCAAACAATACTACCTATCACCATTTTTATTAATCAACTTAGAATACTAAAAATTATGGATTTGCAACTTAACGGCAAAGTAGTATTAGTGACAGCGGGGAGCAAAGGACTGGGTAAAGCCACAGCCAAGCAATTTGCCCGTGAGGGTGCAAAAGTAGCGATTTGTGCCCGTAGTGAGTTAGTTGACAAAGCTGCTGCGGAGATTGAAAGCGAAACAGGTAGAGAAGTTTTGGCTGTGCGTGCAGATGTCACTCAACCAGCAGACATTGAACGGGTAATTAATACCACAGTAGAGAAATTTGGCGGGTTGGATATCCTGGTTACTAATGCTGGAGGTTCACCTGCTGGTACGTTTGATGATATTGATGTTGCAGCTTGGGAAGCCGCAATCAATCTGACTTTACTCAGTGCGGTTAACTTGGTGAAATATGCCTTACCTTACCTACGCCAATCCAACGCGGCAGCCATTTTAACAATTACTTCAATCTCGACCAAACAACCAGTCCAAAATCTCGTTTTGTCGAATTCTATTCGTTTAGCGGTCATTGGTTTAACTAAAACACTCAGCCAAGAACTAGGTGGCGATCGCATTCGTGTCAACAGCATCTTACCAGGCTGGACATATACAGAGCGAGTAGAAGAATTAATCAACAGCCGCATTGCTAAAAGTGGCACAACAAAAGAAGCCGAAATTGCAGCTATCAACGCAAATATCCCTTTGGGTCGTATGGGTACTCCAGAAGAGTTTGCTAACGTAGCTGTATTTCTTTGCTCACCAGCAGCCTCGTTTGTGAATGGAGTTATGCTGCAAGTTGATGGTGGAAGCAACCAGGGAATATTTTAAAAAAGCAGAGGGGGACAAGGAGGAGCCACTGCGTTGCGCGGGTTCCCCGCGTTGTAGCAAGTGGCGTTGACAAGGAAGAAATACTGGTAACTTTTGACTCTTGACCATTGACAATTACTCAATTGCTTAACTTACAACTCCTCTGCTACTGATTTCGGAAAAATTTCACCAGCTAGGTAAGCGTCAAAATTTTGTTGGAAATATAGCCAAGAGGTCATATCTTCGACATCGAGACATGATTTTGGCGCATTTTTATATAGAGGAATACGAGTATTAATTTCATCTTGTAGCCACTGAGGTAACTCACTAAGATCGTTGATTTTACTCCCAGTAGCACTATATATGAGTTGACCGGGGCGATCGCCCATTTTCATCCAAGGAAGCCACTGACCAATTCGATCCCAACTCAGTTTAAGTTCCGAAACTGAAGTAAGTTCTGAGTTTTCTAAATCTGCGGTGGGCACTGTAAGTTTAAATAATTCTGCTGCCTGATAAATTTGTTGTGGGCTGTATTCGGCAAATTTAGGATCTGTTGCTAAGGGGTTGGGGTAAGTCGGAAAGATATCAAAAACAAAGGTTGTACTGTCAGCTTCTACTTTCGCCGGAAATTTACCTTTGAATTCACCTTGCACAGGATTATTCGCTACGTGCATGACTGCAACTGTCTCCCCCGTCCAAGGATTTTCCCACTTATTCAATTTCTCACCTGTCTCTGGGTTAAGGTAGTACGTCAATTCTCTCGACGTAAAATCCCACTTACCGGCTTCTGTCGCAATACACCTACTCACACTCATGCCGAATATATGAAAGAGGAGTTTTCGTTTTTCTCCAGGGATAAATGCGTAAATTTTACCTGTCCAAATCAGGAAGGTGGATTGGCTTGAATCGAGAGAAGAACGTGTTTTCACCCAATGCTGGGCATCAAGTTCTTGAATTTGGGCAATCATCTACAGCATCCTTAATATGTGAGTCACATGGTAAGCAGATTGAGAATAAATTAGCCCTAGCTGTAAAAGGGGGCTGGTTTAACTAGTGCGATCGCTATGTTAGTCTACGTAACCATAGTAATTCAGGGGCAAAAACTTGCATAGGTGATTCAATCCCATCATTTTTACGCAATTCTGCCAGCTTCAGAGGCCGTTTTCCATTGGCAGACAACAGATTTTATCAGAGTTGTCAAAGATGCCGCCAATACAGCTAAGTTGACTGTTATTGGTGAGCTTGCTTATGCATTCCAGCCGCATGGGGTTTCCGCAGTTGTTTTACTTGCAGAATCTCATGTAGCATTACACTTTTGGCCTGAGGAAGCAAAGGTAACAATTGATATTCATATATGTGACTATCAAAAAGATAATCAAGAAAAAGCTAGGTTGTTAGCCAAAATATTAACAATACAAATCAGTGAATCAGACAGTATGGATAGCTGGAATTATTTATATATCAGCGGTTGATCTGTTGTCATTGGTTAAGAGTCAATGGTCAAAAGGCAATAGTTATTAATTATTTCTCCCTCATCCTCCTTGTCCTTCTCATCCCGCTGCCCCCTGCCCCCTGCCTTCTGCCTCCTGCGTCCTGCCCTCTGCCTCTGGTAAAGAAATCTGGCTCAGTGATTGAGGTGATAAATCTAACTGCGGTGGTTCAGGCGATCGCTCAATAATTCCATCATTAAAGTAAGATCCAATAATCTTGTCGTAGTTAGAAGCAACGGCTAAAAAAGCTCCACCCAAAATATAAATAGGTAATGGCAGAGTAAATTCTTGTACCCAGTCAAACAGTTCTGCCAAGGCAAACAATACAAAAAAGCAAGCAAGCCAAACCCTCATTTTCTTCTCTCCTGCGTGTAGGTAACTCTACTAATAGAGTAGACAGCTTGCATGATACTTGATTTTCTCTTGAACTTGTTGCTGCTTTGTACCCAATCAGCTTTGTTACTCTATTTGCAGGGTAACGCTGCGGAGAGTGCGATCGCCACTACCCCAAAAAATTCCTTCAAAGTCAGTTGCACAGCATAGCTCTCTTTTCTCACTCTTGCTAGGGTAAAAACTGCTACTCTTATCCAGATAAGTTTGCCCTATAAAGTTTCGTTAATAAATTTCTATTACTTTGGATGTATTAATCCTTACTCAGTTTTATTTACATTATTTGACTTTGATTGTTATCTTCCTAAAGTTACAAAAAAGAGATAATTATTTCTTTAGTAAGAGTTAACTAGCTGGCTAATAAACAGCAACTATATAACTTAGCCATTCTAGCTCTACTTAAAGCACTGTCGTGCTGACTTATGTGGCTTAAATATGACAGTTTTATAACTGGTTTAGTTGCGATAACAGCAACTAACAACTTCTGTATTTTGATGTATAGATATATATCTCGTTATATGCAGTATTGCTGTTAACATAGCAGCCTAATGTATACCTGAATTTGTAAATAGATTTTTATAATAAAAAGTCAAAGCTAATGACAAATAAGTAGTAAAGTAATTTAATGGGTTTAACAAGGTATAAACCTTAGCCAAAAAATCAAATAGCCTTTGGTCTTCAAGAAGAAATATCAATCTTATTTCTTAGTTTGAAGACTACAGACCTAGCGATCAAAATCCTGTGCCCAATATTACCCTCTGATCCATCAGAGAGCTAATAGTCCGCAGGTATATGTTTAGTTTATAGGTTTGGGACGATGTATGCATTTTTATTGTGAAATTTGCATACATTAATTTCATGTCCATCTTTTTCCATATAACGTGTTGATTAAAAAAACTTACAAGCATCATCACTGTTAATAAAAAACATTGAACATTGAAATTTAATTTACTCAAAAATAATTAAATGTCAGCAAATTAATATTTATTTTTTTAAAGTTACACATTCTGATAAGATGCTTTAATAACCAAGTAATTTAAAGATTTTGTAAAGAGACTAGTATTAACTAGAGTTTTGTGAAAGGCTAGATAGCCTTAAGGTGTTTTAGACATCTCATGCTTTGAGTTATCTAAAAATTTGCAAATTATAGAAAAATGGAGTTTTTAGTAACGCCATGATTCCAATTTTGAGAAATTCAAACATCAAAAAAATAAACTTTGTTTAATTAAAAAACTGTAAATTTCAGACAAACCTTTGTTGTTGCTTGATGCCTTCCAATGACATCTACCTTCTCATGGTTGAGGCATAAGAGCCTCTTTTATACTTTTTTTTCTTTGGGTGTACTTGCGTATGCAAGTATCCCAGTTCTTGCTCAAGTATCTGTTATCAGAAATACTGCTGGTGCAGGTGCAAATAATCTGCCACGACGCAGCTCAAATGAGGTAAGATTAACTGCTTCTCAAGCTGCTTTAGAAATTATCAAAACAGGTGACAGAGCCGCCGCCGAGCCAGGTGATACAGTCATTTATCGCCTTGCTATTAGAAATACTGGGCAATCGCCTGCAAGGAATCTCATAGTTACAGATAGGCTGCCTTTAGGATTGCGATTTATTTCCAGATCGCTAAAAGGTTCGATTGGAAATACATCAGTTTCTATAACTGCTAGCTCTAGTGCCAATCGGGCAGTGACAATTTCACTCAATCCAGCTACAGAACTACAACCAAACCAAACCTTGAATGTAGCCTATGCGGTTGAGGTAACGCCAGACGCTGTTCGCGGAACTGGCAGAAACTTGGCGCAAGCCCAAGCAGGTACATTGACAAGTAATCAATCTAGTCATCAGTTACGGATTCGACCAGGGATTGTCTCTGATTGTGGCACCATCATCGGGCGAGTATTTGTTGATAAAAACTTTGACGGCGAACAGCAACCAAACGAACCTGGAGTGCCAAATGCCGTAGTTTACATGGATGATGGCAATCGCATCGTCACAGATGCCAATGGACTATACTCCTTGGCAAATGTCATCTCAGGTTATCGGTCGGCAACGCTGGACTTGACTAGCTTACCAGGCTATGCACTGGCACCTAACAATTACTTCATCGAAAGAAATAGCCAGTCACGGATGGTGAAATTAGCACCGAGTAGTCTGGTACGGATCAATTTTGGTGTGACACCTGCGTTTTCAGGGGGTAAGCGATGAAGATGAGAAAGCTAGGAGTGATTTATAGCAAAGATTGGGCGATGAATTCCGCAACAAGATGCAGCTTCCCATTGGGAGTGAGTATTCAAAAGCAGCAATTATCCATTTTGCGCTTGGCTGTCCAAAGCAAGGGTAAAAAAGTGATATTACTTGCTTTTTTGGCATTCATAGCCCCTTCTTTTTTTGGGATGAAGGCAACTGCAAGCAGCAACCAAACCTTGACCACAGAGACAGATAAAAATGATGCCCAAACTGTTGCGCAACCAGCATTAGGAGAAGAGCAAAAAGAGGGCGATCGCATAGTCGCTCAAACCTTGCCATCAGTCACCACACCTGCGACAACAGATCCCAGCTCGATATTTCCCCAAGATCCAGCAATCCAATTTCAGCAAAACCCTGCCTCTCCTGTTGCTCAACCACAAACAATTCCCATACAACCAGCAACACCAACGAGTCTGCCGCAGAGTGCCAACAGTAAGGTAAAAATTGAAATTACACCCGTAGGCGATCCGCGTGTCCAAGCTGATGGACGCTCTACCATTAAGTTCCAAGGGCAAATTACCGACGAGCAAGGCCAATTGATCCCCGATGATTTAATGGTGACTTTAACCACCAGTGCCGGGAAATTTGTCGGAGCAGATCAAGATAAAGACCAAGGCGGGTTTCAGGTACGTGCCATCGGTGGAGAATTTACGGCGACTCTGCAATCAGATATCAAACCCCAACAAGTCAAGATTCGGGCAGCAGTAGAGAAAATCAAAACGCGATCTGCCGTAGGCAGCAGCGCTTCGCTATCGCCCCAACTCCAAACCGGAGATTCAGCATTTCCCCAACAAACAGATACTTCACTGCTGGATAGAGTTGGCGAAGCACCGATAGAAACCTACACCCAAGTAGAATTCACTACCTATCTGCGTCCCTCACTGGCAACAGGGATAGTCAATTTACGCATTGGTCCTGGTGGAACCGATTATTGGGGCAGTTTCCGAGACTTTCTCAACCCCGACAAAACAGGGGGAACCCAAGTTGATTTGACCGCCGCAGTCTTCGCCACAGGTAAAGTTGGAGATTGGCTATTTACAGGCGCATTTAACAGCGAACGCCCCATTAACCAAGACTGCGAAGGCAGAAACCGCTTATTTGGGGGGATTCAGTTCTGCGAGCAGCAATATCCCGTCTACGGTGATAGTTCCACATTTACATCCACCACTCCCTCTATTGATAGTTTCTATGCTCGCTTCGAGCGCAGTTCCTCAACACCGGGAGCAGATCCAGACTATGTAATGTGGGGGGACTACAACACCCAAGAATTTGCCAGAGCTTCCCAACTGTATACAGCAACCTCCCGTCAGTTGCACGGTTTTAAAGCTAACTACAACTTCGGCCCCTTACAGATAACTGGGTTGTACGCCAACAATATTGAAGGCTTCCAACGAGATACTATCGTCCCCAACGGTCTGAGTGGTAATTATTTCCTCTCCAAACGGCTGTTAGTTCCCGGAAGTGAAACCGTTTATCTAGAAGCAGAAGAAATTAATCGCCCTGGTACGGTACTTCAGCGTCAACAGTTGTTTCGCGGCCCCGACTACGAAATTGACTACGATCGCGGCACACTGCTATTTCGCCGTCCCATCCTAGCTACAGAACTCAATCCTTTTGGATCTACCTTAGTCAGACGGATTGTTGTTACCTACCAAAACGAAGGCGGACAAGATTCCAGCCTTTACGGTGGACGACTGCAATACAACATTTCCCAAGATATAGATAACAAATCTTTTATTGGTGCAAGTTACCTGCAAGAAGACCAAGGTAGCCAGGATTTTCAACTTTATGGCACAGACTTTTTACTATCTTTTGGTAATGTCGGTAAGGTTGTTGGGGAATATGCTCGTTCTAATGGCACCCTCGTCAATGGCCAAGATTTCAACGGTTCCGCTTACCGCTTAGAAGCTCTGGGCAAACTAGGCGATAGTTTATTAGGTCAAGCCTACTACCGAGCCGTAGAACCCAACTTTAGCAACAACTCCACCTTTAGCTTTACACCAGGACAAACACGCTACGGGGCATCAGTTCTCGCCAAAATAACTGACACCACCAGCTTTAACGTTGCTTACGACTTTGAAGAAAACTATGGGACTAGTGCTACTGGGATAAATAGCTTGCTGGGCTTTTTTGACTTATTCGATCCCCAACCCCAAGCACGTCCGGGAGAGACAGTCAACAACACCCTCAAAACCTTCCGCGCCGGGATATTGCAAAGAGTCGGGCCAGCGGATGTGAGTTTAGAGTATGTCAATCGTTCTCGTGAAGATAGGATTAGCGATCGCTTTAGTGGCAATGCCGATCAGTTAGTCTCTCGTCTCAAATACCCATTAACTGAATCTTTAACCTTCCAAGGGCAAAATGAACTGAATTTAGGTGATAGCGATCCCCTCTATCCCAACCGCACAACTTTAGGACTGGACTGGAAAGCCTATCCAGGAGTCACACTGCGATTAGCTCACCAATTCTACGATGACAGCAGCTTACTTCCGGGTAACTCCCTCACCACCCTAGACACGATCCTCGATCGCAAGTTGTCAGACGATACCAGTTTGATTGGTCGCTATTCCGTCCTCTCAGCATTTAATGGAATCCAAGGACAAGGTGCTGTCGGACTGAATCATCGCTGGGCTGTTGCACCAGGATTACGGGTGAACGTCGGTTACGAATACGTATTCAAAAACATCTTTAATGGCACAGCAGCGGGTTCGCAATTTGGTCAATATTACGCAGTTGGTCAAACAGCTTCCTCGTTAGGCCTCTTTTCTGGTTCCGTCTATAGTGTGGGACTAGAGTACACCGATAATCCCCAATTCCAAGCCAGCACCAGGTTTGAATATCGTGATGGCGATGAAGGTAACAATCTTGTAATTTCCGCCGCCGCCGCCGGGAAGCTTTCACCAGCTTTAACAGCATTAGTTCGCTATCAACAAGCAGGTGAAGCTAACGTATTTCTCCCCTCTACTGTGGGTGTAATTGCCGAAGGCATCAGATTTCAAGAACTAGGCGATACCTCCAACCTAAAACTCGGTTTAGCCTACCGCGATCCCAGTAGCGATAAATTCAACGCTTTACTCAAGTACGAGTGGCGGCAAAACTATGACTCAATTCCCGAAACTCAGTTAACAGGTAGCACAGCTACAGGACATATCTTTTCCGCAGAAGCCATTTTTGCCCCTGACTGGCGCTGGGAATTTTACGGTAAATACGCCCTGCGCAATGGCGTTACCTTCTTTGATGGCGATCGCTTCGATGCTGATGTCAACTTAGCTCAACTACGAGCAACTTACAGACTCGGTTATCGTACCGATTTGGCAGTGGAAGGACGCTGGA
Source organism: Aulosira sp. ZfuVER01 (assembly GCA_034530615.2). Classification (GTDB taxonomy): domain Bacteria; phylum Cyanobacteriota; class Cyanobacteriia; order Cyanobacteriales; family Nostocaceae; genus Aulosira. Next base: position 139,490 of record JAVRCV020000059.1, read on the forward strand.
TTGGACAAACCTCCAATAGCGCCACCAACTACGACGAATTCGGCGTAGCTGTAGAGACTGGCTATTATTTAACCCCAGATTTACGAGTGGGTTTAGGCTACAGCTTTGGCAGCGTTGATGACCGAGATTTTACTGGCTACCGTTCCGAAGGTGGTGTTTATTTGAACGTCAGCTTGAAGCTGAACGAACTTTTAGGCGGCTTTGGATTACAAAAACCCGTACCCAAGCAGCAAGAGGAATCGGAAGTACAACCGACAGCCCAGGTACAGCCAACTACGTCTAAGAGTGAGCTGATTAATTCCCTCAAACAATCACAGCAACAAGCGATTCAGCCAGATACATCAAACAGTGAAATTTCTAAACTTCTGGCAAAAATCCGCATCAAAAAAGAACCACAGATGAACACCGATAAACACTGATATTTATCTGTGATTCGATATCAGCCACAAGCAATCAAGCAGCAGCCCAGGTTCAAGGTGTATAGGAGTGAGTGATGTCCAGTTTGAAAGTCCGTTGGCTAAAAGATTTCCAATGGTGGAAACAAAAAGATTACAAACAAAAACAGACACAATCCAGCTTATTAAAGAACAACTTCTTGTGCGTTAGCCCCCAAACTCAAAAAAATACCATCCCACCACTAACGCAAAATCTCTCTCAAAATCTTCCTTCTTCGCGCTCTTTGCGTACTTTGCGGTTCGTTTCTCCTGTGATCTTCTACCTCTTAACTTCCGAAGCCGCACTCAGCCAAATACCTACTCCATCACCACAAGTTCCTGTTCCTACTTCTTTACGAGTAGTAGTTAACAGCAACCAAGATGGTAACGTTAAACCTGATAACCAGTTGACTTTGCGCGAAGCCATCCAACTGGTAAATGGTACGCTATCGGTTGCCCAACTTAGCAGTGTAGAAAAAGCGCAAGTCCAACCAGCGATCGGTGGCAGTTCGCGGATTGAGTTTAGTCTACCGACAAATGCAACCACAATTCTTCTACAATCACAACTGCCAGATCTTGCCAGCCCAGGACTAATTATAGATGGCGCAACTCAACCGGGATATAACGCTTCAACTTCAGCCACAGCCGAAATTGCCATTCCGATTCCCGTAGTAGCGATCGCACCTGCACCCGACAAAGAAATCTTTCGTGGTTTAACAGTCGTTGCTGATGGCGTGACAATTCGCGGTTTGAGCCTTTATGGATTCAACGCCAACGCCATTAAGCAGCAATTGGGAAATATTTTAATTTACGATGGTGTGCCCAAACCGGTAACTTTAACTACACCACCAGGGGATATTGTCATTGCCCACCGTCTACCACCTCCCAATACCACCCAGCAGCAACCACCTAACAGCAACTTTCCCTTCTATAACAAGGATGTCCCGCCAAAAAATGTTGTGATTGAGAACAACTGGTTAGGGCTAACTACTACTGAAACCGTGCCCGAAAAAACATCAGCTTTCGGGGTTTACGTATTTAACTCCCAAGGTGCAACAATTCGCCGCAACCGAATTTACTACCATGATGGCAGCGCCATTATTACCTCAGTGCGGGGGGAAAATACCTTAATTCAAGAAAATATTATTGTCGGTAATGGGATTGCTGGAATGCCAGATGCCTTGCGGATCGAAGGTGTGGTAAGCAAATCCCAAATTACTAGTAACTTAATTTGTGCCAATGATGGCGCAGGGGTGTATTTATTCAAACCACAGGGTGATGTGCAAATCCGTAATAACCGCATCACTTACAATGGCAGACGTTTGCGACGGGCAGCAGTTTACTTGATGGGCAGCGATCATCAGGTGACAGGTAACGAAATTTCCTATCAAACTGGGCCTGGGGTCGTTGTGACAGCTTTTCCTGAAAGTAAACGCAACATTATTCAAAATAACTCTTTTGCGGCATTAGAAGGTTTGAGTATTGACCTGAATGCCCAACGAGATTTAGACGTAAGTAACTGGCAAAGGGGAGACGGGCCAAATCCCAAACGCAATTCTGGCAATCGCCGCCTCGATACAGGTAACGGTGCTATTAACGCCCCAGAATTTAAATCGCGGGAATTTTTGCCCAGTGGTAACAGTGTCACCTTAGAAGGTAAAGCCGATCCTGGTTCTGAGGTGACAATTTATCGCTTAGGAGATTATCAACAAGGTAAGCAGGCACTCTATGAACCTGGTTATGGGGCACTTAGCCAACCATTAGCCAGCGCACCTGTAGATGCAAAGGGAAATTTTAGCATCACAGTTGCTAATGTGCAGGCGGGAGATATAGTCAGCGCGATCGCCACAGATCCCAAATACGGCACATCCGAACCTGCGATCGCTGCTTTTATTGGCCCGAGAGGTACGACACCCAGCCTACCACCCGCAAATAAACAAAACCCCATTCCTCAATGTACTTCCAGGCCTGCGCCACCCCAACCGCCAACGCCACCAACTGTAATACCACCCACTCAATTAAAGATTAGGGCACCACGGAATATACACTTTGCCTTAGATAAATCCTTAATTAGTCCCGCAAGTGCGATCGTTCTCGATCGCGTGGCGGAAGTCTTGCAGCAGAATCCCCTGATTGTCATTGAAATACAAGGACACACTGACCCTCGCGCCAGCGACGATTATAACTTGGCATTGGGTAGAAGAAGGGCTTTAGCTACGAGGAATTACTTATTACGCCAAGGTATTCCCGCCGAACGGATGACGATTCGCTCATTGGGTGAAAGCCAGAGAGTCAGTGAAGGTAGTAGCCGCTTAGATTACGCACGCGATCGCCGTGCCGAAATCATCTACAAAGATGTCAGAGGAATTGACATCATCATTGAAGGCCAAGAACAAGACTTGCAATTAGAACCAGATCGAGGCAGAAGGTAGGAACTGAGTGGGGAAATCCAGTTTTTCCCCTTCTAAGTAGATTTTCTCCTGCAAATTTCTGCTCTGCGCCTCAACCAAAACACAAAATCTACAAAACCTACCTTTAAAAGTCAAAAATCTACCATCTTGTTTAGGAAGCCAGAAATGAAACCTTTATTGAAAAATTTAGTTAAACCCTTAAGAGGTACATTCCTGACACTACTGTTTACTGTCCCACAGGTTCCTCTTGTAGGTAGCCTTTCCAGTAAAAAGGTGTTAGCACAAGCAAATAGCTGTCCAGGTGGTACGCAACCAGTAACTTTTGAGTGGAGTCCTACCACAAATCTGGCAGGATTTTTAGCTCAAAACCTGGTTGCTGGTGGAGTTAAAGCGACCTTTCAGTTCATCGATAGTCCTCCTCCTTTGGGAACAGTCACCGACACTGGAAATTTCGGTGCTATCGAAGATAATCAAGTCACAAGAATTGACACAGCCTTAGAAGAATATGGCAATCTCCTCGGATCAAAGCTGCGCTGGAATATCGGTTTGGGCAAAAACCCTGCACAAGGTAATTCCACACTCATCATCACCTTTTCTCAACCAGTTACCTTGACAACTCCTCTCACTTTTATGGATGTTGACCGAAATGGTTCGCGAGATTTCGGGAGAATATACCAAGATAAAATTACGGTGAGAGCATTCAATGGAACTGCAAGTGTTCCTTTAACTGGTACAGCAGTCAGCCCGAGTAATCTTAGAGTTACTAATAACGGTGACAACGTTGTTGCCGAGGCGATTAACGAAAATGCTCAATTCTTTGAATCATTTGGCAACGTTAGGATTACACCATCTGGTGCTGTTAGCCAAATCCGGGTAGTCTATGAACCAGGACAAGAATTCGGCTCCCCTGGGCAAGATGAGACTATAGGTCTAGCTAAGATCAGTATCTGTGCAGCACCAGGCTCAATAGGTGATACTGTCTTCAATGATACTAACGCTAACAATCGTCAAGATCCGGGTGAAGCTGGAATCAGCGGTGTTCAACTAAATATTAAAGATCGGAACGGTAACGTAATTGGCACGACGACTACTGATAGTAATGGTAAATACAGCTTTCCGAATTTAGTTCAGGGTCAATATACAGTTGCTGTCTCCCAACCACCTAGTGGGTTGACACCTACTCTTACCCAGCCCAATCCTATTACCCTAGGCGAGGGACAGAATTTCGATCAAGCTGATTTTGGTTTTACTCAACCGGCACAAGGTACAGGTTCGATTGGCGATTTTGTATTTAGTGATACTAATGGTAATAATATTGCAGAACCAGGAGAATCTGGAATTGCTAACCTCAACCTTGTACTCAGAGATGCCAACGGTAACGTAATTTCCACTACGAAAACTGATGCCAATGGTATTTACAGATTTATTAATGTCCCAGCGGGTACTTACACCGTAGCAGTTACCAATCCGCCTGCTGGTTTTACTCCGACTCTACAACCTAGCGCTGTCACCCTTGCTGCCAATCAAAATATCGATACCGTGGATTTTGGTTTCCGTCCACCCACTGATGGGTCAATTGGCGATACAGTTTTCACTGATACCAACGCTAATGGTACTCAAGATAGTGGCGAACCAGGCATCGCAAATGTCACGGTTACATTAACATTGCCAAATGGAACTCCACGAACTGCTACCACCGATAGTAATGGTAAATACAGCTTCCCTGGATTAGCACCGGGTAATTACCAAGTAAGTGCTACTCCGCCTCAAGGTAATACTCTAACTACTGGTATTAACCCCTTCAATATTAATCTCTTACCTAGTCAAAAATTAGATAGTGCTGACTTTGGTTTTCGTCTTGGCGCATTTACTGGCGATCGCGGTTCTATTGGCGATACAGTATTCAACGATACAAATGGCAACGGTGTCCAAGATGCAGGCGAATCGGGAGTCCCCAATGTTCCCATTACCCTGACTCTGCCTGGGAATGATGGCATATTAGGTACTCCTGACGATACCACCCAAACAACTACTACTAATGGCAACGGTATCTATAATTTTTCTAATTTACCACCAAGTAACTACAGAGTTACAATTAACCCTCCCTTCAACTTCCCCCAAATTACCACTGGTAGTTCGCAAGTAAATGTGAATCTGCAACCAGGTCAATCGCTGACTAACGTTGACTTCGGGTTGCGGCGACCGCCTGGGGGTTCTATTGGTGATACAGTGTTCAACGATACAAATAAAAACAGTAGACAAGACTCAGGCGAAACTGTAATACCCAATGTTAAACTGACTCTAAGAAATGCCAATGGTCAGATAGTTGATACTGCGACTACCAATAATAACGGCAACTATATTTTTACAGGCTTGCCAGACGGTAATTATACCGTAGATGCCACCACACCCCAGAACTTCACACCAACAACTGCAACCAGTGTCCCAGTAAATGTGGCTGCTGGCAATCCGGATATTGTTAATGTTGACTTTGGTTTTGTTGCTGGGGGTCCCAGTAATGCAGGTTTGCAGTTAGTCAAAAGAATTACAGCGATCGCTAAAATAAATGGTCAGCGCATCCCATACAATACCTTTGTCGATGACCCCAACGACCAAAATGATAATGTCCTCAGTCCTGCGCCTGTTGGACAATATGAGATCCAAACACCAATAGAAAGCGGTGATGAAGTAGAGTACACAGTTTATTTCCGCGCCGGCCAATTACTGGATAATCTCAACTTCTGTGACTTAATACCGACGGGAACAACTTATGTACCCAACACTATTACCGTGAATGGCGGTGGTGCTGGTGCAGATCAAGGTAGATTTTTCTCTCCTCTGGCACCTTTAGAATCGGTTCCTGAAAGTAATGTTTGTGAAAATCGCAACAATCCTAACGGGACAGTAATTGTCAGGTTAGGTAATGTTCCTAATGGGCAATCTGGGTCTGTTAGCTTCCGTGTCAAAATTAATTAGACATTTTCAAAATATTTCTTTTTTGGAAATATTTTAGTGAAGCAAAAATTGCCATCCAGAAACCCGACTTTTTTCAAAAGTCGGGTTTCTAAATCCAGCTTATAACTGAATTTTAAATTTTAGATTTTGGATCAAACATCTTTACTATCAGAAAATTCTGTAGTGTTGTCGCGTAGCGCAACGCACCATTTCAGATTCTATATTACTTGCGCGATAATATTTTGTTGATAAATAGTCTTTCAATTTCCTGAGCAGCCAGAGGTTTAGAAAACAAGTAACCTTGCCCAAATTCACATCCGAGTTCTTGTAACCATTGCAACTGTTGTTGAGTTTCAATACCTTCTGCTACCACTGCTAATCCGAGTTGATTGCTGAGAGTAATTATAGTTTTGACAAGTTGATAATTCCGGCTTCCCTCTTGCATTTGATTAATAAAAGAACGGTCAATTTTTAAGGTATCAGCAGGTAGTCGATGCAGATAATTGAGCGATGAATATCCAGTACCAAAATCATCAATGCTAATTTGAATTCCTAGCGTCTTTAACTGCTCTAATACGCTCAGTGTCTCAGTAATATTATCAATGAGCATACTCTCGGTAATTTCTAAAGTTAGACACTGACCATCTAAACCAGTCCGAGCCAAAATGCGCTCTATGTCTTTAACTAAGGTCGCTTTACGAAGGTCTTGAACTGAGAGATTAACACTCACCTTCAGGGGAAATTTATGCGCAAACTTAGTTTGCCAAATTGCAAGTTGCTGACAAGCAGTGTCAAGTATCCAGCTATCTAGAAGAACAATCAAACCTGTTTCTTCAGCTATGGGAATAAATGCTTGAGGAGAAACAAATCCTCGAATTGGGTGTTGCCAGCGTACTAGTGCTTCAAACCCAATCAAATGATTACTATTTATATCAAAAATAGGCTGATAATAAACGATAAACTCTTGTCTTTCTAAAGCCTTACGAAGGTCATTTTCTAAATTGAGTCTGATGAGTGCTTGAATGTGCATCTGAGTATCAAATATTTTATAGCAGCTTTTCCCGTGAGCCTTTGCTTGATACATGGCAATATCTGAATCTCGAAGTAAATCAGAGGCTTGATGATAATTATCTTTACCTAAAACAATACCGATACTTGTGGTAATAAATACTTCATATCCGTTGAGAATTAATGGAGCTTGAAACTCTGCTAATATCCGTTCAGCAACTCCAATGGCTTCTTCAATTCCTTGCAGATTTTCCAGCAAAATTACAAATTCATCACCACCTAAGCGAGCCGCTAAATCCATTGCCCGAATTTTGGATTTTAGCCTTTGAGCAATGATAGTTAGTAGTTGATCTCCTGCTAAATGTCCCAAGCTGTCATTGATAATTTTGAACCGATCCATATCGAGGAACAACACAGCGAAACGATAATTTTCAATTCGCTTGGCTCGGTTAATGGCTAAATCCAGCCGTTCGATGAGCAGGTTACGGTTGGGTAAACCGGTTAAAGCATCATGCAGTGCATTGTAAACTAGCTGTTCTTCTGCATATTTGCGATCGCTAATATCCGTGATTGTACCAACATAACCTGCAATTTTTCCTACTAAATCGTACTCAGCCACAGCCTGGCCAAATACCCAAGTTACCGTACCATTAGGCTGTTGAAATCGATACTCTAGCTGAAAAGAAAGATTTTCTTTAACAGCAGAGTACCACTCAGTTACAACTTTTTCTCGCTCATCGGGGTGGAGTCCTTTTATCCATCCAGCTTCGGCAGCTTCTTCTGAGGTGAGCCCAGTAATTTTGCACCAGCGTTCATTGACGTAAAGACAGTTTCCTTGAGCATCGGTTCGGAAAATGCCAACTGGTGCTGCTGCTGCCAAAGAAGCATAGCGTTGTTCGCTTTGCCGTAGATGTGCTTCTGTTCGTTGTCTTTCTGTTAGTTCTGTTTGCAACTGCTGGTAAGCAGTTGCCTGCTGGATGGCGATCGCCAACTGAGTTGAAAGCTGTTGTATGAGAGTGATTTCTTCAGCTTGCCATTGTCGAGGAGCTTGGCTCTCAACAACGTTCAGCAGTCCCCAAAGGTTATCGCCTTCGATAATGGGCATCAAAATTTTTGCCCGAGTTTGTAATGATTCCAGTAGCTGGCGGTGGCAATCACTCATCTGTGTCGTGTAGATATCACAAACGACGCGAGTCCGTTCTTTGCGATCGCTTGTTACCCAATCAGGTGCATAACAAGAATCGTAAATTTGTTTACCTAGGTGAGAAGAGTAACCATCAGCGACAGATTCTGCAACCACAACTACACTCCAGTCTGCTTGGAACTGCCAGATGGCAGCGCGATCGCAGCCTAAAAGCGATCGCACTTCTTGAACTGTGGTTTCGAGAATATTCTGCAAATTCAACGAAGATCGAATTTGAGTAGCAATAGTTGCAATTAATTTTTCCCGTTCTGCTTTTGCCTTAAGTATGGTGGTACGCTCAAGAACTTGTTGCTCTAATTCGGCGTTGCGATTTTGCAACAATTCTAGTTTTTCTGCTTCTAACCGAGACACCCGATGTTCCAATACTTCGACTAAATAAGTTAACTCCAAAGGATTGAGTACTTTGAGAATACTAGTCTGGGTAACAATCCCTAATAACTCTCCTTGAGTACCAACTACCACTATCCGCTTCACTAAGTATTGCTGCATGATTTGTTGAACAATCCACAGAGATTCGTGAGGACTGACAGAAAAAACTGGGGTACTCATCACATCCTGGGCTTGCAGGTGTTCAAAATTTAGTTCTAATGCATGAAATTGCACAATATCTCGCTCTGTGACAATGCCAATTGGTATTTGTAGAAATTGCTCTGGTATTTCCTGAAATTGTTCTTCTACAAGCACCACCGAACTTACCTGATGTTCTGCCATCAAGTGAGTAATCCCTAGCATCGAAATATTGGGAGCAGCATAAACCACTTGCGAAGACATCACGTCTTTCACCAAGCGTAGTTGCAGCAAATCGATTGGACGTGACAATTGTCGCAAGCTTTCATGGGTCAGTAGTCCCACGATTTGGTTTTGCTCATTGAGCAACGGTAAGTGGCGAATGTGATACTGCTGAAGGAGATTGACAGCAAAGAAGAGATTGGTAAATGCAGATTGCTGCAAAGTAATGACTGGATGTGTCATCACCTCAGAAATTGTTAGATTATCTAGCGATCGCTTCTGACAACTAAGGCGAACTACATCTCTTTCCGTAAAAATGCCTAATAGCTGATTGTTTTCTACAACCAACACACAGCTTGACCGTGCCTCAAGGTGCAAGGCTTCAATGTCCGTATCTGCTTTTCTAGAAGAAGAACACATCGCACGAATACCACTCATCTGGGCGATCGCTGCCATCACAGATGTATCTGGTGAGACTATCAGCGGATTGCGAATAATTGCTGACTCCAACTCAACTTCTGTCAAAGCAGTGGAAGGTATGAACATTCGTGCAAGGGTATTAAGAATTTCTTAAATTTTCTTTTCGATCATGCCCGTTGCACCAGCGTACTTCAAACAGTACATTTGCCAAACTTTTAATTTAGGAAATATGAAGGAGCTAGCTATCAATAACTCAAATATGAGCGAACCTTGTCAACACGTTGCCTCTTCAGCAGAATTACTTATGTTTTTCTTGGCACGATCCTACTCAAATTAGCGATCGCCCTGATTTGAATAGCCGTCAGAGAGAATAAACCTCACCCGACTGCAAAGGCTGAACTACCTTGACACAGCTACATTTATAACGCCTGCAACTTGAGAATACTTGGATGGGACTAGATTCCAGAGCAACCGATAAAGTTGTAAAGGCTGGTCTTGACCTTTAACTTGAACAAGAGGCATTTTTTCACAAGGCAAATTCATCGCCTTCAGCCGATCAAAGGTGGTTTGAGATATGACTATCTCTCCCGCTTGCGCAACGTTACATATTCTACTGGTGACATTTGTTGTATCGCCAATAGTAGCGTACTGAATCAGTTTTTCTGAGCCGATGTTACCTGCTGCCACTTTTCCTGTATTCAGCCCAATGTGGATTTGAATCGGTTGCTTACCCTGCTGTACCCACTGTTGATTAAGCCGCAATACAGCCCACTGCATATCAATTGCTGCTTGTATAGCTTGCTGTGCATCATCAGCTTTGCTATAAGGAGCGCCCCAAATAGCGAATAAGGCATCGCCAATATACTTTTCTAAAGTGCCTTCATAGCGAAAGACTATCTCTTCTACTATGACCTCGAAGTACTCATTCAACATCGCAATCACTTGACGCGGCTGCATTGTAGAAGACATTTTGGTGAAATTAGTAATATCAGCAAACAAAGCTGTTACTTCTGTCTCGACAATCCCCAAGTTGCCTTCTTCCTTGAGCTTTTTCCTCACAGCTTCGGGAAAGAATCGCTCTAGCTTATTACGCATAACTGCTTCAGCTTCGATTTTTTTGTAGAGATTGGCGTTGTCAATAGCGATCGCAGCCTGATTAGCTAAAGCACTGAGAAATTCCACATCTTCGTCAGAGTAGACATCCGACAGAGACAAATTATCAACATATAATACCCCAATCACTTCCTCTCTCGGTTTGAGAGGAATGCACATTGAAGCACGAATAGTTTGGACAAAAACAGACTCGGAATCATTAAACCGCTGATCGAGACAGGCATCAGTCGTTAAAATGGCATTGCCATTTTTATATACATAATTTGTAATATTTTTACTATAAAATTGGTTCTCACTAGAAACTCCTGAGCGTAACTTCACAGCTTTATGTTCGAGCTGCTTTGTGGTTTCGTTAACCATCAAGATTACTGCTCGGTCTACATTGATAATCTCAAAAAGTAAATCGAGAATTTTTTCTAATAGCCTGTCAGGCTCCTCTGGAGAAGAAAGCTGTTTGCTCACTTCTAGCAATATTTTCAATTTGTCTACTGTCCGCTGATTACTACCCCGATGTGAAAGTCGCAAAAGTGAATCTCCTCTCCCTGGAGAATCCAGCAAATCCTGCATCTTAAAACGGCTTTGCTCGGTAGAGAATTGTTTGACAATTGTCTCAGGGATAGATATTTTATCGTCTTGTCCGTTGATCGATGCTGGTTGAAAATGAGCAGTAGCAGGTATGGGTGTAGCGTTAATTTTGTCAACAAATTTTAACTCTACGTTCCCACAATAAATTAAATCTCCGTCCTTCAGTTCGTATTGATCAATTTTGGACTGATTGACGAAAGTGTGATTGAGGCTTTGTAAATCCTTGATGATACTCCGATTCTCAGCAATTGTAATTTCTGCATGGTAACGAGATAGGCTCTCATCTGCGATCACAATGTTGTTATCACCACTACGTCCGATAGTGTTGAGTCCAAATTTCAACAGATGATGTTTTTCTTGAGGAGTGTTAGGAGCGTAGATTAAATATGGCATTTTCCGCCCTCTCGTTTCCACTGGTCTTGAAAATTGCTTTGCTGAATCAAAAGATGCACCCCACGACCATGAATAGTATAAAATTCACTATGTCCCGTAGACATTTCGGATTAAACTATATACCTCTTTCAAGATTCTCAGAAATTTAGGGGCGAATTATGCAAGTTCATAATGAATTTACATTAGTGGTCTATTGTATTAATTTCTGAAGAGGAAATCAGTTCGTAGTCAGGACTTTAGTCCTGACTACGAACTCGTCAATATGAATTACATATAGCATATTGGTCTAGCGCATTAATTTCGCTGAAAGCTTACAAACTCTCATTGTCATTTTTTTGGGGAACTAAGTTATCTTTATGACTTGGTTTTTCCTGATGTTGTAGATGCTCTTTACCATATTTCTCTATTTGCGATAGTCCTTGTTTAGCTATATTTTCGGCAGCTTGTTTAAATAACGGTTCTAATTTATCTTGCCAATATTTAATATTGGGCAATTTTTCGGGATGTTTTTGATAATCTAAAACTTTATCCCATTGCCCTTGTGCTACTGCCGTATTTATATCATTAAATAAAGCATCTGCTTTAGACCAATCTTGTTGCCACTGAGCAATCATCGCCGCCGTTTCTTTAAAACTAGAAGAAGCAGTTTTCGGTACAGATTTTAGCAGTGCGATCGCTCCTAACAAATCTCCTGACTCATACTTTTTCTTTGCTTCTTCCACAACCCGATCGCTATTATCCACGGATGGCAATTTCTCTAATTTTTCTGAGTCAGAAGTAAATGGTTCTGACCGGAATGATTCTGATTGATTGAGTGATGAAGTTGCTACTTTGTGGGATTTAGGTTTTGGTTTCGGCAGCGGTCGGTTAGCAATTAGAGTATTATCATTTACTGTCTTAATTGCAACCCCCTTATCTCGCAAGCAAGAAATCCATTGTTCATTATTGGCTATTACTTCTGAGTGTGCCCAAGCCAAATTTCCAGAGTTGAGTTTAACTTCTACCCAATTTTGTTTTGTGCGTTTACCAGTAACCTCAAACTTAGTGTTCTTGTTAACTGTTTGCACAATACTGTCAGAATTTATCGCACTAGGTTCAGAACGAATATTAGAATTTCCTACAACAACAGCTAAACACTTGTCGCTAGAATTCGTATCATTACCTGTTAAATTAGCAGCTAAATTCTTCACGCTGGGATAAACATTTGTCACCAAAGCAGCAGCACCGCCTGCCAACAAAAGACCTACTATTAAAGGTAATGGGTCTGGTTTGTTAGAGTCTTGCCGCAAAGGTTTAGTAGGTTTAGCAGCCACTTTATTAGCTGGTGCAACTGCAACAGTTTGCTGGCGAGATACTTGAGTGGGAGTTTTATTTTGTTGGGCGCTATAATTTTGGCGAAATCCCTCTAGCCTAGAAGCTACGGCAACAGGAGTCATCAACTCTCTACAAGCTTGCAGTGCTTCTGTTGCATTTTGGTAGCGGTCTTTAAAGTGATAACGTACCATTTTGCTCAAAACTGCTGCCAATTTAGGATTCACAGTCACTAAATGTTGCCAAAGCAGTTCACCTGTATTCGGGTCTTCTTGCAATGCTGTTGCTGTGACTCCTGTTATAGCTTGAATAGCAATTATACCTAAAGAATACATATCGCTATTGGGACGGGGTTTGCCTTGCCCTTGTTCTGTCGGCATATAACCAGGAGTACCAATCACTACCGTAGCAGTAGGTTGTGCCGCAGATGCTACTAAGTGTGTACGTATTTGTTTAACTGCCCCAAAGTCTACTAAAACTAATTTATTGTCAGAAGCGCGACGAATAATGTTATCTGGCTTGATATCGCGGTGAATCACGCCTTGAGTGTGCACAAATTCTAAAATACTCAGGACTTCTTGCAACAGTTGAACAACTTGACTTTCACTCCAGCGTTTACCTGGTAAAAGTTCTTCACTCAAGGTATTTCCTTCAATAAATTCTTGTACTAAATAGAATTCTTGATTTTCGTCAAAATAAGCCAAAAGCCGGGGAATTTGATCGTGGTTTCCCAAAAGTTCTAAAGTTTCTGCCTCACTGTTGAACAAGCGCTTGGCTGTGTCGAAAACTCTAGGATCGGAACTAGTGGGTTTGAGGTGCTTGACAACGCAGATGGGGTTCCCTGGCCGCCTAGTATCTTGGGCAATGTAGGTTTGCCCAAATCCTCCTATAGCCAAGACTCTAATTACTTGGTAACGATGGTCTAGTAGCTTGCCGATCATAATTCCCTCCCCAGTGTTAACACCCAATTTTCCAGATGCTAATCAATATCTCCAAATTTTCCTCCATGAAATCCGCTATCTTGAAAAAAGATTTGACCTAAAAATGTAATTTTTTAAAAAACACAGATTGTGAATTTTTGTTTCCATACCCTTTTTTGATTAGCAATGCCACCCAAAATAAACAACTCTGTCACTTGGCAGCAGGCTGAAATCCTGATGCAGCCTGCTTTCATCCGCGTGGTTGATAATATTCGTAAGCAACTAGATGTGTCTCCCTGGACAGGAACCTATCATGATGTATTGATTTGGCCTGCCAGCACTAGCGATGAAACCAAAGCAACTGTGACTCAGCTGTTGCAAGAAATGGAAACTGCAACACCAGATCAAGCAGATGAAATCAGAAACACTCTTTCTCGTCTGCCAATGCCCCATCCAGGATATCATCTACGTTTGAAGCGTCAAGAGCAGGAAGTAACTATCGATTTGTGGGATCTGTGTTATCAAGTCTGTTTTCTTAACTACAGCCCAGATGTCCTTAATGCTGAGTCCGCTGAGATTGACACTAGTTTAATTGATGAAACTGGAGAAGTTGATTGGCTGCAATTAGAAGCTAAAACCAAGGATCTGGTTGAAGAGGTGTTTGCTAGTTTACCTGAGTGGGGTACTCAGTAAAAATTTTGGTCAGTCCACCATAGTTTGGTAAAGATGTAGATAGACTGGTGAAGATACAATGGCATTCAGTATCTTGCTGACAACTTTTCTCGCCCTATGCTACCAGTCATCTATTCCGATGAGTTTCTGGATCACAAAACTGGAAACTATCACCCAGAAAGACCAGAACGTTTGACTGCGATCGTCAACGCTTTAAAGGAAGCTAAGTTTGCAGAAAAAATTGCTTGGCGATCGCCCACACAAGTATCAGAAAACTCCTCACTCATGCCTGTGCTGGGAAAAGTCCATACTCCAGATTACATCAAAAAAGTCAAGGAAATCGCTTCTACAGGAGGCGGTTACTTGGATGGAGATACTCCAGTTTCTCCACGTAGTTATGATGTAGCATTGTTGGCGGTGAGTGCTTGGTTGGATGGAGTTGATACAGTGTTAGCAACAGAAAATCCAGCTTTTGTGCTGGCCCGTCCCCCAGGACACCATGCAGAAAGTGATACTGGAATGGGCTTTTGTTTATTTTCTAATGCCGCGATCGCTGCTGTTTACGCACTACAGCAACCTGGAATTAACCGTGTAGCTATTTTAGATTGGGATGTACATCATGGCAATGGTACTCAGGCGATCGTAGAGACTCAGCCACAAATTGCTTACTGTTCTTTACATCAGTATCCCTGCTACCCAGGTACAGGTAAAGCCTCAGAACGTGGCTTGCATAATAATGTATTAAATGTGCCTGTACCACCTGGTAGCAATATAGAAGTATATCAGCCACTCTTTGAAAAGATAGTAGTACCTTTTATAGACAAGTTCCACGCAGATTTACTAATTATTAGTGCTGGTTATGATGGCAATGCCGCAGATCCTTTAGCAAGTGTTAATTTACAACCAGCAGATTACGGTTTGTTCATAGATTATTGTCTGGGGCTAACGCGAAGAATTCTTTTTGGTTTAGAAGGTGGCTATGATTTACTCACACTTTCCCAATCAGTAGTGGCTACAATCGAACGCTGCTTAGTTTAAAACTTCTTCTTTTGCCTTCTATACTAGTTAGACCTACAAAAGATCTAAAGTCTAGGAACTTAATACCAGTGTCTACAATCCAGTGCTTATACTCGTTAGAAACAAAGTGGTGGCGCTCAAGGCTTGTAACAATAGTGTTGTAAAGTTTTATTTCAGCCTGACAACACAAATAAGACTTAAACAGGCGTCAAAGCCAAGCAACTGTCACCAGTTGCTCTAGAACATTTAAAAAGCTGTTGTTGGCAAGTTTATTCTCAATAATTTAGTATTATATACTATTAAGAGTAAAAATATACATTAAAAACAGCAAATTACTTAATATATTTTCCAATAATATTGACTTTATGCTTAATTTATTTAGACAATACCTCGTAAGGTATAAACCAAATAAAATATTAAAAGTGTTTATTGCTACCCATATAATAGTAAGTAATTACATAAGTACTATCAATTTATTTTTGACATCTATTTATTTTCAGTATTGTATTAAACGAAATACTGAGAAAATTCATTGAATCTTCAAAAAGAAAAAGTTTAAGATGTGTTTTTAAACAGCTAAAGTTTTGTTAAGATGCAAGTGCTAGGAATTTCTCAACGAAATACACCAATCAGGGTGTGAAGAGATTAAACAGCACTAGCAACACAGAGTTATCGAGGTGAAGTGTAATGACCACCTACATTTTCTTCAATGATGCCCTCCAGATGCTTACCAATGCCTATTTGATCTCAGCAATAGTGCTAATAGCAGCTTCTGGTATAGGTTTAGCAGTAATAGAAACGATTGAAAAGACAGAACAACGCTAAGTTCCGACTTGGCGTTTTACTTTTCACCGAAAACCTATTGAGTGTATGTGTTCGCTCCATATAAATCCTGGGAACACTAAATTATGAAAGTCTCACGGCGTTACAGACTCACGTGAAAGTTACGGAACGTGGAGATTGTACCGCTATTGAGACCTCAATAAAGGAGCAACTACAATGGGTTCGTTAGATACAGTATTGGGTACAGACAGTGAGACTCAAGTGACACTAAGTCCAGCGGAAGCTTTTGCTGCTATCACTCTGGCTGTAACATCTATAGATGGTCATCTGTCAGATGAAGAAGCGCGTTGTCTTTCCTCTGTTTTATTGCGGTTGAAGCTTTTTAGAAATTATACCAACGAGCTGATGAACAGGTTATTTGAAAAAATCCTGAGCATCCTCCGGCGGGATGGTATGAATATTTTATTTAATGCAGCTAAAGAATGCTTAAATCAAGACTTACGGGAAGCGGCATTTGCAGTAGCTACAGATTTGTTGCTATCTGAAGGTATGCTTACAGACGAAGAAACAAATTTTTTAAATGATTTGTATCAAGCTTTAGGGGTTTCCAGGGAAGTTGCAATACAGATAGTACAGGTAATTTTAATAAAAAACCGTGGATAGGATAAGTGAAACCTTAATACCTTAATAATAGGACCGCTAATATTAATAACTAAGTGAATTTATATACGGAGAAAAAAACTTAGTTTATTTGTTATTTCCAAAAGTTTATAATATGAGATTATCTTTAGAGCTAATTTGTAAAGTAAAGTCTTGGCCTTGTAAGAGTTTCAGGAATCTGACCCTATAAGAGAGTTTATTCCCTGAAAGTCATACCCAGCAGTTAATTGAGTATCCTTAAAATTTTCTTTACGAATTAGATATTAGGTTTTAGTTTGTAGTTCTCACTTATAGGAGCTTTAAGAGGATGTTTGAAAAGTTGGCAGTTGAGTAAAAAAAGCTCTCAGGGCATAAGCTGTAAATATGTACATACAGCATCATTGAGAGCATGAGTAAAGCATACTCCAGTAATCTGAACCAAGACCAGTGGGAATTATTAGAACCGTTAATTCCAGCAGCCAAAACAGGTGGTTGTTCTGCGCGATCGCCAAAATGGCTATTACTTAGACATAGATACTGTTTTTAAGTCAACAACTGAAACCTTTAATGGGTAAACTTTTTAGAGCTATTAGTATATTTGTCCGATGAGATCCTAGCTATAAAAACTGAGATGCACCCAACAAATATGGCTCTCAATAGGGGCGGGTTGACAGAGAAGATATCGCACAAGCTGCCCCTAGGACACAGGGAAAAAGGGAAAGATTAGAT
>JAVRCV020000060.1:0-57879 GCA_034530615.2 Aulosira sp. ZfuVER01
AATTTTTGGATGCCGATCATTGCTCAACAACAATCAGCTTAAATCCTGGTTCTGAATATGAGGATGGAGCATGTGAACTGTGGAGACTTGTTCCTGTAAGCAGATAAATTAATTAATGAGGAGGAAATGAATAATACAGAGGCTCATGCTAAGTCTGTACTTTTCTCCTTGCAGTTAGATGGGGTAGCCCTTTAAGGTATCGAGTTAGTCTAGCGATATTCGATTGAGCATCATCGTTTAGATTGTTTGAATAGATCGATAGTATTGCAGGACAGTACGATTTCTGATTCAGCAGGGTGGGTTAACGCAAGGAAACTCACCCATTTTTTCCTAATCAGCAGGGACATTAGCTACTCCCATCAAGTCTTTGCACTCCTCCTTTGGGGGTGACAGCGAGCTGTAGTTGGGAGGCGATCGATGATGTGAAAGTACTTAGAGTACTCCAAGTAAAAAAATGCCCAATTGTCATTCCGCTTCGCTCGCAATGACAGTTTTTGGATCATCTATTTTTTGGAATACTCTTAGGAAAGTATTGGTGATATAAGCCCAATGCGCCAAGATATAGGAGATGAGGTTGGGGGCGGTAGATTTTGAGAATATTTTTTGAAACTGGAGATCAGGTTATTTAGGGGTGATGAGTTATGGTCGATATTCTCTTTGATGTTTCGTAACATTTCAATGAGAATTTGCAGGATGTTCCAAATAACCCTGCTGAAATGAAATACGCCATAAAATTCTTGCTGGATCAACTTGCTGGGGAAGAAATCGAAACAAGGCAGAAAATTCAGCTTCTTGGACTTGTTGGCGGATATGCTTGGATGTTGAAAGAGTTTGTAACAGCGCAACAAACTTTGACTCCAGCGATCGCATTGCTTGAGAATTAGCCCAAACTAATACACTTCATCATTTTTGGTCAATATCTTGTACCCTTATATCTAAGTGGTGAAGCTGTCATGCTTCAAAATACAATATTTCGCGATCGCCCAAAGGGCACTGCACTCTGCACAATCAAATCTGCGGAATTCGGGTGACAGAACTAAGACTAGGGGCAAATAACTTTTAAACTTTGAATTTTATGAAAGCAGTTGGTATTGACTTAGGCACAACAAATTCCGAAGTGGCAATTGTCGAAAACGGACAGGTGCGGGTATTACCAGGAGAAGATGGGGACTTGATATTACCTTCCTGTGTGGGGTTTAGCGATACAGGTAAACTGCTGGTGGGACGAGAAGCACTCCGTCAGTACGCTGCGGCTCCTGAACGTACTGTGAAGTCAATTAAGCGCTGGATGGGAACTGACCACAAAACTACTTTAGGCGATAAAGAATACCTACCTCATGAAGTTTCCGCTATTATTCTCCGCGCCTTGAAACAACGGGCTGAGAATGCTTTGGGAGAAACAATTACCCAAGCAGTAATTACAGTTCCAGCTTACTTTACAGATGCTCAACGGCAAGCAACTAAAACGGCGGGTGAGATAGCTGGGTTGGAAGTACTGCAAATTATCAACGAACCAACGGCGGCGGCTTTAGCTTATGATTTGCGTTCCCAAGAGACAGAACGAGTTGTGGTTTATGATTTGGGTGGTGGTACTTTTGACGTGTCGGTTGTGGAAATTACAGGCGAAGTCACAGAAGTATTAGCCAGTCATGGTAATAATCGCTTGGGTGGAGACGATTTTGACAGGCTTTTGCAACTCCATCTCGCGGATTTATTTCGGAAACAGCATGGTGTGGATGTGCCAGATGATGCCGCCACCCAAGCGCGTCTCCTGCGTGCAGCCGAGCAGGTAAAAATTGATTTGAGTTCCCATGCTTTTGCCACAGTCCGGGAAGCCTTTTTGGGTAGTAAGGGCAAAACTGCACTACATCTAGAAATGGAAGTAGCGCGAGCAGATTTTGAAAAATTGATTCGCCCTCTATTAGAAGAAACCCTAGAAGCTATTGACCGCGCCCTCACAGATGCCAACCTGGAACCCGAAGAAATTGACCGGATTATCCTAGTTGGTGGCTCTACCCGCATTCCCCTAGTACAGCAAATGATAGAGGAGCATTTGGGACAAGCTCCCACCGATGGTATTCAACCAGACCTTTGTGTGGCGTTAGGCGCTGCTTTGCAAGCTGGGGTGCTAGTAGGTGAATCTGTAGAAGCCATTCTTGTAGATGTAATTCCCCATTCTTTAGGGATTGCTGCGGCTGTACCGACACCAATGGGTGTGATGCCAGGTTACTTTAGTGTGATTATTCCCCGCAACAGCGTAGTTCCCGTTTCTCGCTCTCATGTTTATGCCACCTTGTTTGACGAGCAAGAAGCAGTGGAAATCGAAGTTTTTCAAGGTGAAAATGCGATCGCAGAAGAAAATGTACCTCTAGGTTCCTTTAAAGTCGAGAACTTACCACCCAAACCCGCCGGAGATATTAAAATCGAGGTTCACTTTGACTTTGATTTGAATGGTATTCTCACCGTCACCACCACAGAGAAAGGCAAAGGCCAGCAAGGAACGCTAGTAGTAAATAATGCAGGTATCCAGAAACTGTCTAGCCATGAATTGAAGCAAGCCAGAGCAGATTTAGATGCATTATTTGAATTTGAAAGTGATGAAACAATTGAAATTACCACTGAAACTACAATCGATGCAGTAGAAATCGCTCCAGAGTTAGCAGCACTTTTAGACAGCGCTCAACAACTACTAGAAACTATAGACGCAGAACAAGCAGAGGAATTACAAGACTTATTAGACCAGATCGAAAATGCGATCGCTAACCAAAGCGCAGAATTACCCCAGTTACAAGAGGAACTAGAAGATTTTCTCTACTACGCCAGCACAAATGAGGAATAGGGAATGGGGCATTGGGCATGGGGCATTGGGCATGGCAATTATTAAACACTTACTTAAACAACTATGAAATGTCCTGTTTGTGGAGCAGTTTATCGTCCGGCAAAAGAGAGTAGAGGTACAGGGGGAGAAGACACGGGGACATGGGGACGCGGGGACGCGGAGAGTTCTTTCCCCACGTCCTCGCGTCTCAACCTCTCCGCGTCTTCCTCATCTTCCCCATCCCTCACTTGCAGACGTTGCAAAGCAGACTTATCTGATTTAATCCGCCTTCACGACCAAGCTATCTGGTATCACAGACAAGCACTGCATCTATTGTCGCAGGGGCGCTATCCAGAAGCAGCAGCGCACAACAACGAAGCTATTGCTTTGCATTACAGCAATGCAGACTTCCATGCCTTAGCTGGTAAATTATCGGCATTGCAAGGAGAATTTCGAGATGCGATCGCATCTTGGCAACAAGCACTCAAGTTTGACCCACAAAATGCGATCGCTGGTAATTGTCTACAAATGATCGAGGTAATGACAAATAATCATCACGCTTAACCCAAATTGATTGGGGAATATTTTCAAAATTGAATCACAGTAAAAGCAGCAAATACTCTTTGCTGCTGTTTTCTTGCTGATAAAAAAATCAAAGTGTAACAGGACTTATAGCAATTCAAATAATGTTTGCGAAACATAAATTATTTGTCAGGAATATTGTTCCCTATCCATCTATCGCATTCTTTTTTCAAATTTGCATTTGTCATTAATGTTTCAATACTCACCGAAATTACACTTATGTGGCAAAATTATTTGAGTAACAATACCTGTTTAACTAATGTTACTTCCGTAGTTGTGCAAATACCTATATTAGTTTGACAATGACTAAGAAAATAGCATTGCTAATTGGCGTAAGTGAGTATGAAACTGGGTTACATCTTCTTCCTGCTGCTGTCAAAGATGTAAAAGCTATGCAACGAGTGTTGCAAAATCCCAAAATTGGTGGTTTTGATGAGGTAAAAATCCTTACCAACCCTGATACTCACACCATGCATCTGGAAATAGAAACCTTCTTCTCTGGTCGTAATAAAGAAGATATACTACTTTTGTACTTTTCTGGACATGGAATTAAAGATGATAACGGTAGATTTTATCTTGCTACCAGAATTACCCAAAAAAATTTAAACAATCAACTAATTAAATCAACTGCTGTTGCTGCAAATTTTGTTCATGACCAGATGAATAATAGTCGTTCTAAACGACAAATAATTATTCTTGATTGTTGCTTTAGTGGAGCATTTGATCCTTCATTAATAGCAAAGGATGATGGTTCTGTAGATTTGCAGGGTCAACTAGGTGCAGAAGGGCGAGTTGTGCTTGCATCTTCTAGCTCGATGCAATATTCTTTTGAAGAACAAGGCGCGGATATTTCTGTCTACACAAATTACTTAGTAGAGGGATTAGAAACTGGAGCAGGAGATTTAGATCAAGATGGTAAGATTGCGGCACGCGAGTTACATAAATATGCTTGCGCTCGGCTTGAGGAAAAATCTTTCAGCATGAAACCTAAAATTATTGTCTTGAAAGATGAAGGCTTTGATATTGTTATTGCTCAAACACATAGTATGACAAACAAACAAAAGCTTGAAGTTATTCAAAATAATAATATGGGAGAAGTTAGATTAGGGAAAGCAAAACCATCAGGAGATATATATAATCTGGAAGCTCCAACATTTCAGCTACGCAACTTTCTAGAACCTTACGAAGAATTTATTGGCAATTTAATTCAACAACTTACTAGTTTAGCTAATGATGATTTAAATATAAAATCAGAAACTAATCATGAAATTTTAAATATAATCAGACAGACTTCTGAGGCTGATTTCGTATTTATTTTAGGAATCGATCGTCAAGACAATTGGTATGTTAAATCACATAGTAATCTTTCCCAAAGTATAGATAATAACTTTTATTTTAATACTTTAAATTCACATATTTTGCCTACAGTTTCCCGAGTAGCAATTTTTAATCCTGCTTATCATGGTATTTATAGATTACATGAAGATAAAAATGGTATTCACAGAGCTTTTGTACTTATCCCTTTAAAAGGTCTACCACAAGCTGAGGTGATAGTGGTTTGTGGTATACCTCAAGATTCTCATCTTTTAGGAGATGTATATGGGCGAGTTTTAGCAAGTTTTTATCATGCCTGTCATAAATTATCAGCTAACCCAGCACTAGTAGAAGCTGCTATTATTGATGATTTAAAGAAAGATTTTGGATTTGTTGCAGCACATTTGTATGAACGGAGATTTCAATTATTTTGCGAACGTCTGCAAAAAATGATTGTGTATTTTGAACCAGTTCTGCATTTGGATGCTGACGAATTATTTATCAGCAGTTGGGAAGCTTTAGCCAGAGATCCTGAAACATTAACTGCTCCTGTAGATTTATTTCAAGCGGCGGAGATGTGGGGCCCTAGATTTACGATTGAACTTGACCAATATTTTCTCAGAACTGCTACTGCAAGTTATCAAGAAGCTAGAAAAAGATCGAAACAAAATAGATCTGAAGAGATAGCGCCACTCTCAGTTAATGTTTACCCAGAGTCTTTGATCAGAACTGCTTATTTTGAAACCGTTCGCCAGGTTATCAAAGATAAAGCGATTACATCAAGAAATCTCATATTGGAAATCTCTGAGAAAACCGAATTACCACAGTTTAATGATGGTAGCCGCTTACAAGCTCCTTTAACATTTTTCAAGAGTAAACTGCTGGAATATGTTAGGCAATTACAAATTAGATTTGCTATTGATGACTTTGGTGTTGGCTACGCTTCGGTTTCTCGGTTGGCAGGCTTGAACCCATCTCATGTAAAAATCGATCGCAATATTTTATATCATCAACCTTGTGATATTATTATCCGTTTTGTGCATGAATTAGTTGGAGCAAATAATCTCAATCCATCTAATGTAATTGTCGAAGGTATAGATGAAACTACACCAATTAGCTTACATCGTCTAAAAGAAATTGGTGTGAATTATATTCAAGGGCATATTGTCGGTAAACCCAGTCCGGAGATTTATCGATTAAGTAAGGAGAAATATGATGATTTAAGAAAACTTATTTTAGAAAAACCCTAGATAGAGGTTATTAATTAAACAAAATACCCCGATAACTTTAACCAGTCTCAATCGGGGTATGAGTACAATATATTGCAAATTACTTTATTTTGCTTAAAAATTTTGCGGTGGCAATGGTTTTCCTTGGCTATTAGGAACGTTGACGACTTTTAGAGTTTTAGTGATAGCAAGAACATCATTTTCTAAACGCCTAGCTCTAGCATTACCAGGACAACTAATATCTGATGATTGCTGACCACCTAAAGTTACAGTAGTAGTCGTACCAAAAGAAGTAGATTTGACACAATTTGGCTTGACTGGCAAATTTGACAATGGTTCAGCAGCTTTTAAATCCCGGAAGAATCTTTTCGTGAAATTTTCTGGCAGTTTACCTTGACCAGATCCTTTTCCATATACATAATTGACTTCTCCTGATGGCGAGACATAAATACGATAACCGATAGTATTGGTGGAACCACTATTGAGGATAACTGCTACATTATTGGGAACAAGTGCCATTGTTGATTGCGAAGAACAAACTAAAAATGTTACACCTGCTAGCCCTAGCAGACTTTTAGAAATAAGCTGATTCATATTAGTAAACTCCCCATTTTAAAAAGTGCTATGAATGTGTGGATATAGTAGTCTATTGCATTAATGATCGCGAGTTAGCAGTAATATCATTTCACTTTAAGAATGATACAAATATGTGGTAGAGGATTTAGCATTGCTAAATACCTACGAAAAATCTATCTGTATCAAATTTTTCGTGAATTGGTATGAAGTCCTGACTACGAACTGATAATCGCTAGACTTATGATTCAGAAGAATAACTGAGATATATGTCGAAACTATGTAGGAAGTATGGCAGACATAATACAGGTGTTATTAAGCGTCTCTATAACCCTAGACTGTGCTTTTAAACTCGTCCTAATCTCCAATTCCTAGCCCACCTAACTCTTGGCGTAAACGGTAGACAATTGTATTTGGTTCCACTTGAGAGAGGATTTCTTGAATGACGGTGTTAGCACCTAATTGACCCCAAGTACAGCCTTTTTCGAGATAAACTTGTGCTGCTTTACCTACAGCATAGGCTCCATAACCGGCGATTCCTGCTTGAGCGATCGCACTCCCTGCCGAGGCGGTAATATTGATGGGATTATCGCCACTAGTTAGCGCCGCAGTACTTTTACCTAAACCTAATAGGAAACTACTTCCTAATTCAGTGAGCAATAAGCCACCGGAACTCAATAAAATTGTTTTTAAAATTTTCCCAGCTTCGTAGTTGGTGATGGGTAAACCATACAACCGCGCCAGAGAACGAATTAATAATAAATCGGCAATCGTTCCGCCTAAAATATCTAAGACAGCAATGGGATTTAAGCCTACTACCAAAGCTTTATACTTAGTAAATTGCCAAATGATATCTTCGGCTTCTTGTTCGCGTAAGTCAAGAGTTTTTTGCGCGATCGCGGCTTCTGCTTCTCGTGCTTGGATGAGTGCATTTAAAGCTAACAGCGATCGCCCCTCACGGTTGAGAATATTTAGTATTGTCTGTTGTAGCTCCTCTATTTGGGTGGGGGGAGTCTCCCATTCATAGCTCACTCGACCATCAGGCCATTCAACCCGCACTTCCATCGGTGCTGGTTCCGCCGCTACCATGACAATTTCATCAGGTAGTAAAGGCTGGGCTTGGGGATGTCCTGCTCCTAATTGTTGTAAATTTTGGTAGATGGCGGCTCGGTCTGTATCTGGGTAAAGGTCTATTTTGTTAAATACCAAAATTAGCGGTTTTTGTGACTGCCGCAAATCTAGTAATGCTTGATACTCTGTCCGGGTAATATCACCAGACACGACAAATAAAATTAAATCGGCTTGGCGCGCTACGTCTCGCGCCATTTGTGCCCGTGATTCACCCTCAATTTCATCTAATCCAGGTGTATCAATTAATTCTATCTGTACCTTACCTCCTGGTTGCCAGCGCACAGAACGAGGCCATTGCGTGACACCATTTAAAGGGCCAGTTTGGAGAATTTTATCCCCCAGTAAAGCATTTAACACCGCAGACTTGCCGCGACTTACTAACCCAAACGCAGCAATTCTAATCACATTCGAGTCCAGCTTGTTGAGTGTGGTACTCAAAGCATCCAACTCCGGCTTGACCAAACCCGCCAATTCGGGGTTGGATGACAGCTGTCCTGACTTGCGAAGATATCCATACCAAGACAACGCTTGACGGAGACTAGCACGCGCACGGTTTAAATGAGTTTCTTGCAGATTTCGCACTTGGTTGGCTTCAGTCAAGGTAAGTTTGATGAGTTGAAAAGGTGACAAAAGAAAGCTGAGACTGAAACTAGAACAAAAACATATTATGGAGTATCAGCAATCGAAACTATTAAACCATTCTATCTCGACTAAATGTAAGGGTGATTTGTGGCAACCTAGAGGATTGTTTGACAATCTCACCCTTTCAGGGATAGCGCCGATCTGAAAGCTAATGGTAAAAGTGTAGGCGACCGTAACCTAAAAACTGGCCGATACTATTTTCTCCTGCTGGATAAGCAGTAACGCCAAATAGATACACTCCTCCAAACCTAGGATTTCCCTTGCTGACTATTTCGACCGTTACCGTGCTACCAGGGACAACAGGCGGATCGAATACTATCGTTTGCTGGTTAGATTGGGATACTTCATTCCCGCCAACACTACTCAAATGTAAAGCTGAACCACCAGCGAAACTGTTACCCTTAAAAGCACGATGTTGACTCACCTCAAATGCGATTGTTTCTACATTTGGACGCTGTACTATTGAAACGGCTTGTAGAGGTTCCCCAGCATCTTGAGGAATAGTAATGGTAAATTGATAGGCTCCACGTAAATTAGAACTACTAGAGCTAGTAGCAGATCGAATTAATCGGGGAGGATTGTTAAAAGCAATCTGCCCATTACTTAACTGGATGGCTAAAGCAGGCGAGACTAGCAGCAAACCAGGTAGCAAAAAACTTAAAGCCAAGCTACTAGTACTTAAAAGCCAGGTATTGAGGAATGATGATTTGAAATTGAGAGTTTTGTCTAACATTTTTGACTCCCAAACTAATTTTTATAAAAGTGGTATTTTCAAATCAAAAGGTAAATTATGTGAGCGCTTAAATGTTGCACATTTTATGTTTGATTATTGACACAAATTCTATTTGAGACGATGTATAAAAATCCGATTTTTTAATTCAGATAAATTACTTTCGTGGTGCGCGAAGCGTGATAGGTAGGTAAGAGGGAAAAGGCAACAGGCAAGAGGATTATAGAAAATTAATTTGTACCGAGTTTTTTCAAAAATCAAATAAGAGTCCTATATTACCCAGTCGAATAACTTGAATTAAAAAATCTCAGATCCCCGATCTGAATGCAGAAATTTGTTCTAATGACAAAACTTTTATCAAGGTGACGCTCCTTCTCCCAAGGGGAGACACTTCGCGTAGCTTGCTTCTCCGTAGGAGTACGTCGCTAGTGCTTCGCTAACGCTATACTAACGGCAGTTGCTTTCTACTTAATTAATGAATCTTCACTCAGCACTTAGCATTCTTGCAAGCTAGAATGCAGTTAGTAAAAGCATTTTCAGCCTACAAGGTATTTTAGGTTTATTTAAGTCTATCTACGGACTTTAACGGTTTTTCAATTTCTATTATGCAATCATTTTGATCCCAGATTCACTGGTGCAACCTATTGTAATACTTACTATTCACCCATTGTTTTGAAGTAGTATTGGTTAGACAAAGTTGCAGAAGGCATGGTCACGATGCGTAGACAGCCCGTGGCGCAAGTATTTGGAACCATGCCAATCTTCTATTACTCAGGTTACGTGCTACGACAGATGCGATCGCTAACGAAATCCTCGTTTACAAATACTTATTAAAATAAAGGCACATTTAACCCTATATTCACTCCTACAGAAAAGTTGTCTAAGTCTACCAATGGGTCTGATGAAGAACCAAAAAGATAGGATGCTGAACCACTGATAAATAAATCTGGGTTAATGTTGTAAATTGCTTCTAAACCTATTTGGTTTTGAGTATCAAATCTCTCTTGTTGGGTGAAGTCTTTTAAACTTAAGCGGTAGTCTAATGCACCTTGCAGTTGGGGTGTAATGTCATAGCGCAAACGCGCTCCTAAAGTGTTGGCTACACGATTTTGGTCGCTGGGTGTGGCAAAGCTAGCGCGTAGTTCGTAAAATGAATCGAGTCTCAGGCGATTATCTAATTGATCCTGTCGCCCTACAGTTAAGCGAACTGAATCATCTAATAATAAGCGATCGCCACTACCATCTCTGTAAAGTCTCTCCTGAACCCATCCCAGTTGACCATACATTCCCCTGGTAAGGCGTTGTTGTATCCCCACATTAAAGTTGAGGTAGTTGTAATTAAAGTCTCCTTGGTCGGCATATCTTACCAAACCACCACCCACAGCAGCTATCAAGCGGGTATCTTCTGCTAGTTTAGGTGTTGCTAGTAAGGTAGCACCATTAATAAATACCGTATCACTTGGTTGAAATACTTCAAAACCTGTAATGTTAGAACTGGTAAAGGTTGAGGAACGTAGTAATAGTTGCACATCAGGCTGACGGCGCTGGGGTGGTTGTTGTGGCCGAGGAGGGATAATTTTAATCTCGCCTAATTCTGCCTCAACATCCTGTGGATCGGTTGCTTGATTTGAGTCAGCAGGAGGGAAATCTGCGGGATTATTCGGGTCGCCAGGAACTACAGGTACTTGAACTAAAATTGTCTTTTCTGGGTTTTGCTGACTCTGCACAGAATCATTGGTAATTACTTCTGGTATTGGTTTTAGAGAATCTGCTTGTGTGGAAACGGGGAAATTCTCGCTTGGGGTAGGATTAGCAGCTGCACTATGATGAATGTCCCAAGTCAACAAGGTAGCTAACGAACAAAGTGCAATCGGAAAAGCACGCATAAGTAATTCAATATTCAAAATAATTAACAGTCATTCCAGCTTGATTTTACGTAGATGCGTAACGGCTTGCCTTTAGCATCGAAAAATCAAGGTACTTGTCCTCGTCCACCAGTTTGACCGCCAGTCTGACCACCAGTTTGACCGCCAGTCTGACCGCCAGTCTGACCGCCGGTTTGACCACCGGTTTGACCGCCAGTTTGACCACCAGTTTCTCTTCTAGGTGGAGTTACAACATTGCGATCGTCTTCAAATCTCCGCAGTGGGTCATCGTTAGTGGTGATACAGTTAGTGGAGAGTGTACTAGCTCCACTACGAGAATTGAGATTACACAAACCTTCAATCCAGACTTTTTGTGTATTTAATCCTGCTAAGGTTTCTTTTCTGACTTTATTGAGAACTACCTGCACATTGGCAGATTCTTGAGCTACTAATGCTTCTTGTCCTGGCCCTAAGCCAGCAGCTAGTTGGCTAGTTTGGTAAAACTTCTGTAAGTCAAAGTTTTGTACTGGACTGATTACCCCATTGTTAATTGTGACTGTTTGACCAGCTTGTAAAATTTGGGTTTGAGTACCGTTGAGATTGCTTACTGTAACTGGCAGATTGGTTAAATTAAAAACTTGGGTGATATTAGTTGCACCGTTATGAGTAACAGCTACAGCCCCACTTGTAGCAGTTGGAGGTAATATATCTGAACCTGGAGGCGGTGCTGCTGCAATTACGTCAATGCGGCTTTGAGGCGTTTCGATTGTCGTTCCTGTACTACCAGATGGAGTGAGGATTAAAGCAGTACCATTTCTCAGTTCAAAAATAGTTTCTGCTTTGTAAATACCACCCGGTAATTCAAAGCGACGTATTCCTGGCTTAAACCTAAAGGTTGCACTAGAACCAATTCTGGCTAAAGAACCTTCATTAAATAATAATTCGGCACGCGATCGCGATTTTGTCTGAAGTGCATCTAGAGGAACCAACACATCTGCCTTTTTAGCAGCGCGCGGTGGTTTATCTTTTAGCAGCAATTGCACTTGATTCAGCAACTTATAAACTTCTGCACGGGTAAGTAAATCTTGCTGCGCCAATGCAGGAGTTATCCAAGATACTGTAAGAACAATCCCTACAATTATTTTTTGAGCTAATGACCGCATCCGCCAATCCATCACAACCTTAAATAAAAATGTTATCTATGATTAGAACATTTGTTCTGAGATTTTAGACTACAAACTGCGATCGCCTTTTTCCAGATAAGTGTTTGTTACGTTTGGTAAATCGAAGGTTTTGGGCAGATGGGGGGATACGGGAGATCAAGGAAATGACTTCTTTTGTTTAAGAAATTGTTGCAATTTGCGAGTGTAAATCTACTAACAAGTAAAGTTTGGTTTCAAGTATTACACATCACAATTTAATGGTGCTATTTTAGTAATTGAAGCTACAAAGCTTCCCTGGCAGATACAACAGCCAAGTAGGTCAAAGTCCAAGTTAGTTAAGAGGTAAAAAACGCTGTTACATCATCTGTCTCGTCAACGAACAACAACACCCAACTCGAAAGCTAATATTTCCTCAATGTGGTAAAGAGGGGGTAATACACCTCAAACTTAATTACATAGCGAGTATGTAATTAGTAGTTGTAGCCCCGTGTGTTAACAGGAAACAGAGGAAATCACTAAGCAAGTCGTAGCTTGGGTGTTGTTGTTTTTAGAATTTTTTCTACAGTCTTTTTCAAGTAAATAAACCACGCGGTAGGGAACATCCACAATCTTCTGGTACAGACAATAATCTTACTGGTGCGTGCCCTATGAGTATCTGTGGTTGAATTACCTAAAAACTGCTGTAAAAACGTCAGAAATCACGACAGTATGTAAAGTAATTGTTGCAACTTCTGAGTGTAAATTTTCACTCTAGTAAAGTTTAGTTTCAAGTATTATCTATACACAAATAATGGTGCTATCTTAATAATTGAAGCTACAAAGCTTCCCTGGCAGATACAACAGCCAAGTAGGCAAAGTCCAAGTTAGTTAAGAGGTAAAAACGCTGTTACATCATCTGTCTCGTCAACTGACAACAACACCCAACTCGAAAGCTAATATTTCCTCAATGTGGTAAAGAGGGGGTAATGCAGCTGAAACTTAGTTACATTGCGAGTGTGTAATTTAGTCGGTGTAGCCCCGTGTGTTAACAGAAAACAGAGGAAATCACTAAGCAAGTCGTAGCTTGGGTGTTGTTGTGTTTAGAGGATATTTGAAAATTTAAAAAGTTGCCGGCTGCGATTTTAGTTATTCTTGGGTACATCGCAGTTTTTATAAATCCTCACAGCCTAGAAGCTTTGCGATCAAATAAACCTCGTCCATTTTGTAACCTGGAGTAGTGCGGGCATTTTGCCGCTACGAAGAGCAGGGAGCAAGATGCTCCCACTACTTTTAAAACTATGGATATCAAAATAGATGTAATTTAGATATTTTCAATCTCCCGCTTGGTTTTAGGGAGAAATAATTAAGACTAATTGATTCTTAGGAGAAGTGCGATCGCTCTTTTCTCTTCTTTAACTGAAAGCATAGGGTTAGTTTTGAGTACACAACTATAAGGCTTTGGGATATGAAAGTAGCTGATTTACCCACATCGGTAATTGAAGAACTAATAACAAGCGAATATTGGCGAATTGATATCGACCCTGGTTTTGATGCGAAACATGAGTTCTTCATGCACTGGAAATATTTACTACCAAACCCGCATACGGCGGATTACGAAGAAGAAGAACTGGCAGAGTTGATTAATTTTAATGGCTATGAGATACTGCTGCCGATGGGACGGAACCATCACCCCCATTTAAATTTACTGCGGTTAAATGTTAATCAAGATGAGACTTCATTAACGTTATTTTTGTTTGATACGTATCACAGTAGTTGGTTTGAAGATATACATTCTGCCCGTTACGGTTTTCTTGCGGTTGCTGACCGCTATCAAAAATATGGGTGTGACTTTTTTATCGCCTCTTACTATCATTTTTCCTATTTAGTGGGGCAAGATTACGAAAATGCATGTTTAATTATGCAGCAGCGATTGGGTATTTAGATAAGTTGGCAATACTTGCGATCGCTTTCCAATTGGCTTCAATAAATATTATGAATTGATTTGTGTGATATGTAACTAAATGCTGGGCAACTTTTCCGTACAATTCTTTACACCCAGTTAGTAAATGATGTATTAAATTATGACCGGGCATCTACAAGACAATACTTAATTGTAGAGCCTGCTAGCCTGAGTTTTTGTGTCTAGCCCTAACAAAAAATACTTGAACCTAACTCTGAGATGATGTGGAGTTTTAACTATGTCCAGTGATACCATTACTGAAGCTGAATTATTGAATGAAAAAACCGAAAAGCATCACAATTCCCAGCAAATTCTTAGCGTCGAAGAATTAAGCATTTTAAATGAGCGCTCTAATTTGAAAGGGTTGTTTCAACTAGCAGGACATTTAGCAATTATCGGATGTAGTGGCTATTTATGGGGTACTAACTTTGGCAATTGGCTGATAGCAATTCCGGCATTAGTAATCTATGGCTTTAGTCTGGCTTGTATGTTTGCACCTATGCACGAAGCTGGACACAGAACTGCTTTTGCCAACAATCGCTTGAATGATATTGTTGCTTGGTTTGCAGGTGTACTCTCCTTTTACAACAGCACTTTTTATCGTCGTTATCACAAATGGCATCACCGTTATACTCGCGTTCCCGGTAAAGATCCAGAACTAACGGATCTCACACCTCACAACCTGGGTGAGTACTTTTTGGTTCTTAGTGGTTTACCTTGGTGGATAGACAAAATACAAGGACATTATCGCGCTGCACTCGGACACCTTGATAATTGTCCATTTATACCAGACACAGCAAGGGCTGAAATTATTCGTTCTACTAGATTACAATTAGCAGTCTATGCAGGTGCGATCGCGCTTTCAATTGCAGTAGGTAAACCTTGGTTTTTCATTTATTGGCTGCTACCGCTAATTGTCGGACAACCGCTTTTGCGTTTTATTTTGTTAGGGGAACATACAGGTTGCACTCTTGACGCAAACTTGTTGACAAATACGCGCATCACCCTGACACTATGGCCTGTGCGGTTTTTAATGTGGAATATGCCACTTCATGCAGTACATCATTTATACCCATCAATTCCATTTCATGCAGTGCCTCAAGCATATCCAATGTTGAGTTCCCATTTTACTTATGTTGATCCAGGTTATATCAAAGTCAACCGATATATTCTTGCTCGATTAGGAAAGTTGCCTTGTTAAACCTTTTTTTACAACTTTTTTAGTAGTCCTCAAGCAAGATGCACTTTCTGGATGTTGCCGCAAACTTAGAAATAAGTAAGCGTAAATTATCACAGCCATGACTACTGAAAAAACAAACAATTCCCAAAATATTGCGTTCGCGAATTCTAAGCAAACTGAAAGCAAAAAAGAACTCAATCAAAAGACTTCTGTTGAGTTTTCCACTAGCGTTGTCTTAGGAGTTTTAATAATTGTACTTTTGGCTGCAACTGCTTATTACGGACTAGTTCGCTAATTTGCTGGTAGCAATAACATGGCAGAGGCAGAATTTTCTCCAAAATATCCCTCTGCCGCCAAGGGTAGAGTTGTCTTCAGCAGTAAAATTTAGATCTCGCGATCGCAGTAAGTCAAGAGAGATTGTAGAGACAGTTATTTTACCGATACCACTCCCCTAGTAACAGGATTACCAATTGCGATCGCTCTTTCCCCGGATTTTAACCAGTGGAAATTACCAAGGCGATCAAATCTTCTTGCCTGTTCCCTACTTTCTTGAGAAAAATCGTTCTCATCAACAACGATGCATCGCCCAACACCCAAAATTCTTACTTTAGATAGGGGTCTTTTAGCTAAGGTTTAAGCCAGCGTGGAATAAGGAAAATTGTTGCTCTAGCTGCTAGCTTAAATTTGTGATTTAAAGAACAGCAGCAGTTCTCATTGCAGCAAACAAAGTGAGTGGTTTTAGGGATGAATAATCCTGTTGGTTTCCCAAAATCTCTAAAAAATGGGGAGTAAAACTATGGGAACACGCTATTTTGCCCTTATTAGCGGCATTGTGTTTCTATTAATTGGCCTTTTTGGCTTTATACCGGGTATGGTGGCAACTCCTGGTGCGGCTGGGCCGGCAATTGCTGTTAAGGTTGGATATGGCTATCTGCTAAAAGCATTTGCGGTCAATATTTTACATAATATTGTGCATTTAGCTGTTGGTATTTGGGGAATAGTTGCCTACCGTACCTATATCAGAGCGAGAAATTACGGACGCGGTTTGGCTATCTTTTATGGGGTGTTGGCAATTATGGGATTGTTGCCAGTTCTCAATACCGTATTTGGTCTAATTCCAATATTTGGTAACGATGTGTGGCTACATGCAATCACAGCATTGATTGCTGCCTATTTTGGATTCAAAACACCCAGTCCAGCAGATCTGCGAGAACACGAACGCGAATTAGTAACTGGTCGCTATCGCGATCGCTTATAAAACTTGACGGCTAAACGAACTCAGCCTGCTTTTGCAGGCTTTTTTTTGCATAATCTCTAAAATTAAGAGCTTAGGCAAACTTTTAATTTTTTATGTGAAAATTTTTACTAAGAATTTAAACTTTTTTTAGCTAATTCATAATTTAGGTCAGCAATTATGCACATGATGCTTTATACTTAAAAACTTTCCAAATTCCCGCATTGGTGCTCAAGAAGGAAAAATCATGCCAGACAATAAAAAAGGCGGGGGGAAAACTTCCCGACGCGGTTTTTTGGGGCAAGCATTGACCGCAGCCGGTACAGCCATAGCCGCTCCCACCTTGTTGAATCAAGCCAGCATAGGTAAGGAAGCTAGCCAAAATTCTCCAGGAGAGATAACCATGAAACTTACGGTAAATGGTGAGCAGCAAACTCTTAATATTGAGCCGCGTGTCACCCTTCTGGATGCACTGCGCGAAAATTTAGGATTAGTGGGCAGTAAGAAGGGCTGCGATCATGGACAGTGTGGAGCCTGTACTGTATTAATTGACGGTGAGCGAGTTTATTCCTGCCTAGCTTTGGCAGTGATGCAGGAAGATAAGAAAATTGTCACGATAGAAGGCTTGGCGAAAAGCGATACTCTGCATCCAGTGCAAGCCGCATTTATCGAACACGATGGTTTTCAGTGCGGTTATTGTACGCCAGGACAAATTTGTGCCTCTGTGGCTTTACTTGATGAAGTTAAACGGGGTTGCGCTAGCGTTGTCACCGCAGATTTAACTCGTCCGCCACAGTTAGCTGATATCTCGGAAAAGGAAATTAAAGAGCGATTAAGTGGCAATCTCTGCCGATGCAGTGCCTACAACGGCATTGTCGCAGCAGTGCAACAAGCAGCGGGACAAACACCACCCTCTCCTGTTGCAGATGTCATGGTGAGTGAAGCAGAGGAAATGGCATGAAGAACTTTACCTACAGCCGCGCTAGTTCAGTAAAAGATGCGGTGCAACGAGCTAGTAGCGATCGCAATGCTATGTTTATTGCTGGGGGGACAAATCTAGTCGATCGCCTCAAGGTTTTTTTAGATGAGCCATCCCAACTCATCGATATTTCTCGACTGGAGATGAAGCGAATTGAAAAACTAGCTAATGGCGGTTTGCGTTTAGGAGCATTAGTGACAAATACAGCTGTCGCAGATAACGCTGATATTCGTCGCGACTACCCAATCCTCGCCCGTGCCATTCTTTCGGGAGCATCGCAGCAAATTCGCAACGTTGCCACAGTTGGTGGTAATTTACTGCAACGTACTCGTTGCCCTTATTTTTACGATACTGCTTTCCCTTGCAACAAACGCGAACCAGGGCAAGGTTGTCCCGCCCTCAGTGGTATCAGTCGGATGCACGCTATCCTGGGTGCTAGCGACCAGTGCGTAGCCGTGAATCCTTCTGATATGAATGTTGCCTTAGCGGCTTTAGATGCGGTTGTGGAAGTTGTCGGTGCTAAAGGAAAGCGGCAAATACCCTTTACAGAGTTTCACCGTCTCCCAGGAAATACACCCCAGCAAGATACCAATCTAGAGGCGGGAGAATTGATTACTGCTGTGATTTTGCCACCAGTAACATTTGCGAAATCGGGAGTTTATTTAAAATTACGCGATCGCACTTCTTATGCTTTTGCTTTAATTTCGGTAGCAGCCGCTATTGACTTAAAAGGTGACAACATTCAAGATGTCCGTTTAGCGCTGGGTGGTGTAGCCCACAAACCTTGGCGAACAATAGAAGCCGAAAAGTTTTTAATTGGCAAGACTGCTGAAACTGCAACATTTCAACAAGCAGCAGAAATTGCCCTCAAGGGAGCCACACCCTTATCTCACAACGCTTACAAAGTGGAATTAGCAAAGCGAGCAATTCGCCGCGCACTCACTGTTTCTGCCAAAGGAGGCGGCGTAGCATGAACAAAGTAATTGGCACAGGAGTTGACCGCAAGGATGGACGGGCAAAGGTCACGGGTACTGCAACCTACGCCGCCGAACATCAAATTCCGAATTTGGTTCATGGCTATCTCGTCACCGCCGCTATTGCCAACGGACAAATTAAAAGTATCGATACCAGTGCAGCCGAAAAAGCACCAGGGGTAATTTCTGTTTTCACCCACAAAAACCCACCCAAGATATTTAAACCTGCCAACGATTTTATGACCTCGAAAATTTACGAGGCGCGTTTACCGTTGTCAGATGACAAAGTCCACTACGGCGGGCAAATTATTGGTTTAGTAGTAGCAGATACCTTCGAGCGAGCAAGGGATGCAGCCCATTTAGTGAAGGTGGAGTACGCCACTCAAAAGCCTGTGGTCGAAGCCAAAAAAGCCGACTTTAAAGCAGCACCACCTTTGTTTGGTGAGGAACTAAAGTTTGAAAAAGGCAATTTAACAGCAGGTAACTCAGCCGCAGAGGTGAAAATTGTCGGGACTTACAAAACTGCTACCGAACTGCACGCCCCAATGGAACCCCATGCCATTATTGCCCATTGGCAAGATGACAACTCCTTGACAATCTACGAACCATCGCAATGGGTGATGGGTTCGCAGCGCACCTATGCACAACTTTTCGGATTGCCAACGGAACGAGTGCGAATTGTTACGCCTTTTCTCGGTGGAGCTTTTGGTTCTAAAGCCTTCCCCTGGCCGCATGGGATTCTAGCGGCGGCGGCGGCGCGACAAATCAAGCGTCCTTTGAAAGTTGTTCTCAGCCGTCGGCAAATGACAGCCAATGCCGGACATCGCTCGGAAACTGAGCAATTAATTCGCTTGGGAGCGACTGCCGATGGTAAGTTAACTGTCATTGAGCATGAAGCAAAATCTGCTACCTCACCCGTAGAAGTCTTTCCTGAAGCTTGCACAGGTATTACGCCAGCGATGTATA
Source organism: Aulosira sp. ZfuVER01 (assembly GCA_034530615.2). Taxonomy (GTDB): domain Bacteria; phylum Cyanobacteriota; class Cyanobacteriia; order Cyanobacteriales; family Nostocaceae; genus Aulosira. The sequence goes on from JAVRCV020000060.1 coordinate 19,320, forward strand.
CTGCACCGAATCTGCTGCTCAAGCAAGAAATCGCCACCATGAATGTAGGCACGCCGACATTCATGCGTGCGCCTGGTGAGAATCCGGGGATGTGGGCAATGGAGTCTGCAATGGATGAATTGGCTTGGGCGCTGAAGATAGATCCGGTGGAACTACGGATAAAAAATGAAGCTAAAGAACACCAAAAGAAGGGTTTACCATTTTCAGCCAAGCATTTTGCTGATTGTTTGCGAGTGGGTGCAGAGCAATTTGGCTGGAAAGACAGACCAAAACAAGTGCGATCGCTCACTCATGACGGTAAACTCATTGGTTGGGGAGTAGCAGCAGCCACGTTCCCAGGTATGAGAGGTAAAGCATCAGTGAAAGCCAGGTTGCTACCAGACGGTACAGCCCACATCCTGACTTCTGGCAATGATATGGGTACTGGTGCTTATACTGTTGTTGCAGCCACAGCCGCAGAGATTTTGGGTTTACCCGTCGAAAAGGTACGGGTGGAAATGGGCGATTCCTTATTACCAGATGGTGGTTTGGCAGGTGGTTCGCAAATGACAGCATCTCTTTTGCCGGCAGTGATGTCAGCTTGTCAGGAAGTTCTGAAAACTGCTAATGCTAAAACTGCAAAAGAGGCTTTGACAAAATTAACTCAATCAGGAAGATCCGCTTTTGAAGCCACAGCTTCTTCCTCCCCTGGTGCAGAGGGCAAGAAATGGGCGTTTCAATCTTGGGGCGCACATTTCTGTGAAGTCAATATTGATGAAGAAATCGGTCGCCTCCAGGTAACGCGCTGGGTATCGGTGATGGATATTGGCAAAGTCATCAATGCCAAAACAGCAGCTAGCCAAGTACGTGGCGGCGTCATCATGGGTATTGGGCAAGCTTTAATGGAAGAGTGTCATTTTGACCCTAACATCGGCTACCCCGTAGTCTACGATTTAGCTACCTACCACTTTCCCGCCCATGCAGACATTCCCCGCATTCAAGTAGCTTTTGTTGGCGAACCCGATCTCAACTTCAACCCAGCAGGTGCAAGAGGTGTGGGTGAAATTGGTATTACAGGTGTGTCAGCTGCGATCGCCAATGCAGTTTATCATGCCACAGGTAAACGCATCCGTGAGTTACCGATTACACCTGATAAATTATTGTAATTTTCTTGGTTATGCGATCGCATCTATAAATTGTCACTCCTTACTCGGTGTGATCGCTCTCTGAGTTGGGCTGGATCAGCCATAATCAAGAGAGGTCATAGATCCCCGACTTTTTGAAAAAGTCGGGGATCTGAAAAATCATTACGGGATGTCGGAGAAATAGAATAATTAGGTATTCAGATAATTTATTAGTGGAACTGGTATGAGCATTTAGTAATGAAAGAAATTAACTCTATTTTGCAAGCATTTGCAGAAATTCAGCATGATGCTGAATCAAGCTTTCTGGCGACTGTAGTTAATGTTAAAGGCTCTACCTATCGTCGCCCAGGTGCGCGGATGTTGATGACGCCAACAGGTTCCATCATTGGCACGATTAGCGCTGGATGCTTAGAAAATGATGTGTTTCAACATACTCGTGTTTCCATGCCAGATGGGCAACCAATTGTGGTAACTTACGACACCACTGCTGATGAAGACATTGTTTGGGGGTTTGGGCTTGGTTGTAATGGATTAGTGCAAGTTCTGATTGAACAGTTAGATAAAGATGATCTCCTGAATCCCTTGGTTTTTATTCAAGAATGTTTTGATAAACAGCAACAAGGTGCGATCGCCACTGTGTTTGCTGTAGAAGGTGCAATTAATATCAAAGTTGGCGAACGTTTAATACTCAAGCCAGACAATAATGTAATTACTAATATTCAAGAATCTGCTTTAAAATCTGCTCTCATCAAAGATGTGCAAATTGCCCTGCAAAATCAAAAATCAAGCATTAACAAATATCAATTAGCTTTAGATAGTGTTGATGTATTTATAGAAGTTATCCAACCACCCACACACCTGATAATTTTTGGTGCAGGTCAAGATGCTTTACCTACAGTCCAGTTTGCTAAAGCTTTAGGTTGGCAAGTGACTATTGTGGATTGTCGAGCTAATGAAGCAACTAAAGAACGTTTTAGCATAGCTGATGAGGTAATTCTGAGCCGTCGAGAAATTCTACAAAAACAAATATCTGTGAATGAGCAAACTATTGCTGTAGTCATGACTCATAATTATCTCGATGATTTAGAAATTTTGAAAATGCTAATCCCATCTTCTGCAAAGTACTTAGGTATTTTGGGGCCAAAACGGCGCACCGAAAAATTACTTCAAGATTTACATACACAAGAATTAGAAAACACACCAGAACAACTAAAAAAACTGTATAGTCCAGTTGGTATGGACATTGGGGCAGATACACCAGAAGCGATCGCCTTATCGATCATCGCTGAAATTCAAGCTGTGTTAGCAAACCGTTGTGGTGGCTTTTTAAAAGACCGCAGCTTACCAATTCATCAGCGAAATGAAATTAAAGAAGTATTCATCGAACCGTTGCGCTTGTAGTAAAGGTTTCAAGTAGCTTTAAAGGTGTAATTGATTGTCGGTGCCGTACCCTCAGGAATAACACACCCTACTTTTCAAGGGGTTAAGGAGAATCAATCAGTGCCTAATACCAATTTAATGTGAAGTTGCACATATCTAGATCCCCCTAAATCCCCCTTAAAAAGGGGGACTTTGATAAATTTTTTCCGGTTCCCCCCTTATGAAGGGGGGCTAGGGGGGATCGAATTCTATGCAGCCTCATAAAAAATTGGTATAAAATCAATAGCCAATAACTTTTAAAAAAACTCGAAGGCACAAAATTGTTCCCTACTTTCTGTCACATTGTTTTTTCAGATAGAGATAAAATTAAGATAGTTAAAAGATTTTATTGTTTGAGTATGCCTAAAGTTTAAGCAAAGTGAGTTATACCAATTCAAAATTCAAAATTCAAAATTAAGAAAGTGAGACTCAGCATAGGTTTTAGAGTTTGAATCTGTATCAGATTTTTCGTAAATTGGTATTAGTTATGAACCAAGAAGAATTGAACTATAATTTTGAAAAAATTCGGCAGCAGATAGAGGCATTAGAAAAATACATAAAAGAGTCACCAATACAGCAGCCAGAGGGAGTCGCAGCATTGGAAGCGCTGACCGCTTCTATCAAAAACTTGGAATTATTCAAAGAAGAAATGCAGGCTGATTTACAAGTATTTAAAGTTCTTGAACAAGAACTGCTGCAACAATATGAGATGATAATAGCAGAACGTCATGTTTATCACGATCTGTTCAAATTTGCACCTAATGCTTATTTTGTAACAAATGCTGAAGGAATAATTCTCGAACTAAACTATACTGCTGCGGCTTTATTGAATGTATTGCCTAGTTTGCTAATTGGTAAATCATTAATCAATTTTGTATCTCAAAACGATCGTTCATTATTCCTGACCAAACTGAAGGAATCGCTTGATGCCAAGTCGGTGCAAGAATGGGAAGTCATTATCTGTCCTCATGGCGGTCAAGCTTTTGATGCTTTACTGTTGGTGAAGCCTGGCCGAGAAACTTCTGGAGCTTTGGGTGCGTTACAGATCAGTCTGCATGATATTACCAAGTACAAGCAATTAGCAGTTCCTCAGCAGATGCCAAGCTTGATAGCACCTGTTGCAAGACCTAACGGATTGGATGGCTTACGGGTACTGTTTGTAGATGATGAAGCCGATACCCGCGAGTTGATTGCAGCAGTGCTAATGCAACATGGGGTGGAAGTTACAACAGTGGCAACAGTAAGAGAGGCTTTGCAAGAATTAGAGCGATCGCGTCCCGATGTCATAATTAGTGATATCAGAATGCCCGATGAAGATGGCTATGATTTAATTCGCAAAATTAAAACACTAGAAGCCGAGAAAGGATGGCAAATTCCGACTGCTGCCTTGACCGCTTATCTTACAGAAGACAGAGCCAAGGTACTAAGTGCAGGTTTTCAATCGCATTTACATAAACTGGCACAGCCAACGGAGTTGATTGCCATGATTGCGCAGCTGGCTGGGAGAGAGTGAAAGAGAGCAAGGGAAGCAGGGGAGCAGAGGGAGACAAGGATTTGAGTTTTGGAAAAAGCGGAACTTTATATCAATTAAGTAAAAGTCTAGAATTTTCTTAGCTGAAGATTTACGGACTTGAGTAAATATCTTTTCCCAGGAAACATGGACAGCTTAACCGAAGGCAAGAAAGCTGCTTCCGCTTTAGATGTGTTTGCAGGCGGTGGCGAAATGGGCGAGTTGATGCGATCGCATGACTGGTCAAACACGCCCTTAGGCCCGGTCGAGAACTGGTCGCCAACCCTACGTACCCTGGTCAGTACCATCCTTGCGTCTCGCTTTCCTCAATGCATTTTCTGGGGAGATGACTACATTCAAATCTACAACAATGCCATGATGGTCATCTATGGAGCGTATCATCCCCACGCTCTAGGGCAACCGCTACGCGAAACGTGGCCAGAAGTTTGGGATAACCAACTCAAGCCGATGTGTCAGGGCATTAGGGATACGGGTGAAGCCGTCTTTGCGGAAGATCTGCTGTTTCAGGTCTTCCGCTTTGGCGACTTGGAAGAAACCTATTTTACTGTGTGCTACAGCCCTGTTTGGGATGAGGCGGGCAAACTCAGTGGGATACTTTGTATTACAACTGAAACCACCCAGCAAGTGATTGGTCAACGGCGCTTGACGATGCTGCGAGAATTAGCGACGGCTAGTAGTGGGGCAAAAACGCTACAGTCCGCCTGTCTTGCTGCCGCTGATACGCTCAACCCCTACGATATCCCCTTCGCCTTGTTCTATCAGGTCAATTCCCAAGGCGACAAAGCAGAGCTGGTGGCTTCAAGTGGACTAAGTGCAGACAGTGCCGCTGCACCCCCAACGATCTCGCTGTCCTCGAATGATTCAGAATGGCTGCTGGCTGAAGTGTTCCGGAGCCGTGAACCTCAACTGATGACCGATGTGGGCGATCGCTTCGGCGTGCTATCAGTCGAACCGTGGCCCGAAAGTCCCCATTCTGCATTGATTCTCCCAATCCTATCGAGCAACAAAGAAATTGTGGAATGTCTACTGGTTGCAGGAATCAATCCCCGCCTCCCGTTCAATTCGGAATATCGCTCATTTCTAGAACTGGTTGCCCAGCAGATTGAAAGTTCCATTGCCACGGCTCAAAGCTATGAGCAAGAGCGTAAACGGGCAGAAGCATTGGCAGAATTAGACCGTGCCAAAACAGCTTTCTTCAACAACATTAGCCATGAATTTCGCACGCCGCTAATGTTGATACTCAATCCACTTGAGCAAGTAATCGCCCAAACACAGGGTTCACTCCAACCGGAACAGCGCGAACAATTGGCAATTGTGCAGCGAAACGCCATGAGATTGCAAAAACTAGTTAATACTCTACTTGACTTTTCCCGAATTGAAGCAGGTAGGATACAGGCAGTTTATGAACCAACCGATTTAGCTGCATTTACGGCCGAGTTAGTATCCGTTTTCCGTTCCGCAATAGAAACAGCAGGGCTGCAATTAATTGTGGATTGTTCACTTCGGAGCGAACTTGTGTATGTAGACCGCCAAATGTGGGAGAAAATAGTGCTTAACTTAATCTCCAATGCCTTTAAATTCACCTTTACTGGAGAAATTGCCGTTTCATTACATTCCATTGCTGGCACAGTAGAGCTAAAAGTACGGGATACAGGCACAGGCATTAAGAGCGAAGAGTTACCACGAATTTTTGAACGCTTTCACCGGATACGCGGGGTGCAAGCCAGGAGTCATGAAGGATCGGGAATTGGTTTAGCTTTGGTGCAAGAACTCGTTCACTTACATGGCGGCACTATAAAGGTGGAGAGTGTCTTTGGTAAGGGAACGACATTTACAGTCACCCTACCCACAGGCTCATCGCACTTGCCATCTGAGCAAATTAGTACCGAACGGATAATGTCATTAACATTACTTGGTGCTACTTCCTACATTCAAGAAGCACAGCAATGGCAAAAACACGAAAATTTGTGGCATTGGAGCCGCCACGAAGTGGCGGCTCCAATAAGCCCTCACGAGTTCTCGGCAGGGCTGATTTTGTTAGTAGATGATAATGCGGATATGCGCGGCTATCTTAAGCGTCTACTACAGCAACATTGGCAGGTACAAGCTGTTGCTAATGGAGCAGATGCACTTCAGGCGATCGCCGAGCAAACACCAGATTTGGTACTCACCGATGTGATGATGCCAGAGATGGACGGTTTTCAATTGCTGAGTGCATTGCGTGCCGATCCAAAGACAAAAGGCTTACCCATTATTCTGCTGTCGGCTCGTGCAGGGGAAAAAGCAGCAATTGAGGGTTTGCAAGCAGGAGCAGACGATTACTTAATCAAGCCCTTTTCTGCACAGGAATTGATCGCTCGCGTAGATTCTCACTTACAAATGGCGCGTTTGCGTAACATATTATCTACCAATCGCCTCAAGGATGAGTTTTTAGCCACCGTTACCCACGAACTTCACGCACCTTTAGTAGCTATCCTGGGCTGGACTCGCTTACTACGTTCAAATCAGCTGGATCGGGTTACTGCTTTAGGGGCTTTAAATACCATCGAGCGCAACGCTACCAACCAGGCCAAGCTAATTGAAGATTTACTCGATATTTCAACTATTCTCTCAGGTAAAGTTCACATAGATCGCCAGCCAGTCAATCTCACCTCTACTGTTGCTGAAGTGATGCAGACAATGTTAAGCGATGCTCAAGTAGAAACGCGATTAATTGCGCCTCTTCAAGAAGATATTTGCATTTGCGGGGATTTAATTCGTTTGCAGCAAGTCTTCTCAAAATTACTGCATAATGCCATTAAATTTACGCCTAAAGGTGGAAGTATTGAAGTGCAGGTTAATGCTGTTGAATCTTGGGCTATTATCCAAATCAGCAACAATGGTATTGGGATGAGTGCAGATTTTCTCCCCCATGTTTTCGATCGCTTTAGCCAAGAAGAAGTACCCAGCAGACATTCACCTGGGGGTTTGGGGTTAGGGTTGGCGATCGCGCGTCAACTTGTAGAACTACACGGCGGTACAATTGAGGCAGCGAGTGAAGGAATTGGGCGAGGCGCAACGTTTACCGTCAAGCTACCGTTAATTTGACAGGGCAATATGGCAAAAGATATTTTTCACGATACTGTTAAGTTGGCACTGCAACAAGACGGCCATCGCTTACGCTATAGTATTGCTGATATTTACATTGACCTTGCCGCCGAGGAAGCGATCGCTGCAATACGGTTCCGATAAGACTCGATCCCCCCAACCCCCCTTAAAAAGGGGGGCAAAAACTTCTTAAAGTCCCCCTTTTTAAGGGGGATTTAGGGGGATCTCAGCACATTTTGCATCCAGTACAGAGATGTGTGTACACCGTAGCCTTAAAAAGGGGGGCAAAAACTTCTTAAAGTCCCCCTTTTTAAGGGGGATTTAGGGGGATCTCAGCACATTTTGCATCCAGTACAGAGATGTGTGTACACCGTAGCTTTTTAAGGGGGACTAATACCATTTCACCAAAAATATGATGCAGACGCAAACCCTGGAACCTTTGCTGAGTCTCAATTTCTTAATTTTGAATTTTGAATTTTAAATTGGTATAAGGGGGATCTGTAAGATTATGCACCTTAACCGAACCGTATTGGCGATCGCCGCCGAAAAAACAGGACGTAAAATAGCTGTTGAAGTCAAAAGTTTTATCGGCGGTTCAGGTATCTCCGATTAACCAAAATACTTGTGTTGTGGCAGAAAGTACTTGCGTTTTGACAGAAAGTACTTGCGTTTTGACAGAAAGTACTTGTGTTGTGACAGAAAGTACTTGTGTTGTGGCAGAAAGTACTTGTGTTGTGGCAGAAGGTACTTGTGTTGTGACAGAAAGTACTTGTGTTGTGGCAGAAAGTACTTGGCTTGTTAACCAACAAACCTATATTTTGTTAGATACCCCCCAGCGAGAAGCAAGCTACATAATTAGTGTGTAAGATTGCAATTAAGAGCTATTTTGCTGGTGAACTGCTGGAGCTAAAGCGTCCTATGCAACGATCTCAAAAAGAAACCGTGACGCTAGAAGATATTGTCATCACTGAGGAGGTATTCCAGCGAAATCCGCGTGCAGCAAACTTAGTCCAAGAAAATCAGGCATTGCACGCTTTAGCGCAGCAGTTGGTAAATCAGCCCCAAACGATGCTTCAGAATTTAGTTGACATAACACTAGAATTGTGCAATACAGGAACAGTAGGGGTCAGTTTACTAGAATTAACAGCAAATGGGGAAGAAATCTTTCGCTGGAATGTGTTAGCAGGAGCGTTAGCACACTATGTAGGCGGCACTACACCCCGCCATTTTAGCCCCTGTGGTGTCTGCCTGGATCGGGGTACTCCGCAACTTTATTCTTATCCCAATCGCTATTTTACTTATTTACAGGCAGCAAACACTCCCATTGTTGAAGGGTTAGTGCTACCGCTAATTGCAGATAACCATGCTCTAGGAACAATCTGGATTTTATCGCACGATGAACAGCGGCATTTTGATAGTGAAGATGTGCGGGTAATGACGAGTTTGGCAGATTTTGCTGCTGCGGCATTGCTACTGAATCAGCGACAGACTCAGGAATTGCTAGCGAAGAATGCCCAATTAGAAGCGGAGGCTGCGGAACGTCAACGAGCCGAAAAGTTGGTGCGGGAGTCGGAAGCATACTTCCGCGCGATGATGGAGAATCTACCAGGTGGGGCTGCATTTGTCGTTGACCGCAATCTGCGCTATCTACTTGCCGAAGGCGAAGCACTTCATACAGCCGGATTTAAAAGCGCAGATTTAGTTGGCAAAACTATTTTTGAAGTGCTGAGTCACGAATTAGCAGCAAATTATGAGGTGAATTACCAAAGAGCGCTTGCTGGGGAGCCGTTTGAACACGAGCACAATGCCCATAATCGCACTTACATCTCACGGGGAACGCCGCTTCGGGCTGACAATGGGGAAATATATGCTGTGCTTGCAGTTTCTTATGATATTACGGAACGCAAACGCGCAGAAGTTGCCTTGCGTGAATCCGAAGCTCGGTTGCAGGCTGTCGCCAACCTCGTCCCCGACCTGCTTTGGGACAGCGAACCGGACGGTTCCACCAACTGGTACAACCAGCAATGGATGGAATATACAGGGCAAACCTTCGAGCAGGCGATCGGCTGGGGCTGGATAGACGCGATTCACCCTGGCGATCGCCAAGGGTCAGCGCAGCGTTACCGGGAAGCCGTCGAACAGGGGATGCCGCTCTTACAGGAACACCGCATTCGGCGGCATGATGGAGCCTATCGCTGGTTTGTCGTCAAGGCTTCGCCGCTCAAGGATGAGAATGGCAAGGTCATCAAGATGTATGGTGCGGCGACCGATATTCACAATCGCAAACAAGCCGAGGATGCCCTGCGGGAATCGGAGGAGAAATATCGATCGCTATTCAACTCGATGGATGAGGCGTATGCCGTCGTCGAAGTCCTATCGGATGAGAACGGTGAGTGGAACGACTTTCTCTTCTTGGAGGTTAACCCTGCTTTTGTTGCCCAGACGGGGATGGAGTATCCGGTCGGACGCAAAGCCACAGAACTGCTGGGAACCCCCAATCCAGAGTGGGCAAAGGTGTATGGGCAGGTTGCTGCAACAGGCGCACCGATTCGGTTTGAAGAAGGTGAAGCTACCCTGGGACGAGTTTTTGACCTGTATGTTTTTCGTTTAGGGGGAGATGGGAGCCGTCGCGTGGCGGTTCTGTTTACGGATATCACCGATCGCAAACGCCGCGAGGCGAATCTCGCCCTGATCGCCAAAATCTCTGAAGACTTTGCGAACCTCGCTTCCGAAACGGAAATTATGCAATCGATCGGGGCGCGGCTGGCAAGCCATCTGCGGCTCGACGGCTTCAACTTTTGCGACGTTGACGAAGTGGGCGGAACAACGACGGTCACCTACGTCTGGAATGCAGCGGGCGTACCACAACACACCGGAACCTACCGGATTGCCGATTATATGACCGAAGAATTTGTCCAGACGATGCGACGCGGAGAAATTTGGGTCGTCTACGATACGCAAGGAGACGATCGCGTTAACCCAGAAGCCACTGCCGCTATCGGTCTTGGAGCCTACATCGTCATTCCGTATCATCGGCAGGGTGAATGGACGGGGTGTTTCACGGCAACCGATCGCAGGGCACGCCACTGGACAACCGATGAAATTGCGCTGATTCAAGATGTGACAAGCCGCACTTTCCCACGGCTCGAACGCGCCCGCACTGAAACATCCTTACATGAATCGGAAGCCAAATATCGATCGCTGTTCAATTCGATCGATGCAGGCTTTTGTATCTTCGAGATGCTCTACAACGAGGCGGGTGAGGCGATCGATTTCCGCTACATCGAGACAAATCCAGCCTTCGAGCGGCAGACTGGGCGCATACCGCAGCCAGGGCAGACGATGCGGGAGCTTTTCCCGGAAACAGAGGACATGTGGCTCAAGGACTACGCAGAGGTTGCCCGTACCGGACAGCCAAAGCGTTTTATTGACTTTCACGCAGAACTCGATCGCTGGTTCGATGTTTTTGTCTTTCCCACCAGCAACGGCAAGAATCAGCTTGCAGCACTCTTCAGCGATGTCTCGGAGAGCAAACGCGCAGAAGAACAGTTGCGCCGCGCGGCTGAGATGGATGCGTTTCGGCTGAAGTTATCGGATGCGCTGCGATCGCTCACCGATCCGGTTGAAATTCAGACAGAAGCGATGCGCATTCTGGGCGAGCATCTTCAGGTTGACCTCGCGCTGTATGCCGAAGTCAGCGACGACGGTGAAAAAGTGCATATTCCCGATGCCTACGTATCCGGCGCGGTGCCCAAAATAACGGGCGATTTCCCGGTCAATGACTTTGGCGGCGCGGTAATCGAGACAATGCGCCGTGGGGAAGTGTCCCTGGTCAACGATGTGAGTCGCGCTCCCGAAATTACCGAAGCGGTATTGCCAGCTTACACCAATTTGAATATCGCTGCCTTTGTCGTTGCGCCGCTCGTCAAGAGTAATCGCTGGGTTTCCAACCTCGCCATATATCACGCCAGCCCGCGCGAGTGGCGGGCGGACGAAATCGCCATTTTACAGGAAACTGCGGAAAGAACTTGGGCGACAGTCGAACGCGCCCGCGCCGAAAATGCGATGCGCGAATTAGAAATTCAGCGATTTCGAGAACAATCCGCCCGCGAAGAGGAACGGCAACGCGCTGAAGCTCTGGCAGAACTCGATCGCGCTAAAACTCTCTTTTTCAGCAACGTCAGCCACGAATTCCGCACGCCGCTGACACTGTTACTCGCTCCCCTGCAAGATGCCTTGAGCGATTCTGCCAATCCCATACCTCCAGCACAACGAGAACGGCTAGAACTCTCCCACCGCAACAGCTTGCGTTTGCTGAAACTGGTTAATACCCTGCTCGACTTCTCCCGCATTGAAGCCGGACGCATGGAAGCAGTTTATGAACCGACCGACTTAGCAATGTTCACCACTGAGTTAGCCAGTGTATTTCGTTCCGCCATTGAACGGGCTGGGCTGCGGCTAGTGGTCGATTGCCCACCGATAAGCGAGCCTGTATACGTAGACCGGGAAATGTGGGAGAAAATTGTCCTGAATTTGCTCTCCAACGCCTTTAAATTTACCCTAGAAGGCGAAATCGCCGTCAGGCTGCATCTTGGTGATGACCATCATGTAAAACTACAGATAGAAGACACAGGCACAGGGATTTTGTCAGAAGAACTGCCCCATCTTTTTGAGCGATTTTACCAAGTGCGTGGGGCAAAAGCCAGAACTCATGAAGGTTCGGGTATTGGTCTAGCTTTAGTGCATGAGTTAATCAAAATGCATGGTGGAACCATAGAAGTAAGCAGCACACCAAGGGTAGGCAGCTGCTTTACCATCACCATTCCCTTAGGCACAGCACACCTATCGAGCGATCGCCTACGACGAGTCGTAGGCGATCGCTCTCAAGTCACACGCACCTTGGCATCAACTGCATTAGGTGCAGCCCCTTATGTTCAGGAAGCAGAACGGTGGATAGGAGAAGAAGACATGGGGACACGGGGACACGGGGACGCGGGGGATTTTTCTCTCTCCGCGTCCCCGCGTCTCCCCCTCTCCGTGTCTTCCCGTGTTCTCATCGTCGATGACAATGCCGATATGCGCGATTACCTCACGCGGATATTAAGCGATCGCGTTGAAGTCCAAGCCGTTGCTGATGGGGCAGCAGCACTAGCGGCGGTGAATGAGCGATCGCCGGATCTGGTTCTCAGTGATGTAATGATGCCAGGATTAGACGGCTTTGAGTTGTTGAAAGCTTTGCGGGCTGATGCACGGACAAAAGAAGTACCGATAATTCTGCTTTCTGCCCGTGCTGGGGAAGAGTCTGTAATTGAAGGGCTTCTTGCTGGGGCTGACGATTACCTTATTAAACCCTTTTCAGCTACCGAACTTGTCACTCGTGTTAATGCTTATCTGCAATTGGCACACCTGCGCTCAGAAACTCTCCGCCAAGAAAGAACAATTAACCACAGAAAAGATGAGGTACTATCAACAGTTTCTCACGAACTCAACACCCCCTTAGTCGCCATTCTCGGTTGGACGCGGTTACTGCGAAGCAGTTCTCCCAGTCAAGCCATGCTGATGAAAGCGCTGGAGACAATAGAACGCAATGCCACTTTGCAAGCCAAACTTGTGCAAGATTTGCTCGATATCTCGCGGATTACTGCGGGTAAAATTAGCCTGAATCTAGAGCCAGTCGAACTGCAAGGGGTAATTGAAAATGCGATCGCCACAGTGCGTCAATCCTACCAAACCAAAGACATTCACCTCGATTGTCTGCTCGATCCATTACCAACAATCGTACAAGGCGACCCAGAACGGTTACAACAAATCATCTTAAATTTACTGAGTAATGCAGTCAAATTTACACCTGAAAGGGGAAGAATTGAACTTAGCCTGCAAACTCATGAAAATCAAGCCCAAGTTATAGTCAGCGATACTGGCTGCGGCATAGATAACGAGTTTTTACCATACATCTTTGATACTTTCCGGCAAGCAGACGGTGTAAAAAAAGGACTAGGGTTAGGACTTGCGATCGCCCGTAGCTTAGTCGAACTCCACGGCGGTACAATTCATGCTCACAGCCTAGGTATTGGGCAAGGTACAACTTTTATTGTCAAGCTACCGTTGATATAGCAGGGGGCAGAAGGCAGGAGGTAAAAACACTACTGTTCCTGAAATTTACGCTTTTATCATGTCCTAATCTAACGTGAGTTCTATGAACCTGTCCTGGGTTGAAGTATTGGTATTACCCCACCCTAACCCTGCCCTTGTAAAGCTACGGTGTACACAGATCTCGGTGCTAGATGCAAAATGTGCTTAGATCCCCCTAAATCCCCCTTAAAAAAGGGGACTTTAAGAGGTTTTTGCCCCCCTTTTTAAGGGGGGTTGGGGGGATCAAAAGCCTGTGGAGCAACTCCAAAAGACTTGTGTGTACACTGTAGCCTTGTAAAGGGGGATTTAGGGGGATCTAGATATGTGCAACTACGCATTAAATTGCTATAAGTAAGCCACCATAAAAACAAACTATCTTACTCAACATAAATACCATTGAAACCCTAACTAATAACAGCCCCCATTCATTATCTGTAATTACGCCGACCTATTTACAGGTAATAAAAGTCGAGAATTAGCCTCACTACCACAACTCACTGTTAAAGTAATAATCTGAGTATGAAGTAAACCTTCGCTATTAATTACTGCTCCAGTTCCAGAGTTCATTGGGTAAGCTGGAAAACAGGCTGCACTCAAACTCAGACGTAAAGCGTTACCTTGAGGGATACACGCACAAGTCGCTTGCAGTTGGATTTTTGTAGGTGTAGGATTCGTCTCAGCTCGACAATGTATGTAACCTTGGGTCAAATTATACACTTGCCCATCAGGATGAACTTCCGACAGCACCGCACACAAATCATAACTTGGTTGGTCGGCGCTGCAAAAGACTTCTACTATTACATCCCCTGCTAAATGCAAGTCGGCTGCTAGAGGTTGACTAGTGTAAGTTAATACATCTGAGCGTAAATCTAAATGCGATCGCTCAAATACTCCCGCCGGAATTGCTGCATGACCACCCAAAGCTGGAACCGGTCGCCAAGGGTCGTGAACTAACACATCAGTAGTGCTGAGTGCTGAGTGCTGAGTGCTGAGGGTTCCTGAATCTTCGCGGATGCTAGCTAATCCGGTAGTTGACAAATAATAAGATTTTTGAGTTGATGTTGGTAGGCTAGGGAAAGTGCGCCAAATATTACTTCCCATCTCAAACAAACAGACAGGTTGTTCTTGCAGTAAACCTGTATCTACACCTTTAAGAAATTGGTCAAACCAGCGAATTTGCATCCTATCTACAGGACTAGCTGCTTTAGCGCCGAAATCAGCATCACCAACTTTACGACCCCAAGGTAAATGTGCCCAAGGCCCAACTAATAAATGTTGGGGTGTGTTGCTACGGGCTGCCATATCTTTATATAAATGCAGAGTACCCCGCAAATAAGTATCAAACCATCCCCCAATGTGGAACATAGGTAAATCGACAGTTTGTAAGTGGTTTTTGGGCGAAAGTTCTTGCCAATATGCTGCATCTGGTTGGGAATTAGCCAACCAATCGTGATAAAAAGATTCCGGAGCTAAATTTTTGAGAATTTCTGGATTATTTAAAGGTAGCTTGCGAGAAGCTGAAAATAATGATTTGTAGGCTGCTGTATCTTGTCGCAATCGTGCGGTTTCAGTTGCTAATTGAATTGCCCAAGCAAGATTACTTTGAAAACAGAATGCACCACCTTCATAAGCCCAATCTGCATACAAATCATAGCCAATCATTGCCGGACAAATTGTTGTTAAAGCGGCTGGTTGATTAACGGCTGCATATAGTTGAGTCATGCCTTGATAAGAAAAGCCATACATCCCCACCTTGCCATTACTCTGAGGAAGATTTGCCGCCCAATTTACCGTATCTTCGCCATCGGCAATTTCATGAGCAAATAATTTAAATTCTCCCTCAGAAGTGCCTCTCCCCCGCACATCTTGAATCACGACGATGTAACCTTGGGCTGCATACCAGGTAGGATGAGCATAAACAACAGTAGATGCGATCGCTCTGCCATAAGGTTGCCGCATTAATAATACTGGAAACTCACCCTCAGCATCAGGACGATAAATATCTGCATCTAAGCGTATACCATCACGGGTATGCATAGACACTGTTTGTTTAGGAATAACTTTGAGCATAGAAAATTATGGAATAACTTTGAGGGCTAAATATTGATAAAGTTAGGAATATATATAATAAATTTTCCAGAGACAATTTTTTACTAAAAAACTTATACCAATTCCAACTCAATGAAACGCTGACACTATATTCATTTTGAATTTTGCGAAAAATTGAGCCAGTGCGTTGGTGTTAGCGTAGCGGTAGCAATGACAAATGGCAAAATTCAAGTCCGTCCGGCGAGATTGGCAACTACGGCAACTAATTCTGCGGGATTCACAGGTTTGGGGATGTGGAGTTGAAAGCCTGCTAACAAAGCTCTTGTACGGTCTTCAGATCTGGCATAGGCTGTGAGTGCTACTGCGGGAATTTGTCCTCCTTGCTCTGAAGGCAAGGATCTGAGTTGACGAATGAGTGTGTAGCCATCTGCTTCTGGCATACCTATATCGCTTACCAGTACATCGGGATGAAATTGTGGCACGGCAATTAAGGCTTCAGCAGCAGATGCAACTGTCATTACTTGGGCACCAGATTGTGACAGAACTGTGGTGAGTAATTGTCGGGCATCTTGCTCATCATCAACGACTAACACGCGCACGCCTTCAAGTGACAATGGGTTATTTGGGGAAATTTCGCTGTTGATGGAGCGATCGCTCAATACTGATATAGTATTCTCGACATAAACAGCTCTCATGGGTAAATTGACAATAAAAGTCGCTCCTTGTCCAATTCCTGGGCTTTCCGCAGAAACTGTACCGCCGTGCAATTCTACCAGATGACGGACGATCGCCAACCCTAAACCAAGTCCGCCATGCGATCGCGTGCTAGAACTATCGGCTTGGCGAAAGCGTTCAAATACATGGGGTAGGAAGTCGTTAGCAATTCCCTCGCCTGTATCGCTTACCCGAATTTGAATCTGAGAATGTCTGCGTTTCAGTTGCACATCGACTCTGCCGCCTTTGGGTGTGAACTTGACAGCATTGGAGAGTAAATTCCAAATAATTTGTTGCAAGCGGTTGACATCGCCCATCACCACCCCTATTTTCGGGTCAAATCTGCATTCAATGCGAATTTCTTTGGCATCGGCGGCGGGCTGTACAGTTTCAATTGCTGCTTCTACAACTGGTATAAGTTCTACTTGCTGGAGATTCAAGGAGAGTTTGCCTTGAATAATCCGGGAAACATCTAAAACATCTTCAATCAGTTGTGCTAGGGACTTGGTATTACGATCAATTGTCTCTAAAGCGCGAGCCTTAGTAGCTTCATCCAATTGGCGCTTTTTGAGTAGTTGTGTCCAACCCATCATGGCGCTGAGAGGGGTACGCAGTTCGTGGGAAAGGGTGCCTAAAAACTCATCTTTCATGCGGTTAACAGCTTCAGCTTCGGCTAATAGTCGTTCGCGTTCTTGCTCTGAGAGTTTGCGATCGGTAATATCAAGCAAGAAGCCATGTAGTAGCTGTGGCTGACTTTCATCCCGTATAACATTCACAATGTCATATATCCAGACTACTCTGCCATCTGCTGCTAACATTCTGTATTCAAATTCATAATTATCCAGTGAAAGTGAAGATTCTATACAATACTTAACTGCCCACTCGCGATCGTCTGGGTGAATGTGTTCTTCCCAAAAATTGTCGGCGTACCAGTCTGTTGATGGATAACCAAGAATCTCTTCAGTTTGCGGTCCCACATAAGTAAAATTTCCTGTATTGGCATCTACTTCCCAAGGGATTACCCGGACTTTTTCTGCGAGTTTCCTAAAGCGTTCCTCACTCTGTTTCAGAGCATTTTGGGCTTGTTTGTTATCTGTAATATCGTTAATTAGAGCGACAAATCCTTCTACTTCTCCCTGTTGATTGAATTGAGGAACATAAGAGATGTTAACGTCATGAATGCTGCCCTTTGGGGAAACCATTTGAGTTTCGTAGGTTACTAATTCTCCTGATAATACTGTTTCTATATAAGGACGAATTGCCTCATAACCTGACTCACCGACAATTTCTTGGATGTGCTGGCCACACATTTGCGAAGCTTTAATGCCATACCATTCTTCGTATTTGCGATTATTAAAGCGGTAACGTTGCTGGGCATCGACATAGGAAATAAACACAGGTACAGCATTTGTAATTAGCTGTAATTGTTCTTCTCTTTGGCGCAGTGCTGCTTCTACTTGTTTGCGTGCAGTTAAATCTAAATAAAATCCGATAATTTCTTCTCGATCGCCCTCAGACTCTTGCAATAATGCCGCACCAATCATAATCGGAACGCGACTACCATCTTTGCGAATGTATTCTTTTTCAAAGGGAGTAGAAATTCCATTTTTCCTGAGTTCTTCTGCGGCCTTGGCATCCAAGGAGAGGTATTCTGCTGGTGTCATGATATCCCAGCGCAATTCACCTGCACCCATATCGGCTAAAGTATAGCCAACCATGTTCAAAAAATATTCATTGGCATAGGAGATACTACCGTCGAATTTGCTAAAAGCTACACCAAAAATATTAGATTCTACTAGCCTGCGAAATCGTTTTTCACTGTTTCTAATTGCTGCTTCTGCTTGCTTACGTTCTGTAATGTTACGCCATGCAGAAACTCTCACATTACGACCTTTATATATAGATTTTTTACCGAATACTTCTAAGCTAAAAGTAGTTCGATCTTTTTTTAACCCAGTCACCTCATAAAGCTCGTCATAACCAAAATGTATATTTTCTAAGATAATTTTTTGCGATTCTGGGATTAAAAATTCTGTCACCGACATCCCGATCGCTTCATCGATTGAATAGCCAAACATTTTGGCAAAAGCTGGGTTGGCATCTAAAATTTTTCCATTGTCGTGAATCGCAACACCTTCAATCGTGGCATCAGCTAAAGCAAAAAATCTACTTTGGCTTTCACGCAAGGCATTTTCTGTTTGTTTGATAGCGCTTAAGTCAAGCACAAAACTAATGACTTCTTCTATCTTGCTTGCTAATAAGGCAGAACCAATCAGGATGGGAACGCGGCTACCACCTTTGCGGATATATTCTTTCTCAAAAGGCTGATTTATACCTTGATTGCGCAGTTCTGTAACGGCGCGATCGCTAATTTCTTGATATTCTGGCGGTGTCAGATCGCGCCATCGCACTCGCCCGGATACAAGTTCCTCTTGCGTGTAACCTACCATTGTTAAGAAGGCATCGTTAGCCTCAATAATTGCCCCATTCATATCGGCTACAACTACCCCAATAATGTTAGAATCTGCCAAGCGTCTAAACCTGGCTTCGCTGGCTTGTAGCTTCTGCATACTTTTCTCTAGACAATGCTTGGCATGACGTAACTGCGAGTTCAACCAACTGATGAGTATTGTTACCAGCACAAACAAGCCTAAGCGCAAGATGCTATCTACAGGGTAAATCAAAGGCGAAGATGCAGTAGGAATAAAAAAATATGTAACAGCGATAGTAGCCAAAGTAGTAGCCAATAAACCTGGTTTCATACCTCCATACCAAGCACTCACCGCCACAGCAGCAAAAAATAGCAAGAAAATTGTTTGACTGAGGAGTGGCTGTAACAGTAGTGTCAGTAGTAATGCGCTACCAACTGCCAAGACTGCTACACCATAAGGCATGAGTCGGAGGATGATTCCTTTCAAAGTGGCTTCTCCTGATGATGCTGCTAACTGAAGGGAATTTTGCCACAATTAGCTAAATACGGCGAGAGCTTCACAGCTATTTTGCCCTGAAAAAATACATAAATAATAATTAATGTCTGCGAATCTATCTAAAGTAGGAAAACTCAATGATTTTTAATTAAAAGTATTACAAGGCATAGATTAATTTTAGAATATTTTAGTATTTATTAATTAGAGTATGATAACACACCCTACGTAATTATATAATTTTCTATGAATAATTTAAGACTGATATATATCCAGATTTTTTATTTTTTTAGGATTCAAAATTAGAAATAAACTAATAATAATAATGCTCAGATTAAGTTGAAATAGATAGTTAAAAATAGGTCAAAATATATTTTTATTCTGACTTCTTGTCTAAATTAGAACTTACGCAAAAGTCACGGAATTACGTCATTACGAGCGTAGCGACGTAATCGCCTAAAATTATGGGATTGCTTCCCTACACTACGTTCCGGTCGCAATGACAAATTTTGCTTGCGTAAGTCCTATAAATTAAGCGATCGCGATTTCATTTTTCTCAGCTATTGACCCATAATCAAAATACGCAAGCTGCCCATTTTGCGTTATTAGTAATTAAATATGAAAACGTCGGGACAAGGCTCTACATGGCTCGCACCCCTACATTAACTTTCGATCGCGGTACACTGATACTGCATCCACCACCACGCGGTAAAGCTTGGATGGACTATGCCACCTGGGACGATCGGGTGGAAAAATTTCGGCTGCCTGCTATTCAATATCGTTCTTTAGTAGAAGCACTGCAAGCGGAAGAGGTTAACTTTATTGATGAGGCGAAGGAATTTTATCCTTTAGATTTGGTTGCAACTCTGGAAATGGAACCTTATCCCCACCAGAGTGAGGCGTTAGCGGCGTGGAAACTAGCGGGAAGACAAGGGGTAGTGGTGCTTCCTACGGCTGCGGGAAAGACTTATTTAGCACAAATGGCGATGCAAGCCACACCGCGCACAACGTTAATTGTCGTCCCAACTTTGGATTTGATGCATCAGTGGTATGCTCACTTGGTAGCGGCGTTTCCAGATGCGGAGGTGGGTTTGTTGGGGGGTGGTTCCAAAGATAGGACACCGATTTTAATTGCAACTTACGATAGTGCAGCTATCCATGCGGAAACTTTGGGAAATCAATATGGCTTGCTAATTTTTGATGAATGTCACCATTTACCGACGGATTTTAATCGGGTAATTGCCGAATATGCGATCGCACCCTATCGTCTTGGACTTTCAGCTACCCCAGAACGCACCGATGGTAAACATGCTGATTTAAATATTCTCATTGGTAGAGAAGTATATCGCAAACGCGCTGAAGATTTGGCGGGAAAGGCGTTAGCAGAACATGAAATTGTCCAAATTAAGGTGAAATTATCCCAACACGAACGGGAAAAATACAACGAGTTGATTCAACTCCGCAATGATTTTTTACGAGAATCGCGGATTTCTTTGGGGAGTATTCAAGGTTGGCAAATGTTTGTGCAAATGAGTGCGCGATCGCAAACTGGTCGTAGAGCGATGTTAGCACACCGGGAAGCTAAAGAAATCGCCTTGGGTACGGATGGGAAGTTGCGTATTTTAGCTAATTTATTGGCGAAACATCATCCGGAGAGAATTATCGTTTTTACTGCTGATAATGCGACTGTTTACCGGATTTCTCAAGAGTTGTTAATTCCAGCTATTACTCATCAAACACCTGTAAAAGAACGGCATGAAATATTAACTAAGTTTCGTGAGGGTGAATATAATACTTTGATTGCTTCTCATGTGTTGAATGAAGGTGTTGATGTGCCAGCGGCTTCGATTGCAATTATTTTATCTGGGACTGGTTCGACTAGGGAATATATTCAACGTTTGGGGAGGGTGTTGCGGAAGGGGAATATTGCAGGGAAGCAGGCAATTTTATACGAAGTTGTGGCTGAGGATACGAGTGAGGAAAGAACTTCGGCGCGGCGTAGGGGGATGGAGAAGAGTAGCGAACCGCAGAGACGCGGAGAACGCAGAGGAAAGGAGAAGAAGAAAGGACATTTGCAAGTTGTGTATGGAACTGGGAAAGAAAAAAGTGCTAAGGCTGCGGAACAGTTAGAAATAAATTATTCAACTAAGCGCAGTGAAGATTCATCCGATTTAACATAGTTAGCAATTCAAACTTCTTTCCTCTCTGCGTCTCTGCGCCTCTGCGCGATCCAAATCCCATGTTACCCACAGAATTATTAATGCACCGCCACAATGGTGAAGAAATCATCCCCAAGCGATTGAAGATTGATGATAAACATTTAAATTTAGCGAATGAGTTAATTACTTATTTTCAAGCAGCAGTTGGTAAAACTCAGGGGATGCTAGAACGCCAACTGACAGATTTTGAAGGAGATACTACAGATTATCGCGTTAAAAGAGGTTTGGCTTATATTCTCAAAAGCAGTTTTTGTACTTTTGAGGTGGTGAGTCCGCTAGAACCGCCAATGTTAAGAGAAAGGGTATTTGCGTTATCTGCTAAATCTGTTCCTAGTAAAGAAGCAACACAAATTACTTTCAGTAAAATAGCTGATGAATTAACTCATGAACTGGAACGAGAAGTTTTACCACAACAAATTCATGATGGATTATATGCTGATTTAGCTGAGAATAAAATTTTGACGGTTTTCGATGCACCCACAGCACAAGATTTATTACATCGATATAATTTATCGCAAGTGCAGGGAGTATTTTATAAAGCCAGCCAATTAGTATTAAATGCTCATCGCAATGTTCCGGGAGAATATAAGCTGTTATTTCGCTATCTCAAGTTATTTCAATTGATGGCTTATATTGAAGGCGATGCTGACCACGGATTTACAATTACTATTGATGGGCCGACGAGTTTATTTAATCCTAGTACGCGCTATGGGTTGGCGATCGCTAAACTTATCCCCGCTTTACTCCACGTAACTCGCTGGAGTTTGGCTTCCACGTTGCAAAGCCGCGACACCTACACCAATACTTGGAGAACGGGACGTTTTACTCTCAATTCCGAATGTGGTTTAGTTTCACATTACTCTCCAGGTAAGCCTTACGATAGTATGCTAGAAGCATCCTTCGCTGATAAATGGGATGCTCTCAAAAGTGAATGGGCGTTAGAGCGAGAAGTTGATTTAATTCCCATCCCTGGAAGTGTGATGATTCCCGATTTTCGCTTAGTGCATCCTGATGGACGCAGCTTTCTGTTAGAAATTGTTGGTTATTGGCGTCCAGAGTATTTACAAAAAAAGTTTGCTCAGGTGCGGCGTGCTGGACGGGATGATTTAATTCTGGCAATTTCTGAGAGACTGAATTTAGAAAAAGCTGGAGTGAAGTTAAATGATGTCCCCGCAAGAATTATTTGGTTTAAAGATAAATTGTTACCAAAATCTGTGTTAGCTGTGATGGAGTGATATCAATTTTAGATTTTAGATTTTGGATGAAGTTATTAGTGATGGCGATCGCTAAATATAAAGTTTCTACTAAGTGCGATCGCAAACGTAACAAACTCTACGACTATTGCCCGTTCTCTTTTGTCCTTTCAACCACGACCGACTAAGCTAGCTACTACTGTTGCTAATTCGGCAGGTTCAATGGGTTTCGGTAAATGTAGCTGATAACCTTCTTGAATAGCTCGCATTCTATCTTCGGTTCTCGCATAAGCTGTGAGTGCGGCGGCGGGGACATCTCCACCTTGTTCTGCTGGAAGCGATCGCACTTTGCGAATAAAGGAGTAACCATCTTCTTGTGGCATACCAATGTCACTAACTATTACATCTGGTTTGCACTGGGAAATTATCTGCAATGCCTCTTTTACTGATGCTGCTGCTTGAACTTCGGCTTGGCATTGTCGCAGTACTGTGGTGATAAATTCCCGGTTATCAGCTTCATCATCTACAATCAAGATTCGCACGCCTAAAAGCGAAGGATAGGAAAGCAATACAGAATTATCTTCCCCAGTTTGTAGCTGTGAAATATTTCCTTGAGTAGGTGACAAAAGTGGCAACTTGACTGTAAATGTCGCTCCTTGCTGCTCGCCTGCACTATCAACCTGGACGCTACCGCCGTGTAGTTCTACTAAATGCCGTACAATGGCTAATCCTAATCCCAGTCCACCATGTGTTCTGGTGCTGGAACTATCAGCTTGCCGAAAGCGATCGAATACGTAAGGCAGAAACTCGTAATTAATTCCAATACCTGTGTCGATTACTTGAATTTGAGCGTAGCTAGCTAAATTACCTTTGAATTGTTCATCGATCTGGGAAAGTCGGATTTCTACTCTACCGCCTGGGGGTGTAAATTTGATGGCATTGGAGAGCAAATTCCAGATGATTTGCTGCAACCGTTCTGCATCCCCGGAAACTAAAAATTCTGGATGACGCTTGCTATGCTGTGGTGACTCTCTTCGCGGTGGGTAAAATTGCAAGTCGATTTCTTTGGCCTGAGCAGCTAGGCTAACAGTTTCTAAGGCTGAGTCAATAATCGAAATCAGATTGCAAGTTGCCACATTCAAACGCAACTTACCTCTAATCATGCGCGAGATATCCAGCAAGTCTTCAATGAGCTGGGTTTGCATTCTGGCATTGCGCTCGATTGTTTCTAAACCTCTACTAGCCTGAGTTTCGCTGAGACTACGGGAACGCAGCAATTGCGCCCAACCAAGGATGGCGTTGAGGGGCGATCGCAATTCATGGGATAGTATCGCTAAAAATTCATCCTTCATGCGGTTGGCATCTTGCAGCTGCTCTGTTTGTTCTTGTAAAGAAGCAATTAACCGCGCACGTTCCATTGCGATCGCTATTTGATCGCAAACTGCTTGCATCATCCCTCTTTGATTTTCACTAAAGCGTGTGCGACTGCGACTGCCAAAGGAAATAGTACCTAAAAGCTGCCCTTGGGCGATTAACGGGTAACTATAGTAAGCTGTAATTCCTAAAGAGCGAATCAATTCTGTTTTTGGGTCAGTTAATTGCTGCACATTATCTAAAGCAATCTGACAACGTGTTTGAGCTGTAGTACCGCATACGGCTTGACCTATTGTTAGATACTCAATTTCTTTTGCCAGTTCTTCAGAAATGCCTGTGGATGAGGCTAGACGCATTACCTGAGAGTTGTCTTCTACCAAATAGTTAAGGTAAACATCTAAACCAATTTGTACCGCAAGTTTACGAAATAATTTATCAACTAAAGCTACAGGGTTTTGGCTGGATAATAATTCATTGGCAGTATCAAATAGTAATTTAAGTCTCTTGTAATTTAAGGAGAGCGCTTTTTCTGCTTGCTTGATACTAGTAATGTCGTGGAAAATCATTACACAGGTAGCTGGATAACCATGCATTGCTGGTAAGGTATCGGCAAATACCAGTAGGGAGTGTACATCTTGGCTACTATGCCAGTCTACCTCCAACCCATCCAGACGTTCTCCACGGGCAACCCGCACTCCAGGCATTTGGTCGTTAGGGATACGTTGTCCATTAG
Source organism: Aulosira sp. ZfuVER01 (assembly GCA_034530615.2). GTDB lineage: Bacteria > Cyanobacteriota > Cyanobacteriia > Cyanobacteriales > Nostocaceae > Aulosira. The sequence goes on from JAVRCV020000060.1 coordinate 43,819, forward strand.
CATCAGTGCAATAGTAAAACTTGTGATATTCTTCGGCTGGTATACCTTTAGGAAATTCACCTCCAGCTAACTCATCAGCTGCGCGATTAGCAAAAGTTACCCGTGCTGTTCCTGGTTCAATAAATAGCAATGGTCTGGGCATCAAATTCAGCACATCTTCCAGCCATTTTTGCTGATTTCGCAGAACTTCCTCCGCTTGCTTGCGTTCTGTGATGTTCAAAAATGCAGCGATGCAGCCTCTAGTTTTACCTTCCTCGTCAAACAGGGGTGCAACATACTCCAGCAGTGTGACGACTTTGCCGTTTTCTTGGACAACATCAAGTTCAACATCGAGAACTTCTACGCCGTGAGCCGCCGCATACTGCATGGGAAGTTCTTCTCCCGAAATTTCTCTACCTTCACGGTATGTTTTAAAACTCGGTTTCTCATCAACTGGAGCAGTCAGAGAAGCATTGACATCTGGCGAAATTCCCAACTGTTTGGCCAAAGCGGGGTTTACTTTGATAGTTTGACATTGTGGATCTTCGGCAATACCAATGCCAACTGGCATGACATCGAGCAAAGTTTGTAACTCAGTCACCCGGCGCTGAAGATCCTTGTTAAGTTGAAGAATTTGTTTCTTTGTTTGTTGCCGTTCGCTTAAGTCGATAATAAATGCTACTGCCTCTTGCCGTTGTTCTCCTAGCAATACAAAACCAACTAAAACTGGAATGCGGCTCCCATCTTTGCGGATATATTCTTTTTCATAAGGCATACAAGTACCATTAGCACTTGCTTGGGCTTCAGCGATCGCCCGATCGTCCAATGGCAGATATTCTGATGGTGTGATGGCGTTCCAGGCGATTCTGCCTGCTAATAAATCTTCTCGCGTGTAGCCAATAATCGCTAACAATTCGTCGTTGGCTTGCTGGATACCGCCATAAATATCGCAAAATAAAATACCAATTACATTTGCATCTACGAGACTGCGGAGTTTTTCTTCGTAGGCCTTTAATTCATTTTGAACGCGATCGCGTTGGTAACTGAGGCGTTCGACAACTGCGGCACTTTGCCAGATTAAAATGGCAAAAACCACCATAACGATGATGGCAAACAGTGATATTGCAAAGGCTGTATCATACTTGCCTACTTTCTGGCCCAGAACAATTAACCACCCCAGTAGAAAAGGCACTGCGATCGCCGCAAATAAAAACCTGCGAGCTAATAAGCCGCTGTCACTATTGCTTGTGATGATTCGCATGAATGCCTGGTTTGGATGTGTCCACATAATACCCATACACAGCGCTATAAAAGTTAGTGCTGTATGTAACGCCATTGAAGTTGTATATGGTTGTACACCATAAAAGACTTCTACTTGATAAGCATAGCCAATCAGCGCTTGGAAGGAAATTAAAGTAGCTATCAGGGCGAGAATCTGGGAATACCAATAGCTGCGGTGGGTTTTTTGATGCAGCGACAGTTCTAGAGATCTACCAACGAGCATAAAGTTGAGTGCAGTGTTCAAACCCATTCGCCCTGGATAAGCTGTCTCTAAAGCATTTGGCGAATCGCGGAAGAAAAATTCGTCAATTCCCAGATTGCTACCGAAGATATATTGAACAACTGTTAAAAAGCCAATTAACGTTACTGCTATTGCACACAGCCGAGAACACCAGAAGTAGAAGGGATGATGAGGAGAAGCACCTTTGTCTTTTTGGAGATTCTGAGCTAGCCACAGTGACAAACCACAGAGTAGAAAACCCAAGGCTGTGTTTGCCTTCATTGTCACCAAATTGCCATTGCAGCCACATTTGAGAAATTCAATATCAAAACCCCAGCCAATTAGTACCAAGCCACCAATGAATATGGCGATCGCACTACTAATTTTTACTATCAACGACTGTGTGGCGACTCGATCGGGAACTTGCAGATGCAAGCGGTTTACTTTGAACATTGAGGTCTTTGTAACCCCACCTAAACGAGCTTGTGAAAGTTCAAGGTTTTTTCCTGGTCTAGTGGGTTAGTTGCTTGTGTTTTATGCTACAGGTACTTGACTAATAATTTCATCTATCTATATGCATATTTTCTGGGGCATTGGGCATTGGGCAATGGAAATTTGTCATTTCTCCCCACACTCCCCACACTCCTCACACCCCCTCCATTAAAACTTCCAACTACACCCGCTACCATCATCTTGAAACCGCTGTTCTCCAATGCCGACAAGTTCGACAATTACTTCTCGCTGTGGTGGTGTCCATTCTCCTTCACGGGCGCTAATTTCTACAGTTGTTTGGTTCTCCTCTGTAAATACACTTATCTTTCTTAAAGAGTGGTTTTGCTTTTGAATTGTGTTTGTTTTGCCATCGTCTTCAAAGAAAATATATTCGTTTTTTCCTGGCCAAATACGCAAATGCAGTGGTACATCTGGAATTTCATCGACATATTGCTGCACGGGTTGCATGGGAATAATGGCACCACCACGGACATACAGTGGCATTTTTTCTAATGGTGCATGGCTGAGAATGTAGGTAGGGCCTGAGTAACGTTCGCCACTCCACCAGTCATACCAAGTACCTGCGGGTAAATAAACAGCCCGATACTCAACGCCAGGGCGGTAAACAGGTGCAGCCATAAGGGAAGCTCCCAGCAAGACTTGATCGTAAAGAGTGTAGGTTTGGCGATCGCTGGGAAAATGGTAAAATAGTGGTCTTAAAATCGGAGCGCCTGTTTGTGCTGCTTCCCAAAAAAGATTGTAGATGTAAGGTAATAGCTGATAACGCAGATTAATATATTCACGACAGATATTTTCTGTGCGATCGCCAAATACCCAAGGTTCATGACGCGCAGTAGACATAGCAGAATGACCGCGCATCAATGGGTAGAGCATTCCAACTTGCATCCAACGGGCAAATAATTCAGCAGTGGCGTTACCTGCAAATCCACCAATATCGCAACCAACAAACGCCACACCCGAAAGCCCCATATTACACAGCATTGGTAGAGACATTTCCAAATGCTCCCACAATGAATGGTTATCCCCCATCCACACCGAAGACCAACGCTGCACCCCCGCATAACCGGAACGAGTCAGCACAAACGATCGCTCTTTTTGCCGATGGCGCTGCAACCCTTCCGCACAAGCTTTCGCCATCATCAACCCATATAAGTTATGCACCTCCAGATGAGTAGAAGTGGAAGCGGGGACTTGAGGACGCGGGGACGCGGAGACATTTTCGTTTTTTGTGTCCTCCTCATCTCCCCCCTCTCCCCCATCTTTTCCATCCCCGCGTCCCCGCGTCTCCTTGTCCCCCCCCTCTCCCTCACTCCCCTGCGGCGCATCCAGCGGAAACCAAATCTTCTCTCCACCATCCCCAAAAGGACGATTATCAATGGCAGGTTCATTCATATCATTCCAAATTCCTGCCACACCAATATCAGTCAGGCTTTTATGCAAATCACCCCACCACTGACGCACATCAGCGCGTAAAAAATCTGGAAAAACAGCTTTCTCCGGCCAAACGTAGCCGTGAAATAACTGGCCATCAGCTTTGCGCACAAAATAGTCGTTGTCTATTCCGCGATCGAAAACGTGATAATTGGCTTCTGGTTCATACTTCACACCCGGATCGATAATTGTGACAGTCTTAAAACCATCTTGTGCCAAGTCACTTACCAATTTTGCCGGATCGGGGAAGCGCTTGGGACTCCAGGTAAACACCCGATAACCCCGCATATAGTCAATATCGAGGTGAATAACATCGCAGGGAATGCGACGCTGACGAAATTCTTGTGCTAGTTCCCGCACCACATCTTCTGATTCGTAACTCCAGCGACATTGATGATAACCCAATGCCCATTTTGGTGGTAGCGGCATTCTCCCAGTTAATTGGGTGTATGTACGCAATATTTGGGCAGGTTCGGGGCCGTAGATAATGTAATAATCCAGTTCCCCACCGCGAGTTTCCATCTTCCAAACACCAGGGTGTTCAGCACCGATATCAAATTGACTCCAAAATGTCGTATTAAAAAAGATGCCATAACCCACATCTGGACGCAAAGCCATAAAAAACGGAATGGCTTGGTACATTTCATCAGTTAATGCATCGTAATCTAAAGCGTCAACTGTCCAGTTAGTTTTAACTTGACTAAGTTTATCGAGAAAGCCTGTGCGTTCGCCAAAGCCATAGAAATGCTCATCAGCAGCAATTTTCTTCCAGCCTGCAACTGCACCCATCCGCCAACCCATCCGCAGATCTAAATCATCTTCAGCAAAGGGACGATTGGCTTTGTCAAAGCAAGCAAGACGACATTCTTGCTTATGCACGCATACACGAATTTGCTCAGTTGTAATTTCTACCGTAGCGTCAGTGTCCTGCACCTCAAAAGGAACCTTTGCCCATTCTGAATCATCTACCGTTACTGCCCAAGAACGGCGGCGCATAAATTCTCCAGTCGGTGCAAGCCTTACCCGCAGTAAATTGGGGGCAAGTATAGTAATTTGCAAGCGGGAGTTAGTACACTGAAAATTAACAGTGCTATTGCTCCAATTTACAGCTTGCACACTACCAATAGTTGTCCACGGTTGGTTAGTTGTGGGTAATTTCCCAAAATATTGCGGCATGATCTACCTGTTTTGAAGAGACTGGGGAGTGTGGGGAGACAAGGAGGACAAGGGGGACAAGGGGACAGGGAGGACAAAGGGAGAATAGCAATTACCAATGCCCAATGACATTATTGAGATAATGACTTTAATTCCTCTAAACTACAACGCAAACGCGGCTTTTCAGGGTCTGTCAAATCTAGCTTGTCCCAAGGTACTGTATGACCACCATGAATTTTATGCGCCCCAAGTAAATGCAAAATTCCTAACCCAATTGTCCAGGCGGATAATCTTTCTAAAATTGCCGCGTAGCCAATCAGATATTCCTGAACTAACCATTCTTCACCTTGCTTTTCGGCGCGTACTTCCTCAATACGTCCGATCGCTTTACCATTGGAGTCTAATACTTGCTTACCAAGTAGCAGTTCTAAATGAATTTCACTAGTTGCCATTATCCATCTCCTGGGATGCGTTTGATAATGCGATCGCGCAACCATTTTTCGTAGGCTAATGCTGGTGTTGCTTCTGCTTCCATATCGACTTCCACATCAATACCAACATCCCGCACCTTTGACCAAGGAATCCGAAATGGTTCAGTTTGCTTCCCACCCCATTTACTCGCAATTGCTGCTATCCAACGTGCTAAACGTGGATTTAACCTGTTAGCCAGGGTTGTCACTCCCACTTCTATATAAATTAGTCGTGGTGGTTTTCCTTCTTGTAATTCCATCACAACGCCATCAACTTTACCCATTTTGTGTTGATTGCGATCTACTAATTGATTATCCAAAACATCTCTAATAATATCCATATTCTTGCACTCTTCTCTGCGTCTCTGCGTGAGACAAAAAATATTGAAGAAACAACTCGATTCATTTCAAGATATCAACCTCCGATAAATTCCAAAGGAATTGCAACAATCGCTAAGATAAATGCCAGCACAATTGTAAATATCACCACGCTATTACTAATCCAACCGTTGCGATACTCACCCACATATAACTCATCATTCATTAAGACTAAAAATGGCACAATTACAGGTGGTAAAATGACTGCTGTAATTGCCATTGAAAATAAAGTCAATTGTAAAGGGTCGATACCAAATACCATTAGTAACGACGCTAAAAATACAAACACGGTATAAACCAAACTAAACCGCGCTGCATCTTTTGGTTTGAGACTTTCACCCCAATTCCAACCAAAAGCTTGAGCCACAATATAGGCTGTATCAAGGGTAACTTCCAGTGCAGCACCAAAGCAGGCTATTCCTAGGGATGCTGCAAAGAGAATAAAACCCCAATAACCCAGAGGTGCTGTCAGCATCAAAGCCGCTTGTTCGTAGCTATCGACTTGAACACCTTGAGGCTTAAGCACCATCGCTGCGACAATCAGCACACCGAGCGATACTATACTACCAAAGCCCATCCCCAAACCGGCAACGGCACGATTCACACCAATATGACTTTCATCCCATTTATCTTCTACTGCACCCGATGAGTAAAAATAAAATAGGTAAGGGCTGATTAATGCACCTAAAATACTCACAGCAATAAATAGATAATGGGTAGTATCTTCCCTTGATATTGTGGGTAACAAACCACTGCCAATTTGAGTTAATGATGGATGTAGTTTAAATGTGGCATAGACAAATACTAATGTAATTAATCCTAATAGTGAAACGCCATTTTCAATTAAACCAAATGTGCCTTTCCAAAGCAGTAACCAAATTGCAAAAGCTACAGGTAAAGCAAACCATTGGAAACTAATGCCTGTGACTAGTTGTAGTGCTATACAAACACCACCTATTTCAGCTGCTAAAACTAGAAAATCAACAACAATTTCTGCAAATAAGGGAATCACATAAAAGTTGAAACCGAAGCGTTCCCTAACTGCCGCAGCTAAGGTATGCTTACTAACGGCGGCTAATCGCCCAGACATTTCCACTAAAGAGATTACACAAATTGTCCCTAGGACAATTACCCAAATAAGTTGAAAACCGTAGAGAGATCCAGCTTCTGCTGCTGTAGCGATCGCACCTACATCCAGAAAGCCGCCAATACTGGTAACAATTCCCAGTGCAATTTCCAAAATTTTCTTCATGGCTTTATTCTGGTATTTTTCTCATTCTGTTTAGCACTCTACTCTCTGCTTCTAATTCTTCTAGGGATTTTTGCACCTGGGCACGATTCGCTTGAGTAATTGCTATTGATATTTTCTCTGTTTTATTAGCTAATAGTAAAACCTCAGTTAAAACTACAGATTTATGCTGCTGAATTGCCTTTTGAGAGGGCTGGAATTTTCCAATATTATCTCTTTCTTTTAAAATCTCTTCTTGAGCTTTTTTCAAAGTTTCCTGAGCATATTTTTTAGGTACAGCACCATGTATCCAAGCATCACCTACCATGTGGGCTGTTGCTGACCAGGAAGATACATTTTGGATTTCTTTAGTCATTTCTTTGGAGGAAGAGTTACTAGTACAAGATGTTAGCCAGAGAATTACTAACATTAAAAATGTATATTTACCTACTTCTGGCATTTCTATACACCTCGTTGTTTAGATAATATATTTTTGGCATTATCTTGATAATTATGTACATCTCCCCCGCGAAAGATTTACTAATTTATAAAAATAATTACGACTTAATTTTTGTAAAGATAAAACAATAAATTTATACATTAATTAGATAATTACTGAGGTTTAAATCTATGATTTAATTCAATTAATACCCAATTTCTAAAATTCATTTAATTATATTCATCTTTTTAGCAATTGCATCCCCACAAATGTAGATAATTCAGTTCTATCTAAGTGTAGATATGCTACTAATAAATAGTTTTTTGCACAGATGCAGTAATGATAATTAATCAGCCTGATACAATAGAATTGTTTGGCTGGGCAATGCCCAGCCAAAAGATGCTTTTTATTGTTGGCTTTTAACTTTTCCATTGCATTCACACCAACAATAATTGATGCTTGCTGAATCTACTGAAATGAAAACGCAAACTTCAGTTTGAGAAAGCAATATCTGCTTTTGCTAATTAAATTTCTAATAGGAGGGCGAACAACTGTACTCTACTCTAATAAAAGACACGGGTAGAGAACATTATTCATGGGTGCTTACTTAACGTGAAATCTACATTTATGACAACGTTTTACTCTCACCATAGAATGGGACAAGGGGTTCGGGGATGAGGTAATATCTAATACTATTTCAGTTAAATAATAATACAAACACGTAAGTATAGCGTTCCCGACCCAGTAAAGTACAGGAAGAAATAATTAACCCCAGATGAACACAGATGTAGACGCGCAGCGGTGAGTGCAGCACTGCGAGAGGGTTTCCCTTCGCAGGCGACTGGCATTAGCGACACAGAAGCACACTAGTAACTGCTATAAGGGTTTAGCATTGCTCATACGTGTCAACTTAACGCGAAACCCTGTTACCGCAAGGAACTGAAGTTCCTTGCTAATAGCTTAAGTCATCTTCAGATGACTAAATATCCTCAAAATCTTGAGTCTACTTCAGTAGACTTGGGCTTTGGTCCTGAGAATTCATTCTCAGGCGGGCGACAAAGCTAACACAGAGGCTATTTTTAGCTTAAGTTGACACCAATGAGCATTGCTAAACTCCTACGAAAAATTTATGTGTATCAGGATTTTTGTGATTTTGTATAACACGCTAGGATATTTTTTTAATTGGAAGTCCCTTGAGTGAGTAGCACCCACTCTTTTTATATTTATGAGGTTTAATTTCTGGAAATTATTTATTTTCAATGGTCGTGATAAATAAATCTACTTTATCAGTATTTACAGTAGTCTTTATATTGTTCTAGTCTCTTGATTCCCTACCTTAAAAAAAGCCGCGCTTGCTTAGACTATAAAAATTGATGTTCATCTGGGCTGACTATTACTCGTTAACCAAAATTTGGTAAATTGTTTCTCTAAATACCACAAATATGCTATTCTATTCTTCCTCATCAAGGCTTTCAAGCTTTTACCCTGGTAAAATTAGCTGTTCATTACTAAAAAACTTTGCAGGTAACTGACTAAATTTCAGCACAACTGTTCATATTTACCAGAAAAACTGATGGTAACTATACCTTCCTCTTCCTTATGCCTTTTTGTCACCCAAGCCCTATATACTAGACTATAATTTAAGCAATTTGAGAATTTTGTTAATTGTGATACCGTAAACTATTAATTTTTAGAGGAAATACTAGCGAAAATACAGCTTTTAAGGTTTAGTAAAAATTATATCCAGTATCATCAAAAAAGACTGAAAATTTCATGTGGTGTGAAAATCAAGAGAGGAGTAAAGACATGGATTTACGTAGAGATGCACTACAGATATTGAAGGAAACTAGTCGAACTTTTTACATTCCAATTAGTTTTTTACCTTCAGGATTACAAGAGGCAGTTGCATCAGCATACTTGTGTATGCGTGCTATTGATGAAATTGAAGATCATCCAGAACTGGATAACCCAACTAAAGCACAGTTGCTAAGAACAATTAGCTTGACATTACAAGCAGGAGTTGATGGTTTTGCAGTTGATGCTTTTGCTCTAGGGTTTAATGGTTACGAAAATATCTTACCAGAAGTCACCCTTGGGATTAGAGAATGGTCAATATTAGCACCGGAAGCGATCGCACCCCGAATTTGGGATGCCACCGCCGCAATGGCAGACCGGATGGCGCACTGGGCAGAAATAAACTGGAAAGTTCAGACAGAGTCTGATTTAGATCGTTATACATTTGGGGTGGCAGGTGCGGTGGGCTTGTTACTATCAGATTTATGGGCTTGGTATGATGGCACGCAAACTAACCGAACTCAAGCAATTGGGTTTGGTCGAGGCTTACAAGCAGTGAACATCTTGCGTAACCACACTGAAGATTTAAAACGCGGCGTAGATTTTTATCCCGAAGGGTGGACTGCGGCAAATATGCACGAGTATGCACGCCGCAATCTAGCTTTGGCAGATGCTTACACCAAAGACCTGCCTGCTGGCCCAGCTTTAGACTTTTGTCAAATTCCCCTCACCTTGGCACACGGCACACTTGATGCCTTAGCCAATGGCAAAGAAAAACTCAGCCGCAACGATGTTTTGGCACTTCTCAAGCAGTTTATCAATGTGAACATCAAAGCTAGCTAGTTTGGAAAGGCAGAAGGCAGAGGGGCAGAGGGACAAGGAGGACAAGAAATTTTAGATTTTAGATTTTGCGGAAAGTTGAGCCAGTGCGTTGGGCGGGTTCCCCGACTTGAAGCAACTGGCGTTGCCAGGAGGGTTTCCCTCCGTAGCAAACTTTCCAAGACGGATTTTAGATTGAAATCTAATCCAAAATCGCAAATTCAAAATCAAAAATTGTTTCCAATGCCCCATGCCCAATGCCCCATGCCCAATTACTATTAACCCTTGACTAAGGAGACATATCAGTGAAGAAAACTTTGTTCCTCAGTCCCCCTTCCTTTGATGGGTTTGACGGTGGTGCGGGTTCACGATACCAAGCCAAGCGCGAAATTACTTCCTTTTGGTATCCCACATGGTTAGCGCAACCCGCTGCACTTGTACCAGGTAGCAAGCTTGTGGATGCTCCACCGCACGGTCAAACTGTGGAAGATGTGCTGAAAATCGCTCAGGATTACGAATTGGTAATCATGCACACCAGTACGCCCTCACTCGCTAATGATGTCAAGTGTGCAGAAGCTATCAAGGCGCAAAATCCAGATGTGCAGATAAGCTTTGTCGGGGCCCATGTCGCAGTATTACCAGAGGAGACACTGCGGGATAACCCAGTTATCGACTTTGTTTGTCGCAATGAATTTGACTATACCTGCAAAGAACTGGCAGAAGGCATCCCTTGGGAAAATATTAAAGGTCTAAGCTACCGTGACCAATACTCTAACGTGCGTCATAATGAAGAGCGCCCCTTAATTCACGATTGGGATGCCATGCCCAGTGTCCTCCCTACCTATGCTCGTGACTTAGACATTGATAAATATTTCATCGGCTACCTACTGCATCCCTACATTTCCTTTTACACTGGGCGCGGTTGTCCGGCGAAATGTACTTTCTGCCTCTGGCCGCAAACAATAGGCGGTCATCTCTACCGTCATAAAAGTCCAGAGGTTGTCGGGCGGGAGATGGAAGAAGCCAAAGCCATCTTCGGTGATAAGGTGCGCGAATATATGTTTGATGACGATACCTTTACGATAGACAAACATCGCGCGATCGCCATCAGCGAACACATGAAGCGGCTCAAACTCACATGGAGTTGTAACGCCCGTGCCAACTTAGACTACGACACCTTAAAAACCCTGCGCGACAACGGTCTGCGCTTGCTGCTTGTCGGTTTTGAATCTGGTAATCAAGATATTCTCAACCGCATTAAAAAAGGCATCAAGCTAGAAGTGGCACGGGAATTTATGAAAAACTGCCACAAACTCGGCATTACTGTTCACGGCACATTCATTATTGGTCTACCAATTGAAACCAAAGAAACCGTAGAAGAGACAATTCGCTTCGCTTGCGAACTCAGTCCCCATACAATTCAAGTCTCAATTGCTGCACCATATCCTGGTACAGAACTATACGAACAAGCCAAAGAAAACGGCTGGTTTACCAACCAATCTTTAGTAGCTAACTCCGGTATCCAAACCTCAACACTGCAATATCCCACCCTTTCCAGCGAAGAAATCGAAGATGCAGTTGAGCGGATGTACCGCAAATTCTACTTCCGTCCCAAAGCAATCATCCCGATTGTCAAAGAAATGCTCACAGATCGGCAGATGATGGTCCGCCGTCTGCGCGAAGGCGGAGAGTTCTTCTCCTACCTCAAAGAACGCCGCAATCAGCAGACCACTGCACACGCACAATCTAGACAAACGGCGAGTGTTTCGTAAAACTGGATACGAGAAGGGGGACAAGGGGGAGTCACTGCGTTGGACGGGTTTCCCGGCTTAAAGCAAGTGGCCTGACAAGGAAGTAGAGGAACATAATAACTATTGACCCTTTGACCTTTGACCCTTGACCCTTGACTCTTGCCCAATGCCCCATGCCCAATGCCCCATGTCCAATAACAAATCCCATCGCTTTGTCATTATTAATGGTGATGACTTTGGCTTTTCTGCTGGTGTCAATCAAGCAATTATCCAAGCTTACGAACAAGGTGTGCTAACTAGTACCAGTTTGATGGTAACGGGAGATGCAGCCGAAGAAGCGATCGCCTGGGCACGTAATCACCCAAATTTGGCAGTTGGCCTGCATTTAGTACTAGTGTGCGGTCGGGCTGTTTTGCCACCCTCACAAATTCCTCATTTGGTTGACCCCAAAGGTAACTTTTCCGATAGTCCTCTGATAGCTGGATTACGCTATCAATTCCATCCTGCTGCTTGTGAAGAACTGCGGCAAGAAATTCGCGCCCAGTTAGAAAAATTCCGTGACTCTGGGCTACCCCTTTCCCATGTAGACGGGCATCTACATTTACATACTCATCCCGTAATATTACGTATTTTGACTGAATTGTCTCAGGAATTTGGTATCCGAGTAATTCGTTTGCCATCCGAAGAATTGCAATTTAACCTGAAGCTTGACAGACGCAACCTCATAACTAAGTTAGTCTGGTCAGGAGTATTTGGGAGACTACGCAGCTATGGAGAAAGTTTACTGAAATCTCATAGTATTAAATACGCCGATCGAGTGTATGGATTGCTGCAAACTAGCTCCATGACTGAGAAATACTTACTTGGTCTCATACCCCAAATTCAAGCAGACCTAGTAGAAATTTATTCCCATCCAGCAGTGATTAATACTGGAGAACCACTCAACGGGCCATCAGGCTCAGGCGCAGCAGAACTATCTGCCCTTTTGAGCGAGCATGTACGCCAGAGTTTGACAACTAACGGCTTTGAATTAACTAATTACCACAGGGTTTAATGGACATTGGGCATTTGTTTTCCCACTGCTCCCTTGTCCCTCCGAAGTTCAGATCGCCGGAAGCCGGCGCTCCGACTTCTCTCCTTGTCCCCCTTATCCCCCTCTGCCCTCTGCCCTCTGCCTTATTTTCAAGACAGTGCATTTTTCTTCATATCCTCCAGGCTACAGACTTCCAAAGCTCTAGCCTGGGTAGCTGAAAGAACCACTGGGGGAGCCACGCCAGCTTCCAGAGCTTCTTGCCAACGAGCCGCACATAAACACCAGCGATCGCCTGGTTTCAATCCGGGAAAATTAAATTCGGGAACAGGTGTGCTGAGGTCATTCCCTTGCAATTTAGTAAATTCCAGAAATTCTGCTGTCACTTGGGCACAAACAACGTGCATCCCAAAATCTTGACCGCCTGTATTGCACAAGCCATCGCGGTAATAACCAGTCATGGGAGAAGTGCAGCAAATCTCCAGGTTGGTGCCTAGTACGTTTTTAGCTTCTGCCATAAACACCTCGCCTAAGGAATGGAATTAGTCTTGCCAAATTAGTCAAAACTTTATCATCTTTCCATGACTGAAGGAGTAATGCACGTACTCGATGACGAAGTAGCGAACAGTTTTCCAAAATCAAGATTTCAGCCTCAATCAATTCCTAATGCTGTACTCCTCAATTCCGTATTTTCACAGTAGCAATCGGCTGTAACACCCGTGTAATCTGTAGCGAATATCTTTTGATGCTCTCAGACGTTGTGAAATCAATTCTTCAGACCTACTTAGAACAAGAAATCTGGATACTAATAAGAGATAAGTGGTATTTCGCCACAGTAATCGGAGTTTGGGATGATTTGTTGTGGTTTAAACACAGAACTTACAACAAAGAAACAGAGGAGGATACTCTGTGGGAAATGATTGTCAAAATCAGTGAAGTAATTGCTATTGATAAAGTTAAGTCTGTTGTGAGTAGAAAACCAGATGTGTTTATTTCACGACTACTCGAAACTGAGACAGGCACAGGTCATCATCCAGAGCATGAAAATTAACTAGCTGAATAACAACGCTCGCTGCTCTTGAGACAGAAGCAAAGTTATACCAATTCAAAAAATCTTTGCAACACATCAATCATTTATAGGTAGGGGCGCAAAGCTTTGCACTCCTACCTTTTATATTTGTCGCATTCTTTTTTCAAACTGGTATTAAATCTCCGCACCAAAAACCTAATTTTGTTCGCGTAAATCGCTGAGTGTGTAGATGACGAAACGGGTGCATCCCAGTTTTTATTTTGCCACGAGAGTATAACTGTCATTGCAAAAAAGTGGGATGCTCCCTGACAAAACTTGGTAATTTCCCCTGCAACAGCGAGATTATGTCTGTTGGTTTCAAGAGGCGATTAAAGATGAATCACCTGAGCATGTTTAAGCTAACTAAATACTTATTTGTTAAATCTACATACTAAATTAAAGTCTTTGCTTTAGGCATTGTCACGGTTATCAAATTGTTTTTCCTAGATATATAGCTATAGCCATCAAGATTAGGACGTAAACTATAAGAGTTCCCAAGTGCAT
>JAVRCV020000061.1:0-89837 GCA_034530615.2 Aulosira sp. ZfuVER01
TACACTCAACAAATTTGGGCTTTACCTCCTTAAGTTGACACCAATGAGCATTGCTGTACCCTTATTTCGTCGTAGTCGTAGGGTGTGTTGTCGCGTAGCGCAACGCACCGACGTATCATTAATCGTTGATGGTGCGTTAGCCTACGGCATAACACACCCTACAAAAATATATTAATGAGGCTTTTTTCTTCATTAATGAGGTTTCGAGGTTCATTAATGAGGTTCTGAGGCTCATTAATGAGGCTTTTTTGCTCGTGAGCGAGGCTTTTTTGCTCGTGAACGAGGCTTTTTTGCTCGTGAATGAAGCTTTTTTGCTCGTAAGCGAGGCTTTTTTGTTCGTTGACGAGGCTTTTTTGCTCATTAATGAGGCTTTTTTGCTCGTGAATGAGGCTTTTTTGCTCGTTGACGAGTCTTTTTTGTTCATTAATGAGGTTGCGAGGCTCATTAACGAGTGTTAGGGGCTATTACCGACAGTATAATGGGCGAAATTGCCATATTTAATACTTATGCTTAATAATCCTGACTTACTTACTGAACTCTACAACGCCTTTAACCCCTTTGAACCCTTACCCGCCGATGACACAAGGTATGTAGATTGTCAGGATGTGCGCGGAGATGCGGATATTTTGCAAGAGTTGGGAAATCGGATGCGATTGGCAAACACTAATACCTGCCAATTATATTCTGGACATCGGGGGGCGGGGAAATCTACAGAGCTACTCAAGTTAAAAAAGTATCTAGAAAATCGGCAATTCTATGTTGTGTATTTTGCGGCTGATGAAGAAGATATTGATTCCGAAGATGCCCAATATACAGACATTCTCCTCGCCTGTACACGCCGCTTGCTGAAAGATTTAAAAGAAATTGCCAATCCTCGTCCTATACTCGACTGGTTAAAAAGCCTGTGGGGAGAGTTGAAAGATTTAGCGCAGACTCCTATAGAGTTTGAGAAGCTAACAGTAGAAGCGCAAATTGCTCAGTTTGCCAAGCTAACAGCAAATTTAAGAGCAGTTCCCCAGCTACGTCAACAGATTCGCCAAAGAATTGATCCTCACACAGTAACTTTAATTCTGGTGTTGAATGAATTTCTGACAGATGCCAAACAGAATTTACCTAATGGCTGCACTAAACTGGCGGTAATTGTCGATAATTTAGACCGGATGGTCTTAGTTAAAGACGGAGATAGCACTAACTATGAGGAAGTTTTTGTAGACCGCAGCGGACAACTCAAAGGTTTGGATTGCCATTTGATTTATACTGCGCCTATTTCCTTACTGTATTCTAAACGCGGCACAGATATTCGCGATATCTATGGTGAATGCTTAATTTTACCGATGATTATGGTGAAAACTCTCGACGGAGAAGTTTATCAGCCGGGACTGAAGAAAGTTAAAGAAGTAATTAGCAAGCGAGTTCGGCAAATTGCACCGGAGTTATCACTAGAAAAAGACATTTTTGATAGTCCTAACACTTTAGAAAGACTGTGTTTGATGAGTGGAGGTCATGTGAGGAATTTGCTATTGTTAACTCAAGATGCTATTGGACGTACTGAAGAGTTACCAATTACAGAAAATGCAGTGCGACGAGCAATTACTCAAGCTAGAGACACCTATCGCCGCACTGTAGAAAACTCGCAATGGAATTTGTTAGCTGAGGTATCTCGTTCTAAAAAGCTTCCTGGTGACGATTTGTATCGAAGTTTGATGTATAATCGCTGTCTTTTAGAATACAAATATTTTGATGATGAGGGAGAGATGCAGCGCTGGTATGATATTCATCCATTAATTCAAGGAATTGCCGAATTTAAAGAAGCTGTAGCGAAACTTCCATGAACCCAAATGTAGATAATTGGGACGATGATTTACCTCCAGAACCAGAAGCAGTTTATCAAGACTTAGTTCGCGCACTGAAGCGTAAATCTGGATTTGGCTTGTTTTTTGTGCAATGTACACCTGTGGAAGCAGACCGTTTAATTGCTAAACTTCCACAGGATATTCCCCAGAAAAAGATTGCAGTCTTGCGCTTAGTTGAAGCGATTGATAATTTATATGAGCGAGTGGCTGAGTTTATTAGAGATAAACAAATAGATATTTTATTAATTAAAGGGTTGGAATACTCTTTATACAAATACGAAAAAAGAACTTTTGGTGAAATTACAGGAGGTAAATTTAGTGATTTAACTAGCGTACCTCATATTTTAAATCATCTCAATCAACAAAGAGAAAGATTTAGAGATGATTACCCTATCTGCTTTGTATTTCTTTTGCGGTCGTTTTCGATCAATTATTTAATCCACCGCTCCCCAGATTTTTTTGACTGGCGTTCAGGCATATTTGAAATTCCAACAACACCAGAAGTCGTAGAAGAAGAATCATCCCGTTTATTATTGGAAGGAGACTATGAGGAATATTTAAAATACACCGCAGAACAAAAGATTGAAAGAATATTAGAAATTCAAGAACTGCTCACGGAAAAACATCAGACAGAAAGCCTTAGAGCTAAGTTACTTTTTAAACAGGGAAATTTGTTAGTCGCAGCTAACGAATATGAAGGAGCAATTGCCTCTTATGAAGAAGCTGTCAAAATCTTACCTGATTACTGCCGTGCTTGGTACAACAGAGGTATTGCATTGCAGAGTTTAGAACGCTACGAGGAAGCAAGTAACTCTTTTGACATAGCTGTGAAAATTCAAGAAGATTTCTATTTAGCTTGGAACAATCAAGGTGCTTTACTATGTGACCATATGCAACGATATGAAGACGCAATCAAAGCTTTGGAAAAAGCTGTGTGTATTCAACCAGAATTTTACGAAGCTTGGTACAACTTAGGTATTGCGCTGTTTAGATCGGGATGTTTTCTAGATGCAATTGCCAATTTAGATCAAGCTCTGAAAATTAAGCCCAATGATTACAAGGCTTGGTATGCGCGTAGGAATGCACTTCATGAATTAGATTTGCTGGAAGAAGCGATAGCTAATTACAACAAAGTCATTGAGTTAAAACCTGAGTACACTGAAGTATCATCTCCTTCATCGAATTCGCTAGATCAATTGGTTGAAGATGAACCAACTAGCGAAAAAGACTTCCAAGAAAACTATACTTTTTCTTACAGACTAGAAAGTGTATTCTCGGGTGTAGTTGGCTATGAAGAGGAATTTCTTCCTTATGAAGAGGAATTTCTTCCTTATGAAGAGGAATTTCTTCTTGATGAAGAGGAATTTCTTCTTGATGATTTAGTTGCACAAACATTTTCTTTGCCAATCAAACAACTGCCACAATATTGGCAACAACGGCTGAATAGCGAGTATCCTCAACAAAGTATCGCAAACATAGATAGTATTAATCGCTGGCTTTTGGGAAGTGACTTCCAGCGGTTTGATTTTCTCAATCCTAAGGAAATTGAGATTGTCAAGCAAGCGATGGAATATCGTTACCAGATTTTACTGCAACGCTACTTGGGAATAGCACCAGAACGTGCTTATCGCAACCTAATAACTAGGCTGGCTAGTTTGATGACATTGCGGCATAAAATTCAGACTTGGGTTTCCCTCAGTCGCGATCGCCAGCGCAGTGTAATGGATGTATTACAAGAAATAATCCATGAATTACTGCAAGGCGATAACTATGTCCAAGATCAAATGGCTTACATAACCCAAATTACAACCGATCGCCAACTGCGAGATGCTCTAATATTTGCCACTATAGAAGAATATTGTTTACGTCCAATACGCAATCAACCCTTACTAGTTTACCGCTTTGTAAACTACCTACGTCGTACTCAACGTGGTGGCTTAACTCAAGTGCCCAATAGTGACTTAATTCGCTTAGTTTCTGACGAAATTCTCACAGAATATGAAGAAGTTATTACCAATAATGAAAGAGATTATGAGAATAATCGGGAAAATATTAACTTTGTTAAAACTCAAATATTGAGTGATTATCAATCTGAACAGGAAACATCAGAAGAAACAGCCCTACATCAAGCAGTACAAGAAGAATTTGAGATTTATTTACAAGAAAATCTCGGCAAAGAAGCAGTACAGTGGTTGCGGCTTTATCTCAATGGACAATCCCAGGATGAAATAGCCAAGATTTTGAATAAACCAATTAAAGAAGTGTATCGACTTCGTGAAAAAATTAGCTATCATGCTGTGCGTGTGTTTGCTCTGAAAGCTAAACCAGAACTAGTTGATAGCTGGTTGAACATTTCTTTACAAGAAAATAACTTAGGGCTAACACCAAGCCAATGGCAGCAACTTAATGCACAATTGACTTCTATCCAGCAGCAAATCCTTAAATTCAGGAAAGCAGGCAAAACAATAGAAGTGATAGCCCAAAAGTTAAACTTAAAAAATCATCAGATAATGGGTGAATGGACAAAAATCTATCTAACTGCTCAAGCTTTAAGAACTCAACAGTAAAATTAATAAATAAGTTGACTTATTAGCTAACACCCGCAGATTCATGCTAAAAAATTTAATTACGAATTACTTTAAACTCCGATATTCCCAAGGATTGACAAACTTAGCATCACCCCAAATCCCACGCTTTTGTCGCTGCGCCTCGGCTTCAGCTTGTTGCACTAAATCTTTACTAGGACACTTATTTAAATAAGGACGATACACCTTCGCCAGTCCTTCCCGAATTAAAACTTGTTGCACAAAAGTGCCATCTTTTAAGCGAACTTCTGCAACTTTTCTGCCATAGCGATCGCTATCGGTAATATTCAAAGTTACGCGATCGCCTCCCTGCTTAACCAATTCCTGCACCCGTTCTTGCGCTTTCGCACCCCAGGTAAATTGATTGCGATCGCTGGCGCGTTTACTTTGCTTTTCTTTATTGGTATGTGGGACTTCCGGTGCATCCATGCAAGCAAAGCGGACGCTGAATTTATCACCTTTGGAGTCTTTCACCGCTAGAGTATCACCATCGCTGACACGCTCCACCAAATCTCCAGAAGGAGCAAAAAAGGGAAGGCGATCGCATCCCATCAAACCTAGAATAATAATTCCTGCACACAGCCAAATCAGTGCTTGTTTATTTATCTTCCGCATTCCCATGCACCAAATTACCTCTGGAGGATGATACTAACAAAACACCGTACCATCTAGAGATATCCTTGGTTTTGCAGCATTAGTATAAGAAATGTAACCTTCCAATAGTCAGCAGGAATTTCCCATGAACTTCTTGACTTACCTCATGCATTTAGCAGGTTCGGGTGTTAGTGCTTATTACTCCGCCCTCCAAATTCGCGATTCCAAAACTCGCCCCGACATTCTCGCCAGATTTCAATTAGCAGAATCTGGTTCCGTTCCGTTTCTCTCTACACTAAGCGATCGCGCCGCCGCGGAAGGCGATACTTGGTTAGCAGAAAAACTAGCAAAACATGCAGCAGACGAAACAAGACACGGTAAGATTTTCGCCCAGGCCTTAAAACAACTAAATAAACAAGTCATAGATTTCAAGAGTCAACCGCCAAGCACATCCGAACGTAAATCACAGCAACAACGCAGTCCCTTCTTTGCCGCATTCTTTGAAGGCTACACTCCAGAACAGCTAAAACCTGCTGTGATTGACTGGGATGTATTTATGGCTAGCACCTACATTTTAGAATTAGATGCCAGTACAGACTTTGCCCGGATGGCTAATGTCCTACCTGATACAGATCCCAAGACTCGCAACCTGAAAATCGGGATGTTGAGTATTGCTCAAGATGAAACCGGTCATGCAGCTTATCTTTACGAAGCAATGACAAGGAGAATGTCTGTTAACCAAGTTCAAACATTAGTAGATGAGTGGCGTACTCGGAAAGTAAACGCCTTATTAGCAATGGTAGGTGGTATTCTTCAACGCAACGGCGAAGCTCGTTCTCTAGTCCAGGATGGTGCGCCATCAGAAACCGATTCTAAGTTGATAGTTGCTTAAATTTTCTGTTGAAAATCAGGCAGAAGGCAGCCCCAATGAGAAAGTAGGGAAGCAGGGAGCAGGGGGGAAAAACGAGTGTGGGGAGTTTGGGGAGTTTGGGGAGTGTGGGGGATGAGGGAGAGAACAACAAATGACCAATGACAAATGACCAATGACTATAGCCTTTTGAATCTTGACTTTTGACCCTTGCCCAATGCCCAATTCCCAATGACCATTGCCTCTTGACTCAGCACTCTAGTTAGGTTCTAGTTATGACAAAAGTCATGGCTTTACTCATGACTTTTGTCTGAATCAATTTTGTTAGAAAAGCGCTTTAATATTACTTGCATCTACCATTTGAAATTGAAGCTATTACTAACTAATAAGAGTTATAAACAAATAGTAATTGTCAATTTGCTAGGTCAAATCTAAAGGTGCTATCTACTTATTCTTTCCACAACAATAGCTAAACAAAATCACAGCTATAGATAAGTTAACCAGCAATTACTTTTACCGTTCCTTATGCTCTTAGAAGCTACTTGATAGTGGCTTCTTTTTCTTCCAATTCTAACAATAGATTACATCAAAGGATTGTCTTTATGAAAAGGATTCTTTCATCTTGCTTATTAGGTGTTGTGCTAGCTTCTAGCGTTCTAGCAAAACCAGCCTCTGCTCAATTCCAAGGAAACTATAACGACCATGAGCGACGTGAGTGGCGTGAACAACAATTAGAACGCGATCGCCAGCATAGATTGGATGAGCAGCGCGATCGCCAACATAGGTTGGAAGTTGAACGTCAACGGAGACTTCAGGAACAACGTGAACGTCAACGTCGGTTAGACATTGAGCGCCAACGGAGACTTCAGGAAGAACGCGAACGTCAACATCGGCTAGAAATTGAACGTCAACATCGACTGGAGGAGCAACGCAACCATCGCGATCGCTATTAACAACTGTTAAGTAACATTTAAAATCTCAAATCAGGAGGAGGCTATAAACCTCCTCTTTGTGTATTCTTCAACAGCATCAAAGTATTGCGATCGCAAGTATCAAATCCTTAACCTAGGGTTAATTTTCACTGCTGAGGATTCCACCTATAAGTTTGTGTATTTTCCCTGACGGCAAATGTAGTTTGTAAAGTTAATATTTTGGTGAATATTTAATATTAAAAATATAAGATGGAACTACCGACTCTCTTAATTCTTTGTACTGGTAATTCCTGTCGTAGCCAAATGGCAGAAGGGTTTTTAAGGGAATTAGCTGATGATTTATTCACAACCCAAAGTGCAGGAATGAATCCAGCCAAAGAGGTGCATCCTTTAGCTATTAAGGTAATGCAAGAGATAGGCATAGACATCTCTACAAACTCTTGTAAGCATATCAACCAGTTTCTTGACCAGAAAGTTGATACGGTAATTACAGTGTGCGATCATGCAGATCAAAGTTGCCCTACATTGCCCTCATCGATTAAACGTCATCATTTTAGTTTTCCCGATCCAGCTGAAGCCATAGGAACTGAAACAGAAAAGCTGCAAGTATTCCGTCAAGTTCGTGATGATATTAGTAGATTGCTTTTGGCGTATGTAGCAGGGAGACGTGATGCTCTCTAATTCTCTTGGCAGGAGTTATGAGCATGATAGTTAATTCACTTGATTTACCCTTAACTATGTTTACTGCCTTGGCAAATCGTGCAGATTTATTGATGGCATTAACGGATAGATCTGGACGTATTCAATGGGTAAATGAAGCATTAGCTAAACGTGCAGGTATTACAGCTGAACTATTAATCGGCAAAAAATTTTTTTCTGTACTGACTTCCAATGCTCAAATCCATATTCAACAAGCTTATATCCGCGAACAACTATTGAAAGGAGAAAGCTTTAAGTTTGAGCTTTCTTATTTATCACATCAGCAACAAGAGCATTGGTTATTAGTAGATGGACAGCCTATTCACAATACAGAAGGCATAACCAGTCAATATGCTGTCATGGCTAATGATATTACTCTACGTAAGCGTACTGAAAAAGATTTAGAGCAAACTCGACAGCGGTTAAAGCGATTAGTAGAGAGTGTCAAGTTAGTGCCTTGGGAAGCAAAGGCCATTACTCACCAGTTTACCTATGTAGGGCCACAAGCAATAGATTTGTTTGATTATGATTTAGAAGATTGGTATCAACCAGAATTCTGGTATTCGCACATTCACCCTGAAGATTTGCCCCAGGTTCTTGATTACCATCAACTCACCTCACAAGCACAAGATGATTATATAGTCGAGTATCGGTTCTTGACTGCTGATGGCAGATGGGTTTGGGTAAAAGATATTGTAAATGTTGTACGTGTTCAAGGTGAAGTAACACAACTACTTGGTTTTATTATTGATATTAGCGAGCGCAAACAAACAGAACTCTCTTTACAAGAAGCTTTAAATAGATTAGAACAAGCAAAACAAGAATTAGAAACTAGGGTGCAGCAACGCACTATTGCCTTGAGTCAAGAAAAAGAAAAACTAGAGCAGACTTTAAAGCAATTGCAGCAAACCCAAAGCCAACTGATTCAAAGCGAAAAAATGTCTAGCCTAGGACAACTTGTGGCTGGTGTTGCCCATGAAATTAATAATCCAGTTAACTTCATCTATGGCAATATCACACCTGCTACTGAATATGTCGAAGATTTACTGTATTTATTGCAATGCTATCAGTATTATTACCCCAATCCCTCTTCTACACTACAAGAAGAAATTCAGGATATAGATCTCGACTTTATCATCGAAGATTTACCTAAACTATTATCTTCCATGAAGGTTGGTGCTAACCGCATTCGAGAAATTGTTTTATCTCTCCGTACTTTCTCGCGCTTAGATGAAGCTGAAGTCAAAGAGGTGAATATTCACGATGGCATAGATAGTACTTTGATGATTCTACAAAACCGCCTCAAACCTAGAACTGGGAATTCCCAGATTCAAGTCATCAAAGAATACGGTCAGCTACCCCTAGTAGAATGCTATGCAGGACAACTCAACCAAGTGTTTATGAACATTATTGTTAATGCCATAGACGCTTTAGAAGAGTACGATCAAAAGCGATCGCCACAAGAAATATTAGAGCATCCCAGCCAAATCGCTATCTGCACTGAATTTAGACAGGGAGAAACAAGAATTGAGAGTGCAGAAGAACCCTACACCACCAACTCTGCATCTTCTATTGTGATTCGGATTATAGATAATGGCCCTGGTATTAACGAAGCAGTCTGTAATCGATTGTTTGACCCTTTCTTTACTACCAAAAGTATTGGTAAAGGAACAGGTTTAGGCTTGTCTATTAGTTACCAAATTGTTGTTGACAGACATCAAGGGCAACTAGAATGTTACTCTACTCCTGGTCATACAGAATTTGCAATTATGATTCCGCAACAGCAGATAAAAACGAAAGTTTAGCAAGTTTATTCCACTACCTCATTCACAGGGAATCTATCAATTAACTGCATAGCGCGGTAAGCATTGCGTTGCAGTGAATCCGGCAAGTTAGGAACGTGGGGGATTTGCGATAATAAATCCAACGTCCGGCGTAATATTCGCACCACATCACCTTCATCTAAAGTGGTATTTTCACATAGTTCTGTCCACTCAACACCCAGCGCCCATTGTTCCACGAGAGCAATTAACTCAAATTCTAGCCAAATAGGCAGCGCTACATTATACCGCCGTTGCATCTGGAACATCTGGCGGCGAATTCCCCGCAACTTTGCCAAAGCATCTACAACTTGATTGCTCAAATCGAAACGTACCTTACTATCTGGGCGAGGGGTTTCTGTCACCAAAGCTGCAACTGCGGCTGCTAAATGGTGCGGATCTAGATTATTTAATTCACCACTGGCGAATACCAAACCCAGCCACAATTCATTTTCTCCCCGAATGGCTGCGGCAACTTGGCCTAATGCTGTTGGTACTAAGTTATCTAAACAGCCGAAATGCTGCAAAATTTCAATTAAATTGAGAAACTCTTCCCAATGATGTTGGGATTGTTGCTCTACCTGTTCTTGCAACAGTTGAAGTTCGGCTTCTAGTTCAACGTAACGTGCCTTACGTTTAAAAATAGATGCAGCATTGCCTGATTTATACACAGGATGAGCTTCTAATTGCTCTTGTACAGCAGTCATCCGGCTAAGTTGTTCTGCTACTTCCGGAGACATATATAGAGGCTCCCCTGATTCGGGAATCTGTTGAGCAATGGTTGCGGTTTGTTCATCACCACGACGGATCTGTCCTGGTTTAAAAAGTAGATCGGGTGGTGGTATTATTTCAGGCGGTACATCAATACGTGGCAGTTCCGCATACAAATCGACGATATCTTCAGTTGTGGCTACATACCAGCGGTTATCTCGTCCCAAGCATACCAAGTAAGGTGATTGCTCAGAACCAGGACTTTTGCCGACTAACACTGCTGCTATTGGTGAAGGGACTGTGATATTTTTACCTTTGAGACTCAAAAGTGTCCCTGAGACAGCAAAGCCCAACAACATCCCTAATTGCTCTTTGCGGTCTTCCTGTGCTTGATGTTGCAGAGTTTTCAATAATTGGCGTTCTACCTTCAGCCGTTGTCGCAATTTTTCATAAACAGCTAGTTCATTTTCATCAACTGCGTCAATTTGCTCCTGAAGTTGCTCTAATTGGGCTTGCAGTTCGGCAATTTCTTCGTAATTTGGCCTTAAATGCAAGGTTGCCATGTACTGCCCAAAGCTGCGTTCGATTAATTCTCTAGTTTCCTCTAAGGTGTGTGTTTGCAGTAGGTTCAGTACCATCCCGTAACTGGGAGTAAACTGGCTTACTAAGGGGTCAGGCTTGGATGTGGCTAAATATGCTGCTTCTTTAGACCCTTCAAAAGGAGTTTGTACTGTCACCACATGACCTTGTAAATCCATGCCTCGACGGCCAGCCCGTCCTGCCATTTGCAGAAATTCCGAAGCGTTCAGCAGGCGGTGTCCGGTGTCGGTGCGCTTGGAAAGGGTGGAAATTACAGTGGTGCGGGCAGGCATATTAATTCCTGCGGCTAAAGTTTCAGTTGCAAAGACTACCTTAATTAGCCCCTGTTGAAATAGTTCTTCGACTAAGACTTTCCACGCAGGTAAAATTCCAGCATGGTGGGCAGCAATTCCTCGGTATAGGGGGGCAATTTGTCCAGAACGTCCAGCTTCGGGATTGCGGGTTAAAAAGTCATCAATTTGGCGGCGCAATACCTGGGATTCATCATTATTGACCAGCCATAAATCGCCTACCTCTGCTACCGCTTTATCACATCCTCGGCGGCTAAAGATAAAATAAATCGCGGGTAGCATATCCCGTTGCTGTAGCTGGCTCAAGGTATAAATTATGCCAGGAGCTTCTGGCCTACCACCTTTACCTTTATCTCCTTGTCTCCTTTTCCCTCTGTTAGCTAGGCGGGGATTAATTTTGTTTTTACTGTCATTGAGTAGGGGAAACAGCCCTTTAGGATTGCAAAAATGAAATTCTAAAGGTACAGGGCGAAAATCGGAGTAAATCAGGTCAGTTGGCCCGTGAACGCGATTTAGCCAATCGGTAAGTTGA
Organism: Aulosira sp. ZfuVER01; assembly: GCA_034530615.2. Taxonomy (GTDB): domain Bacteria; phylum Cyanobacteriota; class Cyanobacteriia; order Cyanobacteriales; family Nostocaceae; genus Aulosira. The sequence goes on from JAVRCV020000061.1 coordinate 11,485, forward strand.
TCGCTATTCGCAACTGTGGCGGAAAGGGCTACTAATTGAACTTCACGCGGGCAATAGATGATTGATTCTTCCCAAACGGTTCCCCGTTGGCGATCGTTCATGTAGTGGCATTCGTCTAGTACCACAGCTTCTACATCTACCAAAGAAATGCCGATTTGCCCTATGGGTGTGCCATAGAGCATATTGCGGAAAATTTCTGTGGTCATGACGATAATCGGCGCATCCCTGTTAATCGAGGCATCTCCAGTTAACAGTCCGACGAGATCGAAGCCGAATTTCTCGCGAAAGTCGCGTAATTTTTGATTCGACAGTGCCTTCAACGGAGTGGTGTAGAACACACGTTTTCCTCGCGCTAGGGCACGATAAATTGCGTATTCGCCTACTAATGTTTTGCCCGAACCTGTGGGCGCACATACGACTACAGATCGCCCAGCATTGAGGGAGGCGATCGCGTCTTCTTGAAATTGATCCAGATTGAACGGGAATATTGACCCGAGGTCAAGTTCTGGGGATGGTGCGGGATAATTCACTCAATCACATTTGCGACCAGACTGTTTACTATATTAACGGCTATCTTGTCAACTTCATCATTAGTCATTGGGCATTGGGCATTGGTTTTTTACAAATGACAAATGACTATTTGCCGAGTTCTTGCGATCGCTCTGTAGCTGCTTTGACTGCTTGAATTAAAGCGGAGCGAAAAGCTGCTTTTTCTAGCTGGGCAATACCAGCTATTGTTGTGCCTCCGGGACTGGTGACGCGGTCTTTAAGTTCTGCTGGGTGCATTTTGCTCTCATGTAATAGTGTGGCTGTTCCTAGTACAGTTTGCAGGGCTAGTTGGTTAGCAACTGCTCTGGGTAAACCTGCGGCTACTCCCCCATCAGCGAGTGCTTCTACCATCAGCGCTACATAAGCAGGCCCACTCCCGGATAATCCGGTCACTGCGTCCATTAGGTATTCTGGTACTTCTACGACTTCCCCAACTGCGGAAAAAACTTGCTGTGCTATTTGGTGGTGTTTGGTATGAGTGTAAGCACCTAAGCAAATTGCCGTAATTCCTGCTCCTACTGTGGCGGGTGTATTGGGCATGGCTCTAATTACTGGTAACTGCGGAAACGCTGCTTCTAGCTGACTTAAAGTCACACCTGCCAAAATAGAGATTACTAGGGGTGAGTGTACTTGAACTGTAAGCTCAACGATCTCTGCCAATTCTTGAGCGATCGCACTAAATACCTGGGGTTTTACTGCTAACAATACAACTTCCTTACTTTCCGCCAAAATCAGGCGGTTATCGGTAGTTACACTCACGTTGTATTGCTGCTTTAAAAAATCTTGCCGCGAGGATTGTGGCTCGCTGACTATGACTTCTGATGGTTGATAGATTCCACGCGCAATAAGGCGGGATAACAGCGCTTCTCCCATTACCCCACCACCGATTAAGCCAAATTTAGTAGTCATTAATTAGCAATTAGTCAATGGTCAAGAGTCAATGGTCAAAGGGAGCCACTGCAGTGAGACACTCAGTTGCGGGGGTTCCCCCCGTTGAAGGAAGTGTCGAACCCGTAAGGGTTTTGGGTATCCCCAAGTAGAGCAAGTGGTGTTCAAGAGTCAAATGTCAAAATTAATAAATTTGGACTGTTGACTGTGGACTTTGGACTATTGACTAATGACTAATTTAACTTTATTGTGCTGCCGTCCGGTTAACTTCGGTGCCCCATGTTGGAGTTGCACCTGGGGTGCGTGCGGGACGTGCTGGTGGTTGTGGTACTTCATGAATAACTCCGCCGTGGGTGCTAACTTGCACACAGCTTGGTGTAAACAAAAAGATACTTTCTCCAATGCGCTCTTGATGTCCATCTAATGCGTAAGTACCACCTGCTACAAAATCTACTGCCCGTTGAGCTTGATCCGGATCCATAATAGTTAAATTTAATACTACAGACTTGCGCTCACGCAAAGCTTGAATTGCCTGAGGCATTTCTTCAAAGGTGCGTGGTTCAAGTACTAATACTTCCGAAATTCCGTTAATTGCTCCTGGCATACCTATCACATTCCCCATTGACTTTGAACCTGTTGCTACGTCATTCCCCATTGTAGGCATGGGTTCCCGCCAACGTCGATTCTGGGTAGCAGGTTCTGGTGGCGCTGGTTGGATGTTCTCTTCCTGATAGAGATTTTGGTAGCTCTCGGCTTCTGGTTCTTCTTCGTAGTACTCGTATTCTACCTGCTCATTCAGTCCTACAAAGTCTCTCAGTTTAGAAAATATATTGTTCATTTTGTTCGCTCCTGGTGCAAATTACTTCTATGTTTACCTGGCGATAAATCAGTGTAGCCGACTTTTCTCGCTACACAAGGGGTTATTCAGCAATTTTATTACTAGCTGTAGCTTCTATTACTGGTTTAAGTGAAGAACAGACGCTTTTAAAGCTATCTGAACATTACTTAGCAGCGATAATGAGTCAAGATTATATACTAATGTTTCTCCGAATGAAAGTTTTGTAACACCATTTTTATTAAGTATTGCATTTGAGAAAATCATATTTTTTGTTACTTATCGCAATAATTACTTTGAGAATTCTTCTCAAAAACACGTGAAAGCTTATGATACCAAGCTTACAAATGGGTATAGGGCATCAGCAAGAAAACTGATGCCCAATTAAAGCTATACAAAAAATCCCCCAGATGAAGCACTGGGGGATGAACTTACAAAAGTATTGACCAATTGTTTAAGGGCGATCCCCGAACAAGATGGTTCCCAACCTGACCATAGTTGTACCTGCTTGTACTGCTAGTTTGTAGTCACTTGACATCCCCATCGATAAGCGATCCATTTTGATATGTGACCAGTTTTGATCCCTAATGGTTTTTGCTAGGTTAGCAGTAGCATTAAATACATCTAAAATTTGCGCCTCATTTAATCCTAAAGGCGGAATTGTCATCAAACCCTGAATTTGTAAATTTTTATATTGATTGATTACAGGTAAATTAGCTAAAAGTTCGGGTACGCTCCACCCTGACTTGTTGGGATCGGGGAGAATCTTGACTTGCAGGCAAATGTGGGGACTCACTCCTAGTTGTGACGCTAAGTTATCTAAGCGCTGTGCCAACTGTAAATTGTCTACGGAGTGAATCCATTGAAATTGTTCTAAGGCTTTTTTGGCTTTATTGCTTTGTAAATGTCCAATAAAGTGCCAGGTAATATCTGATAAGTCTTGTAACTCAGTTTGTTTAGTGACAGCTTCTTGAATCCGGCTTTCGCCAAAATCACGTATTCCTGCGGCATACGCAGAGCGGATGATTTCCGCAGGAACCGTTTTGCTAACTGCAATCAGGCGAACTGAAGAAGGCAGAGAGGAGCGAATTTTATCAATACGTTCGTTAATCGAACTACTCATTGGAAGGTGCGTTGGAAAACACTCTGAAGCTGATCGTACTCCTGTGACTGCCCTGTGCGACGCATAGTACGCAAGCGATTTTCCAACATCATTCTTGCTTCAGTACGACCTATAGGTTGAAATTTTATACCTTTGATATCATTTGTTACCAAAAAAAATAAGCGTTGGGCATAAAGTGTAGTGAAAAGATCCTGGGTCTCGTCAACCATACAGATCCTGTAAAGTAAACCCCAAGTTGGATGATTAATGTAAGTTTCTGCGTTTTCTGGATTCATTTAATAGTCAAGGTAAGCGTCTGTTATATATCTTTTCGCAGTTTTAGTACCAACATTCTGACGATGATAACTCTCTTTCGTCAGAATATTTGTGCAAATTTATGCGAAATTCAATAAGTTTTGCTGTGTAACGGCAGTTGTGAAGTCCTTGATCTAGTTACTCATAGAGAGATGATGCGACTAGTAGCGATTTGGTCTTAAGAACTTTCACTCAGGTACTATGCACGAAAGGCTCAGAAAAGTCTCTGCCATCTATCTGCCGTTGAGAACGTCCAGGAGATGCGCCATCTGGAGTTGCTCAAGGTAAAAGTCAGCCCTTAGACTTTTGTTAGCATAAACCTCTTTCTATGCTGCCATAGTTTTCGCCTATCGGCACACAATGATCAAAAGTACTCTATTCATAATTCAACATTTTGAGTGCTATGAGTTGTGCTTGAGCCTTGTGCAGAGATTCATACCATTCTCTCTCAGGATCGCTGTCAGCGACAATACCTGCGCCAACTTGTCCCCATACGGTTCGGAGTGCTGAGTGAGAAGCAAAATTTCTCTCTCTCCCTTGCTCATCTTCAATGGGAGCGAGTAACAAGGTACGAATTAAGATATTTAAATCAAGGTTCCCTCGCAAATCTAAATAGCCACAGGAACCATAGAATAAACTGCGTCGCACAGGTTCTAGTTCTTCAATAATTTCCATGCAGCGAACTTTGGGACACCCTGTAATTGTGCCACCAGGGAAGAGGGCGCGAATCAAATCAATGGCAGTGCGATCGCATCTTAAACGACCTTTAACGTTGCTGACAAGGTGCATCACGTGGCTATAGCGCTCAATTGTCAACAATTCATCAACACGAACCGTACCCCATTCACATACTCGCCCTAGATCGTTGCGTTCTAGATCTACCAGCATGATGTGTTCGGCGCGTTCTTTGCTATTGCTGAGTAAATCTTGTGCTAGCTGAATGTCTTGCTCTGGGGCGATCCCACGCGATCGCGTTCCGGCGATTGGTCGAGTTTCGGCTTCACCATTTTGCAACAGTACCAACCTTTCAGGGGAACAACTCATGACTTCTCCCCAAGGTGTTTGCCAATAGCTAGCAAAAGGTGAAGGATTGATGCGTTGCAATGCTTGGTAAATTGACCATCCAGAAGCAGCAACAGCGGCTTCAAAGCGCAATGAAAGATTCGCCTGAAAAATGTCTCCCGCTTGAATATATTTTTTCGCCTGATTGACAGCTGTTTCATAATCAGCTTGGGATGTACAGAAATGAGGAGTGTTAGCCAAAGCAGGAGATGGAGACGAATTTATAATTTCCTGTTGTCCTTGTTCTAACTTTTTCTGTAACTCATCAAGTCCTTTAGCATCGCTAGCAGCTAGCCAAAGAGTCTGTTCAGCGTGATCTAAAATGGCAAAACAATCTGGTTCATACCAAAAAGCTACAGGAAACGGTAAGCGATCGCATTTATTTTGTGGTAATTGTTCAATTTCCCAGGCTACGTCATAACCCAACCACCCCAACCAACCGCCAGTGAAAGGAAGGTGAGAAGCAGAGGACGGGGAGAGGGAGTGACGCGCAGACGCGGAGAGATAGTTGTCCCCGTGTCTCCGCGTCTCCGTGTCCCCTTGTCCCCTTATTAGCAACTCTTCCAAAAACGGAAAAACCTTTCCCAACACTGGTGTCCACATCTGAGAAACACCATCAACTATGCGGGGAGCGCCAGCACATATAGAATAGCGATGGAGTTGAGGATGATCTGTTGGCGTTGGGTAGGTGCTTTCTAGTAAAGTAGCGATTCCAGACGCAGTAGTGGGGCGAAATAGCGCAGCGAAAACTTCAGAACCAGTACGGTGTTCTAAAGGGAGCGATCGCCAGTACCAACCTTGGGTCATAATTCATTCAAAATCTTCATTCCAAAATCTTCACACATCAGTACCAATCGCCAGCCGCACACCCCAAAAGATAGTTAATGTAGCAATCGCCAGCCAGTCCCATCTTTTTAAGCGTAAGTCATGCCAAGGTACGCGATGCTCATTTGGGCTGGTAAAACCGCGCACCATCATTGCACTTGCCATTTGTTCTGCCCGTAGTAACAGATTTTCTAACAATCGCTCTGCTACAGTCATCCAAACTTTGACTGCTCCTTTGAGTCCCAGTTTTTTCCAATTAATTGCCCTAGTCATCACGGATCGAATTAAATTCTGTACTTCTTCTAAAACTAAGGGTATAAACCGCAAGGATAAAGTTAAAGTCAGAGCAATTTCGGTTACAGGTAACTTGAGCCGCCGCAGGGGTTGCATTAAGCTTTCCATCCCGGCGGTGATTTCTTCTGGTGCTGTTGTTAGCAGATACAGATTAGTACTGTAAATTACAGTAAATAAAATCGTACTCAGGCGCACTGCCAAATCTAAAGAACGGCGACTGACTTTGACCGGCCCTTTGTGAAATAGTACGTAACTATATTCTTTATTGCTAAATGCTGCTTGTTCATCAACTTTGGCAGTATCCTTAGTTGCTTCGGGACTCAAAACCTGTTCGTTGGCTGGTAAACGTGGCTGGTAATTGATCCCCAATCCATCTGGACTGATAGCTGCAATTGCAAAGACAAAAAAGGCCAAGAGTAACAACAAGCCCATTTGCTGTTGCCATACTCTTTTGGGAATTCTGGCAATTATCGTCACTATAATTAATAGCGTTACTAAGAGTAAGCGCCATTCATTCCTAGCAAAAGTGTAACTAGTGAGAAAGCTCATCAACCAGGCAAACTTGACTCTGGGATCAATTTTATGCAGCCAAGTTTGAGGTTCTTCTAGGTAAAGTCCTAGTGGTAGCGATCGCAATAAATCCATTTCTAAGTGCTGAGTTTTGAGGTTCGAGTGCTGAGTAGTGGGAAGTTAGGGCTTTGTAAATCCCAAAATCAAGATTTTCTTCTAGATACTGATTCTTGTCTATTGTGCCTTGCCATGAAAGACTTAGCACACTCTACTTCTGCTTACTCAAGACTCAGCACTCATAACTCAGAACTATTACACCTTGGTAGCACGATTGAGATTACCACTTTCGACATCACGGACTTTCTTACTGCGCCATAATAAACGAATTGGAGTGCCTTTGAATCCTAATTGTTGGCGAAATTGTCGTTCAATATAGCGGCGATAGTTGTCATTAAAGCGTTTAGCATCGTTGACAAATAAAGCGATCGTTGGGGGTTGGGTACTGACTTGTGTCCCATAATAAATTCTGCCCTGACGCCCACCGCGTGATGTGGGTGGGGTATGCCAGCTAACAGCGTCTTCTAGAACTTCGTTAATGACGGCTGTAGTAACTCGGCGTTTGTGTGACTCAGCTGCTTGATTTACCAAATCTAAGATTTTCTCTACCCGCTGTCCTGTTAAGGCACTGACAAAAATAGTGTCTGCCCATTCGGTAAAATGCAGCCGTGCTTGCATATTTTTTTCGTAGTCGTAGATTGTGTAAGAATCTTTTTCGACTGCATCCCACTTATTGACGACAACTATACAAGCGCGACCTTCTTCAAGAATCCGTCCCGCTAATTTTTGGTCTTGTTCGGTGACTCCATCTAAGGCATCTATGACCATTAACACCACATCAGCACGGCGAATTGCTTTAAAAGCTCGGTTAATACTAAAGAATTCTGTGCCGTAGTCTATGCTTTTCTTTTTACGAATGCCAGCAGTATCAATCAAACGATAGGTTTGCCCATCTCGTTCGACCACTGTATCAATCGCATCACGGGTTGTGCCTGAGATGGGACTAACAATTGCCCTTTCTTCTCCAACGAAAGCATTTAATAAACTAGATTTGCCCACATTTGGGCGTCCGATTATTGCTACTTTAATTTCGTTATTTTCCGGTACTTCCGTAACCTGGGGAATGTGCTGAATTAACTCATCCAGGAGTTCACCTGTACCGCTACCATGAATTGCGGAAATGGGGTAAGGTTCGCCTAATCCTAATTGCCAAAATTCCGCAGCTTGGATTAAGCCTTGTTCGGGGGATTCACATTTATTAACAGCCAACAGGACAGGTACAGATTGTTGGCGTAACCACGCAGCAATTTCTTCATCAGCGTGTGAGGGGCCTGTTTGTCCATCGACTACAAAAATCGCAGCACTTGCTTCGGTGAGTGCTGTCATCGCTTGTTGACGAATCAGGGGTAAAAATTCAGTGTCATCATTAAAGACCAAGCCACCTGTATCCACCACCAAAAACTCGCGATCGCTCCAGTAAGATGGCAGATAAGTGCGATCGCGCGTCACTCCTGGTTCGTCATGGACAATCGCCGTTTGTGCCCCGGCGAGACGATTAACCAGGGTAGATTTGCCCACATTTGGGCGTCCGATAATAGCAACAATTGGCAATCCCATAAACGAGAGGGTAACGTAGAGACGTAATATATCATGTCTCTACATTTTAGCTACTTTAAGTCTTTATTTAATTTATTAATCGCCAAGATAAATCATAGCCAAATTTGGAAATACTACGTCAAAACATCTGGCCGTCGCGTTAATGGAGATTGCGCCTTGAGAAGTCGTAAGTGGCTCAAAAACACCAGCAAATCAAGCTTTCGATGCTTAAGATGGGTTCTTGTGTTGGTAATTTGTACTTTATTATACGCCAGGGTAATTGAACCTAATTGGATAGATATCAATTCTTTGCAATTAACCCTACCGCATTTATCACCAGAATTTAATGGCTATCGCATTGTCCAAATCAGCGATATTCATCGCGATCAATTGATGAGTTCGCGGCATTTAACACGTATTGTTAACCTAGTTAATCGGCAAAAGCCAGATTTAGTAGCAATTACAGGTGATTTAGTCACTCGGAATTTGCCTACATACATTCCTACTCTCCAGGTTCCTCTAAGTCAACTGCAACCCCAGGATAAAACTGTGGCTGTTTTGGGTAATCATGACTATGAGAATGACTCAGATGCAATCATCCAAACAATAGAACAAAGCGGTATCCTCCACCTGGGGAACTATGTTTACACCCTCAAGCGGGGTAGTGCAATGCTGCATATTGCTGGTGTAGATGATATCAGCGCCGGAAAAGACCGCTTAGATTTAGTATTACAACAGTTACCAAAGGAAGGAGCAGCAATTTTATTAGCACATGAGCCAGATTTTGCTGATATTAGCGCTGCGACAAAACGGTTTGATTTGCAACTATCAGGACATTCCCACGGTGGACAAATACGTTTACCTTTTTTCGGATCGCTGATATTACCACCTCTGAGTAAAAAGTATTATTCAGGACGCTATCAAGTAGGAGAAATGATTCAATATACCAATCGCGGAATTGGGATGAGTGGAGTGCATCTGCGATTGGGTGCGCGTCCTGAGATTACTGTGTTCACTTTAGTTGCACCTAGTGAGGGAACAAAATAGCGATCGCACTTCAAAACTAAATCAATTCTGCTTCTTCAAAAATCTGCCTAAATGTTAATACCAAACCAGGAAATAACTCATCAACAATAGGCATATAAGGTGAGTTTGTTTCCTGTGGTTGCCTTAACCATAAAAAGTCACACAATTACCTGATGCCATTATTTTAAGCTACTAATAGACTTATTGATTAGCAGGAATTAATACTGGGCCGTTATCAATAACTTGATATCTAGCTTCTCTAGTAAAAATTACTCGACAATTGACACCGCCATAATTTTGACAGGTTTGAATTGCATAACGTGCAGCAATTGACCTACCCCTGCCAGGATGATTGGTATCATATCCCCAGCCGGTACCATAAGCGCCATTAGAACCAATTGCTAAAGCTCCCCAAGCATTTTTAAACCATAGTGGAACTTTGCAATCTTTGGCTTGAGATTGTTGCTGACAATTATAAATAGCGCTACGTTCGGCTTCTTGGCGTGATAAACCTGTCGCTCCTGTGGTAACTCTGGTAGAGGGAGAATAAGCGATCGCACCAAATAAATCTGGTTTAGACTGAGCTTGGGCAACTTGTGCTAAACCAGGCAAAATTGATAATGCTGCGGCTACTGCTAAGAAACTCTTTTTAATTGTATTTGCCAACATAATTTTTAAGTGAACTATAGTTGTGAACTACAGTTCTATATGTAGGCATTCCAGAAATTATGCAGTTTGTTCTGGTTCTTTTGTTACCTGCTGTCCAATTTTTGGTTCAGTTCCAGCCAGCAGCCGTTCAATATTACTGCGGTGACGGAAAACCACATACAACCCACCGAAAAAAGCATAGAGGATGCAAGCTAGAGGTTGATGGAAAACTATCATAAAAATTGTCACAGCGATCGCACCTGCAATCGAACTCAAGGAGACAATACGCGATATGGCTACAACAACGGCAAATACACAGGCTGTTGCTAAACCTACTTGCCAACTAATCGCCAACAAAGTCCCTAAACCTGTAGCGACAGATTTACCACCACTAAAGCCTAAAAAAATTGATTTGCTGTGTCCCAAGACGGCTGCAAACCCAGCTAAAATTACTAACCAAGGTTGCCACAGCGTTTCATCTACCGTACGGGGGATAAATTCGTGGATTGGGGCAAAGTTGAATAACTGATAAACTAGAGCGATCGCTAATACTCCCTTCAAGCAATCAATTAATAACACAAATGCCCCAGGCCCTTTACCCAAGGTTCTGAGAACATTAGTAGCGCCAGTTGAACCAGAACCAACTTCCCGAATATCAATACCCTTTAACTGCTTCACAGCAATGTAGCCTGTAGGGAAAGAACCCAGTAGGTAGGCTACAACTAAAACTACACCACATAAAGTTAACCAAATAGCCATAAACAATTCAAAATTCAAAATTCAAAATTCAAAAGCCAAGAGGTATGACTCTTGACTTTTCAGTAATGACCATTGACTAATTAAAAATCATCATCATAGTTTCTCATCATTTTGGGGTCAGGGGCAAAGGCTAACCACAAAGGGAATTGCAGTAGTGCTAGGCTAATTTGGTCTTCAGAATCATCAATGATAATTAAAGGCATTTGATTTGCTTTCACTAATCGGTCGGCTTTCTGCGCTAAAGCTTCCGGTGCTTCAAATAATACCACCCCTCGATCGGGCCCGAAGTCTGGACGACCGATTCCTAAGCAGTCTTGCAAGCCACGCCGCCATTCACCTAAGCGTTCTGGTGTATTAGCTAATACTAGAGTGCGGACGCGATCGCCATACAATTTGTTGAGTATGGAAATCACCGCCGAAGAAATCAAGATATTCTGCAAGCGGCTACCCATTGTCCGCAAAGCACCGCGTCCGCCTTGGCTGAAAAACCAGTTAGAAACTCTTTCCGCATGGACTGGTTCAAAGGTGCGGCGCAGTTGCCATGCAGGGCCATAGTAATCTGGTTTGTTGCGATATTGATCGATTAGACGGCGAATTTGCTTTGTAGTATCTTGAAACTGCTGTTGGGCAAATTGTGGGATATCTGACTGTGATTCAGCTGGCTTCACCTCTTTCACAGCTATTGGTTTTTCACGTTCAATCACAGGTGGTACTAGTTGCAACTGCTCTGCGGCTGCGGCTAAATCCTGTAAGCTGCCTGTGAGATAATCTTTAAAACCCTGTACCCGAATCGCCAAATCTTGAGATGTGCCCGCAAAAGTGGTACGCATTTCATTACGGATGCGTTCTTGACGGCGTTCTAACTGTTCTACAGAAATTTGCAGCGTTTGTTTGCGTTGTTCTAACTGCGTTAGTGACTCTTGCACAAGTCGTCCCAAGGTTAATTGAGTGTCGCCAACTTGTGCTTGAAGAGTTTTGTAAGTTCCTTGCAGGTTGGCTATTTCCGCTTCTAGAGCCTCTTTGGTGCTTTGTAAATCTGCAACTTGTTGTGCTGCTTGTGCGTATAGGGAATTATTTTCTGATTCTGAGTCTATTTCTGACACCAGCGCCACGGTTTCGGGTTCTAACTGCGTAACTAACTCAACAGTTGCATCTGCTGGTGGCTCAACTGTAGAACTTTCTCCTTCTGCAAGGGAAATCGGCAATTCAACAGGTGCGTCATTTTGTAGTGTGTCAACGAATAAACTCTGTGCTTCTGTTTCCACCTCTGACTCAACAGATGAGTGTTCTGAATCTTCTACTTTAGGGTTTTCTTCTTGTATTTGTGCCAACCACTCATCAATCGATTCTGGGGTTTGAGATTCCTCTGGGTTCATAAACAATAGTGTAATTCCTATGACGCGAATAAATAGCTTTCAGAAATATACAATTGACCTGCGCTAAAAGTCCTGAGTAGTCTATGCTGAATCCTTACGTCTGCATCTAAAATAATCAATGCTAAATACGCGGACAACGTTCTTCCAGGCAGGCTTTCAGGGTATTGGGGTCAAATAAAATCGGCAAAAAGTGAATGCTTTTGATTTCTTTAAAATAAAACAGTAGAGGAATTCCATTCCAAAAAATCCGCCAATTTTGCCATTCCTGATAGGGAAACCGCCGAATTAGTTTTTCACCTCTGCAAATATCTAAGTCAGTAGCAGTAAACTGTAACCGCAATGTAACTGCCTGAAACATGAGGAACAACCCAAACAATGCGATAAAGCCCCCTACCAGAGGTTGAACTAACAGCATTGGAATAGAGGCAATTACCAAAACTACAGGGATATTGTAGCTAGGTTTGAGTTCCACTGTAGATGTGGAGTTAGGTGCAAATGAACTAGTCATACCAATTTTGGATTGTTGATTTTGGATTGGAAATACTCATCCTTGGTCTTACATTCTCAAATCCTACTTTGCTAGTAGACACATTTCCTATTTTAAGATTTCGCGGGTTCAGAGGCGCGGTATCAGAGAGTTATGGCGAGGATTGTTGATAGCTTTGAGATTAGATACCTTTGAGCAATGCACTGCCAGTACCCTGAAACATTAACCAAGAAAGGAAGAAGTTACTCACAAATATAATCAGCAAGGCTGTAACAACAGCAGTTGTAGTTGATTGTCCAACTCCTTTGGCTCCTCCTGTTGTCGTCAGCCCCCAGCTACAACCAATGACAGCAATCAAAATGCCAAAGCAAAATGCCTTGATTAAGGCACTACAAATATCCCAGACACCAAGCAGGTTACGTGCTGAGTCGAGAAATGTAGTATCGGAAATGCTGTACAAATTCGATGCAATTACCAATCCCCCCAACATCCCTGTCACCAAAGACAAAAGAGTTAAAATTGGCAGCATTAAGCAGCAAGCCAAGACACGGGGAATAACTAGGTAATCAATTGGGTCGGTTTTTAACATCAGCAGGGCATCAATTTGCTCTGTTACCCGCATAGTACCAATTTCAGCCGCAAATGCCGAACCAACTCGTCCTGCCAAAATCACTGCTGTCAGTACGGGCGAGAGTTCTCTGGTTAAGGCTACCGCCAGCACACCGCCGACGAGATTTCCTGCCCCAAAGTTAATAAATTCTCGCGCTACCTGAATGGTAAACACTGCGCCAACAAAAATAGCCGTTAATAGGGCAATAAAAAGAGAATCTGGCCCAACTGCTGCCATTTGCTCTTTCGTATTTCGCCAATGAATTTTGACCTTTAGTAGGTGAACTAGTACTTGTCCACCCAGGAAAATCGCCGCCAGCAACCGCTGACTCCATGCTCCTAAACTGGATTTGGATGTAGTCTCACTCAATGTTTTGTAGCTAACTCGGTAACTGCCTTAAGAATAGCGAAAGTCAATGGTCAATAGTCAAGGGTTAAGAGTTAAAAGGCAATAGGTAAGAATCATTGGGCATTGGGCATTAGGCATGGGGCATTGGACAATAATTTATTTTCTCCTCATCCCCCTCATCCTCCTGTCCCTAGGGTGAAACATTAACTTAGTTTAAAGGTCATCTCAGAAAATTAAGGCTACGTCCACGACGGTTTATATTAATTTATGAGGAAAGCTATTGAGCAAACACTTTATCTAGCAAGGGTTTTGCCGATTTCATCTCTGACCTTTGCTGGAATTATTTAACGTGGACAATAGCAGATTTTTTTAATGAAAACTTAAGATTTTTGACATCTTCGTTGCTCTGGAGCGATCGCACGTATTGTAGAGAATGACATATTGCTATTCGGCTATTGTCCACTTTCACCACGGAGTGTCGTCTAAATGACTGTTTTCACTAACTTTCTCCGTTCTCTGCTGCTCACGACTATTTTTAGCTTTGTTGTACCGATGTTTTTAGTCGGTGGCTTTTTGCTTCTCTTATCTCTTATCGGTCACATTCCCGGTTTACAAGGGATAACTGAGGCGATCGCTACTCAAATTATACATTTTCTCGCTACTTTTGGTAGCGGTACTCCTCTGCGTGGCTTAGTTGTAATTAGCGTGACTTGTAGTTTTGTGGGAGCGCTGTTTGATGTTTACGCTTATTATCGGTGTCAAATTTTACGGATTGATTCCTGAGTAATGTCAATCAGTTTGTTAGGCGTTTACTTGCTGCTAAAGCTATATAAGGATATTGCTATTCCTAAAATTTAGATGTAGGAACTGGCATTGGTGAATTTTGATTAATTAAATTCAGTAGACCAATGAAAAATTGGTTAAAAGTAATTATGTCTTAGTCATCTGTCAAGCTTACGCTTGTTGAGGTTGCATTATTTCTATTTTAAACTTTAGATTCTGCGCAGCAGTATTGTAGTCCTAAGCTATTAACGTATGAATTACTACGACTCAAAGCACCGATTCCAGGTGCTTTTAACAATTTGAATACACAATAAACTTACAGTCTATTCTTCAGGCTAAATTTGGGATGATAATACCAAATCAACATCTAGATAAATATAAAAAATTTCTTAAAATTATTGGTAGCATCATGCCTGTGCCGTTTTTGTGTAGAGCAAAGCAGGTCGTCTGACCTCTTGAGATCTTATATTGAGTGTATTACGAGGTTTTATGACTGCATATGGTTTGGCCCTTTAAGCCCAGGTTTAGTAAACAAATTGCTCGGATTGAAATTACTGGTGCAATATCCAGCGCTACTCGCAAACGTGTGCTAGAAGCACTAAAAACAGTAGAGGAAAAAAAATTTCCAGCATTACTGCTACGGATTGATAGTCCTGGCGGAACAGTGGGGGATTCTCAAGAAATATACAGCGCCCTGAAACGCCTGCGGGATAAAATGAAAATTGTTGCCAGCTTTGGCAATATTTCGGCTTCTGGCGGTGTCTACATTGGCATGGGAGCCGAACACATCATGGCAAACCCAGGGACAATTACTGGCAGTATTGGTGTCATTCTGCGGGGAAATAATTTAGAACGATTGCTAGACAAAATTGGGATTTCCTTCAAGGTAATTAAATCTGGCCCTTACAAAGATATTTTGGCATTCGACCGAGAACTGACGGAACCAGAACAAAATATTCTGCAAGAGTTGATAGATATCAGTTATCAGCAGTTTGTACAAACAGTCGCTGAAGCCCGTTCTTTAGCGGTAGAAACTGTGAAAAGTTTTGCGGATGGTCGGATTTTTACTGGACAGCAAGCCTTAGAGTTAGGAGTCGTAGATCGTTTGGGAACAGAGGAAGATGCACGGCGGTGGACAGCAGAACTAGCCGGACTCGATCCTGAAAAAACACCGTGCTTCACCCTAGAAGAACCTAAACCTTTTTTAAGTAGATTTTTACCAGGAAGTCGTCAGGTGTCATCAGGAATTGGGGCTGGTATTGACTGGTTGGAATTTGAAGTGTCTACCAGTGGTTTACCGCTGTGGTTATATCGACCATAAATAGGCAATCAATATTTGGATTTGAAATTTGCGTTTTTAGCTTTGTACCATCAGCTAGCAGAGAGGGATGAATCGAAAAACCTCAATCCAAAATCCAAAATCTAAAATTGGCACGGTCAATAGTCAGAGGTAAATCAACAGTGGTAAAAACAATAAAGTTAGAAATGAAAGTTGAGCTAATTTAAGGAGGATTGGGCGTGGAGTGTCGAATGCGGGCTATTCGTGGAGCAACAACCGTTTCAGAAAATACAACTGAGGCGATTAGAGAAGCGGTAACAGAACTACTAGATGAATTGGAAAACCGGAATCATCTCCAACCAAAAGATATTATCAGTGTTACGTTCTCGGTGACACGGGATTTGGATGCGATTTTTCCAGCTGCGATCGCCAGAACACGTCCTGCTTGGGATGGTGTGGCAATGTTGGATGTGCAGCAAATGCACGTCGAGGGCAGCTTACAGCACTGTATCCGCTTTTTAATCCACGTCTACCTGCCAGCCTCCGCACCAATTTACCATACATATTTACGTCACGCTGCCAACCTGCGTCCTGACTGGAGTTTACCCCAACCGTTACCAGAATCGCCGCAAGTAGTAGAATCAAAAGTCTAAACTATGCACGTAAATTAGTCGATGAAATAATCTACGCTTAAAATACAAGGACTGAGATTAGAAATAAAAAAATAAAAGCCTGAAAATAGTACTAAGTGCTATATGGCAAGAGAAAGATTTTTTAATTCTCTTGAGTTTCATTTTATAAATTTATCACTCAGCACTTTTTAAACAGCTTTAATTTAAAACGACTGGTTTAAATAACAAAAAAGTCTTGGGTTTGCTAACCAAGGCTTTTATTTTTTATCAGATGCTGCGAAATTCCCAACTTGTTCAAAAAGTCGGGAATCTTAGTTTTATATTACATACTGCCGACAAAATTTATCTAACTAATTCCAGTTACCAATTACGGTAAATGCCGACCAAAAATAAGGATGAGATAAAGTAACATTTTCTGCCACATCTAAATCTGGAGGTAGAGACACGAAATTGTTTTCCGACAGACGTAATTTGCCATCTTGTATCCGAACTTCTCCTTTGAGCATTGCTAATTGAGCTTGCCTAAGTGCTAGAGACCTTAAGGAAGTAGCCTTCAACTCATTGTAAAATTTAGTCATCAATGCTAGAGAGCCTTCATCGCTGACATACCAAAGACTACCAAGCGCTGTTTTGACTCCTGCTTGGACTGCTAAACCAGCAAATCCTAATTCGGCCTCGTTGTTACCTAAGGCTGTTGTACAGGCACTCAAAACTAACATTTCAACTTTCGGATTAGCACTCCATTTTAATTCCTGAGATAAGGTTCTCAGCTGATTCAAGCGAATTTTTTCATTCCACAACTGAATATAAGATTTGGTAAGTTCTCCAGGATTAAATTGCCCATGAGTTGCTAAATGAATAATCCCAAAACGCTGTTTGCTGCTAACAGATTTGAGATTTTCTATTGTAGATGCTTTATTTAATAATGCTTGAGCCTGACCCGACCAAATTTTGGTAGCTAATGTATTTACTTCTACACCTGCAAATGGTAGCGGTACTTGGTCTTCTGTACTTTCTGAGACTCCCATTGCCAAAACTTCGGATTTAGCAATCGGGGCATAACGAGTATCTGTGAGGCTGAAACTAGGTATGAGTGCAACACCATATTTTTCAATGATGAACTGTTTGCCATCATGCAAAGCAGCAATAGGAATAGAGCGCAAACCGCTATCCATTGAAAAGATTAAAGTGTTGATTTTGTTAGCTTGTAAAGTAGGTTCAAAAGGAGCAACTATCCAACGATAAAGTTGTTGAGAAGGCACTAGATAATTGTTTTTCTCATTTCTATAATTAGTGATTTTAGAACGAAATTGTTGAGCAACTTTTTGGACATTACTGTGTTTTGCTTCTAAAATATCTTTGCGGATAGGTTGAATGTTATCTGATGCACTGTTGAGACATTTAGAATTGCTGGAAGATGTTTGTGTAGCTCCACTAGGAAGGACGAGAATGAGGTTAAGTTTGTCTTTTAAAGAAGCTACATAAAGCAGAGCCGCATTTTGCCCTGTTTGCTGACAAAGGTTTTTTAAGGTTTGCGCAATATCTGAAGTTGAAGCAACTTCTCCAAATAATTGCGTACCAAATCTTTCGCCAATTTCTATTGCTTGCAACTCTTCAAATTGCTCAATAGCTTGTTCAACAGGTGCTGATTCAAAACTCTTATCAAATGCGGTTCGATCTATTTCTACGTTATTACTGCCTGTAGTATCATCTGGGAAAGCCTCTTGAGGATCGGGGCCAGTGATATCAGAAGGATTGACAATTTCCTGAGGATCGGAACCACCATTATCTGATTGATTTGCTGATTGAGCATAAACAGATTTAAAGAAAATTAAAACTAAAGCAACTGATAATAAAATTGCCAAAAATGAACGAGGTAATTTCATAATATAGATTTCCCATTTTGAGATAGATCTAACTTAAAAAGAAATTCCATAACCAATACCAAAGATAAAGCGGCTACCATCACCCGCATTACCAGTAATATCGGTAACTGCTGGGGTAACTACTAAAGGGATGTTCTTAAATGGTGTAATTGATAATCCTAGGGTTAAATCTTGTCCAGTCCATTCTGCGATCGCATTCACTGGTTGAGCGACTCGTAAAGCTACACTACCAAAAACTCCGATAGAATCAACTTTATTTCTCATGTCCGATTCTGAACGAAATTGTCCACCACCAATACCAGCCGAAACGTAAAGGCGACTAAAAGATTTGCGATCGCTATCTTGCAGGCGAAACATTTTAGTCACTACACCATAAGCACTTGTACCACCGTCAGTTTCACCAAAAGTTACAAAATTCTTCACACCAACAGCTACAGCAAAATCATCTGGAAGTCTGCGATGTAATTTAAAACTTAGCGTCCCATCCTGAAGATTATCTAAGTCAACAATGCCTAAACTTACATCTAACCCAACTGACTTTTGCGCATCACCGAAACCAATACCAAATCCGATTACGCCATCGGCTGTGTCAGTAAAGCGAGTTCGAGATTGTAGTCCTAAGCCTACAGAAGCACTGCCCCAAGATTTACCATAGGCAGATGGTGTTTGAATAGTAATACCAGGAGATGTAACCGAACTCGACCGTTTTTTCCTAAAGACTGCGGGTATTCTCTGTGGTTGAAAAGGCTTTTGTTCTGGGTAGGCTGGTTCTATTTGTAGAGGTTGTTGTCCCACTGGCTTTGATGTTTGCTTGCTCGTGATTCCAGTATCCTGAGTTATGGAAAAAGGCGATATCTCTATCAATGTCGGAGGGGAAATTGTCGGAGTTACAGAATTTTGATTAAGTTGTGCTGCGGTCTTAAAAGCTTTCAAATCCTTTGATTCTGAAAACTCAACAGGAACAAATTCATCTTTATATGGAATTTTCGTAGAGAAACTATTACTATCTGTTGTGATGAGAGGATATTCTCCTAGAAAGTAAACCATAATTTACCTATTTTAATTAATAATTATGTTTGTGATATTAGCATTACTGACGCTAAAACCGCAGGCAAATCAATGGTTGTAACAATTTGATATATGCTAAATTTAATATTTAATTAAACTTTTTCTTACTGATAAATAAGTAAAGATTTTTAGGTTTTCATACTTGAGTTTTACTAGTGCATAAAACAAATATAAAACTAAGATCCCAAATGTTTGATTTCATTTTTAAACGCAGAGGAACACAGAGTTCACGCAAAGGGGCGCGAAGGAAGATTTATTGAAGGCGATTCTGTTGTTTTTTATGGGATGCTCTCGGCAGAGCTTAAGTTATTGCTTGAGATGGAGTGGTAATTTAACCTAATTGGGTGATGTTCTAAAAATACATTTCCTGTCAAGCTAAAAAAATCCGATCGCCAGGAGTACTGTTCTTGAACCAAATCAATCTCTGGACTTCTGCTGACCATGCCTTAAAATATCTGGCTAAGGCAGACTCTATACCCCACCGTACTGAAGGTGAAGCAGTCTTACTAGAACACGTCCCCAAGACTGTAAAGCGCATTCTGGATTTAGGTACTGGTGATGGTCGTTTATTAGCACTACTCAAACTTGACCGTCCCCAGGCGCAAAGTATAGCTGTTGACTTTTCCGCAACCATGTTAGATGCGGTAAAAACGCGCTTTGCTGGCGATACAACAGTACAGGTAATTGCCCATAATTTAGATGAACCTCTGCCAGAATTAGGTTCTTTTGATGCAGTAGTTTCCAGCTTTGCTATTCATCACCTTACCCACGATCGCAAACTTTCTCTGTATGCAGAAATTTTTCAAATCTTGGAACCGGGTGGTATTTTCTGCAATTTAGAGCATGTTGCCTCTCCCACGCCAGCATTGCATGAGCATTTTTTACACTCAATTGGTTTTACCTTAGAAACTGAAGACCCATCCAATAAACTTTTAGATGTAGAAACACAACTGAGTTGGCTACGCAAGATTGGCTTTATTGATGTGGATTGTTATTGGAAGTGGCTAGAACTGGCGCTATTGATTGGCTTGAAACCTAATTCAAGTAATGTTTGAGTTAGGATGTGAAGTGAAGAGAGCGATAAAAAAGCGATCGCGATGGTTGTAACTACAGCTAAGTGGACAATAGATGATTACCACCGCATGATTGCAGCCGGAATCTTAGACGAGCGGCGTGTGGAGTTGCTACAAGGAGAGATTTTCGAGATTTCACTAGAAGGCGAACCCCACGCCTATTTTAGTAGTAAGGCGGGGGAATATCTCACTCGGTTATTGGGCGAGCGCGCTACAATTCGTCCAGCTAAACCGATTACACTTCCTAACAACTCACAACCAGAACCAGATCTTGCGATCGTCCAACGCTTGGGGCGTGAATACCTAAATCATCATCCCTATCCTGAAAATATTTTCTGGCTGATTGAATACTCTGATTCCAGCCTAGACAAAGATTTAGAGATTAAAACTAAAATCTATGCTGAAGCTGAAATACTTGAATATTGGGTGGTAAATCTCAAAAAAAGGCAGCTTATTGTATTTCGAGAGCCTCAAGATGGTGAGTATGCTTCCAAATCTACACTCACAGGTGGAACTATTTACCCAATAGCATTTCCAGATATAGCTGTTGCGGTAGATTTGATTGTCAGTACTTAAATTTGCCACACTACTTTATTATGGATGTGCTTCATCCACTTTCAGATTTTATTGACTGCAATTCTCCTATCAGCAATGCATCACCAACTTACTACTATGAAGGATATTGCCCTCAAAGTGGTAATTTGCTGAGACTCCCACGCACTTCTTTGGTAGAAGCGATCGCTCAATGTTTAATGCAGCAACTTGCCAAAGATGAACTATATTCCCAAGAAGGCAAGATGTATGGAATATTGTTAGTTGAACTACCTAATGGTGAACAGCGGATTCTCAAAGCTTTCTCCGGGTTGCTGAATGCTTGCAGTGTAGTTGAAGGTTGGGTTCCACCGATTCCGGGACGAGAGGAAGTTGCTTTAGAAGAAGCCAAAACTTTGGCAGAATTGGAAGCTATCAAGCAAGAATTAATTACCTTAAACCAACTCCCCGAAAGAAAACAATACGAAACTCTGTCTCGTGAATTTGCACAGCAGTTGCAACAAATGCGCGATCGCCATCGCAATAGTAAACATCAGCGTCAAGAACAACGTCAGCTAATCTGCGAGACACTCACAGGCGAAACACTCACTGTTGCTATTGAAAAACTTGATGAAGAAAGCCGTCAGCAGGGAATTGAACAACGCCAACTCAAACGCCAGCAAAATGAAGTTTTGCAGCCACTCAAGCAGATAATCGCAGCAGCAGATACGCAGATGGAAGAACTTAAACAACAGCGTAAACAACTTTCCCGCCAACTCCAAGCACAGATGCACGCAGCTTACACCCTGATGAATTTTTTGGGACAAACGCGATCGCTACAACAATTAATGCCACAAGGCTTACCTACTGGTACAGGTGACTGTTGCGCCCCCAAACTATTGCAATATGCGGCTACCCATAATTTAAAACCATTAGCAATGGCAGAATTTTGGTTAGGAACTAAGTCTGCTGATGGAGACAAAATTCCGGGAAGATTTTACGGTGCTTGTGCAGAACGCTGTCAGCCATTGATGGGGTTTTTGTTATCAGGTTTCTCAGAAATTAAATCTTCAACTCTCTTATCTATTAACCAAAATCAAGACGAAACACTATCTATTATTTACGAAGATAAATGGTTAATTGCCGTCAATAAACCCACAGGATTACTATCAGTTCCAGGTCGTTATTTTGATACTCAAGATAGCGTTCTTAGTCGTTTGCGAAATTTATTACCGGATGGGATGTCACTCAATACCGTGCATCGTCTAGATCGAGACACATCTGGTATTTTGTTATTAGCACGCGATCGCCAAACTTATCGCCAACTAGGCGTACAATTTCAGCTTCAGCAAGTACACAAAGTATATGAAGCCCTACTTTCTGGAATTGTCACCGTTGACCGAGGTGTAATTGAATTGCCACTTTGGGGAAATCCCGATCATCGCCCTTATCAGCAAGTTGATTGGGAATACGGTAAACCCAGCATCACCCATTTTCAAGTTCTAGCTAGAGAGGGAAACTATACTCGTGTTGAGTTTACACCGCTAACCGGACGCACCCATCAGTTAAGAGTTCATGCTGCTGATGGGCTAGGGGTAGCTATTTTAGGCGATCGCCTTTATGGTGGTAATCAACTTGACAGTCGCTTATATTTGCACGCAAGGGAACTTTCCTTCCAGCATCCGCACTTGGGAGAAACCCTGCAAATACAGGCAAACACTCCATTTTGAGCATATTGCTATAGAAAAACTCTGCGTTCCTCCGCGCTAACTTTGCGTCCCTCTGCGTTTCAAAACCTACTTATTAATCTATCCGACAGCGCCCCTCAGTATTACAAAGTCGCTCTTGACGCTGGGCGACAACATCCTCTAACTTCGGTCGTCCGGTGATAGCGAGTCGCCATTTTGCCCAAACTCCATAGAGAAAATCTGCGATCGCACCAATAACAGGTAACTTGGTTATGGCATAAACCCAACCCATCCCTAAGACTTCGTAAACACGCCGAAACACCTCAACATTTTGCACTACTGTTCCATCTGGTAAAACTGCATGGATGCGCCCCATTGCGGTTTCAAAGTCTACTCCGCCATGCGCTTCGGGGTTATAATCATCGTCTGCAATATCGACAAATTTCACCAAGCCTCGTCCTGCATCTCGTTTTTGCAGAAAATTGACCTCGCGCATACATAAAGGACATTCACTGTCATACAACAGCTCAATTTTCCATGTCGGTGGAGTCAGCACTTGATTGGAAGTGTAGGATGGGGAATTTGATAAGGACATAAATAATTGTTAAGTTTCTGGTACTTAAATTATTGTAGAAAATTTAAGGAATATAAATAAATATTTCAATCTGGATAATTTCTCAAAAATATGCATTGCCTATGTACTTTTACATAACTCCAGCGATATAAATTTTTCTATGTCTACGGAAGTAAATACTTATTCACATTTATTTACAAATTCGATTAGAATGGCTGTATTCACAGATAAGTATTTTTTCTCATTGACATGATAGCGGATCGATTTCCTTGGCTTACCGCGATTGTTCTACTGCCACTGGTTGCTTCCTTATTCATCCCTGTGCTGCCTGATAAAGATGGCAAGCGCGTGCGGTGGTATGCCTTTGGTGTAGGTATCGCAGACTTTATTTTGATGTGCTACGCCTTTTGGCAGCATTACGATGCGAGCAGTGCTAGTTTTCAACTCGTGGAGAATTACGCCTGGATGCCGCAGTTAGGTTTGAACTGGGCTGTATCAGTCGATGGGTTGTCTGCTCCACTGGTGCTACTAGCAGGATTTGTCACCACACTCTCAATGTTTTCCGCATGGCAAGTCGATCGCAGACCGAAGCTATTCTACTTTCTCATGCTGGTGCTGTATTCGGCACAGATAGGGGTGTTTGTTGCTCAAGACTTGCTGCTGTTTTTCATCATGTGGGAAGTTGAGCTAATTCCTGTTTACCTCCTCGTCTGCATTTGGGGTGGACAGAAGCGTCGCTACGCAGCTACAAAATTCTTGTTATATACCGCAGCCGCTTCTATATTTATTCTCGTAGCAGCACTGGCAATGGCGCTCTACGGTGGCGGTACGATGACCTTTGATATCGCTGCTTTGGGGATGAAAGATTTTCCCCTTGGTCTAGAACTACTACTATATGCAGGATTATTAATTGCCTTTGGTGTCAAGCTGGCTATTTTCCCTCTCCACACCTGGTTGCCAGATGCTCACGGTGAAGCATCGGCTCCTGTCTCGATGATTTTGGCGGGTGTGTTGCTGAAAATGGGCGGATATGGGTTAATTCGTTTAAACCTTGAACTTCTACCTGACGCACACGTTTACTTTGCACCTGTTTTAGCAATTCTGGGCGTTGTCAACATTATCTATGGTGCGTTGAACTCCTTTGCTCAGACCAACATGAAGCGGCGCTTGGCGTATTCGTCAATTTCTCACATGGGATTTGTACTGCTGGGGATTGCGTCCTTCACCGATTTAGGAATCAACGGCGCAATGTTGCAGATGATTTCTCACGGTTTGATTGCATCAGTGCTGTTCTTCTTGGCAGGGGTGACTTATGACCGTACCCACACCATGTCAATGGAAGATATGGGTGGTATCGGTCAAGCGATGCCCAAAGTATTTGCTCTGTTTACAATCGGTGCGATGGCTTCGTTGGCTCTCCCCGGTATGAGTGGCTTTGCTGGCGAACTTTCGGTGTTCGTTGGTTTGACTACTAGTGACGTTTACAGTTCGACTTTCTGCACAGTCACAGTTTTCTTAGCCGCAGTGGGAGTTATCCTCACACCAATCTATCTACTTTCCATGCTGCGACAAGTATTTTACGGCACTGGTAAAGCACCTAACTGTGACCTTGGAGATGCAAGCTGGAAGTATCAAGAAGCTGAAGAAGCGGTTTGTTTTGGAACAGACTGCGTTGTCCCTACCGAAGCAGTATATAGAGATGCAAGTCCAAGGGAAGTGTTTATTGCTGCCTGTTTTATCGTGCTGATTGTTGGCATTGGTTTCTACCCCAAAGTAGCGATGCAGATGTACGATGTGAAGACTGTGGCAGTCAATGCTCAAGTTCGCCAATCATATACCGTCATCTCGGAATCGAATCCCCGCGTTTATGCTAATGGATTCTTAGCTCCGAAGATTGCAGAGACTGAGTTAGCTCCAGTTTTGGCAACAATGAAGTAAGCTTTTCGACCTCTATTATCTGTTGAAAAATCAGCGCGATCGCTCTTTGTTGGGCGATCGTTTTTTATATGAACCGACGTAATATTAAAAATTGACATTAATAATTTCTTCTCTTAACGTTTTCCATTCTGGAAGCCAAGTCCAAACATTTTCCGCTCGTTCTATTCTTGAAACAATTTTTTCTAAAAAAACAGGAATTGGACTTCTAACCGCTGGGTTAGTTGGCTCAAATCCAAATTTAGTTAGTTGATTCCGCATCATCCACAGTAAGTCTTTGCCTGCAAAAAAGGTCAAGTAATTTTCAAACCGAAATCCACCAGAACTAAATGAAGGAAGCAACTCTTCAAATTTATTTAAAACGTTTTCTGGTGTAACAATACGATCCCCTCTGTTCTGCTGAACTATTTGCCGTATGTTTTCCCTACAAGCCTCAGAGTTTAATCGTCTGGGGAAAAAATGATCTGATCCAAAGACTTGCGTAATTTGCTCGCCCCAAAAGTTTTTGAATTTAAAGCAGGCTAGGGCAGTACGAGCTGCTGTGTACTTTGCAATTTCTGTTGCAGCTTGATTGAGAGCTTCATTGTAAACTTCTATAGGTGGTGCTTTGGTTCCTAAAGCATTTTGCATAACTACTGGATCAATCAAATAATTTTCTATTTCTTTTCTTTGCCACTTCCAACCCACATATACTCCTTGATAATTGTAAGAAAGCGGTGAGTTTGTTGGCGTGAAGTCATAATCGTCAAAGTCTCGATCAACTATTCCAGCTAGATTTGGATTGATTACTCTGTCGGCGATAATTTTCTCTATAAAATTTCTTCCACCGAGGGGGCGAATCTCACATTTGGGCAGAAGTTGACGAATAACTCTTATATCGTAGCTTCCAGAGTTGCCTTCACAGTAAATAACGTTTACAGACACAATACTCCCTCTGATAGGCGATATGTGTCGCTTTGACCAATGACATTGCTGACAGTTTCGGAGTGAGTTGTGACAAGAAACTGGCAAGTTGGCTCAATCTTAAGTAGTTGACCAATCAAAAATTGGGCTGTTGGGGGATGCAAATTCAAGTCTATTTCATCAATTAGTACAACTGAGTATGCAATTTGCTGTCTAACAAACTCATATAGGATTGGAAAGATTGATTGCTCACCTGCAGACATTTCAACAAGGTCATAGGTGCGATTTCCATCACTCAAGAGGAAGTACGTACTCTCTTCTGTAGGCGAATCTATACTCGGTAAATTTTCTAGACCCCAAAAGGAACGATCGGGGAATATCTTTTTATATAGTCGTTCTAACTGACTGAGGTAATTATTCCCAGAACTGATGCCAGCTTCTTGCTTACGTCTCCACTCAATCAGATATTGCCGTAAACGACCAACACCTGACTCAAAAGAAATTCCACTGCTAAAGTCTTTGGCACTTTCTCCTCCTTCTTGGTTAGTATTCGATCCCAAATTACGAAATTGATCAAACCAAAAAACTCCTGGAAGTTTAGAGAAATAATGGCGAACAGATTGATCGCCTCGATTGATAAACCATTGTGCATAGTAGCGTCCGCGGAATTGAGCACGTTCCTGGGGTGTATTGCCAGCTTTCCAGTAATCCCCACTTAGTACAACTTTGACTATATGGCTGTTGCCTGGCGTTACAAAGTCTCGATCTGAACGAAACTCCTGTGGCTGTGACTCATACCATCTTTTAGCAATTTCACGAGTTGCTTCCAGTTCTTCTTGTTCAAAAGATATCTCCAATTCAATTCTTGGGGTTCCCCATCGCCAGTAGCGTCCTGGTAGAAATCCAATCCAATCAAACTCAGAAAAGCTCTGAATCCTTCCAGTTGCTAGTGCTAATGGCAGGGCAACTGCCTGTAACAATGTCGTCTTGCCAGAACCATTGTCTCCTAAAATTAGGAAGCGATCGCTGGCTTCATTAAGAGTTTTGTTTTTAAAAGAAACTGTCAAAGCTCCAAATTTTTTGAAGTTTTCAATGGAGATGGATTCTACCTTCACCTGTCTTTTACTCTCCTATCTGGTAGTTAACACCAATCATATCTTTATCCCTACAAGGCTGCATTTTAAAGGTTGAAAAGACAATTTTTAAGTTTGCGATCGCCTATATTGAGTATCAAAGCCTCATTAATGGAGCAAAAAGCCTCATTAATGGAGTTCCGAGCTTCATTCACGAGTATCAAAGATAAATCTTTCGCTTTAATTTTCTACTGCACCCAGTGCTTTCAGTGTGGCTATCTGTGCTGCGGTTAAACCTGTCACTCCGGTGATATTCATACCCTCATAAGGTCTTTCAACTTGCAGGGTTTTGAAGCATTCACCTGTGTTGACATTCCATAATTTTATTGTCCCATCGCCGCTACCGCTAGCTAGGGTTTGACCGTTGGGATGAAATGCAACTGACCAAACTCTATTAGTATGTGCTTGTAAAGTATGGATGCATTTGCCGTCATTGACTGACCATAGCCTGACTGTTTGGTCATCACCGCTACTGGCTAAGGTTTTACCATCGGGACTAAATGCTACTGACCAAATCCAATTAGTGTGTCCTTGAAAAATTTTCAGGCATTTACCATCTTTGAGTGACCATAGCCTGACTGTTTGGTCATTACCGCCACTAGCTAAAAGTTGAGCATCTGGACTGAATGATATTGGCCCAACTGGGCCAGTGTGTCCTTGTAAAACTTGGAAGCATTTGCCATCATTGGCTGACCGCAACCTAACTGTTAGGTCATAACCAGCGCTAGCTATAATTTGTCCATTGGGACTAAATGCTACTGACCATACCTGATTGCTATTTTCTGGCCAAACTTGCAGACACTTACCATTATTAACAGACCATAGCCTGATTGTGCTGTCATAATTGGCGCTGGCTAAGATGTCACCATCAGGGCTAAATGCTATTGACCCGACTTTATGAGTATGTTCTGCTAAAATTTTCAGAAACTCACCATTTCTAACCGACCATAACCTGATTGTGCGGTCATAGCTACAACTAGCTAAAATCTCTCCATTAGGGCTGAAAGCAACTGACCGTACTTGCTGAGTATGTCCGTTTAAAGTTTTGCGGCATTGATTATTACTGAGTGTCCAAAGCCTGACTTTTTGGTCGAAACCACCACTGGCTAAAGATTGACCATCGGGGCTGAAGGCTACTGATTCTACATCATTAAGGTAGCCTTGAAAAACTTTGAGGCATTGACCATCACTGACTGACCACAGCCTCATTGTTTGGTCATAACCACCACTAGCTAAAATTTTACCATCGGGGCTGAATGCAACTGACCAGACGTGATCGCTATGTCCTTGGAGAATTTGGTAACATTCACCGTCATTAACTGACCATAGCCTCACAGTTTGGTCGTAACTACCACTGGCTACAGTTTGACTATCAGGGCTAAACCTAACTGACAAAACTCTATTGGTATGTCCCTGAAGAACTTGCAAGCACTTACCATTACTAACCGACCATAGCCTCACTGTTTCATCATGACTGCCGCTAGCCAGAATCTTACCATCAGGACTGAATGCTACTGACCGCAGCCCATCAGTATGTCCCTGGAAGATTTGCAAACATTGGCCGTCACTAACTGACCAAAGTCTGACTGTTTTGTCAAAACTCCCACTAATGACAGTTTGACTATCAGGACTAAAGGCAACTGACCAAATTGTATGAGCATGTCCTAGGAGAACTTGCAAACACTTACCGTCATTCACTGACCAAATTCTCAAGCTTTGGTCAACACTGCCACTCACTAAAAGTTGACCATCTGGACTATATGCTATCGACTCTATGCGATCGCTATGTCCCTGTAAAGTTTGGATGCATTTCCCATCTTTGACTGACCAGAGTTTTACTGTTTGGTCAACGCTACCACTGGCTAAAATTTGCCCATCAGGGCTAAATGCGACTGACCGGACAAAACCTGTATGACCTTTGCAAATTAAAATTTGTTGACCATCTTCTATTTGCCATAGGCGAATTTCGCCATTAGCATCACCTGTAGCTAAAATCTTGCCATCGGGACTGAAGGCGACTGAGAAAATAGTCGCCAAAATATCAGTAAAAACTGACCTATCGAAAGCCGCATTAGCTAAGTTTAGCTGCTGCAAATTCTCGCCCTTTAGGTATGCTTGCCAAAGTGTGAGTTGAGAAAAATCATAATTGCTTAAATCTGTTTGCAGGTAGCATAGCAAATTTAAAATATTACCGCCTATATATCCCGGTTGATGGGGAAATTTTTCCTGTAATGTTGAGAGTATTTCAGTTAACTTTTTTTCAATTTTTTTATTGCTTCCCAGTAAATCAAGTAACCTTTCAACCAGGGGTTTAATGATGAGACGAATTTGGGCTTCTCGAATGTAATCTTTGGCAGTCGCTTTCATCAAAGCATAGCGATTGAACAAGGCAATTTCCCCACCAATGATATTTTCAGCTACTTCTGCAATTAAGCGATCGCTCAAATATTCCATTACCACAGGTTGCAGGGTAAACAGAGCATTACTTTTCTCGATCAGCGATCGTCTAACTAATGACTGCAACGCCTCAACCAAATTAGATTGCGATTGTAGGGCAACAATATCCTCGCGTAATTCTGCAATTCCCACAGGTTCGCGATTAATTGCCAGCCAATACATCACCTCTGTTTCTAAATCTGATAGGCGGTGAAATTGCTGATCTAAAAGCTGACGAATTCCCCCAAAAACTACAGTATCTTGTGATAAAAATGCTGAAATACTACTATCAAATAATTCTTTAATTGTCGTGGAAATTATTTTTAATGCTAAGGGATGACCTTTATAAAATTCAATAAGTTTAACTTGTTCTGGTTCTGTACCTGAAAGTCCTTGAGTATGAAAGATTTCTTCTCCGTCTACTGCTTTTAACCCAGTGAGTTGCAAAGCACGTACTGGTAAAGTTTCGCCCTCTGACGCAGCAACTTCTTGGGGTTTTTCTCTACTGGTAAGGATTAAGCAACTTTGATGATTGGTAGCGCCAATGCGTCTGAAAAGTTCGCCGTAGGCTTCATAGTCTTGGCGATAGGCTAAAGCACCTGATTGAAAAATTGACTCAGCATTATCTAGTATCAGCAGACAGCGTGATGAACGGAGATATTCAATAAGTAACGAAATTCTCTCTCCCACATCCTGCGGTAAATCGATTTGCTGTTGGTGAGAGATAAACTTAATCAATTCTGCCAGAATATCTTGGATGGGTGGCGCATTTCTCAGACTGCGCCAGATTACATAGTCAAATTCCCCTTGAATCTTTTGCGCCAGCTTAATAGATAGAGAAGTTTTGCCAATTCCCCCCATCCCCAACACCGCCACTATACGACAGCGTTCTTGCAAAACCCAATTTTCTAGTTTGGCAAGTTCTTCAGCGCGTCCATAAAAAACTGATACATCAACAGCCTCACCCCAATCAACGCGATGTGAGGTTTGAGGTTTTAACTGTGGAGTAGGTTTTGTCTTGTCTACTTGTTCAACTGCTAGCTGTCTCTCACGCCGTTTATCTATGTAGTCTAGAACTTGCACCGTGCTAGCAATAAAGCCGATTAAGCCCACAATAAAGCCGATGGTAGCGGAGATAGGGTCCATGTTAAGCAATTCAAAATTCAAAATTCGTCTTGGAAAGTTCTGATCGGAGGAAACCTCCGCTCAGACTTTCCGCAAAATTCAAAACCTATATTTAATAGGTATTTGGCTACTGACTGTATGCAAATTAAATAATGTGGAACAGCTTATCAGTGCTTGAGTCAGGGTATTGCTCTGATAAATTTAACATTTTCGTAAATTTGCGGCAGTCTACTTTGGTGGGATTTTTAATAAAATAGCGATCGCCAATACGAATAAATGCACAGGAAGTATTTATCATAGATCACATGGCTGATAGATACTTAGCTACGAGCTACTGCCTCAATCCCAGTTGCTATAACCCCATCAACCCAGATGATACTCATTTCTGTCAAAGTTGTGGGACAAAACTTATACCCTTGCTGCGGAATCGCTATCGGATTATTCAACCACTGGGAGGCGGTGGATTTGGCAGAACTTTCTTAGCAGAAGATGAAGATAAGCTCAAAGAACATTGTGTTGTCAAGCAGCTAGCGCCGCAAATCCAAGGAACTAACGCCTTGCATAAAGCCACAGAACTGTTTCACGAAGAAGCACGGCGTTTGCAACAATTAGGAGAGCATCCCCAAATACCCACTTTGTATGCTTACTTTGGTGAAGATCGGTATTTGTATTTGGTACAACAGTTCATCCAAGGACAAAGTTTAAGGCAGGAGTTGATACAGCAGGGAACTTTTAACGAAACAAAAATTTGGGAAGTTTTAGGTAAATTACTTCCTGTATTGAAATTTGTCCACGAAAATCAGGTAATTCACCGCGATATTAAACCAGATAACATTATGCGTCGCTCCCCCCACTCATCCAAAGGAACCGGGGGGAATTTGGTGTTGATTGATTTTGGTGTCGCCAAGCAGTTAACAGCAAATTCTGTAGAACAGACAGGTACAAGCATTGGTTCTTATGGTTACGCACCCCTAGAACAAATGAAGTATGGTTTTGCTTACCCAGCTAGCGACTTATTCAGTTTAGGAGTGACTTGCTTTTCGCTGTTGACGGGAATTCAGCCATCTCATTTGTATATGGAAACAGGCTATGGCTGGGTGAAAAGTTGGCGAGAACATCTCAAGTCTCCCATATCTGCAAAATTAGAGCAGGTGTTAGATAAGTTATTACAAAAAGAGCTTGAACAGCGCTATCAGTCAGCAGATGCAGTTCTGGAAAATTTGCCTAACCAACCACTACAAGCTGCTGTACCACAGGATCGTGTAGTTCTGCCAAAGGTTTCAAAGATTAGCCTGACCCCTTCAACTACTATTAGCAGCATAATTAAGCCCAAATTCCAGTTACCTTATCAATTAATAATGGGGGGTGTCGCCCTGCTTGTGGGATTAGGGGTATATATGCATTGGCGCAATTTGCCCCTTACCGGACATAAAGGCGAAGTTAATTCCGTAGCTTTTAGCCCCTTACCTGCCTATCCTGCATCTCAAAGTCAGCAAACAAACGTCGCAAGTTTGCCACTACCTCAAATCGCTATTGGACAAGAAGGAATATTAGCTAGCGGTAGCGATGATAGTACTGTTAAAATTTGGAACCTCAAGCAAAAACAAGTAGTCCGCACCCTCAAAGCAAATTCGGGCTGGGTGTATACTGTAGCGATTAGCCCAGATGGTCAAAGTGCGATCGCAGGTTATCAAGACAAAACTATCAAACTCTGGAATCTCAGCACCGGAGAGGAAATTCGCACCCTCAAAGGGCATCAGGCTTTGGTAAATTCTGTTGCCATTAGCTCAGATGGTCAAACTGTTGTCAGTGGCAGCTACGATAAAACTATTAAAATCTGGGATTTCGCTACAGGAAAGGAACTTCGCACACTCAAGGGGCATACAGGGGAAGTTTTATCTGTTGCCATCAGCCCCAATGGTGAGAAAATTGCCAGTGCTAGTGCAGATAGAACTATCAAAATTTGGCAGCTAAAAACAGGTAAAGAAATACATCCTATTCGCGGTCATTCCCTCGATGTTAACGCCTTAGCTATCAGCCCCAATGGCCAGTTGTTAGCCAGCGCCAGCGATGACAAAACCATTAAACTGTGGAACCTGAATACAGGTAAACACATCCGCACCTTTGAAGGACATACAGCCGATGTGAATGCGATCGCTTTTAGCCCTAATGGCGAGTATATTGCTAGTGCTAGTGATGATAAAACTGTGAAAGTCTGGCAGCTAAATACAGGAGAGGCAATACAGACTTTTAAAGGTCATTCAGCCGAAGTTTACGCAGTTGCTTTTAATCCCGGTGGTAAAACTTTAGTTAGCGGTAGTAAGGATAAGACTATCAATATTTGGCAATTGCCGTAGATTTTTTGGATATTTAACCACAGATAAACACCGATATTTATCTGTAGTTTTTTTTCTTATTCAGATTTGTGCAAGATAAGCACTCAGCGTTGATTTCACTCTAATTTCATTTCTGGCTGTCAAACTATGTACTTGAGTGCAAAAGCCACGTTGTCAGCAATTATCTCAGGAAAAATTACCGGAGGGCTTGACTCTCCACCCAACTAGAGATTGCTTAATGAAATCAGGACACTATTGAAATCATCCTTATGCAACTCCCTAATCTGAAACACAACTTTTTGGTATTAAGCTTGATAGCGATCGCCTCTTTTTCCAGTAGTCTGTTAACATCTTGTTCTACAAATACTTCCCAAAGCCAAGCACCAAACGCTACTACTACTGCCACTGATACTAGCGACAAACAACCGCTCAACCAGCATGGTGGAATGGATCACAGTGGTATGAACCACAACATGGCGATGGATTTAGGCCCAGCCGATGCTAACTATGATTTACGCTTCATTGATGCAATGATTCCGCACCATCAGGGCGCAACCCTCATGGCTAAGGAAGCACAGCAAAAATCAAAACGCCCAGAAATTAAAAAGCTAGCAGACGACATTATCAAAGCACAGAACCAAGAAATTACCCAGATGAAAAGCTGGCGCACAGCCTGGTATCCCAAAGCTGGAGATAAACCAATGGCTTATGATGCTCACAAGGGTCAGATGATGGAGATGTCATCCGAGCAAATGCAAGCCATGATGATGAACATGGACTTAGGCGCTGCTGATGCAGAATTTGACCTACGCTTTATCAACGCCATGATTCCACACCATGAAGCAGCCGTGGTTATGGCTAAAGATGCTTTGCAAAAATCTCAGCGATCGGAAATTAAGAACTTAGCTCAAGCGATTATCAAAGCACAAGATGCTGAAATTAACCAAATGAAACAGTGGCGAAAAGCTTGGTACAAAAAGTAAGTCTAGGTTTTCTTGGCGGTTGTTTTTAATTTCTTGTTGCAAGCTGATGCATTAACAATACAAGCCGACGTTTTAACAATACAGACCGATGCATTAACAATGTATTTGTGTAGGGTGGGTATCCTCTATAACTTTATAGGCTTGGTGTTAAAACGAATTGTATGGGCACGGCGTCCATAATCTTTCGGCTCCTCCAATAATTTTATCGGTGCCGTGCCCCTACCAGACATTGCATCTTATTTATAGTTTGTCATTTTTCAATTTCATCACAATTTCATTTTGAGATGAAAGACTGGAAATCAGGTGAACACAGCTAGCTTTGTTTACACTCCCATACTGAAAAATTCCTGATAGCGATGTCCAAACCTCTGCGTTTCCAACCACCTACAGCAATTCGTTCTGTTTCGGGCACACTACTGAGTCTGCTGATATTAGCCAATCCCGCAGTAGTTTTAGCCCATGCCGGACATGGTAATGAATTTCATGCAGCAAGTGAAGCAACTCAAACTGCTACTCCTATTCAAGTTGATGATCAAACAGCTAAACGTCTAGGAATTAAAGTTGAGCCAGTTAAACGTCAGCCGCTAGCTGTGGGGATTAAAACTACGGGACAAATTGAAACTCTACCCAGTCAAAAAGTTGAAGTAAATACCCCAATTGCCAAGGCGAAAGTGGTGGAGTTGTTGGTGGAACCAGGCGCTACAGTCAAAAAAGGTCAACCTGTAGCGATTGTATCTAGCCCAGATTTGGTGGAACTGCGGGTTAATTCCCAAGAAAAACTGGCAGAGGGTCAGGCGGATTTGCAACAAGCTTTAGCTGATTTAAAATTAGGGCAACAAAACCGCGATCGCTATCAACAAATAGCCGCATCTGAAATCGCTCAAGCGCAGACTCAAGTAGCATTTGCTCAAGAAAAGTACAACAAAGATAAACAGTTAGCCAATGCTGGTGCTTTACCACAACGCACAGCTCTAGAATCGCAAACCCAGCTAGCTCAAGCTAAGGCTGAACTCACCAAAGCTAACAGTCGTCGGGAAGTTATCGAAGCTGAAAATCAACTAAAACGTGCGGCTTCAGCAGTTCAGGTGGCAAAATCACGCATTCAACTTAGTAATACCACTTATCAAACTCGGCTCTCGCAATTGGGAACCCGCGCCAATGCTCAAGGACTGGTGACGGTGGTATCACCAATTTCTGGGAAGGTTGCCGATCGCGAAGTTACCCTTGGTCAATCTTTTGAGGATACAGGTGGCAAATTAATGACCATTGTCAATGACAGTCGCGTTTTTGCCACAGCGAATATTTATGAAAAGGATTTAAACAAAGTCAGGATTGGTCAACGGGTAAGTATTAAAGTTGCTGCTGTGCCTAACCGTACTTTCACCGGAAGAATTACCCGGATTGGCTCTGTTGTGGAAGGAGACACGCGAGTTGTACCAGTACAAGCCGAACTGGAGAACTCTGGCGGACTTCTCAAACCAGGAATGTTTGCCGAACTGGAAGTGTTAACAGACCAAACATCATCAGCTATTTTAGCTATCCCTAGTGCGGCGGTAGTGGAAGCAAATGGTAAGAAACAGGTTTATCTGCAAAATGGCGACGCTTATCAGCCTGTGGAAGTTAGCTTAGGTCAAACCTCTGGTGACATGGTAGAGGTCAAAACTGGTTTATTTGAGGGCGATTTAATAGTTACACAACGCGCTCCGCAACTGTACGCACAATCTCTGCGGGGAGGTGGGAAAGCAGAGGAGCATGGGAGCAGAGGAGCAGAGGAGAAACAAGCAATTTCTAATCCTTCAGTTCCTTTGTGGATGGGAGTTGGCGGAGGAGCTGCACTCTTTGGTGTAGCCTTTATGGCTGGTGCTTTCTGGTCTGGTCGTCGCAGCAAACATCAACATCAACTAACTATAGCGCCAGCAGATGTATCGCCAGATTGGGTTGATAACCATCACATAGCAAATCAGGATTCAGAAATCACAATTGAAAGATAATAGCAATTTAAAAATTATCACGAAAGATATACACTCCCAAACCTTTATTATGTTTAGCTTTCTTAATTTTGAATTTTGAATTTTGAATTTTGAATTGGTATAAAGATGCTTAGTGCGATTATTAAGTGGGCGATCGCTCGCCGTTGGCTAGTGGTTCTGGGTGCAATTATTCTGATGATTGGGATATTTCGCACTATTATTCAAATGCCTCTGGATGTTTTCCCTAGTTTTGCACCACCGCAAGTTGAAATTCAAACTGAAGCACCAGGACTCGCGCCTGAAGAAGTGGAATCTCTGGTAACTTTACCCGTGGAAAGTTCAATTAATGGTACTCCTGGGGTGACTGCTGTACGTTCATCTTCAGCCGCAGGAATTTCTGTTGTCAACATCATTTTTGATTGGGGAAGGGATATTTATCAAGCTCGCCAGTTGGTAACAGAACGATTGCAACAAGCACAAAGTAAGTTACCAGCAGGGGTGGAAACGCCACAAATTTCTCCCACTAGTTCCCCTATCGGTACTGTACTGCAATATGCTTTCACCTCCCAAACTACACCTTTAATGGAAGTACGGCGGCTTGTCGATTGGCAAGTTACAAATCGGCTTTTGGCTGTTCCTGGTGTGAGTCAGGTTGTAGCTTATGGCGGTGATATTCGCCAATATCAAGTATTAGTCGATCCAGAGAAATTAAAAGCATTTAATGTCACGTTAGCAGATGTCGAAGAAGCAACTGCTGCTGCTAATATTAATGCTCCTGGTGGTTATTTAATTACCCCTGACCGAGAAAAATTAATTCGCGGTATTGGCAGGATTGAGTCTATAGAAGAATTACAGCAATCTGCGATTACTGCCCGCAATGGTACACCAGTAAAAATATCTGATGTTGCTAACGTGCAAATTGGGGCAGCTATTAAACGAGGTGATGGCAGTTTTAACGGTGAAAAGGCAGTCATCATCATGATAAATAAACAGCCTCAAGCCGATACTCCTACCGTTACCCGTGCTATAGAACAAGCGATCGCAGAACTTAAAGCGGGCTTACCCAAAGATATCAAAGTTACCCCGACATTTCGTCAGGAAAACTATATTGATGCTTCGATTGAAAATCTACGAGACGCTTTAATAGAAGGCAGTATTATTGTTGCTTTTATCCTAATTCCTTTTTTAATGAATTGGCGTAATCTTGCTATCTGTTTAAGTGTGCTTCCTTTATCTTTATTAATAGGGATATGGCTCTTAAATTGGTTAGGACAAGGTTTAAATACTATGACTTTGGGAGGGTTAGGTATTGCCATTGGTTCAGCAGTTGATGATGCGATTGTTGATGCCGAAAATGTCTACCGCAATTTGCGAGAAAATAAATATTCTCCCAATCCTCGACCAGTTTTAGATGTAGTATTTGATGGTTGTCAAGAGGTACGGGATTCTGTATTTGGAGCGACGATAATTACTATTGTTGTCTTTACTCCTGTGTTTGCCTTAGGGGGTGTAGAAGGTAGCATTTTTATCCCAATGGGGTTAGGCTACATGGCAGCAGTAATTGCTTCGACTCTCACTGCTTTGACGATAACTCCGGCTTTATGTGCAATTCTATTACCTTACGGTCACTTGCCAGAAAGCGAACCTTGGGTAGCAAGATTTTTTAAGCGATTGTATTATCCGCTGTTAACATTTTCGTTGCGGCGTTCGGGAATTATTTTAGCCATAGCTACTGCTAGTACAGTAGCAGTGATCGCGATCGCTCCGGCTTTCGGCAGAGTGTTTTTGCCAGAGTTTCAAGAGCAAACTTTAGTAAATACCATCACTCTCTATCCTGGTGTATCTTTGGAAGCTACCAATGCGGCGGGATATGCAATTCAGGAAGCACTGAAAGGCGATTCACGATTTCCTTACGTACAGTTGCGTTCTGGACGTGCGCCTGGGGATGGCGATGCAGCTGGGGTAAATTTGGCACATGTGGATATTGAGTTAAGCCGCGAAGCTATAAAAGATAGGGAAGGGACAATTAAAAAGCTGCGGCAGGAATTTGCTAAATTACCAGGAGTCGCGCCAAATATTGGTGGTTTTATTTCGCACCGGATGGATGAGGTATTATCTGGGGTAAGAAGTGCGATCGCAGTTAAAATTTTCGGTTCCGATTTAGCACAACTCCGCACTCTTGGAAGTCAGGTAAATGAGGTAATGAAAACTGTAAACGGCATTGTCGATTTACAACTTGAACCTCAAGTACCGATTGAACAAATACAAATTAAATTTAATCGCACGGATGCTTCTCGATATGGTTTAACAGTCGGAAAAATTTCCCAAATTATTGAAACTGCTCTCAATGGCAGAGTAGTATCCCAAATTTTAGATAAACAACAAACCTTTGATTTGCTTGTCTGGTTAAAGCCAGATGCCCGGCAAAATTTGGATACAATTCGTAATTTATTAGTTGATACTCCTAACGGGCAAAAGATTCCTTTAGCACAAGTTGCTGCAATTGAAAACGGCACAGGACCAAATACGATTAATCGGGAAAATGTCTCGCGTTTAATTGTCGTATCTGCTAATACTAGTGGTAGAGATTTGCGCTCGATTGTGAATGAAATTCAAGAGAAAGTAAATCAACAAGTACATCCGCCTCCTGGGTACTATATCCAGTATGCAGGTCAATTTGAGGCACAAGAACGAGCCACGCAAAATATTTTAATTTCGAGTGCGATCGCCTTTGTTGCCATCGCAGTTATTATGTACATTTCTGTCAAATCTATTCCTTCTACTGCCATGATTATGATTAACTTACCTTTGGCATTAGTAGGAGGAGTATTTTCAGTAGCTTTATCTGGCGGTATTATCTCTATTGCTTCTTTAGTTGGCTTTGTCACTCTATTTGGAGTTGCTACCCGCAATGGTCTATTACTAGTAGATAACTACAATAATAAATTTGCCGAAGGAATGCCTTTGAAAGAAACTTTAATCAAAGGTTCAATGGAAAGACTAAACGCCATTTTGATGACAGCTTTTACCTCAGCTTTAGGATTAGCACCTTTAATAGCTGACAGCGGCCCTGGTAAGGAAATATTACAACCGCTTTCCATAGTGGTGTTGGGTGGTTTGGTTACCTCTACAGCATTGACATTGGTAGTTATACCTGCGTTATATGCTAAGTTTGGCAAAATTTTGTTACCAAAATAATGAATTTAATTGAGGATTAAATCTATGAATTCGCTCAAATCTAGCTTGATGATTGTAGGAAGTATCGGGTTAATTTTTTTAGGAGCTTGTAGTAATAATCAACCAGCAGCTAATACAGAAAATAAGCCAGCTACCTCTAGCGCCAATACTCAGCCTTCAGCTACATCTGTTACTACAACAGCAGGGCAACATGGTAAATCTCATGGCGGTCAAGTTGTAGAAACAGGAGCTTACCATTTAGAGTTTGTTCCAGAGAAAGAAGCTAATACAACTCACATGGATTTCTATGTACAAAAAGGCGACAATCATGAAGCCATACCTGATGCCAAAGTTACGGCTCAAGTTCAGTTACCTGATGGTAAACAAAAGACAGTTCCCTTTACCTATGATGCCCAAGATAAGCATTACACAGGTTTATTAAAAGAAAGTTTAACTGGTCAGTATCAGGTGAAAATTAATGCAGATATTAAAGGTAAAAAAGTAGATGGGCGGTTTAATTTTAATCGTTAAATGTGGGAGCATCCCACTTTTTTAATCAATACCCTAGAAGTGTATTGCTACACGAACAAAGCCTGCTTTGGCAGGCTTTTGTCACTAGAGCCAGTGGCTTCAGCCTTTAGGCGGTGTGTTGGGTAAGTCTGAAGCAACTTCCGTCTTCCCTGAATCAACTTCAGGGTTGACGTTTCCGTGTTTCGCGTAGTCTGAAGTAACTTCAGGGTTCTTTGAATTAACTTCAGGGTTGACGTTTCCGTGTTTCGCGTAGTCTGAATTAACTTCAGGGTTCCCTGAATCAACTTCAGGGTTGACGTTTCCGTGTTTCGCGTAGTCTGAATTAACTTCAGGGTTGACGTTTGCGGCTTATACGCAACCTACAGTAGCTCCCGCTTTCACTTTTTCGTGTTTACCCTAGACTGTAATACAATTTCACTAAAAATATGATGCAGACGCAAACTCTGGAACCTTTGCTGAGTCTCAATTTCTTAATTTTGAATTTTGAATTTTGAATTTTGAATTGGTATAACAGCTTCCACCTTGAAATTTTTAGCTTCAGCCTGCGCGTACCAAACACCGTTAAATTAGCACACAGCATTCCCCATTTACTTCAATGCTCCCAGCCAACAGTCAACAATTAATATATGCGAGTACTACTAGTAGAAGATGAAGCAGATTTAGGCGGTGCTATTAAGCGAACTCTTACCCAACATAAATATTTAGTAGATTGGGTAGTCGATGGTAACGATGCATGGGCATATTTAGAAAATAGCTGGACACAATATACACTAGGTATTTTTGATTGGATGCTACCAGGAATATCAGGATTAGAATTGTGCAAACGCCTACGCCATCATAAAAATCCTTTACCTGTGTTAATGCTCACAGCCAAAGACAGCATGGAAGATAAAGTTGCTGGGCTAGATGCTGGTGCAGATGACTATTTAGTCAAGCCATTTGGCATGGCGGAATTATTAGCAAGATTGCGAGCATTACAGAGGCGATCGCCTCAATTTCAGCCACAAGAATTAACTGTTGGCAGTTTAACTCTCGATTATGGTAACAATTTAGTTGTCAGTCAAAATGCTGCGGGAAATAAACAGGAAATTCCTCTTACAAATAAAGAATTTCAGCTACTAGAATATTTTATGAAGCACCCAAACCAAATTGTCAGCACAGAACAAATTCGCAATCAGCTTTGGGAAGTCAGCGCAGAACCAGTTAGTAATGTTGTAGCAGCACAAATGCGTTTGCTGCGTCGCAAACTAGCTAATAGTGGTTGTGAAAACATGATTGAAACTTTGCATGGTATGGGATATCGTTTGAATCTTACAGAACCATACCAAGCTTCTAGTTCACAACAATACCAAAACCTCTAAGCATTTTTGGTAAGTGATCGTCAAGATTCTTAATATGTTCATCAGTAAGTTCAATCAAATTGAACTCATATTTTTGATAAATACGCTGCTTTTCTCTTTTACGTGATAGATATTCTAGATCGTCTTCATAGCCCCAATACTCAATATAAACTCTACCTGAAGGGATATAAAAATCACAGTAAATTTCTTCTTCAACAGGGAGTTTTCGTTCATAGGCGTGAACTAAACCAGCCATATATAGCCAATTATCGATTGATAACTCAGCTTTTGAACGAACCCAATGTCCGTCTGTTGCGCGATAATTTCCCGCATGAAACTTCTCACGAAACTCTAACTTTCCGTTATCAGTGTTTGATTTAGATTCTGCATCATGTTCACTTACTTTGCGAAATGAGTCAATGAAGATTTGATTATTAAATATTTCTTCCGTCCAGATAACGTAAGGCTTATTCTCTTTGCCATCATACTTTTGAACTGCCCCAAAACTCAGCCCTAAACGTGTAGCTAACCAACCATTCTGAACTTTATCTAATAATCCGAGTTCAGCAAGTATAGGATTAATAGCATTCCTAGACAAACCAAGTCGCTCACTGATTTTGGTAGCTGATAGCAATGTAAAGGTAGATGAGGGAGGCTGAGAATTAAGGTGAGGAGAAACAGCTTTAGAACCTAGAGAATTGTTTACTTTTAAATTATTTGCTTTCCAATGCTTGTAGCACAGTGTGTAACCTGGCTTTGAAACTAACTGGTTGCAGCCTGACACGGTACAATGTTCTGTCATTTTGAATTACTGTTGTCTAGTGAATCTCCAGAACATATATAGCATTATAAAAGATTATCAACAGCCGAATTAATACTAGTTATTAATTAAATGCGTAAAATCTGATAATGAAGACGTAGGTAGTAGCAATCGTAGAATTATCTATATAAATATTATTTTGATGATTATCAACCACTTAATGAACTGTGATGCTTCCTACTCTTTGCGATCGCACCAGGTTATTTTCCTGGATACGGCTACGGCTGCTAATGATATCTTCGTTATGAATCAAAATAAACTATTTCAACAAACCCGCCTGCGTTTAGCACTGTGGTATGCGCTGGTTATGGCTGTAATTTTAAGCATCTGCGGATTTGGCATCTACAGAGCAATCTCCCATGCCCATTGGATGACATTAGACCGAGAATTAGAGTCTGTGGCGGGAACTTTACACGATACTATTGAACTGAAACTACAAAAACCTGGTCAATTGGAACCAGTAATACAGCAACTTTTACCTAATATTTGCGTAGTTGGTAAAAGTTGTATTCAAGAAACAATACATTCCAAGCGGCATATTTTAAGCGCTATCAATCAAAGCAATTACTATGTACGTTTTTTCGATAATTCAGGACGCTTAATTGCTATAGCAGGTAGTCATCCACAGGAGTTACCTAGAGCATTAAACAAGGAACTTTGGCAAACTCTTAAAGACAGTAAAGGCAATTTGTATCATCAAATTTCCTTTGTTTTGCATACCCAAGAAAATCGCGATTGGGGTTACATCCAAGTAGGGCGAAGTCTTGCGGATTTCAAGAGTTATCTGGTAGCGGTAAAACTCACTTTAGTATTTGGATTACCAATCATAATGCTTTCGGTTGGTGTTGCTAGTTGGTGGTTAGCAGGATTAGCCATGCAACCGATTTATCGCTCATATAGGCAAATCCAACAATTTACAGCTGATGCAGCACATGAATTGCGGACACCTTTAGCTGCAACTCAAGCGACAGTAGAATCAGCACTGATGATGCCTCATCTAGATGAAACAGAAGCGCGGGAAATTCTCCAAACTACACAACGTCAAAATCAGCGACTTACAACTTTAGTGACAGATTTACTGCTGCTGACTCGCCTGGATCGTCAATCAGTGCCACTGCAACGTGAAATTTGCTGTTTGGATGATATTATCAGCGACTTAATAGAGGAATTTGCAGCTTTGGCGATCGCAGCCGATATTAAACTCACATCTTCAATCCGGGTTTCCCAGCCACTAAATGTGATTTGCAATGAAGATCAGCTTTATCGTTTGTTTTCTAACTTAATTGTCAATGCCATTCAATACACCCCATCAGGCGGAAAAGTAACGGTTTCCTTAGACCGCAGTGACCATTATGCCGTGATTCAGGTGCAAGATACAGGCATTGGTATTCCCCAACAAGAGTTGACACGAATTTTTGATCGCTTTTATCGAGTGAATAGCGATCGCTCTCGCACCACTGGCGGTTCTGGATTAGGATTAGCGATCGCTCAAGCAATTGTCCAAGCACACCACGGTAGCTTAGATGTGCAAAGCGAATTAGGTAAAGGTAGCACTTTTACAGTTAAGCTACCCCGCCAGAATTGGGGAATGGGGACGCGGAGAAATGACAAATGCCAAACCCCAAATGACAAATGACAAGTGAGGAACGGTAGAATATACCTCAATACTTGTCGGTTAAGGGGAAAAGGGGAAGGAGAAAGGGGAAAGAAAAAACCTTTAACCTTTTCCCCAAACCCAATTCCGAGTTAAAAATGCTTAACCGAGCAGTATTGGAATATACCTAATTTTCGTAGCTTCAAAAAACGAAGTATGACAATGCATTCATCTCTTCAACGTGCTTTTGCCAACCGCTGCGTCCTGAAAGCGATCAGCGGTTTAAATAACTTTGATAGCGATCGCGTCGCCGCTACTATCAAAGCTGCCGATCTTGGCGGTGCTACTTTTGTTGATATCGCTGCCGATGCTGCTTTAGTAC
This sequence comes from Aulosira sp. ZfuVER01, assembly GCA_034530615.2. Classification (GTDB taxonomy): domain Bacteria; phylum Cyanobacteriota; class Cyanobacteriia; order Cyanobacteriales; family Nostocaceae; genus Aulosira. The sequence goes on from JAVRCV020000061.1 coordinate 54,951, forward strand.
AATTAGCGAAAAAGTTAACCAATTTACCAATTTGCGTATCAGCAGTAGAGCCAGAAAAATTTGTGGAAGCTGTGGCAGCTGGTGCAGATTTGATTGAAATCGGGAATTTTGATTCTTTCTACGCTCAAGGACGGAGATTTGAAGCTGAGGAAGTTTTAGCACTAACTCACCAAACTCGTGCCTTACTGCCAGAAATCACTCTATCTGTGACTGTTCCCCACATCCTAGAACTAGATAAACAGGTACAACTAGCTGAGGAATTGGTGAAAGCTGGCGCTGATATTATCCAAACCGAAGGTGGCACCAGCAGCAACCCAGCACATCCCGGAACCTTGGGCTTAATTGAAAAAGCTGCCCCCACCTTGGCAGCAGCTTTTGAGATTTCCCGTGCAGTTTCAGTACCCGTATTGTGTGCTTCCGGCATTTCTAGCGTCACAGCACCATTAGCGATCGCCGCTGGTGCAGCTGGTGTTGGTGTTGGTTCTGCGATTAACCAACTCAACAGCGAAGTAGCCATGATTGCCGCTGTTCGTAGCATTGTAGAAGCCTTGGCGACTGCCAATAGCCGAGCGATCGCTTAATTAGGGCATGGGGCATGGGGCATGGGGCATGGGGCATTGGGCATTGGGCATTGGGTATTAGTAGTTAGTTATTTCTTCCTCCCCCTGCTCCCTGCTCCCTGCCCCCCTGCCTCTGCTACCCCAAGCAATCTTTCAGGGCATAAATCACTTGGTCTTGCTGTTCTTGTGTCAGTTCTGGGAACATGGGTAAAGATATTACCTCATGACAGATTTGCTCTGCTACTGGTAATTGCCCTGGTTGATAGCCCAGATTTTGATAAATTGGCTGTAAATGTAAAGGCAAGGGGTAGTAAACCATTGAACTCACGCCCCGTTCCTGCAATTGCTGACGCACTGAATCGCGATATTTGGCGGTAGCACCGTTTCGCCCTTCACCGGAGATGCGAATTGTGTATTGATTCCATACTCCAACGCCCCCAGTTAATTCATGAGGTGCGATGATACCGGGAACTTGGCTGAGGAACTGGTGATAATAAGCTGCGATCGCTCGTCGTCTTTCATTCCAATTATCTAGATGACGCAGTTTAATTTCTAGAATCGCTGCTTGTATCGCATCCAAGCGGCTATTTACACCAATTTCTTCATGGATGTAGCGAACTTTGCTGCCATGATCTCGTAATACGCGCAGTTTGCTAGCAATCTCTGGGTCATTAGTTGTGATTGCTCCGCCATCACCGCAGCCGCCAAGGTTCTTAGTGGGGTAAAAACTGAAGCATCCAATGTGTCCAATGCTGCCAACTTTTTGATCGTCCCAGGTTGCGCCTGTAGATTGGGCACAATCTTCAATTACTGCCAAATTGTGAGATTGAGCGATCGCCATCAGCGCTGTCATATCTACAGGTTGCCCAAACAGATGAACTGGGATAATGGCTTTAGTTTTGGGTGTAATTGCCGCTGCTACCTGCTGTAAATTGAGATTAAACGTATCATCAATATCAACAAAAACTGGCTTGGCACCTACAGCACTAATTACTTCAGCCGTAGCAATAAAGGTGAAAGTTGTCGTAATTACTTCATCACCTGCACCAATATTCAAAGCGCGTAGCGAGAGAAAAAGTGCATCAGTACCGGAATTACAAGCTATACATTCAGTTACACCATGATAAGCGGCTAACTGTTTTTCAAAACCTTCTACTACAGGCCCACCAATATAACGACCAGAAGCCAGAATCTCTAATACAACTGCACTCACCTCTGCTTCGAGAGTGGAGTATTGCTGTTTAATATCAAAAGCAGGAACAGAATTTACACTTTGGATCATGAGTTTTTATTGATCTGGAAATACAAAAGATGCACTTCGACGGTCAATTGTTGCTGATTGAATTGTGAATCAAAAAGCCGGGTTAAGACTGTCACCTAAGCTACGCATCACTGAGGGTTTATACCGGGATTATTTTATAAGGAAGGCTAACATGGTTTTGTGCAAAAAGGTATTGTATATCAACCAAGAGCCAACACCGAGAATCTAAGTTCCTAGTGTGTAGACTGTTCTAAGAATAAAATCTCAGGAGGTAAATAACCAATGCAAGATCTCATCAAGCTAGATTTGGCTGATTTGGCGATCGCAATTGGCTTAATGGCGATTGCGGTTGGTTTATCTGCTTGGGAAAAATTAGGACTAGAGTTTAACTTCGTCGTCGCTACCGGGAGAACTATTCTCCAACTAGTCGTCTTGGGATACGTTTTAGACTTCATCTTTGCTGTAGACAATGTTTGGGCAGTTTTGGCGATTTTACTAATTATGCTGACGATTACGGCGATTGTCTCACGAAACCGCATCAGCCAAAAACTTCCCCGCGTGTTGCCTTGGGTGTGGGGGTCAATTTTTGTGAGTACAGCATTGACAGTGCTTTATAGCATTTTTTTGATTATTGAACCAGAAAGATGGTATGAACCCAGGTATATCATTCCTTTAGCTGGGGTTGTGTTAGGTAATGCCATGAATGCAGCTGCGATCGCTGGAGAAAGGCTGGTAAATACTATCAATTCATCGCATTTAGAAATAGAAACCCACTTAAGCTTAGGCGCAACTCCCCAGCAAGCCATTAGCCAGTACCGCAGAGAAGCCATTCGCGCTGGATTGATTCCTACTTTAAATCAAATGATGCTCATCGGTATGGTTGCATTACCAGGAATCACCACTGGACAGTTATTAGCTGGAGTCAAACCGCCAGATGCTATATCTTATGAAATTTTGCTGGTATTTATGGTTGCTTTTGCTAACTTGCTAACAACATTGTTAGTCACGCGAGGATTATGTCGTCAGTTTTTTAACTCTGTTGCCCAGTTGGTGAGATTATGAGGATTTCAATTTCCCATGTTGTATTTAAGTATTAATAAACAATAACAAATATGAACATAGAACAAGAAGACTTATTAGAAATTACTAAAAATTATCTTAAAGCTATAGAAGAAGGCAAAACAGCGGATGAACTTGCTTTTTTTTATTCTCAATCAGTAGAGCAAATAGAATATCCCAATCGTCTAATACCTAATGGAGCCAAAAGAAATCTTCATGATTTAAAGGAAGCTTCATTAAGAGGTAAAGAAGTAATAATCAGTCAAACTTACGATATTCAAAAATCTTACGTTGTAGGTAAAACAGTAATTTTAGAAACAATCTGGACAGCTAAAATAGCTGTTTCCATTGGACAAATCCCATCTGGGGGACAGATGAAAGCTTATTTTGCTCAATTTATTGAATTTGAAGATGGCAAAATAGTTCGCCAGAGGACATACGACTGTTTTGAACCATTCTAAGGTCGCGTGCAATTAATAATAGTTTCAGGCTGAAATGACAATGTTGTAGTTTTGCTACGATATTTCTCCTATAGTGGAACTAATTACTGCCTCTAAAGTCATATTTACTTATAAAAAAATTCGTGAATTAGGTAATTAAGATATGAAACTTAAATCTATAAATACAGCAGTAGCCTTAGCTTTGATTAGTGTAGGTTTGTCACAAACTGCCTATAGTAAAACTCCTAGTACAAATAATGCGCAACTAACACAAGAAGTTGCGGTAATGCGATCGCAGGGGACACGCGGTTTAGAAAAATTTCTTAATACTCATGCCCAGGAACTGAAAAACCCTTCGCCACAGATGCGCGAAGCCTTAGATAAGCTTTGCCAACAACGGGATTGTTACGCTTCTAAACTTTATTGGTACACCGATTTAGAACAAGCTAAAGCAGCTGCTAAAGCTAGTAATAAACCCATCCTCTCACTCCGGTTGTTGGGTAATCTAGATCAAGATTTAAGTTGTGCCAATAGCCGCTTTTTCCGGGTGTCTTTATATCCCAATGCAGAAATTTCTCAATTCCTGCGCGATCGCTACATTCTACACTGGCAATCTGTACGTCCAGTACCCAAAGTTACCGTAGATTTTGGCGACGGACGCAAGCTAGAACGCACCCTTACAGGTAATAGCATTCACTACATCCTAGATAGTACTGGTGAGCCAGTCGATGCAATTCCTGGCTTATACGGGCCACAAGCTTTCTTACGTCAGTTAGTTGCTGGAGAGAAAGCAGTTAAAGAATATAGCAATTCACGAGGTGTAGTACGTGCTGGCTTTTTGCGTGACTACCACCGTCAACAATTAGCTTCTACTCAACGCCAATGGGGAGCAGATTTAGCAAAACTCGGTATCAAAAACCTCCCTCGCCTTGTGGAAATGCCTAATGAGAATGAAACACCCAGCGCTAGCGTAGCTGGTACCCTAGCTGTCAGTAAGATGCGAGTTGAATCTCCCTTACTGCGAAACATCACTTCTGCTACGAATAATCAAACAGCACTGCAAGACATTACTGATTCAGCAACATGGCAACGAATTGCCCAACTCTATACCAAAGATGCAAAGTTAGATAATAACAGTATTTCATTAATACGTAACAAACGCTTTCAAGAAAGCAATGCTAATAATTTAAACCGTGTTGTTGGCAATTTTGAAGCAGCAATGGCATTAGATTCTGTCAGAAATGAATATACATTGCACAGCCAAATTCATCAGTGGTTTATGCAGGGTAATGCAACCGATGATGTCAGCAAGTTAAATGAAAAAGTCTACAGCGAATTGTTTTTAACTCCTAATTCAGATCCTTGGTTGGGGCTGATGAGTAGTGAAAGTTACAGTGCTATTGATAATGATGGAATTCGCAAGTAATTAAACCGTTGGGTGTGGGGCAAAAGTAACAATTCCGCCTCGCTCTAATGCCCATATTCAACAACAGGGTAACTCTAAAGCACTGCCAGATCCAATGAAAAACTCCACCTACAAGGGGATGGAGTTTTTGGGCATGGGGAATGGGGCATAGGAAAGAGTCACCAATACCCTTATGCAACAAAGCTCCCTACCTCTACGGCGCGAATTACTCTTGCTTCCGTCCCTTCGGGGTGAGTGCCCCTTCCTTAAACAGATCCGAGAGGTCGTTGGTGTTCGGTGAGTTTGCATCACCCAAAAAACCGCCGCCTGGTGCGTATACATCGAAGAGTTCTTCCCAGCTCTTCAGGTCGGACGAGTGGGTGTAATTCAAAGTACTATTATAGGCGTTGCCTTTGGCTAGAGGTGAGATTACGATTTCCTCCACGGTGTGGCTGAAGTCGTTCTGGTTAGTACCTTCAGTCTCATCCCACCAGATCACGATCGCGCCATCATCTTTGTAAGCAGCTGAAGACATGATCGTCGGAACGATCTTGGAAAGAAAGTTGTCACCCTGTGCAATTGCGGCTAGATCGCCTGTGTAATGCACGCCATTATAGTCAAAGCCAGCAGACAACGCAGTGTGTGAATCGTTGTATTGGTCTGGTGTAATCAGGGTGTAACTGGCAACCTTATTATGAGCTAGGTCGTCCTCTAATTGTTGCAATGGTGCATATTTACTGGCTAGAGGGTTTGCTGGTGTTGGATCGTTACCGCCGTTGCTGTCAGTGAAAAACAGATGACCGTCGTGTTTGGCAGCGAAATTATATTGATGGCTACCGTTGTAGGGGTTAGTGTAATCAGGTGATGTACCACTAAAGCTGCTCAGAGGGACAGTCCACTGGTTTTGAGGTAGAACCGTGCTGGTAAGCTGACCACTGGCATTTTTTGCCAGGTCAATGTCTTCTTGGTAGGATTTCCAAGAGATCCCAGCTTGATCGAGTAAAGCACTCAGATGGAGTTTAGTGTTCTGATTAGTGCCGCCTGGAACTTTGAAAGGATCGTTATCGTTCAACACGCCGAAGTTAGAGCCGGCTTCCTGCCAAATATAGTTTGGCTCGGATGGGTGGATGCTCGGGTTATTGCCGGATGGTGTAGCTAGGACATTATGGTAAGCAGTAGCGTAGGAGACATGAGCAGCATTCGGATTTCCGGGGGTGATGAGGCTGTTCTGATACGGGGCTGCGGGATTGTTGAATATTTGGTTGGGTGCCTTTGTGTCGCTGATTGGTTGCGTGAAGTTGTGGTTTTCCATATCTATGATGAAGATATGTTTGAGCCTTCTGCCCTTTTCGACTCTTACGCCGTTTTCGACCCCTTCAATGTTTTGCGCTATTACCGCTTGTACGCTGAGGAGGCTCCCAGCCGCAAACGCAACGGAAAGAATCGCCCACTTAAATAACTGTTGCATTGATTTTTAAAAAATGATTGTCAGTACCCCAAACAATACTGATATAGGTTTAAGCACTAACTATTAAAGCTTTAAGGAAATGTTAACTGGTAGTAACGTGCAATCAAGACCTTATACCAATTCACGAAAACCCTGATACATATAGATTCTTTATGAGGGCACAGCAATGCTGTGCCCCTACCCTCAGATTTGTATCATTATTAAAGTGAAATGGTATTAGAGGATGTTTGAAACCCACATTCCGCAGATATTAACGCAGATTTAATAATTATGAAATTGGATAAACTCAAGCCTGGAATGATTTTCTGGCAATCATTCCAGGCTTTTTCCTATAAGATAATAAGGCTGTAAGCGGAGAGAAACCATGAATGAGGGACTAGAAGCAATAAAAGTCCTAGATATAGACCATTTGGGAATGGTAGCAGGAATAATAGACGAGATAGAATTGATAGAAGAAGTAAATAAAAAAGTAGGAATAAAAGTTAAGGAAACTTCATTGATAATCAAGAGAAGAAATATCGCCAAATAGAGTTAGAGTAGGCAATGCTATCTCTACAATTGCCTACTAATATTCCACCCAATAGTAGAAATGGAGTGATATTTTAGGAAAAACTAACTTGCAGCTAAATTACCCCAACCTACATAGGGTAGTTTTGCCGCAGTTTCCCGGACTTTATCAGCATTAGCTACTAACTGACCGCAAGCATCCCAAGTTCCAGAAATAAAAGTGCTTCTCGTACCCTCACCAATAGAGATGGGGGTAGTGTAATCACCGATTTGTACTTGCAAAGTTTCCAGATTTACGGTCACAGATGTTTGTGGATTGGTAGCTACTAGTTCTTGCAGCTTTTTGATGGTAGCGCTATCAGCAGTCACACAAGGAATACCCATCGCTACGCAGTTACCAAAAAAAATTTCGGCAAAGCTTTCACCAATTAAGGCTTTAATGCCCCATTTAGCTAGTGCTTGGGGTGCGTGTTCCCGTGATGAACCACAGCCAAAGTTGCGGTTAACTATTAAGATATTCGCCCCTTGATATTGTGGTTGGTCAAAGGGATGCTGTCCTTTGAGTGCTGTGCGATCGTCAATAAAAGCACCTTCACCTAATCCATCAAATGTAATGGCTTTTAAATAGCGGGCGGGGATGATGCGATCGGTATCTATATCATCACCTACTAAAGGTACGCCGCGCCCGGAGACTGTTTTAACTTCACTGACCATAAATTTAGTAAAAAACGAACCGCGAAGGACACAAAGAACACAAAGAAATCAGAAGATTTGGAGAGAGTTTTGTTTTTAGTAGGGTGTGTTATGCCGCAGGCTAACGCACCATCCGAGATTTTCGTTGCGTTAGGACTAATGTCCATAACGCACCCGACTAATTCATTCAATTAACTACAGTAAATCGCGCACATCAGCGACTTCACCTTTAATTGCCGCAGTCGCCACCATCGCCGGACTCATCAGTAGCGTGCGACCAGAAGCTGAACCTTGCCTACCTTTAAAGTTGCGGTTGGAAGACGAGGCGCTGATTTGTCTTCCCTGTAGTTTGTCTGGGTTCATAGCTAAACACATAGAACATCCTGGTTCGCGCCATTCAAACCCAGCTGCTTGGAAGATTTTGTCTAATCCTTCGGCTTCGGCTTCTTTTTTCACTCTTTCGGAACCAGGGACGACAAAGGCTTTGACACCTGATGCTACATGGCGACCTTGGGCAATTTTCGCAGCTTCCCGCAAATCGCTGATTCTACCGTTGGTGCAGCTGCCAATAAAGCAAACATCTACTTTTGTACCTTTGATTGGTTGACCGGGAAACAAATCCATGTAATTGTAAGCTTCTTCAGCTACAAATCGGTCTTCTTCGGGCAGTTCGTCGGGCTTGGGTATGAGTTGGTTAACACCAATACCTTGACCGGGAGTAATTCCCCAGGTAACTGTGGGAGGAATTTCCGCAGCGTCAAATACTACTACATCGTCGTATTCAGCATCAGTATCACTCTTAATGGATTCCCACCAAGCTACAGCTTTGTCCCAATCTGCACCCTTGGGTGCGAAGTCTCTATCTTTGAGGTAGTCGTAGGTGACTCGATCGGGGTTGACGTAGCCGCAACGGGCCCCACCTTCGATCGCCATGTTGCAGACAGTCATCCTTTCTTCCATGTTCATTTGCTCAAAGGTTGTACCTGCGTATTCGTAGGCGTAACCTACCCCACCTTTAACGCCCAAGGTACGGATGATATGCAGGATGACATCTTTGGCGTAGACACCAGGGTTGAGGGTGCCATTGACTTCGATTTTGCGGACTTTTAATTTTGAGAGGGCAAGAGTTTGAGAAGCTAGAACATCGCGTACTTGGCTAGTACCAATACCAAATGCGATCGCCCCAAATGCACCATGACTAGAAGTATGACTATCACCGCAAGCGATCGTCATTCCTGGCTGGGTAAGTCCTTGTTCTGGAGCGATGACGTGGACAATACCTTGACTGCCAGAACCAATGTTATAAAATGTAATACCATTTTCTTTACAGTTCTGCTCTAGCGCCTGGATCATTTCCTCTGCCATAGTATCGACAAAAGGACGTGCCTGATTATCTGTAGGTACAATATGATCTACCGTAGCGATCGTGCGCTGAGGAAACAGTACCTTTAAACCTCGTTCCCGTAACATCGCAAAGGCCTGGGGACTGGTGACTTCATGGATGAGGTGAAGCCCGATAAATAGTTGCGTTAGTCCTGATGGAAGTGTCCCAACCGTGTGTAAGTCCCAAACTTTATCGAACAGGGTGCCTTTGCTCATACATCAATCGTTATTTAACGAGTCAGAGTTTTTATAGTATCAAAAAATTGTCAGGCTTTTGCTATGTGAATTGCTTGACTTTATTTAATAATCTCAACGGCACAAATGCCTTCTGCCTTTCTTCGTAAATATACTAGCTTCTAATCTTGACAACCGTTTCTACTCAATATTATGACTTCTCAACCTTTGGATGCATCTATTATTACTGCACTAGCAGACTTTGAAAAATCTAATGCCCCCAGTGTGTGGACTAATTTGGACAAAAAACAAGTAATAGCGGAGATAAAAATCCGCCTCAACGATCCATTTCAAGTTAACCAGGGGGGACAACCATTTTGCGGGCCAGCATCTATTTTGTTTGAACTGATTCGCAAACAACCGCTGAAATACGTGCAAATTTGCCGCAGTCTGTTTGAAACTGGCAGTTTTCCCGGACAAACTAAAACTATTCAAGCATCACCGAGATTGCGGCAAAGTCAAGGTAGACTGCGGATGAGCCAAGCGGATTGGATGGTTTTGGCAACATTAAGGGAATCAGAAAATCTCATTTTTCCGGTTGAACCAGATGCACCCGATATTATTCGCAATTTAGCTGGAATGACCAAATCTTGGGAAATGAAAGGCTGGATGGGTGAAGTCTTAGGCTACCGCCAAGTCAAGTACATTCATACATATATATATGGTGAAACTGAAGCTTTGAATACAGCAGCACAAATTATTGCTTCTGGTGGTGTGGCTTGTGCATTAATTACTGCTGAAGGTTTACTTGGCAGTGGGAATAAGCCCTTTTTACCTTACCCCAACCATTGGATAACAATACTGGGGAATATCTCCATCAAAAGAGGTTTATTATGGTCAAATGATAGCGGACGTTTCAGTATGGATGTTTACTCTTGGGCGAATAAATATCACATCGACCTAGGTAAAGCCCCATTTGAGGATTACTTCTGGGGTGTGGTATTGGGTTCAATGTAAAGGAAAAATAAATGCAAGTGAAACCTTAAGGTTGGGGTAAGCGTCAATAGCGTCAGCAGTTATCCGAATTAGTCCAGATGAGATTTTTCGTCTTGGGATAAAGTAGTTGAGATAATTAAAATACAAGCTGAAATTCTAAATTGTAAATTGCTATGATGCTCCCCTATAAATTGCCCAGAGCGCAAATACGTCGCTGTGCCTTAGCTTTGGTGTTACCCGCCACACTCTTGGGCGCAATGCTTCTTCCTCCCCAAGTGCAAACCGTGACTGCACAAACAGCAGCGGGAAACCGCCCTTTAACTATTCGCTCTGATGTCCAAGAATATGATGCCAAAAGCCAAGTGGTAACTGCTCGCGGCAATGTGCAAATGTTGTATCCTGCACGCCAAATTCAGGCAACCGCTACACAAGCACAATACTTTAGTAAGGAACGCCGGATTGATTTCAGTGGCAATGTCTATATTTTGCAACAGGGTGGCAACAGTATTAGGGCAGAGAAAGTAACTTATCTAATTGACGAAGGAAGATTTGTTGCCCTACCCCAATCTAACCGTCAGGTAGAGTCTATTTACATGGTACAGGACTCAGAACTGGGCGGACAGTCTGCAAAACCTGCTCCGAAGACACCACCTCTCAAGCGTTCTAATTAGCAGCAGTTATAGAGTAAGGGCGTCTCTAGCGTGAAAATTATTTTGGAGAATATCCATAAATCTTATGGCAAGCGGCAGATAGTTAATCGTGTGAGTCTTTCTGTTGCCCAAGGAGAAGTCGTTGGTTTACTAGGGCCGAATGGAGCAGGTAAAACAACAACCTTTTATATTGCCACAGGTTTAGAAAAACCAAATCAGGGAAAAGTCTGGCTAGATGGGCTTGATATTACAGCAATGCCAATGCATAAGCGAGCAAGATTAGGCATTGGCTACCTAGCGCAAGAAGCAAGTGTTTTTCGCCAGCTTTCGGTACGCGATAACATACTCTTAGTACTAGAGCAAACTCATGTACCACAGTGGGAATGGTCAGGGCGGATTCAAAATTTACTGCGGGAGTTTCGTTTAGAAAAAGTGGCTAACAGTAAAGGAATTCAACTTTCTGGGGGCGAACGACGCCGGACGGAATTAGCTAGAGCTTTAGCTGCTGGCAGAGAAGGGCCGAAATTCTTACTTTTGGATGAACCATTTGCTGGAGTCGATCCGATCGCAGTTTCCGAGATTCAGCAAATTGTAGCGCGACTTCGCGATCGCGGCATGGGTATCTTAATAACAGATCACAATGTCCGTGAAACTCTGGCCATCACCGATCGCGCCTATATCATGCGCGAAGGACAAATTCTCGCTTTTGGTAATGCCAATGAACTTTATAATAACCCGCTCGTGCGGCAATATTATTTAGGCGATAATTTCCAAGTTTAAACAACTAATGATTAATCAATAATTTCCCAGAAGATTGTTGAGCCTTTATTCTTACGTATTCATCCAGAGTTTTCATTTAATTTTTCAGCTACTGGGAATTTGTTTTTGATATTAAATTCAGTATAAATCCTTGGCTGTGTCTGGGTTCTAGATATTTACTTTTTAACTTTGCGTATGATTACAAAGAAGCTCACATCTTATTACACTATCAATTCGCTGATGCCTTTTACGATCATGGATCGCTACCTTACCAGCGAATTGCTACCACCGTTTTTATTTGGGGTGGGAGCTTTTTCATCAATTGGGGTGACAATTGATGCCGTATTTGACTTAGTAAGAAAAATCGTAGAATCTGGACTACCTATAGACATCGCCATTCAGGTTTTTTTATTAAAACTGCCAACTTTCATTGTTTTAGCCTTTCCAATGTCCACTCTGTTGGCTACTTTGATGACCTATAGTCGGCTTTCGAGTCAGAGTGAACTCATTGCCCTGCGTGGTTGTGGGGTGAGTGTATATCGGATGGTGCTAACTGCTGTAATGTTAAGTTTGGTGGTGACAGGGCTGACGTTTGTGTTTAACGAGCATATAGCACCCGCAGCCAGTTATCAAGCAAATATGACTTTAAGTAATGCTTTAAAGTCAGACAAACCACTTTTAAAACAGCAAAATATTTTTTATCCAGAATATCGTGATACGAAAGCGCCTGATGGGACTACAAACAGGATATTGACACGCTTGTTTTATGCCGATCAATTCGATGGCAAGCGGATGAGTGGTTTAACAGTTATAGATCGTTCGGAAGAAGGTTTAAATCAAATTGTAGTTGCAGAATCAGGGCAATGGAACGGATCGCAAAACGTATGGGATTTTTATAACGGCACTATTTATTTAGTAGCGCCCGATCGCTCCTATCGCAACATTCTGCGGTTTGAACACCAACAACTACGCCTGCCCCGCACACCATTGAGTTTGGCAGAAAAAAGCCGAGATTACGGCGAGATGAATATTTCCGAAGCATTAGAACAGCTAGCAGTAGAACGTCTCGGTGGCGATCGCCAAAAAATTCGCAAACTTGAAGTTCGGATTCAACAAAAAATCGCCTTGCCTTTTGTCTGTGTAGTTTTTGGCTTGGTAGGCGCAGCTATGGGTAGCGTACCCCAACGCACTGGACGCGGTACAAGTTTTGGTATTAGCGTCATCGTAATTTTCTCGTATTACTTACTCAGCTTTATGACTGGAGCTTTAGCACAGGCAAATGTGCTATCTCCCTTCATGGGAGCTTGGTTGCCTAACTTTATCGGCTTGGGAACAGGTTTATTTTTATTGATCCGAGTTGCTCAACGTTAAAGATTGGGCATGGGGCATGGGGCATTGGGCAAACAAAGAGTGTGGGAAGTGTGGGAGGATGGGGAAGACGGGGGGAGCTAATAAAGAAAGTGTGGTTCGTTTCTCCCCTCTCTCCCCACACTCCCCCATCCCCCTTGTCCCCTTGTCCTTCCCTCACCCCTCAAGAACTATATTTTCGGCATTCCGGCGCATCTGGATTATCTTTACAGTATTCTTCAAAAGAGAGTTTAGCTGATTCCATGCCTTCAGCTTTCTGATGAGCCGCTTCTGCTTGGAGTTCTTCAACTTCATCCCAAGCGGCGGCACAGAATTTAGAATAGGCCCCTTGCTCGGTACATATAGCACGCGCCTCTGCGATCGCTTTTTGAATTCTCTCTTCCAGCAGTAGGGCTTTTGGAGTCTCCACAAAGTCGCTTTTAGTCAGAATGTCGGTAATCGAGATGATGCCCAACAGCTTACCTTGAATCACAGGTGCTCTGCGGATACCAGTATTAGCAAATAACCGCGCCACATATTCCACACTCAACTCAGGATTGACGACGATGCAAGGCTTGCTCATAATTTCGTAAACCCGCACTTGCTTCGGGTCTTTACCATAAGCAGTTACTTTATAGACAATATCTGTTTCCGTGACTATGCCATAGGCATCATTATCATAGCGACGATCCACAACCAGCGCACGCAATCCTTTATCCTTCATTAGCCCCACCGCTTCAGCAACTGTTGCTGAACCACGAATGGTAACTACGTTCTTGGTCATGATATCTTCAGCTCTCATCATTGCCGTAGTCTCCTGGTAAATAGTACTATGCGGTGCAAAAACGCAGATAGCAGCGCCTTCACGGTTATATAGAAGATGGCAGCGCACAGTTTAGTAACTAGAAAGTAGCTACAACAATAAACTTAGACCAGCTTTCAATTCCCGATCATATCCAAAGTGACCGTTGCTGCAAAACTAATATCTCATTAGACAAGGAAAGCCTTACTCAAGAACCGCAATCAGCGAAAAGTAAATTTTTAACTAATAATTGTCCTTGACTAATGACTCATCAAGATTGAGCAGTTAGGATGAAATCAACCTGAAAGTTTATTTGAAATCTTTTCTAAATACGAAAGTTTTAGTAGTGTCAGTACCCTAAAACTACGTAAATTATTAATACTTCACTGTAAATTCCCCATACCTAAAACCATGTCAAATCGTGATTATCCCCCTGTCTACTTACGCTATCTAAAAGCCAGGTTACGGAATTTAGGACGACCTAGCTTTTGGGTAACAGCAATTTTGTTATCTGTGCTTGGACTAGGAATGTGGGAATACCTGTCAAATCCAGATATGTTTGCTCAGAAGGAGAATCAAGAACCTTCTCTACCAAAGGTTGCTGAATCATCCCTATCAGCTGAAGATCGAGCTGCGGTTGCAGATATTGATAACTTACCAGTCCTAATTAAAGACTTTGAGCAAGCAACTCTGGCAGCAGGATTAAATATTCCTGAAGAAAATTCAAAATCTAAGAACAGCCAAAGCTTATTTGATGATGTAATTAACCAGCAACCGTCTGTTACAAATGTTGCCAAATCAAATTCTAGCTTGGGAATAGTTAATGGTATATCCACATCAAAGGAGAAAAATCCCTTTGTTTTACAAGCAGACAATTTATTGCGATCGGGTTATAGTAATAGCCCATTTTTAGGTGCTAAATCATTAACTACATCCGCAGAAGAAGCAGATAGTACAACAACATCCTTTAACCAAGGAATAGGATTAGCTAATCCAACTAATAAAACTCAAAATTCTGTTTTGATCAGTCCCTTGCAAACTGCTATCAATCAATCGTCAAACCCGAATCTTTCTAATTTAAATAGCCCAACTTCTAGCCCCACAAATATTACGGGGACTAGTTCCTATACCGGAGCAACATCCACAAGCCAAAATCTCTCTGGCTTTAATAGCCCAACTTCCAACCCCACAAATATTATGGGAACTAGTTCCTACACTGGAGCAACACCAACACCACCTAGCATAAGTACAGGGGCAGGTTATACTCAACCAACAACAACAAACTTCAACCAAAATTCTTACACTAACTTCAATAACAATCAGCCATTCTCAAATGGAGTACAAGCAACTTCAGTGACACCACCTGTCACCTCTGCAATCACTAACATTTCACCATACTCTACGCCTACTCAAACTCAAGGTAGTGTCAATCCCTCAACCCCAACAGTGTATGGTAATTATGGTGTGCAGCAACCTACTCAACTACCCCAATCTCGAATCTCTCTTCCTCGGCCAACAGCAGGGCCGTACGGTGGGGTTCAGATTAATGGCTATACGTATCCTTAGAGAGCATATATCTATAATTTGAGGTGATCGCTTATTTTATGGTGAGAATTTACAAAAATAAAGCGATCGCTTGTTTGTTCCAGTAAGTTCGATTGTATAAATACCTTTAAATAAGGGTCAAGTGATGAGAGTTGATACTCATTTAAGTGCGCTAACTGATGAGGAATAAACGCTAACCACTCTGTAATTGAAGCGCTAAATACCTAGCTTTATAGCAATCAGATTAATTACTTAACGTTTAATTTGTTTAGGAAATTTAGGAACTAATAAAGATTGTGCTAATTCACCTTGCTCATTATAAAATCTCATCTCACCTTGCTCATTACATAACCATACTTCTATAGCTTGAGCTTCTAAATATAATTTTTGTTTAAATTCCATCTCTTCCAAACTGTTACCGCTGGATTTAACTTCTACACAAATTTCTGGCGCAATCGATGCTGACACTTCATCTTCAATTTGAGCAAATCGTTCCTCAGAACACCAAACAACATCAGCAACTTTCACTCCATCTGATGTATTTATCGCACATTCTGGCATAACTTCTCCTGTATCCAGTAAGGATTCTAATAAACGTTGAATTCTCCCTTGGTAAAAAGAATGTTTTATTTTGACGGGACTCATGACAATTTGACCCCATTTATTTAATTCGATTTTGAAGGGTAAATCCTGTAGACTTTTATTGTCACAAACTTCTTCCCATCTCATAATGAATATTTTCCCTGAGCAAGAGAACAATTTATTTAATTTTAACTGATTCATAGAGAGCGATCGCGCTTTCATCCACAAGCACAGAAAAGTGTAGATGCGTAGCAGCTTGTCGTTAGACAGCGCACTCTGGGTAGTTAGAAAGGCGATCGCTCTGTTATCTCTACACAATCTTAGGTTGACCTACACAAACGATCGCTTTGCTTCTGGGGAAATTTTTGATTTGTAACTTAAACTCTAGCTGCTGGTTTTCTAGTTTTTGCTTGATGAATCGGTAGCTCAACTACAAACTCTGTGCCTTTACCAGGTTCAGATTGGCAGTAGATTTTACCCTTGTGTTTATCTGTCACAATTTGATAGCTAATAGAAAGTCCTAACCCTGTACCTTTGCCAACTACCTTGGTGGTAAAAAATGGATCGAACAGCCGAGATAGTACTTGTTCATCCATGCCAAATCCGTTGTCAGCAATCCGAATCGCAATCCAGTCATCATTTAGTAAAGAGGTAGAAATTAGGATTTCGCTGGGATTTGTGGCAATCACTTCGGCAGATGTGCAGGCGTTGCGCTCTTCTAATGTATCAATGGCATTAGATAGCAAATTCATAAAAACCTGATTTAACTGACCGGGATAGCATTCTATGAGAGGTAATGAATCATAGTCTTTGCTGACATTAATGGTAGGGCTATCAGATGAAGGCTTCAAGCGATGTTGCAAAATCATCAATGTACTGTCAATACCTTCGTGAATATTAGCTACTTTCAATTCGGCTTCATCTAGGCGCGAGAAGTTACGTAAAGAGGTGACAATTTCGCAAATGCGCTCACTACCAATCTTCATAGACTGGAATAATTTAGGTAGGTCGTCAATTAAAAAGTCGATTTCGGCTTTCTTGAAAAATTCTTGGATCTCTGGCGCAGCATCGGGATGATAATTTCGATAAAGCTCCACACAGCGAAGTAAATCTTTTGTGTATTGGTCGGCGTGTTCCAAGTTTCCGTAGATAAAATTAATTGGGTTATTAATTTCATGAGCAACCCCCGCAACTAATTGCCCCAAGCTAGCCATTTTTTCCGCGTGGATGATTTGCATTTGCGCAGTGCGTAGTTCATTAAGTGCCTGTGCGAGTTGGTTTGCTTCTTCACGGGTTTGACCAAGCAAACTGGATTGTTGAAATAAATTGGCCTGACGTAGGGCAACACTGAGTTGAGCTGCTACTTGGGTGACAAATTCTAATTCAGTCTCTTCCCAATTACGGGGATGCGTGCATTGGTGAATGCACAACAACCCCCACAGTTCGTCGCCTTCCATCAGCGGTACAATGACTTGCGCTTTGACTTGGAATCGCTCGATCACATCAAGATGAGGCACTTTGGAGCCAATGCTGTTGATATCAGAAATTACTTGCACTTGCCCTTGACGATATTGCGGTGCGAAATGGTCGCCAAAGCAATAGTCTTGTACCTTGAGAGCAAGGGCAGAATCAAACTGAGGTAGCACATCTTCAGCGATAAATTCTCCACTGCAAAAACCAACATTGGGGTCAAAACGGAATATACCGACTCGATCGCCTTTGAGCGATCGCCGCACTTCGTGTACTGTAGTCTTGAATATTGTCTCCAAATCCAAAGATTCTCGAATTTTGACGACTAAATCAAATAAAATCCGGCGTTGTTCTGCCGATTTTTGCAGTTCATCGGCTCGAGTCTGAACTTGAGTCATCATTTGCGAACTTTGCAGCGCTACTCCGAGTTGGCTAGCAACCTGTGCCAAAAATTCTACTTCCACACTCTCCCACTGGCGCGGTGCAGAATGTTGATAAGCAGCCAGTAATCCCCACAACTTCCGCCCAACAAAAATTGGGGTCAATGCATAGGCACGAATCTTGAATTGCTCCAAAATATCTAGGTGACAGCGTGAGTGTCCAGCTTGGTAGATGTCGCTAATGGCAAAATTTTCGTTGTTGCGATAGCGTCCGCCTTTGGTTTCTTGTAGATGGGTATCTTCCCAAACTAAATTTTTACCAAATGGATTGATGCTGTCCCACTGTGCCTCAACCATACCAAAATGACTGACAAATTCCCCACTCCAGTCTTCATTGAAGCGATAAACGCCAACTCGCTCAACTCGCAGCAGTTTACAAACTTCTTGGCAGCTTGTTTTGAGAATCAAATTAATATCTAAAGTGGAGCGAATTTTCCCGACTACTTCTGTTAGTGCCCGTTGCCTGGCGATCGCATCTTGGAGGGCAATGGCTTGTTGTTTCGACTGAGTCAAATTCTCGGCTTGCTGAATCGCCACCCCCAATTGTGCCCCTACTTGTCCGAGAAACTCAACTTCGTAATTTTCCCATTGGCGCGGTTCGGAGTGTTGATAAGCTGCTATTAGTCCCCACAGTTTAGGCCCAATGAAGATGGGCGCTAAAGCATAAGCCCGAATCTTGAATTGCTCTAAAATGTCGATGTGACAACGTGAATGACCGGCTTGGTAAATGTCGTTGACGGCAAAACTCTCATTATGGCGGTAGCGCCCACCTTTGGTTTCTTGGAGGTAGGTATCTTCCCAAACCAGATTTCTGCCAAAGGGATTGATTCTATTCCACTGTGCCTCAACCATGCCGAACTGGCTGACAAATTCACCAGTCCAGTCTTCATTAAAGCGGTAAACTGCTACCCGTTCTAGCTTTAGAAGTTTGCAAAGTTCTTGACAGGCGGTGTTGAGAATAAATTCGGTGTTCAAAGACGAGCGAATATTCCCTACTACTTCCGTCAAGGCACGTTGCCGCGCAATGGCATCTTGTAGTTCTGCTGTGCGCTGTTTGGAAGTCCCGAGGATTTCTGCTTGCTGCATTGCCACACCCAGAGTGCTGGCAGCTTGTGTGAGAAATTCAAGTTCGTCTGCATACCATTGCCGAGGGGCAGAGTGTTGATAAGCTGCTAGCAAACCCCACAGTTTTGCACCTACGAAAATAGGTGCGATCGCATACGCCCGAATCTGAAACTGTTCTAAAACTTCAATATGACAACGAGCATGGCCTGCATCATAAATGTCAGTGACTGCAAACGGCTCACTTTTGCGATATCGCCCTCCCTGAGTTTCTTGCAAGTGCGAATCTTCCCACACCAAGTCCTGCCCAAAAGCAGTTAATGTATGCCAGGGAGATTCTGCAAAGCCAAAACGATTGATGAAACTACCACTCCAGTCAGCATTGAAACGGTAGATTGCCACCCGTTCAATTTTCAATTGCCGACAAATATCTTGACAAGAAGTTGAACACAAGGATTCTAGGTTTACAGATGCCCGAATCCTAGCTATGATTCTCGCCAAGATTTTTTGGTACTGGGCGGCAAGCTGTAGCTGTTTGTGACAGTCTTGCCAACCTAGGGGGTTTGACGTTTCATAATCGTTTGTTGTCATAAAGTGTGGGAAAAATTAATATTTTTATAGTTATAGTCTTCCCTAATTTATTTTTTTAATCTCAAATTGCACAAGAAATGCACATACTACTCTGGCTGTACAAATTAAGAATTAATTTGCGGCATTTTTGCGGTGATTTTGCCGTTTTTTGGTGTTTAGATACGACCTGGTAGTATTAGAGGATTATTGGTACAGAAATTAATATGTTATGTCGAAAAATTATTTGGGCATTGCTAATTGCCGCTATCCTAAACGCTTTAGTTGCCATACCAAAAGCTGAAGCCAATTGCCCTGGCTCTGTTCAGCCACTTGAGGAAGTCCAACCGCAAGTTCAGCAGCGTTGGGAAGAATTACAGCGCCAGGAAAGTTATCCTTGGGGCACAGCAAAAGTATATGAACGCTTGCAAGGCGATCGCATTACCCTAGCTCAAAGTTTCGATCGGCTCCGTGGCTCCCAAAAACAGGAAGTCCTCAACCAGCTGCGACTTGGCAACTACCCGCATAGTGTTGATGCCAGCGATGGTCGCTTGCTTTCGGCAGTGTATGACGCTTGTACACGCTTTGATATGCTGACTGAGAAGGCACGCTATAGCTGGTATTACAACAGCATTGGCCGATCGCTAGTTATACCAATATGAATGCGATAGATGCATTGGTCAGGGTGAAGAAATCCCACTCTTTAGAAGTATGCGCAACATGATTGATTAATAGCAATAGCGGTAAATTATTAATGGGATGTATCTGGGTCTAGCCATTTAGGGAGATGTCAGCAGCGTAAGTTGTCATCTAGGTTGGGAAAGTCGAATAATTTAATTAGACTTGCCATGATTCAACCCACTGCTATTTCTATACCCGAACCTCAAATCCCCACTCCGGAACCGAATCCTCTACCCCGTCCTGAACCTGTACCAGGGCCAGCGATTCCCCAACCCATACCGGGGCCTGTACCAGAACCTGTACCTGCGCCCATTCCCCAGCCTGTTCCAGGGCCAATTCCTCAAACAGTTCCAGGGACAATTCCCCAAACGATTCCTGAACCTGTTTGAATTATCTTTGTAGTTTAATTACAAACCAAACCTAAAATCTAAAATGCTACGAGCCGGAATTGTCGGACTTCCCAACGTCGGAAAATCTACTTTATTTAATGCTGTAGTTGCTAACGCCAAAGCAGAAGCAGCTAACTTCCCTTTTTGCACCATTGAACCAAATGTCGGCGTTGTCGCAGTACCAGATGAGCGCTTAAATGTGCTATCGAACATTTCCAGTTCAGCACAAATTATCCCAGCGCGTGTCGAGTTTGTGGATATTGCCGGTTTGGTGAAAGGTGCAAGCCAGGGTGAGGGACTAGGTAATCAATTTCTGTCCCACATCCGGGAAGTTGATGCAATTGTCCATGTGGTACGTTGTTTTGAAAATGATGATATTATTCACGTCGCTGGTTCAGTTGACCCAGCACGAGATATTGAAATCATTAATTTAGAGCTTGGTTTAGCAGATTTATCACAAATTGAGCGCCGCATTGACCGAACCCGCAAACAAGCACGTACTAGTAAAGATGCACAATTTGAAGTTACAGTTCTCGAAAAATTGGCTGCGGCTTTAAATGAAGGTAAATCTGTGCGACAAGTGAGTTTAACTGAAGAAGAAGCAGAAATTATTAAAGGACTAGGACTACTGACAAATAAACCAATAATCTACGCCGCCAATGTTTCTGAAGATGATTTAGCAACAGGTAATGATTTTGTAGAGAAAGTGCGGCAAATAGCATCTGGTGAAAATGCTCAAGTCGTCATAGTTTCTGCCCAAGTAGAAGCCGAACTTGTAGAATTACCAGAGGAAGATAAAGCTGATTTTCTGGAATCTTTGGGTGTAGAAGAAGGCGGTTTAAAATCATTGATTCGTGCTACTTACACTCTGTTAGGCTTGCGCACATATTTCACCAGTGGCCCTAAAGAAACCCGCGCTTGGACAATTCATGCGGGAATGTCTGCACCCCAAGCAGCTGGTGTAATTCACTCTGATTTTGAACGGGGATTTATTCGTGCTGAAACAGTTGCTTATGATGATTTGGTAACAACTGGTTCGATGAATGCTGCAAAGGAAAAAGGATTAGTCAGAAGTGAAGGCAAAGAATATATTGTCAAAGAAGGTGATGTGATGTTATTCCGATTTAATGTGTAGAGGAAATAATTACTAATTCGTAATTCGTAATTAGATGTAGGGTGTGTTGTCGCGCAGCGCAACGCACCATCAACCTCTTCTCGGAATTTACAATTTTACCCTGAGCTTAGTCGAAGGGTAAAAATTATGATACCCATAAATAAATCAATAATTCAAGGTGCGTTAGCCTACGGCATAACACACCATACTTCTGCGGTTTTTTATTCCCCACCGACAATATACACAGCAGAACCAAAATTTTCATCATCAGTACCAACAATCACACCACCTTCTGCACCAGGGATAAGTTCCAACGCTTCAATTTTGTGGTAATTCGTGCGATAAATCGGCACAAGTTGAGGATTTTGCTTGAATAGTATTTTGTTACCACCATATCCCAGAGAGCCAGCAATATATATAGCTGACTGAAATGGCCCATCATCTCCAGGATCGCTGGCTGCGCTAATAAACACAACTCCCGCCTGGTCTATTTTTATATCAGAAATATGACGAACCTTACCAAATGGAAATGGGACGGTTAAAGTAGTAGAACCTATGAGCATAATTTGATATTTCGTCAAATCCAGCAATCCCCAATAAAGAGTTGCTGGTTGTTCTGCTTCGCCTCGATGTGCCCAAACAGCAACTAATTTACCATCTATATCTTGTAGAGAAAATGCCTCAAAATTACTTCCTTGGGGGAATGTTGGTAGATTAAAATCTTTGACAACTGAGATAGTTTTCTTGTCTGGCTCTAGTTTAATATAATAAGCTTTTCCCGAACTACTTAAAGCTATAAAAGCAGTATTTTGGGTTCTAGGAATAGATGTTAAAGCCTCTAAATCATTCGGTAATTCTGCCTTACTTGTCCAGGTTAATGCTAAATATTCAGGTTGATTCTTACCTTTAATACTAATAATTGCTACACGACCTTGGTTAGCTTTTTTGTTGTCATGAACAATCAGAAAATCTAGAGAATTAGTTTGTTGCTCAATAAGAGCCATACCACTAATACCAAAGGGGATACCACCTCGAACAGGCCGCCAATCTTGCGCCCAAACTCGCTGACATAGAAATAACAGCGCTCCTAAGACTACTAAATTGATGATTAACTTGAGAAACCGAGGTAGATTGAATACTGCTGACAGACGCATAAATGAGGATCGAAGAGAGTCTCAATCATATCAAATCCAGGCGATCGCGCCATATAAGCCAGCCTATTTTTTACTTACTGCAACTAAAGCTTTTCTTATGTAATTTGGAATCTAAAAAACCTCACTGTTAATTACACTAAATGTTTTACAGGCAGGTGAACTAACTTTTCTAGTTGGTGAGCAACCTCTACGCGATGGCATCGATGCCAGTCTTTCTCGGCACACAGTAATAAAACTGTTCCAGAACGAGCAATTTCTGCGACTGTTTCTAATGATTTTTGAGCCTCTTCTTGATCGGGAGGCTCCCAATTTGCATTGCCAGATGTATTGCCTAAATAAACAGAAGAAATATAATTGATACCTTTAGCAACACAAAGCTTTTCAATTTGGTCTCCGTACCATTTCCTACTCCAAGCACGAGGATGAAATCTTACATCAATAACGAATAAAACATTAAATTCTTCAAGGTATTCTATGAATTCCTCATAGTCCTTGCGATTGCCATAACCGAATGTAAGAATGTAGTGATTTTTACATGGTTTCAAGTTATCCATTTTACACAGTTATATAACTCTTTTAAAAAAGACTTAGTATGTTTGGCGTTACAGTTTAGGTGGAAAACGAAAAGCGGGTACATTTTGGATTTGGCTACTCCTTTGCAATTAATTAGATGATCGGCAGAGTTTTAGCACATTGTAGAAGTACTGGTGCGGGATGGTGATTTGCCGATTACAGGAGTACCGGGGAGTGGAAGACGGACTTTAGTCAGGGGAGCAGCTCAAGAAGTTGGTGCGATCGCTCTAGAAATAGATTGTATCAGCGCGATAGATAGACAGCGATTTATTGCTTGAATGTTTAGCTTGATATTCTACTGATAAGCCGCAAAATAAAGAGTATATTCAAAAACATAGTCTTTATAGAGGCGGTAGTCTTCAAGGTGCTTTGACTGGGTTACAGCACAAAGGTTAAATTTATAATACAGAACAGGATTATCGTTTGGCATTGCCGTTATTGGCTTTGTGGTTGCAGCAACAGTTGAGTTAAATGCCAAATCAGCGTATTCATCAATAATGATGCTAATTTATAAAATTTATTACCACGGTAAAGATTGGTAGATTTGGTTTTTAAGCTTGTATGTACAAATAAATATTTTTTAAACTAGCAAGTTGCTACACATAATCTCCAAACAATTACATAATTAAGAGGATAGAGAAAAACTTGATATTATTCTGTATGTTTTCTAAATCAAACACTTGCTAAATTCAAAGCAGGATAAGTACAGAGGCTATGCTATATGTTGACAGATACATTAAGTAGAAGAACGTAAAGAAACATTACTATATTGCAATTGCTAAAGGGGACAAAATCTGCATTTAGCCGATAAAGGCGAGGGCTGTACCGAGTTCTGGCTTCATCCTTGAGACTTCATACTTCTTTAAGAAAATTCTCTTGTTCTTTTATCTTTGCTCATCTTTAAGATTTTACTCTTGCAAAATGTTGCATACTTTGCTTGAATCATGCCAACCTCTGATGAAAATAAATGCGCGATCGCAATGAGGTAGGGATATGGAAGAAAAATTTTCATTTGTGGTGTAGGCGAATCTGCCATAAAAAATAGTTGGGAAAAATGTAGAAAGAAAAAATTGTTATGCATCCTAGTCAACCAAAGTTGTAGTCAAGCAGTCCTCTCAGGGAAAATCTCTAAGAGGAACTGTTGAAAGGGTTTCCCAACTTGGGCAATTGGTAAACCCGGTGGGTGTAGGCAGTTAATGTTGGCTATTGACCTGAAAAATAAAGTTCCCTACCAGTATTAATTTATTCTGGAATTATCTAACCCATGACAGACTCTTATCCTATTGCACCCATGCGTAGAAGGCTTGTCATCACATTACTAGGGTTATTAGCCTTAATCTTGGCTCATAAAATGGCCCTGATCTACCGAATTCAGCCTGGAGTATCTTTATGGTTTCCACCATCAGGTGTGGCGATCGCCTTAACTTTTTGGTTGGGTCCCTATGGTATCGTCCTAACGGGGATCGCATCATTTTTGATGGCACCATTTTGGGGGTTGAACGGTTGGGAGCAGCTAGTTGGTTTACTTGATGGCATAGAACCTTTAATTGCTTGGTTGCTCTACCGTCGTTTATGGCAGGGTTCACTCAGATTAAATAGCCTCCGAGATGCGGCAATTTTTACCTTAAGCGTACCGTTAGCAGCCTCGGCTACTTTAGCTGTAGTTGGTAGTTTAGCTTGGGTAGCTATAGGGAAAATGCCAATTGCTACTCTGACTCAAAGTATCCCTCATTGGTGGTTGGGCAATGCTATTGGAGTCATGGCAATTACGCCTACTGCTTTATTGGTGCTAACTCCATACGTACAATCCTGGGGCTGGTTCCCCAAATTTGAAACTTCAGATTCTACGCTGAATGCTTTCCCCTTCAAGCAGTCCCGGCGATTCGCTGGAGAAATGAGCATAATCATAATGCTTTGTGTTGCGATCGCAGCTCTGACAGTTGCAGAAACGAACAACACAACTTTTAGATTCCAACAATTATCATTTTTGAGCTTTGTTCCGGTTTTGTGGGCAGCAAGCCGCTTTGGAGTTACCAGTGGGATGGTAATCTCTAGTTTCTGCGTCCTAGTAACTCTATTCTTTTATTTAGTTGCCTATCCTCACGCTATCTCATTACCTGAGATTCCTGTACCAGCAGAAGTTTTACACGTTCACAAGCTAAGTTTACTAGTGCAATGTGCTGTTGCCTTGCTAGTGGGAACTGCAATTACACAAAGGGCAAAAATTCAAGTAGCGCTAGCTGTAGAAAGAGTCAGGCTTGGAGAATATCAAGCTCGTGCTGAACTCTCAGAAAAACTCATTCAACTGAATGATTCACTTGTAGAAACCAATACCCGTCTTGAGGAATCCAATCGTGACAAAGATGAATTACTCTACCGCGAGCAATCCCTGCGTCAACGTTTGGCTAATATTCTGGAAAGCATGAGTGATGCTTTTATTGCGGTTAATCATGACTGGCAAATTACTTACGTAAATCAACAAGCAGCAAAAATTACAAAGTTAGAACCAGCAAAGCTGATTGGTAAAAATTTTTGGGAACAGTGGCCAGCTAGTAAAGGTACAGAGTTTGAGAGAGAATATCTTCGAGCATTTACTGAAGAGATACCTGTTCACTTTGAGGCATTCTGCAAAGCTTGCAATAAGTGGTTTGAAGTCCACGCTTACCCGGCTGAAGATGGTTTAGGCATCTTTTTTAGAAACATTACCGAGCGCAAGCAAGCAGAAGTAGAGCGAGAACAGATACTAGCGCGAGAGCAAGCTGCACGTACTCAAGCTGAAACAGCTAATCGGCTTAAGGATGAATTTCTCGCAGTTCTTTCTCATGAATTGCGTACTCCACTTAATCCGATTTTAGGTTGGGCAACATTACTAAAAACCCAGAAATTTCAGCAGGGAGAAAAGCTGCTGCGAGCAATAGATATCATCGAGCGCAATGCAAAGTTACAAATTCAACTAATAGAAGATTTGTTAGATATCTCTCGTATTCAGCAAGGGAAAATGGTCTTAAATATCCAACCTGTTAATTTAGTTAATACGATTGAAGCAGCGTTGGAGACTATGCATTTAGCATTGGAAGCAAAAAATATTAAAATTCAAACTTCATTGGAACGCAAAATTCAACTTGTTTCTGGGGATGCAACTCGTCTGCAACAAATAGTTTGGAATTTACTTTCTAACGCAGTCAAATTTACTCCATCAGGAGGGCAAATAGAAGTGCGGCTAGAACAAGTAGACACTTATGCAGTAATTCATGTTCAAGATAATGGCAAGGGCATTAGTTCAGAATTTCTACCCCACGCATTTGAATATTTCCGCCAAGCTGATGGCAAAAGCAATCGACAATTTGGTGGTTTGGGATTGGGACTAGCGATTGTGCGTCATCTTACAGAATTGCATGGTGGATGTGTTCAAGCCGAAAGCCAAGGAGAAGATATGGGGGCAACATTTACTGTCAAATTACCATTAATGGTCGAGGCACCACACATAAATCAAAATACTATGAACGGTAATAATTCTTTGGATTTAGCAGGACTACGCATTTTAGTTGTAGATGATGATATCGATACAGATGAATTGCTGACTTTAATGCTCGAAGATTTAGGAGCATCTGTCTCAGCAGTAAGTTCAGCAGGCGAAGCCTTAGATCTGATGGCAAAATCTTCATTTGATTTACTTTTAAGTGATATTGGAATGCCAGGAATAGATGGCTATATGTTTATCCGTTTAATTCGAGCTATGCCACCAGAAAAAGGAGGAGAAATTCCGGCGATCGCTCTTACTGCTTATGCTGGAGAAATTAATCAAAAGAAAGCACTTACAGCCGGGTTTCAGATGCATTTAGCTAAACCTGTTGAACTGGAAGCATTATTAAAAGTAACAGCGCAAGTTTTGGCATCAAGTAACACGGAACAGAAAAGAAGGGAGGTAGGGATGTACCTGGCTTCGCAAAAATCAAATAGAAGTCCTATAGTGAAGAATTAATTTTGGATTTTAGATTAAGAAATTCTCTAATCCAAAATTTAAAATTTAAAATCCAGGGATTAATATTTATCAAAACAATCTCAAGATAACCAAGAAATGAACGTTTCCATCCGTTTACTACAGGCGAATGAGTTAGCAGATGCTGACCACATTTTTCGGTTAGCTTTTGGAACATTTGTCGGACTACCAGAACCAACTGATTTTGCTGGAGATGCAGCTTATATCCCGCACCGTTGGCAAACCGATCCAAATGCAGCATTTGCAGCCGAGGTAGATGGGAAATTAATCGGTTCTAACTTGGTTACTAATTGGGGAAGTTTTGGCTATTTTGGCCCTTTAAGCGTTCATCCTGATTTTTGGCAGCAAACAGTAGGTCAACAACTCATAGAACCTGCGATCGCCTGCTTTACACAATGGCAAACTCGGTTAGCTGGACTTTATACTTTTGCTACCAGTCCCAAGCATCACACACTCTATCAAAAATTTGGTTTTAATTTACGTTTTTTGACTGCCATCATGGCAAAGTCAGTGCAGCCATCTCAGGTAATACCCCAAGGAATGAGATATTCTCAATTAACTGAAGATGAACGTGCTGAATTTCTCAAAGCCAGCTACCAACTTACTGATGCTATTTATGAAGGACTAGATTTAACAAGGGAAATTCACACAGTTCACCAGCAAGCACTAGGCGATACAGTTTTGTTCTGGGATGATATTGGCTTGGCAGGATTTGCAGTTTGTCACTACGGTGCAGGTACAGAAGCAGGTAGTAATACTTGCTTTGTCAAGTTTGGAGCAGTGCGAGCGGGAGCTAATGCTGGGGAACGTTTTGAGCATTTATTAGATTTGTGCGAACACTTGACTGTTACTCAAGGAATGTCAAAGTTAGTTGCTGGGGTGAATACTAGCCGTGAAGAAGCTTACCGCAGAGCGATCGCTCGTGGTTATCGTAGTGAGATTATTGGCGTAGCAATGCATAGGCCAAATGAACCAGGATATAATCGCCCAGATGTTTTTGCAATCGATGACTGGCGCTAATTCAAATTTCAATACTCTCATTCTTTCTGCGCTTCTGCGCGATCCCAATTCATCAAACCTTGGATACATATAGATTCTACGTAGAAGTTTAGCATTGCTAAACTCTTACCCACCCCAGCTTTTCCAGAAGATTTATTGTAATTATTATTCACAACTTGTTACATCTTGCCCTGACTTGATAACAGTCCTAGCATCGTCATACTACTAATGGCGTATACCTTTGTATAGAGTCAACAGCAAGCGTAAACTGAAATTACTCAAAAGTTATAACCGGAAATTGCAGGAATTTCAGCCAAAAAAATCTGCAATGAATATTGCTTTCTTTGGGCTAATCGTGTTGACTATATCCTGGCTTACTAATAAGTTGCTTAGATAATTTATTATTTAGCTTTTTAGGTATTTTTACAGCCCAGGCATTGAAAAAATCACAAGCTAACTGTGAGATTAATACGCTATTATCGTCAAGCAATTACACAAAGTTGCTGTTAAGAGTCTGATTTAAATTGACTCTATAGTAGCCATAATTGATTTATAAAACCTCTCTATTATAAGCATTCCTCACATATTTACGTTTTTGAGGCAATGCCAAAGCTAAAGGATTATAAATTTTCCCTAATGTCTTAGGGCTACTATCACATATTAAATAGGAGAGAATAATAAAATGGTTCAAACTATAGGCAGTATAGCTAAATATACAGATACCGATTTAGATCGATTTGTCAAAGAACTAAATCGAGATGGGATTTGTGTAATTCGCGGACTTTTTGATAAAAACTTGATTGAAGAATGGGCAGAAGCTTTTGATAAATTATTTCAAGATCGCCAAAATCAACCTGGTGGGTTAGCTCCCCGTGAAATTGCCCGCTACTATCTAACATTACCTTGGGTTGCCCCATTTGCGAATGCAGAAGTTTTTGCCAATCCCATGATTATGGGGATTCTGGAGCGAGTGTTTTACCAAGAATTCGTTATGGTTCAGTTGGGTGTTGATGTTCCTTTCCAAGGTTCTGATTATCAGGAAACCCATCGAGACTATCGCCCTCTATTCTCAGATAACATAGTAACGCCGCTTTATGCTCTAGCAGTCAATTTTCCACTCGTAGAAGTAACAGCAGAGAACGGCCCGTTTCAAATGGCACGTGGAACCCATGTCATACCACGCGAAGAAGGATTGAGGAAAATTGCCACAGGTGAAATTCCGATTGAATCATTTTATATGCAGCCAGGTGACGTAATGATTCGGACACCCTTAGCGTTACACCGGGGTTCACCAAATAACACAAGCCAGCCAAGACCGATGGTAGTGATGGGCTACGTTATGCATTGGTTGCATACGCCAAAAGTAGATTTAACTCTTGAACGAGATTACTATGAAAGCCTACCAGAAAAATTGAGACAGATGTTGCGCTGTCAGGTAGTGGATCAGTTACCAAAGGAAAAAGTAGAAACCTATATAAATTTTAAGTATTAAAAAATAATGCAAATTTCAGGGCACAAAATTATTGTGCCCCTACCGCAAACATTTATAGATTGATTAACCAGCACAAAGATAGAGGTTGCAGGCAGAAAAATTGGGGAAGAATTGTTATTTTCAACCTGATTTTTCCACAGCGCTCCTAAAAACTGTTACCGAAATGCTAACTTACACTAATCCAGTCTATAAAGAGTATTTTGCCGATCCGTTTGTGTGGGAGTACGAAGGCGTATACTATGCGATCGCAACAGGCCCAGCAGAAGCGGAAGGAATGGTAGACGAAGTAGCTTCGGTGATAGGTGTTGACTCGACTAAATTGCGTGTTTTTCCGCTGTTACGCTCTTTCGATTTGGTAAATTGGCATTTTGTTGACAACGCACTATTGCGGCCAGACCCCGCCCTTGGTGATAATTTTTGGGCACCTGAAGTTGCTTATTGCAACGGCAAATTTTATCTCTACTACTCTGTAGGGCATGAGGATAAAAATCATCAACTGCGCGTAGCTATTAGTGATAATCCTGTGGGGCCATATCAGGATACTGGTAAAGCGTTAATAGATCCTCAGTCTTGCCCTTTTGCGATCGATCCTCATCCATTTCGCGATGACGATGGGCAATGGTATCTATTTTACGCCCGCGATTTTCTAGATACAGCAGGTGGTGTGCGTGCTGGTACGGCACTGTGTGTAGACCGACTGCAAAATATGACAGAATTATTCGGTACAGCGAAAGTTGTTTTGCGTGCGCGTTCAGATTGGCAAAGGTTTTTAGCCAATCGTTTGATGTATGGTGAAATTTTTGATTGGCATACTTTGGAAGGCCCTTGTGTTCGCAAACATGAAGGTCGGTACTACTGCTTTTATAGCGGTGGACGCTGGGAAACCGAAAATTACGGTGTCGATTATGGAGTTGCTGACAGTGTAATGGGGCCTTACTCTGATGCAGGTAACGAAACAGGGCCAAGGGTGCTGCGGTCTGTGCCAGGGTATGTGATGGGACCTGGACACAACTCAATTGTACTTGCTCCAGATGGTAAGACTGAATACATCGTCTATCATGCTTGGCCAAAGAATATGACAGCGCGGCAAATGTACTTAGATAAACTCATTTGGACACCAGATGGGCCAGTTTGCGACGGCCCTACTTGGACACCACAGACAATTGATATCGAGACATAAAAGCGCAGTGGCAAAGATGATTGATTAGATTAGCTTATATTAATTCAATTCATCTTTGGCACACATAAATTACTCCTAAGGGCACAGCAATGTTCCCTACCCAAAAATTTTAAGCTTCCTGCAATTGAATTGCATCGCCTTGTTATATTAATGCATCAGTCTGTAATCGAATTGCATCGCCTTGTTATATTAATGCATCGGTCTGCAATCGAATTGCATCGCCTTGTTATGTTAATGCATCGGTCTGCGATCGCATTGCATCGTCTTGTTATATTAATGCATCGGTCTGTAATCGAATTGCATTGCCTTGTTATATTAATGCATCGGTCTGTAAAAATTAACTTACTTCGTAGCAGGGAAGAATATTCTATAGCGTTATTTAGGTGAATACTATAAGTATTTCAAAAAAGTCTTGTTATTTTCGCCCAGGAGAAATTTTATGAAAGCTTACAAACTTACAAGTAATACCGGGATTGATGCACTAACGCTAGTCGATCGCCCTGAACCTAAACTAAATACTGGGCAAGTTTTGATTCGAGTTAAAGCCACATCCCTTAATTATCGTGACTTGTTGGTTGCTGAGGGAGCTTATGGTTCGGGAGTAAAATATCCCCTGATTCCTTTGTCTGACGGTGCGGGGGAAGTGGTGGCGGTGGGAGAAGGTGTCACAAGGGTAAAAGTAGGCGATCGCGTAGCTGGTAGCTTTTTCCAAGAGTGGATTGCTGGCTCTTTAACTAGAGAGTCGATGAAATCAGATTTAGGCGGTGGTATTGATGGGATGCTCGCTGAGTATGTTGTTTTACATCAAGATGGGTTAGTAATTTTACCTGACAACCTATCTTATATAGAAGGTGCAACTTTACCTTGTGCAGGAGTTACAGCTTGGCACGCACTGGTAAGTAAAGGTAATATTACTGAGGGTAACAGTGTATTATTGCTTGGTACAGGAGGAGTATCTACTTTTGCGCTTTTATTTGCCAAGTTATATGGTGCTAGAGTTATTCTCACTTCTAGCAGTGATGAGAAATTGGCAAAAGCTAAAAATTTAGGTGCAGACGAAATAATTAATTATAAATTAACACCAGATTGGGAAAAGAAAGTCTACGAACTAACTAATCGCACAGGTGTAGATCATGTAGTGGAAGTAGGTGGTACAGGTACTCTACCCCAATCTTTGCAAGCAGTCCGGATCGGAGGACGTGTGAGCTTAATTGGTGTGTTATCAGGCAGAGGAAATGTAATTGACCCCATGCCCATACTCTTCAAAAGCATAACACTCCAAGGCATTTATGTGGGAAGTCGCAAGATGTTTGAGGCGATGAATCACGCAATTCAAGAAAATAAAATACAACCAGTTATTGATAGAGTTTTTCCATTTTCGGAAGCAAAAGCAGCATACAATTACCTTAAAAGTGGTACTCACTTTGGCAAAGTTGTAATTGAAATTGATTAAGTATAGAAGTTGCTAATTCTTAGCGGCAATACCCACCAAAAACTAGACATGGTAGGCATTGCCCAGTAAAACTATTGCACGTTCACCAAAAAATTAGCAGTGACAATTTTGCCATTACGATTAAACTGTCCCCAGAGTTTATAATCTCCGGGTTTTGGGAAACTAGTTATAAAATGAACTTCTCCATCTGGCGTATCTTTCAACGCATGAGCATGAATATAGTCTGCTCTTGTTAATGGTGATGTGCGTTTGATAATAACTAAATGTCCTCTTTCGCCTAAATAAGGCTGTAAATCTTTAATTGGTTGCTTAGTAGCAGTATCTTGTAAGTTAAAAATTACGTGGACTTCTTGCCCTGCTTTGAGTGTAGGTTGAGAAAACTTGAGATTAGCCTGAGTATTACCAATAGTACTAGTGGTAGAAAAGTCAATTTTGGGCGTATTCGGAGCTTCACCTAGAACTTTTGTTGTTAATAGGGAAACTTGTTCGGCTTTTCCTGCTGGTTTGTAATCACTAAAAATCGTGTAATTACCTGGATGGGGAAAATTAGCTTGGACTTCAAAGCGTCCATTGCCTTTGTAGACAGGATGAATATGATTGAAGGTATCGAGATTATCGCTAACAATAATCAGATGCATTAATTGTTCTTGGAATTTATCAAAATTAGCGATCGCTTTACCATTTGTATCTTGAACATCAATCACTAAAGGTACAGGATTCTTGGTAGCAATCGTTCCTTTAACTGTGAGCTTGGCAATAGTAGTAGGTTCTGACTCTGATTGACCTCCATGATGCTCATGGTTGTTTGATGCTCCGGAATGATCCATGTGATGATGTTCCTGAGCAACAGCAGAATCAGAGGTTGACTTGTCACCAGATTTAAATTGTGATGTGCAACCTTGAGTTAAGAAAATGGTTGAAGTAATAGCAAGTGCAGTAAATAACAGCTTCATTTTCAACTAAAAAAATGTTCGTAGTTGCGCTTTAGCGCTTTCTAAACGATAAACCTAGTGCACAACTTTAGCCTAGATACGCTAGTCGCCTCAACGAGGGAACCCCCTCATGGCGCTGACTCCCCTACTTAAATTTTTTCAACAATCAAATCGGATTGCTATAGAAGCGTTATATTTTGCAATCCTCACAAGTTCCTCAAATTTTTGCTCTATAACGTAACTGTATACAAAACTAGACGAAAAAGAGCGCTTACCAAAGCACTCAGGGTGAAGATTCAAATAACCGTATCTAAAGTTACTAAAAATACTTGTGAACTAGAAGCTAGAAACCTCAATAACCATTGATTCACAAACAGCAGAGGTATATATGTTTACTAAAATTCTAGTTGCGTTGGATCGCTCGCCAATGGGGAAACAGGTTTTTGAGCAAGCCTTGGCTTTAGCAAAAGCCACAGGAGCTAGTTTGATGCTACTTCATGTGCTATCTGCGGAAGAAGAAGGTAGCCCTTACGCACCTCTGTTATCCAATTTTGACTATTATCCAGGTGTGGGTAGTCAAAGCTTTGAGTTCTACCAACGGCAATGGGATAACTTTAAAAATCAAGGTATCCAGCTATTGCAATCTTTCTGTGCGCAAGCAAACACAGCAGAAGTCAATACAGAATTTACCCAACAACTTGGCAGTCCTGGTCGGCTGATCTGTCAATTAGCGACTACTTGGGGTGCTGATTTAATTATCATGGGGCGTCGTGGTCGCTCTGGGCTAACGGAAATATTTCTTGGTAGCGTTAGTAACTACGTCCTTCACCATGCTCCTTGCTCAGTCCATGTTATTCATGTTCCAAATCAGGTTTCCCAAGCTGAAGAAGTAGTTCAAGAAACGGCTAGTGTTAACTAATGAAAAATTAATAGTTGCACCGCAGGAAATAAGGCAGGAGGCAGAGGGCAGATGGAAGGGGTGAGAGAAGGGGACAAGGGGGACAAGGGGGACAAGGAAGGCAAGAAGAATAACAAATGACCCTTGGCTCTAAACTAGAGGAGGTATACCCGATGTTGCGTCGCTTCCTACAAACATTTTGGTGGCTGCTATTGCTAGGGATGTTGACGATTTTTATATTCCTGGGTTTAGAAATTAGCGTCTCTAAAACTGCAATCGCTGCTATTACTCGATTAGAAGCAGTCCCAGGAGAAGTAATTCATCGCTCACAACTAAAATTAGACGATCAATCGGGAAATGTTTGGCAGGTGATTTTGTGGAAGCAAGTTTATCCTGATTGCCCACCCAGTGTAAATCTGCGCTTGGTAGGGTTTCCTGGTTCTGCCGAATTAATTCATCCACAGCCATTGCGGATTACCAAAGCTACAGGTGAGGTTTTGACTGCTCCTGACGTTTTCTTGGAGGAAGCACCAGTACCTACCATTGGTCAGTATAATTTCAAGGATATATTGCCAAAATTAACAGTAGAACCGCTGCTACTTAGTATCCCTTTGCCTGGTGAACACTTCATTAATATCTCAGTTCCTCAATCTGTAGTGCAGGAATGGCAACAAGTAGTTAGCAATTAGCCTGTTATATATCAACTGTCAGGTAATCCCAGTAATAGATCGTCTTTTTCACACACAGATTTGCAACCGAGTTTGCGGCATCATTGAAAATTTTGTTGGAGATTAATTACTGTCCGTTCGCTGATTTTGAGGTGGTAAGAGGAATTAAAAGCTTCAGGAAAAA
>JAVRCV020000062.1:0-71736 GCA_034530615.2 Aulosira sp. ZfuVER01
CACCCATTTATAAGTTTGGCGTAGTTTAGCGCATCTTCATACAGAATTGGTATAAGGCGTAGTTGCCTTATCGTTGATGCCTCACTTGAGGGTTTTCACCAACCGCGACCATAGACTATCCAGCAATAGTTAGGTATTTGAGGGTTGATCGATAAAGATTAAACTTGCCAGAACTTGTACTTTTCTGAGTTCGCGCACAAGAGACTGGGCTTGATATTTATATAGTGGTGTTGGTAATACCCCAGGCAAATTATTCATCCATTGCCTAGCAGTAGCGAAACTACATCCCGTAATTAAGGCGATTTCCTCTGCACCATCAGCAAGAGCATTTTTAGTCAAAGCTTTTTCAATCTGCACCTGCCAAAGGCGAGGCAGCATTTCACCCCATTCAATTCGCTGTAAACCACGGCTTGTGGCTAAAACAATTAAGCGATCGCCAGCGTTAAGCTTAACATCATTCCAGAGCATTAATGAGTAGTTTTCTTGGCGATATTTCTGGTAGAGAATTGGTACTACACTGTAGCCATGAGCTATCTCAGATAGCAGCAACCCGTTGAGAGTATCACCATTTTCGATGTTGTATTCTGTCACCATGACTAATTGATTGCTTAAGCGAAATAAGCTGAGAACGTTTTCGCCAAAGGCAGCACAAGCAAAAACTTCTGCCGACAAAGCCGCGCCACAGAGAACTTGAGCATAGGGAAACAGTGGGGCGATATTATCACTAAAACGGCGATCTTGAGAACGGATAATCAAGCGAGTGGCGGGGTTCATAGCATGAGCCATCAGCGCAATCTCCAGATTTTCCATGTTATCGTCGCCAACTAATACGATGTTTTTAGCATGGGAAATATTCGCCTGAGGAAGCGCTTCGATAGCATTACCAACAATCAAGGGCAGATCGGCTAAGGCTGGTTGGTCGAGATTTGTAGTATCAATTCCTACTAACGGCTGGTTGAGATCTTGCAAAATCGCAGCTACTCTCTGCCCTAACTGATTTAAGCCAATCAGTACCACATGGTTGCGTTGGGGAATGGGAGGATGAGAATTGAAAAACTGAAACCTCGAAGTAACAAGAGCATCAGTTAGCAACGCATACAAGACTCCTACAAAAGCTTGACCTGTCAAAGTCAGTCCTAGGCTAAATAACCGCAACCACCACGGCATTTGATCTGAGGGTTGTGCTTGCGATGCAAACTCAACGCCACCAAATAAATCTCCGTATCCTCCCAAAAGCAATATTGCTGTTGCATAGAAAGCTTCTTGCAGGGTAATTTGAGGATAATACAAGCGGTAAAGAACTATTCCTAGAAGCCACAGAGTGAGGACGGTAATTGCATAGATTGTGGCAATCCGGCGAATTTGATTTTGGCTTTGGTAGTAAGATTGCCAAAATTGCCCTAATTTTTGCAAGAGATTTTTGGGTGTGATGCTATGGAAAAACTGTTGCCACTGCCACTTTTGACGGTGATAATTTTTGGTATCTTGCTCAGATAAAGCTAGCTCGTATGCAACATTAATATAAACTAGTGTGTCTCCCACCTGCACCTCTGCCTCTGGGTTCCACTCAAACAATTCTATGGATGGGTGAGATGAAACAGGTGTATGACTCAAGATGTGGCGAGTTGTAAGATTGAGTCTATGTACTGGCTTGCCAATACACCAACTATCCTTTGGTTGTACCTGATGCTCGATTACTTGTAAAAGTTGCCCTTCTAAGGTGAAATAACCAATAGCTTCAGAGTCGAGAGCTGTGAGAGCGAAAGCCTGAGCAGAGAGTTGGGTAGGCTCAAAGGCAGCGAAATTACCGAGATTATCGTATAAAAGTTTATTAAAATTTTGTTTATCAGAACGTACTATCAGGCGAACTTGCGGATTCAGACGCCTTGCTGCAAAGGCAGCTTCTATATTCAACCGTTCATTTCTAGTTAGTAACAGTATTGAGCGACACTGGCGTATACCTGCCTGCTCTAAAACACTTGGCTGGCGGCAGTCTCCGATAATTAGCTTTTCTAGTAAGCTTGGTACTTCTGGGATTTCCCAATATTCGGGCTGTACATCGTCAATGGCGTTGACTTTAACATCGTACTCCTTGAGGACTGCAACACAATGTTGCCCTAAACTTTGCAGTCCGCATACTAAGAAAAGGTCTTGCTGTTTTGCTCGATCGCTGGTGCCATGAGTGTCCACTTGCGGCTGATGGCAGCATTTAGTACTGCTAACAGGATATTTTTACTAGGATTATATCTCAGCGATCGCCTCATCGTTGGCAACTGCGATCGCAGGATGGAAAACCCGCGATCGGTGATTTCTGTTAAGCAAGTCCAACCAACTTTGCGCTTAAATCCCATAGCTTTTCCGCGTTTTCATCATCGCGGGCTTGGGGAGAAACTCTTTGCACAAAGGATTTACGGTCTTTCTTCTGACGATTTCCCCAACTCCAATAAGCCCCAGATTGCTTGTACTCAGGATCGGCAATGACTGACGCAACTCGCTCACCAGACAATTCCTGAGATACGTATCCGCCAGTGATGTACTTCTGGAACAATGGGAAGATTTTCTGGAACAGAGGATAGTGGTTACGGAAGAGCGGGGTTTCTGCCACACAACCTGGATATAAAGAACTGAAGACAATACCAGTTGTATCGTGATAGCGCCGATGCAGTTCCCGCATAGTCAACACATTGCAGACTTTGCTATCTTTGTATGCTTTGACAGGTTCAAACTTCTTACCGTCAATCATCGAAATCGGCTCTTTAAATCCATCGGCAAAGCCTTCGAGATTGCCTAAATCAGGACGTGGCGGAATCTTCCCACCCAGTTCGTCGGGGTTGTGCGTTACAGTACCTAAAATAACCAGTCTGCGATCGCTATATGGTGACTTTTTCAAATCCTCAAGCAAGAGGTTGCACAGCAGGAAATGACCGAGATGATTAGTAGTCATAGTCAACTCGTAGCCTTCAGGACTGCGTAACGGCTCTTTAATTAAGGGCATATAAATTGCCGCATTACACAGCAAAGCGTCTAGGGTTTTGCCGGTGGCTCGAAAGTTACTCACAAACTGTCGAACACTAGCCAAAGAACCTAGATCGATATGCAAGATAGTGCGGCTGTCCTTGGGTATTCCTACAGATTGGGCAGCTGTTTCCGCTTTCGCTAAATCACGACAGGCCATAACCACGTGCCATCCCTTGTTCGCCATCGCTTTGGCAGTGTATAAACCAACCCCCGAAGAAGCACCTGTGATGATAACTGTTGGCTTCCCATTCTGTGCCATTTTGTTTAACCTCCATTTAATCTGTAGACTTTATCTAGAATCTCACGCCAATGACTTCTATTAACACGAGTGATATCGAAAGCAACAGATTGTTATCTTCGCATCGAATAGCCACACTCTTTGCATATAAAGGCTTTTATATATTGCATAGCTATCTACTAAATACTCCAGCAAAAATGGGGATAAATGCTTGCAAACTGTTTAAAAAAGACTCAAAATCTACTTTGAACATTACAATTCACCATTATGGTTAATCAAGTCACGCCAATCGTGAACTTGCAACCCCGCAAATTAGTTAACTATCTATTTTTGACCACGTTGCTTGCAAGCTCGACAACTATAGGTGCAATCGCTCAAACTCCCACCCCTACACCCAGCCCTAGTGTTACAGATATTAAAGGCGATCGCTATGCCAAAGAAATTGAGTACGCCGTCACCGCCAAAATTATCAGTGGATTTGAGGATAACACCTTTCGTCCGCAAGCTACCCTGACACGAGAACAGATGGTGTCGATGGTAGTGGAATCCTTAAAGCAAGCACCGCTGAAAAAAGATAATTTACCTTTTGACGAACCGCCACCGCCCAAACTGCCAACAATACCCACACAAGCAACTCAAAATCCCTTTCCTGATGTGGACAAAACACGTTGGAGTGCTGCCAAAATACAGTATGTGCGCGACTTGGGGATATTTCGCGGCTATGCAGATGGCAAATTTCGCCCGACGCAAGCGGTTACTCGTGCGGAACTAGTGGTAGTTTTGGACGCAGCTTACCGCTACGTTGTTGAACTGCGAGGTTGGGATGGACGAGATCAGTTTGAGGGCGATAAGCCAATCGATTTTAGCGATACTAAAAATCATTGGGCGCGGGATACAATCCACAAGATGTCAGCCTACTGTCGCGCCGCCTCTCCTTTAAATGAGACAGGTACAGCATTTGCGCCTAATCGTGCTGCTCAACGCAATTATGCAGCCGCCGCGATCGTGCGAACAGCGCAGTGTTGGAATATTCCAATGCGACCACCTTCGTAAAGTTGTTGAGTGAGAATTGAGAGATGCGATCGCTACTTTTACATAATCCCAAAACTCAGCAAGATAAACAAAGGGTTCTAGTTGCTAGTTACGACTAGAACCCTGATGAATTTCCTAAACTTATCTTCTACTCTGTTAATGAGTTAACAAACGTATCTTTCACAATCCCTCGCAAAGAAAAGCCGTTTGTACCAATAGGTGAATTTACAAACACTACGAGTTCCATATCATTTGGCAAAAAGTAAGCAACACTTTGCTCGGTTCTGCCATTACTACGCCACAAACCGTTTTTATTGTAAATCTTACCTGCTGGAGTATTGAGTGCCTGATCAATGCCAAAGTAATTGTCGAGCATATATTGTGCTTTTTGCGCAGGAATAATAGTGTTTCTGCGCCGCACATGGTTCATCACATTCAGCAGTTCTTTAGTTGATAATCTCCAACCAGCACCACCTGCAACCGAAGCAAGATCTCCGGAGTTCCATCCATCATTATTGTTATGTGGGAACAGGTAAGCTAGGGCATTTTTAGTGCTAGAGATAGGCGTGAAGTCAACGTTGCTAACACCAGCAGGTGTAAATACATTAGCTTGCATATAGTTTTTGTAGTGGGAAAGAGTTACTACATCCCAAACTTGGTCTTGGCTGATGGGGAAGGGTACAGGAAAGTTTGCATCTTTGCTAATGTTGCCATTGATGATAGGAATCAGAATACGGCACAAACCAAAGTTCATATTCTCATAATCATAAGAACCTACTTGTGTTACTCCATCTGCAACTTTACTTTTCATAAAAGTATAACTGGAGGAAGAACTACCAGTATTAAATCCTGATGTATGAGTTAATAAGTGGCGAAAGGTTATCTTGTCGATATTCTTGCCTTTGCCCCAGTAATTTGGTAAATAATTAATAATTTTAGTATCGTAAGATATTTGCTTATCATCTAACAATTTGACCAAGCCAACTGCGGTAAGAAACTTACTGACACTAGCAACGTGCATCCGTGTATCTTCAGTCCAACCTTGACCTTTGTCAGCAGGAGTTTGTGCCCAATTCCAAATCAAATTATAAATAAGGTTGCCTTTGTGGCGAAGTTGTAAAATATATCCGGTTACAGAGTCTTTTAAACTATTATGCATAGCCTTGCCAAAGGTATCTACATTCAATTTAGAAGGGTTACTAAATTGTCTATTGAGCAGATGAATATTATATCTTTCTTCTCTAGACTCATTTACCTCTTCTATTTCTATGTTTTGTAAATGCTCTGGCTCAATAACGTGTGCTGCTATTTCATCTACTGTTAGTTCACCAAAGATATTGACATTATTCATAGTGACGTTCTCCTGGTTAAAATGATTACTCTCTAGTAATTGAGTTGTAAAATTATTATTCTGTAAGTAATAGACTAGATTGCTAATTATAGAACTTGCGTGATTATCCAAAATATACAGAATGTTTAACTTGGATGATGCAGACAGTAAAGAATTAATTTATAGCCACTTCTAAATGGTTTTCTCAAAGTAGCTTTGATTTTCACTGTGTTTGTTGCATCTGTATTTAGTAATCACCATGCTCTAGATTAATTCCGCAAAATAAAAATCAGGTTTTAAAATTTATTGAAGTTGTATGATTTGTTATGAGTAAAACCCAGCCCCGATGATGGAAATAAAGACTAGCGATCGCACAAATTTCCAGAAACCCCTACTTATTATGTACAGTTTTCCACACAGTCATAAAGTTTGGTGTAAGGCACAATAATAAGTGGGTCTGCAATGATATTCTCAGATCCACCTTATAGAAGAAGCAAATATACTAGGCAAACCGCTTTGGAGCAATTAACCAAGGCGGTTTATTGTTTGATCTGAATCCCAGATTAATATAGTGGGAATAATACTCACAGTAGAGAAACAAGTTCTCCCACATTTACTAAGGCTAGGATCATGAATCAAGGAAAGAAACCACCACATCAAAATTCTTTTACTGCTTGGAAATGGTTAGTACGAGGTTGGCGACGTGGTATAGATGAATTGCATAAGTCGAATAAACAACAGCTAGAAAACGAAAAGCGAGCGGTTGCTAATGCCTGGTTTCCTTGGCTGGCGGTAGCTGAATTATTTGTTATCTATCTTCTGACAGGAGCTTTGCTAACAATAGCGACAGCTGTATGGACATGGGGGTGGATATTGTGGATTTTGGCAATTGGATTATCCCTATTACTGAATACTACGGCGGTTGGAGAGTGGACATTTGTAGATGATTTAATAGCAGATAACTTTTGCCTGAGTCTTATTCTGGGATCGCTTTGGACAGCGATCGCTTTCCCTTGGTGTAAAACTGCTGAAGGTCTCGATGCTATCTTTCGAGCTTGGATTTTTAGGACTTTCCAGACAAATTGGTTATCAGATATCTTGCGACAATTTTTACCACTTTGCTGTTTTACTGTCTTAATTTTTTTGGAAGGTCTTGGACTTTGGTTAGGTTATCAAGTTAGTATTTTGTAGGGTAGCAGTTATATATTTAAATTGCCCATTAACTGGAATTTTGTCAAAGGTATTGATAGATCTATTGCATATTCAAAACAAAGCCCAAGCTTGTACCTAATAATGTACCCAATATAATTGACAGAAAATATATTCCAGCTTTGCGCCAGTTATATTCACTTGTGAACATGGCACGAAAAGCTGTTATGTAACCAATCAAAAATAATACTAAATAGAATCCCAGCATGATGATATCGAAAATAATCCCGTCTGAACCGGAATAACTGGGTGTATTTCCTGTTTCTGAGGACAAAGTGTCAAAAATATTTGCTAGAGAAAGACCTGCGAAAGGTAGGAGAATCAAGCCTGAGACGGCAGCATAAATTATTGCCCATTTAACTCCTTTTTGCCAAGCGATTAAGAAAGCACCAGTGGTAAAAGATAGGAATAAAAATATCAATGTCGATCGCTTGATTTGATGCTGCTCAGTCGAGAATCTTTTTTTGTTGAGCTTCATGGTTGCATTGGTTTTTTAGTAACACCTTTGCTGGAAAAGAGCAAAAAACCCCTGATAGGCAGGGGAGTATCAACTCTAGGAGGTCGTATTATATATAGCTATCACGGGACAGTTTAAAGATTATGCAAAGTGGCAGAAAAAAATGCTGTAGCGATCGCTTATTTTCGGTTTATCCCAGCTTTCTCGCCACAATAGTACGATGGCGCGGATCGCTAGCCACCGTAACTGGTTGAGCAAAACCTACAGCCTGCAATGTTGCTTCAATATCAAAAGTGTAGTAGTCATCGCTCCAAGG
The DNA here is from genome assembly GCA_034530615.2 of Aulosira sp. ZfuVER01. Classification (GTDB taxonomy): domain Bacteria; phylum Cyanobacteriota; class Cyanobacteriia; order Cyanobacteriales; family Nostocaceae; genus Aulosira. The sequence goes on from JAVRCV020000062.1 coordinate 7,601, forward strand.
TTCGGTGCTTTTCATCAACGTAAATAGAACTGGCGGCAGGTTTTGGATGACTGGGGATTTTGGGTTATTATCTACCAGTGCGATCGCTCCACCAGGTCGCAGCAGTCGCAAAGCTTCGGCGAAAATTGCTTTACTGGCGTACCCTGGCAGTTCATGGGTGACAAACTGGAGTGTCACCAAATCGAAGGAGTTATCTGGTAGTTTTGTATTTTCCGCTTGGGCGTGAATCCACTGTGATATCTCACCCTTGACATCGCGATCGCGAGCGACAGCGAGCATATATGGTGATAAATCAAGCCCAACTGTACGTACAGGATGACTCTGCTTTTGTTGATAGTAACGGTGTAGCGCTAGAGTAGACACACCCACTGAGCAACCTATATCTAGGATATCCCTTACTTCCTGCGGCCCGTAGGTAGCGAGGACTTGATGAAAGCTGCCTCTCAACCGTGCATGAGCAGCTTCCCAAGTTAGATTTTCTTTCGGCCAAACCCGCAACGCCATTGCGTAAGTAGCTGACTCCGTTTCAAAAGCCGCATCCCAGCAAAGATTACCCTTAGAGTAGGCATGGAAAGGTACTTTATAGTAGTCAGGATAAACAACATCGGGGTTAGTTACCTGTGATAACTGCTGTTTTACTCCCGATGATTTGAGCGCCTCGTAGTTTTTGCGCCAGGGAACGCCGTTTTTCTCAGCGGTTTTGATGAGTACTTGCCTGGCTTGATGTTTCATCAATTTGTAGATGGGTTTAGTCTGGATCAGGAGATTAACGAACTTGGAGAGCGTTTCTTTTCCCGCCCAGTCTGGTTTTAGCTTGTTGTTCATTGGCTTGCAAAAATAGAGGCAAGATAACTAATAGGTGGAAACCAACATAATTATCAGGGTTATCAGTTACCTGTTCTCATGAAATCAAAGTGAGTAAGCTGAATGCTCAGGGCAATCCTGATAATTTATATTGATTAATGCCTATATGCTTATATATATTTTAAGTTTTAAAGGGTATCGCGCTGCAAAGATTTAGGTTAGTTAGAGTCAAACTACCTAACGAGATTTTTTGCTCAATCATATTAAGAGCAATGTTTGGCGATGATTCAGCCAGCTACAACAAGCCCTTTAAGACTTTGGGAAAATCCGCCTCAACTTCCCAAGGAAGGTAAAAAACTGACAATTCCAGGAAAAGCAATAATTAATACTACTACTAATAGTTGCAGCAGAATAAACGGTACAGCACCACGATAAATATCAGATGTTGTGACTTCTGGTGGCGCAACACCACGTAGGTAGAATAAGGCAAAACCAAAGGGAGGTGTCAGGAATGAAGTTTGCAGATTTGCTCCTAACACCACCCCATACCAGACAAGATCAATGCCTAACTGCTGGGCTACTGGGACAAACAATGGAATGACAATAAAAGCAATCTCGAAAAAGTCAATAAAAAAGCCGAGGATAAATACCACTGCCATACTGACAATCAAAAAGCCAACTTTGCCGCCAGGAAGATTGGCAAGGGCATCAAACATAAATTGATCGCCATTTAATCCTCGGAAGACTAAGCTAAAAGCTGTAGAACCGAACAGGATAAAAATCACCATGCTAGTGATGCGCAAAGTGGTATCGCAAACCTGACGTAAAGATTCCCAGGTGAGTTGACGGTTAGCAGCAGCAAGTGCGATCGCCCCACCACAACCCACTGCGCCTGCTTCTGTGGGAGTGGCAAAGCCAAAAAATATACTTCCCAGTACCAATAAAATCAGAATTAAAGGCGGCACCATCACCTGAATTACCCGCCTTCCCAAGGCTTTCCCACCAATTTCTCGCACTTCAGCAGGCAAAGCTGGTGCTACATCTGGCTTCAAAAACGCCACAATCAGCACGTGGAGGGCAAAAGCACCCGCCATCATCAAGCCAGGAATTACTGAACCAATGAACAAATCGCCTACCGATACACCCAGCTGATCGCCCAGTACTACCAATACCACACTCGGCGGGATAATTTGCCCTAAAGTTCCCGATGCAGCAATCACACCAGTGGCTAATTCTTTGTTGTAGCCATAGCGCAGCATAATTGGTAGAGAAATCAAACCCATTGCTACTACTGTGGCTGCTACGACACCAGTTGTAGCAGCTAGCAAAGCCCCTACTAACACCACTGCTAAGGCAAGTCCGCCGCGCAAGCGCCCTAACAAAATCCCCATCGTTTCTAAAAGTCTTTCAGCAATACCAGATTTCTCCAGCATTGCCCCCATGAAAATAAAGTAAGGGATAGCCAGCAGGGTGTAATTTGCCATGATACCAAAAATCCGCTGTGGCATGGCAGTGAGAAATACCGGGTCAAACACACCTAGCCCAATTCCCAACAAACCAAATGCGATCGCCACACCACCCAGCGAAAAGGCTACCGGATAACCTAACGAAAGTAACACCAAAGCGCCAGCAAACATCATTGGCCCCAACCATTCATACGCTAGCGTCATGGTGTTCCTCCTCAGATATTGGATAACCTTTGAGAATTGCCAAGTTTTTGATAGCCTGAGAAATTCCTTGAAAAATTAGCAGCACAAAACCAACGATGATCGTGGCTTTAATTGGGTAGCGCGGCAAACCACCAGGATCGGATGAAGCTTCACGAATTTGCCACGAAGCCACAATAGTATCCCACGAAAAAAATATCACCAGAATGCAGAAAGGTAACAGAAAAAATACTGTACCTACTAAGTCTGCAAGTGCCTTGTGCCGACGCTGCCAATTACTATAAAAAATATCAACACGGACATGCTCGTTATGCTTAAGTGTGTAAGCTGCTCCCAAGAAAAAAACCAAATCAAAAATGTACCATTGAGCCTCGATGTAGGCGTTAGAAGTGAGGTTGTTGCCAGTAATCCTTCCCAAATATCGTCCTACAACATTCCACACCCCCAGTATGACCATGATTAGTACTAGAAAACTAGTTAATCGCCCAATACGTTCAGTGCAGGCATCAATAATTCTCGAAATTTTTAATAATTTCTCCAATGCTTTGCTTACCTATGGAAACTGCTGTAAAAGTAGTTTACAGCCCATGTGTAACCGTAACTTGTGGAGAATATCAAATAGGGACTGAGGGCTAAAACATCTATGAATATCGTGTCCAGTGAAAGACTGATCAATTAGTTTGGAGGCAACTCCAAAGGTATGTCACCCAATAAGCCTTTACGATAATCGGTTAAAAGTTGCCTTGCTGCTCTTTCGACATCACCTGTGTAGCGATGTTCTGCTAAAGCGTGTAAGTATGCTTCTCCTGTGTGGGGTGAAGAGTCAAGTTCGTAGCGTGCTATTAATGGTGTTTTTGGTAATAAATCAGTAGCTACGTCTTGCAAATAATTAAGTATATTTACTAGTTCTGCTGCTACTAGCTGATTATCATAAGATGCTTCGCCAATATCATCGCAAATAGCTAATTTTAATGCCGCTTCTTGATCTTCCAACTTCAGAGGAATAACACCAGGAGCATCTAATAATTCTAACTGGTCAGAAATACGCACCCACCGGAGTTGACGAGTTACTCCCGGACGAGCTGCACTTTCCACCACCCGTTTTCCCAACAGACGGTTAATTAAAGCTGATTTACCGACATTAGGAAAACCAATCACCACCGCACGAACTGGACGGGGTAACATCCCGCGATCGCGTCTTCTTTGATTGAGTTCTACTCCAGCCGCCTGTGCTGCTTTTAACACGGCTGTTACACCTTTACCCTGTTGAGCATTGGTAAAATAAGCTACTTCTCCCTGGCGTTTAAAGTAGTCCGTCCATAGCGATCGCACTTGAGGAGAAATCATATCTAATCGGTTCAGCACTAACAACCGCGTCTTACTCCCTACCCATTCATTAATTTGGGGATGGTGTGTCGCTAAGGGAATACGCGCATCTCGTACTTCTAGTACCACATCTACTCGCTTTAGCTGTTCTTTGAGGTTCTTTTCAGCCTTAGCAATGTGACCCGGATACCATTGGATCACGTTTAATTTATAGTTTTGAGTTAAAGCCATTGGTCATTTGTCCTTTGTCATTGGTGATGGGTCATTCGTCCTTAATAACTCATGATTTAGGACTCATAACTTTGTGTAGCTGCTTGATGTAGAATCAAACGGTTGCCATCGGGGTCATAAGTATAGATTTCTCTACCGTGGGAAGCAATTGTAATATTTCCGGGTGGGGGATACCCCAAGGCTGTAAGGTGAGCGATCGCCGCTTCCAAGTTACTCACCTCTAAACATAAACTTATCTTACTTTTGGCTGTAGTTTCAAATTCAGTCTCGTGTGTGCTTTTGGGTTTAAAAATTCCTAACCGCAAACCAGAAAACTGAAACTCAGCATAAACCTTAGGTATCAAAGTTGTTGGATTTTGATCCAAAAGTTGTGTATAGAAACTCACTAAAGTTTCAAAATTCACAGTTGCTATAGTGACAAATGCATCTGTATATTGAAAAATCATATTTTTTCATAACTAGTTTGCATAAATAAATTACAGTTTGTAGTCAATAATTTGGCATTTATTCTGTAGTATAATTAATATACAATAGTCAGGTGAAAAACTGTGCAAGCCATACTTTTAAGCCGCGAAGAAGTTGCCAAACGTGCCAAAGAACTTTATGAAAATGGCATTCGTCAACAAGTAAAAACAGCAGAAAACATCGGTAAGATGGTGATTATTGATATAGAAACAGGTGAATATGGAGTTGACAAAACAGGTAGAGAATCAGCACATTTCTTACGCCAAAAGAATGCATTAGCCCGACTATATGGTATTCGCATTGGTTATAAAGTTGCTGTTTCATTCTCTGGTTTTTTGGAGCCTGATGAGGAGTGATTTCTGCTATTGTCAAGAATGGATATGCAACTGTTAATTATGCAACTGTTAATGTAGAATTTCGACTGCCAAACATTCCAGTTTTTACTATTGAATTTGTCATAGACACAGGTTTTACAGATTACCTTTGTTTACCACCGGAAGCAGTTGTCTTGTTAGATTTACCCTTTCTCTATGAACTACCTGCAAATCTAGCTAATAATAGTTGGGTCGATATCCCAGTACATGAGGCTGTTATTATCTGGAATAGCGAAGAACGGGTAGTTAATGTACTTGCGACAGGAAAGCGTCCTTTGCTTGGTACAGCTTTACTTGATGAGCATGAACTTGTAATACAGTTTACCGAGAACGGTTTAGTAACAATTGAGGAGTTGTAGTTGGGTTCTGCGGCTGGATATATAAGAATCTGAGTTGATGATTGAAATAATCTAACTGTATTTCAAAAATAGAGTATCAATCCTATATAGCTATCCTAAATTTTTACTAAAAATTTAATAATTATCTAGAAAATCTTATATCTAGTTAGGAATTTTTAACTTGTAAAAGTTGAGTTTTTTAATAAACAGTTTTTGTTTATATGAGCATCGAACTTCGTTACAGACGCATTACACCTGAAGAGTTTGAAAGATTACATAATGATGTTCTCTATGCAAGCATTTATTTGGGTGGCGATCTAGAAACGGATGAAGAAATTTATGCCTATTTTGAAGCATTAAGAAATAGCGATCGCTATCTAGACCTTGATAAGCACTAGCAGTCGCTTTATTTCCTGTTCACAGAAGATTTCCCATACAAAGAACACAAAACTAATCTTAGAACTTGGCTTCATCAGGTATTTATGGGAGGGACAGCAACATATTGGGAAGCAACTTATGGCATGGTAAGTTATTTTGCAGTCAGTGAAGTTCAAGAGATAGCTGAAGTGATAAATCATATCTGCTTTGATGGATTGTAACAGCGTTGCGATCGGCTATTTGACGGTCGTGAAAGCAGAGCTTATATGGAGCCACATTATCCCAATTTATATAATCAGTTATGCCAGTTTTTTACTAAAGCAGCACGAGAAGGCGATATGATACTTTTATCATTTGACTAAGTTTTTATTGCAATTTATTAAGCTGCATGAAATTTTAGTTGAGTGATTGTATTGCTCATTATTGAGAGCAAACTGTATGCAAAAATTTGGCTTTTCATGTTTAGCAATCTTCTTTACCCTGCTGCTGTGCTTATCCCTTAATGCTGCACAACCGCAACCCCAACCTCCCCTATGGCAGGTATATCAACAGTCGCTTAAAACAGCCAAATATGTTGACCTTACCCATACAATTACTCCTAATATCCCTGTATGGTCAGGATTTGGTAGTTCTAAGTTTGAACCAACAATTAATCCTAAAACTCTTCAACCATACAATTACAAAAAAGATGGCTTTGAAGCTACCCATTATGACTTATCTACCGATCAGTTAGGTACTCAACTCGATCCACCTGCACATTGGAATCCTGATTATCCAACTATTGATGAGTTACCTGCAACTTTTGCTGTGCGTCCTTTGGTGGTGATTCCCATCCAAGACAAAGTAGCTCAAGACCCCAACTATCATCTCACAGTCAAGGACATCCAGGCTTGGGAACGCAAGCATGGTAGGATTCCTGAAGGATCGGTTGTGTTTGTGCGCTCTGACTGGTCTAAGGAATGGCCAAATCCAGAACTACCTACTAGAACTAAGTTTCCTGGCGTACGTCTTGATGCTCTCAAGTTTCTCCACTTACAACGCCATATCTTATTTCACGGACATGAACCCCTGGATACGGATAGTACGCCAACCTTTGAAGGAGAAGCCTGGTTGTTGCATAACGGATATACTCAAGCTGAAGGTGTGGCGAATCTCGATCGAGTACCGGAAACAGGTGCGCTAGTAGCAATTGGATATCCCAAATTTAAAGGTGGTTTGGGTGGCTATGCTCGCTATATTGCTATCTGTCCCCCAAACTGGCCTTATGGTGTATCTGTGGGTCAAATACCAGAATCTCCTCTCCAAAAAGCAGATAAATCACTTCACTGGGATAAACAGCTTGGTGTGCGAGTCAGATAAGAAAAAACCGACTGGCTGTATCGCTCCACCAGTCGGCAACTAGCTTACTTTTCAGGAGTAGACAATAAAACGGAGAATGTTCTAGAACCTTGCCTTATAATTGCAAAAGTTAGGTAATGGTATTTGAATTACCAAATTGCTCCACCTAATCTTTAGCTTGTATCGGATTAGACAGGCTTTAGGTTCTTCTCAGCGTTTTTGCTTATAATTGGTAGATGCGATAGCCTTGATTATTAATGCTTGTAAGGGTTTTTGCGGAAAACCCAACTTGATTACAAGTATACCTTGACAGTCCAAATAATCAAGGTATTTGTTCCACTTTTTTAACTGGCTGAAAAATTCTATGGCTTCTCACGAAAGTGATGTAAAAGATACTCCAGCGGCGTCAAAAATATGGCGTAGTTCGCAGGAAAATCTAATTTTAATTGCGATCGCACTATGTTTGGCATTTGCGATCCGGACTTTTATTGCCGAACCGCGCTACATTCCTTCTGATTCAATGTTACCCACCTTACATACAGGCGATCGCCTGGTTGTAGAAAAAATCTCTTACCGTTTTCACTCTCCCAAAACTGGGGATATTATTGTTTTTCAGCCACCAGAAGAACTCCAACGTCGGGGATATCCTCAAGACCAAGCTTTTATTAAGCGGGTAATTGGTGAACCCGGAGAAGTAGTCAGCGTTGCACGTGGGAAAGTTTACCTCAACGGTAAAGCTTTGCAAGAAGACTACATTGCCGAACCACCAAATAATCCTTACCCGCCACAGACAGTTCCAGAAGGTGAGTTTTTTGTGATGGGAGACAATCGTAACGATAGTAACGATTCTCGCTACTGGGGTTTTTTGCCGAGAAAAAATATCATTGGTCGAGCCACATTTCGCTTTTGGCCGCTCAACCGATTTGGATTTATTTAATTAGTCAGTAATCAGTTAACAGTTAACAGCTGATAACTGATTACTCAAAATCTTAAATAATACATTAACTGAGCGATCGCATCTGCTGGGAGTGCCAAGCGCTGCTGAAAATCAACTAAGTTGCGGTAAGGGCCAGCCGATCGACGATTTTGCACGACTGCTTGCGCCAGAGAGATATCAATAAAAGGTATTTTGGCCAAATGTTCAACTGTCGCTACATTTGGATTAACTAAAGGTGCAGGACATTCTAAAGATTCTTCGTCATAGTAAACAAAATTCAGCAGTGGCTTTACTGGCTGTAATCGCTGCACGGGAATAGTTAAAGCCGCAGCAATGTCTTCAATACAATAGAATTTAACACCAGAACGTGAAAGTTCCACAAGCGATCGCGCTTGGTGAATTGACAATCCAGGTAAGCGTAACCAATCATCTACAGTTGCTTGATTAGCATCAATCTGAATACCTAGTTGTATCGCCAACTGAAGTTCTTCCCCAGATTGTAGTCTGTAGTACGGGTCGTTGAGCAGCTTGGCACGGAGTTTTTGCAACCTGGAATTTAAAGGTAGCCAGTTTTTCATAATTTTTGCTGGTGTCAAGAAATTTGGTCTAGCAGCTGGCGGCGCTTTTGCTCAAATTCGTACTCAGAAATTAGTCCATCTTGGCGCAACGCATCTAACTCACGCAAAGCTTCAGCGAGTGCGCCAACATGATTGCTAACTTGTTGCGAACTCTTGATTGCTGACTTACCAAAATTAAAATTCCGATCGAAAGCTTCTTCGTCTTGAGCTAAGTACCAAACTCCCTCAATGGCGCTAGCTACCTTGGGAATGGGAGTCCAGGAAAGCAAAACATATAATACTCCCCAAACAGGCTGTCCCAAATAAAACTTATGTAATCCTGAAATTGTTAGCGTGCCCGAAAAAGCTAAAATAGCGGCAACGCTGCGGCTTTTGCGCTTAGTCAACATATTCCCTAATCTACCACTACCATATTTCTTTCAATTAAATAGTCATAGTAGCAAAGCACCCAGACAAATGCAGCCATAAGCGCTCTCCTACTTAACAGCCAATATATAAATCTATTGTATTGATTTCAGCTATAGGCGATCGCTTACTTATCCGTAGGGTATATTCAGATAAAATCTTTTGAGAGAAAGTACTCACATCCACCGTGTTTCTTAGGTTATTTATTCCTCTTTTATGTATTATCCTATATTACAAAAATGTCAAAAAGTTATTTAAAATATTAAGACACTTGATCCAGGATTTTAGGTCAATTAATCTTCAGCAAAAAAATGAAATTATAGATTTTTATTTGATTTTTGGCAGTCAACAGTACCAATTCCCATTAATCCGCAAGTTAGAGCCTAGCCAGTGGAACTGAGATTAGATGAAATTAATAATGCTCAACCAGTTCTGAAAAAATACGCTCAACGTCATTACCAACGAGCTATTCAGTACGCCAACCTAGCGAACTGGACAAGATCTGTAGAAGAACTGCGCGATGCTATCAAGCTAGAACCAAAAAATAGTGACTATCATGCATTACTCGGCGTTATACATTTCCAGTAGAATTTTCCGGGAATGGCAACAGTTTATATTCGTCAAGCTTTAAAACTCAATCCCCAGCATCCGCTAGCTTTGAAGTATGCTGCCAAGTTGAACATTAACCCTGGTGAAAATGCCAATCCGAGATCAATGGCAACATCTGTGAGCATAGCCGCTTTACTAAGTTTGTTTGTAGCGCGGCAACAGCCTTGAGTCAAGTGTTGAAATTTGGGTAAATAACCGTAATGAAACCGTAGCTTATTCCCTAGATTAGTACCCTACATTAGAATAAAAATATAAGCAAAACCATAATTTACTGGGTGTTAGCTACTCAGTTGAATATTAAACAAAATGGGATTCTTTGACTCTGAGATAGTTCAGCAAGAAGCAAAACAGCTATTTGACGATTATCAAGCACTAATCAAGCTTGGTAACAACTACGGCAAATTTGACCGCGAGGGCAAAAAGCTGTTTATTGAGCAAATGGAAGCCATGATGGATCGCTATCGTATCTTTATGAAGCGCTTTGAGCTATCAGAAGATTTCATGGCACAAATGACTATGGAACAGATGAAAACTCAGCTAGGTCAATTTGGGGTTACTCCTCAACAAATGTTTGACCAAATGCATCTCACCCTACAGAGGATGAAAGCCGAGCTAGAAAAACAGCCCTGATAAATTTTAGATTGTACGGAAAGTCTGAGCGCCGTCAGCCGGTGAACAGAACTTTCCCAGACAGATAGATTTTGGATTGGCAATTAATCCAAAATCCAGAATCCAAAATTATTGGGCTTTGGGGCGAGTGAACTGGGAGGGCGATTTAAAGCTCTCTGCTGGTACATCCTTTAGCGCTTTTTGCATAAAGTCGCGCCAGATGGGAGCTACCATTACACCGCCTGTAGCACCGCTAGCCAATTGTCTGTTGTCGTCTCTACCCACCCAAACAGCAGTTGTTAACTGGGGCACTGTACCCACGAACCAAATATCCTTTTCTGAAGATGTTGTGCCCGTCTTGCCCGCAGCAGGGCGACCTATAGCAGCATTTTTACCAGTACCATCAGTAATTACCGATTGCATAACATTGAGAATTGCTGCTGATGCCCAAGGATCGAGAACTAGTTGAGGTTTCGGTGTGTTATCTAGGAGAACGTTACCGCTACTATCGGTAACACGAGCAATTACCGTCGGTGGTGACTGCCAACCATAGTTAGCAAAGGTAGCATAGGCACTAGCCATTTCTAAAGGTGTCACACCAATTGCGCCTAAAGGCAAAGAAGTCACCGGCTCCATCGGACTCATAATCCCCAAGGTGCGGCAGGTTTCGATGACTTTATTCATCCCCACAGCCTTACCTACTTTAATTACAGGGATATTGCGCGACTGGGCTAGGGCAGTGCGAATTGACATCGATCCTGAAAAGCCACCATCATAGTTTTTTGGATAGTACCACCCATCACCATCTCGATAGCTCACTGGCGCATCTACGACCGTTGTATCTGGTGCAAATTTTCCAGAAGCAAAGGCAGTGTAGTAAACAAAGGGTTTAAAAGAAGATCCTGGCTGACGCTGGGCTTGGGTTGCTCGGTTGAATTCACTAGTTTTAGGATCTACGCCACCTACCAAAGCTTTGATAAAATGCGTCCGAGGGTCAATTGCCACCAGGGCCATTTGATTCTTGGATAAACCCTGTCCCTGAAGTGTTTCGTGCCACTTCACCACAGTTTGCTCTGCCATTTTTTGGAAGTCGGCATCCACTGTAGTTTGAACTCGCATACCACCTTTGAGCAGTGCGTCACGTCCAAACTTCTTCGCTAATTCTTGGGCTACAGTATTGGTTACATAAGGTAAGGCACTACCTTGAAACGACCGAATTTTACCAAGCTTGATTTCCTGCTTGAGGGCATCATCGTACTCTTTCTGGCTGATCCAGTTCAAGTCCAGCATCCGCCCTAAAACTTCCTTTTGTTTCTGTTTTGCCAGCTTCATGCTCGCAAAAGGGCTAAATTCTTCTGGCGCTTGAATTAAACCGGCCATCATTGCCGATTCACCCAAGGTTAAAAATTCTGAGGACTTGTTAAAGTAACTGCGTGCTGCTGTTTGTACACCATAGTTGTTATGACCCCAATAAACTTGATTGAGGTACATTTCCAATATCTGGTCTTTGGAGAGAATTTGCTCTAAGCGAATTGCCAGCACTGCTTCCGCTATCTTGCGGGTAAAGGCACGCTTTTGAGACAAAAATATGTTTTTTACCAACTGCATTGTGATGGTAGAGCCACCTTCTTTGACTCCACCAGCCACAAAGTTGACAACTACAGCACGTCCCACACCTGTAGGATTAATACCGTGGTGAGTGTAAAAATGACCATCTTCGCTTGCTAATACTGCCCGTTTGAGATTTGGGGAAATTTTATCTAGAGGTACAACTTCTCGGTTGGCTTCCCCATGAACGCTTGTTAAGAGTTTGCCTTTTAAGTCATAAATATAAGTAGTTTCTGAAGGAAAGAAGTTACGTAATTGCCTGACATCCGGCAAATTACGGAAACTAATAGCCAAACCCACCAATCCGCCCGCTACAATTGAACTTGTCAGCATCGTGATTGATAACAGAGTTCCGCCAGCTACCTGACCTACTCCTTTCAAAAACTCAAAACCTGATGAAGCCTTATTTTGGGCTTCCTTGTCTTCAAAAGTCCTAGACGACACGGCGATTTCACTTCCTCACTTGTAAATATAAATGTAATTGATTTGGCGAAGCAAGGCGGTTGATTTTTTGCAATTATAGTAGTTTGGCAGATAAGAGAACGGACAAATTGCCAGTGAATACAACCAACCTAACTTCTTCAGCCCAAAGCTTAATTAATAGCGAATCTCCTAGTATGGCGCAAGATTTTGCTTGGTTGCGTCGGGGGATTGTGGAAATTTTCCCACAACCAACTGATGCTGACAGCGAAAGTGAAAGCTTAGAAAAGCGCTTGGCAACTACAAGCAGACCTTTAAGGGTCAAATTGGGCATCGATCCAACGGGTGCTGATATTCATCTTGGTCATAGCATACCGGTAAGAAAACTGCGAGCTTTTCAAGATGCAGGTCATACAGCAGTTCTAATAATTGGGGATTTTACGGCTCGCATTGGCGATCCGACTGGTAAATCTGAGGTGCGTCGCCAACTGACAGAAGCAGAGGTAGCGCAAAATGCCCAGACTTATCTCGATCAAGTACGTCCTATATTGGATTTTGACACACCTGGAAGATTAGAGGTACGGTACAACTCAGAATGGCTCTCCCGGCTAGATTTAGGGAAAATTTTAGAGTTACTCTCTACGATGACGGTGGGGCAGATGTTGGCCAAGGAAGGTTTTGCAGAACGTTATAAAAAAGAGAATCCTATTTTCCTCCAAGAGTTCCTTTATCCGTTGATGCAGGGCTATGATTCGGTTGCTGTTGAGGCAGATGTGGAGTTAGGCGGGACTGACCAGAAATTTAACATTGCTGTGGGGCGAGATTTACAACGTCATTTTGGACAGAAACCCCAGTTTGGATTACTGCTGCCGATTTTGATTGGTACAGATGGCGTGCAAAAAATGTCCAAGTCCCTAAATAATTATGTGGGCTTATTAGAACACCCATCTGATAAATATCAAAAGTTGCAGGGCGTTCCAGATCGCTTGCTAGAACAGTATTTTGAGCTACTGACAGATTTAGCTTTGGAGAAACTGCCCCAAAATCCACGCGATCGCCAATTACTTCTAGCATGGGAAGTTGTTAAACAATATCACGGCGAAGCAGCGGCAAATAAGGCTAAAGAAGCAGCCGATAGTGGTGGGAAAGCAGGTGCAGTCCCCGAATTTTCTCTAGCTGGCATATCCCAGTTTCCCGTCAAGTTAGCTTATTTGCTCAATGCCAGTGGCTTGTGTAAAAGTAGCGGCGAAGGTAAGCGGAAAATTCAAGAGGGTGGGGTGTACCTAGATGGCGATCGCATTACTAATGTTGATACTACTTTTGAGCAAGCCAGTGAGTTATCTGGGAGAGTGCTGCAAGTGGGAAAAAACAAGTTTATGCGCTTAGTACCTTAATGTATGAAAGAAACCGCCGATAAACAAGTTATTGTACCTTTGGATGTGTCAGATTTGCAGAGTGCGATCGCTCTTGTGGATCGGCTTCCCCAAGTTGATTTCTGGAAAGTTGGTTTGGAGTTGTTTACCAGCACTGGGCCGACTATTCTCGAACTGCTAAAATCCCGGCAAAAGCGCATTTTCCTGGATTTAAAGTTTCACGATATCCCTAACACTGTGGCTGGCGCTTGTCAGGCTGCGGCTCGTTATGGGGTAGATTTGCTGACAATTCATGCTACTGCTGGTAAAGATGCCTTAAAAGCTGCAACTGAGGCGGTACAAACAGGCGCTACACAAGCAGGTGTTCAACCACCAAAGTTAATTGCTATTACCCTGTTAACGAGCATTTCTGCCAGACAGTTAGCGTTTGATTTAAAAATTCCCCTAGAATTGCCAGAATATGCCCTAGAAATGGCATTATTGGCACAGGAAACCGGGTTGGATGGGGCTGTTTGTTCGCCCCAAGAAGTGGCACAGCTGCGGCAAACTTGCGGGAATGATTTTCTGTTAGTTTGTCCGGGAGTTCGTCCAACTTGGGCAGACAAAGCAGATCAAAAGCGATCGCTCACCCCAGCACAAGCAATCAAAGCAGGTGCAGATTACCTAGTAATTGGGCGTCCCATTACCACTGCTGCTGACCCTGAGTTAGCTTGGAAGAGAATTTCTGAGGAGTTGACTACAGTGGCATGAAGGCAGTTATAAAGAAGGCAGAAGGCAGAAAGCAGAAGGCAGAAGGGAACTCTATAAATCAATTTATGAGCCAGTTGCGTGGGTGGCTTTGCCGACTTGAGGAGCCAGTGCGTTGCGGAGGTTTCCTCCGTTGTAGCAACTGCCGTCAAACTGGTGTGGAAAAATTCTTTTCTACAATCTTGTGCCCTTCGGGTACTCTGCGAGAACTCCTACCTTGCGGGAAAGGCTTTGCCCAACGGAGAACGGCAGTCCCCCATCGACGGGAAGCGGAGCCAGCGCCTTGCGGGGGTTCCCACGGCAGTCCGCTCAAGTCGGGAAACCCGCCCACGCGGCTGCCTCCCCGTTGTGGCGACTGGCGTCCAAGACGGGGGCTACCTCACCTTCTGCCTTCTGCCCTCTGCCTTTCTTTGGTACTAGCAAATAGTATTGATAACTTAGCATTCTCGCAGAATCCCTCTCCGCTATCAGATAAGGGTGTGGTTAATAACAAGCCGGGGTCTGCTTGCTCAGAGCAAAATCTAGAAACTTTAACTACCTATCTGCTGCGCGATTTACCTAGTTACACCAACCGAGTGACGCAACGCGCCCGTCGTCTTAGCAGGCGCAGTGAAGTTTACAGCTATATGTTAGTAGCAGGTAGGCCTGAGTTTACGCCCTTGCCTCTGAATCCTGGGATTGAAACCGCAGATACCTCTAAAAGTGCAGCAGGAGTGGAGCAGGTTTTCCTTACTACTTTAGAACGGCAGTATATAGGGGGGAAAGCGGTGGAATTACAAGAATTTCACTGGCTGCTGTTGACTAAAACTCAAAATGGTTGGCGCTTGGTAATGATGTTTACTCAAACTGGTTCATCTGCCAAACAACAACTGCTATCCCCCCCACGAGATAGCAGTAACAGTGCTATTGCACAGGCGATTAATATTTGGCTGCGGGATTGTCAGGCGGGAAGTGTGCGGATGCGTGCTGTGAACAAAAGCGATCGCATTTTGCCGCAGTAAACAGTCTATTCTACCATTCGCCAATGGTATCCTTTAAGCAGTCGAGAATCTGAGTATTTTAAGTAACTACGAAGCTTCAGAGGTTGATTAGTTGATATAGCAAGTAACAATTAATACTTTGTTATTTAGTAATAACCAGTAATAATATTAAGTTTATATAAACGCGGTTTCCATTTCTGAAACGAACCTGACAAATGCGGTAGATACAGGTTAGGTTAACTGTAAATCACAAGCCGCATCCAGGCAGCTATGGTAAAAGAATTAGCAATTCGCACCTCTGGACTGACTAAGCAATTCGATCGCCATGTTGCGGTCAATGAAGTAGATTTAGAGATCCAAGCAGGTGAAGTATACGGACTTATTGGGCCGAATGGCGCAGGTAAAACAACTCTCATCCGAATGTTAGCAGCCGCAGAGGAGCCAACTACGGGTGAGATTTATATTAATGGCGATCGCTTGCTACGTGACAAAAGCAATCCCACCCTCAAGCGTCGTCTTGGCTACTTACCTGATGACTATCCACTGTATGAGGATCTCACAGTCTGGGACTACTTAGATTATTTTGCGCGGCTGTATCGTTTGCGGGAACCTCGGCGCACTCAACGCTTGCATGAAGTGTTGGAACTGATACAACTTGGTAATAAGCGCAATAGCTTAATTTCTACACTATCGCGGGGGATGAAGCAGCGCTTAAGTTTAGCCCGCACGATTATTCACGAACCGATTTTACTGCTATTAGATGAGCCAGTTTCCGGTCTTGACCCGATCGCCAGGATGCAGTTTCGGGAAATTATCAAGGCTTTGCAAGAAGCTGGGATGACGATTTTGATTTCCTCCCATGTCCTCAGTGACTTAGCGGAACTGTGTACTTCCGTGGGAATTATGGAACTTGGCTTTTTAGTAGAAAGTGCCTCGCTGCAACAACTTTACCAGCGACTATCCCAGCAACAAATAGTGTTATCAACTTTGGGGAAAATAGAAGTACTTTTGAGTGAATTGAAAAATCATCCTTTGGTGGAAGAGTGGGAGGTAATACCAGGAAGAAACAGTGTGCGAGTCAACTTTTCTGGTAAGCAGGAAGATTGTGCTGAGTTATTGCGATCGCTTATTCAAGCTGGTATTCCCGTAACTAATTTTCATTGCACCCAAGAAGATTTGGAAACTATCTTCCTGAAATTAGGACATAAACAAGCATCTTGATTTAATATCACTTCCCCTCTTTGGAGAAATTTTCTGATGACGCTCAATTTTATAGATAAACTTGGTGACTTGAATCCCCAACTCTTCCGGGAAATTAAAGGACGTCTCAAAGTTTTTAATGTAGTAGTTGCATTGGCAATATCAGTAGTTACTCAAATCGGCATTTTTCTCTATCAACTTGTCGATTTGCCTGGTAAAAAATACTCAATGTCTGGGACATATTGCAATCTTAGTAAAAGTTATCAGCAACAACTAAATTTTTTCTATCAACAAATTGAGCAAGTTCAACAAAAAATCAATTTATATAGCGGAAATAAAAATGCCGATATAACGAGAATTCAGGAATTGAAAGCACAACTTTCATCCCTGAGAAATGAGCGTTCTCATCTTGATAATGTTTTATATCAGTGGCCTTGTCCGCCAGAGCAAATAAATATGCAATTGTGGTGGCAAGACCACTGGAAATATATATTTATGACCCTGAGTGTGATGTTTGTATTCACACTCTTAGTTGCTGGTACTTATTTGCTAATTAATAACTTGGGTCAAGAAGAGCGTCGTGGTACTTTAAATTTTTTGCGTCTCAGCCCCCAATCAGAAGCGAGTATCTTAACAGGCAAGATGCTAGGAGTTCCAGTTTTTATCTACCTCATGGTTTTGGCTGCATTGCCTTTACATTTATGGGCTGGAATTTCTGCTAATATCTCTGTGGTCTCCATTTTTAGCTTCTATATAGTTCTAGTGGCTAGCTGTGTTTTCTTCTACAGTAATGCACTTTTATTTGGGTTAATTAGTCGTTGGTTTAGTGGGTTTCAACCTTGGTTAGGTAGTGGTTTAGTTCTCTTCTTCTTAGTTATATCTCTACAGACCTTGGCTTATAGTGGCAACTTTCACAATATAATTACTTGGATAAGACTGTTAAGCCCCTTTGAGATGATGGGCTATCTGTTACCAAGAAATAATGAGTCATCTCTACAAGAATTGCAGTTTTTCTATATTCCAATAGGTAAAAGCACTTTTGGTCTACTAGGTATAAATTTATTGAATTATAGTGTAGGCATCTACTGGGCTTGGCAAGCAATGAAACGCCGCTTTCGTAATCCTGATGGGGCGATTCTCAATAAAGTGCAGAGTTATATGTTAGTAGGGAGTTATCAAGTCATTTTTTGGGGCTTTACTCTACAATACCATAACAATTATTGTCCAGATTACAGAAGTGGTAGTTCTAATGTTTGTTATTATGATTTGAATTACCAAATAGGGCAAAATTGGTGGTTTCTAGCATTCTTTAACATAGTGGTATTATTGGCTTTACTTGTAATTCTGACACCCCATCGGCAAACTATACAAGATTGGGCAAGATATCGACACCAAAAAATCTCTAATTCCCAGAATTTCTGGCGTAGTTCTTCGTTACAAGATTGGATTATAGAAGAAAAAAGTCCGGCATTAGTAGCAATATTCATAAATTTGGCGATCGCAACTACGCCGCTAATAGTTTGGATTGTACTTGCACCTGTTTTAAATACTCACCATAACAACAGCATAAATTGGGTTAACGATCTGGGAAGATTAAAGGCGATTTTAGCTGTGGCTTTATTTATTAGCTTAATGATGATTTATGCCACTTTAGCTCAAATTATGCTGTTGATGAAAACTCCAAAGCGTGCTGCTTGGGCATTTGGCAGTATCAGCGCCGCCATATTCTTACCACCCCTATTCCTTGGAATCCTAGGCATTAATCCCCAAAAATATCCTGTAACATGGCTGTTTTCTACTTTTCCTTGGGCTGGTTTAGAATATGCCGCAACCATCACAATTTTTAAAGCACTCATCGTTGAATTGGGGGTCATAATATTCTTAAACATCCAATTAACAAAGCAGGTGAAGTTAGCAGGAGAGTCTGCAACCAAAGCATTGTTGGCAGGACGCTAGTACTAGAAGGCAGAAGGGAAACCTCATAAATCAATGATGTTGTTGGCAAATTAATAGATGTTCTCACCTATCAATTCAACCTCATCTGATATTACCTTTTCATGTGGCAGAAATCAAAAATATATTTCTCTTCCTTCTACCTGCTGCCTTTCTTCAATAATTCTTATCCACAACAGCTAATAAATAGAGAGTTTTAACTATGAATCTGAACTGGATTAATCAAGTAGGAGAATGGAATCCGCAACTGTTTCGCGAACTTAAAGGAAGGTTGAAATCGCGCAACTTAATACTGTCTGTTGCTACCTCTTTGCTGGGTCAATTTCTACTATTTATGTATTTTCAAACCCAGCTACCAACTAAACTCGATCTCCTATACAACCACACTCACAAATATTGCACCGGAAGACGTGTATATAATGCACATGAATGCCTTGCTGATGAATTTGGCAATGCTATTATCAACTGGCAAGTGTGGTCTTTGGATATATTTACTTGGCTGAGTATTATTGGTTGTTTTACTCTTTTAATCGCAGGTACTTATCTCATCATAAATGATGTAACTGCTGAAGAACGACGTGAAACACTCAATTTTATTCGCTTGAGTCCCCAATCGCCTCAAAGTATTTTATTGGGCAAAATGTTGGGTGTACCAATTTTGCTATATATTGGGCTACTGTTAGCTGTTCCTTTGCATTTATGGTCAGCTTTATCTGGTCAAATTCCCTTGTATGAGATTTTCAGCTTTTACACATTAGTGCTTGCCGCCTGCTTTTTATACTTTAGTGCTGCACTACTATTTGGCTTAGTTGGTTCTTGGCTAGGAGGTTTTCAAGCTTGGTTAGGTAGTGGCGCAGTTCTATGTTTTCTCATAGTAACTATGCGAGTAGCCCTCACAGAAATCACAGATGATTATCCCTTGGTTTTTGCTAGGCTGATTAATCCTTGTTACTTAATTCCGAATACTGCTATTAGTTCTACATTTACATCTGCTAGTTCCAGATTTAGCAATTTTCGCTGGTTTGCATTTCCTCTTGGAGATAGCTTACTAACAACACTTGGCTTTGCTCTATTGATTTATGGACTAGGAACATACTTTATTTGGCAATCTTTACAACGTTGCTTTCGCGATCCTAATACCACTATGTTAAGCAAGCGTCAGAGTTATTTATTAACAGCTGGCTTTGCATTTTTTACTTTAGGATGCGCCAATTGGCAAAGATTAGTTTTAGAGACCGATCCTAGTTCCTATATGCTAGCTGAAAATCTTGTGTGTCTGTTGTTCTTGGATTTTTGGCTGTTTCTATTTTTAATTGCTGCTATCAATCCTCATCGTCAAGCATTGCAAGATTGGGCGCGTTACCGCCGAACTTCTCGTGCTAAAGGATTAACTAATAACAAGCTAGTTGAGGATTTAATTTGGAGCGAAAAAAGCCCGGGCTTGTTAGCGATCACCATCAATGCCGCAATTGCTATCATTGCCGTTAGTGGATTAGTATTACTCTCCCAATACCCACTCGATCAGAAAATCCATGCTCTTTTTGCGCTAGTTCTATCTGGTAGTTTAGCTATGCTCTATGCAGCCTTAGCTCAACTGCTTTTATTAACCAAAAATCAGCATAGAGTATTTTGGTCTGCGGCTACTGTTGGGGCTGCAATTGTTGTACCAGTAATTGTCGTCGCCATATTTGCCTCATCCTCTAGAAGCAACAATTTTCTCTGGTTATTTTCAATAGTGGGGCCAATTTTTGCAATCTCTCCAGATGGAAAGTCACTATCACCAATAACAGTATTGCTTCCGATTTTTAGTTACTGGAGTTTTCTAACCTTTTCAGTCTTCCAATTGCGGCGGAATTTAGTAAAAGCTGGTGAATCTGCTACGAAAGCAATGCTTGCAGGCAATTAATTCATGTCTAAAAAATTTTGATAAAGTTTTGTGAAGTCTGGCCAATCTGGTCAGACTTTTTTATGAGCATTTGTGATTCTACAAAAAAGCAACAAGCTCATACCAATTCAAAATTCAAAATTCAAAATTAAGAAATTGAGACTCATCACAGGTTTCAGGGTTTGCGTCTACATCATATTTTTGGTGAAATGGTATCACTGAGCAAAATTCGATTTTAACAATACATATAAAACTATTCTCTTAGAATCTGTTGATCGAGAAGAAGGAGGTGTGCGATCGCATTTCGTAAAGTTGTCGGAGGAGTAACTACGAGTGATATTACTTAGAGCCTTAGGCATTTTACATTCCCTTGCTTCCCCTTCCCTGATCCTGTCTCCCTTATCGCACTCAAACTCAAAAACCCAGTTATTGCAACTGGGTTTGAGTTGGGGTATGTCCCCGGACTTTAAGTTATAGAAGTTAGTTATAGTGTGCTTGTCTGGTAATGATTACAACGGTGCGTTGGGCGATTTCGGAAAACTTGCCCATAAAAATCCAGTTTTTTTCAAAAATTATAGTTGACATCTTTCCTACCTATTAGTAGGATGTGAGGATGAAGCAAACAGATACTAAAACTTTAATTCTTGATGTAGCTCAAGACCTAATCCAACGTCTCGGCGTTAATGGCATGAGCTATCAAGACATCAGCGAGGGCGTAGGCATTCGCAAGGCAAGTGTCCATACGCATTTCCCCAAAAAGGATGATTTGCTGGCGGCGCTGCTTGACCGATATAGCGATCGCTTTCTGCGGATTTTAGACGGTATTATTGCTTCTAGCGATCCGCCAGAGGTAAAACTACGGCAGTATTGCGGACTATTTGAAGCCACTCTCAGCAGTGGTAGCCAAGATAAAGCTTGTCTATATGGGATGTTAGGGGCTGAATTAGCAACCCTGAATGATCCATGCGTAGAGCGCGTTCGTAGCTTTTATCAAGCTAACGAAGCGCGGCTGGCCATTCTGCTCAATAGTGGGCGTCAAGACGGCAGTTTTCGCTTTAGTGGAGACGTACAAGCGATGGCGTCTTTGATTTTTGCGATGTTGGAAGGGGGGTTGCTAGTTGCTCGCGTCCACGGTGGAGCAATCCAGTTTCACCAAGTAATTGAGCAATTAATACAGTTAGTCAAAGGTTAATTTTTTTTATCTATTAAACATCCAACTAGTAGGAAGTCTGGTTATGAGGACGATTGGCATTTTAGGTACAGGTAGAATGGGCGTGCGATTAGCTCGGATGTTGGCTCAGGCAGGGCAAACAGTAATTCTGGGTTCGCGAGATATTGCCCGCGCGACTCAAATTGTGCAAAGACTAGGGCAGCCTACACTATCAGCCAGTAGTTATGAAGATGCTGCCGATGCGGATGTGATTTTGCCAGCAATGTTTTTGCGAGATGGAATGCTGGATACGCTGGAACCCTTGCGCAATCAATTCAATAACAAGGTGTACATAGATATTTCCAATCCGTTTAATGATACTTATACCGATTTCATCTTGCCTTGGGATACGAGTGCAGCCGAGCAGATTCAACATCGTTTCCCAAAAACTCAGGTTGTAGGTGCTTTTAAGAATGTCTGGTGGGAAGTGTTTGATGCACCAAAATTTGGGGATACAGTCAGCGATGTGTTTGTGGTCAGTGATGTAGACTCAGCTAAAGCGACATTTTTCAGACTGGTTGAGCAAACGCCATTTCGCTACATTGATGCGGGTCAATTGTCCAATGCCCGTACAATCGAGCGTATGACTTTACTAAGTGGCGAATTAGGACAACGCTACGGTTACTTTCCCCGCATGAACTACAAGTTTCTCGGTGAAACCTGGACACCAGGACAATGCGATTTTCTGGCTAGCAACACCGCTTCTTAATGCACCACGTTCAAGTTTGTAATCAACAAGAGAAATACAACAATGATTAAACTCTACGGTCATGAAATGTCTGGTAACAGCTATAAAGTCAGGCTGTTGTTAGAACTGTTAAACCTCGATTACGAATGGATCAAAGTTGACTTGATGAAAGGGGAACATAAATTGCCAGAGTATTTGGCACTCAACCCCTTTGGACAAGTACCGTTGCTTATCGATGGCGATACCAAACTGGCGGATGCTCAGGCAATTTTAGTGTACCTTGCACGGCAGTATGGTGGCGAGCAATGGCTACCGTTGGATGCACTACCTCTAGCACAAGTTGTTCGCTGGTTATCAACGACGGCGGGCGAAGTTCGCCAAGGGCTGGAAAATTCGCGGCTTTACTACCTGTTTGGAGTGACTAACATCAATATCGATCGCGCCCATCAAAAAGCCGAATATATCCTGACCCAATTGAACCAGCATTTAAGCACACACACCTGGTTAGAGTTTGAGCGTCCCACCATTGCTGATATTGCCGTCTTTCCCTATGTTGCTTTAGCGCCTGATGGCAAGATTGACCTCTCGCCTTACCCTAATGTGTTGGCGTGGAGCGATCGCATCAAACAATTGCCCAACTACATCCCAATGGCAGGGCTGTAGAAGTTATTAGGGGCGGGAAATGGGACAAGGAAGAAAAAGCTGATTCCTGCGTTCAAATGAAAGTCCTAACTTACCCTTTGATGAAAAACCTACACCTGTAAGAGAAAACTCCGCCTCTACAAATTAGCATCACACACTTTGCAAGGAGAGAAAGCACAATGGCAAACCCAGACTGGTCACGTACAGAATCGCCATTTCACCCTGGCGAACTAGCAATTCAAGCCCGACTAGGGGCACAAGACCGTATGGACAAGCAAGGAAGACGAGTAATTCGAGAGTATCTCCCCGATCAACATCGGCAGTTTTTCGCCCAACTTTCTTATTTGATGGTAGGTACTGTGGATGCATCGGGTAGCCTCTGGGCTTCTATTCTGGTGGGGGAACCAGGGTTTATCTCCTCTCCTGACGATCGCACTTTGCGCGTTGCTGCCAAACCCCTATTTGGCGATCCCTTAGTAAATACCCTGAAAGAAGGTATCGATATCGGCTTTCTCGGTATAGAATTGCATACTCGCCGCCGTAATCGCATGAATGGCATTGTCACAACAATTGATGCTAATGGCTTTGAGGTGCAAGTAAAGCAAAGCTTTGGCAACTGTCCCCAATACATTCAAGCCCGCAGGTTTAACCTAGACGAATACGATCCAGAATCACCGAAACCAATTTATGCGATCGCGGCATTAGGAGAACCAGAACGCAACCTCATTGCTTCTGCTGACACCTTCTTCATTGCGACTGCCTATCAAGCAGAATCGGCGGGGGCGGCTGCGGGCGTGGATGTCTCTCATCGGGGAGGCAAACCGGGCTTCGTACGGATAAATAATGACAATACGCTGACGATTCCTGACTTCTCAGGCAATTGTCACTTTAATACATTTGGCAACTTAGAACTTAACCCCCATGCAGGGCTGTTGTTTGTGGATTTTGAACAAGGCAACCTACTATACCTCACTGGTACTGCTGAAGTGATTTGGCAAGGAGACGAAATCAGTACATATACGGCCGCGGAGCGATTACTTCGCTTCCGGCTCGACGTAGGATATAGAGTAGAAGGTAGTCTCCCTCTTCGCTGGTCAAACCCGGAGTTCTCGCCCTACCTAGAAAGCACTGGGTCATAGTAGCAAATTTAACGATACATCAAATTCATTTCGCTCAAGCAGAAGGATTCTTGGCTCATTCAGCCAACTTATCTATACTTGTTTCCAAGCCTAGATTAAGTTAACTATGGTACAAACCAATCCCATCGCCATTGAATTTCGCGATGTCACTTTTAGCCGCAACCACCGCCCTTTAGTTTCTCATCTCAATTTTTCTATTTTTCAAGGCGAAGCATTGGTATTACTCGGACGTAGCGGTAGTGGCAAAACTACGACGATGAAATTAATTAATCGCCTGTTCACGCCAACTCAAGGGGAAGTGTTATTTGATGGTGTTCTCACAACTGAATGGGATGAAATTAAACTACGGCGTAAGATTGGTTATGTCATTCAAGAGATTGGTTTATTTCCGCATTTCACAGTCGAACGCAATGTAGGTTTAGTCCCCGCTTTGGAAAATTGGAAACCAAGACAAATTAAAACGCGGGTGCATGAATTGTTGCACTTGGTAGGCTTAGATCCCGAACAATTTGCTGGGCGTTATCCCCATGAACTGTCGGGAGGGCAAAGACAACGAGTTGGTGTAGCGAGGGCTTTAGCTGCCGATCCGCCTGTATTATTGATGGATGAACCCTTTGGCGCACTCGATCCGATTACACGCTTAGAAATTCAACAGGAGTTTCGACGGTTACAACAAGACTTAGGCAAAACCGTTGTGTTTGTTACGCACGATATTCAAGAAGCTTTTGTTTTAGCTTCGAGAATTGGTTTAATGTATGGCGGAGAATTGATAGTATTAGGGACAAAGGATGAATTTATGCGATCCCAACATCCTGAAAGCCTAGCTTTTCTTCAATGTCTGCGTTCTCTGCAAGACAGTTTATGAAAGACTTCTTCCTCATCAAGTATGCCCCAGAAATTGTTCAGCATACGCTGGAACATTTATTGATGGTGGGCATTGCAATTGTAATTGCTATTTTAATAGGCATTCCTTTAGGGATTTTAATTACGCGCCAAACTCAACTCCGCCAACCAATTTTAGGTATTGCTAATATTCTGCAAACTATTCCTAGTTTGGCTTTGTTTGGATTGTTAATTCCTGTACCCATAATTGGGGGTATTGGTGTAGTACCAGCAATTGTGGCATTAACTTTATATTCTTTATTACCGATAATTCGGAATACTTATACAGGCATTACTGGCGTCGATCCAGCGATTCGGGAAGCTGGGCGAGGTATGGGAATGACAGATAGAGAATTGTTATTCCAAGTAGAAATTCCCTTAGCAATGGGAGTAATTTTAGCAGGAGTGCGAGTAGCAACTGTAATTGCGATTGGAATTGCAACTATTGCTGCTGCAATTGGTGCTGGTGGTTTAGGAGTATTTATTTTTAGGGGAATTGCAGTAGTAAATAATCAGTTAATTTTAGCTGGGGCAATTCCTGCGGCAGTAATTGCATTAATTGCTGATTTTGGAATTGGTTGGCTTGAAGGTAAATTAAAAGTTAAAAATTAACATTCTACATAACCTCGACTTTTTGAAGAAGTCGGGGTTATAAATTAAAGAATACCCGAAAATTAATATGAAAAAATTCGTGGTTTTTTGCCTATTAACATTTACTTTGATAATTGCGATCGCTAGTTGTAGTCCCAATACAAATACTAGTAGCAGTGGTGATATTATTGTGGCATCAAAAGATTTTACTGAACAAGATATTTTAGGTGAACTTTTAGCACAACAAATAGAAGCTACTACTAACTTAAAAGTGCAGCGTCGCCCTCATTTGGGTGGTTCCTTTGTATGTCATAGTGCAATTACTGCTGGCAAAATCGATGCTTATATTGAGTATACAGGTACAGCTTTTACAGGAATATTAAAGCAGAAGGCAGTTAACGATCCAAAAGTAGTTTACGAGAAATTAAAACAAGCTTATGCCCAAAAATTTAATTTAGAAGTAATGCCCAGCTTGGGTTTTGAAAACACTTTTGCAATCATTATCCGCGGTGAAGATGCTAAACGCTATAACATTCAAACTCTCTCGGAAGCTACTAAATATACGCCCCAGTGGCGTGGTGGTTTTGGCTATGAATTTTTGGAACGGGAAGATGGTTTTCCGGGATTAGCGAAAACCTACGACTTACATTTTGCTAAATCACCCCAAATTATGGATTTGGGTTTAATTTATCGCGCTTTAATTCAAAAACAGGTGGATATGGTAGCGGGTAATTCTACTGATGGGCAGATTGCTCGGTTGGGTTTAGTAGTGCTAAAAGATGATAAACAATATTTTCCGCCGTATGAAGCTGCGCCAATTGTTCGACAAAAAACCTTAACAAAATATCCGCAATTAAAAAAAGCGATCGCTCAACTTACTGGACGCATTACCGCAGATGAAATGCGGCAATTAAACTATTTAGTTGAAGGTGAATTACGTGATATTAAAGAGGTTGTACAAGAGTTTCGCAAATTAAAGAGTTTATAGAATCCAGAATTTTAACAACTTTCTCCTGACTGCTCACAAGCACCAATACTTACCCAGCTACTCGAACCATCTTGCCAATGTTCTTTTTTCCAAATTGGTGCGTTATGCTTTAGAGTATCAATAGCATAACGGCAAGCTTCAAACGCTTCACTGCGATGGGGACAACCTACTGCTACCAAAACGCTAATTTCCCCAACTTGCAAACGTCCAATGCGATGATGAATTACTACGCGATTGACATCAGGATAAAGAGAGCGAATATCTGCTGCAATTTGCGAAAATACCCGCAATGCCATCGGTTCGTAGGCTTGATACTCTAAGGAAACCACAGGTTTACCATCAGTTTGATTACGAACCATACCACTCATCACCACAACAGCACCATTTGCTGGAGCGTTAGCTTTAGTGTAGATTTCTTCAATAGATAATGGTGCAAGAGTAATAGCAAAGCTATCTTCGGTTCTTGGTTTCAAGCGAGAGTCTAGTGTATTTGTCACAAAAGAGTTCATATAAATTAATATTCTTTGTCCATCCTAGCGCTAGAGCGCTGGAAAACTACTACAAAATAATGTAGATGCGCATTAGCTTAATTAGAATTGCTCAATCTTTGCTATAGCAATCCGATTTGATTCATGAAATTACTTGTTTAGGCAGGGGAGAAGAAAGTAGAGAGGTAGAGGTGTACCTAGCTTCGCAACAATCAAATAGGAGTCCTATATTGCTATCCTCAAAGGGTTGATAGCAATTTACTTTATAGGATTAGTTATTGAAAATCAATAGCAAATTTGAGCTTATCTAAGTAAATTTACTTTAAGGTTAAATTTCACCATCATCTTTTGAAAGACAGATGACTATAATCAAAGATAATTAAAGTTATGTGCTAGATTTTTTAGACCATCTCATAGCCAGCGCCTTTATTGAGATTAAAAATCTGGCGAGGCTAAATTGATATCAGAAAACTTACCAATCAAATTCTTGACACTGATCCAGAACAAGCATTTTTAGCAGCACAGATTTGTGACACACCACTAGCCTTAATTAATCTTATTGATACCAATCGTTAGGGGTTTAAAGCCAAGGTGGGTTTGGATATAGAACAAATGTCTATAGAATTGCGGTTCTGTCCACTTTGTATCCAGCAATTCAAGGCACCGACTGTGCCTGATAGGTTTGTCTACATTTAAGTAGCTTAGTGTTAAAAATTATCGTTATGACAAGGCAGGAGGCAGAAGGCAGGAGGCAAAAGAGAAGAGGATTCTAGCTTTGTTTACTTTTCTTAACTTAGTTTTGTTTTTTTCCCACCGACTTACTTATGGTAACTATTAAAGGACATGGTGGTTTTCTTAATGTATCAGTTTTTGTAGGTAAAAATACAGAATTTAAAATGTGCTTACCAGCAGTGAATACAGTTGCAACTCAGATGTCAGAAGATAAGGAAATGCCGAACGGAAATGGAGAATGGCTTTTGGTTGTAGATGATGAAGCTGCCATTAGAGAAATTACTACAACATCCCTCGAAAGCTATAATTATCAAATTATATCTGCTAAGGACGGCATTGAAGCATTAGCACTTTATGCTCAACATCGAGATAAAATTCAAGTGGCAATTATTGATATGATGATGCCGAAGATGGATGGAGCAACCACCATTCAAACTTTGCAAAACATGAATCCCGAACTACCTATTATTGCTGTGAGTGGATTAGCAACAAGTGAACAAGTATTTATAAATAAAACATCTCAGCACACAGCCTTTTTGTCTAAACCATATACTGTGCAGGAATTATTGAAAACTCTGCAAGTAGTCTTGAGTAAAAAATAATTTAGACATGGCTTCACAAGCAAATCACTAATAACTAACATTCTCCATGACATCTGAAATTTTAGCCGTTAATGTAGCTTTTTACCGAGCTTTTGAAAAAAAAGACATTGAGTCCATGAGTGCCTTATGGTCACAAGGAACTGGTAGTACTTGTATTCATCCTGGACGTAGTATACTGAGGGGTTGGAAGCAGGTTCGCTCGTCTTGGGAGCAGATATTTAGAAATACGGCTTATATAGAAATTAATTTAGATATCATGGCTACAGAAGTAGTTGGTGATATAGCTTATGTTGTGCTGGTAGAAAATGTTCTCCAAGTCGTTAGTGGTAAAAGGCTAGAAGCACAATCGATCGCTACAAATGTGTTTCAGCTTCTCGGGGGAAAATGGTACTTAGTTCATCATCATGGCAGTCCGATTATGCGCTAAATGACAAACTCAATTATTAATCATTTTTGATGGTAAATAAACACAGGCTGTAAGGGTTTAGCATTGCTAAACCCCTATGATATATATAGTTTTTCAAACTATTGAGTTAAAGTCAGCGGCTTTTCATCGTTTGATTTCAGACCTTTTTAATTTTGGATTTTGAATCTTTAATCCAAAATCCAAAATTCGGTGAATATCTTCCCCAGCTATCGGATTACAAGTCGGGAGGTAAAATCACTTGATCGATCGCGTGAATGACACCATTAGAACCTGTAATATCTGTCTGAGTGACGTTGGCTTCATTTACCTTTACGCCAGTAGCGGGATCAACTTTGACGTTAATCGCACCGCCTTCAACGCTTTTGACTTCGCCAGATTTCAAATCGCTAGCTAGTACCTTTCCAGGTACTACATGGTAAGTTAATATCTTTACCAAAACTTCCTTATTCTCAGGCTTCAACAAATCTCTGACTGCATCTTGGGGCAATTTAGAAAACGCAGCATCGGTGGGTGCAAAAATCGTGAAATTATCTTTGCCTTCTAAAGTTGCTGTCAATCCAGCTGCTTTCAATGCTTTAGTTAGAGTTGAAAAGGAAGCATTTGACTCAGCCAGTGCTACCAAGTTCTTGCTTTGAGTATTGCTTGAAGGTGCTGGTTGAGTTTGAGTAGGAATAGTTGTTGAAGGTGCTGAAGGTGTTGCAGGCACTGAAGGTGTTTCGATTGCTGGTGTGTTGGGTGCTGCGGGGATAGCACTGGGAGCAGGTGTAACTTCTCCACCTGTAGTGCGACTACCACGGTTATAAGGAGGCTCGTTAAAAATACTTGGGCTAGGATTGACCGTCCTCTTTTTAGGTTTCTGTGCTACCAAATTTCCATTTGAAGTTCTACCTTTTGCTGCATCTTGTGTCGGCTGAACAGGTGTATAGTTAGCGTTGTTTTCAATCCGTTGACTACGGTTATAGGGAGCTTCGCTAAAAATGGTGGGGTTAGGATTGGTTGCCTCTTTTGCTCCAGAAGGTAATGTAATTAAGAGGCTGCATCCTGCTATTCCAACTATCCCTGCTAGGTTTGTCAGCAATTGACTGTAATTTGCCTTCATAAATTTTGTTTGTTTTTATTTTGCACAGGTTACATAAAGACTTATAACATTTTGCTACGCACAAAATCTCACCTAAGAAGTAAGAAATTTCCCTCAAAATCATCCAAAATCATGCTGCATAGGGATGATGGATTTAGCCAAAAATTATGGTACTATGCGGTTGCAAGCTATCTTCGAGCATCAAGTAATGCTTATTAAGTTAACTTACCTATTGAACGTTCTGATAGTGCTGAGTGTGATTTTAATTAGTCATAGTAGAACGCCAACATCAAGAAAGCGCCAGTTAGTCGTTAGAGAAATTTAACCAACAAAAATCTTACGGCGCTATGTTGCAAATCGGTTTTAAAAGCAAGAAAAAAGTATTCTTTTATACTAAATTTTTAGATATTTTAGGCAGCTAAAATTTTCAAACTTATTATAGCGTCTCTCTTTGAGAAGCAATACATGGCAGGGAAAATTAGCTAGAACTTTGAAAAACATCGCGTTTCTTACGGTCAGAAGGTAGAAGCTAAAAATAGCTGTCCAAATGTGTGTTGATTTTACAGAATCTAGAAATTAAGTCAAAAGTGATATTTTATACTTAAAACCAAAGTATATTAAAAGCAGGAACAATGAAAATAATGGGTGCAAATTCAGGAATAAGATGTTAGGTTAAGTTATGCGTAAGTACTGAAACAATTTAATTATTTGATATTTGCATCCATCGAGAAATAATTTTTTGATAAGCTAATGGGCTTTCCAAAAACTGCCTAAAAAGTTAAATCTATTGGTAATTAAGTTAGTACCCAATCAATTGAATTACCAAAACGATTACTGAAACTGAAGATACAATTAGTAAAATTGCTCAATTCACTAGTTATAGGGAATGCCAGATGCTGGAATTATATCAATGGGAACTATCTCAATATTCGGAAAAAGTGCGGTTAATTTTGGATTACAAGGGTCTAGATTACCGCAAAATAGAGGTGACGCCTGGAATTGGACAGGTAGAACTGTTTCGTCTGACTGGTCAGAAGCAAGTGCCAGTATTAAAGGATGGTAGTAGATATATTGTTGATTCTACAGAAATCGCTAAGTATTTAGACTTAGAATATCCCGAACCCCTACTCATACCGAAAGATCCCAAAAAAAGGGGTGCGTGTTTATTAATAGAAGAATGGGCGGATGAGTCGATAGGTATTAAAGGCCGCAAAGCACTATTTGCTGCTATTAGTCAAGACCAAAATTTCCGCAAGTCTTTATTACCCACCTCTACACCAGATATACTCAAAAACCTGGTTGAAGGCGTCCCCCGCGATTTCTTAACAGTGTTGGGTTTTGGAGTAGGTTATAGTCCAGATGTTATCAAGTCTGCGATCGCAGATCTCAAACAAGACTTAGAAGCGCTGACTCTGCTGTTAGCAGATAGTCCTTATTTGCTGGGAGATGAACCAAGTTTAGCTGACTTAGCAGTAGCTGGTTTATCGATATTGCTGAAATTTCCTGAGGGGCCTTATTTAGATATCCCAGCAGGTCTTCAAGGTAAAGGAGTGCCTGGTTTAGCAGATAATCCAGATTATGCACTCTTCTTTGAGTGGCGCGATCGCCTTTATGCTCAATTTCGTAAACCTTTAATTGCGGCTTCTCCATCAGCAAGTAGACCAACTTCAATTCAAATTGAATAATTAGTTATTGGTCAAGAGTCAAATTTAATGGATTATTGACTTTTGACCAATAACAATTTGTGCTAAAATTTCGTCGCAAGTTTGAACTCTACAACTAAAATGCAAGATCAGCTCAACCCAACATTGGTGTAACTAATCAAATGAATTCTGGACAACCTTTAGGTTCAGTCACCCAAGGCTCTCTAACTGGTGGGTTAGAAGTAAGATTACACCCTGATATTTCTGTTGAAGATATGCGGGTGGGTAAATTTTTAGTTGTGCAAGGGATGCGATCGCGCTTTTTCTGTATGCTGACAGATGTGGCGCTAGGAACTGCGAATGCACGAATTATTGCCGATCCTCCCAATTGGGAAGATACTTTTTTACGCGAAGTTTTAGCGGGCAGTGGGACATACGGCACAATTAATCTCGCGCCGATGTTAATGTTTACCCCAGAAGAAGTAGAAGAATCTTTTTCGCCTACTAATGGTAAATCTGTAAATCCTTTTGTACCCTCAATGACTGGTTTGGCTTCATTTCAGCCACAAACCAGTACCACAATGGAATTGCTTCCAGTTAAAACTATTCCCAGCCACTTTAGCCAAGTTTACGAAGCCAGCGAAGAAGATTTTCGCAGAGTATTTGGTTGGGAAGATGATACCCACAGGAAAAACTTTTCCATCGGTAAGCCTCTGGATATGGATGTGCCGGTGTGTATTGACTTAGACAGATTTGTGGAACGGAGTAACGGAGTTTTTGGGAAATCTGGAACCGGTAAATCCTTCCTCACACGCTTAGTTTTGGCGGGGATAGTCCGGAAAAACGCGGCGGTAAACTTGATTTTTGATATGCACTCCGAGTACGGCTGGCAAGCTGTCTGTGAAGGAAAACAATATAGTACAGTTAAAGGTTTAAAACAGCTATTTCCTGGGAAAGTAGAAGTTTATACCCTCGACCCAGAATCGACAAAGCGCCGGGGTGTGCGAGATGCGCAAGAACTTTATCTCAGTTACGAACAAATAGAAGTTGAAGACGTTAAATTATGTTCTCGCGATTTAGGACTGTCAGAAGCTGCCCTAGATAATGCGAATATTCTTTACGCTGAGTATGGCAAGGCTTGGATTCTTCAGTTGTTGAACATGACTAACGAAGAAATCAAGCTGTTCTGCGAGGAGAAGCGAGGACACCAAGGCTCAATTATGTCTTTGCAACGGAAACTCCTGCGCTTGGATAACTTGAAGTATATGCGAGCTGCTTGTCCGCAGAACTATATTAATCAAATTTTGCGATCGCTCGAAGCTGGCAAGCACGTAGTTGTCGAATTTGGCTCTCAGTCTGATATGCTCTCTTATATGCTGGTGACGAATATGATCACCAGAAGAATTCACAGCCATTACGTCAGCAAAGCCGAACGTTTCCTGCATAGTGGCAATGCGAGCGATCGCCCGACGCAATTAGTAATTACTATTGAAGAAGCTCACCGTTTTCTTGACCCAGCAATTGTGCAAAGTACCATATTTGGGACAATCGCCAGGGAAATGCGGAAATATTTCGTAACGCTTTTGGTAGTTGATCAACGCCCGTCGGGGATAGATAATGAAGTTATGTCCCAGATTGGGACTCGCATCACCGCTTTGCTCAACGATGAAAAAGACATTGACGCGATTTTCACAGGAGTCTCTGGTGCTGGCAGTCTGCGATCGGTATTAGCAAAGCTCGATTCTAAGCAACAAGCTTTAATTTTGGGTCACGCCGTCCCAATGCCAGTCGTAGTCCGTACCCGTCCCTATGATGCAACTTTTTATGCAGAAATTGGCGACCCAGCATGGGAAGAAAAGCCAGACGAAGAATTATTCGCTGCGGCTGAACTAGCTAGGGCAGATTTGGGGTTCTAGTTATTCGTCATTGGTCATTTGTCAGTTGGCTAATGCCCAATGCCCAATGCCCAATGCCCAATGCCCATTTCGTAACATCCCACCATCACAACAAAAAATCAGTTCGGTTATTTCGCTACTCCTCGGCAACTGAAGCGGAGGTTTTAGCGTCACTATAGATATAGTTAGCACTCAAAGGAAGTACAATTTTTTGCCAAACAAACAACTTTGCCCTATAATTAGAAGATTTATCTGGGCTACTTTACTATCCACTAGATTTGTCGTATCATAATAAAAGTAGAACTCATACTGACTTCATATTTTTACAGTTACCGCCAGTGACTGACAAGAAGTATTCTTGACAACCAGCCAGTGTATTTCTAAGAGACTACAAAATTTAGGAAGGATAGGGGAACCTATCTCAGGGATGCACCGTCTTTTCAACGGCTGTATAAATGGATTGCTATATGGTAGTTCCCTATGTTCCGTGATAGATGTAGTGCCATTCCGAATCCGACTTAATTATTAAAGATTCATTGTGTTTACGGAGTAGAGGATAACGCACCAATGCCTACTGTTAACACCCAAACCGAAAACCTAAACACCAAATTCACGGCTGATATGGTGCGAACCTATCTGCGGGAAATTGGTCGTGTGCCACTTTTAACCCGTGAGCAAGAGATTGTTTTCGGGAAGCAGGTGCAACAAATGATGACGCTACTGGACGCTAAAGAGGCTTTGGCGAAAAAACTGCACCGCGAACCGAGTTTGTCAGAGTGGGCTGATAATGTTCGCCACTCAGAAACCGAGGTGAAACAGACAGTAGCCCAAGGTAAACGGGCAAAGCAAAAGATGATTGAAGCGAACCTACGCTTAGTAGTCGCTATTGCGAAAAAATACCAAAAACGCAACATGGAGTTTCTGGATTTGATCCAAGAAGGAACTCTAGGATTAGAACGGGGTGTAGAAAAATTTGACCCAACAAGGGGATATAAGTTTTCTACATACGCT
The DNA here is from genome assembly GCA_034530615.2 of Aulosira sp. ZfuVER01. GTDB lineage: Bacteria > Cyanobacteriota > Cyanobacteriia > Cyanobacteriales > Nostocaceae > Aulosira. The sequence goes on from JAVRCV020000062.1 coordinate 41,842, forward strand.
TACTGGTGGATTCGCCAAGCAATTACCAGAGCGATCGCGCAACAAGGGCGCACAATCCGTTTACCGATCCACATTACCGAGAAGCTGAACAAAATCAAGAAAGTACAGCGAGAACTGGCACAAAAATTAGGGCGATCGCCAAATCCAGCGGAAATTGCCCAAGAGCTAGAACTAGAGCCTTTGCAAATCCGCGAGTACTTAAATATGGCACGTCAGCCAGTTTCTTTAGATGTGCGAGTGGGTGACAACCAGGACACCGAGCTGCAAGAAATGCTAGAAGATGACGGCCCTTCACCAGAGTATTACACCACTCAGGAATTCTTGCGCCAAGACCTGAACACTCTGTTGGCAGAACTAACTCCCCAACAGCGAGAGGTTTTAGCCCTACGTTTTGGTTTAGAAGATGGTAATGAAATGTCTTTGGCAAAAGTAGGAGAAAGATTAAATCTCAGCCGCGAACGTGTCCGCCAGTTGGAGCATCAAGCTCTTGCTCATCTACGTCGTCGTCGTGCCAATGTCAAAGAGTATGTTGCCAGCTAAAAGCCAACTGCTTTTAATTAATAATGAAGCCCCCTGAAATCAGGGGGCAATTTTTTTATTAATTGTTATTTGTCATTGGTCATTGGTCATTTCTTCCCTTACTCCCCACACTCCCCACACTCCCTCATCCCCTCATCCCCTCATCCCGCCTAAGCCAGAGAATGTTGGTCAATTTTTGTGTCATGACCAGGAGCAAATTCTACTGTGCGGAATCCCAGCGCCGCCAGCAAGTTATTTTCTGGCAACTTGACAGGAGCAGGCTGTTCTCCATTTCCGGGGGAAGGTAGCGGATAAGCTGTTGATGCAGCAGTTGAAAAGCGGATATTTCCTTCTGAATGCTGAATGACTTGATGGATATGACCATTCAGCACAGTTACGGATGAGAACCGGGACAATAACGAAAGTGCCTGAGCCGAATCTGCTGTTGCCCAACCCCACTTGGGGTAAAGATCATAAAGGGGAATATGACTAAATATAACTAAAGGAGTGTCGCGTTTTTGTCCTGCCAGGTCTTTGGCTAGTAAGTCTAGTTGTGCTTGACCAAGTTTACCTTTTCCTGTTTCACCAAAATCAAGCACGTTGGTTAGGGATACAAAATGCACGCCAGAGAGATCCCACGACTGCAATCCTTCTTTTGTATCCTTTTGGCTGAAGGCTTCAGAGTAAGCTTTACCGCGATCGCCTATGGTATCGTGTTCTCCTGGCAGTGTGAACAGTGGTGCTTTCAATTGTGAAAGTATTTGTTTAGCTTGATCGAACTCCGCAGGCTTAGAAAGGTGACTTATGTCACCTGTGTGCACTACAAATGCTGGTGGTGTTGGTAATGAATTGATCGCATTGATTGCCTTTTGAAGCGTTTCTGTAACGTGCTCATTTGCTGGCTTATGAAAACCAATGTGAGTATCGCTAATTTGTACGAATGACAGCGAGGCGGAATTCAAGCGTTTTTTATCTGTAGTTTCACTGATATTGCATGAGCTTAATAAGCCATTGCCACCAACAGCCCACAAGATACCCATACCAGTCCAACCGACATGATTAATGAAGTTTCTACGTTTCATTTTTCCTCTCATTGCCTCCGGCTGAAGTTACAGTAACTGTCCCTTTCATGAAGGGATGAATGGCACAAATATAAGGAAAGGCTCCAGGCTTAGTGAAGGTATGCGTCCAAGCCTCTTCTGTATCAAGCGCTTTGGAATCAAAGGAACCATCTGTTGCTGTGACGGTGTGCGGTTCTTCATCGCTGTTGGCAAACTTTACGGTTTCGCCAACGTTAATTTTTAAAGTTGTCGGTTCAAATTTGAAATTGTAAATTTTGACATTTGCATTTGCTTTTTGGGTACTTACTTTTTCTTGCTCCAGAGGTTGATTAGTTGTTACCTTTGGTTGATTAAGAGGCTTGGTAGATTGAGGGTTACAACCATAGAGATGCAACAAAGTTACTAGCAATGCAGAAGCAAATGCTACTACTATGTATGAACGATATTTCATAGCTGATAATTGAGTAAATAGAGTTAGCGATAATCGCGCCAAAGGCGCACTAATCTTTGGTTAATCGCCCACTTTTCTTGGCTTATAAAGTTGAGAAAATAGACCAGTCAGACTCAGACCAGTCACTATTAAGCCGATTAATCCCAAGCCATGCAATATGGGATAAATTCCTGCCAGCCCAAAGATTTCGCCAGTATGAATTTTGAGAATAAATCCGGTTAACTCTGGTTGATGAAACCATTGGTCTGTTAATGTCATGCTGATACCAGTCACGATGGAAACAGTCAAAGGTAGAAAGATTGCGATCGCGATCGTGCGATGATATTTACGAAAGGCTCGTTTCATTGGCAAACTCCTTTGAAAGAATTAGTAAAGAAAAGAAACCAAGCTTATCGACCAAATTCTTAATTTTCCAAAAGCCTTTTAAGAAATCGATTTTTAGTCTTCCTCAAGCATCGTCAGATACTCTTCAACGGCTCTGAGATAGCTTTTATCGGCTAGAGTCTGTTCGGGAAGTCGATTAGTCTTGACTGCACCCTGAACAATGCCTTTGGCGCTAATTCTCCCCAAGTGGTAAGCCGATATCAGGGAACTGTTACTAGGAATATCTTGGGCACGAAAGTAACCTCGATAAGCCAAATAAACGAGATCGAAAGGTGTTAACTGGCTGGTAGAGGCTTTTTCTGCCACATTAGGGTTGAATGTCGTTAATTGATGCTGCGATAAAGTTTGAGCGTTTACAGCAGGCGCGATGGCTGCGGACATAAACACAGCCGATAAACCAGCAATAATAAATTGTTTCATTGCTCAACTTCCTATTTAAATCGAGTAGGAGTTACGTATTGTATAGACAAGCTGTTAACTGAAACCTAGATATAACTTTCAGTTAACTCCATTTATTCATCTCTATCTTTAAAAACGAATGTGCTTGTATTTTGGATTTAAATTGGATTGAAATTATTTGGTAGTATTTATTCAGGCAAGTTTGAGATAAATCCAATCTACTCCGGCAGTCGTCTTAATAGATAAAGGGAATTCCGTTATGTTTTGAGAAAGACGCTGTGAAACAAGCATTGGAAGCGACTCTGAAATTACCTGTTCAGATTGACGATCGAAAGCGTATGGAGCCTAGCTCTTTTAACGATCAGCCTCAAGCAGCTCCATCGCCTCTAACGGATGCAGAGCTATTTCAGGCACTTAAGACTAGGCAACCTTCGGCGTTGGCTATTCTTTACGATCGCTACGGTAGTCTTGTCTATGGGGTAGCACTTAAAGTCTTAAAAAATTCTCAAGAAGCAGAAGACTTGACCCAAGAAATTTTTCTGGCTCTGTGGCGTAATCCTACCTACAATCTCGACTATAACTATTTCATCAGATATCTAATTACCATGACTCGCTCACGAGCGATCGACAAACTTCGCTCTCGTGGGAGAAACTTAAAACTCCTGGAACGCTGGGGTCAAACAGAACGGCAAGAAACAGACTCTTCTACTCCTTTTGAGCAGGCTTCCTATCAAGAGCGTTCCCAGCACGTTCGCTCTGCCTTAGCACAACTTCCCCAAGAACAACGTCAGGTATTAGAGATGGCTTACGATGAAGGACTCAGCCAATCGGAAATCACCCAAAAACTAAATATCCCTTTAGGGACAGTCAAGACTCGAACCCGTCAGGGTCTGCTGAAACTGAGGCAAATCCTACAAGATTTAATAGGATAGTTGCACTATGAATAAATCTTCAACTCCTGAGTACTTAGCAGAATTAGCAGCAGGTTATGTCGTAGGCGATTTCGACACCGAAGAAACTGAGGAATTTAAGCGACTGCTCGCAGAAAATCCGGAATTGCTCGCAGAGGTGAACCATCTACAGGAAGTAATGGGAGAGCTGGTTTATGGGCTAAATGAAGTAGAGCCTCCGCCACATCTTCGTTCAGCTATCCTCAAAGCTGCGGAAATTCCAGCTAACTCTACCCCAGTAGTCAAACGCTCTGCGTTGCCCTGGAGTAAAATTGTTGCCAGTATTGCTGCGCTGTTGGTTCTGGTTTTAGGCTGGGAAAATTATCGCTTGCGCCAAGATTTGAGTATTGCTAAAAATGTCACTACACTACTCGAAAGTTCTGAAACTCGTCTTTTCTCCCTGAGAGGCATGGACATAGCAAATACTGCCTCTGGCAGGATTATCATGAATCCTGAGCAACAAAAAATCGCTGTATTCATCCAGAATCTTCCTACTCCGCCTGTAGGACGTGTTTATCGGCTCTGGGCAGTAGTTGACAATGAAAAGATACCTTGCGGACAGTTAAGCTCTCATCCACAGTTTATGGTTGTAGATAAACTTTCTATTCCCCCCGACCTTTATTCGGATATATCAGGGTTAATTATTACTCTAGAATCATCCCCGACTAACTCCGAGCCTGTGGGACAGGTGGTGATGAAAAGCATTCTTTAGATATCTTATAGTCCTGCTACCCGATCGCAGTGATGCCCAATAGACTACTTGGCGTTATTGATAATCAAGTTGGTCATGGTATCAATCAAGCGATCGCTTTCCATTGGTAAAATTTCCTTACCATGCATCACATCTTGAGTGATATGGAAATAAACCAACGATCCAAGCATAATCCTGGCTGTAGCCTCTGGGTCAGGTATATTAAGTTGTGGATGCGATGCCAAATATTGACTGAGGGTTTCGAGTACAGGCTTGGTCATTGCACGCACACAAATCTGCGCTAACTCTGGAAAACGACCAGACTCCCCGATGATCACTCGCATAAAAGCCGAGTGTTCATGGTCTTTAACCATTAAATCTAAAGCTCTAGTTCCTAACTCGCGCAATACAACTTTTGGTTCTCCTTGGAGGGGTACTGTATCAAAAATTAAGTTGAACTTCTTGCGTGTCAGTTGTTCGATTAAGACTTTAAATAGCCCTTCTTTATCCTGAAAGTGGCTGTAGACTGTTGCTTTAGAAACACCCGCCGCTACCGCTACCTTATCCATGCTTGTGCCAGCATAGCCATGTTTGAGGAACTCCTGCATCGCTCCTTGCAGAATTTGTTCCACTTTATCAACGGAATTATCTCGATCTACTTCGTCAACTTTTATGCGTGCCATTTATTAATTAACCGTTCTTATAAACAATTTTATAGACAATTCCAAATACTCTACGCCATTTCGGTTTTGTGGGGAATGGAGGATGAGGAGGACACTTGACTAAACTACTCAGTTTAGTTTAGCATAAATTGAACTGGACGGTTTAGTTTATAAAATCGCCAACAAAGGGGAATACTATGGCGCAAAACTGGAATTTAGCAGGTTTTCGAGCTTCCCAAACTGTTTTTAAGTCACCTACCATCCTGGCAATCATTACAGCTTTGGTTACAGCAGGAGCTAGTGTTTACGCGGTAACTAAGTTTCAGACTGATTCTGGTAAGAAGCAAGAAGTAGGAACGCCTATTCAACCTGTGGTAAAAACTGTAACTGCGTTGGGGCGCTTAGAACCTAATGGTGAGGTGATTAAACTATCTGCACCAACTACTAATGAAGGAAATCGAGTAGAGCAACTGTTGGTGAAAGAAGGCGATCGCGTTAAAGTTGGTCAGGTAATTGCGATAATGGATAGTCGCGATCGCTTACAAGCGAGTTTGGGCGAAGCGCAAAGACAAGTGCAAGTAGCTAAATCCCGGTTAGCACAAGTAAAAGCGGGAGCAAAGCAAGGAGAAATTGCAGCGCGTCAAGCTACTGTCAACCGTCTGCAAGTTGAATTAGAAGGAAGTATCAAAACCCAGCAGGCGACAATTAATCGTTTAGAAGCAGAACTACAAGGACAACAACAAAGTTTACAAGCCACCGTAGCCCGTGTTGCCGCCGAAAAGCGTAACGCCCAAGCTGACGTGCAACGCTACGAGAGTTTATACAAAGAAGGGGCAATTTCCAATCAAGAAGTCGATCGCAGACGGCTGAGTGCGGAAACTTCTACCCAGCAATTTATTGAAAGTCAAGCCACCAAGACAAGAACTGTCGCCACACTAGAACAGCAAATCAACGAAGCCAAAGCCAACCGCGATAAAACGATCGCAACTTTGCAACAGCAAATTAACGAAGCCAAAGCCACTCTCAATCAAACTGCGGAAGTTCGCCCTACAGATGTAGCCAACGCCCAAGCCGAAGTAGACAGCGCCCAAGCTAGTGTAGAGAAAATTCAAGCGCAATTAAATCAAGCATATATTCGCGCTCCCAAAACAGGACAAATTCTGAAGATTCATACACGTGCTGGGGAAACCGTTGGCAATGATGGGATTGTGGAATTAGGTCAAACCGACCAGATGTATGCGGTAGCAGAAGTATACCAAAGTGATATTAATAAAGTGCGGCCGGGGCAACGGGTAAGAGTAAGCAGTGATTCTCTCGCTGGTGAATTGCAAGGAAGCGTCGATTGGATTGGGATGCAAGTACAACGGCAAAACGTGATTAACGCTGACCCCTCAAGCAATATTGACGCAAGAATTGTGGAAGTTCATGTCAAGCTCGATCGAGCATCCAGCGCCAAAGCAGCACAATTTACCAATTTGCAAGTTAAGGCGGTGATTGAGCAATGATTGGATTTATCTCTCAACTACAGCGCCGGACACCTCTTGGTTGGTTGCAACTGAATAAGCAAAGAAGTCGTTTTTTAGTAGCATTATCAGGCGTTGCTTTTGCAGATTTACTAATGTTCATGCAGCTTGGTTTTCAGTCAGCATTATTTGACAGCGCCACCAGACTGCATCAAGTATTACGTGCAGATGTAGTAATTATCAGTAACCAAGCCCGTAACATCTCCTTTATGTCTTCCTTTCCGAGAAGACGACTGTATCAGGCTGCCGATGTACCTGGTGTAAAATCGGCAGAAGCATTATATACCAACAACGTTACGTGGAAAAATCCCCAAACTCACCGTGAGACAGGGATGCTAATTATCGGGTTTAATCCTGACCAGCCGGCGTTTAACTTACCAGAAGTTAACCGCCAATTATCGACAATTAAACTACCGGATACTGTTCTATTTGATGCTGCTTCTAGAGGAGATTACAAAGAAGCGATCGCTCAAGTGACTCAAGGTAAACCTGTCACCACAGAAATAGATCGGCGGACAATTAGCATTAATGGCTTATTCTCAGTCGGAGCATCCTTTGGTGCTGACGGTAGCTTGATTACCAGTGACCAGAACTTTTTGCGACTATTTCCTAAACGACAAGCAAGTAGTGTCAGTATCGGTTTGATTCAGTTACAACCAGGCTATGACCCTAAGCAAGTAGCGAGTGCTTTAAAGTATCACCTACCTAAAGATGATATTAAAGTTCTCACCCACGAAGAATTTATTGCCTTTGAGAAATATTACTGGCAAACAAATACTGCGATCGGGTTTATCTTCACCTTAGGTGTATCGATGGGGTTTGTGGTGGGGGTAATTATCGTCTATCAAGTCCTTTCCACCGATGTTAATGCCCACATGAAAGAATACGCCACATTTAAAGCGATGGGGTATAACAATCTCTACTTGTTAGGTGTGGTGTTTGAAGAAGCTTTAATCCTAGCAATATTAGGGTTTATACCAGGGATGACAGTATCTTTAGGACTATATGCCTTGACCCGTGGCGCTACAAATTTACCACTGTATATGACCTTAGCACGAGCGATTCAAGTGCTGACGCTAACTTTTGTAATGTGTATGATTTCCGGCGCGATCGCAACTCGTAAAGTTCAATCTGCCGACCCTGCGGATATGTTTTAAATGTCATTTATCCTTTATAACTATTATGAATAGCAAAGCAGTTATTTCCGTTCAAAATCTTGACCATTACTTTGGTCAAGGTCAACTTAAAAAGCAAGTTTTATTTGATATCTCGTTAGAAATTAATGCTGGCGAAATTATTATTATGACCGGGCCATCGGGTTCTGGTAAAACAACTTTGCTAACTTTGGTAGGTGGGTTGCGTTCTGCTCAATCTGGTAGTTTGCAAATCTTGGGAAGAGAACTTTGCGGTGCGAATGCAGCACAACTAACCGAAGCACGGCGCAGTCACGGCTATATTTTCCAAGCACATAACCTGCATGGTAGTTTGACAGCAATTCAGAATGTGAGAATGGGATTAGAACTGCACAAGCAGATTTCACCGCAAGAAATGAAAACTCGTTCAGCCGAAATGCTTGAGCAAGTAGGATTAGGAAATCGCCTCAATTACTATCCTGATGATTTATCAGGAGGACAAAAACAACGAGTTGCGATCGCGCGTGCTTTAGTCAGTCGTCCTCAAATTGTCTTAGCAGATGAACCAACAGCGGCGCTTGATAGTAAATCTGGTCGAGATGTAGTTAACCTCATGCAACAACTAGCCAAAGAGCAAGGTTGTACTATTCTGATGGTGACTCATGACAACCGGATTTTGGACATTGCCGATCGCATCGTTCACATGGAAGATGGTAAGTTAGCCAAGGATCTTGCTGTTGCCGCAGTTTAAAATCAGCAATGCCGATTTTTTTAATGCAGAGGATTTGGTCGCTTGGTTACATAGAGTAGCAGCGTAAAATCAGCGATCGCATAGCAAATTGCTTTGCTTCGCTTGTGTTGACATTAGTGAGAGCGATCGCTATCTCTGCAATGATAGAAAACTTAAATAATTCCTCATTACTAATTATTTAGACCTTAGTCGAAACCGCTAGCAGCTTGACAGGTTGTAGAATTTGGGAATTGAGGAGGAAGGGTGATATGAGCGATGTCTACCGACAAGCCACTGGGCGCAAGAAAGCAGGTACATCCACTTTTTCAAATCCATCACTTGTCTCACCAACAAATCCAACGCTGGCGAACCCAACAGGCGGTTTTGCGGTCACAAATCATGCTCCAGTCCCAACAGCAACTCAGGTATCAGCTGACTTTCAAGAAGCGCAGTCTGCTAGCGAGCAATTAACGGAAGCAGATGTCATTCAAGAAAAACCCCTTGCCCACGACATTAGTCGAATATCGCTGTTTCGTTCACAGGCACAATTCTCAACAAGCCAACCTGAAAAAACTCATGAGCCGCTTACCTCAGAAATAGTGCAGCGTAAATGTGCTGCTTGTGAGGAGGAAGAGGAGGAACTGCAACGCACAATAGACACTCCGGTTATCCAACGAGATGAAACCAGCAGTTTACCACCAGTTCCCAACTACCAACTTTCTCCCCCTTCACTGCTGCAACCTCCTGACCCTGCTTCACGCTATGGGTTGGGTATGGATATGCATTTGCAACTCGATCCCCAGTTGCAAGCGGCAATGCAGCATATCCAGCAGCAGCTACATCCGGCATCGATTCGACCTGCACTAAGTCAGATCAATTTAGGAGTTTTACCCGATCGGAGCAGTCCTAACACACCAAACCCCTTTGCTACCACAACTCCACCGCCTGCTTCGCCACTTGTACCTGCGGGTGCGGGGCCAGAAACTCCCAGATCTGCCACAACCGGAGATTTACTGTCAGCGATTATGGCTGTGCCAGCAATTGATAGTGCTTTAAATTCGTTGCAAACACAAGCAAGCGAACGCATATCTCAAGACTGGGGACGGTTAAGAACTGGTGAGCAGGTTGCTGTTGTCAGCACTACTGTATTGATTGGTGCTGGCGCACTTGCAGGTGTGCTTTCCGATCCCACCACTCGCCAATTCGCACTAAATCAATTGAATGGCAAAACCATACCTGTTCCTGGATTGAACTGGTTGCGCTTGGAGATGAATACAGGTGGCGATAACTTAATGTTAGGGATGCACGTTGATGTCGGACGCTTATTGCCATCCAGTTTAGGATTTGGGCCATCTTCTCCCAGTGCGATCGGTGGGCCGCCGCAACCTGAACCTGCTGTTCCCGGACAGCGCACGATCCAAAGAGTTGTAGATGTTCCAGAAGCAACTTCTGAGCCATCAATTGGGCAGCGCATTCAACAGGCAGCATCTAGCGGTGGTAGCAGTTTAGACAAGGGCGTTCAGCAGCATTTAGAACAAAGCTTAGATACTGATTTATCTGGTGTACAGATTCACACTAATACTGAAGCCGATCGCCTGAATAAATCGGTAAATGCGATCGCCTTTACTAGTGGCCAAGATATCTTTTTTAGTGCAGGTAGCTATAATCCCAGTTCGTCAGCAGGTAAGCATTTGATTGCCCATGAAGTGGTGCATACAGTACAGCAGGCGAACGGAGCAGTAACGGGGAAAGCTACAAATGCAGGCATTTCCATCAGCGATCCATCAGATGCATTTGAACAGGAAGCAGAGCAAGTAGCCGATCGGGTAATGCGGATGCCAAAGGAGGCGATGCCTGCGGCGGGCTACGCCAACGCAACTCAGCAATCTCAGCCACCATCTCTGAGTCACAATTTCAGCAATATTTCGATTCTTGCTAAACATCAACCTAATGATGCTGCCAACCTTACAGATGTTAGCCAACAGCCAGTATCTTTGAACGTTGCCAACTCAACAGATAATCCTGTCAACACTAAGGTTGATGATACTGCTGTATCTCCTAAAATTCCTCCGAAAACAGAAACATTATCGAAAACTACCCCTGAGGATACTAATAACGCTGCACCTCAAGCTGGAGGTGCTGTGAAACCAGGAGCTAAATCAACTCCAGAGAGTAACAAGGGAGAGGCTGTATCCGGAGTGACAGGTGTACAGAGTATGCCAAGTAGTGGCGACATGGGAACTACGCCATCGCCAACCCCCGCATTAGATACCAGCACTTCTGAAGGACTGCTGCAATCTTTAGGAAATACACCCGCTAGTGCCTTTAGTCAGGGTTTAACAACCGCCAAAGCTGCGAGTGCGCAAATTCAAAGCCAAGAAAAAGCCAACCTGGAGACTATTTTCCCGGAGGTCGATCAGCCAACAGGATTGCCACGCAAAGCTGGAGCGAACAAAGGTCCAGCAGTTACCTTAGAAACAGGTCAAGTTCCCCAACCCAAAGTTGCTGGCGGAGGAAATACAACTCAGACTGCTGATACTCATCATGAAGTAGCTCAAGGCCCATTACCAGGTAGTAAAGTGTCTACAGCTGCCTCCGAACCCAAAGATGATGAAGGTGGCAGTTGGTGGAACTGGCTATTTAACCGAGTTCGTAATTTTCTTGGCTCTCTACCGACCAGCGATCCAGGTTTATCAACCTCTGCGGGTCCCCGTGAGCGAGTTGACCTAAGTGGAGAAGCCAATCCCAATCAAAATTTACAGTATCAGCAAGAATCCGATCGCGAGGTTACGACTCGTAAGGCACAAGCCGACGCGGCTACAACGGCAGATTTTGGCGAAAACAACATTTTCCCCACAATACCAACTCAAAAACTCCGACCGAACTATAAACCAACTCCTGCTCAAGGGGCAAAAGGTGGTCATGCTTTGAATCCGCCTGCCATATCAGATGAGATGCGAATGAGCTTAGACCGAGATGCTTCTCCCTTGCTGCAAGAAAAAGTGAACGAGCAGCTAGAAGAACATCGCTTGAATCAAGCCACTTATCAAAAGCAATCCCAACAGGCGCGTGCAGAAGGGCAACGTCGTATTGCCGAAGAAACTGAACAGACGCGATTGAAGCAAGAAGGAATGCGACAACAGGCGCGGACTGATGTGAATGCAGAACGGCAAAGATGGCAGGATGAAAACCTGAAAATTCAAGAGAAATATGCCTCCCAGTCAGACGCCAAGCGTTTGGAAATTGATCGGCAAATTGGCGAAAAAGTTCAAACAACAGAACAACAAGCCGATCAAAAGTTTACAGAGGCGGAAACCCAAGCTGATGCTGCACGCCAAAAAGCAGAAGCGCAAGCAGCAGAGAAAAAACGAGAGGCCGATAACAGACCTCGCAGTTGGTGGGATCGAGTCAAAGGTGCTGTATCAGATGTGTTTGATAGCATTCGCTCGGCAGTGAATGCCATTTTCGATGGTCTGCGCAAGATTGTTAAAGGAATTATTGATGCTGCCAAAGCCGCTGTACGCATACTAATTGATGCTGCACGAAGTGCGATCGTTGGGCTGATCAAAGGATTTGGGGAATTTGTTAAAGGTCTAGTTAGTGTTGCCTTATTCGCCTTTCCCGAAACCGCCGCCAAAGCCAGAGCTTGGATTGATGACAAAGTTGACAAATCTGTTGATGCCGTTAATGCCGCAGCTGAAGCCTTAAAACGCGCGACAGATGCGATTTTAGATGCAGTCGGTCTAGCTTTAGATACAGCACTGTCGGTAGTTCAAAGTTCCTTCAACTTGATGCTTGATGGGCTAGAGTTTCTAGCAAAACTTCCCTTCGAGGCGATCGCAGCTTTAGCAAAACTATGGGAGTGGTTGAAAGAACACAGTCAATTCTTAGAAGGAGCGCAAAAACTCTATGATGACCCCAACTCGGTAATTGAGGGTATCAAAGCAGCTTTGGGCGAGAAGATTGCCGAAGTTCCTGGCCAAGCTTATGCCTCAATTGAAGCTGAAGGGCAAAAGTTGGGCGGTTCTGCCCAAAAACATATTAAAGGAGTTTTGCGCCATTTAGACAAGGCACTGGAACATCTCAAAAATAACTGGTGGGAAGAAGTCAAAAAAACAGGCTGGAACCTTCTTTGGCCATGGCCCGCGGTTTGGAAAGATTTAAAAGAGATTTGGGCACAAATCAAATTAGGTGTTGCTAGCGCCAGCAAGCTAGAAATTAGCAACGCCATTGACTGCTATCTCAAAATGAGTCAATTGATGAATGGCGTTTTAGGCAACCTTTACGGCTGGTTCTTCATTGGCTCAGTCTTGATTGGCGCTATCATCGGTGCTTTCTTCGGCGGTGCAGGTGCGCTCCCGGGAGCCTTAGCCGGAGCCGCTTTTGCGGGTGAAGTCGGAGAGGCATTAGTTATTGCCTTAGTAGCAACCGAAGGAGCAGTAATTGCCAAGTCTGTATACGATCTCAGTACTGGAGAAAATACGCCACAGCAAGACGAGGAAGATTACAGTCACATTGCTGGTAGCACTTTAACACTGGCTATTACCGGAGCGCTCATGCTCATTGGCGAGCTGGCTGCTAAACTGGCTAAATCTATCTGGGAGGGAGCTAAAGGTTTATTCAAGGGTGGTGAAGCACCAGAAGTTAAGGTTGGCGGTGGCGAACTACCCGAAGCCAAAGTAGACACCCCAGAGGTTAAGGGCGAAACTCCCGAGGTTAAAGGCGAATCTCCCGAAGTTAAAGGTGAAACTCCTGAGGTTAAAGGGGAATCACCAGAATCCAAAGGAGACGTTAAGAGCGAAACTCCTGAGTCTAAAGGTGAAATTACAGAACCTACAGCTGATGGTGAACATCAGTTAAAAGTTGCTGAAGATGGTTCAATTATCCGCTGTTCTAAGTGTCAGAGGATGCGAGATCTTTATAAAGAGGTATTAGACCAAAACCCTGAATTTAAGGAAAAACTTAAACAAATTGAAACTAAAGAAAATAGTTTAGATCCGAAAGTTAAGGAAAAAGCCTTGAAAGAGGCAGCCAAGTTAGAAAAAGCTATCGTGGAAGAAGGAATTACGAAAGGTTCTCAGCATTACTTCCCTGAGAAAAATTTAACTGGCTCTGGAAAGCACGGTCTAGATTGGACAGAGGGTCCCTCACGTGCAATAGATACAGGTAATCCACAAGGAAAATTCGGAAGTTTGGAAGATGTTCACTTTGCGGTAGAAAAAGGAGCAGACCTTGGAGCAGGTAGTGAAGGCTTCTTTAACTTACCTGATGGTCATTCCTCGATTGTTTATATGCCAGATGGAAGTATAGTACCGGCTAATCAAATATTTGTGAAAGTTTATCCCAGCGGTAAGATTCATGCTTATCCCCTACCTTAAAAGGAAAATCTATGTATTTCGCAATTCAAGTTTCTAATCCTAAAGTGTTGCAACCCAATGACAAAGAATTTAATGATTTTGCAGAGCTTATAGAAGCTATTTTCCCAATGCAAACCGAAGATGTATTTTTGATATGGAATTGGGTACCTGTGCGACTTAACTATAAATATGATTTGAGCGTTATGATTGAAGACTTAATACCATTGTTAGCTAAGTTGATCGATTCTGATTCAGGTTCCCACAGAGTTTACTGGGGATCTAATACTTTCAGAGCAGAATGGATAATCGATTGGGCTAATGGTCAGCTTAATATAGCTTCACAGTGGGATAGCATAGCCGGTAATTACGAAGAGTTACTAAATAGTCGCAGTAAGCTGGAGATATCTCAAGATCTATTCTTACGCGAATGGAAAGCTCTACTGAGAAAAATTGTTGAGTTAATTGATAATATGAATATTATTGTTACAGATACAGATAATTTGAACAATCTTATTAAGATTGAAAACTCTATTCCTTTATTTAGCAAACGCTATTCTCAATAAATATTATTTTCAATTTTTGCTCGTGCAGAGCCTTTGGTGCGATCGCCTGTTACCATCTCAAACTAACTTACTCAGATAACTCTCCAAATCTTTCCCGATAACGAGCTAATACAGCTTCCATTTCTGCAAGCTGTTGTTGAGCTTGTTGGCGCTGTTGCTGCTCCTGCTGTGCTACTTCTTCGGGTGTAGGTACAAGTTGTCCATCAGGAGTGAAAAAGCGCAGTTTCGATTGATGAATCCCCAAATATAACTCTAATTGCTGACTCCATAACCAACCTGCTTCATTTGGTTGCAGTTGTTGATAACGACCATCTAATAAATGAAATCCCTTAAATTCTAAACTTTCTGGGTCAAACCAAAAATAGTCAGGAGTCCGCCAAATATCTTGATAGATTTCTTTCTTCAAGCCTCTATCAGTAGCAGCTGTTTTATCAGAAAGAATTTCTACGATCGCATTTGGATATTTACCATCTTCTTCCCAAACAACCCAGCTTTTGCGTGTTTTGCGTTCGGTATTTAAAACTACAAAGAAGTCTGGTCCTCTAAATTGCTCAGATTTACGCTGACGGGGACTGTAATATACTGTCATGTTGCCACAAGCGTAGAAATCCTGACGCTCTTTCCAGCACCATTCTAAACACTGTATCAACAGCAGTATTTGCCGCAAGTGTAGTTCTGTTTCCAAAGGCGGTTCATCACTGTATAAGTCGCCAGGAGGAAATATAACATCTTCTGGTGCGTCTTCTGAAATCATTGCTAAATCTTGAGCAGAAGACATAATAATTTCTAATCTGCAACTATTTGGACAAGACAAATCTCATTTTACCTAATTAACTCACCTGAGGGTATTCTTAACTTAAGTCAATATTTGCATAGCTCCTAGGTGATTCGCTAGGCTATCTATATTCTAGTTATTCTGAGGCTTGCTATGTATGGATCTTGAAGGCAAAGCTACCGCTACGACTGCTACAGACAATGTGGAATTGCCATCTACTGCTACTCCTAAGCCTTTGGAATTGCTGCGGGATACAGAGGCTTTACTACGTCGCCCTGCTGTAGCAAAACTCGTGCCGATTTTACCACCCAAACTGAGCGACAAATTACAAACAGCCTCATCTGTTGCTGAGGAATCTTTAAAGGAACTAGCAGAAATTAACCTAGAGGGAATAGGTGACTTTGAACTGCGACCGGCAAGGATTCGTGTTGGTTTAAGCTTTGTCGGTTTTGGCGCACTGATGATAATGATATTGTTGCTTCACTTGAAGACCTTAAATCTACAATTCAGTTCTGTTGAGAAGATGCAACAATTTTGGTATCAATATGTTTGGTTTGTCTGTTTGGGTGTAGCAGGAATGTTTATCTTGGGTCGAGAAGCTATGCGTCCGATCCGCAAGCGGCGAAAATTACAAAAACGCTAATATTTAAAAGTAAAGATAATTTGCTAGTTTTAATAATGCCAAATGTGGCTGGGTATATACACCTGTGGGAGCCATTAGATATGAATCATGATGCTTTTATTGTTAAACCAGGATCGAAGATTTCTTTACAAAAGCAATACGACCCAGCCTATAAGGCTGATTATCAGCAAAAAAGTGATGCTGATGGCAAATTAGAAGCAGATATTCAACGACTAGCTTATTACCAAGATATTCTCTATGCCCAAAATACCTATGCATTGCTAATTATTTTTCAGGCAATGGATGCTGCTGGCAAAGACAGTACAATCAAACACGTAATGTCTGGTGTTAATCCTCAAGGTTGTCAGGTATTTAGTTTTAAAGCACCAAGTGCAGAAGAATTAGATCATGATTACCTTTGGCGCTCAATGAAAGCCCTGCCAGAACGCGGTCGCATTGGGATATTTAACCGTTCATACTATGAAGAAGTATTAGTAGTACGTGTTCATCCAAAAATTCTCCAAAACCAGCAGCTTCCTCACTTTCCCAAGAAAAATCAGATCTGGGAACAGCGTTTTGAGGAAATCAATAACTTTGAAAAATATTTAGTAAATAATGGAATTATTATCCTGAAGTTTTTTCTGAATGTTTCCAAGTCAGAACAGAAAAAACGCTTTTTAGCGCGGATAGAGACACCTGAAAAACATTGGAAATTTTCTGCCAACGATGTCCGCGAACGGGCTTTTTGGGATGATTATATGATTGCTTATGAAGATGCTTTTCAGCAGACTAGTACTGAATGGGCACCTTGGTATATTATCCCTGCGGATCGCAAATGGTTTACACACCTCGCTGTTGCTGATATTATCTGCACAAAATTACAGGAATTGAATCTGAAATATCCTTCTGTAAGTGAGGAACATCAGCAGCAGCTTTTACAAGCGAAACAAATGTTAGAAACCGAAGATTAAAGGATTTTTTAAAGGCATTTATCAAAAATTTCAGTGAGAGCCAGCAAATATAGAGTGAGTTTAAGCCGCTTCCAAGTGAATGTCGTTTAAAATCACTCTATATAGTTATTTAAGCGGGTATATCGTGTATACCTATCCACCCGTTTCTACTTTTGCGGTTACTTGAAAAAACATTTGTACTAGCTTTTTTCTGGTGTTGCAGGATTCTAGGTAAATCTTCTAATACTTCTTCGGATAATGAACTAGATTGTTTAGCCTGCAATACCGGCATTTCTTGCCAACAGCGGCGGCAGAACCAGTAAACTTCAGAACCGCGGATATGTTGTAATAGTAAATCAGAGCAGCAAGGACAGTAACTCATATTTGTGAAATCCTTTTTATAAAGCAGGCTGAAGAATCTGGGTCTTGGGAATAAAGAGAAATAGTAAGTAGTGAGATATAAAAAACACTCTTGATTGCTTCACCATAATTTTGAAATGTGAGGAACTTGTGAGGAAGGTTAACTTTTTTACTAGTTCGAGATATTTATATATATTTCGCAATACATCAATTAGATGTGTGATAGATGCACAGCCATAATCCAAGAAAAATTGTAGAGCTTGCTGATATTGCTGTGGTTCAGCTTGTTTAGCAGGGGAAATGGGATTCATTACATCCTCACAAGATCCTCAAATTATCTTCGTATAACCATAAGTGTGGGGCTTAAGAGCAGAAAAATTTACTACATAGCTCTTAAGTATCTCTATTTGTTCAAGGAATTTAAACCATGCTAGAAATGCTGCACAATCAAGAAACCGAACGCCAAGTCGCCAAAGAACAAGCCTTAGTGTTGCCTTTGGGTGAAGTTGGGATTGCAGACATTCCTTTAGTGGGTGGTAAAAACGCTTCTCTAGGAGAAATGATTCAGCAACTCAGGCGCAAAGGGGTAAAAGTTCCTACCGGATTTGCTACCACCGCCTACGCTTATAGATACTTCATCTCTGCGGCGGGTATTGAAACAAGACTTAGAGAGATTTTTGCAGATTTAGATGTTGAAGATGTCAATAATCTGCGACGTTGTGGGAAACAAGCTAGATTGCTCATGCTGCAAACGCCATTTCCGGTAGAATTGCAGGAAGCGATCGCTCAAGCTTACCAAGGCCTCTGTCAGCAATATGAGGCTGATACCGATGTCGCAGTCCGTTCCAGTGCTACTGCTGAAGACCTCCCCGACGCCAGCTTTGCCGGACAGCAAGAAACTTATTTAAATGTCCACGGACTTAAAGGTGTATTAGAAGCTTGTCACAAATGCTTTGCCTCAATTTTTACTGACCGTGCCATTTCCTATCGACAAATTAAAGGTTTCGACCATTTCAACATTGCCTTATCGGTAGGCGTACAAAAAATGGTACGTTCTGACCTAGCTTGTTCAGGTGTCATGTTCTCCATTGACACAGAAACAGGTTTTAGAGATGCTGCCTTAATTAATGCTGCTTACGGCTTGGGTGAAAACGTCGTCCAAGGAGCAGTTAATCCAGACGAATATTTAGTATTTAAACCTACATTAAAGCAGGGATATCACCCGATTCTCAAAAAACGCCTTGGTAGTAAAGAAATTAAGATGATTTATGACCTAGGCGGCTCAAAATTGACTAAGAATGTTCCAGTTCCACCCTCGGAACGTAACGTATTTGCGCTCAATAATGAGGAAATTTTACAACTTGCGCACTGGGCTTGCATTATTGAAGAACACTATTCTCAAGTGCGTGGTACATATACACCAATGGATATTGAGTGGGCAAAAGACGGTATCAGTAATGAACTGTTTATTGTGCAAGCACGTCCAGAAACAGTGCAGTCTCAGAAGCGGGATAATGTGCTGCGTAGTTATCACCTGGTAGTGAAAGCAGAGGAGAACACAGATAATTCTGCACCTCAACCCCTAACGCTTCCTACACCTATTGTTACAGGTCGGAGTGTGGGTGAGATGATCGGTCAAGGTAAAGCCAGAGTTATCTTGGACGTAAATCAAATTCATCAGTTTCAAACAGGAGAGGTACTGATAACAAACCGCACCGATCCTGACTGGGAACCAATTATGAAACGTGCCAGTGCGATCGTTACTAACTCTGGTGGACGCACCTGTCACGCCGCTATTATTGCTAGAGAGTTGGGAATTCCCGCGATCGTCGGTTGTGGTAATGCCACCATCGTCTTAAAAACTGGGCAAGAAATTACCGTTAGTTGTGCCGAAGGTGAAACCGGAAAAGTTTACGCAGGTTTATTGCCTTACGAAATCCAAGAATTACCACTAGAAAAATTGCCCCATACCCACACCCAAATCATGATGAATGTGGGCAATCCCGAAGAGGCCTTTGGTTTCGCAGCTATCCCTAATGAAGGTGTGGGATTAGCAAGGATGGAATTTATTATTGCCAACCAAATCAAAGCACATCCTTTGGCATTAATTCACTTCGATGAGTTAGAAGACGAACTTGCGAGATACAAAATTGCGGAGTTAACCGCCGAATACGAAAACAAAGCTCAATTCTTCGTTGATAAATTGGCAGAAGGTATTGGAACTATAGCAGCAGCTTTCTATCCAAAACCTGTAATTGTTCGTCTATCAGATTTCAAGAGTAACGAATACGCCAATCTTTTGGGTGGTAAACAATTTGAACCCACAGAAGAAAACCCCATGATTGGCTGGCGAGGTGCTTCTCGTTACTATGACGATCGCTATCGTGAAGGTTTTGCCCTAGAGTGTCAAGCGATGAAGCAAGTCCGAGATGAAAAGGGCTTAACCAATGTGATTTTGATGATACCTTTCTGCCGTACCCCAGAAGAAGGTCAGCGTGTATTGGCAGAGATGGCAAAATATGGTTTGGTGCGGGGAGAAAACGGTTTGCAAGTTTACGTTATGTGTGAATTGCCCAGTAACGTCCTCCTAGCAGACGAATTTTGTCAAGTATTTGATGGCTTTTCCATAGGTTCAAATGACCTGACACAATTAACTCTCGGACTAGATCGAGATTCCGAGTTAGTAGCGCATCTATTTGACGAACGCAATCAAGCTGTGAAGCGAATGATTGCTAAAGCCATTCGCACAGTCAAAAAACACGGACGTAAAATCGGTATTTGCGGTCAAGCACCCAGCGATTACCCAGAATTTGCCCGCTTCCTTGTAGAACAGGGAATTGATTCGATTAGCCTTAACCCTGATTCAGTGCTGAAGACATTACTGGAAATCGCGATTACAGAAGCAGGTAAGCAGTAAAGGAAGAGGAGGATGAGGGGGATGAGGAAGACAAGGGGGACAAAGCAGGGAAGCAGAGGGAGAAATGACCAATGACCAATGACAAAGGACTAATCACTATGTTTCACAAAATTTTGGTTGCCATCAACAATTCAGAAATTGGTCAACAACTTTTTGATCAAGCTCTATCTTTAGCAAAAGCAAATAATGCTGAATTAATGATAGTGTATGTACTTTCACCCTTTGATGAGCGCTACCCTACTCCCCCAGGTGTGTCTACAGATGGTATTTATCCACCCTTTACTACTGACGATGTGAACTATTATTTGGGACAGTGGGAATCTCTAAAACGAGAAGGAATAGAATTTTTAACATTGTTAACCAATAAAGCGATCGCTCAAGGCGTTAACGCTGAATATACTCAAGAATTTGGCGACCCCAGTCGGATGATTTGTGAAGTAGCACTTAATTGGCAAGCCGATCTGATTATTCTCGGTCGTCGGGGATTGAGCGGAGTCAAGGAGTTTTTCTTGGGTAGCGTCAGTAATTATGTATTACATCATGCCACGTGTTCAGTTTTGACCGTGCAAGGAGTAACTAAAGACACTACCGAAACCCCTAAAGCAGCCGTTGTAGAATCAGCTTCTTGATTTTTCAGAATCTTGTCTAACACCGTAGTTACACACTAGGGAACAAGTAACAAAATTGTTGCTGTTCCCTTTTCTATCACTACTATGGGAATTGCAATTAACTGCAAACTGTTACATCATGCTTAAGAATTTTTTTACTCTGGAATACATAAAAATATACTGTAGCAATTTGCGATCGAATTCATTGAAATAGTAAATAAATTAAGTTATTATACCAACATAATTATGTAATCACCGAAGTAACAAATAATTTAAAGAATATATGAGTCAAAATTTAGATATTCAAGAATTTGTGATAGCGATCGCAGTTAGACAGCAAAATCCCACTGTTTTGACCGCAGATTTCCTGAAATATAGCGGCATCATCCCTAGTGATTGGGAACTAGCTAGACCACCAGTTTTAACGAATGCTGCGGCTCAGGTCGTATTTCAAAACGGTGTGAGTATCATTGCAGAAGTCAATAGAATTGTTTTCTCTGAGCTAATTGCTAATAAAGAAGCTCAAGATGTGTCTATCCCGGTAATCGCTCGCAAGTATGTAGAGACATTAACTCAAGTTAGCTATCAAGGGGTTAGCATCAATTTTAGAGGCTATGTCCTTTTTGAACAGAAAAATGGCACACCTCGTAACTACATTTTTGGCAACCTGCTCAAACCTGGCCCTTGGCAAGAGTTTGGCACATCTCCAGTTCAAGCTGCGTTACGGTTTATTTACACCCTCAAAGAAGCGCAACTATTCTTAGATGTTAATGAAGTTGGACTACAGTTACCAGATAAATCCTTACTCCCAGCAATTTTGTTCTCTGCTAATGTTAGCCACACAATAGCTCAAGATGACCCAGTACAGCGCTTAACTAACTTAGTTCAGGTAATTGGTAACTGGCAGAAAGATTTAGAAATTTACAAAGAAGTTGTTAATACCAAGTTTTTAACCACTGGTAGCTATCAAATTAATTTAGCACCAGATGAACCGCTGATTTTTCCCAAGGAAGCAATTTGAGATGGGGTTAGACTTCTAATAGATAAGCTTGAAGTGCAATCTTAGTGAAATAAACTGGATTTAGATCTCGGACTTCTTAAAGAAGTCCGGGATTTGAAGTATAGCCTTGCTGTGAAAGACTGTAGTTTGAGTGTTAAATTTATAAGAATTTATAACGCCTTGGCTCTAATTTAACTGATAGTATTAAACCCGAAAGTAATTGACATGAAGAATAAATTTTAACGGTAAAGTTGGAGCTTCTACCTTAGAATTATTCTATTTAGATAGTTTCCCAAACTGTGAACAGTTTATCTGGTTCGGCAGAACTTGACGATAGGTTAGAATATTTTGGTAACTCTATTAACAAGCGCAGTGTCAATTATGTAAGTAATAAATTACACATGCTCAACATCTGCGATCGCTATCATCCTCATTGATTGCAAACGTTCTTTAATATCTCCTAAATAACAGAACAGAATTTACTACCATTGATGTAAGATTCATCAACAAACTATCTACTCTCTGCCCACAAGCAAAAAGATAAACATGAGTATTAATATTGCTGGTTATCACATCGTTCAAGTTTTGTATGACGTTAGTAATACTTGTGTTTATCGCGCTGTGAGGGAATCAGATAAAACTTCTGCGATCGTTAAAACACTTAAAAGTGAGTATCCCACTATAGAACAGCTTGCTAAATTGCGACATGAATATCAAATCTTGCAATCTCTAAATATAGAAGGAGTTGTTAAACCTCTAAATTTAGAAAATTATCAGAATGGTCTGGCTCTAATATTGTCTGATTTTGTAGGAGAAACACTAAAAAATTTTATCGATACTCAAAATTTTGACTTAAGTATTTTTTTGCAAATAGCTATTTATTTAACTTCAACAATTGCTCAACTACACCACAATCATATTATTCACAAAGATATTAAACCTCAAAACATTATTATTAACCCCAAAACCTACCAAATTAAAATTATAGATTTTAGTATTTCATCGCTCCTATCAAGAGAAAATCAGAATCTTAGTAATCCTAACCAGCTTGAAGGTACTCTTGCCTATATGTCACCAGAGCAAACTGGCAGAATGAACCGTTCTATTGATTATCGAACTGATTTTTACTCTTTAGGTATCACATTTTATGAAATGCTCACAGGACAGCTACCATTTCCCACTACCGATCCTTTAGAGCTTGTTCATTGCCATATTGCTAAAACGCCAATAGCACCGCAAGAAATTAATCCCAATACACCCCAAGCTGTTGGCGATATTGTGATGAAATTATTAGCTAAAACATCTGAAGAGAGATATCAAAGTGCTTTGGGGTTAAAAGCTGATTTAGAAGAATGCCTCAGAAAATTAGAAGCAACTGGGAAGATTGATAATTTCACTATCGGTCAGCTTGATTTATACAGCCAATTTCTGATTCCTCAAAAACTTTACGGTCGGGAAGCAGAAGTCGCAATTCTGATGAATACATTTGAGAGAGCTAGCTTAGGTGCGGCAGAATTAATGTTAGTCAGCGGTTATTCAGGAATTGGTAAATCATCCTTAGTCAATGAAATTCATAAACCTATTGTTAGCCGACAAGGTTATTTCATTTCTGGTAAATTCGATCAATTAAAGCGAAATATTCCTTATGCTGCATTAATTCAGGCTTTTCAAGATTTGATGCGCCAGTTGTTAACAGAAAGTACTGATAAGATAGCAATTTGGCAAACAAAACTTTTAGAAGCGCTTGGTTCTAACGGTCAGGTAATTATCGATGTTATTCCCGAAGTTGAACAGATTATTGGTTCTCAGCCAGAGATTCCGCAATTGGGTCTTACAGAATCTCAGCACCGATTTAATCGGATATTTCAGCAATTCATTCAAGTTTTTTGTAAACCTGAGCATCCTTTAGTAGTGTTTTTGGATGACCTTCAGTGGGCAGATTTAGCTTCACTAAAGTTAATCCAGTTACTATTTGCTAATGTAGACAGCCAATATTTATTAATAATTGGAGCTTACCGAGATAATGAAGTTAGCCTAACTCATCCTTTAATGTTGAGTTTAGAAGAAATGCAAAAATCCAGCGCAGTTATTAATAATATTATCCTTCAGCAGTTGCAGATTGCTGATGTTAACCAATTAGTCAGCGATACTTTCCACACCAAGGCAGAAAATTCTAAATTTTTAGCTGATTTAGTATTTAACAAGACTCAGGGTAATCCATTCTTTTTAAATCAGTTCCTCAAAACCCTATATCAGGAAAACTTATTAACATTTAATTTCAAAATAGCTTCTTGGCAATGGGATATTGAGTTATTGAGAGACATTGACATCACTGATAATGTCGTTGAATTGATGGTCAATCAAATTCAAAAGCTAGCACTACCAACAGTTAATGTTTTAAAACTTGCTGCTTGTATTGGTGATAAATTCACCTTAGATGTTCTGAGTATTGTTAATCAAAAATCAATGTCAGAAACAGCAACAGAATTGTGGGAAGCTCTACAGGCTGGCTTGATTATACCCTTAAGTCAATCTTATAAGATTCCTCTGGTTTTGACTGTTCAGCAACATGAAATACTCACATCCGATCGAGAACCGCTAATTATTGCTTATAAATTTTTACATGACCGAGTGCAGCAAGCAGCTTATTCTCTAATTGCTGATTCACAAAAAAAAGAAACTCACCTAAAAATTGGAAAATTACTATTACAAAATATTAATATTGAAGAACGAAAAGAACATATTTTTTCTTTAGTAAATCAATTAAATTATGGCATCGACTTACTCACCTTAGAGTCAGAAAAATATGAGCTAGCTGAACTTAATCTTATAGCAGGTCAAAAAGCAAAAGCAGCGACAGCCTATGAGTCTGCTATCCGTTATCTCAAGTTGGGTTTAGAGTTATTGACAGAAAATAGCTGGCAGAATCAGTATTTCCTAACACTCACACTTTATGAGTCAGCAATAGAAACAGCCTACCTAAACGGAGATTTTGAGCAGATAGAGAAATGGGGAACAGTTGTTCTGCAACAGGCAAAAACACCCATAGATAAAATGAAAGTCTATGAAGTCAAAATCGAAGCTTACATGGCACAACTTAGGCCGCTTGAAGCAACTAAAATTGGGTTACAAGCGCTGGAACTGCTGGGGGTAAGATTACCAGAATCGCCTAGCCTTTCTGATATTGAGCAAACATTAACTAAAACAGCAACAAATTTGGCTGGGGTAAATATAGAAGACTTAATTAATCTACCGTTAATGACAGATGTAGATAAGCTAGTAGCCATGAGAATGCTGAGGAGTATGGGTTCTTCTACTTATCAATCTTCACCTACATTGTTTCCATTGGTTGCGTGCGAACAAGTTAATTTATCTATTAAATATGGAAATGCCTCCTTCTCTGCTTATGGTTATGCTTGTTACAGCGTCATCATCAAAGAGATAGTTCAAGACATTGAGTCCGCTTATAAATTTGGCCAATTAGCTTTAAGTTTAGTGGAACGTTTTAATGCTTTAGAAATTAAGCCTAGTGTATTCTTTGGGGCAGCGGCCTGTACAATTTATGGCAAAGTTCATGCCAGAGAAACTTTACCACTTTTACAAGATACTTACTCTAGTGGGGTAGAAAACGGTCATTTTGAATATAGTGGATATGCCGCTATGCAAAAATGTCAATATTCATATTTTCTTGGTGAAGAATTATCAAAACTTTCACGAGAAATGGCAATAACTAGTGATGCCCTTGCTCAACTCAAGCAAGAAACTTCTTTAAGCTGGAATCAAATCTTTCAACAGTCAGTACTTCTTTTACTGCAACCTACTAAGAATCCATGCCACTTAGTGGGTGAGGTATACAACGAGGATAAATCACTGCCATTTCTAAAACAGGCTAATTCCAGAACTACACTCCACTACTTTTATATTAACAAACTTATTCTCTGTTATCTATTTGAACATTACAATCAAGCATTAGAAAATGCATACCAAGCCGAAGAATATTTAGATGGTGTGAAAGGATTTTTGGTTGTACCAATATTCCATTTCTACGATTCTTTAGCACAACTGGCGGTATATTCATCGCTACCAAAGTCACAACAACAAGACTTATTAAGTAGAGTAATTAATAGCCAGGGAAAAATGCGTAAATGGGCAGATCATGCGCCGATGAATTTTCAGCATAAGTATGAACTGGTAGAAGCAGAGAAAGCGCGGGTATTAGGTCAATATTGGGAAGCAACGGAGTGTTACGACCGAGCCATTGCAGGAGCTAAGGAGCAGGGATACATTCAGGAAGAAGCATTAGCTAATGAACTAGCAGCAAAATTTTATTTTGAGCGTGGTAAAGAAAAGATAGCGCAAATTCATCTAACTGATGCTTACTATGGATATATCCGTTGGGGCGCAACAGCTAAAGTCAAAGCTTTAAAGTCAAAATATCCTCAGATTTTATCTCAAATATCCGATACAAAAAATCCAATTCTAGAAGTAAATCGGACAATTAGTTATACAACTACAAATAATCAAGGAGTTCTTGATTTTGCAGCGGTGATGAAAGCTTCACAAGCTCTTTCTAGCGAAATGGTGCTGGATAAACTCCTAGCAAAATTAATGCAAATTGTGATTGAAAGTGCTGGTGCAGAAGTAGGATTTTTGATTTTAGAGGACTCAGGTAAACTATTTATCAAAGCTTCCGGCAGTATCGGACAAGATGAGATAACTTTACAGGAACCAATACCTGTAGAATCAAGCGAACAGTTACCCATATCTATCATAAATTATGTACATCGAACTCAGCAGTATATTGTACTAAATAATGCTATTAATGAAGGAGTCTTTACAACAGATAGCTATGTAATTAACCATAAACCAAAATCAATTTTATCTACACCGATTATTAATCAAGGTAAAGTTATTGGCATTTTATATTTAGAAAATAATTTGACTGTGGGTGCATTTACAGCACAGCTGTTAGAAGTTCTACAACTTTTATCTTCGCAAGCAGCAATATCGATTGAGAAAGCACGTCTTTATAATGATTTAGAAGAATATAATTGGACTCTTGCGGGAAAAGTAGAAGAGCGAACACTAGAGTTACAAGATAAAAATATACAACTACAACGGGAAATTGGCGATCGCCAACACGCAGAAGAAGTAGCCGAAGCCGCCAACCGCGCTAAGAGTGAATTTCTCGCTAGTATGAGTCATGAACTCCGTACACCGCTGAATGGTATTTTAGGTTATGCGCAAATTTTTCAAAAAGATAAAACTCTCACCGATCAGCAACAAAATGGGATTAACATAATTCATCAGTGTGGCGAACATCTATTAACATTAATTAATGATATTTTAGATATTTCTAAAATCGAAGCTCGTAAAATGGAGCTTTACCCTAAAGAGGTTAATTTTCCACAATTTCTTGAGAGCATTGTAGACATCTGTCGCATTTGTGCCGAGCAAAAAGGAGTTGTGTTAAATTACAACACCCTTTCCCCTCTGCCAAAAGCTATTCAAGCAGATGAAAAACGACTACGCCAAGTTTTAATGAATTTACTGAGTAATGCAGTTAAATTTACTGAAGAAGGTAGTATAACCTTCCTGGTTGGCTATTATAATGGGAAACTACGGTTTCAAGTTGAAGATACAGGTATTGGGATTCCACAAGAGCAACTAGAAGAGATATTTTTACCATTCAAACAGGTGGGTGAATATAGCCACAATATAGAAGGAACAGGATTAGGATTGGCAATTAGCAGTCAATTAGTACAGATGATGGGTGGCGAACTCAAGGTAAAAAGTACTTTAGGCAAAGGAAGCATTTTTTGGCTGGATTTAGATTTAGCTCAAGTTTGTCAATCCACTAATACTAAGAGTAAGGATGAAGGTAATATTATCGGTTTTGTTGGTTATCAACGTAAAGTTTTAGTAGTAGATGATAAACCAGCAAATCGCTCTGTTATAACCAATTTACTACAGCCTTTAGGTTTTGAAGTTAGGGAAGCAGTAGATGGCTTAGAGTGCCTTGATATAGCACGAGAATTTCAGCCAGATTTAATTTTTATGGATTTAGTTATGACTGTTATGGACGGCTTTGAAGCTACTCGTCGCCTCAAGCTGTTACCAGATTTTCAAGAATTAGTAGTGATTGCTCTTTCAGCTAGCACTTTTGAATTGGATAAACAGCACAGTCAAGAAATTGGTTTTCATGATTTTATTCTCAAACCTTTTAAGCTATCTGAGCTTTTAGAAACAATAGGACTGCATTTAGGTTTGGAATGGATTTATGAAGAAGTAAAAAGTGAAAAGCAAGAACAAGAAAATAGAAAGGTAAAATCTCAAACAGTCAATGCAGAGTTTATTGTTCCCCCAGCAGCAGAAGTGGCAATTTTGCTAGATTTAGCAAGGAAAGGCGACCTAAGAAGTGTTATCCGACAAGCTGAAACATTAAAAGAATTAAATGAACAATGGTTAGATTTTGCAACTCATGTACTGCAACTTGCAAGAAGTTTTAAAGGTAAACAACTGCGGGATTTTCTGAAACAATATTAAGTAGAAAGCGGAGGGCAAAAGGCATTAATACTTATGTTTAATAAAGAAGTTTTTTCTGTGCATATTTTCTTGGATTATGACTAGTAAACGCTTCTATCATATTGGCTTTGGGCAAGAGGATTTGGGTACATCACCTCCCAGTATCGCGCTATTATCTGGCGATCCCGAACGGGCGCGTCTAATTGCGCAAACTCATTTGCGGGATGTGCGTTTATTATCGGAGAATCGAGGACTGAATAGTTATATAGGATACTTAGCTAATAATTACGCGATTTTATCTAGTACAAGTGGGATGGGTGCGCCTTCGTTAAGTATTGTGGTGAATGAGTTGGTACAGGTAGGAATCCGGCAAATTATTCGGATTGGCACTTGCGGCTCAATTCAACCTCATGTCTCGGTTGGTAGCATTGTGATTAGCAATGCAGCATTGTGTCGCCAAGGTGCAGCTAATGATATTGCACCTGTGGAATATCCCGCCGCCGCCGATCCGTTTCTCACAGTTGCGTTAGTGAAAGCAGCACAAGAATTAGGCTTTGAGCATCATTTGGGAATTACCGCCTCGGTAGATACATTTTACGAAGGACAGGAGCGCACAGATTCAGCAAATCCTTACCTGATGCGATCGCTGCATGGAATTACCGAAGAATATCGCCACTTGAATATCTTGAACTATGAGATGGAATGTGGCACGCTGTTTAAAATGGCGGGAGTGTATCAATTTGCGGCAGCAGCTGTTTGCGGTGTAGTTGCACAACGTAATGTTTCAGAAAATATCATCTATCCCCAGAAAGATATTGCTGTGGAGAATGCGATCTCTACAGCTATACGTGCAGCCACGAATTTAGTCTTACCTTGATCGTTCAATTCCATTTCCAAGGAGAAAAAATTTTGTTTTCTATGTGGCGAGTGCAATCTCTCATCTTCACAGCTAGCCTTGTTTTAGCGATCGCAATTAGCTTCAAAGCAATTCCTGTTGTAGCTCAATCTTCTGCAACCGCCTTTGAATCAGCAAAAATAGTCGCTGTGGCAACACCAAACTTCGGGCAACATTTCCAAAAATTGGGACTGGAAGGCTCAATCTTAATTTACGACTTAAAAAACAGTCGCACCTACGAACATAATCCGCAACGCAACGCCACGGCAATGATTCCCGCCTCCACATTCAAAATTTTTAACTCGCTAGTGGCTTTAGAAACCGGAGTTATTCCGAATGATGTGGCTGTCTTAACTTGGGATGGAATTCACCGAGAGATAGAAGTTTGGAATCACGATACAAATTTGCGCCAAGCCTTTAAAGATTCAACAGTCTGGTTCTATCAAGTCTTAGCACGTCGAGCTGGACATGAACGAATGCAGCAATTCATTGATAAAGTTGGCTATGGCAACCGTCAGATTGGTACTGACGCAGATATCGATCGCTTCTGGTTGCAAGGGCCATTGAAAATTACACCCAAAGAGCAAATTAATTTCTTGCAAAGGTTGTATCAAGGCAATCTACCGTTCTCGAAACGGACAATGGAACTTGTCAAAGACATTATGGTGCGCGAACAAACTCCAGACTACACGCTACGGGGAAAGACGGGATGGTTAACCAGTACTAAACCAGAAATTGGCTGGTTTGTAGGTTACTTAGAGCAGAATAATCCCTCTTTTGTTACTACGGGAGGAGTATAATCAGGAAGGAAATCGGAAAC
>JAVRCV020000063.1:0-72975 GCA_034530615.2 Aulosira sp. ZfuVER01
TTTCCGATTTCCTTCCTGATTATACTCCTCCCGTAGTAACAAAAGAGGGTTATACTAAATCTCCAAAATCGGGCAACACATCTAGACTCTGAAACCTTGATTTTGCCAGACTTTCGTAATTATGAATTACGAATTACGAATTACGAATTGGTATTACCCTCATATTCCTGTAATGCTCCGAGTTTGGCAATACCTGGCCAGATTGCCGCTACAGCAATCACCACTGCAATTGTGCCAATCCCACCACCAACTACGGAGACAACTGGGCCAAATAAAGCAGCTGTCAAGCCTGATTCAAAGCCTCCTAACTCATTGGAAGCACTAATAAATACACTATTAATCGCAGCAACTCGACCGCGTAAATGATCTGGCGTTCTAATTTGTACTAAGGTATGGCGAATCACAACGCTAATTGTGTCTAGTGCGCCACTCAGCACTAGCATCAATAATGATAGCCAAAACCAACGCGATAGCCCAAAGATAACCGTGACAACGCCAAAGCCAACTACTGACCAAAGTAAGGCAGGCCCCGCTTTGCGTAAGGGTGGTAAATATGCCAGTACAACCGCCATAAATAAAGCGCCAATCGAAGGGGCTGCTTGTAGGTAGCCTAACTCTAATGGCCCTACTTGCAAAATATCTTTGGCGAAAATCGGTAGTAATGCGATCGCACCTCCTAACAACACTGCAAACATATCTAAGGTAATCGCTGCTAAAATCAGCTGATTTTGCCAGACAAACTTAGCTCCAGCTGAGAGTGCTTTGAGTGAGATTGGCTCTTTAGAATAACTGGTTTTCGGTCTTGAAATCGCCGCTGTTAAGATAAAACACAACAATCCCGCGATCGCAGCCAGTACGTATACCCCCGTCGCACCTCCCAACAAGGCTATACCAAATCCTCCCAAGGCTGGGCCGATGACTGAGGCTAATTGAAAGCTACTACTATTCCAAGTGGCTGCATTTGTAAACGCACTGACAGGTATCAATTGCCACATCAAAGCATCGCTGGCAGGTTTCAAGAAAGCCTTGGCAATACCTGTTAACACCAAGCAGGCGTAAATTAAAACTATTTTTCCTTGAGTCCAGGAAAGTAGAGCCAAACCTAGGGAACATAAGGCTAATAAAAATACTGATAGCAACATCGTTAATTTGCGATCGCGGCGATCGGCAACATCCCCAGCAATCAAGGTGAGGGCTATCATGGGTAAGACTTGGGCTAACCCAACACCACCTAATGCTAAAGCTGAATTTGTGCGATCGTAGAGTTCCCAGCCAATGGCCACAGTTTGCATTTGTGAGCCAGTGAACAAAAGTACACGCCCGATAGTAAATAGTTGATAATCGCGAAACCTCAACGCTGCAAAAGGATCGTGTGTTGCAGACTTAGTGTTGGGGAGGTTTGCTTTCTGTTTGCTCGAAGACATTTTTTAGTAGTGCTAACCCTTCTTCTATATGGGAAACTTGCTCTGGTGTAAGGCCTTCCAAAAGGTCGGCAATATGAGCGCGAGTTTGGTCTTGGGATTGTTTTAAATGGTGCTTTCCCTGTTCTGTAAGATTCAGGAGAACTCGCCGTCTTTCTTGCGGATCGTTGATGCGTTGTACCAAGTTGCGTTGTACTAGCCGTTCTGTGGTTGCTGATGCTGTGGCACAGGTGACACCTAAATGCTCTGCCAAATCAGATAGTGAAGCACCTGAATTGCGGTTGAGAAAAGCTAGCGATCGCAACTGCGGTATAGATAAAGAAGCGGCACTGTGAGCTCGCATATCTGCTCGGATAAACCGCATCACTAACGGAATTGTATCCATTACTCTGGCAGCACATTCTTGGGAAGTTGCGCCTTGCACAGGTTTACCGAGGGTCATCTGCTATGCTCCTAATTACATTGCTACTCGTGGATAAAGTCTTCCACAAATTAAGGTCAAGGCAATTAATGTTAACAAGAGAATTGCACAGTCCAAACCAAAGCCATAAATACTAATTCCATTTACTAGCATCGTGCCGCGTAATGCATCCACTTGGTAAGTCAAGGGATTAACGTGAGATAAAAATTTTAACCAGTTCGGCATCATGGAAATGGGATAAATGGCATTACTGGCAAAAAATAATGGCATAGTTAACAACTGTCCAATTCCTGTCATCCGTTCTCTGGTTTTCACCAGACAGCCAATGATTAGGGAAAATGTGCAAAAACAACCTGCTCCCAGCATGACAATCAATAGCACTTGCACAAAAGCTAAAGGATGAAGGTTAAGTTTCACCCCTAGCAGTAGTGCTAATACGTAAATCACAAATACTTGTGATAAACAACGTACCCCGCAAGCTAAGGATTTACCTAATACCATCGCTACTCTAGGAGTTGGGCTAGCCAAGAACTTGTGAACAACTCCTAAATCGCGCTCCCAAATCAGCGTCATCCCACCTGTAAAAATTGCCACAAATAACACACTCTGCGCTAGAATACCCGCAGACATAAAGTCAAGATAAGCTAAGTCGCCTGTGGGAATTGCCCGAATCCTGGTGAATACTTGCCCAAAAATCAACAGCCACAGTGATGGTTGCACGGCTCTGACTATTAAATCAGTCGGATCGTGTCGGAGTTTCCGCACTTCCATCTCGGCAATCACAAGAGTTTTGGTAAATATCTGAATAATGGTAGAAATTACATTGGCTTTGCGGGTAGCTTTTGGCTTAACCCAACCGTTGAGCTGTACGTCTGGTTCTGGCTGTATCACGGTAGTTGACTCCTGATGCTAATTGATCCCCTGTGTAATGAATAAAGACATCATCTAAGGTTGCATTCGGCTTACCCAAAGAAGCTTTTAAATCGTTGGGTGTGCCTGTAATCACAACTTGGCCTTGCTGCATAATTGTCACTCGGTTACACAGACTATCGGCTTCTTCTAAAAAGTGAGTGGTTAAAAATATAGTTGTGCCGTAATCTGCACGCAGTTGTTGTACTAGATGCCATACTTGAGTACGGGCAATGGGATCTAGTCCTACAGTCGGTTCATCAAGGAACAAAATCTTGGGTTGGTGCATGATAGATTGAGCAATTTCTAGCTTACGAATCATGCCACCAGAGTAGTTACGTACCAAGCGATGGGCTGCTTCTTGCAAACCCATAAAATCTAGTACTTCTCGGATACGCCTTTGCCTATGTTTAACAGGAATATCGTATAGCTTGGCAAAGATTAAGAGGTTTTCGTAACCTGTGAGACTACCATCAGCAGACAGTGCTTGCGGTACATAACCAAATAACCGCCTCACAGCCGCAGCCTGATGAGTAACATCATAACCAGCTATAGTTGCTTTGCCTGCACTCAGGGGCAATAGGGTAGTCAACATTTTAATTGCTGTGCTTTTACCCGCGCCATTGGGGCCGAGTAAGCCAAATACCTCACCTTGTTCTACTGTGATACTCAAATCATTGACAGCCACAGCTTTACCGAAGTAGCGTGTCAGTCCTTGCGTTTCTAAAATCACCGCTTGAGGGCTACTAGCAGGAGATTCCGATAAATCAGTGTTTCCCGTAAGTCTAGTCACGAGTTGGATGCACTCTCAATATTTAGATAAGCTAAATATTAGCTTCGCATATTTTATGTGAAAGTCAAGAGTCAACAACATCACCATGTATGAAAATGGGTATAGGGCAATGGTGCGAAGAAGGGATGCCGAGAAATCCAAGGGAGTTCTGCTACGGGGCGATCGCTTGTGAGTTTGCTACTTTGCTTTTTAATCGATCACTTCATAGGTCGATTCAAGTTTCAGAACTCTAAAGTTGGACGTGTTTAGATAAATACCTCTCTCTTAAGTATGATTCCTACATCTGACACGAACGGGCTTTTAATGTTTCTGCTATCGTTACTTACTCAATTGAAACAAAAGGAAGGTTGTTTTTCAAAAAGGTCATGCTATGGTAGAGATGTTTACATTAAGTCAAAAAACTCAAATTGCTAGTGACATGAATGCTGATGTTCACCGATGTTTGAATATTGCTTCAAACATTGTTCTTAGTTCAAATAATTATTTCGCCGCTTGCTATTGGGAAAGAACGGTCAAGCAAAAGCTGCTTCGCTCGCTACGTTGAGGCAATATTTGCTGAATCTTTTTTTCAGACACTAAAGTTTTTGCCCTATTTCTAGTCAAGGTTTCTACTGCAACCTATTTTTTGCAGTCATAGCTCGGCACAGCTATTTGCTGCCGATACGATTCATGTTTGCTGAGATTTTTAATTAGCCCAATGCGTCTAATTCAAATTGAGTTAGAAGTTAGAATCGGGCTAATTCGCAAATACGACATAGCTATGCTTTTAGGCTGGTTGATAACCCTTCTACGAAAGGAGGCAACTATTTTGCTCAAGGCATTGCAGTGGAAATGTAGCCAATATTCCTCTTTTGAAAGAGGAGCCAACAAACGATGCTGACAACTTATCAGGCAGCAATCGTAATTGTTCTAGCTATGGTTGGTTTGGTGGTGGCTTAACGCATCTGTCCAACGCTGGTACGGATTGCGCCTGTTTTTTGATTGGCTCAATTCGTTCAATTCTAGATTGAATTATGAGTTTTGATCGCAATGAAATTCAAACATCACACACAAAGACCCACAACGAGAAATTGTCTTTACTGTTCCCATCGATTACTACGTCATATTCGTGGTCAACGAATCTATTGGTTCTGTCGAAATTGCTGGGAAGAAATCTATTTTCTAGAAGAAACACCTTTTAGAAAAGGCTTAAAGAATATCCCACAGTACCAATGTGAAAAAGCTTTTTGAGATTTGGACTAAATCCTATCCAAAGTTTGAACTCAAATTAAGTTTTTGCAGCGATAGATTATCTCAGATGTTTATGTTGAAAGGCATTACACCCATCTAAGCTTTCAGTTTGATCATCTTGTTCAATTCAGATTAAATCAGGAGTTTCAATCATGATGCTCTTAGTCCGACGCACAGAAAAGCCTGTGTGGTCACAGTTTTGTAATTATGGTGTTTACTTCACGCGATGGTGGTCATCTTACTGGTTTAATATTTTTGCTATTGCAATTGTGTTAACCGCTACTTTGATCTACCTTCTAGCATTCGTTAACGCACCATTCTCTCAAATCAGTAATGACGATTACCAACCGATTTTAAGTGCCTTGTTTTTGAACAATGAGATGAGTAACAGCACTACACCTCAGTTCTCTGGCTACCGATTAGCACTCTTGTATGACTTTGGCAGATGGTTTGCTGTACAAGCAATTCGACTGTTGTCTAACTGAGTTTAGAACCGTGGTTTGAAGACCTTAAATGATGGTTTTTCTTTAGATATATTGTCGTAATTCGTAGCAAAGAAATGACACAACAAGTTCTAATTTTGGGAGGAAGTGGAAGAATTGGGGGTCAAGTCGCCGCAGACTTGCTCTCCCATACTGCGGTAAATGTGACAATTGCAGGGCGCAATCCAAAAACCGGGCAGAAAGCCTGTCAGGTATTGGTCAATTCAATTGGAGAAACGTCTCCCCAACGCTGTCAGTTCGTCTCAATTCACTTAGATGATTTGAGAAGACTACAAGATGCGATCGCGCAATCAGATCTAGTAATTCACTGCGCGGGGCCGTTTCAACATCGAAATGCTAGTGTTTTGAAACTCTGCATTGATTCTGGTGTGAACTATATCGATGTCAGCGATTGTGTCTCTTTCACTTGTAAAGCGATCGCACTCCAAGCAGAAGCCCAAGCCGCAGGAATCACCGCAACGATCAACACGGGCATTTTTCCCGGCATTTCTAATAGCATGGTGCGGCGAGATATCGAGCAACTCGATCGAGCCGACAAAGTGCATCTCAGCTATGTAGTTGGGGGATCTGGTGGGGCAGGTCTTACGGTGATGCGCTCGACCTTTTTGGGGTTACAGCGTCCGTTTGCAGCGTGGATTGATGGGAAACACCAACAAGTTCAACCTTATAGCGATCGCGAAGCGATCGAATTTCCACACTATGGCAAAGTCGGCGTTTATTGGTTTGATATGCCCGAAGCCTTGACGCTAGCGGATACGTTTCCAGTCAAAACCGTTGTCACTAAATTTGGCACTGTACCGCGTTTTTACAACTATCTGACTTGGAGCGTGGCGCGATGGTGGCATCCTAAACTACTGCAATCAAATAGCGCGATCGAGTTTTTGTCACAAGTCAGCTACGCAATGACGCAGATCAGCGATCGATTTAGCGGCGTAGGTGTGGCTATTCGCTCCGAAGTGCTGGGAATGAAATACGGTCAGCTTGTCCGTTGCTGCTCAACACTGCATCATCCGAATACGGCCGAGGTTGCTGGTAGGGGAACCGGAGCAATCGCACAACTATTACTGTCTGGAGAACTCAGAAAACCTGGAGTGTGGACACCAGAACAAGTCCTCTCAACGCCAATGTTTGAAAAGGTAATGAGCGATCGAGATCTGGAAATTCATCAACAGTTGCTTCCTAATTCGATCGATCGTTCCTTTGAAACTTCTACTGCGAAGTGTTAATTTGCAATGTTATCTCTTCCTTTTCTAGTAGCCTTTTCGATCGCCTGCTTTGCAATCTATGTGGCAAATGTAGCAAAAGAAGAAATGGTTGAAATCTTTGCTGCGATCGTTGCAGTTCTAAGTTTTGTTGTCGGTTTGATACTAGCGCCTTGGTTTATCCAAATAGCGCTGCTAATTTTTGTAGTGGTGTTTTGGCGTACCCCAATCCTGCGATAGACCTATGTGTACTACCATGCTATGGCTGTGGTCATCGTTGCGATCGGACTAGAGATTTAACCATATTTGTAAATTGGTTATGCGTTGCCTGTTCATCGTCATTGAGCTAATTTTTCCGCCCTAGCGTCATCAATACTTCGATTTCTCGATGTCATCAGTCAGTATTCATTTTTAATTAGGAGAGAATTTTATGCGATCTCGATTAAGATCTGCACGCTCCCAGATGGAGTCTGTTTTGTTATCGCCTGAAGATGCGATGGCTCGTTTGAATAAGCTGTTCATCGTTGATGTGCAGAATCCGAAATATGCCAGTTCTGTTCTTCCTAAATCACATCGTCTGAATGTTGATACTTTGCTCAAAGACATTCCCAAAACGCAACCCATTCTGTTGACTTGTCTCGTTGGGCAACGCAGTTTTACTGTGGCTCAACAATTGATTCAGAAGGGCTATGACGCTATTTATGTTCTGAGAGGCGGCGTGATGGCATGGAAGCAAGCAGGGTACACTGTACAACCGATCAAAATCTGCGCTTAATTATTTACCGAATCAGATGGAATGGGAGCAATGCTGGATTACATTTTTGAGTCTCCGTTTAATTGGGGTGTTGAAACCCTTTTCCTGCTGCTCGTGCTGGTTGCCTTAGAAGCAGTCTTGTCAGCAGATAATGCGATCGCGTTAGCTGCATTGTCTCAATCCTTGCAAAATCCCAAGCTAGAACGACGCGCCCTCAATATTGGTTTAGGCATTGCTTATGGGCTGCGAATGCTGCTGATTGTCAGCGCGACTTGGATTATTCAGTTCTGGCAATTTGAATTGGCTGGAGCGCTTTATCTTCTGTGGTTGTCCTGGCAATATTTCACAGCCAAGCAAGCGGATCGGGGCGATCGCCCCACGACACCAAAATCGCTTTGGCAGGTAATTCCTGCGATCGCGGTGACAGATTTGGCATTCTCTCTGGATAGTGTGACGACTGCGATCGCAATTTCTCAAGACCTCTGGTTGATTCTATTGGGGGGTACAATTGGCATTGTGGCGCTTCGTTTTCTGGCAGGATTATTTATCCTCTGGTTAGAGGAGTTTCTGTATTTAGAAGATGCGGGCTACGTTGCAGTTGCTTTAGTTGGATTACGATTGCTGTTACGTGTGGTTGCTCCAGTGCTAGTTCCTCCAGAGTGGTTTATGGTTAGCTTGATTGCTGTGATATTTATTTGGGGATTCTCTCAGCGCCGCCAACAAGCTTAGGAGAGCACCAAATGACACTTGAACAACTACAGGGGGCTATCGATGAGGCCTACAGTTAATACAACATTTTGTGCTGGCTTAACTTAGTACCATTTGGGTATAAGGTATTTGTCTTCGATCGCTGGTATCGCAATGTCTTGCTTTTTCACCTGCTTCGACCTAGAGATAGTTCAGTGAAAGCACCGTTTAAGCGAATTTTAGCTGCGATCGCACGCTCTGCTTCGGCTCAA
This sequence comes from Aulosira sp. ZfuVER01, assembly GCA_034530615.2. Taxonomy (GTDB): domain Bacteria; phylum Cyanobacteriota; class Cyanobacteriia; order Cyanobacteriales; family Nostocaceae; genus Aulosira. Next base: position 8,193 of record JAVRCV020000063.1, read on the forward strand.
AATTTATTTAATCTGGCGATCGCACACATAAAGCAAAACTGCAAGCATCAAATGCTTGCCCATTGCCTTAGCCTCAAGAGTTTCGAGCAAATGGGTAAACTTATTGATGCTGGGTTTGGGCTATCTACATATCTATAGTCCATAGATATTATCAACATAATCAGATGTTAAACACTATTGATTCCGCAAGGGAAAAAATAGAAGCTCTGGAAAAGACTATTCGCGAAACCTCAGAACGCTTAGTTAGTGGTGTGGTGTTAAAGTATGGCAAAGACAGTCGGGAATATGAACTAACAGGTGGGGTACGTAAAAGCGATGGCTTCGCCAACGCCAAGGGCGAACGCGCTCGTAAAGCCACCATTACTCGATTAAAATCTTCCGCAGAGGCAAAAGCCGCTTCGATAGAAACAGAATAATAGAAATATGCGATCGCCTCCCAACTAGAAAAATTTCCTCACGCTTTCCTCACATTTTGTTTCTAACCTCAAAATGGAGATGAGGTTAAAAGAAATAAGCGTTGCATAAATGCGGGATGATTTATCTCACGCACCAGATGTAGAGAGAATGAGGATTTTGAGATATTGCTGATAGCAAATGACTCGGAAGTGGAGGTTCAGTCAATGCTTAAGACGTTAACACCAAAACCCCAGCAACAGCTGGTTTCAGTCTCAGCAGGTGAAGTCAAGTTAAAGGGTAGTTTAATTATTCCAGATGGTGCTACAAGCATCGTTTTATTTGCTCATGGCAATGGTAGCAGTCGTCATAGCCCCCGCAATCGATATGTTGCTGGAGTTTTGGAATTATGCGGCTTGGCAACTTTGCTGATTGATTTGCTAACTCCCGAAGAAGAAGAACTCGATCTGCGAACAAGGCATTTAGGTTTTGATATGAGGTTGTTAGCATCGCGGTTAGTTGGTGCTACAGATTGGTTGTTACAAAACTCAAATACTAGTCACCTGAACATAGGTTACTTTGGAGCTAGTACTGGAGGTGGTGCGGCGCTAGTTGCAGCCACAAAACGTCCAGAGGTAGTTAAGGCAGTTGTGACTCGTAGCGGACGCCTTGATTTAGCTGGTTTAGTATTACCTCAAGTTCAAGCACCAACGTTACTAATTGTAGGGGGCTACGATTTGCCAGCGATCGCAATGCATGAAGATGCACTAAAACAATTGCAGACAAAGAAACAGCTAGAGATTATTTCCAATGCTACCCATTTATTTCCCGAACCAGGGACGCTTGCAGAAGCGGCGCGAGTAGCAAGTGAATGGTTTAAATGCTACCTGGTAGAAGACGCATCTCAAAACTAAAATTCAAGTACCGCTTTGCATAAGTTTGTCAGTTTTTTAAACGCAAAGGATTGCAGCGGTTAGCGCAGCGAAAAGTTCCTCGAAGCCGGGTTTCCCGGCGTAGGAACGCCACTTTGCACAACGGGGAGGCAGCCGTGTGGGCGGGTTTCCCGACTTGAACGGACTGCCGTGGGAACCCCCGCAAGCAAGTGGCTCAACTTTTCAAGACAGAGGAACGCAGAGGAAATTCACCACGAATTGATGAAATGGTGTACTAAGATGGGCAAAAATCAGCGCGATCGCACAGCCAAACTTTACCCAGCAGCACCACCAGGAGTTGTCTTTCACGTGCATGGAGTTGCTAAAATCTACCGCATGGGTGAGGTGGAAGTTCATGCACTAAAGTCGGTTGACCTTGACCTTTATGAGGGAGAATTTGTCGTACTACTGGGGCCTTCAGGTAGTGGTAAGTCAACTCTGCTTAATATTCTGGGTGGTTTGGATGTGCCTTCTCAAGGTCATGTTTTTTTTGGCGATCGCGAGCTGACAAATGCTAGCGAGGCAGAACTTACCCGGTTTCGGCGCGACTGTGTGGGTTTTGTCTTTCAGTTCTACAATTTAATTCCCAGCCTCACCGCTAGAGAAAATGTCATGCTGGTGACAGATATTGCCCGTCATCCCATGCGTCCGGAGCAAGCTTTGGCTTTGGTAGGATTAAGCGATCGCCTGGATCATTTTCCCGCCCAAATGTCTGGTGGCGAACAGCAACGAGTAGCGATCGCCCGGGCTATTGCCAAGCGCCCGCAGGTATTGTTATGCGATGAACCCACAGGCGCGCTGGATTTTCAGACAGGTAAATTAGTATTAGCAGCCCTAGAACAAGTCAATCGTGAACTCGGTACAACAACTGTGGTAATTACACACAATGCAGGTATCGCAGCAATGGCAGATCGAGTGGTGACAATGCGTAGCGGTCAAATTGCCAAAGTACAGCAAAATCAGCAAAAGCTGGCTCCTGAGGAATTAGAGTGGTAGAAGGAGGCAGTCCCATTCATGAACAGGAGACGCGGAGACGCGGGGATACGGGGAAAAGATCAATGATTCTTTCAAGTCAGTCAATCACGGGAAAAACCCACAACCAAACATAAAAATCTAATTCCCCGCTTCTCCCTGTCTCCGCGTCCGCATGTCTATCTCAAAGCTAAAACTGCCCTTTGCCTTCAACACATTCATGAAAGCTACTGATATCAAACTGCTACGTGACCTCTGGCATTCTCGCGGTCAAATGATTGCGATCGCTTTGGTTGTGGCTTGCGGAATTGCTAGCTTTGTCTCGATGCTGAGTGCTTACGAATCCCTGAAGCTGTCCCAAACTACTTATTACCAAGAATATCGTTTTGCTCAGGTCTTCGCTCAACTCAAACGCGCCCCTGAATCCCTGAGAACGAAAATTGAGGAAATTCCGGGAGTAGCGCAGGTGCAAACACGGGTAGTAGCAGATGTTAGCCTCGATATTCCGGGCAGAAGTGAACCAGCGATCGGCAGGTTAATTTCCATACCTGAACGGCAAACACCCATACTCAATGACCTGTTTATCCGTCGGGGGCGCTATATCCAACCAGAGCGAGATAATGAAGTATTAATTAGTGAAAGCTTTGCCAAAGCCCATCGGCTAGATTTAGGCGATACGCTAGGTGCAGTGATTAATGGACGCTGGCAAAAATTACAAATTGTTGGGATAGCACTTTCACCAGAGTATGTCTACGCCATCCAAGGGACAGGTGATATTTTCCCAGATAATCAGCGATTTGGCGTTTTTTGGATGGAACGCAAGGGACTAGGAACGGCCTTTGATATGGATGGGGCGTTTAATGATGTCACCCTAACACTGATGCGGGGAGCAATTGAGCCAGATGTAATTTTTCGCCTTGATAAATTGCTAGAAAGATATGGCGGATTTGGTGCTTACCTGCGCAAAGATCAGCTTTCTAACCGCTTTCTCTCAGAAGAAATTACCCAACTGCAAGGCACAGCAACTATAGTACCTTCAATTTTTTTGGCGATCGCTGCCTTTCTGCTGCACATTTTATTATCTCGCCTCATCGCTACCCAAAGAGATCAAATCGCTGTCCTTAAGGCTTTTGGCTACAACAATTTCAGCATTGGTTGGCATTACCTGAAGTTTGTCTTGGCAATTGTCTTTACAGGTGCAACCTTGGGAACGACTTTAGGACTGTGGTTTGGTTCGGCTATAACTCACAACTATGCCCGCTTTTTCTCTTTTCCCATTCTCCGCTATCAAGTAGGCATAGCTGCGGCGATCGGGTCAATTCTCATTAGTGGTGGTGCAGCAGTAATTGGTGCTTTTATGGCTGTACAAAAAGCGGTTTCTCTCCCGCCAGCAGAAGCAATGCGTCCTGAACCACCCGCCCATTTTCGCCCCACCATAGCCGAACGCCTGGGATTTAGGCATCTTTTATCACCCACGGGTTTAATCGTACTGCGCAATCTAGAACGCAAACCAGTACAGGCAATTTTATCTACCGTAGGTGTAGCTTTAGCTGTGGCGATTTTAGTTGTTGGTCGCTATTCTACAGATGCGATGCAACACATGATTGATGTACAGTTCCGCAATGTCCAGCGCGAAGATGTGACAATTGTTTTCAATCAGCCGCGTCCATCCCGTGTGAGGTATGAAGTTGCTCATTTACCTGGTGTTTTACACGCTGAACTATTCCGGGTAGTAGCCGCTAGGTTGCGATTTGAACACCGTACCTATCGCCTGGCAATTACTGGGTTAGAAGCAGGGGGAGAATTGCGGCGTTTGGTAAATCGGCAATTGCAGACTGTCTATTTACCCCCGAATGGCGTGGTATTAACAACAAAGTTAGCAGAAATTCTCCGAGTAAAACCCGGTGATATGCTGATAGTAGAGGTGTTGGAAGGAGAAAGACCAACCCGCACCATTGCCGTAGTTGGCTTGGTAGATGAACTGATTGGTGTGGCTGCATATATGGATATCCATGCTTTAAATCAGTTGATGCGTGAAGGCGGAACTGTCTCCGGCGCTTATCTGGCTGCTGATGCGTTGCAAATCAATCGCTTGTATTCTTTATTAAAACGCACGCCCGGAGTTACAGGCGTGTCTGTGCGAGAAATGGCGATCGCGCGTTTTCAAGAAACTATTGCTGGTAGTCTCGGTATTTTTACAACTGTATTGGTAATTTTTGCTGGCATTATCGCTTTTGGTGTGATTTACAACGCCGCCCGTATTGCCTTATCAGAACGCAGTCGGGAATTAGCAACTTTACGGGTAATTGGTTTTACGCAAGCTGAGATTGCATTTATCCTCCTCAACGAACAAGCTGTATTAACTCTTGCAGCTATTCCCTTAGGGTTTGCGATCGGATTTGGCTTGTGTGCTTTGATGTCTATTGGTTATAACTCAGAACTTTATCGCTTTCCCTTATATGTCACTAAAGCAAGCTTTGCCTTTGCTTTTATTTATGTAGCAATTTCGGCGGTAATTTCTGGGTTAATTGTCCGTCGCCAGCTTGTTCATTTGGATTTAGTTGCTGTATTGAAAACGAGGGAATGAATTGAAGAAGGCAGTCCCGATGAAACAAGTTTCACCGCCAAGCATGAAAGAGGGACATGGGGACGCGGGGACGCGGGGAAGTGGCAAATTATTCTTTCAAGTCAGAGGGCAGAAGGCACAAGGTTTTTGAGGGATTCCCAACCAATAACGCAGCTAATTAATTATTAGGAATAATTGCTGTGAAAGACTTAAACTTATATTACAAAAACGAGCATAATATCTATTTAATTGAAATTCGTCTGGGTAATATTAGCCAAATATTTAACTCATTCGATCCTTCGCCATTTTTAGAAAAAGACCTTGATGAAGATGCCGAATCTTATATTGTCCAGTCGGTTAGTGAATTCCAACTGAAAACTCCTCTGAAATTAGTTTTTTATCTACCTCAACAGTTTCACGAAAAAGCAATGCAGATTCTACCAGAAGCTATTCATAACTATTTTGATTACAAAAAAAATAATGCTGCCACAGAACTGCGTCTGGTTCTCCGTCAAGGTCGTCTTTCTTTAATGATTGGTTTGTTATTTTTAGGTGTGTGTATTAGTGTGAGCAAACTAGTTATGCTATTAGGTAATGGAATGTTTGCGAATATCGTTACAGAAGGACTTTTGATTCTGGGTTGGGTAGCAATGTGGCGACCTTTAGAAATGTTTCTTTATGATTGGTGGCCGATCCATCGCACTCAACAAGTGTTTGAGAAACTTAGTTGCATGACAATTGAAATTCGGATTTTATAATTATACTTTCTGTATAGTTACTAATTATATGAAAATAAGATTGTTTCATCAGCAAGATGCCGAGCAAATAGCACAATTATTTCACGAAACAGTGCGTGAAGTTAATATTAGCGACTACTCAAACAATCAAGTCGCAGCCTGGGCACCAGATAATCTATATTTTAGAGATTGGGCAAAAATTTGCTCAGAAAGATTCACTTATGTTGCTGACGATCGAGGTGTGATTGCAGGTTTTGGTGAATTAGAGTCAAACGGGCATATAGACTGCTTCTACTGCCATAAAAATTATCAACGAATGGGTGTTGGTAGCCAGATTTATGCTGCAATCGAAGCAAAAGCTGATGAATTAGGAATTAATCGCTTATACGTTGAAGCAAGCATTACCGCCAAGCCTTTCTTCTTGCGCAAAGGATTCTCCATCATCAACGAACAACAGGTAGAACGTAGAGGAGAAACCTTTATTAATTATCTAATGGAAAAGTTTTTAATTCCCCAATGACAAATTCATTTAACAAACCTCCGCGTCCCTCCGCGCGTACTCTGCGTCACTCTGCGTTAAAAAAGTCTTCTTTCTTATGAAACTATTACCTTTCCGCGACGAAGTTAAAGACTTAAGAAAGCGCCTCCCAACAATCTCACCAAAATTGTTGATTTATTCAGCGATCGCTCTGGGAACCACAATCTTAATAATCTGGGCTTTCCGTCCGGCTCCAATTGCAGTAGATACTGGGCGTGTCAGTCGCGGTGATTTGCAGGTGACAGTGAATGCAGAAGGTAAAACCAGAGTACGCGATCGCTTTGTAGTTTCCGCCCCCGTTGATGGTCGTCTAGCGCGGATTGAATTAGATGAGGGAGATACAGTCAAACCAGGAACCATCGTCGCCCGGATTGACCCTCTACCGTTGAATTCCTCAGTAAAACAAGCTTTAGCACAGTTAGCTGAATGGCAAGCGCAACGCGCTGGCGTAGCCACCCAGCGACCCAAACAAGCCACCCTAGAACAAGCACAGAAGCGCATCCGAGCAGCTGAAGCATTACAGAAGCAAGCAGTTGCCAAAGTGTCTCAAGCGCAAGCAGCACTCACCCAAGCACAACGCGATCGCCAGCGCGCCCAACAATTACAATCTACAGGCGTCATCTCTCGCAAAGAACGGGAAACCGCAGAATTGAATGCAACCACGCAGCTTAAAGAATTTCAAGCGGCAGAATTAGCAGCAAAAGCCGCCGCCGCAGAGGTTGAGCAAGCACGCGCCGCCCTGGCTGTATTGCAAGCACAACAAAGCGACCCAGATTATTTACTGCGAGTCTACGATGCGCGCATTGCTAATGTTGAGGCGGAACTATCCAAGCTGAAAGATGAAACAGCGCGTACCGTAATACGCTCCCCCGATCGCGGTCAAGTGCTGCGGATACTGCAAAAAAGCGCTCAGTATGTCACATCTGGAACTCCTTTAATCGAGGTAGGGGATGTTTCTCGCTTGGAACTAGTAATTGATGTACTTTCCAGCGATGCGGTCAAGATTAAGCCAGGTAATCCCATCCTCATCGATCGGGGAACAGACACTCAACCACTGCGAGCGAAAGTTAGGCTGGTGGAACCCTCAGCTTTTACCAAAGTTTCTGCCCTTGGGGTAGAAGAACAACGAGTCAATGCGATCGCTGATTTTGTAGACTCACCCGACTCCTTCGGTGATGCCTACCGCGTCGATGTCAAAATCGTCATTTGGGAAGGTAAAAATATCTTAAAAGTACCACTGAGTGCTTTGTTCCGCTGTGAAAAATCTTGGTGTGTCTTTACAGTTAAGGATAGTAAAGCATCTCGCCGTTTAGTTGCAGTCGGTCAACGCAGCGACTTTGAGGGAGAGATTCGCCAAGGACTTCAGCAAAATCAAGTGGTGATTCTCCATCCCTCAGAACAAATTAAAGAAGGTAGCCGAGTTACCCCTAATTAGAGATTGTAATCTTCTTGAGAAGATCTAGTTAAGCTCGTTTCCCAAGGGAAAATGCCGGACGTTCAGACAAGCGTTTGACATAATCCAATACGGCTGGATAAGCACTCAGATCTAGCTTCAGCAGGAGCGAAGCATAACTTAATATAGATCCCACAGCTACATCAGCAACAGTAAATTCATTACCCAGTAAAAAAGGTTGCTGCTCAAAAATGTTATTTAAGGGAGTTAACAAACGAGGCATTTCCCGTTCTCGATTCTCTTCTCCAAAAAGTCCCGGCCCCAAAGTAGCATTAGCAAACAATACCCACTGCGACAAAACACCACGCAACTCCGGTGAAAGTGCTGTTTTGCCATATTTATCGGCAAGATACAACAAAATTGCTCCTGATTCCCAAAGCTGAAAGTCCCCATCTACTACTGCTGGAACTTTGCCCATTGGGTTAATTTTCAAATACTCAGGCTGAAGATGTTCACCTGATTGCATATCTAGGAGCACAAATTCGTAGGGAATTGCCAATTCTTCTAAATACCACTCGATGATTGACGCACGACTACGAGTACCACCGTAAAGTTTCAGCATAATTACTTTAGATTCAAGAACTTTGTAAGTGTGGGAATGCTTTTTAATGTTAACTTTTGTTTTGACCTAGTTACTATTGTGATTCTCAATTCATTGTTTTTGTGACTGGAGATAGAACTTGAGCACAATTTTCTAGCTGGTTGCGCTTTACAGATAATCTCGCAGCACGCCTGCACCAAAAACTGTAGGCATTGGCAGGTTGCAGTGGTTAACATTGTGGGTGAAAAATAATGTTGGGTTTCTGAGCATCAATTTAACCCACCAGAACAGCGATCGCACTTTATCCCTTGACTCTGAGCCAGCAAACAATGAGCAACCTGAACTATAGCAACCAGATATTGCACGATCGCTCTTTCAAAGGGCAGGACTTATCTGGTGCAGATTTCAGTGGTGCAGACTTGCGGGGGTGCAATTTTACAGGCGCAACCTTAATTGGAGCAAACTTTCAGCAGGTGAAAACAGGACAGAGCCAGCGCCAAGTACGTATGTTAGTTGTTAGCACTATAGTCAGTCCAGTGGTTTTATGCGGCTCTGGTGCGCTCTTTGTGTATCTATTAAGTTTATTGTTGAGCGATCGCGCCATCAACTTCTTAATCGGTTCGCTTCCGGTATTATTTTTTTTTGCTGAGATTTTCCTCAGAGATAGTATTAACTTTCACTTTCCCCAAGCCACAACTTTCTTTGGTATAGGAGCTATTAGTATACTATTTGCAGTCATGGTCGCGCTCACCATCGGACTTGCTTGTATTGGCTTCTCTGGCTTTGGTAATGGATCTAGCGCTCAAGGATTTTTCTTCTTAATCATGGCGGTTGTTTCTGCGATCGTCACTTTCCGGATTTTTCAATGGCTGATCCAATCTATTCAAAGTCATCCCGGAACATCTTTTAGAAAAGCGAACTTAACCGATGCAGACTTTAGTTATTCTGAACTTAAAAATACAGATTTTTCCCTTGCAGTGTTGACGGGAATCTGTATTTTTAAGTGGGCGATCAAACCTTATACCGATTTTACAAATGTTTATTGTAAATATCTTTATTTAGAACCAGAGCAGCAAAATCGCCAACCTGCTGAAGGGAATTTTCAAGCAAATGAATTGGAACGGGTACTAACTCAATTTAGAAGATGAATATAGAAATTGTATTTGAGTGGTGAAATTAGTTGTGGAGGCAGACAATAAAAGTTACTAGGCAGATGCTTGGAGATTGCTACCCTAAGTATGAGCTTTGTTGTCTAATGTAGATATTGATACAATCCATTTAGAGCAGTTGGAATGAGTTTAAGCGTTACTGTTTAAGCAAACTAGATTCGTATTCGACGTTTGCCGCTGTTACATAATATCGAACTTTTCATTAATACAGATGATACAGTTAGTATTTTTTGTAAAATTAGTTAATCCTGTCTCTGCACATGTATATGATAATGAAAATGTTAAATTCAGGATACTTTTACCAATGAACAAATCTTTAAAAAAGGCAAATCTAAAAAATTCACTCTTACAAGTCTTTACCAGAAGAAGTACTGTTAAAGGGTTTTGCCAAATATTTATTGCTTTGGTCTTTACTTCTACTATATTTATAGTAATACCCTATTGGGAACCACAAACAAAAAATGAAAAAGGAGAACTAGTCTGTCAGGGACAGAAAGTTGCTACTGAAGATTTTATTTGTAGGATTGGTAATTCTAAATTATTGCAACAAATTCAAAACTTCAGCGTTATTTTTGTCGCATTTTTATTTATTTTAGATACCTTTGAACGCAAGAAACGGGCATACCGTGAGGCATGGAGTTTGATAGATGGAGCTAGAGATTCTGAAACGAGTGGAGCCAGAATTTTAGCTCTCAAGGAGTTACAAGAAGATAAAGTTTCTTTGAGAGGGCTAGATGCAGAAAAGGCAGATTTGATGGAAATTAATTTGCAAGGAGCTTTTTTGGAAAAAGCAAATCTTCGAGGTGCTCTACTTCAACGTATTAACTTAATAAGTGCTAACGTACAAGATTCTGATTTTCGAGAAGCTAACCTGCAAGAAGCAAAGCTACAGAAGGCTAACCTACGCAGGGTTAAGCTGCAAAGAGCTAAGTTAAATAAAGCTGAGCTTCAGGGTGCAATACTTAGTGGAGCAAATATGCAAAAAGCAACTTTAGAAGAGACTCAACTGCAAGAAGCTGATTTATCAGGCGTTGACTTTCGAGAGGCAGATTTATGGAGAGCCAATCTTAGCGGAGCTAATATAGAATCTGCGATATTTACAGGTGCTAAAAAATTGGATATAGCTCAAGTTCAAAAAGCTAAGAATTGGGAAAAAGCTATATATGGAAAAGACTTTGCCCCTGAACTAGAGAAATCATTGTTAAGACGAGATTATCCAAGTGAACTAAATATCGAACAATTAAACCAAAAAACAGGAGAAAATGATTTATTACAATCTTTTATCAAGCTATTTATGCTATCTGAATCAAGTAACATTCAAGCAATATTAGAATTGCGGAGAAAACTTGATACAGCTATTGAATTGCTGACAATCAATCAACCCTTATCTGCTCAGGATAGTGTACAATTAGAATCCATCGTCACAGAAGTAGTTTCGGAATGGTTAAAAGCTAAGAATGCTACTCCTAGAGATGTAGAAGATGAACTCAGGGATAAGTTACAGAATTTTCAAGATATTGGCGAGAATGCTAGAAAGAAACTTGAAAAGGAACAGGAGTTTGATCTTAGCGCTAGCGAATGGTTAAAAATTAGATATGTCAATTTGAAAGATTTAGGAATTAGAGGTTTTCTGAATAAACATCCAGAGATGACAAAGCCAGGAGCTTTGCTTTATTCACCCGATCAAATTAATCAACTTAGTGACGATATTGGGAATTGCTTAAATCTTTTAGTAGAAAGCCTTGCCGCACATAACCTTCCTTCTATTGCTAAGGGAACTATGCTGAAAATGCCTAAATCAATATACTTGGGTGTACTTCGCGAGATTTGGGAAGAGGTGATGCCAAAATTTATAGAAATTAAAATGGAAAATGAATCAGAACCACTATCTGATGGAGCGTTTGAACGATTAAAAGGATATTTCTTTATTCTAAGAAATCAAATCAATCAACTTCAAGACGAATAATGCATAATATATAAAAATATTCAGGCAATCTCTATCAGAGAGATATTTGTTTTGAGCAATTGAACCAGATATTAACTTCATATCTGAAATATCTTAAAAGCGCAAAATGCACTTTCGGCTTTTGCGAATTTGTGCATAGCCTTCTTGGGAAGAAAGCTATGCTATCTTTCTTCCCTTAACCAACATCAAAAAATTCCCGATTTAAAAGTTGCAAAATTATAGATAAACAGAATATCTTGTTTACCAACATCCGCAACGATACCAAAGATATTGGAATTCATTTTTTAAATCCGGAAAACAATTCAGAACATAACAAATATTTTCCTTGTAATCATCTACTTGGTCAGAGTTGTTATCTATAATCTCCTTAATACTAAACAAAATTTGTCTTAGAGCATTGATATCATTGGTTTGCAATGCATTGGCAATTTGGAAATTAATATCCAAATCTTCATCAAAATCAAATTGTCTCATCGTTTATTTTTCTGTGAGTAATATTACCTGTGCTGGAAAAAGATCAAAGCTATTCAGGCGCAATAATCATATTTCTAGTAACATTAATCACAAAGTATTTGCAGTATCAGGAAGCTTGAGACTTACTTTGCAAAGATAGCTTAATTCTTTATAAGAGCTTCATAAAGTACTACATGAGGCTACGTATTTACTTGGACTTAAATTTTGATAGTCACTAATTCAACTTGCTGTCACAAGTTTGTAGAAACGCTAGCTGAGTAATGATTTCATCTTCATTACCAGAGACAAATTTCGCAAAACGCTGTGCTAAAGGTGGTACGAGAACTAAGGGATTACTGAAACCAGAAAAAATATGAATATTGGCAAATTCTGGAATAGCACCAATCAAGGGAAGGCGATTAGGGCTAAAAGCAACTAAGCAATGATGCCAAGTTCCTGGTAAATTTGCTAAGGCTGGTAAAATTTTTCCAATACTTTCCCTCAGCCACCTTTCACTTTCTTGGGAATTTACTTCAGCATGAGGATCTGTGAGTGTACGGCTAATTTGACCTAAGCGCAAACTCCCATATTGAAACTGAATTGCACCTGCATCTAAAATTGGCGGTACTGGCTGATTACCTGGTTCATCCCATAATTCATCAACTTGGGTAGATTGTGCTTCTAGTTGAAATCGTTGCAGATTTGCTGGCATTACTAAAGTATTTAACCGCACATCCACAGGTGGGATTTTAATGATTTCTGCATGGGTGAAATAGAGTTTGATGGGAATCCCAGCTGATTTTAATAGTTGTCGGCTGAGTCCACCTGCACAAATAACTACATTAGCGCTAGAGAATGTTGCAGTAGCTGTTGTTACACTATCAGGTTTAATATGTAGGACTTGCGCAATTTGCATTTCACCACCAACACGTAGAAAAGCTTGAATGTAAGCTTGTGTTGTTTTTTCTGGGTGGATATGACCGTGTTTTACAGTTAAAGCACCGGAAATTGCATCTGGATTTAGCAATGGTTCTAATTCACAAGCTTCTTTGACTGTGAGTAAACGGGGAGGAATGGGAAAATTAGCATAAGACGCAGCAGTGATTTCTGGATCGCTAGTACCGGGAATAGTAAGTAATAAATCTAATTCGCGGAATTGAATATCAGCGTCTAACTCTTGCGAGAGGATTTGGTAACGTGCGATCGCATCTTCGCACAATTGGCGAGTTAGGGGTGTAGTACCTGACCAATAAGCTAACCCACCATAACTATAGCGAGTTGCGTTGTGTGGTGTTGCGTCTTGCTCTAACAACAGCACCGCAAAGCCTGTTTTTGCTAACTCGTAGGCAAGTGTAGCACCTGTGATGCCACCACCAACAACAATCCAGTCGTAAGTCTTCATTAATATGTTGCTTGTAAACGGCTCAATAGATATTCTCCCGCAAGGATGGGTGGATAAATTGGGGAATGATTATTTTGGCAACTCTCAAGACAAGCAATTTCAATATCATCATTAGGATGGCAGAAAAAAGCAACAGAATAGCGAGACTGTTTCACCCTATTGTCGTTGGGAATTATCACCCGATGCTTAGTTGAGCAAAATACATGATTTGTCCATCGCTGCATTAAATCGCCAGTATTCACGACTACAGTACCAGGAATCGACGGCGCTGCAATCCATTCCCCAGATGTAGTTTGCACTTCCAACCCGCCAATGTCATCTTGGAACAATAAAGTAATACTGCCATAATCAGAATGCTCGCCAGCACGTATCTGTCCGGGTTTAGGGGTTGTGGGTAACGGTGGATAGTGGAGCGATCGCAGAGTATGATTTTGTTGATTGTGTCTGGAGGTAAAAAAATCTTCTGGTAATTCCAACGCTAAAGCAAAAGCCTCTAGCACAGTGTTAGCTAGTTTTGTACAAGCCTCATAAAATGCGAGTGAATTAAACTCAGGTAGATTTTTACTGTTATCACCTTGTTTACCTATATTCAACGCCTCTTTCAAGTCTCCTGGTTTGTTAGGGTCAAGACGTTCTCTTTCTATGCCAACATAACCAGTATTGCTCAATTCATCACTCCAAGCTAGCTGTTGCTTCACAGCTAAAGGTAAATTAAAAAAAGATTGACTTTGTGCAAATATTTGCTCGATCAACTCTTGTGATATTCCATGATTTTGCAAGTACATAAAGCCAATTTCATGGCAAGCCTGATAAATTTCTTGAACTACAGTTTGCTTTGTTGTATTATCCTGGCTGAAGGCAGCTAAATCAATTATGGGGATTTCAATCATTTTAAGTTTTGGAATTATAAAAATCCGGTTTGAATAAAATTGAGTCTAACATCATGAATATTCGCAGCGAAACTATCCAAGACTATCCAGCAATAGCTGAGGTAAATATACTAGCTTTTGGACAAGAGAACGAGGCTAAATTAATTGCAGAAATTCGTGATTCTGACCGCTATATTCCAGAACTTTCTTTAGTTGCAGAAGTTGAAGGTTTAGTAGTTGGTCATATTCTCTTCAGCTACATTGACCTGGTAGGTGAAGAAACATTTCAGGTACTTGGTTTAGCACCGATGGCCGTGCTACCAAATTTTCAAAGAAAAGGAATTGGTAGCGCACTAGTACAAGCAGGTTTAGAAATAGCAAATAAGCGAAAAGAAGCAATAGTCATTGTCCTCGGTCATCCCCCATTCTATACACGCTTTGGATTTGAGCCATCAGTTAATTATGCGATCGCCTCTCCCTTTCCAGTTCCAGAAGAGTTTTTCATGGTTAAGCCACTCCAAAGTTATCAGGAAACCTACAAGGGAAAGATTGTTTATCCACCCGCTTTTGAAAAGGTGTAAGGCCAATTTGAAGCAAGAATGCGACAATCTCTTCTCTCTGTGTCTCTGTGGTTTAATCAGACAAAGAGAGCATAATTGTAATTTTTTGGTAAGAATGCTTGTATCTAGTGTTGTTATTTAGATACTCTTGGCAAAAATCACAAATAATATAGTTATGGCTATCCTAAAAGCTTTGTCTGTAACTTCGGCTAGCGTAGTATTGATAATTTGCAGCCTTGGGGAAACAGTTACCGCTGAAACCTCTACACCTCAGCCTCTGTTTAAAGATGTCGATAGCTACACTACAAAAATCTCTGAAAATAATGACATAGCTGATATTTACTTTCCTAAAATATCAAGTAAAAAAACTGGTAGCCCTTCATTTCCTATTGCTTTGTTATTACAAGGCGCAAATGTAGATAAATCCAATTATTCAAATTTCGCCAGTATAGTAGCTAGCTACGGATTTGTTGTAGTTGTTCCCAATCACAAAGCAAAACGTCCAACGGTTGGTACAGGACTTTTCGCTGACACTTCACAAATCCAAGCTGTGTTAGCGCAAATGAGGCTAGAAAATCAAAATCCTAAGTCACCTGTTACTAACATTATTAATACAGAAAAACTAGGCTTACTTGGTCACTCTCTAGGGGGTGCTGTTGGACTATCTGCTATTGCAAACTTATGCTTACCTTTTTTATGTCAAGGTTCTTTTAGCCGTCCCAAACAACTCTTAGCAGGAGCTTTTTTTGGCGCAAGTCTTCGTAATGTGACTACTCAACAGTACGTTCCTATTCATAATTCTTATATTAAAGTAGCCCTATTACAAGGAAGCGTTGACAGTATAGGTCTTCCACAAAGAGCGCAGGCAACTTACGAACAAATTCAAGACCCTCCTAAGACATTAATTACTATTTTAGGTGCAAATCACTATGGCATCACAAATACTAACAATCCTACTGGTGCAAGAGCAGATAGAAATTTCCCATTACTCAAGCAAAATACATCAATAGAAACCATTGCTCGTTGGAGTGGATTGTTTTTGCGTGCTAATATTTTGAATGACCAAGTTGCTGGAAATTACATATATTCTACAGGTGATACTTTAGATGAAAATGTGACAGTTATCAACCAAAATAATAAATATAAGAAATAATTTTTGTTTTGGTTAGCTTGCGTTTCTAAAACTTTGATTTTTCTCTAGATAAATGAGTAGTCGTGCCAGTCACAAATAGGATGGTAGCCAATCTTTTTGTAGATGTAATTAGAGGTTGGATTTTCCAGATCCGTAAACAGAAAACAGCGATCGCATCCTTGATTTAAAAGTTTTTGGCTCAAAGCTGCAACACAGGCAGTAGCATAGCCTTTGCCACGATACTCTGGTGGTGTGTAGACTGGGCCAATCCGCGCCGCCGCAGGTAAAGATTGACTACCGCTAGCCCATGAAACTGGGATGCCATCATCCCATAGATAAATACTCTGCCGCGTCAGTCCGGTATTAACTGCTTGTTCTGCATCTTGAGAAACCACCTCACCAACTTCAGCAGCAAACCTTGTAAACCACTCTAATAGCAAAGGGCGATCGCTTTGGGTAGCAAGTCTGAGATAACCATTGACAGTTGCCACAGGTTCTACCTGAGTCAACTGGTGGATTCTCATCTCCATCACCCGTCGATAGGACTGTCCTGTCAATGTTTGCCATGTCTGCAAAAACGTTTCTACCTCTGCAACCAGTCCACTTACACCAGGGTGTTGCTGTGGATCGTCTTGCAAATCCTCAGCAATTAGCCTGACAGCATTTAAATCCTGTGCTTTGGAAAGTATCAGCTTGTATGGAGGAGTACAGATAGCGACAGCCAGAATCTGGCCTTTTGTTTCCGCGATCGCCAAGTACGGAGGCTCGGGATAACGTTCTGGGTAATGCAATAAATTGTGTGAGATCCCAAGCAACAAATTATGCTCTGCTTCATACTGGAGTAAGTAATCCTGAGCTTGATGCCAGAATTCCTTGATGTTCTGGAATCGGCGTAATTGCATGATTTACCTCCTGAGTGCGGCTAGATCAGCTCCTTTAGGAAATTCAAAATTACAACCCCATAAATTTATTGTTTGGGATTGTATCCTTTTTCTTCTCCAGTCAATCCAAAATTGTTTGACGATATGGAACACGGCATTACTGAAAATTTATAACCAATTACCAATTAACACAAATGCCGACCAGTATGTGCTGCTCAGATTTGATGCGCAGTTTGAATTTTACAAGAGGTGCGATCGCCAATTTCATCAGGTGAGTTTTAGGAAAATGGGATCGCATTCTCCCAAAAAGTTCTCGATGAGTCGCGTTAAGCTAATAGTAACTGAGATGATAAATGTAGGTGGGGTGGGTTATGAGCGATCGCACCGTGACTGTGAATAGTATCACTCAAGAGTTACAGCAAGTCACCGCCGACTTACACCGAGTTAATCCTAGAGCCGGATTACTACGTTTTAGTATACTGGGCTTGATATTTGTGGGGTTAGTCATATTAGCTTGGTCAGTGCCAAACGGTATTTTATTTGTAGCGGCAACAATGCTGGCGGGAATTTTTTATGGTTTTTGGCTGATTTGTACCCATGATATGACACATCAAACCTTAACAGGTTGGAAGTGGTTTGATACGATCGTGCCGCGATTGATCAGTTGGCCAATGCTGTGGCCTTACAGTATCTATGCAGAGATACACCGCTTGCATCATGGCTGGAATGGCATTGACTTGCGAGATCCAGAAAGACTCCAATGGACTTGGCAAGAATACCAGCAAGCACACCCGATACTGCGTTGGTATGTCAGTCATCAGTGGCTGTGCGATATTTTTATTTTGGGGGGAATAGGGCTAATTATTAAAACCTTTATTAAAGGTGTACGCTTCCGAAACCTAGCTAGTATGCGGCGACAGCTAATGCTGGATATTACAGGTATAGTGTTTGTTCAGAGTGTTCTATTAATGTTAGCAATCTTTCATGGAGAATTAGGGCGCTACATTTTATTTTGGTTAATTTTAGAACGGATAGTTGGGATCGTAGCGCAGACACGCGATCACTTAGAACACTATGCACTGTGGGGAAAATTTACCACTCACCAATTAACGCAGCTTTATGCTTGTCGTAATATTGAGACTAGTTCTTTAGTTGGCTGGTTGATGGGTGGACTAAATTATCATGCAGTGCATCACGCCTATCCTGATATTCCCTTCAACCATCTACCACAAGCATTTGAGCGAATTCAAAAGGTGTTAGAAAAGCATAATTTGCCACTCATGAACCAGGAACCTGGTTATCTCAAATCTGCATACTGGTTAAGTCGTCGTCCATCATTAATTAGTGAAGTTGACTGTTCTCATCCAACAAATCGCCATCAGATGATTCCACTAAACGACCTCTCTGTTTCTGGCAACAGAAGCCTGGGGGCATGAGTATGCGCTTTTCATACTGTGGCGCAATATTCCTCTTGCGGCAGGTAAATAATCTCAACAGTTCGCACCAAAGTAAACTGATATGCAATGGACTATACCTTGCCTTGCTGCGATCGCTCATGGATTACAAGCAACAAAAATTTTTTCAGCGTTGGCATTGATATTTCCTTCCTATCTAATGATATTTGTCTACGTATTCTTCACTTTGGATCTCATCCTCAATGGTCGATCAAACATCTGCCAACAGTCTTGTTTTTCTCAGAAAAAATTGGAGAACAGTTTCTTCACGAGAAATGATATCTGCTCTACCCTCCATTCCTAATTTGATCGTACATTGGTTTTTGCCTTGACCGAAGACTAAACTTTCTGGTGCGATCGCCTAATATCTTCTGTACCGGATCGTTGCTGTAATCTAATTTGAGACGAAAATCGGCAGATAATGCGCCGCCAACTACATAAGTAGGACGAATAGCCGTAACTGTCACTAAGATCAAAGTTGACAATAACAGTTCGCGATCTGTTTTCGCTATTTGCCAGGGTAATACCTAATTTTTGTCCTCGATGAGACCAATTAGCGTTATCAACATTCTTTTCCAATAGGACACCTACTATTTTTTAGTTTTATCTTAAACTTTTAAATTTTAGCAAATTGGTATTTATAAAAGATCTATATATCGGTTAGTTTAAACATGATTATTTGATGTGATTAGGGGTATTTGCATTAAATTTTTCTGGGATTTATTATTTTATTTTTAATATTTTTCATATAATAATTATCCCCTAATCCGATATAAATATGATTTATTAAAACAGAAGTTTTGACAGTTCAATAATAAACTATATAGCCAACGAGTATGCTGATTTTTCAGCTTCCAATTTGTCCAATGTCTGCGATTCTCAATCAGCATTGGCAGCACTGAAGTTACCAGTAATTTCAAGCTACTCTCGCCGCAATATGACCAGTACAATTGACCGACATCAGGGTTTTGTTGCATACTATCAGTTCGCAAGACAACTACTCAGGATGTACAGATGTGAAACTTTACCTAGCTAACGTATCTTCAAATCTACCTGACTGGGCAACTGTTACCTCAAAAAATTCAGATTTAATTGAAGTGGCAATCAAAGATCATCACCCTGAGTTTCAGTTATTACTTGCTAATTTAGCAACTGAGATTCAGCCAGGAGTCATAGGAGTGAAAGCAGCTGATTTATGTTCAGCTTTAGTATCACAGATGACACTCCCCAAGTTGAGCGCTCTTGCAGAGATAGCTTGATTAATTTCTGTTATTTTACGCAAAACCATCAACGTTGTTTGAGAGTCGGTTGCTACACCTCAATACCTCGTACAAGTGCATCAATTGTTGCTCTAAGCGACTGCACGGTGTCGGGATCTATTAGTTCACCTTTACCATTCAGTTTCTTACTGACAAAGGGGACAGTCAGTGATGCTCCCTCGATAATGTTGGCAGCTAAGGCAGTCAGTGTCAGCACCAAAGAAGCATGGGCTTTGTCAGCACCAAATTCTGATGGAGATGCACTAATCGTAGCAACAGGCTTCCCCACCAACTCGCCCGACGAAACAATCCAGTCTAGTGCGTTCTTCAGCACACCAGGCATTCCATAAGCATACTCTGGTGTGCAGATGAGTACACCATCAGATGTTTGAAACTGCTCACGCAGATTTCTTACAGATATTGGCGGAGTATCACCATCGAGTTCGGGATTAAAGTGCGGTAAGTCTGCTAATCCTTCATAGATTGTCAGATCAATGCCTTCAGCTACAAGTGTTGCAGCAGCCTTTAGCAGCGAAGTATTGGCAGAACCTGGTCTGAGACTTCCGGAGATAGCTAGAATTTTCATCACATATCTAACCTGGTTTCTTCAACTTTTCACGGTAAGCCTGCACAATAGCAAAATACTCGTGGATTTTATCTTTTAATCTAGATTACATCAGTTTTCACTTTGGGAAAATTCTCAAGTACTATGTAAGGCTGCATAGTTACTGCAAGATTTTTGTAAGCAATTGAGGTGTTGTACTAAGCGTTAGCCAGAACCTGAGAATACTACACCTTATGATATTAACTTAATCGGTGAGTACAACATCGCCGGCGAAATGTGGGGAGTGACACCGCTATTGGAAAAATTGGGCATCCGCGTCTTATCGAAAATTACAGGTGATGCTCGCTATCAAGAAATTACTTACGCTCACCGTGCCAAGTTGAATGTGATGATCTGCTCGCGCGCATTGCTCAATATGGCGAGAAAAATGGAGGAGCGTTATGGCATTCCTTACATTGAAGAGTCTTTTTACGGCATCGATGACATGAACCGCTGTCTGCGGAACATTGCTGCTAAGTTAGGAGATCCCGATCTGCAAGAGCGTACAGAAAAGCTAATTGCCGAAGAAACTGCTGCTTTAGATTTAGCTCTAGCTCCCTATCGTGCCCGCCTCAAAGGCAAGCGCGTTGTCTTGTATACTGGCGGTGTCAAGAGTTGGTCAATTATCTCCGCAGCTAAAGACTTAGGCATAGAAGTTGTCGCCACCAGCACCAGAAAAAGTACAGAAGAAGACAAAGCCAAGATTAAGAAGTTAATCGGTAACGATGGCATCATGCTCGAAAAAGGCAATGCCAAAGAACTACTGCAACTGGTTAAAGATACCAACGCCGATATGTTAATTGCTGGGGGTCGTAACCAATATACAGCCCTTAAAGCCAGAATTCCTTTCCTCGACATTAACCAAGAACGCCACCATCCCTACGCAGGTTATGTAGGCATGGTAGAAATGGCACGAGAACTGTATGAAGCTCTCTATAGCCCAATTTGGGAACAAATCCGCAAGCCTGCGCCTTGGGATGAGGAAACGGGGATGTTCAACGCCTTTGATGAAACCGGCTTAGTAGAAGAGGTTAGCTAATGGCGATCGTTACTGCTCCCAACAAACCACTGACAGTTAATCCCCTCAAGCAAAGCCAAGCTTTGGGTGCATCTTTAGCCTTTTTGGGATTGAAGGGAATGATTCCCTTGTTTCACGGTTCACAAGGTTGTACTGCTTTTGCCAAAGTCGTCTTAGTACGGCATTTCCGGGAAGCAATTCCCCTAGCAACTACAGCCATGACGGAAGTCACTACCATTTTGGGTGGTGAAGAAAATGTGGAACAAGCAATTCTCACTTTGGTAGAGAAGTCCCAGCCAGAAATTATTGGTATATGTAGCACCGGGTTAACCGAAACTAGAGGTGATGATATAGAACGGTTTCTTAAGGAAATTCGCAAACGTCACCCAGAATTGGATCGCCTACCGATTGTCTTTGCACCGACACCAGATTTTAAAGGTGCTTTGCAAGATGGCTTTGCGGTGGCTGTAGAAAGCATCGTTAAAGAAGTTCCCCGACTTTGTGCAACCAGAATTGAACAAGTGACCATCTTAGCTGGTTCATCTTTTACACCGGGGGATATACAAGAAATCAAGGAGATGGTAACTAGCTTTGGACTAGTTCCCATTGTTGTACCCGATTTGAGTGCTTCCTTAGATGGACACCTAGAAGATTCCTATAGTGCGATTACAGCCAGTGGGACAACTGTGGCTCAACTGCGGGAAGTTGGCGGTTCTGCCTTCACGATCGCACTTGGTGAAAGTATGCGGGGTGCAGCGCGGATTCTGCAAGAACGGTTTGGCATTCCCTACGAAGTTTTTGGACAACTCACAGGATTAGAACCTGTAGACGAGTTTCTCCACGCCTTGGCAATTCTTAGCGGTAACAGCGTCCCCGAAAAATACCGCCGCCAGCGTCGCCAACTGCAAGACGCAATGTTAGACACTCACTTTTATTTTGGTGCCAAACGAGTATCCTTAGCCTTAGAACCTGATTTGTTGTGGTCAGCAGTCCATTTCTTGCAATCAATGGGAGCGCAAATTCATGCTGCGGTGACAACAACGCGATCGCCTTTACTCGAACAACTCCCCATCAAAAGTGTAACTATCGGTGATTTAGAAGACTTTGAAGAACTAGCAGCCGACTCAGACTTGCTAATTGGCAATTCTAACGTAAGTGCGATCGCAAAACGCCTTTCCATTCCTCTCTATCGTTTGGGACTGCCCATTTACGATCGCTTAGGTAATGGTCAATTTACCAAAGTTGGCTACCGAGGCACAATGGAGCTTTTATTTGGCATGGGCAACCTCTTCTTAGAAGCAGAAGAAGAGAGAGTTAAACACTTTCACGGAGATTGGTAATCGGTATTGTCATTTGTCAATCGTCATTAGTCATTGGTTGTTGTGCATGAATTTTTTAGCGATTGCTAATTACTAAACACAAATGACAAAGGACAAAAGACAAATGACCAAAAACAAATGACAAAGGACAAATAAAAATGAAAATTGCCTTCACGACAAGTGACCGAGTTCATATTAATGCTCACTTCGGATGGGCAAGACAAATTGAGGTTTATGACGTCTCAGATGAGGGATATTCATTTGTTGAGACTTTGAACTTTGAGGGCGACCTCAAAGAAGATGGTAACGAGGATAAAATCACACCCAAACTAGAAGCGCTAGAGGATTGCACAATTGTTTATGTTTTAGCAATTGGTGGTAGCGCTGCTGCTCGTTTAATTAAAAAAGGTGTTACCCCAATTAAAGCGCGATCGGAAGAAGAAGAAATCGCAGAAGTGCTAACTAAATTAGTGCAAACACTTAAAGGTAATCCGCCACCTTGGTTACGTAAAGCTTTAAAGCAAAAAGACACATTATTTGTAGATGAACTCGAAAATGAAGCAACAGTATGAGCATAGATAATAGTGTTAACGGAACCACCAGCACCACAGTCTTAAACTCACCTTTTCTTAAAGCCATAGTCCAACAAATCCGGGGACAAGATACTTATGGAACTTACCGGAAGTGGTCTGATGACTTAATTCTCAAACCTTATGTTGTCACCAAACAAAAGAAACGCGAAATTTCTCTTGACGGTGAAGTAGATCCGTTGACTAAAGCACGGATTATGGCATTTTACCGGGCTGTAGCCGCTTGTATTGAACAGGAAACAGGTTTAATTTCCCAGGTTGTGGTTGATTTAAGCCATGAAGGATTTGGCTGGGTACTTGTCTTCTCTGGTCGTCTTTTGTTAGTTGCCAGAACTTTACGAGATGCTCACCGCTTTGGGTTTGATTCCCTAGAAAAAGTCGCAGAAGAGGGAGCCAAACTCATAGAAAAAGGCGTTGATTTAGCAAAACGCTTCCCCGAAGTTGGCAAGCTTTAAGAGTCCTGAGTTCTGAGTCCTGAGTAAGAACTGCAAGATTAGGGATTAATAATTGCAAAATTCTTAACTAAATACTCGGCACTCTTTAATAAGGAGAGGCTAATGGTGCAAGCAGAAGATAAAAGTATTGAGGAGCTAAAAGGTAAAATCAGAAGACTCAATAGTAAAGCAGGTCAAATGAAAATGGATCTGCACGACTTAGCCGAAGGGCTACCAACAGACTTTGAAAAACTAATGGATGTTGCGGCTGATACTTATGAAATCTATCGCCAATTAGATGAACTTAAGAAACAGCTAAAAAAATTGGAGAAGGGTGAATGAGCCGGACTATTGATGAGTTCAAGCAGCTCGTAGATGCAGAGGAATTCTTTATTTTTTTTAACCTGCCCTACGACCAAAAATTTGTGAATGTAAATCGGTTACATATTTTGAAGAAATTCTCCCAATATATGAGAGAAATTGATGAGAATTCTCCTGACTTAAACGCAGAAGAAAAACTCAATCAATATGCCATTGCTTTGCAAAAAGCCTATGAAGTATTTCTTGAATCAACACCTCAAGAACAAAAGCTATTCAAGGTGTTTAACGAGAAGCAAAAAAATGTAGTCAAGCTGACAGAAATCACTTCTGATTAGGAGGTAAAAAGTGGTAAACCTGACGCCTACCGAATTAGAACGCTATAGTCGCCAAATGATGCTCCCTAACTTTGGCGAACTAGCTCAGAAGCGCCTGAAGTCAGCGACGGTTCTGGTTACAGGTGTGGGGGGATTAGGCGGTACGGCGGCGCTTTACCTAGCAGTAGCGGGCGTTGGGCGACTAATCTTAGTACGGGGTGGTGACTTGCGGCTAGATGATATGAATCGTCAAATCCTCATGACAGACGATTGGGTAGGTCAGCCAAGGGTATTCAAAGCTAAAGAAACTCTGGAAGCGATTAATCCTGATGTCCAAGTGGAAGCAGTTCATGATTACATCACCCCGGAAAACGTAGACGCCCTGGTACAGTCCGCTGATATGGCTCTTGACTGCGCCCACAATTTTACCGAGCGCAATTTGTTGAATGCAGCTTGTGTGCGTTGGCGTAAGCCGATGGTGGAGGCAGCAATGGACGGGATGGAGGCTTACCTGACTACGATTATTCCTGGTGTAACTCCTTGTTTGTCCTGTCTGTTTCCAGAAAAGCCTGATTGGGATAGGCGTGGCTTTTCAGTTCTCGGCGCTGTTTCTGGGACACTAGCTTGTCTGACAGCTTTAGAAGCCATCAAGCTGATCACTGGGTTTAGTCAACCGTTACTGTCACAACTGTTGACAATAGACCTCAGCCGGATGGAATTTGCTAAACGCCGTTCTCACCGCGATCGCTCTTGTCCAGTATGTGGTAACAGTGCGCCCTGGAGATACGCGCAATCAGATTCAATGGAACCCACTGGTAATTGCACAAAATAATCAGCTTATACCAATTCGTAATTCGTAATTACGAAAGTCAATAGCAAATACCCCACCTGTAAACAGAACACCTTATCGCTACAAATCAGGAGAATTGATGACTGTAACTTTGACAGAAAAAGCCGAATTTCGTTTGCGGGCGTTCTTAGTCGCCTCTGCCCCCGATCCTAACGGTGCGACTAAAGGCGTCCGCATTTCTGTAAAAGACGGTGGTTGCAGTGGCTATGAATATGGAATCGATATTACTAGCAAGCCGCAACCAGACGATTTGGTAATTGAGCAAGGCAAGGTGTTACTTTACGTTGATGCTAAAAGCGTACCTTTATTGAAAGGAGTTGTGATCGATTTTGTTGATGGGGTAATGGAAAGCGGCTTTAAGTTTACCAACCCTAATGCAACTGATAATTGCGGTTGTGGCAAGTCTTTCAAAGCAGGTGATTGCACACCTGATGGTGTACCTTGCAGCTAAACTAAAACACATCTAAATTGCATCATCACTTCATCTGTTCGTCTTTTGTCATTAGTTATTTGTGTTGACAAAATACAGAGGACAAATGACAAGTCGCGCTTCAGGTAGCTTGAAAACGAGTAGCACAGAGCGACTGACAAATTCTGGGAATTCAATCTAATTGTATAAAGTTTGAGGAGAATCGGAAAATGGCTACCTACCAAGTTAGATTAATCAACAAAAAGGAAGACCTCGACACCACAATTGAAGTGGATGAAGAGACTACCATCCTAGAAGCAGCAGGAGAAAATGGTATTGATTTGCCTTTCTCTTGCCACTCAGGGTCTTGCTCTAGTTGTGTTGGTAAAGTTGTTGAAGGTGAAGTAGATCAATCCGATCAAATCTTCTTGGATGATGAGCAAATGTCTAAGGGCTTTGCTTTACTTTGTGTTACTTACCCCCGTTCTAATTGCACAATTAAGACTCATCAAGAACCATATCTTGTCTAGAGTGCAGTTATAGCTTGAACTAGGATGAAGGATGAAAAGTATCTTCATCCTAGCCTGGTACAAGCTGTTTTAATAGCATATACCTAATTCATGTTGCATATTTCTCATGTTTACTCCTTTTATTGTTAAGGGTTGTTCATTAGAATTGCTCAGAATTGGAGAAAAAGCAATTGTCACTTTCTGCAATATTCCAAATGAACCAATCTGCAAACAATTGAGAGATGCTGGTATAAATGTAGGAACTAAGATAGGTTTAATCCAAAAATTTCCCTATTTGCAAATTCAAGTTAATGATATAACTATGGCAATAGATCTAGATATAGCTCGTACAATTTATGTACGAGTTATTGATAGTGAATAATCTTTAATTCTTTAAAAATACAGAGCAAACTCCCTTAGCTTCTAGCACAGATGCAATTTTTAAAATCAACGCTTCATTGTAAGGTGCTGCTATTAATTGCACGCCTAAAGGTAAAGCATTTGGACGCTGAATTGGCACTGATAATACAGGTAAACCAATAAAAGATAATGGTTGAGTAAATAATCCTAGATGCGGACGAACTATAATTTCTTCACCATCTACGATCATAGTTTGTTGCCCAATTAATGGGGCAGCAATTGGTGTGGTAGGTGCAAGAATTATATCGACATTTTGAAAGATTTCGCGGACGCGATCGCGGTACCATCTTCTAAACCTTTGCGCTTGCAAATACCACTGACTGGGAATTAACGCCCCAGCCAAAAAGCGATCGCGTGTTGCATAATCAAAATCTTGAGGACGCGATCGCAATTTTTCTAAATGCAGATTTGCCCCTTCACTAGCTGTAATCACAAATGCAGCAGCCCTAGCGCGGTGTGCTTCTGGTATCGTCACGTACTCATTCACATCCAAAGCACGGGCAACCTGTTCCACAGCTGCCAATGCTTCTGGTTCCGCACCCTTCATGAAATAATCACCAGCAATAGCAATTCTGATACCAGAGATATCTCGATTGAGTTGTGGTAAACATAATTCAGGAGGACGTTTTGTACAAACCGGATCGCGATCGTCTTCTCCTTGCAGAATATCAAACACCGTCGCAATATCCCTTACAGAACCCGCAAAAGGGCCAACATGGTCAAAACTGCTAGAAAATAAAGCTACCCCAGCACGTGACAACCGCCCATAAGTGGGTTTTAAACCAAAAATCCCGCAAAAAGCCGCCGGAACGCGAATTGAACCATTTGTATCAGAACCCAGCGTTAACGGAACTAACCCAGCCGCCACCGCCGCCGCCGAACCCCCAGATGAACCACCAGCTACACGCTGTAAATCATGGGGATTGTGAGTAGCGCCGTAATGGGCATTTTCCGTCACAAACCCATAGGCGTACTCATCCATATTTAACGCCCCCACCAAAACCGCACCAGCCTGTTTCAACTTCGCCACTGCTGTTGCATCTTGGGTAGCTGGGGGATTTTCCGCATTAATTTTCGCACCGGCTAGAGTAGTTAAACCAGCGATATCGTAGAGGTTTTTCGCTGCAAAAGGCACACCAGCCAACGCACCAGGGTTATTACCTTGAGCAATTTCTTTGTCAATCCTAGCTGCATCTGCTAAAGCCGTTTCTGCAATTATCGCCGTAAAACAATTGAGTTCAGCATCTCGTGCAGCAATTTTAGCTAACGCAGCCTGAGTCAGTTCCAGCGCGCTAACTTTGCCTTCACGCACAGCCGCAGCTATTGAGACAGCATCATTCATGGTTCAAAAATGGGTGCAACTTCAACTTCTTCTGGTATGGGGAATTCGTTTACCAAAAGAGCAATCGCTTTAATTCTCTCAAAATTTGCCACCACCCCATCACGATACTCATCCCTCAGTTGCAAATCTACCAATAACGCCATCTGATCTACATACTCACCCACATCAAACCCCTGACTCTCCATCTCTCTTCCTTCGCGCCCTTCGCGTCCTTCGCGGTTCGTCAATCTAAATCTACAACTTCTTGCGGCAACTCAAACAAACCATTTTCCCCAGATTCAAAATCAATTACCTGAAACACAGCATCAATATTTAACTCTCCATAAATATGGGGAAATAACTCATCTATTTCCGCCTCCTCATAACGAATTTTAGCCTTAACTTTATCAGCATCAATAAATAGTAATACTAATCCCTTTTGATTACGGAAAAATTTATTTGCAACCTTGACTATTTGGTTAGCTTCCGAACAATGAATAAAGCCCTCAGTATCTAGTGAATCAGCATGATAGCTACCGTTGATTTTGGCTTGATCCCATTGTTTTGTTTGCGTAATATGAAGAATATTTTTCATATTTATTGAATCCTTTTGCGGATATCTTCTAGAGGTAATTCAGGTTCATTTTGTTCATCTGGATAAAATTCAATAACTAAATTATTTCGTTTGTCACTATTAGGATATATAGATATCTAAATTTCTAATTTGCCTTTTTGCCATCCTCTACCATCAATTTTAAGAACCCGACAATCTTTTACAGCATGTAGTTTAACTTCACTGAAGGGTATGGACTCGTCACCAGTAGAAATGTTAGCAAATAAACTACCAACTGAATCATTAGTCGGCTGAGTTTTATATGTGTGAATTTCCTGACGCCATTTCTTGATAAATTGTTGTATGACTAATTCCCTTAATCTACTTACTGTATAAGTATTTTTTTCTAACCAAACTACATCATCTCCACATTCTAAAGGAATACATTTATTTTCCATGTCACTATTAATACAAAACTTAAAAATTTTAGTCTGTAGGGTGTGTTATGCCGTAGGCTAACGCACCTTGAATTTTGATAGTGCAATGGTGCGTTGCGCTACGCGACAACACACCCTACATTTAACTTCATTAACAGTTGAAATATGAGCACCAACTTACTTATTTTAATCTTCATTTTTTTTACATCAATTCAGTAAAATCACTGGATTAAAATATCTAAACAATATTTGCGCTTATGCGCGAAATCATCATTCTATAAATTAGGTGGAACACAAATATCCGGCGCACACAAACCCTGAAACTTAAACGTCGTTACCGCAAACGAATTCAAATCAACACAACGAATCACATGATTATTCGTATCAGCAATATATAAATTTGAATCAAAAATACTCAATCCCGAAGGTTCAAAAAAGCGGGTATTCTTTCCTACACCATCTTCCAAACCCATCACCCCATCGCCCAAAATTGTTTGACAATTACCCGTACTGGGACTAACTAATTTAATTTTGTGATTGTAAGTATCTGCTACCCATAAATAATTCTGAGCATATTCTACCCCCAAACAATGCTGTAACCGCACATTTTCACCTTGTCCATCTACATCGCCAAACCCAAATAAATCACCACTACCGCACACAGTTCTAACTAAACGCGGTTCCACTATTCTCACACCGCGAATTGAACTTACTTCACTATCAGCAATAAATAATTCTTCGCCATTACTACTAATACCACTAGGTTGAGCAAAAGCAGATTCACTCAAGGAACCATCAATACAAGCTTCTGCACCCATACCAGCATAAGTTTTAATTACCCCTGTTTCTAAATCCATTTCCCAAATTTGATGGTTTCCCGCCATTGCAATAAATAGGGTATTTCCTACCTTCACCAAATCCCAAGGAGAATTTAGCGCTGTGTCTAAACCAGCACCACCATGAGGACGAATATTACGACTTTGTTCGCCAGTTCCCGCAATAGTCTCTACAACCTGACGCTGTAAATCAACTCGTCGCAAAGCATGATTTTCTGTATCTGCAATGTAGAGAATTTGATTATCTGCATCAAATGCTATTCCTTGAGGTGCAGAGAACTGTGCTTCATTAAAATTACCATCAATTAAACCAGATTTTCCTGTGCCAATTATATGCAGAATTTCCCCTGCAAAAGTACTCATCACCAAGCGATGATGTCCAGAATCAGCGATAAATAAGCCTGCTGATGTCGCTAAAACTTTACCAGGAAAAGCCAGGGGTGTAATTAATGGTTGGCGTTGTTTTTCTAAATTCAGGCTGAGTGCTTGAAAATTAATTATGCCTTTTTCTCGATGTTCTTGAAGTAGTTTTTCAATTAATTCGTCTAAAGCTTCACGATGTCCTTCACCAGAAACATAGCCAATTACATAACTTTCGGGATCGATAATCATTAAAGTAGGCCAAGCACGTACAGCATACTCTTGCCAAACTCTAAACCCACTATCTACTACAACTGGATGTTCGATATCATAGCGCAAGATTGCTTGCCGAATATTTTCAGTTTCTTTTTCATTATCAAATTTAGCAGAATGGACACCGATAACTGTCAGGCTATCTTGATATTTTTGTTCTAAATATTTTAAGTCTGGTAGGATGTGTAAACAGTTAATACAACAGTATGTCCAAAAATCTAATATTATTACTCTACCCTTGAGTTGTTTAATAGATAATGGTTTATCTGTATTAAACCAAGGAGAATTTTGCGGTAGTTCTGGCGCTCTGACACGGGGCATCATAAATTATTTTAAGAGATATCTTTTAATTTACTCCATAATTCAAGCGCAGGAATTTGGCAAATTCCTGCAAATTGGGCATCTGCTGTTTCTATCACAATCCACTCACCAGTTTCTAATTGCCCAATATCAATTGCCACATAGGGAACTCCAAGGCGTTTAGATGCTAGCAATGCCAAGTTTAAAACTTGCTTTTCTTCTTGTTGAGATAACTTGCTCAAATCATCTTTACTATCCCAATAATATCCATACTTGAGAATATGATGATTATAAATAAAGCATCTAAATTCTCTTCCCATAGGAAAGCCGTTAGGAGCTAAACGTTGATGTCGCAGCTTCACTAACTTTCTGACAATCACTCTACCTCGTGAACCATATTTGAGTTTTAATAACCATTCTGTTAACTTGACTAATTCTTCTTGATTATTGGCTACGCAAGATTCCCATCCTTGTTGCTTTCTTGATTGAACTGCGCCTTTAATAAATACAGGAAATCCCAATAATTCACCTGCTTTGATACATTCCTGCGTCGATGTAATAACTACACTATCAGGCGTTAATCCTTGTAAATGTGGGTAAAACAAGTCAAATTCTAGTGCTGTCTGATGCTCTAACGGAGTGTTGAGTAATTTTATCTTTTTAGCTAAAGCAGCTTGATATATAGCTTCGTACCTTTCTAACTCAGGAATATATCCTACCCAAATTCCAGCAGTTTCTTTGGGATAGTTAGGAACATGCCATAGAGCATTTTCTACTGTGCCGCAGCGTTGAAAATCTCTTGGTATATGGTAAACTTTAAAACCTAATATTTGAGCAGTCTCAGTCATTAATTTATTTTCATTAGCGCTGGCTGATGCTGCTATTTGCTCGGTAGATTCGCTTAAAACAATCATTGATTTACAGCGCTTTTCATTGACATTAAGTACACACTTTGAACACTAAATTATCGGAAGGGCACAGCACTGCTGTGCCCCTACGTGATTTATCCTTTTACACACAAGACTTGCTTGAGTGTTGCTACAACTTCAACCAAATCTGCTTGATTTGCCATTACTTCATCTATCGGTTTGTAAGCACCGGGAATTTCATCTAATACCCCCTCATCCTTACGGCATTCTACGCCTTTAGTTTGCTCTATTAAATCATCGAGAGTGTAGACATTTTTTGCCTTGTTTCTAGACAGTAGCCTGCCTGCACCATGACTGCAAGAGCAAAAACTGTGAGCATTACCTTTACCTTTAACAATGAAAGATTTAGCTCCCATGGAACCGGGAATTATGCCATAGTCTTCAGTTCGGGCACGGACTGCTCCCTTACGAGTAACATACACATCTTCGTCAAAATGTACTTCTTTTTCGGCATAATTGTGATGACAATTCACTTCTAATAAAGGTTTAGTAGGCTTTCCTCCTGCTAAATGTTTTTCGATAATACGCTTAAATCGCGCCATCATCACATCACGGTTGAAACTTGCGTAATCTTGTGCCCATTGTAAATCGTTCCAGTATGCTTCAAATTCTGGTGTACCAGCGACAAAATGAGCTAAATCTGGATCGGGTAATTTATTACCTGCCATCTTTGCTAATTCTTTAGCTGTATTAATATGGCATTGCGCTAAATTATTGCCGATGTTGCGCGAACCGGAATGCAGCATCAACCAAACTTGGTTCTCTGTATCGAGGCAAACCTCAATAAAATGGTTCAATTTGTTACTGATTGCTTGCTTTGCTTATTTAGTCTCCACAGTCTTAATTCAATACTGTTTCGACTTCTGCCTAGCACTTTCATCAATAAATTTTATAGATAAAAGTTGCAATCGATCAAGTCATTTCTGCTTGATTCTATACCTTCCTATTTGGTATAGTTCGGAGCACACCTTCATCCTAAATAAATTAGGATGCTCAAGTCCCTCTGCTCTCTACGGGGCGTTTTACCGCTTCCCTCGGTATTAGCGAGTAAATCTTTTAAGATACTGCTGCAAAAACTGTCTGAACTCATCATCTGTTCTTTTACCTTTTAATTGGTTACAGTTTTGACAAGTTACAGATATGTTGGTTATGTGGTGTAGTTCGTTTCTACTTAAAAGTGTTTTGTGGTCAATACGACTTGTTCTTTATTTAATTGGATTTGGCAATAAAAGCAACACGGATTTCTTTCATATAATTCTTTTAAATCCTTTGCTTTTAACGGTTCTGATAATTTGATTATTTGTCCTGCCAAACCTTTTCGTCTTGAACCACTACTATTTAATGATTTTGATCTTATATTCCAATATTGAGGTTGGTTTTTTTTCGCTCCATTTCTGAATTGCTCGGTCAGTTTGAACTTTTTTGCTACACCACATTTAGAGCATATCTTTGTACCGATTTTATATACTTCTTATTTTACAGTTTCTTTGTTATTAGATTACCGAAAATTAAGACCGAAGTATATAACAGATTTACTATTTCTCAGCCTTCACCGATTTGGACGAGTTTTGATTACTGCATTACTACAGTAAGGGGCAATCTTTTACCCCCTCCCAGAGAACCCATTTGTTTCATTGCTTTACTTTGCAGATTTTGCACACCACGATGCAAATCTTTAAAGCTACTCCAGCGTTGCCAATTACTAACAGATTTTTCAACCTCTTTATTTTCGTTGAATCCAGTAGGAATTGCTGCTTCAATATCCAAGCGGATTTTCTTTAGTTTGCCTTCTAGTTGTTCACCAGTAAATGGCATTTTAATCGCACACATTCCGCAACCCACATCTACACCGACAGCAGCAGGTATAATGGCTTCTTTTGTCGCTAATACAGAACCAACTAAAGCACCTTTACCTAAATGGACATCTGGCATCAATGCTACGTGTTTAAATACAAATGGCAATGATGCTACATTCTTGGCCATTTTGGTTTCTTCTGGCCCCAAAGCATGATTAGCCCAAGATAAAACTGGTGCTGGTGTAGTAATTTCTAACTTTTCGTAGGGCATAATTTCCTCTATTTAAGATTGTTCCAGTGTAATTTGAAATTAGGTGGATTCTTACGCATATACATCATGATTAATGGTATTAATTTACATCTTATACCATTTTAGATTTTAGATTTTGCGGAAAGTTGCGTGGGCGGCTCTGCCGACTTGAGCAAATTTTCCAAATCGGATTCCTATATATAATTCAATACAGTTTAAGTTAGAGATTTTGTGAAAAGGCGACCATCCAAAACTAGGCTAAGTTGCCTGTTGGCAAGAACGCTAGTTCCTAGGATATAAGGAGCAACTGGGATTGCTTCCCCTAGAGGATGGATCGTAGAGGATTGTTTGCCGATGATGCAATCTACTTCTAAAGCACATAGTTTGTCTAAATAACGAAATACTAATAACGGCTTATCCTGCTTGAAAGCATTTAGTGTATCTGTACTGTAGGTGTTAACTGGGGTAGGAAAGTGGTTAGGAGAAATCAGCACATCAGTCAGTAAGTGGATAGGGACGAGCATTTCCGTTGTTGGGAAGCCACTGGTGCCAGAAGACTGCAAAAATAACATGCGTCCCGCTTGAGTTTGGAGAATTTGTTCGGACTGGGATAAACAAATTTGCTCTACGGAATCGGCAACAAATGCATAGAGTCTGGAGTTAGCTTGACAGACGATAAGTTGAGCAATTTTTTGCTCTAGGGGAATTTGCAGCGAGAAGGCTGTACCATGTCCAGCTTTAGACTTCAATACTATTCTTCCTTGAATAGCTGTTAATTGCTTGCAAACTTCAGTTAATTCTGCTCCTAACTCTAAAGCAGCGCGATCGCACAAAACAGATGAAACTTCTGGTTCAAGTATTAGTTCAGTCGGTTGTAGAATATCCCCTGGTTTTGTCAGGGCGAATCCTTGGGCTAAAGCTTGTTGATAGATTTGAGATAAGTTAAGTCCTGCGCCATCATCACAGCCATCAATAATTAGTTGATTTCCCTGCTGGTAAACTTGAATTTCGATGATACCATTGCTATTTTTACCTAGCTGTTGGCGTGTTTGGCAAGACTCTATACTTTGTTCTAGTAAATAACAACTGATATGCAGTAGCAGGACACGGAGGCGATCGCTCAACGCCCGATCGACTTGGATATCACTAATTTGTAAATGTAGTCTAGCAGACTTATCTTGTAGAGCTTGTAACTGAGACCAAAGCCGATACAATGGTTCTAAGGCTACTTTTAAAGGAATAGTTGTAACTTTTTTAACTAAATCAGCAGAACGGTTAAGTAAATTTTCCTGCTGTACGATTTCTTGTTTGAGTTGGTAACGCTCGTTATTCAGGGAATGAACAGTTGATGCCACAACAGACGCTTGAGCTAAAACAGATTGCAAAGTACTGTACAATTGCTGAGAGCGAGAAGCAGCTAAAGGGGAAAGGGTATCTGAAATTGCTGCTAAAAGTCCTGACCATTCCTGTAAATTATCCAGCAGGCGTTGTAATCGTTTAACTTGTCGAAGCAACTGCCCGATAGTATGTTGCTGTTGTTCTTCCTGACAAGCTTGCTGATTATAGTGAGTTAGTAATGTTGTAATCAGTGCATTTAGTTGTTCGAGATGCTGAATATTGATTGGTGTGGCGGCTGGAATACTGGTTGCAACAAGGGTGGGAATGTATTCTTGTAAAGAGAGTGTATGGCGATCACTCAAAGATTTAACTAGGGATGCTTCAGATGTTTCAGCAGGTAGGAAAAAATCTCCCAACCAAGCCTGAAACTCTTCTTCCCCATATTCCTCCAGGTTTGCTAGTTCTCCTATCTTAGCGGGAAGTCGCTCGGTATCTACGTGATAAAGGCTGCCAGACTGAGGGCTAGTTTCATCTATTAGCTCCTTGTCTTTAACCGTAACTTGCTCTGCTAGAGCCGCAGAAGATTCTACCTCGGACAAGGAATCGCCAAACTGGATAACTGATTGATGTTCCGGTGATCGCTCTAACGATGTATCAAGGTTTGTTTCCTGGGAATCCCTAAACTCTGCTTGCAAACGAGCAACAATGGCAGACATCCGCTCCAGAATTTCTACTTCCTCAATTTTCGAGGCTGTTAAAAATCCCATCAACAGCATCTGTAGGCAATCTAATCCTTCCGACAATAGGGAGGCGATGGGAGCGTCAATAATTGCCCGATACTGATACAAAAGCTGAAAAATCTCTTCTAGTGCAGCCGCAACTATAGCAATCGTCTCTAGTTCGGCTGCTATAGCAATCGAATGCAGAGAGCCAGCAGCTTCCATGAGAGCCAAAGCTGTACCGGGGTTACTGTCTTTTGTATAGTTAGGCAACTCCTGCTCCAAGAACAGTAACAAATCGATCGCTTCTTCTAGAAAGCGATCGTCGTTCTGCGGTTGGGGGACAAAATCGGTACTCATCGAAACTCCTGGTTTGTGACAATTCTATGGCTTCGACATTGATTTGAGGGTACAAGCAGCGATGTCGGCGATCGCTTTAAATTGTTCTTGGATTTGCGCGATTGACTCCAGCCCAGCACTGATTTGGCGATCGCACGGTTCGATAGCAGAAGCTACATCTCCTGTTGCCACCTGGAGTTCTTGAAACCATTCCTCTATATTGAGCGTGCTTTCGCGGGCTTGGCGGGCGAGAATTTCTACCTGTTCGGCAGCAGCTAGCAAACTTAGTTCTTGATCGTTAGCTTTTGTTGCTTCAATAGCTGTATTCAAGGACAAAATCTGAATTTTGCTACTCAAGCCTTCCACAAGTCCAACAAAGCCAGAAGCTTGCTGGCAAAATTCACCAAGGTATTGCAGCTGTTTATTTGTAAAAGCAACAGTATCTTGAATAGACATTAAATACTCACGCTCTTGCTCGGTAATTCTTGCTCCTTCTTGTACGGCTTGACTCACCTGCTGCAATGGCACTAATAACTGTGAGCGATCAAAGGATTCAAGCTGTTGAACAGGTGGAGTTACTATTTCAGCCGAGTGCAAGTTAATTGTCAATATCATTCCTACTTGTTGCAGCAAACTGCGCTCTGCTTCTTGCCATTGTCGGGGTGTAAGGCAATGCTGAATAACTAACAAACCCCAGGGCTGTTGTTTGACAATCAAGGGTAAGCACAGACTCGCTTGCACCTGAAAGCGTTGCCAAAATTGCTGTTGGCGCGGGGTTAGTTCTAATACTTCAGTTGGGTTACTAAAATCAGGTTTGGTAACAAACAAATTTATCGGTAGGGATTGGTTGAGCAAGGATGTCCAACCCGGTTGTATAGCTTCAGCGATCGCCCGAGAGCGATTATCTTCCTCAAAACGATAAATCAGGACGCGATCGGCGTTAAGAACATCTTGCAGGGCGGTGACTGTAGCTTCCAAAAGTGCGGTTTGATTTTTTGCTTGCTGCATTTGCCGAGCAATTACCGCCAGTTGTTCTCGCTGGAGGTGAAAAGCCCTTTGCACATTATCATCATTGTCACTGGGCGAATCCTGAGCCAAAGCTTGGATAAAAGCTTCGATTTGACTTACCTTGTGCTGCAATTGAGCGACCTTTGGCCCCTTAGCAGATTGAAAGACTGCTTTGAGTACAGCCACATTAGCCAAAATTTCTTCTATCGGGATTTGATTGTCAACAGGCTCGGTTTGGTCTAAAGTTGCGATCGTCACAGAAAACTCCTTGGCAGCATCAAGTTAAATCAGTGGGTTTGCCATTGCAATGTCTGGGCGATCGCTTTGGTGTCTAAAATCCAGCGATCGCCTGGCAGAATACCTCGAACAAAATTTAGTAGTTTGTTGGGGGAAAAGTCGGTTGGTGCCGATTGTGCTTGCTGTAAATCCTGCCACTCTACATCTAAGACATGAGCGACCAAAAACCCGACTACCTGATTTTGAAGTTCAAGAACTAGAATTATTGGCTTTTCTGGTCGTGACTGTCGCTTAAAAAGCGGTGCATAACCAAGCAAATGTTCTAAGTCAACCAGTCGCAGCATCTGTCCTTGCCAATTATAGAAACCTAAAATCCAACTTGGTAAGGCCGGGGCTGGAGAAATTTCTGAGCTAGCGATATGAATCGTGTCCACTACTGAGTGAAATGGTAGCAATCCACTTCCGCGATCGCCCAAGGAAAAACGCAGAAATCTCTGCCGTTGTTCGCATGATGTCAGTCCAGGAGCAAATGACTGGGTTGTTCCGGGCAACCCCAACTTATCAGCTAATATCTGGTTCATGCCTAGAAGCAGGACTTTGAGTGGTTCTTCATTTGGTGCTACAGATAAGACAGCCATGTGGCTAACAAAGTTTAACTCCGCTACTTGCCGATAAGACCAAGGCACCGGACGCACAGCTGACAAAGGAATATCGATTAAAGCAGGGGGCTTGTCCACAGGAATGCCACAAAGTTCTCCAGTCCGTGTTTGAGTTAGAAGTAAAAAGCGTCCTGAAGTGTCAATTCCAGAGAGAACTTGGTGCGTTTGTTGGGGTTGTACTTTCTGGCGCAAGTCCACAATCGTAATAGTTTGCGCTCCCAGATCGACCATCCCGATCCCGCTTTCAACCGTACTGCTAATAGGAGGACAAGCAATCACCTTGAGAACTGCACCAACTGGCAGGGCAAATAAATAGTCTGCGATCGCAAAAACAACAACTCGTAATGAGTCGCTCTCGGTCACAGTGCCAGATAATCGCTTAAACGGAAAGGGAGTGTTAAGCATAAGTCGGTTGGTGTGGTGTTAGGGGGGCAGGGGAGTAGGGGAGCAGAGGAGCAGGGGAGAAAGAATATTAACGCTTCATTAGCCAAGGTGAGGGGTCAGTAATCATATTCACCAAACCATCTAAGATGCGATTGTAGATTCCATATAATTCTCTGCCTAATTCAACATCCAAATAATTGCACTTAACAGCAAATTCAAGCCATGTTTGTGTTTCTGCTGCCTCTGCTTGTCTACGACACGCTTCGCGAACACAGTCATTGAGTTTAGCCACAAAAGCTCCTTCATATCTACGCTTTCTCCAAGCTACCCTTCGGGAACGCTGCGCGAACAGCTAGATTTGCACAAACAGAACGTGACGAACGACGGATCTGATCTGTTAATGAATACCGCTCCTCGACAGGAAACTTTTTAGAGAGTTCAAAGATTTTCATAGCTCCATCGAATGCCATTTGATAGACTTTCAAGTCTTGATGATTTTTAATTGGTTCTTTTTCCATCTCTATCTACTCCTCTGCTCCCCTGCCTTATCTCAGGTATTAACCAATTCAGCGATCGTGGCTAGGAAGTTCTGTTCGGAATAGGGTTTGGTCAGGTAAGCTTTCGCCCCTAGAGCTAAAGCTAATT
Source organism: Aulosira sp. ZfuVER01 (assembly GCA_034530615.2). Lineage (GTDB taxonomy): Bacteria > Cyanobacteriota > Cyanobacteriia > Cyanobacteriales > Nostocaceae > Aulosira. The sequence goes on from JAVRCV020000063.1 coordinate 46,642, forward strand.
GGCGATGCTTCTGTCCGCTACGGGTAGTCAGCATCACCACAGGAATCCCTGCCAAACGCTCGTCTTGGCGATGGTGTTCTAAGAACTCAAATCCATTCATACGTGGCATTTCAATGTCACAAATCACCAGATTGACATCACCGTTTTGCAGCATTTGCGCGATCCCTTCTCGACCATCACCTGCTTGCAACACTTGATAATCGGCTTTCTGGAGCGTCTGCACCAAACTTTGCCTTTGGACAACTGAATCTTCCACTACTAACACCGTCTGTCGATTAGGTTGAGCAACGGCTGTATTAACTTCGATTGGCTGTTGCTGCGGTTGCGTTATCGTTAGCTCGGATTGCTGCCCCTCTAGAGCCAGAACAGGCTCAGGCGCAGGCAATAGTTTAGTTGCAAGACTGGATGCCTGAGAAGTCGGCATCATATCTGTCTCCCAGGTTTGGCGAACTAACTCCAACGGATCAATGGTGAGGGTGAGACTACCATTTCCCAAGACACTGTAGCCTTGGATGTAACTAGGTAAAGTCAGGACTCTGCCGAGGGATTTAATTACTAATTCCTGCTCGACTAAAATCTGATCGACTTGCAAACATAGGTATTGCTGCTCTGTTTGCAACAGCAGCAGAGGTTCGACGGTGTTCCGTTGTTTGACTGGAAAAGGACTGAGGGTTAAATTGTGGTCTTGGGTGAGTAAAGGATATTTGTAATCCAGCAAATTGGCAAGCGGGCGGATGGGAACTAGTTGCTGATTTTGCCCTTCTCCCCACTGCCAGAATTTTTGGATGCCTTGGCCGTGTAAAGATTGCTGCACTTGAATCTGGTCTGGCTGCGGTAATAAAACCTGGCTAATTCCTTCAGACAGCAAGGCATAAGTAATACCTTGAGATTGGCAAACAAGCAAGCGTGCTGTTGTCAAGCTCAGAGGCAATTGCAGGATAAAGGTGGTTCCCTGCCCTGAAAGCGATCGCACCACAATCGAACCTTGTAAAGCTTGCAATTGCGTGCGAACGACATCTAAGCCGATACCGCGACCAGATAATTCACCAATCTGGGTAGCGGTAGAAAAGCCTGGTTCAAATAATAACTCTGCCAGTTGGTCTTCGGAGGCGTAGACTGCTTGTTCCGGTGTCAGCAGATGTTTTTCTATACCTCGCTGACGAATGGATTCCCAGTTAAATCCTCGACCATCATCTCGTACCTCAATAGTAGTGCGGTTGCCTTGATGATAGGCTTGAATTGTAATTGTTCCGGTTTCTGATTTACCTTGCTGTCTACGGTTTTCTACTGATTCAATGCCGTGATCGAAGGCATTGCGAATCATGTGTAGCAAGGGATCGTACAGCTGCTCGGAAATGGCTTTATCTACCAGTACTTTCGTACCGTCAAGCTTGAGTTCAACAGGCTTATGATAAGTTGCTACCATCTGTTGCAGGAGGCGGGGAAAGCGATTTAACACTGTTCCCAGGGGAACCATTCTGGCTTGCAGCAAATCTTCCTGCGCTCCTGAAAGGAGTTGCTTGCGCTTGCCGAGGCTGAAGCGAGATTGCTGAACTAAAGTATTAAAAGTCTCAATCCGTTCTCCTAATTGCACCATGTCTTCTGTGAGATTTTGCAGGAGAATGTGCAACTCGCTATAGCTATCCATTTCTAAGGCATCAAAATTAGATTGTGCCTGGGCAGTTGGGGAAGCACGGACAATTGAGCAGCGTGGGTATCGCTGCTTTGCGCGTTCGGGAACCAGTTGTCGATCCGACCAAGTAAAAACTTTACTAAGTTGTTGTTGACAGTGCAAAAACTGTAGTAGAGTCTCTTGAGCTGCTTTGTGGATGTGATTAGATTGTAGGTTTTGTTGGTTTTCGTTGATTAGCAATTCCCCAATCGTGTGGCTGAGGCGATCGAGTTGTTCGATCGCTACTCGGATAGTGGGAAGTGATGCCGATGACTGAACCTGGAGGCTTGGCGCTGGTGGTGGAGAGGCAGGCCGATCTGAATCTGAGTAGCGGCAGGATGTCTGTGAATCTCCTATCCAGATTGACTGTAAAATCCGATCTATGGCAGAGGGGGCTACTACCGCATCCTGAGAAATTGGTTCGAGTACCTCCGGTGCTTTCGCTACGGAATTATCAGTTCGCTTGGGGAAAAACGACCAAATTGATTCTGCTTCGCTGGCATTGAGGAGGGGGGATGGCTGATTCGTAGTCGTTGGTGTTAGTTGGGCAGCGATGAAAACTGGCTGCCCTTGCGGTTCTGGAACACGAGTAGTTAACCCTGCCCATGCTCGCAATTGTGGAGATATTTCTCCGCCTTGAGTGCGATCGCCTGCGAGTACTGCTGCTTGAGCCGCTTTAAAATTTTCTAAAGCCACCTGAGCGATTTGCCGTACTTTGTCTGGATGCGCTTTGAGGGCGTTGAGGGTCGCCTGAGCAATTTCTCCCAATCCAGATAAGCCATAAGATGCTGCTAGTTCGGCAAAAAATTCTGCTTGGGAACTGAGTGTTGTTTGAATTTGTTGCGGATCTTGGCTTTGGATGTCAGCTTCCAGGTGTTGCAAATCCTGGGGTACACTCCCGGAAAAGATTGACTCTACCACATCAAAGCCAAGTTCTTCTGAACTGGGAAGCGGAGCCTCACGACCAAAAAAGTCGCCTAGTTTATGTTGCAGTTGAGCGAAGATTGAGGCAGTTTTATCGAGTATTTCTGCCTCATTGCAGGTTAAGCCCATCAAGGTTGCACTCAATGGAGTTCGCAGGCACTCATAAGCATCTAGAAGCAAAGCACCCAATTCTGGATCGATTTCCAATTCTTGCGGGTATAACGCCTGGAATACATCTTCCAAATGATGGGCAATTGTCTTAATCGTTTCCTGTCCAACACTGGCAGCACTCCCTTTGAGAGTATGGGCGCTTCGCATCAAAGCGTGAACTTTGTCTGTGGTTTTTTCATCAAGTAAACCGATAAGACTCTGTTCGATGGTTTGCAACAACTCTGCCGCTTCAGCCAGAAAAGCCTGCTCTAACTGCCGTTGATTACTGGGATCGGTGTTCATAACACAATACGCTTGGTGTCAAGGAGATTTATCTGTTAAGGCAGGGGAGGCAGGGGAGGCAGGGGAGCAGGGGAGAGTTTTTGTACAAGTTCTTTCCCCTCCGCCCCTCTGCCCCTCTACCCCATGCCTCCTGCCTTATCCTGAGAATAAATATTCACCACGACCTACTTAGTCAACTTTGAACTGGCTAACGCTGGTTTCCAGTTGTTGTGAAGTCATCCGTAGTTCCTCAAAAGACTCGGAAATGTGCATTGCACTTTGTGAAGTCTTGCGGGCGATCGCCGAAACATCCATCATCGCTTCTGTCAATATCTGAGATTGCTGACTTTGGTTGGAAACTGCTTGAGTAATTCCTTGTACCAGTCCACCAATTTCGTTGGTAGCTGCCACGATCGCACTCAGGGAATAACGAGTTTCATCGATCAATTTCGAGCCTTGGACAACTTGGGTAATCCCTACTTCCATTGCTGCGGTAACTTCGTTGGTTCCACTTTGAATTTCTTGCACGAGTCGCTCAATTTCTGTGGTAGCACTCGCTGACTGATAAGCCAGGGAACGAACTTCATCTGCAACCACCGCAAAGCCTTTGCCATATTCTCCAGCGCGAGTAGCCTCGATCGCAGCATTAAGTGCTAGCAAATTAGTTTGAGTGGCAAAGTTTTCAATCAAACTCACTACTTTCGAGATTTTCTGAGAAGCTTCACCAAGGCGTTTAATCTTCTTGGCTGTTTCGGACACGGTTTCCCGAATCTCCAAAATGCCATCTACGGTTTTTTCCATCAGGGAATCGCCAGCTTGGACGGTGTTATTAGCTCTTTGCACCGCCTGTCCTACTCTTTGGGCATCAGTAGCAACTACCTGGGTGGAAGTTACCATCATTTGTAATTGTTCCAGAGCGTTTTCGAGGCGTTCTGCTTGCTGTTGAGCTTGGTCAGATAGTTTTACTACTGAGGTGGTGTTGTTACTGGAAGTTTCACTCACCCTGCTGGCAGCAATCTGCACTTGTCGGACTAAATCTCGTAAACTTTGGATCGTAGTGTTGTAACCGTCGGCGATCGTGCCGATTTCATCTTCAGATAGGGGCGCGCGAACGGTGAGATCGCCCCTGAAGGATGGTTCCAAAGCCATGAGAACCCGTATAGCTCCTTGTTGCAGTTTTTCCCGGGCGGTGCGATCGCGCTCTGCTGCTTCTGCTAGTTGCTGCTCTTGAGTACGAACCTGTTTGAGGTATTCTGCAAGATTCAGGGCAATACCAATCTGGACGCTGGCTTGGTTGAGAACATCCTCCTCTGATTGCTCCCACTGGCGTGCTGCGCTATTTTGATAAACTCCCATCAGCCCCCATAGCCGATCTTCTTGAAAAATCGGCGCAATCATGTAGGCTTTAGTTCCCCACGTTTCTAACAATTGAATGTGGCATTCGTCATGACCGACACCATATATATTGTCAACCCGCAAACTTTCTTTGCGGGCATAACGCCCGCCTTTGTTGTACTGAAGAAAGGTATCTCTAACTCTGGCAAGGCTAGTTCCCACAAGCTTTGGCCAATCCCCACTCACAGACTCAACTACAAATTCTCCAGACCAATCAGGCTCAAAACGGTAAACTCCAACTCGATCTACTTTGAGTAGCTGACGAAGTTCGTGGGTGGCAAACTGGACAAATTCCAGAACATCACCATGACTTTGGGCCATCTCTGTTAACCGACTTGGCAAGCGATAGGAAAATCTGGCGTTTGCTACTTCCCGTTCTGCCAGTTTTGTCAGTTCCTCATTCTTGTTTAAGGTTTGCTGTAAGTATTGCGATTGCTGGACGGCAACCCCAAACTGCGTGCCGATTTTGGTTACCAAGTTGATTTCATTATCTTGCCATTGCCGCGGCCCGTCATTCTGATATGCTCCTAACAAACCCCAGAGCTTGTTTCCAGCAATAATCGGGGTGATGATATAAGCTCTAATCTGGAATTGCTCGAGAATTTTTATGTGGCACTGAGCATGACCAGAAGTGTAAATGTCATTGATCGTAAAGGTCTCGTTGTGGCGATAGCGCCCACCTTGGGTTTGTTGGAGGTGTTCGTCTTCCCATACAGTCCTGATATCTGGGCCAACCAAAGCCACCCATTCACGACTTACAGATTCGGCAACAAACTCCCCACCCCAATCTGGATTGAAACGATACACTGCGAGGCGATCGCATTCCAAGTGCGATCGCAATTCTGGTAGAGCATTGCGGAAAATTGTATCTAGCTCTTGAGCTTGGCGAATTTTTTCTGACAGCCGTGTCAGCGCTCGTTCCCCTTCTGCGGTTCTGGCTAACTCTGCATTCTTCTTCTTGAGCTGTTCGATATACTTAATCTGCTGCAAGCCAATACCCATTTGCAAAGCTAGTTTTCGCAACAGCTGCACATCCTTAGATTTCCACTGCCGAGGGCCAATATTTTGGTATGCTCCTAAAAAGCCCCAGAGTTTGCTGCCAGTGAAGATAGGAGCGATCGCGTAAGCTTTGGCCTGAATTTTTTCTAATATCTCTAGGTAGCACTGAACGTGACCGACAGTGTAAATATCATCGACAACAAAGGTTTCATGATTGCGATAGCGTCCGCCCTGAGTTTCTTGTAAGTGTTCGTCCATCCAAATCGTTTTGATGTCGGAACCAGCTAAAGATAACCATTTATCTTTTACGGATTCGGCAACAAACTCCACACTCCAGTCGGGATGAAAGCGAAATACTGCTAGGCGATCGCATTGTAGTTGTTTGCGTAAACTTGGCAGCACATTCTGGAAAATTGTATCTGTATCCTGTGCCTGACGGATTTTTTCCACCATCGCTGTCAGCACTTGTTCCTCTTCTGCTGTTTGCGCCAACTCAGCATTCTTCGTTTTCAGTTGTTCGATGTACTCGGCTTGCTGCACGGTTAACCCCAACTGAATCCCCAATTTGGTCAGCAATCGCACTTCTTCGGAATTCCACTGGCGGGGGCCGCTATTTTGGTAAGCTCCTAATAAACCCCAAAGTTTGTTGCCGACAAAAATCGGAGCGATGGTGTAGGCTTTAACCTGGAACTGCTCCAGCAGGTCGATGTGGCACTGGGCATGACCAACAGTATAGATGTCATTGACGACATAAGTTTCATTGTTGCGATAGCGTCCGCCTTGGGTTTGCTGTAGGTGTTCGTCTTCCCATACGGTTTTGATATCGGGGCCAACCAAAGGCACCCAGTCACTTCCCACAGATTCGGCAATAAATTCACCACCCCAATCTGGATTGAAGTGATATATTGCCAGGCGATCGCATTTGAACAACTGCCGCAATTCTGCCAAGGTAGTGCGGTAAATCGTTTCTGGCTGTTGGGAATGACGCATTCTCTCCGCCATACGCGCGATGGCGTTTTCTACTTCAGCTACTTGGGTCATTTGTATATTTTTTAACCGTAGCTGTTCGATATATTCAGCTTGTTGGAGGGCAATACTCAACGGTTCGCCAATCTGCAACAAAGCGCCAGTCTCTTCTTCAGTCCATTTCCGCACATCAGAATTTTGATAGGCTGCTAACAAACCCCAAAGCTTACCAGTGCGGAAAATCGGAACAATAATGTACGCTTTAGCTTGGAATTTCTCTAATGACTCTAAATAGCAAGGTGAAAAACCAGCAGCATAAATATCGTTAACTTTGCGGAAGCGCGTTCCTTTGGCGTACATTCCACCCTGGGTTTCCTTGAGATATGTATCGGTATCAAGTTTCGCAGGGGAGCCATAATCCTTAACACTGCAACGCTCTGAAGATATCATACCTGTTTTTAAAATGCCCTCTTGTTCCTGCATCTCCAACAGTGACGACCAACCAGCAGCCACAGATTCAGCAATAACTTCTCCACTCCAGTCCGGATAAAATTGATAAACGACTACGCGATCGCATTTTAGGAATCGGCGCAGTTCTTGGGTTGCAGTGCGGAAAATGTTTTGAATATCCGTTGCTTGCCCAATCTTTTCAATAATGCCGAAAACCGTACGTTCTCGTTCAATAAGTTTGGCTGACTCCTCAGAGCGTTGATAAAGTTGTTGCTGATATTGCAACTGTTGAATAGCAATACTAGACAAAGATGCCACCTGCACCATCAGTCGCACTTCGCTATCTTTCCACTGACGAGGCTGAGAATTTTGATAAGCAGCGAGCAAGCCCCACAATTGTTCTCCCTGGAAGATGGCAACAATAATATATGCTTTGGCTTGATAGCTTTCTAAAATTTTGATATAGCAGTCTGAAAAACCAGCACTGTAGATATCATTAGTGACTCGATAAACCTGTCCGCGATGGAAAGTTTTGCCTTGGGTATGCTGAATGTAGCTATCTGCACTGTGCGATCGCCCTGTTGTCCCAGCTAATCCCCCTTCCTCTGCAAGGTGCCTCACACTGCAATAGTTAACGTTATTGACAATTGCTGGATTGTTTCGCTGTTCTTCTAACAGAGAAACCCACTCAGTTCCAACAGATTCAGCAACAAATTCTCCAGTCCAATCTGGTTTGAAACGATAAATTGCCACGCGATCGCATTTTAGTGACTGTCGCACTTCTTGGGTGGCAACGCGAAAGATGGTATCCACATCTTTGGACTGGAGAATTTTATTTGCTACACCAGTAAGAATTTGGTCTTTTTCCACTTCTTGTTGCAATGTAGCTTGAATCATGGCAACTTGCAGTTGCGCTTCTAATTCCTGCGCGAGCAATTTTAGCGACCGAATTTCAGCATTCTGCCACTGGCGAGGTGCAGTACATTGCTGCACTACCAACAAACCCCAAACCCCATCTTTTGTTAAGATTGGCAAGCTCACACAAGCTTTTACCTGAAACCGATCCAAGAGTTGCTTTTGGTAAGGAGACAAGCTTGCAGTGTAGGTATCCGCGATCGCTACTAATTTTTCTTGTTGATAAAGCTTGGCAGAACCTAACCCAAAGGTGATGGCGGGCAGTTTTTCCTTTAGCATTGGGGTAAAGCCATCTCTCATCGCCTCCGCAGCAACTATCCCCAGCGTCGGATTGGTAAACTCATACACCACTACGCGATCGGCTTGCAGGGCACTTTGTAACTCCATAACAGCAGTAGCAAGCAAGGTATCTAGATCGGAAAATTGGCGGATTTTGCTGGCGATCGCCTGTACTTGCTCTACCTCTAATCCATCTCCTCTGTCTTGATATGGCAACACACTTACCAATTCTTTTAACTTGCGGATTCTGTCTCGCAATGGCCCTGTTTCCACCCAATCAGCTTGATCCAGTTCAGTTCGCAATTCTTCTAGAGTGGAGGTGATTTGTTGTTGTGCAGGTAAACCAACGGTATGCCCGTTATCGGCATCTTTATAACCGTTGCTGAAATTTGAGTGTGGTTGGTTGGGTGTAAGATTGGGTTGCGTTACCATAATCTTTCTTGCTATTAAGGTTGTCGGAGTTAATAAGTAGAATGCAGAGTGTTAAATAGACTGAAGGGTTTGAATCACAGCATCGGTGTCAACTAACATCAAAGGGCTACCTTGAGCATCCATAAAGTAACCCTGCAAAAACGATTTGAGTCGGGCGGGTAACATTGATGCCGAAATCGCTAACCGTTCTTGGGAATCGTAAACTTCAATGGTATTGACTTGCTCCACCAATAGCCCGACAGTTTGATTCTGGACTTGAACAAGCATCGCCATGCCAGAGTTGCGTACATTTTCTCGCCGACACCAGTGTGTTGCTCCCAGTAAACCTGCTAAATCAAGAATCCAGATAGCTTCTCCCCGCCAATTCATGATGCCTAACAAGAATTCTGCTACCTGTGGCACTGGTAAAATCTCTGTGAGTGCAACTTGAATTACTCCCCGCAACTCAGCTAGTGGGAGTAACCCATTTACCTTTCCATTTAACGGAAATCTTAAAAACCTCTGGTTGTTTCCTTGGGGAGAGTTATCAAGTGGAAATTGGCTAGTTATGGGTAGCGCTCTAAAGCTATCATTGCTCTGTACCATTGCCCCAGCTTCCTTTAGCGAATAAATTTACTAACAGTCTGGAGCAAGGTATTTTCATCTACAGGTTTGACTAAATAGGCATCAGCACCACTCATATTGCCCCAAGTTCTATCAACATCTGTGTTTTTAGTTGAGCAAATCACTACCGGGATTGCTTTTGTTATCGGATCGGCTTTTAACTTGCGGCAGAACTCAAATCCACTTTGTCCTGGCAAAATCAAATCCAGTAATATCAAGTCAGGTTTTTGTTGTTTCAACCGCAGTTGAGCCTCTTCACCACTGCGAACTTCATAAACTGAATATCCTCCTTGCTCTAGGAAACGTGTCATCTTTTCGGATTCTGTGAGACTATCTTCAACTAAAAGAACTTTTTTCATTTTTATTCCTAACTATTTAATTCAGAGTTTCAAAATAAGGCAGAGGAGGCAGTGCGGTGGACAGGTTCCTCGGCATAAAGCAACTGCCGTGGCAGAAGGAAGGTTTAAGAATTTTCATGCTTGGTTGTGCCAAAATTGGGCATGAATAGCTGTCTTGAAAATGGGTGTAAAGGAGCCTGTTGTATGACTGTCGCTTCAACCTAAACGGTTAAATACTTGTGAAGCATATTGAGTACCTTTTCTGCCTCTACGGGTTTACCCAAAAAGTCAGTTGCTCCTACTAATTTTGTTCGCATCCGATCTACTATTCCATCTTTCCCAGTTAGGATGACAACTGGCACATCTTTGAGACTTGGAGTTTTACGGATTTGAGCACAAATTTCATAGCCATTCACTTTTGGCATCAAAAGATCTAAAAAAATGAAGTCGGGCTTGCTTTTAATTAGCTTTAAAACTGCCGTCAAGGAATCTTGAATGCCAACAAAGCGATAATTTTGATGAGTGAGAATTTCCTCCAAACTGCGACAGATTGTCGGGCTATCATCTACACAGGCTACTAAAGGCCTTGAGACATCAATAATTGTTTTGCTAGCCGCTGGGGGGGCAGTTTGTATAACAGTTTTCTCTTCTGTCTTCGGTGAAGAATTGGGATGATTAACTGCACTCGACGGACTGACAATTTGTTTGCTAGCCGCTGGGGGAGCAGTTTGTATAACAGTTTTCTCTTCTGTCTTCAGTAAAGAATTGGGATGATTAACTGCACTCGACGGACTGACAATTTGTTTGCTAGCCGCTGGGGGAGCAGTTTGTATAACAGTTTTCTCTTCTGTCTTCAGTAAAGAATTGGGATGATTAACTGCACTCGACGGACTGACAATTTGTTTGCTAGCCGCTGGAGGAGCAGTTTGTATAACAGTTTTCTCTTCTGTCTTCAGTGAAGAATTGGGATGATTAACTGCACTCGACGGGTTGCTAATTTCTTGACTAATTCCAACCTTTCTGGGGCTTGGGGTGGGTGAAAAAGCGATCGCTCCTGTTTTTACCAATGGCATCAATACCCGAGTCAAAGCTAAGGCATCCCGGCCGATTTTTTGCCCTAGACTTCGTAAAGTTTTTGTGCCATCAACTAGAGAAATAATCACTTTAGAGGATGCTTGTCCTTGGAGTAACTCAAGTTGTTGAATGACAGGATATAAATTGGGCGAGTAACTTGCCAGTCCTGCATCTCGCCATTCTTGCCAAGCTTGTGTAGCCTGTTTCCAGACTTCCTCAGTTGGTATTACAGCTAGGAGAAACCCAGGAACTTCACCAACAACGGTAGTATATGACAACTGCCCTGCTGGATTGTTGTTATTTCTTTTGGCTTCAACGAACTGGATTATATCAAACAGAACTTCAGCTATTAAGCTTGTAATCAGGCTAACAAGTTGTTGTTGTTCGATTAATTTTTGTTCTCGCAATTTAGCAAGAATGCAATACTCGCGATAATTTTCCTGGGGAGAGACAAGCCCCTCCAACTTTGTCACATCCAGATTAGGAAAGTATTGCGACAAGTATCGTCGCCATCGCTCATCGGCATTAGAACCGCCAGCCTGCCAAATTAATCGTCCTAAACGAAAATATAGCGTCCAAGTCGGCCCGTCCTTAGCTCCAAGATTCAGCCTGCCTGTGAATAATTTAGTTTGAAGTTGCTCGATCAATTGTTTCACAATGGATCGCACCTCCTTATATATCTTGAGTTTTGCATTTACATTAGAATTCCTCAAACAATCAAGCTTATTAACCTCATCGTGCGATCGCCAATAGCACAGGTCTAAACCTCGATTCAGCTACCCTAGCTTGTTATATCCCTTTCCAATCCGAACATTTTTAAAGTTTAAAGCCGGAAGCTCGAACAAAGATTTAAGCTCTTTTTTAATTAGAAATCGGTTATCTATATTACTTCTGCAACGTTACATATACTGAGACAATTGCCGATTAATACAAACCTTAAAAAGATGGAAATGTTGAATACTACAAAGCATAGACCAGCTTTAATGCTTATCGATTGCGTAATGTGCCTGCTGAAGACACAAGACACAAGCGATCGCCTAACAGCTAGTCTGCAATTACAAAAAATGAGATTGAGTTTGTCAAGAAATTGCTTGTTGCCGAATAAAGTATTGGCGATCGCGTTGTTCTAGTAACCCTTGCTTGATCAAAGAGCGCAGGATATCTATCGTTTGCACCCGGCTTAAGCCTATTACTTCTTCAATTTCTATTAGAGTAGCTCCTTCAGCTTGCTGAATATATTGCTGCACTTTGGATCTAAGAGTATCTGCATTTGACGCAGGCACTTTCCTAGTCATGGTAGTGACGGCAGGACGAAAACCAGTGGCTTTAATTGAAGAACGGGAAACTGACCATTTTGGAACTGTTGCAACTAATTTCTCTTGTTTAGCAGGAGTCGGGGAAACTGGTTGTTCATGACTGCGTAGGCGCAGCCCGTCGGAGACATCGCCCCAAACACTTTTATGTAAAATTGCTCGGAAATTTTGCAAATCTTGGAATAATACCTGAGCCTTTGCTGCCCGCTGTTGGCGGTATTCTTGCTGGCGTTGGCAGACATCTGTTTTTATTTGCAATATTTCTAATTGCCGTTCTACAATCTCTTGCTGAAATTGCTGCTGTTGTAACTTCCTGTTGTTGTGAAGGCTACTAACAGAACTGTTCAATTCTTGATGAAGTAAATCTGCTTGCAGCTGCAATTCTTGTTGAGTTAGCTGTTTCCATTGGTTAACTTGTTGACGGCGTTCAGCAGTTATTTGCAATCGCTGCGATCGCTCTTGTTCCCATAAATTCTTGAGAGCCATCAGATGAAATCTCCTATTTTCTTAACTAGAAACATTAAATGGGAGCCATGAAGACTCCCTTTTTCTAATGTGGTGTTAAGCAGCAGACGGAACAGCAGCTTGAGATGTTAAACCAACTGCCTCTGCATATCTTAAGTAAGTTTCAACTGAAGCAATGACAATGCGAGCTTCGACTGCTAGCAATTCAATACCAACTAAAGAAACACGCACCCAAGCATCAACTACAATTCCTTTGTCTAGAATGCGGTCAATAACTTCAGCCAGGCTTGAAGATGAGTTAACTTTTTCAACAGCCATTTTATTTTCCTCACATAACTTTAATTATTGGTTTAATCTTGCTCTGCGCGAGCAGTAGGTAAAACTTACACAATGTGTTTTATTCTTCCTGAATTTAGTTTTCCCAAAAATATAAGCTAAATAGCAAATAATAAAAAAATACTTAAAAGTTCACAACATTTTTTTGTCTAAAAAAATTCAAGAAAAAATCATCTTATCTTGATTTTTTCTTGACAAGTTTTAAATATTATTTTTTATGAATTTATATAATAGTATTTTCGAGAAAATGATAGGGTGGCAGAGGTTCGCTTATTGCCAATTGCCAATGCGAGCATTGTACTTGCCAAAGGGAAAACTGCTGCTTACTGACCGTTGAATCGTTGCGTTGTGCTAAAAAGTGGATTTGTCGCACATCTGGCTGTCGAGTTTCACAGATAACATTTGTATATGTTTTAAGAATTAACTGGTTCAAGAGTTCCCACTGTTCGCATTGTTGTGCTTGAAATGCTTGCTGTGTTTGGTAGCGTTGTTTTTTAGCTAATAAATAGGCTTTTCCCCTAGCATCAATAGTGTCAGAGTCGTCAAGCAAATTACAGGGTGTAGCTTTTAAGGTGTACTCAACTTTGTCTGTTAGGTGAGTTAGGGTTTCTAGATACTGCTGTTGGTGTTTTTCTAAATGATTCAGCAGTGTTTCTACAGAGTTAAAACCGCTCCCAAAGCGTAGGGGAAGAAGAGGAGTTTGTTGAAAAAGTTCTCGAAGCACGCGATCGTGGGTTAACACAGATTGAAGTAAACGCTCATCTGTTGTTTGTATTGCCTCCAGTAAGATTTCTGGCTCTACGATCGCCGCTAAACCAGAAGAGTAAACGAGTTCGGTATTTCTTTCCATCCCTAAAGGTAAAACAGGCGGTGATGCGATCGGTAGTAAAAGCGCATAGGCGTATATTGACATAAATTTTCGATGGGTTGGGGGTGTTCAGATTTCCGACTTCTTAAAGAAGTCGGGAATCTATAAGCCTTCAGATTGGTGCTGATTGGCAAGCATCTGATATGTAACTTGGAAATCATCATTTGTAATCTGAATCAAGCTGGAGTCGCTTAATCCCTGGGCGCGGTATCGACGAATTGCGCTTAAAGCCGCTTGATTGCTCAACAAAGCTAAGTCTGCACCATTCCAACCTTCGGTAACTGTCGCCCAAGTTTCTAAATCGACATCAACGAGGGGACGATCTAGATTGTGAACTCGTAAAATTGCTAATCGGCTGGCTGGATCTGGTAGATCGATTTTGATTTGTAAGTCTAATCTTCCGGCTCTGAGCAAGGCAGGATCGAGGGTTTCTGGACGATTGGTTGCTCCTACTAACAGTACTTTCGGGCATTCATGTAACCCATCCAATTCGGTGAGCAGTTGACCAACAACGCGATCGCTAACTCCAGAATCACCACTGAATCTTCCCCGTGCTGGTGCTAGGGTATCAATTTCATCTACAAACACAACGCAAGGTGCTGCTTGTCGAGCTTTGCCAAAGAGTTCTCTGACTGCTTGTTCTGCGGCTCCTACCCATCGGCTGAGTAATTCCGGGCCATTCACAGCAATAAAGTTGGCTCTCGCCTGAGAAGCGATCGCTTTTGCTAGTAATGTTTTTCCCGTTCCCGGCGGCCCCCACAACAGAATCCCACGGGGCGGCTGGGCTTTGGTTTGCTCGTATAGTTCGGGATAGAGGAGTGCGCCCTCTACAGATTCTTGAAGTTTTTGCTTAACATCATCCAATCCACCAATGTCATCCCAACTTACATTTGGTGCTTCAACTGCTACAGATCTCAGAACCGAGGGTTTTATCTCCTTAATTGCTTCGAGAAAATCCTGCTGAATGATAGTCATGTTCTCAGGAATCGGACTGTTGAGCGAGGGGACTTGACGACGCAGGGCAATGTAGGCGGCTTTTTGACAAAGTGCTTTGATATCGGCACCGACAAAACCGACGGCTAAATCCGCGATCGCTCCTAAATCAACCGCAGTCTCCAAGGGCATGGCACTTGTCAAAATTTTGAGAATTTCCAATCTTCCATTGCGATCGGGAACGCGAAAATGAACTTCGCGATCGAAGCGTCCCGGACGACGCAGTGCCGGATCGAGATAATCGGGACGATTTGTTGCTGCTAGTACGAGTACGCCCTCAGTTTTAGCAAACCCATCCATTAACCCCAGCAACTGCGCCACTAGTCTTTTTTCAACTTCACCTTCTACTTGGCTGCGATCTGGGGCGAGACTGTCAATTTCATCAATAAATATCAGACAGGGAGCAGAACGAGTTGCTTTCTCAAAAATGCTTCGCAAACGGGCTTCTGCTTCCCCGTAATACTTGCTCATCACCTCAGGGCCATTGATGGCAATGTAGTTTAACTCTAACTCTTCTGCCAAAACACGGGCTGTTAAAGTTTTTCCTGTACCGGGAGGGCCAACTAGTAAAACCCCACGCGGAGGTTCTAAGCCTAATTTCGCCAATAAATCAGGACGTTTTAGAGGAATTTCGACTAACTCTCTGATTTCCTTGAGAACATCACCCAAGCCGCCGACATCTTGCCAAGGAGCTTTTGAGTTCGTCCGAGGTGATGGGGGAGTGACTTCAACATCATCCATTGGTGTCGCTGTATCGGTGCTGCCAACGGTGGAATTAGATCGGACTCGGCTGGAATTACTTCTTCTCGGAATATTGCCTTGCCGGGGAATACTACTGAGATTATGAGAGCGAATTTCAATAGAAGTTTTTAACTCACCTTTCTCTGCTTTTTCTTCTAATGCTTTGGCTATTTCTAATAGCTGTTCAAATCCTTTAAATATGTCGTCCATTGATTTTACTTAAATAAAAGGTAGAGAAAAATCTAATTTCAATAGGCTTCTTGCACGAATGTTGAAAACAAGAATTTTTTATCTCACGCAGAGAAGCCACTGCGTTGGGCGGGTTTCCCGACTTGAAGCAAGTGGCGCGCGCAGAGGCGCAGAGAGTTACAGAGAAATAAACTGTTTAGTAGCCATGAAATGATTTATGCAAGAGGTCTAATAATTTTTGATTTTCAATTTTTATTGCTGTTTAGTTAGAACTGAATAATCGCAGACGAGCAAAGTTAAAGGGGGCAGTGAAGTTGTTGTAGCGAATTCGCAAACGTTCTTCAAATTGACGATCGAGTGCTTCAACCTGTTCGCTAAATTGTGATTCTGCTTCCCAAGGAATTAGGTAGGCTGCGTTGTAAATCATTGTGTCCATTTGGGGGCTATTTTCCACCACATCGATCGCAATTGAGTTGAGCGTGCCTTGAAATAAATTTATGATGCCTTGTTTGCGATCGCTCATTCCCTGTTCGATGGCTTGTCCTATTTGGATTACCTGCTCCATATTCAGAGGTTGACCCGCTAGCTTGTCCCTTTCGGTTTTGATATCTGGATTTTCTGCTAACAATCCCTGAATTTCTGCCTCGGTATCCCAAAAGACTTTGACACTAACTTCTCGACGGCCCGATAACTTTGCTAACAATTGCGTCAATTCTTCTTGATGAGGACGAATTAATTGTTGTGAAAACGTTTCCCAGCTTGCAACCACAAGTCCAAATTGCACGGGTAGTAAATTGCGTTGGCGTAGCCCGTCGTAGACATCGCCTCCTTGCATGATCTCCTCAAGGACTTTCTCATGACTTAGCAGGTTACGACGGCTTGCCAAATAACGCTCCTGCTGTGCTTCGGAGTAGATGACTGCAAAACCATCCAAAATTTTAATTTGTATGGGTTGCCGATCTAAACCCTCTAAATTTAAGTTTTCTGGAGCAGGTAAGGTCAAAATGCCATAAATGTAAAAGCCATAACTCATAGAAATGTATTACCAAGAAGAATGTAGATGAGAAGGCAGGAGGCAGAGGGCAGAGGGCAGAAGGTTTTATTAAGAAAGGGATTCAGTTTCCTCTTGTCGGGGTTTTAAACCGCAAGTTCGCTACCCTGCGGGAACGCTACGCGAACGGTTACGGCAAAGGGCAAGATTCAGAATTCCCTTATGCCTCCTGCCTCCTGCCCTCTGCCTTTCAAAAAGTTACAGGGGCTTAGAGGTGAGTACTAATCTTAACTTGGCATGGACTAAGTTTAATTGAGCCAGTCCTAAGTCCAAGTCACCTTCAACCACCACACCTGTATTTAATAGGCGATCGAGGAGTTCTAGTATAGAGGGTTGACTAGAGGTTTCACCAGGGTAGTATCCTCCAGATTGGGGAAGTAAAGTTCCCATTTCACCCAAGTTAATATTTAGATCGGCTGGATCAATATCAAATATCTCGCAAAGCTTAACAACCTGTTGTTCAAGCTTTTGCAGGCTTTCGGCAGCTCGATCTAACTCATAGTCGTTGAGAGTGCCAGCATCCATGCGCCGAATCACTTGAGCTTCCATGAGTTGTCGTATCAGCTCAACAACCGTCAATAACAACGGTGCTAAACCTGAATCGGAACCTTTTGATTTGCTAATCGCCTGCATTCTGATGATTAATAGGATTGAGTGCTTTGAGCGATCGCAGTTCTGTTTCTAGACTGGCAACACGCTCTTGAAGTTGTTGATTAGTTGTTAATAAGGAACGAGCTTGACTATTGAGGTAGGGGTCGCTCTCCCACCAGTTAATTCCAATCTCTTTGGCTTTATCAACAGAAGAAATCAACAAGCGAATCCGAATGTTGAGCAGTTCTGTGGAGCCGACGGAAACAGAAATATCTCCTGCTATAACAATGCCTTTATCCAAAACCCGTTCGAGGATATCTGCCAAGGTAGAACCTTGAGTTGCTGTGATAACTCCCCGGTTAGTATGAGTACTCATTTGTTTATTAAATGGCCAGAATCAAAAGCCACTTGTGATAGGTTGGGCAGTTCGGCATTACCCTGCATTTGCAATAATACTCCCTGCTCTCTGAGAGACTTGAGTGCAGCTACAATTTGACTGCGATCGATCCCTAATTCTGCTGCCAAATCAGAGAAACGTTTTCCTGGAGACTTGCACAGGTAGTTGTAAACTTCATGCTCGTAAGGTACTCGTTGTTCTAGTGCAATCTGATTTTGGCTGTCTGGTATTATCTCTTCTGCTGGCTGAGATTGAGTATTTGTACTACGATACAATTCACTCAAAACCTCTTCCAGTAGCCGAGTCGCTTCCATACGAGTTTCATTTGTGCGAGAAAGCAGGATATCGGCACAAATATCTTGGAAGTTAGGCTCTTCAAAGTTTACGGAAATTTCGTGTTCGTGGCAGATTCTAGCAATCATCAGGCAGGAACGTAAGCCACCGCCTTGTCCAGAGCCAGAGCGACTCCAAAACATTCGCACTAAGCGCACGATTTTGTCTGCTTTCTCAGAATCTATGCCTGTTTTTTGAATTACAATCTCCTGCTGAGTTAGTTCATCAGGTGGAGGCATATCGATGGTAATAACACGATCCATCAAAGCATCCTGGGTTGCATGGACTCCACAATACTCTTGAGGGTTCGATGTTAAGATTGCCCGAAACTGAGGATGAACCCGGATATACTCGGCTCGCTGTTGGTTTGTTGGCAAGACTAACAACCTCTCTTCAAGTACGGAAAGTAAAACGTTGTTTACCTCCGGGTGCGAGCGATTGAATTCGTCGTAAACCAGCGTAAATCCTTCTTTACAAGCTAGGGTTAATCGGGCATCAACCCAGTGTTGTCGGAGTTCATCCTCAACTTTCACAACGCTGTGGATGAAGTTATCAACAACCTTTTTGCGGGTGTAACCTAATTGATTACCAATCAAGTCTGAGGTTTTAAACTCATCATCTCCAAATAAGAGGATGATAGGCTGGTTGAGCAAATCAGCTAGATGCATTGCCAGAGTAGTTTTTCCGACTCCAGCCGCACCACGTAAATGTACTGAAAAACCTGACTGTAGATAGCGCAAAGCACGTTGAGCGATGCGTTGAATAGCAGGGGTATTGACAAATCGCTGGGGAGATGCATTTAATACTGTTGTCAAGCTCTAAGTACCTCCTAAATAGAAATTTTATAAAAAAGTAATTTTTTGTACATCGGATATATAAAATACGGATGTCAATAAGCCTTAACTGGACTCAAATCCAACGTATTTTGGCATCAACATAAGATTAATTAATGTCTAATATTGATGTCATCAGCATGATTACGGTCTTGCGAGACAGCTTTAATAAATCTACACAAGTGTAAATTAATATGGTTCTGCGCTTTTTACTATTACCGATTACCGGTCCATTAATGGGGGTAACGTGGCTTGGGGAAAAAATTTTAGAACAAGCAAGTACTGAAATTGATGATAAAGAAAATCTCAGCAAGCAGCTTCTTGCACTGCAACTTGCTTTCGATATGGGAGAAATTGCTGAAGAAGAGTTTGAAATTCAGGAAGAAGCTCTTTTGTTAGCGATTCTGGAAGCAGAAGAGCAAGAACGCGATCGCACACAAGAGTAGTGAAATTTTTCCTAGCTTGTGTGATTTATTGCTTTAACTAACGTGCTCCTCCGTTGGAGACCCACGTTAATTTTAAAAATGTTGTTAGCTATTATACTTAAATAAATTATGCTTCTACTATACAAGTATTAATTTAATGGAAGCTTTACCCGATAATTGGGCAGATATTCAACCTGATACTGTATATCTTTCAATCAGTGGTCTGTTAGTTTCATTTGGCAGCGAACAAATAAAGCTGGGATTAAAATACGATCGTAAGGGGAAACATTTAAAAGCCATTGAGAAAGGGCTTGTACCTCCTCGCGGTAATGTTGGGTTGGTGGCTTCCCAAGAATCTGGCTATGATTTGAAATCTAAAGTCTTAGGTAAAGGTGGCGATCGCCGATTTCATGCAAAATTTATTGATGGTATATTGCACTTCCCAGGTTTGGTAACAGAACATTAAACCCACATAACTATGACAAGGCTCGAATTAAAAAATCATCCAGTTTGGCAAGATTTAACTGAAATATTACAAAGTTTAGATGCTAATCTTCTTGTTCAGGAACATCTTGACCAGTGTGATTATAAAGTGTGTGGCTATTGGGATGAACAAGATGAATATTATGAGCAAATTACGTTACCTCGTACCCTAAAAGCCGAATTAGTTAGCAGTTCAATAGGCGTTACTCACAAAGAACGTTTTTTACAACTAAAGTTTTTGCTCATAGCTGATGCTGTTGATAATACGAAAACTGCAAGTAGCAATGCTCAAAAACTTGGTGAATTAGTTCTTGTTTATGATGAAAATCTAGAATTTATGGATGAGAATTGGCTTTTAGATGTCGATTCTCCATTCCTTGTGAAGCGATCTGGCTAATGTTAAAAAATTAGCTAAATCCTTAAATTTTTTCTTAGTTTTTTATTAGCAAAATAACTTCTAATTGGGAGTGATGTAGATGCTAAAAATAGTGCAAAATATTTGGAAATAACAAAGTTTTATGTTTATTAGAATATTTTTTTTAACTAAAATCGTTTTAATTAACTTGCTGATTGCTGGATGCACTAATATATATTCGCCAGGGGACGAACTATATTATGAGGAGTTAGCTGAAAAGCAAATTAAAGCTATGCTTCAGTCTCAAAGAAAGTATTTTTTAACTCACAAAATATTTTTAATAAAAAATGAAAAACTATTAAAATCAAATTCATCTCTTTTTAATACTAAAAAATGCTATGCTTACTATACTAAAACTCTTAATCAAGTTGATAGACAATTAACAGTGAATGGTATTTATAGTTATGCAATGCAGGAAGCCTGTGGTGGTAATTGGGGCATAGATCTAAGCCATTATGTTGGAGGTGTGTTTGCTATTCCTAGTATTAATAAAAGAGATATAAAATTAGTAAGTATCATTTGTAAGAGTGATGGCCCAGCATATGCACCATTGAAATATCTACCAAATTATAAGAATGGTTTAGTAGATTGTTCTCCTAAATCGTATAAAATATATTTAAACACTGAGTTTTTGAAAATTCAAAAAGAAGAAAGTAACGAAGATACCGTTAACTAATTCCGAAAATATCTAACTTAAGAGACTGAGAATCGCACTCGTTAGCTAATTGTAAGCTAGTTTCTGTAGAATCTCGGCATACCCATATAATCCGACATCAAAGGGCGATCGCACTTAAAAAAGATTTTTTAGCATACACTTTACCAAAATGGGATGGTAAATTCTGCAATACAAAGGTCAGTAGATGAAGATAACTGCTCTTGAGTTGTTGCAGCGATATGCTGCTGGGGAGAGAGATTTTAGTGGGGCCAATTTGGAAGAGGCTGACTTGAGTGGAGTTAACCTGAGTGGGGCTAATTTGAGTCGAGCTAATTTGTTAGCTGCTAACTTGAGTGGAGCTAACTTGAGTGGGGCTAATCTCAGCTATGCCGAATTGAGTCTGGCTAAGTTCATTGGTACTAACTTGGAAGGAGCTAGTGTAACCAATGCTGACGCAGTTTGTGCCAGATTTGAAAATGCTAATCTCAAAGGGTCTTACCTCAGTGATTTCGGTCGGTCTCACGGAGCTTATTTTCAAAATACTATTGTAGGTAATGGCGATATTCTTGTCGAAGAGAGTATTGAAGGATGAAAAATTCTAGGTTATTTTATCACCTTTCCTTGTGTATACAGTAGGAAAGCGTGAGTGTTTACCGAAGCGATCGCAATTTTTCAGGTACAACCGCGCAAGGAAGTTGCGGAGAATAGGCAAGCTGAAATCTTAGTACTTAGTATTCCAATGTTATGGTGTTGAATTTGGGTGTATTGTCCTCTAAGTCAGTATTTGCTTGCTGATGAGTGATGTCCTCTTCAGCGATGATTTGATTATTTAAAATAGCAAGACGCTGCTGAATCTGATGTCGGCGTGCTTCGAGTTTCTGTAGTTCCTGCTCTAAACGCTCTTTTTCCAACATCATTTTGTAAGCATTTAAGTAAACTCTTGCTTGTGAACGTTGAGGAGGCATTGAGCTAAGTTTGGCTTGAATTTGTCCGCGATTTGGAGTGCGATGCATAATAAATTTCTCTCTGGGTATGAAAGTATTTAGTCTAATTAGCCGTTAAAATAAACAGCCAGCTGCTGCTTGGATGCGTTCTAAAGGCTGAACTGAGCGAGGAAGCACTGGTAAGCGAACCGTTGTCAAACCTGGAAAATCGCAATTAATGGTTGCTGTAGAAGTAAAGCGGTTGAGAACAACGTAATTCTGGCTGACACCTATTTCTTGCAGAGATTTGAATAGGCGTTGTTGTTCGGCAAGTACGCTAGCCTGGTTAAGCGTAACCCCAATGAACTCTGCTTGTTGTGGGTCTTTTAGCACTTTTTGGGCTTTGACTACGCGCTGTCGCAAAGTTCGTAAACGCCCCATGAACTCTGTACGACCAAGGACATTTTGATACTTGATCCAGAGTTTGAAAATCCAAGCTAGCCAGTCTGCCAGTGCAGTTGGCATTTCTAGAAAACGCAGAAGATGACCTGTAGGAGCAGTGTCTAAAATAATCAAGTCTTCTTCTTGTTGCTCTAGCAATTCCATTACTGTTAATAGGGAAAGCATTTCATCAATACCTGGTAAAGCTTGCTCGACAATTTTGCGCCAAGCAACAGGAGCATAAGCCATTTCAATGGCTTCGCTTGTTTGGGTTTCGCCACTCATCATTTCGGCTAGTTCCCATAGGTAATCGGCTCTGAATCGATCGAGAATGCGATCGCTATCCACTTCCTGACCTCGAAGATTGGCAGTTATTTGATATGGTTCGTGTCCAAAACTCAGACCAAAGGCATCACCCAAGGAGTGAGCAGGATCGATGGAAACCATGCGAATTTTGCGATCGGGATGTCGTTGAGCCATAGCCCAACCAATCGCAGCTGCTACTGTGGTCTTGCCTACTCCACCTTTACCGCCAATTAGTAACAGGCGACGACCTTGGGTGAGAAAATCTCCAAAGCTAGGAGGAATTGTTTCAGGCCATTGAACTGGGAGTAGATCGATAGGAGATGGCGGTTCAAGCTGAGGAACATGGATTTGGTCGATCAGATGGCTAAGGGCTACAATCCCTAAAGGCTCCTTATCTTGCTGTGGCACGATAAAAATCGGCTTTTCGTTAGCAAGAGCCGTATACTGACCGATCAGCGGTTGTTGTTCTTGGTAACGATCTGGGTCAGTCGCACTGGCAAGGACTTGGTTGACAAACAAGCCTCCGCAAGGAACCTGCAAGGTTTGTAGGGCTTCTAGGAATCGTTTTGACTCCAACCAACTCATTGGTTCGGTGATCGCAACTAACAAACAAGCAGTATGCTTAGGATCTTGAAGCAGACGACGACCTTGCGACAGTTCAGCTTTCAGGGTTTGCAAAAATTCGTCAGCGCGATCGCTTGTGTAACTGCCAGCAAAGGTCTTACTAATATACCGATGCTTTTCTTGAAACAGTTCCAGAGAGTGGAGGAAAGTGTCTAAAAAATCCATCAATCCAAACAAGTTGAGAGTATGACCGCTAGGAGCCATATCCACTACTACTCGATCTACCTGCTGTTCATTGAAAAGGCGTTGGATCTCTAACAAACCCATCAATTCGTCCAGTCCAGGCCAATTTAAATCCCAAACTGGAAGTAAATCTTCGCCTTCAACAAAACTACCCCTTTCCACTAGCAGTTCCAACACCTGACCGTAACGTTCTTTAAACTTTTGTAGCAAAAGCTTTGCATCCAACGCCCTGACTCGTAGATTGGGTAGTTCCGCTATGGGACGAGGAATATCATCAACGCTAACTTGTAAGACATCTCCAAGAGAGTGAGCCGGATCGGTTGAGATTAAAAGAATTTGCTCGTTGACAAATTTCTGCGCCCAACGATATGCAAAGGTGCAGGAGATTGTTGTTTTTCCGACTCCACCTTTGCCGCTAAACATAGCAAGGTGTAGGTTATCAAAAAGTTCCATCCCGTTTGTCATTTAGGGCGTTTTAGGACAAATCTACTACATATTTTTGAAAGTGACTTAAGTAATTTTGCTGAATAAAGGTATTTATAGTAGAAGGTAATTAATTTTGTTGAAGTACTTACAAAGATTAGCCGAGGAACTATAACTGAGGGAAAGATTTAGCCAGGGGTGTCCAAAGGTAAGGAGATAAGATGGTTAACAGTTCTGAAGGCGATATAAATATTGGCTCTCATGTCCAAGGTATTTCTGAATACTACTTGTTTTCTGACAGTAAGTCTGAGGACATTCATCGTCGTCCACTTAAAATAGACTCTCCATACTTAGGACTAAAAACTTTTGAAATTCAAGATAAAGACAAATTTTTTGGTCGGGAGAAGTGGATCATTGAGATTAGCGATCGCTTAAAACAAGATAATGTACTCTTGCTTTTGGGAGTAGCATATAGTGGCAAATCATCGTTGATTCTGGCAGGTTTAATTCCTTATTTAGGATTTCGTGAAAATTCCTTAATTTGCATAACTTTTCAACCAAATAAAAATCCTTTTAAATCCCTTTATGAAAGTCTTAATTTTAACCCTGAAAAACAATCAAAAATAGCGGATGGCAGTCGAGAAATAAAAGAAGATGGTCTAATTAAAATTGTGAAATTTATCAAACAAAATTATCAGTATGTTCTGATTTTTATTGACCAATTTGAAGAACTGTTTACGGAAACTCCAAAGCCGGAACGTGACAAATTTGTTGCTAGTCTCTTTCAACTGATCCAGCAGCAGGATAGCTCTGTCAAAATTGTTTTAACAATGCGATCTAGTTTTTTGGATAGATTTAGTGAGTATACGCAACTTGCGAAGCTTCACGACCGCTATAGTTGTATACTCACTAGAATGAGCGATGATGAATTAAAGTTAGCGATCGCTAAACCTGCTGCTCGAAATGGCGTTACCTTTGAACCAGGACTAATTGAGCAAATTATTCATGATTTTCACCAACAAGGTGATTCTTTACGACTTCTGGAATACACTCTGGATGTATTGTGGAAAAGCGAAAATATTCAAAACCGAGTTCTGAAAACAAAGACTTATAAAGAACTAAAAGAGCACATATTTGGTTATTTCAGCGAACAAGCTAATCAATTTATTCATCCTAGTGTTGGATGGCACGATCGCCATTTGAGAGAAAAGGAACAAGAGATTCAAAAGTTAAACCTTGCACTGACTGAATTAAAACTGCGCGAGCAATCCGCCAGGGTTTTGAATTTACTTCCTGTCCAACCGTTAGAGGGTTTGGTGCTGGCAATTCAAACAATGGGTGAGAATCTAGAGAAATACCCAAACCAGCTTCTAGCTTCTGTTTTGGGAAGCTTAAAGGAAGCAACGAACACACCTATAGAAGCAAATAGCTTGCGTGGACACGAGCAAGAGGTTAATTGTCTAGCCTTTAGTCCTGATGGCAAGTTTATTGCCAGTGGCAGTAGTGATTCTACGGTGTGCTTGTGGAATATTATTGGCAATCCGACTGCTCAATTTTTGCTGGGACACGAGCAAGAGGTTAATTGTCTAGCCTTTAGTCCTGATGGCAAGTTTATTATTAGTGGCAGTATTGATGGAATTTTATGTTTATGGGATTTACAAGGTAATCTCATTACTCAGCCGTGGCAGGGACATGAGGAAGGAGTTATTTCCGTCACCTTTAACTCAAATGGCAATTGCATTATTAGTGTTGGTTTTGACGGGACGGTGTGTTTGTGGAATTTACAAGGTAACGCCATTGCTCAACCTTGGCGCGGACACAAGGAAGGAGTTATTTCCGTTACCTTTAGTCCAAAAAGTGATTCTATTATTAGTGTTGGTTTTGACGGGACGGTGTGTTTGTGGGATCTACAAGGTAACGCCATCACTCAACCCTGGCACAGACATGAGGCAAAAATTATTTGCGTCGCTTTTAGCCCCGATCGCAAGTTTATTGTTAGTGGTAGTAGTGATTCTACAGTGCGGTTGTGGGACATCCAAGGTAATCCCGTCGGTCAACCTTGGCACGGGCATGAAGGACGTGTAAATTCTGTAGCGTTTAGTCCTGATGGCAAGTTTATTATTAGTGGTAGCTGCGATCGCACAATACGCTTGTGGGATATTGACGGCAACCCCATAACTCAACCTTGGCGCGGACATGAAGGACAGGTTAATTTCCTAGCCTTTAGTCCCGATGGCAAGCTGATTATCAGTGGTGGCGATAAAACTGTGCGTTTGTGGGAGCTAGATCAAATACTACAAGAACGGGTCATCGGGCGATCGCAGCGCAAATATGAGAATTGGGTCAATGCTGTCGCCTTTAGCCCGGATGGCAACTGGATTGTCAGTGCCAGCAATGATTCTACTGTCCGCTTGTGGGATACCAACGGCAACCCCATCAGTCAACCTTGGCACGGGCATGAAAAAGAAGTCAATTGTGTCGCCTTTAGCCCTGATGGCAACTGGATTGTCAGTGCCAGCAATGATTCTACTGTCCGCTTGTGGGATCGCAACGGCAACCTCATCGGTCAACCTTGGCGCGGGCATGAAAAAGAAGTCAATTGTGTCGCCTTTAGCCCGGATGGCAACTGGATTATCAGTGCCAGCAATGATTCTACTGTCCGCTTGTGGGATCGCAACGGCAACCTCATCGGTCAACCTTGGCGCGGGCATGAAAAAGAAGTCAATTGTGTCGCCTTTAGCCCGGATGGCAACTGGATTGTCAGTGCCAGCAATGATTCTACTGTCCGCTTGTGGGATCGCAACGGCAACCCCATCGGTCAACCTTGGCGCGGGCATGAAAAAGAAGTCAATTGTGTCGCCTTTAGC
>JAVRCV020000064.1:0-70624 GCA_034530615.2 Aulosira sp. ZfuVER01
CTGTACCGCCATCGAGAATATCGTTGCCAGCCCCACCATCAAGACTATCGTTGCCAGCCCCACCAAGTAGGTAATTATTTCCATCACCACCGCTGAGGCTGTCTGCACCAACTCCACCTATAATCGAGCTATTACCAGTGCCGCCAGTTAAGTTAATTGTGCCTGCAAAATTTCTAAAATCGAAGTTCTCGAAGTTGGAAACCAGTAACCCAGAAATCCCTTGAAGTTGATTGCTGAGATTACTCAAATCAATAGTAACTTTGTTGGCGCTAGTACCACCACTGAGGATGAAGGTGTCTACTCCAGCCCCACCATTAATTGTGTCATTTTGCTGGAGATTGGCAATATTAGCACTAACCGTATCTGAGCCATCTTTGCCATCAAAAAAATCTATTTTGGTTGTAGCTACAAATATATCGTTGGCATTTGTGCCAATAACCATATTCACTGGGTTAATGGTAATGCCAGCAGTCTCGACATCTGTACTGAATGGTGTTGTACCACCACTAATAGCAGTATTTACACCAGTCGTGCCACTAGCTAAACCATCTGTTTCATCCCATCCACGAAATTTAATGTCAGCTGTACCGTTGGAGTTAGTAGCGGGCACAAAGCGGACTCTGTTATTTGTCTGAAGTGCTATATTTTTCAGGTTAACATCTGCTTGTGCAGAGGTAGTATTATCACCTAAAAATATGAAGTTAGTTCTTTCGTAGGGATCATAGGGCAGGGATGTTCCTAAGGGTCCAGCAGCAGTGTGGTCAAATGCTGTGTAGTTACGTAGAGAACCTGTGAGAATTGGTACTGTTCCACCCGCAGCAAATAGATAATATGTGTCACCTTTAATTGTTAAATCGTAATGAGTGAGTGTACTCATCGTATCGTATGAGACACTCTCTGTAGTACTGTGAGTAAACAGTGTTCTGGTACTACCCGGAGGCACGTTCGGCCCATCGTTTTGTGCCCAAATTTGATTTCCCCAAAAGCCAAGTTCAATTGCTTTGGTATTATCACTAGTCACAACAGTGACGCTGAAACCTGCCCGGTCTTGAATTCCATCACCGTTATCATCTTTGTTGTGGCTTTCGCTGTTGATTTTGAGATCGAAACTCAGCGTAAAGCCTTTATTAGCATCAAGAACGGGCAATGCAGGGTTCAGCTGAATTGGGAGACCAGCATTGTAGTTGCTGTAACCAGCTCCCCCAGACTGGGTACTAACTAGTTTGGTTTCAAAACCAGTTGTAGTCTGAACAATGGTTTGAGTCCCACCCACAGGTACGCTATTTCCGAGTATGTTAACTGCTGGTGAAGCTCCAAACTGTAGCCAGCCTTGGGTATTGGGTGTGCTACCTAAGGAGCTATTGTATAAAGGTACTAAGCCTGTCAGGAGCGTAGCTGAAGTATTCGATACAGAACCGAAGTCCGTCCAACTAGTACCACCGTCAATGGAGTATTGCCATGTACCGTTGCCAGTTAGTTCAGTTACAGCAATCCCTTGAGTATTGTTATTGATATCCGATATGCGATTTTTGATCAGGTCAGCAACCAAAATTCCTGTGTTACTTTCCTTGGGAATATTTTGATAAATGGTTGGTAACGTCGGATTACCCGCTATATCGAGCACAGGAGCGCTGTTAACACGCAAGCTATTAATCCAGGTCGTGTTAACTCCGCCATTGGCTAAACCGGGATTAGCACCCGCAGAAACAAAATCAACTGACCAGTTAGCAGCATCAGTAGCACCTGACGCTGTATTACTGAGGTAAGCACTAGCTCGCCCCACTGGATAAGATAAGTTAGGCCCATCTGGACTAGGAGTTCGGGGAAATTTATATATTTCCGTAGAGCTATCGTTCAGTAGCCGGGGTACATCAGCGCTACTTTTGTTATCAAAAGCACCTGTTGTGCTACTCCAACCTTTTTTATTAATAACTGCAAATGGTCCAGTACTATTAAGAGATGAGATTTGTAGTACATAGTCCCCAGTTATAGGACTGTAAGTTAAGTCAGAAGCAATAGTGCCATCAACATCAGCACCGTTATATAACACTATTACAGTTCCGGCTTTTAAGGATTTAAAGCCATCACCAGACAGAGTAATATCCAGGGTGTCATTGCCATCAACTAGTTTGTGATATTGCAGGTCGAGGTTATCGGTAACAACGAGAATTTCAACCCATTCTTTTGTTCCACTACTACCTTGGGAAAACTCATTGATAATTACGTCACCAGCATTAGCTAAAACAGAATTGTAAGCCTGCATTACCTCCGGTTGAAACGCCAGGGTAGCTTTTATTTTCCCGGTGCTAAAGTCTAAATCCCAATTACCGCCTAAAGCGGCACTGCCGATTTTGGTGGTGGAAGCAGCAACATTTGCTCCAGTAAATCGGCTAATTTGCTGTACAAATTTTGTACCTTCTTTGCTGGCTACATCACAGCCGTAAAGTAGGATATCAGCATCATTGGTTAAAACATTTGCCCATTGCCGCAACTGCTCTGCATAACAGTTTAAATTCTCTGCATTTAGTGGATTTGCCCCTAGTTTTAAACTACCTTCACCACCGTGGGATACAATGTGAACTGATTTAAATTTACCTACTGCCAGTGCCTCGGTGATTTGTGCAACACCATCTTTTGTAGAGTCAAGAATTACAACTTGATAGCCTAGTTTGATCCCAGCGTTCAAGCTTTGATAATCAATAACAGACGTATCTATAAAGACAATATCTTTAATTTGGAGCGGTAGTACATCAGCAAAATAAGTGGGGGTTTGAGAATTTGTCTTTTCTACTAGTTTCATGATGATTGCACTCGGTAAATAAAACTCTGACTCTAGATAGTTAAATTGGTCTTGAGAACACAGACAGCACTAAATAGGAAGCGTCTGGCGAGCCATTCGCTTCCATCCCCAAATGAAATTGGTAATTAGAACTTTTTATTACACAATGGTTTAAATCTAACTCAGTACACTCTAGATGTCATACTTTTTTTAGAAAAAATAAGCTTTTTATTGTATAAATTTATGAAATAAAGATTACAAAAGCTACTGTGTTATTACGGTACGGAGTAGGATCGCTTTAGCGCAAGATTGAGCAACAAATCACAGAAGTCAGCTTTACTGCTAATTGCAGTTACAAGGAAGGTTTGGGAATCAAGTTGCTGAGTGGTTAAATTCTCGATAAATTCATAATCTTGACAAAGTCAGAGTGAAAACTTTTAAATCTTTAAAAGAAAATATTAAAATTTCAATTTTTGATCTGGTGAATCAATAGTTTTAGTGCGACTAATCCTTTTGGAATCGTTAAAATTATGGCTTGATTGCGCTCGCCTACCTCTAACTTGTGTAAGATAGCATCGACATGAACTTGCGCATTACCAGGGACAATCTAGAGAAATGCCATAATTTCTGGATAGTCAACCCCCTGTAGAGGTATTCAACACTCTTTTGCTTGTCTATATTTCAGCAATTGTCAGGGGCAGAAATTTATGCAATTTTTAGATAAAATTGCCCCTAATTCTCTGGTTAAAAATGACTTTAGATTACCGATAGGTATTTTGACAATCAATTTAATATTTCCATAAGAAAAATCCGCAATTACCACTCTTTTATAGATAGGTTTAATTGCGTGTATTATCTGAGATTGTATTTGTCTATAGAAACAACAGTAACTATTTTCTCCAAAAAAATTAAATATGCAATATAATTTTTTGCTAAATTCAGTCTCGCTGGGAGTGCAAGAGCTAAAACTGTGTCAGCTTATACTTTACAAGCTGGGGATGGTGTAATAAAAATATCATGAGTCACTGTCTAGATGAATATATGAAAGTAGCAACATCAGAAAATGTATTGTATAAACAAATAGTAGTTTGGAAACAGATAAATGAGAAAAAGCAAAATTTAAGTGTTCTTGACAGAAACTTCAAGAACATCTGGAAATATTAAAAGCTAAAAATAGTAAGTCCAGATTAATGAATTGACTTTATATGAGACATTTTTAGGCAGTTGATGTATTAATTATCATAATTGGCTGTCTAGAACTTAAATTTAATTGAGTGCGAAATACATGGGACAAGGTTTTTTACAAATTGGGCTAACGCTATGTATTGTCATAGCCATTACATCTATCTTGGGAAGATACATAGCACGTGTCTTTCAAGGAGAAAAAACACTGCTTGACTCCTTAATGAATCCTATAGAGCGAAGCATTTACGCACTAGCAGGTATCCAGAGGAAAGTTAATATGACAGGTTGGCAGTATATCAGAGCAATACTGTACAGCAACCTCGTCATGGGCATTGTAGTGTATTTACTGATATTTTTTCAGAGGTTCTTACCTTGGAATCCCAATGGCTTTGGTACACCCACTTGGGATACCTTACTGCACACCACAGTTTCATTTCTGACCAATACAGACCAACAACACTACGCTGGTGAGACTACATTAAGCTATTTTAGTCAGGTAGCAGCTTTAGGTTTTTTGATGTTCACCTCAGCAGCTACTGGCCTGGCGGTGGGAATTGCCTTCATTCGCGGATTGACAGGTAGAAAGTTAGGAAACTTTTATGTCGATCTCACCCGTGCGATTACGCGAGTATTATTACCCATAGCGGCGATTGGGGCGATCGCTTTACTGATATTAGGTGTACCGCAAACATTAGCCGAAACTTTAGTAGTGAAAACCTTAGAAGGAGGGACGCAGTACATAGCTAGAGGCCCAGTAGCATCTTTTGAAATGATTAAAATGTTGGGTGAGAACGGTGGTGGCTTTTTTGGCGTTAACTCGGCTCACCCCTTTGAAAATCCTAATGGTGCGACTAATTTAATCGAAATCATAGCGATGATTTCTATTCCCGCAGCCTTGATTTACACCTATGGTGTATTTGCAAATAACATCAAACAAGGTTGGCTGCTGTTCTGGATGGTGTTTGTAATTTTTGTTGTCTTGGTTGGGATAACAGCAACCGGTGAATTACAAGGTAATCCCCTCGTCAATGGCACCTTGGGAATAGAAAACCCTAATTTAGAAGGTAAAGAAGTTCGATTTGGTTGGGCACAAACAGCACTGTGGGCTGTGATGACTACCGCCACCATGTCTGGTGCTGTCAACGGAATGCATGATTCCTTAATGCCGCAAGGATTATTTTCAACTTTATTTAACTTGTTTCTCCAGATTATCTGGGGAGGTCAGGGAACTGGAATAGCTTACTTATTAATTTACGTAATTCTCACCGTGTTCTTGACTGGGTTAATGGTAGGGCGTACCCCAGAGTTTTTAGGACGCAAAATTGAAAAACGAGAAATTATTCTCGCCAGTATAGTATTACTGGTACATCCAATAGCGATATTAATTCCCAGTGCGATCGCCTTAGCCTACCCAATTTCTTTATCTGGGATTACCAATCCAGGTTTTCACGGCATTTCCCAAGTGGTTTATGAATATGCCTCAGCCGCTGCTAACAACGGTTCCGGCTTGGCAGGGCTAGCTAATACCCACCCAGCACCTACAGCCCTATGGTGGAATTTGAGTTGTCTATTTCCCCTATTAGCAGGACGCTACATTCCGATTATTGCCATTCTGCTACTAGCTGATAGTATGTCTCGTAAGCAAACAGTACCCGAAACCCCCGGTACTCTAAGAACCGATTCTCTGCTATTTACTTGTGTGACAGCGGGGATAACTCTAATTTTGGGCGTGCTGACTTTTTTCCCTGTTTTGGCTTTAGGCCCGATCGCAGAGGGTTTTAAATTAGCCTCTGGTAGTTAGC
This sequence comes from Aulosira sp. ZfuVER01, assembly GCA_034530615.2. GTDB lineage: Bacteria > Cyanobacteriota > Cyanobacteriia > Cyanobacteriales > Nostocaceae > Aulosira. Next base: position 5,767 of record JAVRCV020000064.1, read on the forward strand.
GAGATGAGGAAGATGAGGGGGATGTGGACAAATGCTCCCCCTGCTCCCTGCTCCCTACCCCCTGCCCCTACACCACCCCTCACTCAGCAAATCTATGAATCCACCAGTTGCAACTACCTCCAAAGCTAAACCCCCTCGTTCTCGTCATGGCGATCGCCGCCAATCAGGCAAAAAAGCCAAAGCAGGTGCCAGAGGCATATATTTGAGGGCAATTAAGGATGCTTTTGTCAAGTTAAATCCCAAACACGCAATCAAAAACCCGGTGATGTTTTTGGTTTGGATTGGCACAATCATCACCTTAGCGGTAACAATTGATCCCAGCCTGTTTGGCCCAGTTGAGCAGCAGAACCCGCAACTTTTCAACGGCTTGTTAACAGGAATTTTGTTCTTCACCGTTTGGTTTGCTAATTTTGCCGAAGCTGTAGCTGAAGGCAGAGGTAAAGCCCAAGCTGATGCTTTACGCTCAACAAAATCAGAAACGATCGCTAAAAAACTCGCCGCCGATGGTTCAATTTCGGAAGTTCCATCTACCAGCCTCAAACAGGGTGATACTGTCTACGTGGTAGCAGGAGATTTTATTCCCGCTGATGGCGAAGTAATTATGGGTGTAGCCTCGGTAGATGAATCGGCAATTACAGGAGAATCTGCACCAGTACTGAAAGAATCAGGCTCGGACATTGCCAGTTCTGTAACTGGTGGGACGCGGATTATCTCCGATGAATTGATCGTTCGGATCACCGCCGACTCTGGCAAAGGGTTTATTGACAGAATGATTGCCTTGGTAGAAGGCGCAGAACGCAGTAAAACACCAAATGAAATTGCTCTGACAGTGTTACTAGCAGTTCTCAGCTTAGTGTTTCTGTTTGTAGTCGCAACACTACCTGCATTTGCCTACACCGTTAAAAGTCCAGTCAGCGTCCCAATTTTGATTGCCTTGTTAGTGGCCTTGATCCCCACAACCATTGGTGGTTTGCTGAGTGCCATAGGGATCGCCGGTATGGATCGAGTGGCTCAATTTAATGTTATTGCCACATCCGGACGAGCAGTCGAAGCCTCTGGAGATGTTAATACTCTAGTTTTAGACAAGACAGGTACAATCACCCTTGGTAATCGGTTGGCAGAAGAGTTTATCCCGATCAACGGCCACTCAATGGAGGAAATTGCTAATGTCGCTTGGATAGCTAGCGTTTTTGATGATACCCCCGAAGGCAAATCGATTCTCAGACTAGCAGAAAAGTTTGGCGCTAGGGTAGACTTTGACCCCAACTACGCAGAGGGAGTAGAATTTTCTGCCAAAACCCGCATGAGTGGTACAAACCTACCCGGTGGGCGTGAGGTACGTAAGGGAGCAGTAGAAGCAATTATCGGGTTTATACGTTCTCGTAACGGATGGGAAACACCAGAACTCAATACTGCCTATGAAAGAGTTTCCCAACAAGGAGGTACACCTTTAGCTGTTTGCTTAGACCGCGAAATCTACGGAGTCATTTATCTCAAAGATATTGTCAAACCTGGTATTCGCGAACGGTTTGACCAGTTACGCCGGATGGGAGTACGTACCATTATGCTAACTGGGGACAACCGGATTACTGCTTCGGTGATTGCCAAAGAAGCTGGAGTTGATGAATTCATCGCCGAAGCCACACCTGAAGATAAAATCTCTGTGATTCAGCAGGAACAGTCTGAAGGCAAACTAGTGGCAATGACGGGTGACGGAACTAATGATGCCCCTGCCCTAGCACAAGCTAATGTTGGTGTTGCGATGAATACTGGTACTCAAGCAGCAAAAGAAGCCGCTAACATGGTGGATTTAGACTCTGACCCCACAAAGCTGATTGATATTGTCAGTATTGGTAAACAATTGCTAATTACTCGTGGAGCCTTGACGACATTTTCCTTGGCTAACGATATTGCTAAATACTTTGCAATTATCCCGGTAATTTTCGCCTCTGCTAATTTGCAAAGCCTGAATATTATGAAATTAAGTAGTACTAATTCGGCTGTGCTATCAGCTTTGATCTACAACGCTTTGATTATTCCTATGTTAATTCCTTTAGCTTTAAAGGGTGTACAGTTTAAACCATTGACAGCTAATCAATTGCTACAACGCAATATCTTGATTTATGGTTTGGGTGGTGTAATTTCGCCGTTTATCGCCATTAAATTGGTAGATATGCTGCTCACAGCAGTGGGATTAACCTAAAAAGTCAAAATTCAACAATAATCGCCAGGGATGCATATAAGCAAGCAAAAATGAAGCAAAAAGTTAATGATTTAGATCTATTTTCGGCAATATCATTTGTCTGGTCACAATGGCGTAAACAACATTTGCCTCTGGCAATTTTTATTGTGTTGTGCTTGAATTTGGCAATTGCTCCTGTAGTTTATGCCGCTTCTGATGGCATTTTAGAACGTCGCTCTGCTTGGGCAATTGGCATTTTGGGGTTTGTCACCATAGCAGTTGTTATATACTTGTTTGTCGTCGTATTTCAGCCAGAACGATTCTAAAATTTAAAATTCTTATTCACAATTCTGAGAACGAACGGACAGATTATTGTATGTCTATTATTCGAGAAATCATCAGGGCAATTCGTGTAACTCTGGTACTTTGGTTACTAACTGCAATCATATATCCCCTGGCAATTTTAGTAGTGGGTCAAGTTGCTTTTCCATCGCAAGCTAATGGCAGCATCATGCAGAATATAGATGCTCAACCAATTGGTTCTGCGTTAATTGGCCAAGCGTTTACATCAGATAAATATTTTCATGGTCGTCCCAGTACTGTGAGATATAGCCAAGGCAAAAAAGCTAAACCAACTGGTATTTCTGGCGCTAGTAATCTTGCCCCTAGCAATCCAGAATTACTTAACCGAATTGTCGAGCAGGCAAATCAATTCCGAGACGAGAATATTCAACCTACAGCCGATTTAATTTATACATCTGGCTCTGGTTTAGACCCTCATATTTCCTTTAAAGCAGCTAGACAGCAGTTGGAGAGGGTTGCTCGTGCCCGTAATATTAAAGAAGATGAGATATTTCCTTTAATTAATAAATATACTGATGGCAGATTTTTATGGATTTTTGGGGAACCAGGAGTCAATGTTCTCCGATTGAATTACGCTCTCGATCTGCAAGAAATTAACCGTCAGCAAAATCAATAAATGTTTGGATATTAGTGTTTTAGTGTCTGCATTGTTCCAGATTTGTTAACAATAAGGCACTAAGACACTATTTATGCGATCGCCTAAGATCAAGCATACAGTTTCTATTCTTGGCGGAACACATAATCTTCAGCCTTACCTGCCTGTCTTAAGTGGCAAGAAGCACAGGCATTTGTCTTTCCTGGTGCAGCATTTGGCAGGTATGTTTTATCTGGTCGATAACCAATGTACTCCCACTCGCCACTGCGATCGCTAAGATAATCAGCCCCAAAGCCTTTTTCCTTTCGGTGTACAAAAATTGCCGTTAGGGCTTCTCGAATATATTGTCCTTGTTCATCTTTAAGAATGTTACCGTTGGCATCTTGTTTCGCATGGTAGATTTCCATAACAAATACACTCCCGTAAGGAAAAGTCTTTCCAGGCTTGACAGCAGCCGCAATATCGTTACCACAGATAACACGTACCTGCTGGTTGTCCGGTCGGTCAACAACATATATTAATTTGAAGGCATTCTGATAGTTTTCTGGAAATCCTACTCGGTCTATTTGAGGGGCTGGGCGTAGAGAAGATATACCAGGAACAGTTGGTGGTAAAGGTGCCAAAGCTTTGGGATTAGGAGCTTGTAATAGTCGGGGAACATCTGCACAAGGTGGCCAAGTTGAGCCAGTCGTGTGGTCAGGTAGCGCGGTCTTGGGGGTTTCCACACCACTTCCTACAACGGGCGGAACCCCCGCAACGGAGTGGCTTTCCATGAGCCACTGACGAAAGGGTCTCCCGACTTGAACGGACCGGCTTTGAGCCACAGATATAGAAGTTGACGGAGCGATAGTAGTTTCAAGCATCTCTGCTAAGACAAATCCAAGTACCAAGGCACTTAATAGTAGCAGTATTTTTATCCATCGCTTGAGTATATAATTAATCATTGATAAATATAGCAGATAACATTAGAGTTATATTTTTATTGTTATATTTGATTCATAGTTGCCAGTTAGACTGAATCAATATAATATATCCCTAAACTAATAACAATCTTGAGTAATAGATATATTTACGGCGTGATTTGCGATCACGGTTAACCGTAAAACTCAGTATAATCTAAATTTAATATATACTTGTGTCCTGGGTTGGCTAAACTAAGTAATTTACTGGTGCTTAATTAATGGTGTAAAGCGGATATCCCGTAGCAGACTCGGTATTAAACCACCTATTTAGATTAACTGGGTCGCCAGTCCAAGAAAATCAGAATGCTCAACGACACAGTTGAGAAATCCTAAAACTTAACAGTTATTTCCCTAGCTATGAAACGTCGTGATTTTATCCATTGGGTAGGTTTGAGTTGGTTAGCTAGCTCACTACCTGTAGTCATTGCTGCTTGTTCTTCTCAAACAAAAGCATCAACAAATTCAACATCTCAAGATTGGCAAACAGTTGGTAACTTAGCAGAATTAGATAAAACTGGTCAATTACTTACAGAAAACTCACCTATCGGCCCTGTTTTGATTATTGGTACATCTAAGAGTGAAAATTTAATTGCTGTTGATCCAACCTGTACTCATAGAGGATGCACAGTCGCCTGGAAATCTGAAGCCCAGAAATTTATCTGTCCTTGTCATCGTGCTGAATTTGCAGTTGATGGTAAGGTACAAAAAGGCCCAGCTAAAAAGCCACTCAAAACTTATATTGCCAAGATAGAAGGTAATTCTGTAAGAGTTAGATCAACGTAGACAATTGCCAATTTCAGCAGAGCGTTACAGCAAAAATATTGATTTTCACTATCTTTAATCATCTTGTGCTGTAACGCAAAGGCAGTTATGATGCTTGCCTTGCGGCAACTGCTTCGTTGTCGCTGTCTGCCTTATTTAAAATAAATAAAACGAACTACTAGATAAAATCTATAATTTTATCTTTACCCTGAACTATGCATCAAAGTTCTGGTCGCTGGCAGTTAGGGCTAGCTTTATCGCTATTAACGGTCTTGTTGTGGGGAATTCTACCTATTGCCCTGACAGTAACACTGCAAGCACTTGATGTCTACACAGTTATATGGTTTCGTTTTGCAGTGTCGTTTGGCTTACTGGCGGTGTATTTAGGGGTACAGGGTAAATTACCAACTCTAGAGCAACTGCGTTCTGCTTCTTGGAAGTTGTTAGCGATCGCCACAATTTTCTTGGCGATGAATTACTTTTTGTTTTTACAAGGTTTATCACTGACATCACCGGCTAATGCTGAAGTCATTATTCAATTTTCTTCAGTTTTTCTAGGTTTGGGAGGGTTAGTTGTTTTTAAAGAACGTTATCAACTGTATCAATGGATGGGCGTCGGTGTATTTACCCTCGGTTATGTCTTATTTTTTCACGAGCAACTGACTAATTTAATTACAGCCCACAACACATATCTTTATGGCAGTAGTTTAATTATTTTAGGAGCAGCTACATGGGCTATTTATGCTTTGGCACAAAAACAGTTATTGCAATCTTTGAATTCTGCTCAAATTATGCTAATTGTTTACGGTGGATGTGCTTTTTTATTTACACCATTTAGTGCAGGTAAAACAATTTTTACACTCGGCAATTTACATCTATATACATTGCTTTTTTGTGCTTTAAATACTCTCATAGCTTATGGTGCTTTTGCCGAATCATTAGCACATTGGGAAGCATCAAGGGTGAGTGCAGTATTAGCGTTAGCTCCTATTGTGACTTTAATAGCAGTGTGGGCTGTTTCAGTAATTGCACCTTCACTCATGCTACCAGAAAAACTTACATTAGTAGGAGTACTGGGAGCAGTTTTAGTTGTTACTGGCGCGGCTGCAATTGCCCTAGGAAAAACTGAATAATCGTTATATTTTGCGAGTTTTTACTGGCTCTTAATTGTAGTATATTAATCCTCATTTCAAAGCTACATGATAAATACTGAGGCACGGTAATTTTTTCTTTGTTATGATTTCACAGTAAGCGTCAACCAATTGAGTAAATCTCTTGCCAAGTGGATACTTTTTAGATCGGCATGGCTCTGTTACATTTAATTTTTGACGTTGTAACAAAGAGATAAAAACTCAAAAAAAAACCATAATAATGAGGCGATAAATAATAAATAACCTTACCAGGGTGTCCGAATAACTACCAAAGCTAAAGCCTCGTGACACAACATCACCGAAACAGTTGAGCGATGATTAGTTCGTTTGGTAATTGGGCCAGCACCCTGGTAAAAATTTTGCTATTGCTGGTTCTGTCAATACTGCTGCCAACATTTGGAATTAGCAATTCTGTGTTAGCAGCAGAACAAGTTTATGGTTCTTACTCAGCCATACAACTTTCTATTCCGGTCACTTCTTTAGAAAAGTATGCCCAAACTGGTGTAATTGATGACAAACTAAACATCTATCAACAGTATCTACCAGCAGAACAATTTAAAGAATTAAGGCAAATTTTACTCACTCCTGTAAAAGTTAGTCCGGTAGTAGTTTCACAATTTCTCTATACCCCACAAGGAGAATTTATACTGCGAAGGTTGGCAGAAGCAATTAAAACGCGATCGCCTCAACCACAACCGGAATTTCAAACCTTAAGATCGGCATTTATTTCCGCCGCCGCAGAACCGGGAGGGCTAACTCTATTAAATCTGTTGCGGAAGTATCCCACCAGCAGCATTAACATCGATTTAGCACACAGCATGGGAATAGCTGGAGAATTAGAGCAACTCATCAATGAAACCAGCCGTGCGATCGCAGAAGTTAGCAAAAAGTCCTATTTAGAAGCTACTACCCAAGAGCCAATAAATTTCTCGCAATTGCCAGATTTACGGCAACAAGGGCAATTTAAGGCGCAAAACTATACACTAAAGTATTTCGACTTGTCACGTCGCAGGTCATTGTTAACGGATTTGTATGTTCCCAATGTCCAGAATGCTGCACCAGTCATTGTCATTTCTCATGGTTTAGGTACAGATAGCAGTAACTTTCGCTATTTAGCCAATCATTTAGCTTCTTACGGATTTGCTGTCGTTGTTCCCAATCATGCTGATAGTGAGGGACAGGCTAGTGAAATTGCAGAAGCAGATGAATTTACAGATAGACCTTTAGATGTGAAATACATACTCAATGAATTGGAGAAGGCTAACCAGTCCGATACACGATTTAAAGGTCAGTTAAATCTGCAACAAGTTGGAGTTTTTGGTCAATCCTTGGGTGGTTACACCGCCTTAGCCTTAGCTGGCGCTCAGATTAACTTTGCGCAACTACAAAAAGACTGTCAGCCAGAGTTACTGCAAGATACTTGGAATATGTCTTTATTGCTCCAGTGTCGTGCTTTGGCTGTAAATAAAGAGTTAGGCAAAGAACTTAACCTGCGGGATGAGAGAGTCAAAGCTGCGATCGCAGTTAATCCCATTACTAGTTCGATTTTTGGCAAAGCTGGCTTGAGCCAAATTCAAATTCCCGTTATGCTCGTTGGTAGCAGTGATGATACAGTTGCACCAGCTTTATTCGAGCAAATTTTACCGTTCTCCTGGTTTGCGAATTCTCAAAAATATCTTGTGATGCTTGTAGGTGCAACCCACTTTTCTACCATTGGTAATGGTAGTAGTGGTAATGAGCCAGTAGGAGCGCTGTCTCAAATCATTGGCGATCATCCAGATCTTGCACGTCGCTACATAAATGCTTTGAGTTTGCCTTTCTTTCAAACTTATGTTGCGCGGACATCACAATACTCTCCCTACCTCAACGCCGCCTACGCTCAAGCTATCTCCAGTCAGCCGCTAAGAGTGAGTTTCGTGCAGTCTCTAACTACAACTGAATTAGCACAAGTGATAGACATCGAAGGCAAAGGAACTAAACTATCTCTAAAAAAATCACCCAACTCTATAGTCAATTTTGGCTTTCGGATGTTGGACATGGGAGTTGCACTGCTGCACGTGGTAATGTTCCTGTAGATATCATCAAAAAATATTGTAGGGACTGAATAAGTTATGTCTCTACAATGTTTTTGTGCGAAAATATCATCCTTGCTTACTAAAAATTCCTTAATTTTTTATCTTGTAGATAATATTAATGGCGTGTAAAGCAATTTTGAGAGTGTAGCTATCCTAAAAATTTAAAATTCTACTGTGCAAGGTTTCTTAAACTTAAACAAACCATTTGGTTGGACTTCTCATGATTGTGTGGCGCGGGTGCGAAAACTTCTGCACCTCAAACGTGTGGGACACGCGGGAACTTTAGATCCTGCTGCTACAGGAGTGTTACCGATCGCATTTGGTAAAGCCACAAGATTATTGCAGTATTTACCAAGTAATAAAGCTTACAAGGCTACTATTAGGCTAGGCGTGCGTACCACAACCGATGATTTACAAGGGGAAATTATTACCTCTGCACCTTGTCCTGGATTGAGTTTGGCAGAGGTAAAAACTTTATTACCTCAATTTGAGGGGAAAATTGAGCAGATTCCCCCTAGTTACAGCGCTATTCAAGTAGATGGCAAACGTTTATACGATCTAGCACGGCGCGGCGAAAAAGTAGAGGTTCCAGTCCGCACGGTAGAAGTTTTTCAGATAGAAATTTTGGATTGGCGAGAAGGAGAATATCCGGAGTTAGATATTGCGATCGCTTGTGGTGCTGGTACATATATTAGAGCGATCGCTCGTGATTTAGGAGCCATCTTAGAAACTGGTGGAACCCTCGCCGCTTTGATACGTACTGAAAGCAGCGGCTTCCATTTAGCAGATAGTCTCACCTTGGGTGACTTAGAAGCACAACTACAAACTGGGACATTTCAACCGATTGCGCTTGATGCTACCTTGCAACATTTGCCTTCTGTGACTTTACCAGCAATATCTGCCCAAAAATGGTGCCAAGGTCAGCGAATTCCTGTAACTCTAGATATTTCTGGGATAGTAAGGGTTTATCACGAAGAGGCTCGCTTTCTGGGGATTGGAGAAGTAAAAGGCGAAGATTTGTTAGCAAGCAAAGTTTTAGAGCAGTAACTTAGATATCACATTGATTCAACGTAGTAATGCTTAAAAAATAGCAAATCCCGTATTTTCAACATTTAATTTCCGAGATTGCTCTGACTAATCTTGAATCAAGACTATGTAAGGCTTGCTAACTAAGCAATTTTTCTTATTAATGATTCAGGTAAAACCTAACCTTGTTACAGCTGTCATTAACTCTTGGTTCAAGCGACTTCCTCATACACTGGAATCTCGTCCATCTCAAGTTGTCACTACAACAGTTGTTTTGACTCTATTTTTATTTATTCCCCAAACTTGGATTGCTTGGCAAGCTTATCAAAACTTCAACAGTATCATCAAAAATGAATTACGACTCCAAACTCTAAGTGACACAATTACCTATTTTGATGAAGTGCTAACCATGTCAGCACGGATGAATGCTGCTACAGGTAATTATATTTGGGAGCAAAGGTATCGTGTATTTGAACCTCGATTAGATGCAGCAATCCAAGAATCAATTAAACTGGCTCCCCAAGCTTATACAAGTGAGGATGCGAAGAAAACTGATATTGCTAATCAGCGTTTGGTAGCAATAGAGTATCAATCTTTTGATTTCGTTAGGGAATCGAAAAAGGAAGCAGCACAAGCACTATTATCTAGCCGCGAGTATGAATCAGAGAAACAAAAATATACTGCTGGTGTTACCGCCAGAAATCGTGCTATCTCGCTTCAGCTTCAGAAGAAAGTTGGTGATTATCGCCAACATCTATTTTGGTCAATTTTCACCTCTATTGTCAGTTTAGTCCTGCTTATTCCCGCATGGCTTTTGGTATTGTGCTTACTACAAGCTTATTTAAAAGCCAGAAAAATTGCTCAAGCTGCTTTAGAAAAAACGAATCAGGAGTTAGAAATTCGAGTTGAACATCGGACACAGGAATTAACTGATAAAAATGTCCAATTACAAGAAACACTACAACAACTACAACACACTCAAATACAACTGATTCAACACGCAAAAATGTCTAGCTTAGGACAATTAGTTGCTGGAGTTGCACATGAAATTAATAATCCAATTAATTTCATTCATGGGAATCTTTCCCATACTAATGAGTATGTCCAAAATTTAATTGAGCTATTAAAACTCTATCAAAAAATCTATCCTGATACTGATACAGAAATTTTGAATTTGTCTCAAACAATTGACTTAGAATTTATTGCTAACGATCTGCCAAAAATTCTCTTGTCTATGCGAACTGGTACTAATCGGATTCGTGAGATTGTTCTGAGTTTGCGAAACTTCTCCCACCTAGATGAAGCAGAGATCAAAGTAGTAGATATTCATCAAGGTATTGATAGTACCCTACTAATTTTACAGAATCGCTTGAAAGCCAAGCCTGACCATCCAGAATTTACAATCATCAAAGAGTACGGCAATTTGCCTTTAGTAGAATGCTATCCAGGACAGATTAATCAGGTATTGATTAATATTATTGCTAATGCAATTGATGCCTTAGAATATCAAAATTCTCAACATAGCTATATATGTATCCGGACTGAAACTAGCATTCAAAATAATATATTAATCCATATTATTGATAATGGGGCTGGAATTCCAGAAAATATTCGCTCTCATTTGTTCGACCCTTTTTTTACTACTAAACCTGTAGGTAAAGGTATAGGACTTGGGCTATCAATCAGTTACCAGATTGTAGTAGAAAAACACGGTGGGAAACTATTTTGTAACTCAACATTTGGACAAGGTACAGAATTTGTGATTGAGATTCCCACAAAGTTATCACTCCCAAGTTGAGACATCTCGCAATAAATCTGGAATTTGCTCTTGAGATGGGGGAAACTCTAGCAAAGTTTCTCTATAACCTAAATACCCAGACTCAGCAAACGACAACAGCATCCGCGCCAACGCCAGCCAAACTTCTGGTTCGTATTCCCAATCACGATAACGGCCAGATTTACCAGCTATTGAACGTAGTGCCCAAAAATAAGAATTTCGCACTACAGAACCACCCTTCTTAAATTCTGGTAAGTCCTCGTGGTTGATAATTAGTACTTCATTGTCAATTCTGGCTCTCATATCAGCCATTGTAATGGATTGGGGAAATGTAGAGAATATGCGTAGACGCGGAGCTGCTTGTCGTAGACATCGCAACATCTCTACATCCTATCTCTCAAATGAAAAATGACAGCCTTTACGAACAATCTCACCACTCAAATAGGAGTGCTATATATCTGAAGATAAGCCTACCCGGAAAGTAAACCCAGGACTGTAAATACGATTAACACGCTCGTATTGTTCGCCTAGTAAATTTTCTAAGTAAACAACCAATCCTAAATTTCTAGTTAAAGGAATACGACCACTCAAATCTAAATTCAGAAAAGATGGTGCGAAATCTGTAGGCTTGTCACCAGCTTTTGCAAAGATGGCTCTACGAGCGCCACTGTTGTAAGTAACATACAAATTAGCCTGCCATCCTGAATTTTGATAACCAATTCCAGTTTGCAGTACAGAATAAGGAATTAAACCTAACTGTAAACCTTGTTCCGTTCCTGTCTTAATTTTGGCATCTGTATAAGTGTAGTTGACAAAAGTTGACCAACCCGGAGCAAATTTTAATTGTAATGCCGCCTCTAAACCATTAGTATCTACTAACCCAATGTTTTGCCATTTTCCAGCTATCACTCCTAAGCGATTGTCTAAACTACTGCCAAAGTAAGTAAACTGTCCAGTTAAATTCTCTGAAAAATTGATATCTACTCCCGCAGTCCAAGAAGAACCAGTTTCTGGTTTTAGATCGGGATTTGGTTCCCAACCATGAACCGTATCGTAAACATATAACTGATCCAAACCAGGATTGCGCTGTCCTCCAGCCCAACTACCACGTACAGCGATGGTTGGTGCGACAGCATAACGTAAACCCACACTTGGATTTAAATAATTTCCAAACTGTCCATCAAAGCTTTGCCTTAAACCTAAATCTACCAAAAAATTATCGCTAATATTTAAAGTATTCACTGCAAATAAGGCTGTTGTAAACACACTCCTATTTTCAGTTTCATTAGTACCAATTCTATTAGGGCTGGTACTTAACGTATCACCATTTAAATCCGTATTTTTTAAATCTAACCCCCAGCGTAATTGATTATTGGGAGTTAATTTCCACTCATGATCCACCCTAGCTGACAATTGTTGTGTGTCTAAAACACCTGTACGATAATATTCCTGTCCTTGAAAAACTGTAGGGCCATAAGTGCTGAAATAATCTTGGTTATAACCAAATGTGGTTGTCAGAGTAGAATTGTCACCATTACCTAGTCGAGTTTTCCAAGATAAGCCAGCATTGAGTCCATCATGGTCTAATCGGTCTTTTTGGAGAGGGAAGCCGAAATAAATTAAACCGCGACGACTACTTAATTTAGTAATATCCAAATTCAAAGAATTTTTTTTGTCTAAATCTACGCCAATAGTACCAAAGTAAGTACTTGTAGCTGTATCTGCATTTGAGAAAAACCCCTGTGCATCACGATTAGCGGCTCCTACAGGAACACGGTAGCGGTTATCTGTAAAGTATCTTTCAAAGCTAAAATTATACTTTACAGAACCAGTAGAACCACCATAACTAACTTGTTGATTATTTTGACTCAATGAGCCAAATTCTACACTACTAGTTAATTTTGGCTGTCCATAACCTTCTTTAGTGATGATATTAACAACTCCTCCAAAGGCTGATGAACCATATAAAGCGGAAGCAGCACCGCTATAGAGTTCAACTCGATCAATTGCCTCTACAGGAATACTATTTAAATCTGTTCCGCCATGATAAATATTGATATTGCTATTAATTGGTCTACCGTTAATCAAAAATACAGACTGATTAATTGAAGCACCTCTGTAATATGTACCTGTGTGAATATCTGCACCATGCCCTGCATCATTAATCGCAAAACCAGGCATTCTTTTTAAGACATCAGCTACACTATTAGCACCTTGTTTTTTAATCTCTTCTTGCTCGATTACGTAAGTTGGGGTGGATTGAGGTAAAGTGTCTTTTTCCCCAATTGTTTCGATGGTAATGTCTGCATCATCTGTGGAATCTAAGTCTGTTGTTTCCTCTTCTGTTGGTTGAGTTTCCTGGCTAATTTTACCTGATATAGATTGTTGTGTTAATAATTCAGCATCAGTGGAGGGTAGCTCAATATCACTTAAATCGGGAATATTGGAAATTATTTGAGGTAATTTATGAGTATATTTCTGGTTAGTTTCTGTTTCAGCAGACAAGCCAGGATTAGCTACCAGTAAGTTTTGTAAAACAATTGGCAGCAGCAAAAAAAGACACTTATTCACGTTTCTCACACCAGGTAAAAGCAGTCACTAGATGCTATTTTTCCGATGATTGCTGATAGATGTCAAAAGACAAGCTGTCGTAGTTCTCACTTGAAAATGGGCATGGGGCATTGGGGAAAACCCACACGACGGTTGAAGACTCGCTACGAACTCATTAACACTTTTGCGACAGATCGCTAGGTTTGTTACACTTAAATGGGCCTGATACTTCTACAGTAATGGGTCATGCTGGTTGCTAAACGCTCATGCCTAGTCCTGGAATTTGTAACTATTCGGCATCTGCCCTCATGGAGAATTTGGCTTGATGTTGCTTTGCCTGCGAATTGAAAACTTTGCCCTGATTGACCAACTGGAACTGGAATTTGGCGCTGGACTGAATGTACTGACAGGTGAAACCGGCGCAGGAAAATCGATTATCTTGGATGCCATTGATGCTGCCCTGGGAGGTAAAGTATCTAGTCGAGTAATTCGCACTGGAACAAGTCGGGCGATGGTAGAAGCGACTTTTAAATCTAACGCTACCTTAGCGGCTTGGTTAAATGAACAAGAAATTGATTCGATAGACGAAAACTCTGTAGTCATAAGTCGGGAAATTGCTGCCACTGCTAGTAATATCCGCAGTAGATCGCGGATCAATGGCGTGTTGGTGAATCGGCAGATGATGGGAGGATTGCGCGATCGCTTGGTGGAAATCACCGCCCAAGGTCAAACTGTACAGGTGGGACAATCTGCCCAAGTCCGTGACTGGTTGGATTTACATGGTGGCGACTCTCTTATGCAGCAGCGTCAAGCGATCGCTACTGCCTTTACCACGTACCAACAAGCACATCTAGCATTAGAAAAACGCCGGACATCGGAACGGGAACGTTTACAACAACTAGATTTACTCACCTATCAAGTGCAGGAATTGGGAGCAGTTAACCTCAGCGATCCCAATGAATTAGAACAGCTATTACAAGAGCGAGAACGCCTGAATCATGTTGTAGATTTGCAACAGATGAGTTACAAGGTCTATCAGGCTTTGTATCAAAACGATAACGAAACCCCATCCGCCGCAGACTTATTGGGAGATAGCGAAACCACCTTAAATGACATGGTGGAGTACGATACCCAACTGCAACCACTGTTAGATTTGGTGCGAGATGCCCAAGCTTCATTAATGGAAGTGGCAAGGCAAATTAATGCTTATGGCGAAGATTTAGAAGCAGATCCGCAGCGATTAGAGGAAGTAGAAGAGAGAATTCGGGAATTAAAGCAGATTTGTCGCAAATATGGCCCGACACTCCAAGAAGCGATCGCCTACTATCAAAAAATTCAAGGTGAATTAGCCGAACTGAACGACAGCGAACAATCTATTGAAAGTTTAGAACAGCAAGAACAAGCTAGTTTGGCAAAACTTACCCAAGCTTGTAATAAATTAACGCAGTTGCGTCGTACAGCCGCTAACGATTTAGAATCACGATTGATTGCTGAACTCAAACCCCTAGCGATGGAAAAGGTGCAATTTAAAGTAGAAATTGTACCTATTGCCCCAACAGCTAGCGGTGCAGACAAAATTACATTTATGTTTAGTCCCAACCCTGGCGAACCACTACAACCTTTAACAGAAATCGCCTCCGGTGGGGAAATGAGCCGCTTTTTACTTGCTTTGAAAGCTTGTGTTTCCCAAGCCGATGGCGCAGGGACAATGGTATTTGATGAAATTGATGTGGGTGTTTCTGGAAGAGTAGCCCAAGCGATCGCCGAAAAATTACACCAGTTAAGTCAAAGCCACCAAGTATTGTGTGTTACTCACCAACCCCTAGTTGCAGCAATGGCAGATAGGCATTTCCGGGTAGATAAGGAAATTATTAATCAACCTAAAGGTAATAAAGCTAACAACGGCAACTCAGAGCAGCGTACTGTTGTGCGTGTTACTGCTTTGGATAATTTAACAACTCGCCGGGATGAATTAGCACAATTGGCTGGGGGAAAATCAGCAACAGATGCGATCGCTTTTGCGGAATCTCTATTATTGCAAGCAGCTAATCATCGGCGGGAAAAATCTTAAAGTGATGATATTGATGTGCAACTCTTTCTATTACTCCATGCCTTTTTCCTTAAACAATCCCATCAATTTACGCTTACGCCCATGCTCCTGCATTAACTTGGCTTTATAGCTATCCCAATCTGCTTTTCTCCCAGATTCCAAGTAGGCGGCACGAGCGTTTTTTAACCACTGAACTGCCAGATCATAAGATTCTGCCTTAGCTGCATTCATAATTGATTCCGCACGGCGGCTAGCATTAGCAATCACCCAGCTAGGATTGTGAGATATTGCCGCATCCATGACTTGCTGAACTAAATCATCATGGTAATAATTGAGTTCATGGACAATTTTAATAGCATCGTCAATCAAGCCCTCATGCAAGAAAATATCTACTTTGGCTGATTCGTTTCCCCAACCGCCAGACGTGCGGGCAATTTGCACTAAGTTTGGTTGAATATTTGCCCAGCTTTCCCCTGCTAATTCTGCTATTTTTTGGTAGTCAACAAAGGATGCGTGGACTTGGAAAGCAGCCATGAGTGCTGATAAAGCAGCTTCTTGATTACCTAATTTCTGGGCTAAATCACTTGTCCATGTTCCCAGTTCATACAGACAATTTCCTGGTA
Source organism: Aulosira sp. ZfuVER01 (assembly GCA_034530615.2). Classification (GTDB taxonomy): domain Bacteria; phylum Cyanobacteriota; class Cyanobacteriia; order Cyanobacteriales; family Nostocaceae; genus Aulosira. The sequence goes on from JAVRCV020000064.1 coordinate 21,883, forward strand.
AATTTAAGCCAATTTGAGCAATATCTAGCGCTTCCGATAATGAATCCTGTTGCTCAAGGGTTTTAGCTAAAGCATAGGCTGCTTCCATTGTGTTCATCTGGGATTGCGCGGCTACTATTGCTTCGTCTACTCTGCCCAAACGCCCCAGCATTGTCAGATATTGTTCGGTTTGTCCTTCGGCCGCTGCTAAATACAAGTATTCTTGGTAACGTTCCTGACGTTCGAGAATTTTCAGGCGAATTAAGGCTAAATCATCGGCGTAGTCTGGTATTTCTTCTTCCCAAACTCCCATTTCGGGGATATTACCTTGAAGAACCTGTATAAGTGGCGAGTGATCCCAGCCTTGGCGTAAGGCTTCAGAAGCTAAGTCAAAATCAGCATCCCACTCATCTTGCCATGTTTCTAAATTGACTTGGATATCAATTTTTTCTTCTGGGGTAAGTTCAGCAGTGAGAATTGCTTCACCCCAAGCCTCATTCAATGCTTGAACAATTTCATAGTTATCAGCACCGTAGTCGGCAACATCATCCCAGTTTTCGACACAACTAGAGGTAATGGCTTCTAAAATAGCGATCGCATTATGACTATCTCCCCGTTCGCACAAATCTACGGCGGTTTGCACTACACTGAGCAATTCTTCACTTATGCAGTCATCATCATAACCATCTTCCCAAGTCCGCACTGCCTCGCGGAAAATCTGGCGCACTTTCTGCCCAAAAGGCTTTGTGTCTATAGTATGGGAGTTTAAAGTTTTTGCGCTTTGCTGTTTAACAGGAGCAGATTTCATCCAGTTGACATGGCGATCTATAGCTTCGATCAATCTGGGATATTCTGCTACTAACTGTAGCAGTAACTTTTTAGTTTGTCGTTCATCCAAGCGATTCAGGTGTTGTTCTAGAGTGGGACGCTCCTCTATATTTTCTGGCTGACGCATACAAACAAGCATGGTTGCCACAATATGTTTACACCACCCCTCAGCATCATAGGGACAAGTGCATTTGACTGAGGTTAATCCCCCAATATTAAAACTAAGGCTGACTTGATAGGGGTGAACTTCATTCCCTTCTACTGCTGCCTGAATTAGATTACCACGTCGGGTGAGGGATATCACCGCATCCGCCTCATAATATGCCTCACCTCGTTGAAAAGATTTGGCATTAGCATTGCGGCGGATAGTAAATTCACTTAACTTGGGAATTAACATTGAGCGATCGCTTGCAGAAATCCTATGCGTGCCAAGATTCTAAACCTGCTTGGCTATGTAATTCATCCGTTGTAAAGAAACTCAAAGGTTCGTCATTTGTCATTTGTCATTTGTCATTTGTCCTTTGCCATTCGTCATTAATTCTCTTACTCTCCCTTGTCCCCCTTGTCCCCCTTGTTCCCCTTGTCCCTCTTGTCCCCTTGTCCCCCTTGTCCAATGCCCCATGCCCCATTTCCATCTCAGTATAAAATACAGCGAGTATACAAGTTTGATTATGATACTGAAGATATTCAGTCCCTTGGCCTGCTAGCGTAAATCATAAATAGGAATTAGTAACTCCCGAACCTCAAGGGGGTTGCACTGATTGCTGGTCAAGTTGAGAATAAATAGACGGAGCACACGGGGAAACTAACGTGAGTCAGGGATACGATTACGATTTAGTGATTATAGGCGCTGGTGTAGGTGGGCATGGAGCAGCCCTACACGCCGTAAGTTGCGGTCTAAAAACAGCGATTATTGAAGCAGCTGACATGGGGGGAACCTGTGTCAACCGGGGCTGTATTCCCTCGAAAGCGCTGTTGGCGGCATCGGGACGTGTGCGGGACTTACGTAATGCCCACCACCTCAAGTCGTTGGGAATTCAAATCGGTAGTGTGGAGTTCGATCGACAAGCGATCGCTAATCATGCTACCAATCTTGTTGCGAAAATCCAAGGCGATTTAACCAACAGTCTCAAGCGTCTGGGAGTTGATATTATTAAAGGCTGGGGAAAAGTAGCTGGTACGCAAAAAGTCAGTATTACTGGTGATGGTGGTGAAAAAACCATCACAGCTAAAGACATCATTCTTTCCCCGGGTTCAGTGCCTTTTGTTCCCCCAGGTATTGAAGTAGATGGTAAAACGGTTTTTACTAGCGACCAAGGGGTGAAGTTAGAATCGCTACCAAATTGGGTGGCAATTATTGGCAGTGGCTACATTGGCTTGGAATTTTCTGATATTTACTCAGCTTTGGGCTGTGAAATCACGATGATTGAAGCCCTAGATCAGCTCATGCCAGGATTTGACCGCGATATTGCCAAACTTGCCGAACGGGTGCTAATCACTCCCCGCGATATTGAAACAAAAGTCGGGATATACGCTAAAAGAGTTATCCCTGGTTCGCCAGTGGTGATTGAACTAGCAGATTTCAAAACCAAAGAAGATTTAGATGTCATTGAGGTGGATGCTTGTTTAGTTGCTACCGGACGCATCCCAGCCACAAAAAATCTCGGTTTGGAATCTATAGGTGTGGAACTCGACCGCAGAAATTTCATCCCAGTTAATGACCAGATGGCGGTATTATCTGGTGGGGAAGTCGTGCCTCATTTGTGGGCAATTGGCGATGCTAACGGCAAAATGATGCTGGCTCATGCTGCTTCTGCTCAAGGTATTATCGCTGTAGAAAATATCGTGGGGCGATCGCGGGAAGTAGATTATCGCAGCATCCCCGCAGCCGCTTTTACTCACCCAGAAGTTAGCTATGTGGGCTTAACGGAAACAGCAGCTAAGGAATTAGGTCAAGCTGAGGGCTTTGAAGTAGCTACTAGCAAGAGTTACTTCAAAGGTAATTCTAAAGCGTTGGCAGAAAATGAAGCAGACGGCATCGCCAAGGTAGTATATCGCAAAGATACAGGCGAAGTTCTAGGTGTCCATATCTTTGGACTACACGCCTCAGATCTCATTCATGAAGCGTCAGCAGCCGTTGCTAACCGCCAATCTGTGAATGACCTCGCCCATTTGGTTCACGCCCATCCTACACTTTCAGAAGTGCTGGACGAAGCTTATAAAAGAGCGATCGCTCATTAGTTAATAGTCCAAAGTCAAGAGTCCAGACAATTGACCATTGGTTCTTGACTCTTGACCCTTGACCCTTGACCCTTGACTAAAAATTATGCAAATCCGTCGTCGTTCACCTAGTACACCTATTGCTATTTCATATTTAAGTTATCAGGTGGCTGTGCCAGGTACAGAGCCAAACAACATTTTGGAAGAAATTGTTTGGCACAAAGAAATAGAAGTTGACCAAATGCGGGAAAGAGTGCCTTTGCGGGAATTGCAAAAGCAGGCACTTACTGCACCGCCAACCCGTGATTTTGTTGGGGCGCTAAGACAAGGTAAGACAAAACCAGCGTTAATTGCAGAGGTAAAAAAAGCTTCACCTAGTAAAGGGGTTCTCCGGGAAGATTTTGACCCAGATGCGATCGCACTTTCTTATCAGCAAGGAGGTGCTAGTTGTCTTTCTGTACTCACAGATAGCAAATTCTTTCAAGGCAGCTTTGATAATTTAAGTAAGGTTCGGACTGTAGTAGATTTACCATTGCTGTGTAAGGATTTTGTCATTTATCCTTATCAAATGTACTTAGCACGCATTCGGGGGGCAGATGCAGTTTTATTGATTGCCGCTATACTCAGCGATCAAGATTTGCAGTACTTTGTCAAAATTGCCAATTCTCTGAATATGGCAGCTTTAATTGAAGTCCATAGTTTAGTAGAACTTGACCGTGTGTTAGCCTTAGATGGCGTCACTTTGATAGGAATTAACAATCGCAATTTAGAAAATTTTTCGGTTGACTTGCAAACAACTTGTAAACTGCTAGCAGCAAGAGGTCAGCAGTTGCAAGAACGGAACATCTTAGTTGTCAGCGAGTCAGGATTACATAAACCAGAGGATCTGAACTTAGTATCAACAGCAGGCGCATCCGCTGTACTGATTGGTGAGTCGTTAGTAAAACAACCAGATCCAGAGTTAGCTATTCTCAATCTTTTTGCCCAACCTTCATAAGTTTGACCTATTTGGAGGATCAGCAAATACTGATTGCCTATGTAACAATTTAGTTAGACCAAAAAATCCCTTATTTGAAAAAGCAAATTAACTTCATGGAGCAAATTCCTCTGCCCTCACCTATCCATTACGAACTTATACTGCAACTTTTAGAAAGACAAACCATGTCAGCAGTAAGTCAAAACCCGGATTTGCGGCATCAGGTGAATCAGCTAATTATTACTCTGCGTAAAGCAGCTGTCCAACAAAAGCACCTGGAAGAAATTTGCCAGTTTTCTTCTGTAGCGATTGACCATCGTTGGTCAATCAACCATCATGCTGAAAAAGCTGTTGCTCCTGAATAACAACTTTTGAAATCACGTTGCTACTTATGTTTAGCTAAAACAAAAATTCATCCCACGCCTCGTTGCTGGTGAGGCATGGGATGAATATACTGATATTCTTTCTCTCAGGGAAATCCAAACAATAAATTATCCAATTTCTGGAATTTCCCCCCGATCCCTTGCCATAAAAGCAATGGGATATTTTTTGATTTGGTAGTCCCCGATCTCCCTAAAATCGTCCATTTCCCTGCACAATATGCTTAATTGTCGTCAGGGTTTCTAAACTAATAAATCCCCGGCGATGACCTTTTTGGTTAGACATACCCAGGAATACTGCATCTCCGCGCGAGGGATTGCGGGAAAAACGAGGGGAAGCATTGATGTAGGTAGAAGCGCTGTTGACTCCTAAGGCAAACTGGCGACTTTCTTGGTAGGATTCAGTCACAATACAATCCGCATGACCACTACTGTATTGATTAATCCAAGCGATCGCAGCCTCTAAGCTATCCACTAATTTAAAAGCTACTGTCTTGGTTAAATAGGCGCTTCCCCATTCTCCATCTTTAGCCAGTTGTAATTGCGGAAATGCTTCTACTAATTCTGCATCGCCTTTAATGTCAAAGCCTTTGTCCTTTAAACTGTTCCACAGAACTGCCAAGGATGATGGTAAGGCTTGGCGGTGAATTAATACTTTTTCAATGGCGTTGACTGGATCTGGCTCGCTTTCATGACTATCGATAATCATCCACCGCACCATTTCCAAGCTGCTATTCAGCGACCAATAAAGGTAACAGTTGCCCATTGCTGACTTTAACACTGGGCAAGTTGCTTGCCGCATTACTTGCTGTACTAAGGTGGAACGTCCGTAGGGAATGACCAAATTCACATACTGGTCTTGGATGACCAAATCCCGAATAGATGCGCCATGTTCTGTGGTAATCAGTTCTAAACAGCCTGGTGGTAGACCAACTTCGGCAATAGCAGTTTGTAGTACATTAGCGATCGCCTCGTTAGAATGACTAGCCTCTGTACTACCTTTAAGAATGATACTGTTACCAGTCTTGATACATAAACCTGCGGCGATCGCTCCTAAGTCAGGAAAAGCCTCATAAATAAATGCAATCACTCCTAAAGGCATTAGCTGGGAGTAACTTTGAGAATCATCTTGTTGATACTCGGCGTTTCTCACCCGTCGCAGCGGATCTGATAATTCCCCCAAACGTTGTAGGATTTCCACTGTCGTTTCTAGCCTGCTGGGAGTTAATTTCAGCCAGTCTAAAATTAACTCTGGCACTGCCATTTCTCGACTCGCTTCTAGATCTAAAGTGTTAGCCTCTAGAATGTCATCAAATGAGTGTTCTATTGCTCGTGCCATCGCCAATACAGCACGACTGCGGTCTACTCCCTTTGCGATCCCCAGCTTTAGGGAAGCTTGATAAGCGCGTTTAGCGCTATTGATTGGTTCGGGGCGATCGTCCAAAACTTCAACGGTCATGGGTTAACGTCTGTAGGTAAGCCAGACCATTAGTGCTGGCAGAATAGCTAACAGCACCGCCACCATTGCCCAAGCAATAATCGTGGAACCATTTGCTAATCGCAGTGCTAATGGTAGCCATATAATCACTAGCACGAAAATAATGCCCAGCGCTATCGGCAGATAGCTTTCTCCCAGTCGCGGATGGACAACATGCCAGCTATTTCCCACCCAACGCCAAGCTCGCTTGTAGGGATAAGTGGTGGAAAGCTGCTCTAGGACATAAGCATCATTTTCTACCACAAAGATTTGTTGACAGCGATCGCAACCAAATGCATCTGTCAGTGTAATCGGAATTAACCGTCCCCGGCGACGGCAGGGACAGGGATATTCCGTATTAAAGTCAATTTTTTCAGGTTTTTGAGATTGCACAAGCGTTCTAATAACTTGAGCTTATTTTTTACAATATGTGAAACGAAAATTCCTTGATCTATACCTTGGTTACTGGTTTTCTGATATTCCAGATTTCTACAGTTAGGGAGGCAAAGCCAATACTGCGATGATTCCCAAGGATAGATGCGGCTAAATCAGTCTATCGTAACTACTATCTATTAGCTTTTTTAAGCAGAGGCTATCTGCCTGAGGTTCTTCCCTATATTGGGCAATCTTGTTTAAGCATTTTCTTCTTTTCATTTGTGGCTTAAAAGGTAATTTTAGTCGTGTTCTTAGACATTTATGATTTTTAAATATCTGGCACAGTTTTCAGTTTACGTGGCGACCTCTCATAAAACAACTGTTCTCTGAGGCTACGCCTAAAAGTAATTATTACCAGCAAATCAATTCCTTAGCTATTGGACGTGCCTTTGTTTGGCTTGATTGTGGCTGACCGTTATTACTCCCTTGTGTATTCATTATTGATTATTTTTGAGTATTTGTACTCAATTATTACCAATAAATCACAGATCTTTTGTGAGAACAGGGAGTCTGAAAACATCAGTGAGTTTATCTGATTATTGCCCTAGGTAGATTTTGGCTCACTTCATCGCCGTAAGGCACATTGCACCTAAAATATCGCTATTGATATAGCTACTCTTCATCCAGTGTAGTACACTGTACTAAAAACGAATTGACTACACCTATAAAAATTAGCTTAAGTCAGATTCCTCTTTAAGGAAATCAAAATTTTTTTTAAAGCGGGTAACGCGATTCGAACGCGCGACATTCACCTTGGCAAGGTGACGCTCTACCACTGAGCTATACCCGCAAACTTCAGACAAATACTAGACTCTCATATTTATTCTGGGTTGTCAAGTATTTTTTTTAATTTATGGGCATGGAGCATGGGGCAAACAACGAGTGTGGGAGGTGTGGGAAGATGGGGAAGAACTAAGTATGGTTGCTTTCTCCCCGCACTCCCCTCTCTCCCCACACTCCCTTGTCCCCCTTGTCCTCCCTGTCCCTCATCCCCCTCATCCCATTGTCCCCTTCCCTCAAGCACTTAACCCAATTCTTCCGACTCAGGGGAAAAATTGCCTAAGCTGGCACTGGGAAAAGAAGCTGGTAGAGATTGGCTGTTACGAGCGTATGGCTCTGCCAGATTAGAGCGCAATTGCCGCATCAGGCTTGCCATTTCTAGGGCATTCATCGCATATTCCCAGCCATGATTGCTTTTGATTCCGGCTCGTTCTAAGGCTTGCTGCATGGTGTCTACTGTCAAGATGCCAAAAATCACAGGCACACCAGTTTGGAAGCTGGCGGCGGCAATGCCTTTGGCTACTTCCGAAGAGACATAATCAAAATGAGGTGTTTGTCCTCGAATGACTGCACCCAAGCAAATGATCGCATCATAGCGATGAGAAAGTGCTAGTTGACGGGCAACTACAGGCACTTCAAAGCTTCCAGGAACCCAAACGTAGTCCACTTGATTCCCGTGGGGGTTGGGATCTACACCGTGGCGTTTCAAGCAATCTTGACATCCCTCTAACAGCTTTACGGTAACAAGGTCATTAAACCGACCAATTACCAATGCAAACCGCAAAGGCTCTGTTTGAGTAAAAGTTCCCTCAAAAACTGCCATGACCGCCTCTTAACAAACTATACTTCAAGGCTAATATACATTTCTTCTGTAAAGATAGAAGAGCAGAAGAACACAATCAGCTAAAAATCACAAGGTGAAACCATCATCCTCATGACTTTTTAGCTTGGCTCTTCTGCTCTGATAGTATCTATGCTATTTACTTGTGTTCGTAAGCGATCGCCTACACTACAAAAAAGTTTAATAGCCCGACTAAAAGTACTAAGGCAATCCAGACTCCAGAACCAAGCCAGAGTAACTTTTTCGATTCAACCCAATTTTGCGGCGTAGCATAAGCCACAGGAACGCCAATCACTAATGCAAAAGACAGTAGAACTAGTGCCAACAAAGAGATTTGAAATATTATGGTCATTTTTGCTTCTCCCAAGACAGCGAAATACTAAAGATAGAATATCGTACAAGGCAACACTGACATTTTTCCACGCCACTTGCTCTACTTGGAGAGACCCCAAGACCGCAGTTGCTCTTATTTGTTAAGCTATCAGAAATTGCGTCACTATAGTCATTAATCCCAAGTCCAAATATTGAATGTTAACCAGTCCTTCGGGTAAGGCAAAGAACAAGGAAGATAAGGGGGATGAGGGAGGGAGACAGGGAGGACAAGGGGGACAAGGGAGTGTGGGGAGTGCGGGGAGAAAGCAACCATACTTAGTTCTTCCCCATCTTCCCACACCTCCCACACCTCCCACACTCGTTGTTTGCCCCATGCCCTATGCCCTCTGCCCTATACCCATTGACTATGGACTTAATTCTTTGCCACACCACAGCTGATTTTGACGCACTCGGAGCGGCGGTAGGGCTGACACGTTTAAAACCAGGTAGCAAGATTGTACTGACTGGGGGTGCGCATCCGCCTGTACGAGATTTTTTGGCGTTGCATCGGGATGAGTATCCCCTAATTGAACGGCGTTCGGTGAATCCAGAAAAAATTCGTTCTTTAACTGTGGTGGACACTCAACAGCGCGATCGCTTGGGTAAGGCTGCTGAATGGTTCGATTTACCTAATATCAAGGAAATTATTGTTTATGACCACCACCTCGGACATGAATTAGATATTCCCGCTACACAAACCTATATTGCTCCTGTGGGTGCTACTACAACTTTAATGGTGGAGCAATTGCAACAACGGCAAATTTCCCTGACACCATCGGAAGCGACTGTCATGGCTTTGGGTATTCACGTTGATACTGGCTCACTGACATACGAGCAAGCGACACCAAGGGATGCTTTAGCTTTGGCTTGGTTGATGCAACAAGGAATCAGTTTGTCAGTGATTTCTACTTACATTGACCCTGGTTTATCGCCACAATTGCAACAACTATTAACCGAGGCTTTAGATAAATTAGAATATCTCTGCTTACGTGGATATACGATTGCTTGGGTAACTTTGTCAACAGATGGATTTGTACCAGGGTTATCGAGTTTGGCTTCCCAACTGGTAGAGTTAAGCGAAATCGATGCTTTATTGTTGGCAAATGAATATCCCTTATCAGAAGGGGATTCACGCTTAACTATAATTGGGCGATCGCAAATTCCCGATGTCAACCTCAACCAATTATTTCAACCTCTAGGTGGTGGCGGTCATTCCCAAGCAGCAGCACTGAATTTACGCGGAGTAGATTCACACGCAATTTTAAAACAACTTTTAGACGAGTTAAAAGCTAGTATTCCCCATCCTCTGACAGCTAGAGATTTAATGTCCTCTCCTGTCCGCACCATCCGTCCAGAAATTACAATTGCTGAAGCACAGCGGATTTTGTTGCGTTATGGGCACTCTGGGTTATCTGTAGTCAATGCAACAGGGAAACTTTTAGGTATTGTTTCCCGAAGAGATATTGATATCGCCCTACACCACGGGTTTAGTCATGCGCCAGTCAAAGGCTACATGACAACGAATCTCAAGACTATTACACCTGAGACGACATTGCCCCAAATTGAAGCCTTGATGGTGACTTATGATATTGGACGCTTACCAGTCTTAGACAAAGGGCAATTAGTCGGAATTGTTACCCGCACTGATGTATTGCGAGAAATACATCAAAAGAGTTTTGAGTTTCCAGGTTTGAGTTCTGAATCTCAACTTTCCCTCAGCACTCAGCACTCAGCACTCAGCACTGAGTTACAAAATCGCCTGACTCCCCAATTATGGCAACTGCTGACTCAAGCATCACAAGAGGCAGAAACAAGAGGTTGGCATCTGTATCTGGTTGGGGGTGCAGTGCGGGACTTGCTATTAGCTGAGAACGCAGCCGGGACACTAATGATTCAAGATATCGATCTAGTAGTTGATGGCTTTCATAAATCAGCAGATGTTGGTGCTGGTGTAGAACTAGCCAAAGCATTGCAAAAAATGCACCCGGAAGCCCGCTTAGAAATTCACGGTGCTTTTCAAACTGCGGCGTTGCTATGGCACAAAGACCCAGAATTAGATTCGTTATGGGTAGATATTGCGACTTCTAGGACAGAATTCTATCCTTATCCTGCCGCGAATCCGGAAGTTGAGGCGAGTTCCATTCGTCAAGACTTATATCGTCGTGACTTTACTATTAATGCTTTGGCACTGCGCCTTACTTACCCTCGTGCAGGTGAATTACTTGATTTCTTTGGCGGGTTGCTGGATTTACAAGCAAAGCAAATTCGGGTTTTACACGCCAATAGCTTTATTGAAGATCCCACCCGCATTTATCGTGGCGTGCGTTTTGCTGTACGCTTTGGATTTGACATTGAAGCACAAACTGAAGGCTATATCCGCTATGCCATCAACAGTGGTATTTACGATCGCACTGCCCAAGAGAATAGCAAAACTCCAGCTTTGCAAACCCGCTTGAAAGCAGAACTCAAACATATTCTCGAAGCTCCCTACTGGAAACCTGCATTACAGTTACTCGACAACTTAGGAGCCTTGCAGTGCATTCATCCTACCTTGAAATTAGATGAAGATATCTTACGAGAACTACGTTTGCTAGAGCGATGTTTGCAAAGATTTGACCGCCAACAAACAATAATTCACTGGCAAATGCGGCTAGAAACATTAATCGCCCACCTGGCACCAGAGTATCGGGTAAAAGTAGCAAAAAATCTGCAAATGCAAGAGGATAGTATTAGCAGATTAAACTACTTAGCCGCAGTAAACACTGAGGTAAACGCATCATTATCTACTTTTAAACACCCCAGTCAGGTAGTAAATTTGCTGCGACAATATGATTTACCAACACTGATTTTAATTGCTTTGCAAAGTCCACGAGTAATCCGGCGACAGATTTGGCATTATTTAACAGTTTGGACTAACATTCAACCAATTCTCAATGGCAACGACTTAAAGAAACTCGGCTACAAACCTGGCCCACAATATCGGCAAATCCTCGATAATTTACTAACCGCTACCCTAGATGGTGTGATTACAAATAAAACAGAAGCCCAAGAATTTTTAACCCAGCATTATCCTCAATAAATTTTCTTTTCTTTGCGTCTCTGCGCCTCTGCGTGAGAAAAAAATAATTTTTATTTCACAGATATGCAAACTCAAACCTCCAAACAACACTACACCCCAGAAGAATATTTACAACTAGAAGAGACATCAGAATTCAAAAATGAATATCGGGATGGAGAAATTGTACCAATGGCTAGCGGGACAACCAATCACAACGAAATCGCAGGTAATTTTTATGCCAATTTCAAATTAAGAATGAGGAGTAAAAATTACAAAATCTACATGGGTGATGTGAGGTTGTGGATACCACGTTATCGTATCTACACATATCCAGATGTCATGGTCATTCAGGGAGAACCAATATATGAGGGAGATGGTACTACCACCGTGACAAATCCCTTATTGATTGTAGAAGTGTTATCTAAATCTACAGAAACCCACGATAGAAGCAATAAATTTAGATTTTATCGTTCCATTCCAACATTAAAAGAATATCTTATGATTGACCAATATGAATTTATTGTTGAGCAGTTTGCAAAAAATGCTGATGGTCAATGGGTATTAACTGAGAATGAATCGGAGAATGCAGTATTATCACTCCAGAAAATCGAGTTTCAAATTCCCTTCAGTGAAATTTATGCAGGGGTAAATTTTGAAGTAAGAGAAGAATAAATTTTGACTGGTTTTTCAATTCGCATCGGCATGATAAAAAATTTATAAATCTCTCATTCATCAAAGTTATCAAATTTAAGATTTTTCCCGTTACTCTACAGCATAAGCGGTGAATTGACGTTTAAAAGGTGAATAAAAACCAATCACAATATCTGAAGCAGGTACACCAAAATCAACCAACCTTTCTGCAATCAGATCGTCTGTACCGTTATATTGAATCCATATTTTTCCATTTAAAATATCAAAATGCATCACAGGGCCAAATACCCGCTTATCTCCATCCCAGCCCACATAAGCTAATTGATAGTGGTCGTTTTCATAATCAAAAATTAATTGCGGTTTCACAGCATCATTATGAGAACTAATTTGTGCGTGTTCTGTCAAAATTTGTTTGATGATTTGGCGATAGCGTTCTATTTTATCCATTGCCGTATCTCCTCCTTTTGAGGATCATAAATTATCAACTTCATTTGATAGCGTTGAAGTGAACGTTGAACAAAAGAAAGCTGAAAAAAATCCCGGTAAGTTTCATTGGGAACAGCTAAATAAACTATTCTATCTGGCTCATAGTCTTCTAATGCTTGGCGGTAATTAAGATATTGCCCAAGTGCCGTATGAAATTCATGAATATCCGAACCTGTAATAAAGCTTTTAATTTCAACTGCTATTTTTTCAGCATCACGTTCGGCTGCAATGGTATTTTCTGCTGCTAAATCTATCTGGACTTTAACCACTTCGCTAATCCGAATTGTCAACGGATCATTGGTAATTATCCAGCCATCTTTAATCAAGGCATTTTTTACCTGTTGATGGAAAATATCTTTAGCCATTTTTAGAAATTATTATAAAGCTCATGCATAGACGCAAAGAAAAGCACGCTCTTGCATTCTTCTTTGCGCCTGTTCGATTCTGCGTGAGCAATTAATTTGTAGTTGACTTGGCAATTGCTCCTAATTGCAAACCTGATGGATAGCTACCATCTTCTTTGATGCGCTTAATTTCTGCATCGGCAATCTGAAAATTTAGCTTTTGTGCGATTGTCTTGACAATATCTCCACGATCGATGACACCAGCTACAGCACCAGCAGGAGAAAGTACAGTAATGCGAGGTAAATGTTCATTTTCCATTTTGTTAATCACTTCTGCGAGGGAAGTTGATTCTGGAACTGTGGGTATTTCTGTAAGCGGATGCACAATATTTTGGAGAGTTTGAGTTTCCCATGCACTTCTTTCTACTAAGCGTAAATCGTCAATGGAAACCAGACCCCGATAACGTCCATCAGAAGCAGCAAAATAAACTTGTGGGGCATTAGTATCTAGTAAATATGCATCGGCAAAAGAACGCAAAGTTTGGTCAGCATCGACTACGCGAAAGTCACGAGTCATCGCATCACTAGCTGAGACTTTCAGCAAGGTTTCTTGTAATGTAGTGACGCTGTCATAAGTGTTGGCGTTACGAATCCCAAACCAACCCAGCAAGACAATCCACAAACCTAAAGCCAGTTCTCTGGTAAAAAAGTCGATCGCAAATCCCAGAGCAATCGCCGCATAACCCAAAATTTGCCCAGATCTAGCTGCTAAGTGTACTGCTTGAAAGCGATCGCCTGTTACTTTCCATAGTGCTGCTTTTAACACTTGACCCCCATCTAGAGGTAAACCGGGAATTAAGTTAAACAAAGCTACAACTAAGTTTATTCTCGCCAAATCATCTACCATAATACTGATTGGGCTAGTATCAGGCAAAACATAAGCCCCTAGACGCAGTACAAAAAACAGAGCAATACTCACTAAGGGGCCAGCGATCGCTACTTGAAATGCTTTGCCTGGAGTTTTGGATTCTTCTTCTATAGCCGCAATGCCACCAAACAAAAATAGGGTAATCGAATTAACTTTAATCCCTTGCGATCGCGCTACTAAACTGTGACCTAATTCGTGTAACAACACTGAAGCAAATAGCAGCAGTGCCATTACCATTCCTGCACTCCAGGCTAGAGTACTTCCCCATTCCTGGTAAGCTACACCAAAGTTCAGCGTTGCCAACCCTAAAATTACGAACCACAAAGGGTCTAAAAATAGTGGAATGCCAAATAAAGACCCGATTCTCCAATTTGTTTGCATGACATTGTCCTAAAAAGTAGATATTTACATTTCCAGATGATATAAAGGATACAAGTATGTTTTTATACTGGAGAGTTGCCTAAAGTCAAGCCAGAGTGCGATCGCCAAAAACTTATGCCTGGATGACGGCTTTACTAGACCTTGGTGGCAATGCTCTTATTTCTAGAATAGACAATTAATCCTATTAAATCACTTTGAGAAAATAAAATTCTTCTGCCTAAAGAATCAGCAAATTACTGCGCAGTCAGAAAGCAGACTTCCTCAAGTTACAAATTTGACTAACAAACCGAACAACACAATTTGTTAAAAACTGCTGAAGCATTTATTAACGCAAAATCACTTTAATTTTTGCAAAATAATCCAATTTAGCGGTTGTTTTTTGTTAACTCACTAACTTAATTAAAGAAGCATTGAAGAATTTACTATTTTTTGTAGAAAGCTGAACTCCTGTAAAATCAAGATTATGTTAGGGTGAGTTTAACACTGGATTTAGTAATACTAGATTTTTGAGATAGACAGTATGCTTTTACCAGTTTTTTACATGGAAAGCCTTGATGCAATAGACACTGCAAAACTCTCTCGCGGTGAAGTACAAGTTCGTAAGATTGCGCAAAATCTGTCCTTAATTCCGACTTTTTTTGTTTATGCAATATTTTTGCCATTACTTATGATTTTGTACTATTGTTACGAACCAGGTAAAGAAGTCGTTCAGGGTTTAATCTTTACTTTTATTATTAAACCGACTCGCTGGTTCTGCTATCAAATAGTTTATTTAATTTGTGATTTTTTAAGAAAATTGAATAATTAAATACTAAAAATTATCAGTCAGCCGAGCAATATCAATATTGCTCCATTACTTATTTTTTTGTGCCTTAATGTCTTTGTGGTATGATATCGTTTTTAACACAAAGGCACAAAGGCACAAAGTTGTTTTAAGCTAGGTGGATAAACTAGCCCAATAAGTTTTCAGTGTTTTGGATTCAAACAGACCTGTAATTAATAGTCTCAATGAATCACAATTACAAACGACCGATGTTAGTCAATCCCAAAACAATCCCAATACCGATAATGTGGCCGAAAGCCATTGCACCGATGAATGTGGGAATACTTACAGGAAGACCCGGCAATTTAGGGCCAACATTGGGCTTTTCAATTCTGGTAGCCAGCAAAAGAATGACAACGCTACTGATGCTGATAATAGCGCCTACTGTGGGATTCCATGCAGGTGTTGCGGGAACAGATGCCGCTGCTGCTAGTAAGATTGATGAAATCAAGGTTTTCTCTCCTAAATAGGAAAATTAATGTAAGCCTTCAAGATTATAAAATTTATTAGGAAAAAACTAGAAATAATTGCCAAAATATCTACTTTTATGTAGGTATTTATCCTAGATAACTTAATGACTATGCGAGTTAAAATTTGCGGTATTACTCAACCACAGCAGTCTGTAGCGATCGCCTCTCTGGGCGCAACAGCACTAGGATTTATTTGTGTGCCGACTTCCCCCCGCTACGTTAATATACTGCAAATTCAAGCTGCGGTGGCACCATTACCAAAAAACATTGATAAAATTGGCGTGTTTGCCAACACTAGTATTACAGAAATCAAGCAAATAGTAATTGAGTCTGGTTTAACCAGTGTGCAGTTACATGGTAATGAATCAGCGGAATTTTGCTTCCAATTGCGCCAAGTTTTACCAGGGGTAGAACTGATTAAAGCCTTCAGGATTCGCAGCAGCGAGCATCTTGAGCAAGTAGCTGAGTATACCAATTATATAGACACGTTATTGCTTGATGCCTATCATCCCCAACAGTTGGGTGGTACAGGTCAAACCTTAGATTGGAATATGCTACAAGAATTTCGCCCCAGTTGCCCTTGGTTTTTAGCTGGGGGACTGACACCAGATAATATTTTGGATGCCCTAAGTATGGTAGAACCCAACGGTATTGATTTATCTAGTGGTGTAGAAAAGACACCTGGAGACAAAGATTTAGATCGAGTCGCCAAGTTGTTTGCAAAGCTAGGGGCTGTAAAAAGGCTAAAGGATGAAGTATAAAGGCTGAAAATTTGTCATCCTTCATCCTTTAAACTTTATCCTTTAAAAGAAGGCTGGTTGGTGACGAATCAAGTTCAAAAATTCTTCGCGAGTTTTCTGTTGATCTTGGAACACGCCAAGCATTGCGCTGGTGACAGTCCAAGAACCAGGTTTTTGGACACCTCGCATCACCATGCACATATGACTAGCTTCCATAACTACGGCAACCCCTTGAGGTTCTAAGATAGTCTGAACTGCTTCTGCGATTTGGCGGGTCAGCCTTTCTTGTACTTGTAGACGACGAGAATACATCTCGACAATCCGGGCCAGCTTACTTAGTCCGACAACTTTTTGGTTGGGGATATAAGCAACGTGTGCTCTACCCATAAAAGGCAACATATGGTGTTCGCACAGACTAAAGAAATTAATATCCCGGACTAAAACCATTTCGTTATGCCCTTCATCAAAGATGGCTCCATTCACTAGTTGTTCTAGAGATTGGTTGTAGCCACTGGTAAGGAACCGCATTGCCTCTGCTACTCGCTTGGGCGTTTTCAACAGCCCTTCACGTTCGGGGTCTTCTCCCACACCCAATAGTATTTGCCGCACGGCTTGGGTCATTTGCTCCATTTCCTCGTCTTGAGGAGGGTGCAACTCTGGGGGATGTCCGTCGTGGGTATTGCGATCGGGTCTAGTACTGATAGCATCTGCCAAGTTGGGAATTAAAGGCGATTGAGAGCGATTAGAACCGTTAGAACTCGCGATAGTCATATTATGTCTTAGTAAGGGTTAGTCATTAGTCATTAGTCATTGGTGAACCAGTGTGGTCTTGGGGGTTCTCCCCCATGAGCAACTGGTGTTAGCGTAGCGGTAGCGACGTTCGCGTAGCGTCTCCCCTTGGGAGAAGGAGCGTCACCCGAAGGGTCATTTGTCATGAGCTAAAACAAATGACAAACAACGCAGAAGTAATTAGAGAACGCCAGCGCTGGGCATGAGAGTCAATTCATCAATGACCGCTTGTGATGGCAATAAGGCTGTGTGCAGAATCGACTGAGCAACAATTTGCGGCGTTAACATTTTTGAACGGTCAAAGTTGGCATGGACTGTTTCTGTATCCCAAAGCTCGGTATTAACAGCACCAGGGCAAATCGCTGTGACGCGAATCCCGTGGGCGCGTTCTTCCTGCGCTAGGGTTTGAGAAAGAGCAATTAAACCAGCTTTACTAACGCTGTATGCACCCCAATTAGCAAAAGCTTGCTTCCCGGCAATCGAGACGATGTTGATAATTGTGCCGCTGCTGCGATCGCGCATTCCTGGCAAAATCCCCATAATGCACTGGAAGATGCTAGTGAGATTTAAGTTAATCACTTGCTGCCAATCTTCTAAGGGAGTTTCGCTAATGAGTGCTGTATACGCTATTCCAGCACTGTTTACCAGAATATCTATATCGCCAAATTCATCAGCGATCGCTTGTATTTGGCCTTTTACTTGGCCAACATCAGCTAAATCGACAGCATAACTTTTCGCTTCTACTCCTGTATGCTTTGCTGCTACTGCAACTGCCTCCAACTTCTCAAGGGAACGGCTGACTAAGGCGACATCTATTCCCGCCTTCGCAAATGCCAACGCAGTTGCTTTTCCAATTCCACTACTTGCCCCAGTAATTAAGGCGCGTCGTTTAGGCTCAACGCTCATGCTATCTCCAGATTTGTTGGCGGTTCTGCAAGCTTATTGCTAACCCATTATTCAAATCTCTCGGCTTGCTATAGATTAAACGAATCTAAAAAATAGATTAAATAAATCTAAAAAATCCGATGATTGCTGTTGGCAAATGTTACATTACACTGCCAGGATGGGTTTGTTTCTAGTTAAGTCTTTGCCCAGTGATGACAAAATTATGTTCGTCTGGGAAATTTCATCCGAACACTCACAATTAATTACCAAATAGCTAGACAAATCAATTATCCAATTGAATTAATTTGTCAAACATGAAAATGCCCATGACTGAGAAGATTGTTAAAAATCTTTAAGCGTCACAGGCAATTATAGCATTGCTGCCATGCTAATCAAGCATCTCAAGCTTTATTTAGTGGGCAAGTTCGGTAAAAACACCAATTTTACGGAATTTTTCATAGCGCAGTTGGCGGCGTTCGGAAGCGGTTAAACGATTGAGTTCGTCTAAATTCTCTAATAGAGCTTGTTTAAGAGTGTTGGCAGCTGCTATGGGGTCAGAATGAGCGCCGCCGATGGGTTCTGGTAATATTTGGTCGATAATGCCCAAGTTTTTCAGGTCGTGGGAAATAATTTTGAGAGCCACAGCTGCTTGGGAAGCCTTAGCGGCATCTTTCCACAAAATGGCAGCGCAGGCTTCGGGGGTGGCTACAGTATAGACAGAGTGTTCAAACATCATCAGGCGATCGCCTACCCCAATACCAAGTGCGCCACCAGAACCGCCCTCACCAATGACTGTACAGAGAATGGGTACATCTAGGCAGAACATTTCGCGCAAATTATAAGCGATCGCTTCTCCTTGACCTTGATGTTCGGCTTCTACCCCAGACCAAGCTCCTGGCGTGTCGATAAAAGTTAAAATCGGCATGGAAAACTTGTTGGCGTGTTCCATCAACCTTAGTGCTTTGCGATAGCCGCCAGGATAGGGCATACCAAAGTTACGGGCAATATTATCCTTGGTATCCCGTCCTTTTTGATGTCCCAACATCACTACAGGCTGTCCACCCAAACGACCGACACCACCCACTAAAGCCGGATCGTCACCACCACAGCGATCGCCATGTAATTCCATCCATTCATCACTAATAGCCTGAATGTAGTCGAGAGTACTAGGGCGGCGGGGATGACGAGCCACTTGCAATCTCTGAGATGGAGATAAGCTAGTAAAAATTTCCTCACGCAGTTGCATAGCGCGCGCTTCTAATTGGCGTATTTGACCAGATACATCGACGCCATTTTCTTCTGCAAGTTGCCGAATTTGATCGATTCGGGTGGCGAGTTCTGCTAGCGGCTTTTCAAAATCTAACAGTAGCGGTTTACGCTCGGTAGTTGCCATCGTACAAGTTTATGAGGTTGAGTTGTTCAGAGTTGGAATGTTAGGTAATGGGGAGTAGGATCTAATTAGTCATTAGTCAACTGATGACTAATGACTAATGACCAATAACTAAACCAGCAGTGGTCTAAATCCATGCTTAACTGAAACCTGACCAATCTGCTCCATTTTGTCTACGGTAATCTGATTACGCCCCCAAGAAAAGTTCGTGTATAACTTCTCAAATTCCAAGAGCATTGATTCCGCAAAACAAGCAAACAACTGACGTGCTGGCACCTCCATATTGACGATTTTCATAATTTTCCAGTCAATATCTAGAGAGTGTTCAACAATGCCACCATTTAACACATAAACCCCAGGATGCTGAATTTTTGTCCCTAAATTTTTAGGATAGCCGCCATCAATCAGCAAACAAGGTTGTTTCAAAACCGTGGGGTCAATTTCCACGCCTTTGGGCATACTCGCAACCCAAACGACAATATCAGCTTGGGGTAGGGCTTCGTCCAAAGCCATAATTTTGCCCCGCCCTAGTTCAGCTTGTAAATATTGCAGCCGTTCTTGGTTACGGGCTATGAGGAGTAATTCTTTGACATCTGTTTTCGCATCTAGCCAGCGTGTAACTGCGCTGCCAATATCCCCCGTTGCACCACATACAGCCACGGTTGCTTGCGACAAATCAATACCTAATTGTTTCGACGCTTGTTCCACCTGCCGACAAATAATGTAGGCAGTGTGAGTATTGCCTGTAGTGAAGCGTTCAAACTCTAGTTTGATATTGCGAACTTGGCTGAATTGTTCCAAACTAAAGTTTTCAAAAATAATGGAGGAAAACCCACCTAAAGCTGTGATATTAATACCATGCTTTTGAGCATGGGCCATAGCATTGAGGATCTTGCGCGTCGCTGCCTTAATCCGGCGATTTGCCAGCATTTCCGGTAAGAAGCAGGATTCTACATACCGTCCTTCAATTTTCTGTCCAGTGACACTAGTGACAGTGATGTTATCAACAATTTGGGGCGGGGCGCTGCACCAAAAATCTAGCCCTTGATCGGCATATTCTGGGTATCCCAAGTCTTTAGCTACGGCTTGAGCGTGTTCTAAACTAGTCAAATGTCCAATTAGACCAAACATGTATTGATATATTAAGCGCGTGCTGCGTCGAAAGCGTGGAATTAAGTGGGTTAAGAGCGAACAACCTATACCAATTCAAAATTCAAAATTAGGAAAGTTCAGATGTCAAAAGGGTTTTTGAGTTTGGATCTGTTGCTGAATTTTTGGAGAATTGGTATTAGCCTTAAAAATACTACACAAATCGTAATATATATCAGGGGCAACACAAGCAGTCACCCCTACTAGGGCTTATATTCAAGCGGCTGTAAGTCCGTAGGCTGATAAGCGCATGATATCGCGGGTGCTGAAGCCGATGTTACTTAATGCTTCACCGTATTGAATCATGAAATCTTCAACCAAAGCGTCTTTTTCCATTGCCAAAACTTGAGCATCATCTGCAACTTGGTTGAGCATTTTCCAAACAATGGGAAGGTTATGACGATTTGCCTCTTCTAGTTCAGCTTTTGATTCAACAAAGTGTTCTTTCAACCAAACTTCGCCAAAGTTAAGATGGCTGTACTCATCTTTGACTACTCCCTCAGTAATTTTGCGGGCAAAATCATCAGCAACAGGGATGTAGATGTTGTATGCCGCTATGGCAAAACATTCAATGATCAAAGACTGAATCAGCAAGCAAGTAACAACTTTACCTTCTGCTGCGGCTTTTTGAAAATTGCTGTGCAGTCCCAGGAAAAATTCTTTGGCAAATTGCAGATCTGGCACTACCTGTAAATTGCGTCCACAAGCTTCAAATCCTTTCTTATGGCGACTTTCCATTTTAGATAGGCGAATCAATTGCTCTTGATGTTCTGGCAGCATTTGGGCCAGTTGAATGTAATTATCATAAGCTTCTTGTTCACCTTCAATTACAATCGCATTAATGCGGCTGTAGGCGTCTTTGTATTTTTCGCTCTGGAAATCAATTTCAGATTGCTCTGTAATCTGCTGCATGTTATCTTTACCCCTGTAAACGTGAATCATTTGATACCAAAAATAAATTTACCCTATGACTTTAGGGTAACAATCATTGTGATTTAATTTAACTTAACAAGTCACTATGTTTATAGATTAGCTGTTGCTGGGGGCGATGCTCTAGTACTACAAACACAAATGCTTGAAAGCAAAACTCATGTCCAAACCACAATGGAATCCGAAATATACCGATTTTGTGAGCCTAGGAGTATTACTAATAGGCGTTTTGATCGTTTTGCTGCCCTTGTTTGTGGTTTTTCTCACTTCTTTTGCGCCGGGAGGAGCAACGCCGGAAGTTTTACCGAAAAATAACTGGACCTTAGCTAATTATCAGGATGCATGGCAGCGAGGTAAGTTTTTATTGGCGTTTGCTAATTCTACCTTAGTAGCGATCGCAGTGACCGCGTTTCAAATTGTGACTTCGGCATTGGCAGGTTATGCCCTCGCACGACTAAAATTCCGGGGTAGACAAGCGCTGTTATTGATTGTCTTAGCAACTTTGGTGATACCCTTTCAGTTACTAGTGATTCCCATCTTTTTGGTGTTGAAGTGGGGACATTTGATTAATACTTACGGAGCATTGATTCTACCAACGGCTGTCAACGGCTTTGGAATTTTTTTGTTACGTCAATATTTCCAGACAATTCCCGTAGAGTTAGAGGAAGCCGCAACTATAGACGGGGCGAACAGACTGCAAATTTTGTGGCGGGTAATGTTACCTTTAGCACGTCCAGCCTTGGTGACGCTGTTTTTGTTCACCTTTATCGCTGAGTGGAACGATTTGTTTAAGCCTTTGGTGTTTACCACACGCCCAGAATTAAGAACAGTGCAGCTAGCTTTGGCAGAGTTTCAGGAGCAATTTACCAATAATTGGCCGTTGATGATGGCGGCGGTAACAATTGCAACTGTGCCCGTGATGGTTCTCTTCCTCATCGGTCAGCGCCAGTTTATTCGGGGTATTGCGGCGACGGGGATTAAGAATTAGTTAAGGGTTAAAAGTCAACAGTCAAGGGGGTAATCTTTAAACCTAACATCGCTTCATGAATCTAGAATTTGAGTGGGATAACCAAAAAGATAGTCTGAATCTACAAAAGCACGGTATCAGCTTTGAAACTGCTAAGACAGTCTTTGACGATCCCCTTGCGTACATCTTCGATGATGAATGGCATTCTGTTGGGGACTGTCGGGAAATTATCATCGGACATGACGAAGAAAATCGCCTGTTATTGGTGTGTTTCACTGAAAGAGCAAAGGTTATCCGGATTATTAGCGCACGTCTAGCAACGAAGAAAGAACGACGAGACTATGAAGAATTCACAGACTTTTGAATCCCAGAACAATGCAGACGATGAGTTGCTTCCAGAATATGACTTTGACTATCGCAAAGCCAAGCCTAATCGGTTTGCCAGCCAGGAAAGAAAAACTCTTGTGACTGTTATTCTTGATCCAGATGTGGCTGAGGTATTTAAAACCTCAGCAGATGTTAACAATGCCTTGCGTGCTTTGTTATCAGCTATTCCACGGACTGAAAAATAAACAGCGATCGCCCAATTCCCTAATTCAATTCCTGAATTTGCAAGCGGACAGTATGTTCAACAGTACCACTAAGTTGCAATTCCATGATTTCACCACCTAGAGGTTCTAAGGAACTGAGAAGCGATCGCAAATTTGGTGTACTTGCTCCTGTATCCACATACAACCGATCTGCTAAATTGCTAATGCGTTTCCAAGTCATGTATAACTTGGCGATAGTTTGTTCAATTTGGGATGCTTGATTTACCAAATCAGCAGCTATAGTCAAACAGCCTACTCTTTGCGCTTCTTCTAAAGCTGTTTCAATATCAACATCTGCTTGGGTTAGTGCTTGAACTTGAGCAGCGGATTTTAAATATTTTGCTAGGTAACGTGCTTCTGTAGTTACCTGTTTGAGTGTATCAACATCGGGGTTAGCAGCAATTTCTTTTTGTAAATATTTTTGGTGTGGTTCTGGCAGTTTTTCTAATTCCTTCACCAGTGGGGCGATGTAGCGAGGGGGAAGGGTGTTATCTGCTGCTTTGATCTTGACTGGTTCTGGTAGCAACTCTGAGGACATAGCTGTCCATTCATCGCTGAGTTGGCGGACTTCGCGCCGAGTGATGCGATCGCCTTTTTGCGCGGCTTCACTTACCATCTGCTGCACTTCTGGTGAAGCTTTGGAAGTTTCGACAAAGGCACGTTTACTAAAATTATTCACCGTGCCTGGGTCAAGTTTGCCCTCTTCTAAAAGCGTATCAGCACTATTAGCTAATTGAATCCAAGCATAAGCTTGACTTTTACTGATTTCGCGTTCTTTCAACCAGCGGAGAAAACCAGCACCCCGACTATCACCACCTATTTTTTCGCGATCGCGGATGGCGCGTAAAATTCGCCCCCGCCAGATTTCGGTTTGTAAATCAAAGCGATCGCATACCTGCCAAGCTACATCCAGCTGTTGTTGGAAATCTGACTCTAGTATCTGTTCATCTTCTGGATCGGGCAGTTCAAAGGTAAGATCCGCTGGCTGTTGCAAAGCAGCAGCAATGTCGTTGATAGATTCGTTATATTCCACGACTGGTTGCCGAGTAGTGTATGCGTCGGCTTATTATGCCACAATCTGTGTACTTTGGTAGTAAGACTGACTGAAGATGCGATGAATATAGCGATCGCACAAGCTGTAGAGTTTAGTTACTCCATATTTTCTATTAACACTGCAATTTCCAGATTCTGTAAACTTCCAAAAACCTGCATAATGTTGACTTCTGTGTGCTACATATTTCTTAACAATAGCAATGTGTAAGATTTGTTTTCTGAGAGTTATTTATGCTATATGCTTGATACTTGTGCCCAAATTACTCATAATTTTGCATTAAGCTAACTAATATTATTTTTTGGGGTTTGAGAAATGGCGTTTAGTAGAGGTTAAATAGACATTATTAATTGTAAAAATCAAAAACCGTTTAATCTTTTTTAGATAGTTAAGCTGATAGCATAATTGCGCAAATAATAAGTTTAGCTTTAACAATTCTAGTAACCATAAAAATAAAATTAGCAATATATATTGACCAAATATAAATATAGACTTAGTAAATCAATATATAAATTTGGTTGTAGAACAGCTAAATAATCAGCAGTGCAGTTTCATTAAGCCTTATGTATTTACCAAATATTTTGAAACAATAGCTTACAGAATTATCAGTGGTGCTGCTCTGTGAATTGTGAGAACTGAATCTTGAGTTTTGAGTCCTGAGTTTTCAGTAGATTAATAGGGTTATATGGTAATTATTATGATATCCTGCTCTTCTCTACATTGCCCTAATTTCTACTGATTTCTCATTCAGTAACAACTTGAATGCATATTCCCAGACCACTATGAGATACCAGGTATTAGAGTGGATTTTTAATAAACCTTCATTCCCACGTAAATTTGAACGGTTGGAACTGGATGAACATTTACATATATTAGATATTTCTGAGCAAGTAATAAGGTTTGCTGCTCAACCTGAAGAGGTAACACTCGGAAAAGATGTGCGCCTCAGTTTTCCTGAATTTATCGGACTTGAAGATATTCTGGTATCTATCTTGAAAGGAGAACAGGAACTATTTGAAATATCAGGAATTAGAAGAGGCTCAGAGCCAACATCTGAGATATACATAGATATATATATTATCGGAGAACAAGTTAATTCAACCTGTGGTAATAAATTAATTATTCTCATTGAAGAAGTTACTAAAAGGCTAGCTTTAGAACAGCAAGTAACACAGAAATATCATGAATCAAGCCTATTATCAAGTACTTTAATAGTATATAAAAATTACATGGAACAAGTTATCAATTCAATGGCAGATGCCTTATTGGTAACGAGCAATTCCGGAACGATCAAAAAAATTAATTTTGCTACAGAAAAATTATTTGGCTATAGTGAAGCAGAATTAATTGGACAATCAATTTCTTTAATAATTGATGATTATGTATTGTTGCAACAACATTCGCAATCTCAGCCAAATTCCTCAAATATAGAAGTAGTTTGCCGTACTAAAAAAAGAGAAAAATTGTTGATTGCTTTCTCTTATTCAGTTATTCAAAACCACGTCGATAGCTTAGAGGATATTGTCTATATTGGTAGAGATATTACGGCTCGCCAGCGCCGGGAACAACGTATTTGTGCTCAGTATGCTATTACTCGCATTTTATCAGAATCCCAAAGCGTCAAGCAGGCAATGCCAAAAATTTTGCAAGCGATTTGTCAAACTCTCGGATGGGATGTGGGAGAACTTTGGACACCAAATCAATACATTACTACATTGGTGCAGCGTGATAGTGCTAGTGTTGTGCTTAGATGCGTAGAAATTTGGTCAAGTAGACTAGTTTCGGTGCGAGAGTTTAAAGCAATTACTTGGCAGACAACCTATAACTCTGGTGTGGGTTTACCTGGTCGAATTTGGTCTAGACGTTCGCCACTGTGGATTAAAGATATTGCGGATGATGATGACTTACAGCGATCGCAACCAGCAGCAGCAGCAGAATTACACACTGCATTTGGCTTCCCCATTTTAGATGACGCTGAAATTTTAGGGGTAATGGTTTTTTTGAGCAAAGAGGTACAACAAAAAGATATAGATCTACTACAAATGATGGTTTCTATTGGTAGCCAAATTGCTCATTTTATCAAATGCAAACATACAGAAGCAGCATTGATAGAAAGTGAAGAAAGATATCGAGATTTATTAGAAAATGCTAACGATTTAATTCAATCTGTTAATGTTTATGGACGTTTTTTATATGTTAATAAAGCATGGCAAACAACATTAGGATATAGTGCTGATGAAATTGCTAAGATGAATCTTTTTGATATCATCCATCCAGATTTTCAACAACGCAGCCGACAAAGGTTTTATAACGTGCTGTCAGGAGAAAACCTGGAACAAATCCAAACGGCTTTTCTGACTAAAAATGGGCAAACAATTTTTTTAGAGGGAAATATTAATTGTAAGTTTGTCGAAGGAAAGCCAGTTGCAATTCGGGGAATTTTTCGTAATGTTACTCAGCGACTATTAGCAGAAGAAGCGCTACGC
This sequence comes from Aulosira sp. ZfuVER01, assembly GCA_034530615.2. Taxonomy (GTDB): domain Bacteria; phylum Cyanobacteriota; class Cyanobacteriia; order Cyanobacteriales; family Nostocaceae; genus Aulosira. The sequence goes on from JAVRCV020000064.1 coordinate 48,289, forward strand.
CATCAACAAGAGCAAACTAAACATCTTTTGCAAAATATCTCCTCATCGGCAATTTATCAACCTCCGAAACAATTAGGCAGTGTAGCAAAAGACTTTGCTGAGATTACAGTTTTGTTTGCAGATATTGTCGGCTTAAACAAAATCGCTGCTTCCATGAGTGCGATGCAATTGGTAAGCTTACTCAATCCCATTTTTTCAGCTTTCGATCGCCTGAGTGAACGATATAGTCTCCAGAAAATCCAGAGTGTTAACGAAGTTTATATGGTAATTGGTGGCTTACCTGTGCAACGCTCAGATCATGCTCAAGCGATCGCTCACATGGCCTTGGATATGCAAAGTGCGATCGCCTTATTCAATAGCGAACATCACCAAAACTTTAGCCTCCGCATCGGTATCCATAGCGGCCCTCTTGTAGCCGGAATCATGGAGGTACAAAAATTTAACTATAATCGCTGGGGTGAAACAGTCAACCTTGCTAGTTATATGGAAGCTCAAGGAATTCCTGGGCAAATTCAAGTTTCGCAAAATACCTATGAGCGTTTATTTAATGAATTTTTATTAGAAAGGCGGGGTGAATTTGAAGTTAAAGGAAGAGGAAAAATAACAACTTATCTATTGATTGGGCGCAAATAAATCATCCGACAGAATTAATTATATATACACTTGAGGCTTATGTGTAAGGTGAGCATTGCTTCGCTGAGAGTGCAATTTGCATAGTGTCTCCTTTAGAAGAAGGAGCCTTATATTATGTTCGGCAAATTACTTGTAATATGCCCGCAGGGACTGCAACCTAGATACCTGTGGATGCTAGTTGCTTCCCGCAGAGTAGCAATCGCAGGGGTTTTGAGCTTGCTAATCTTCAAGTTTTCTTTTGGAGTATGCTTTGCTCGCAATGACAACTGTTTAACTAGACGTGATATCACCTGTTTGCTTAGAGTAAGCACTAAAATACTTCAAACTCCAGGACTAAAATTCTAACTACAAATTCAGCTTTGATAACTAATGGAACAAATCACCGATCTTAGAGATTGATTGTTATATCTAGCTAACGACATAAATTTCATTTAATATTGCATAAATTTACGTCTTTTGATATAGCTAATTTCTAGCTGAAGATAGTTTTAACCAGTATTATTCATAATTAAATCATTTTTTTAATTACTATGAATTTATTAATTAAAACTTTATTAACAAAACAATGATTTCTCCTTGGAAAAATCCTTTGCCGATAGAAAAGTACCCTTCAGAACGAGTTGTTATATACTTTCACAATAATGAACAATGGGTACCAATTAAATACTGTCATCTATTAAAAGCAGTTGAACTCTACCAAAAATCAATAACTTTATCAGGTAAAGAAATTTTGATATTTCCTCCTGATTTAGACCCTAATAAATTTAATTAGGGTACTTAAATTTAATATTGTTATTTGACCTTTGTTGCTTTGTTGATCAAGATTTCTCTCTGAATAAAGCGATGGAAATTTGAGGTAATGTTCAATATTTCCAATTTATATTTGGTCAAATGAACTCAAAAATCATGGCTCTTTTTATACTTTCTTAACAAAATTTGTAAAGATACAACAAGCTAGAAGGTGCTCGCTTGATGTGTACGTTTAGTAGGCATAGCCAATCGTTACTGCATTAGTGGCATTACGAGGAAATACTAATTTTTGCAAAGAGCGAGAAACTTAGGTATTTTTATGGTTGCTATATGTAAAATTTACAGATGAGCATGGTAGGTGGGTTAATACCAGGTTGAATTCTCGATTTTAGATTATAGGTTTTGCTAGCTTTCTCAATGATGATTTGACGATTTTAAAGTATCGCTCAATGGGGATTAATTACATTATGCCTAATTCATCGTTTATAGCTTCCAGCCAGAAAAATGCTGCAACAAAGCGGGATATTAAGCAAGTTCCGTTTGTTGAGTTATTTAATTATCGCGTGCAAGGAGTGGTTTCTAGCGGTTCTGATATTGAACGGGTTTATGTTTCTTTTTTTGAAGCAGGAACGCTAGATTTTTATTGCAGCACGAATAATAACCGTCCTTGTGGCGGGTTGCAAGGCTATCCCTGCAAGCATTTGCAAGCTGTGATGAAAGAAGCGATCGCAGCTTATGGTATCGACCAAGTAATCAATTATCTCAAAATTCCGGGTGATGTCAGTCAAATTACTTCCTTTGGCGACATTATCAACCGCCGAGGTACGGTAAAAAAAGAGCCTGCAAGCGAAGTTTTCAGCCGCTTTTTAAATTACCTACGTTACTTAGAATTGGAAACATCCAATTCTCCCCTCCCAGAAATGAGTTGGTTTGTTTAGTAATGAAATTATCCCAACCATTACACGTAGTTCAGTTTCAGACAGGGTTTAAATCCCCGTCTAAGAATGTCTTTAATTTTGAATTTTGAATTTTGAATTTTGAATTGTTAACATGGCTTTCCCTGGCGCATTGCATCAATTAGGCGAAAGCAATCAAGTAGTATTCGAGTTGATTGCTGGTTTAGATGAGTGTTTTATTACTGGCTTTGCTAATTTAGACGATCGAAATCTCCAAACTTTGCAGGCTTTAGTGCGGGTATTTACTGGCACTCCCTTACAGCAATCATTGGCTGATGCTGTTGTAGGAATTAGCTCAAATGAGTTTGTAGATAAGCATTTTACAGTTTTAGCTAGTGCACGAGCTTCAATTCAAGGATCGCTATTTGATACATTACAATCTCAAGTAAGAAGCTTGTTAGGGCGAACAGAAATAGCTGAAGCAGAGGTTGCAGAATATAGCGAATCACCAAACAATGTCAAAGTTTTGTTAGCAAGTGTGCGTCACTGGTTAATGGAAATTGCTTTAGTCGGGTTTGCGCGTTTGGATACAGCAACTTTAGTTCATTTTGCGGGGACGCTAGAACAAATCCAAGCAGAACCTTTATTAGTGCGACAAGCTGGTTTACTGACGGGATATTTTAATGAATTGATGCGTCATGTCCCGGTGGTTGATAGCCAAGCAATTCCTGTATACCGTTGGGTTGATTTGTGGACGCAAGCGATGATAGGCACATTGCGCCCAGCTAACTTGCCAAAATCACAGCCAATATCGGGAAACTTAGAGATTTTAGGTTTAGATTTGCGCCAACACGCAAATTTAGTTAGCTTTACAGCTTACGGGTTGTTGGATACAAATAATCAAACTCAGTTGGTGCGAGTTACCCAGTCAGCTTACAAGGTAGATGCAATTAATAACGAGCAAATTTGGTTGTTATTTCCTAATGCAACTACTTTGCTTGATGCTTTTGCACAAAATCGGATATTACAGGTTAAAGATATTCCTTTGCTACCCACTGGAGATTTACTTTGGCAAGGTCAAGCAGAACTTGGTCTTACCTATAATTTGATGGAGCGTGCAGAGAAATTTTTTGCTGAGAATGCAGGTAATAGCTTAGTTTATTCTACAGTTGCCGCAAGCGATCGCCATCCCATCCAACTTGCGGAACCGATATTTCTCAGTAAGTATAAAGTCATCAAAAATGAGGAAAGTATTGTTTTAAGTTGGGGTGATGCAGGAGAACTCAGCATTGCCACCGAACGTATCAGCAGTTTATCAGAATTAAATTTAGATGCGATCGCCAAATCTCAACAAATCTTCGGACTGTTACGCTTCGATGCAGGGAAATGGACAGTTCAACCTTTAGCGGTGACAGCTAAAAACAAAACAACATATACAGGACAAACCGCCGCGCAAGTAATTTCTAAAAAAGATTCAATCAAAGGTAGCGTTGTGGGAATTCTCCAAGAACGTTCTAGCCGTCTACTGCGTAAGGGATGAGGCAAATATATGGATACAGAGCAAATTTCCCAACGCCGTCAAGTTGTATACTGGCGCTTGCTAACCACCATGTTTGGCTTTAGCGAACAAGGTGCGAATTTTGAAAACATGGCGACTGAAGTTGTCGGTGAATTGAATTTACCACAATTAATTCTCGACCCCAACATCAGCATTGAAAACTTACTCCACCGTTATCCAGAATTAGAAGCAGATTTTAACAATCCCATTATTCCCCAAGACGACACAGCCACCGCAGCAGAAACCGCTACCCTCCGCCGCGCCTTAGTTTTCTCCAAATTACTCCTTAATTCTTTCGGCCCCAACACCCAAACTGGGGTTGTCACCGCCCAACAATACGCCCAATGGTTGAAAGATGTCGGATTTTTAGAAAAAGCTTTGGGCTGTCAACCGGGAAGTTTACGCGGACACGGGCCGAGTATCGGGAAAAGCACAGGTCAGCAAAATCAGGGACAAGGTAGTAATAACGGTGGTGATATGGGTGCTGGTATTGGTAGCGGTGGCGGTTTCACTGTTACAGAAGAACAACTCCGCGCCACCCTCAAAGCTTTGGAAGGTGAGTTAATTCACCGCATGGCTTTGCACGAAGTCCTTAAAGATGACAGGTTAGCCAGTCAACTTACGCCATCAATGGCTTTGGTGGAACAACTGTTACGCGAAAAAGCGAATTTATCAGGAAATGCGCTGAAAAACGCTAAACGGTTGATTCAGGAGTATGTAGACGAACTCGCCCAAGTGCTGCGGTTACAGGTAGCGCAAGCTGTGGCGGGTAAAATCGATTATTCAGTACCGCCAAAACGAATATTTCGCAACTTAGATTTAAAACGCACGATTTGGAAGAATTTAACCAACTGGAACCCAGAAGAACAAAGATTATTTGTCGATAGGCTGTACTACCACCATACAGCTAAGAAGAAAACACCAACTCGCATGATTGTAGTTGTTGATCAGTCTGGTTCTATGGTTGATGCAATGGTGCAATGTACTATTTTAGCTTCGATTTTTGCCGGACTTCCGAATGTGGAGGTACATTTGTTAGCGTTTGATACTCAAGTAATTGATTTAACAGCTTGGGTACATGACCCCTTTGAAGTGCTGTTGCGGACTAATTTAGGTGGGGGAACACATATTTACCTGGCGTTAAAAGAAGCCGCAGAAAAGATTTTAGAACCAAAGAATACGGCGATGGTGTTAATTTCTGACTTTTACGAAGGTGGTAGCGACCAAGTTTTATTTGACTATATTAAATCGCTGAAAGAGTCGGGATTACATTTTATCCCCGTCGGGGCGGTGACGAGTTCGGGATATTTCAGTGTGAATCAATGGTTCCGCGACAAGTTGAAGGAGTTAGGTATGCCCATTTTAACTGGTAGTCCGAAGAAGTTAATTCAGGAATTAAAAAAAGTAATTGTTAATTAACTTCTTACCTCTGTGTCCCCTGCGTCTCTGTGGTTCAAAAATTATTTTCTAACCGCAGAGGCGCAGAGAACGCAGAGAAAAATTACAGAGAATAATTAGGAGAAAAAAATGGCAAGGGCTAAGAGTAATACTACAAATGGTGCAAGCAGCGATACGAAAGAGAATTCTGTAATGTTGCGCCAACCGGCAGAACTAAAATATGCAGATGAGTTGGAATATTTAGCTTCAATTGATAAAGGTACAAAGCCGTTTTCTTGGCGACTGTCGCCGCAAATGGTACGCACTTTTGTATTGGGAAGTACGCCATCGCAAAAACTAGACAGGCAAATTGAGCAGAAATGGTACGGAGATAGTGCGATCGCAGAACGTGCTATCGTCACTTTAGCGTCTGACCGTGGTTTACTGTTGATTGGCGACCCAGGTACAGGTAAAAGCTGGTTAGCTGAATTACTAGCAGCGGCAATTTCTGGTAATTCAACTTATGTAGTGCAGGGAACGGCGGGAACTACAGAAGACCAAATCAAGTATTCTTGGAACGTAGCGATGGTAATTGCTGCTGGCCAGTCCCGTGAGTCTTTGATTCCCTCACCAATTATGACAGCCATGCACAGTGGGGCAATGGGCAGATTTGAGGAATTAACTCGCTGTACTTCCGATGTGCAAGATGCACTGATATCTATACTGAGTGAAAAGTATATTTCAATTCCCGAACTGAAGACAGATAATGTCGCTTTTGCCCAACCAGGATTTAATGTAATTGCTACAGCTAACAGCCGTGATAGGGGTGTAAATGAACTTTCTTCTGCATTGAAACGACGGTTTAATTTTGTACATATGCCTGTGGTGACGAATAAGAAGCAAGAAAAAGAAATTATCCTCTTCCGCACCAAAGAGTTAATGAACCGTCACGGCTTTGAGGTAGATGTGCCACCAACGCTATTAGATGTATTATTACAAACCTTTGCCGATTTGCGCGAAACTAGCGCCGCCGCCAGTTCCGATGACCAACGTTTAGAGTCGGCGCTTTCCACGGCCGAACAAATCGGTGTTTTAGAAGATGCGATTTTACACAGCCGTTATTTTGGTGCAACTAATTTAGAAGCTGGTGCATTAGCAAAGTCACTCGTTGGTACTTTAGTACGTCGTCAACCGGAAGATATTTCTGTGATGAATCAGTTTTGGCACGCAGTTGTAGAGAAGCGTAGTAAAGAACAAAAAGGTGAATGGGAAGCTTTTCTCGAAGGTGGGAAACAAGCGATGGGGTTATTTTAATTACTAATTCGTAATTCGTAATTCGTAGTTTTTGAGAAATTTAATTACGAATTACGACATAAAAATTAGGTCTTAATGCCATTACTCTCTAAAACTCTTATTTCTCTGTGTTCTCCGCGTTCTCTGCGGTTCGTTACTCCAGGATTTAAACTGTTGCGTAAATAGACCACATCTTTCCTCCTTCACGCGAAACGTAAAATCTCATACTTATTATCTAAATTACCCAAAAAATTACACATCAAAACCCTAAATATAATTTGAATCTCTTAATTACGAATTACGACCTACGAATTACGAATTAATAAACTATGGTTAACCTCCCAACCGCATTCCACGCCCTTCAAGAACAACTCCTCAACGCTGCGGAAAAATTCGCTACCGATGCTCAACCTTTAAGCGAAATGCTGACAGCTTTAATAACAGACGTAGAAAAAGCCAGTAGCGAACCACTAGAAATTTTCCCAGTGTGTCATCATTCGCCATCTTCCGCTTTGCAGATGGTGCGACGGTTGCGGGAAAAGCCGCCAAAAGTTATCTACTTAGAACTGTGCGAAGACTTACAAAACACCGTCGAGAATTTACGCGATTGTAAATTACCCGTCGCTTTACAAGCCTTCGCCGCCGAATCTGAAACTTTTTCGCCAAAAATCATGCCATTGAGTGTGGTTGCACCCATAACCGAAGCTTCAGCAGAATATCAAGCGATCGCATTTGCACTCCAACACCCGGAAACTGAGTTAGTATTTGTAGACCGGGCTGTTGATTTTGTCTTCCAGTGGGAATCTCCTGATAAAAAACCTGTTGAAGAGTCGGAGGAACCCGCCAGCGATGAAGCAAAAATGCATGGTTCGGCGGTTGGTGTGGAAGTAGGTAGCTTAGTACCAACGTTTGACCAATTTTTAACCTTTTTACTGCGAAATTCCAATACCCGCCACTTTTCAGAGTGGTGGGATGAGTATGTGGAAACAGGAATTATCGGCGCAGACTACGAAACCTACCGTCAAGTGATGTTCCTTATTGGTAGCTTGATGCGGCGTTTAGGAACCCGCAACAAAGATATCGAAATCGACCGCCAGCGCGAACGCTATATGTGGACTTGCATGAAAAAACACATGGCGGCAAATAATATCGCACCTTCGGAAGCTATCTATATATGTGGTGCAGCGCACTCAGCTAGCGATGTAGAAGAATACAGTGTTACTAACAATAATCTTTGGGAAATACCACCACGCACCCAAACCAAATGGTTATACGGCTTGATTCCTTCCAGTTTTGCTGCTATCGAATATCAATTTCATCACCCAGCCGGTACGGTATCCCTAGCGGAAGCAACTTGGAAAAAGAATCTCAAGGTTACAGGGTTGAAGGGATTTTCTTTAAATAAGGAAGAGAAAGCTAGCAAAACTAAGCAAAATCCTGTTGCAGTTAAAGCCACAAATTCCAACCTCACAGCCTTTTTAACTCGTCCTCCAGAACTAGCCGCCGCCGATACAGAACAATTATTGCAATGGTGCGCTGATATTGTCGGACTAGCGCGGAAAAATGCTTATTTAGCTAGTACAGCCGACTCTATCGCTATCTACCAAACTTCAATGCTGCTAGCTGGGATGCGGAACCGAATGCATCCCACACCCTACGATTTTCAAGATGCAGCCATAACTTGTCTGGAAAAAGACCGCACTCCGAAAAAACGCAATATTTACCAACTTTGCCAAATTTTACTTGGAGGCGATCGCATTGGTACGGTTGGCTATACTTCTTTACCTCCCTTAGCCCAAGATGTTTACGATAGGCTGCAACCATTAGGAGTCAATTTACTTGCACAAACCAATCAACGCGCTTTAATGGATTTTAAACAGCAGCCGGAACTTCTACCATGTTCGGATGTGCTATGGCGATTGTATTATTTGTTAAGCGATCGCATTGTTAAACCCATTATGGGCGATCGCAGTCTTGGTTCAAAACCAATTCAAGAATCTTGGGAAATTCGCATCGGTAAATACCAACGCGATCTTATTATGCTCGGTTACGAAGGTGTCAGCATCGAGCAAGTTATCGAACAGCGTCTCAAGCAGTTGGCGTTTTCTCCGCAAGCACAAACCAGCGACGTACTCAAAGCCACTGAAGATAGCATTTTATACGCTCGTAGCCTTCGACTAACGCAAGAACTTGGAGAACACGCAATTTCTCTGCTTAAACAAGAAACTGGCGTTAGCGACGCACCACAAGTATTTGAGCGTGTTCGCAGGCTAGTACATTACTACCGCACCACACCCACAGGCTTACCCGAATGGATAGAGCGTTTTGTTACCACAGGCTACGGACATTACGCCACATTATTACCTCAAGCCTTCGCTGATAGAGGTACAACTCCCGAACAAATCGCCGGAATGTTGAATTTTATCTTCACCCTGGAAAGTTTGGCATTATCTCTAGGTTGTAACCGCAGTCAATTATTGATAGGTGTAAAACAATCCAGTCAAGGTTTAGAAGACCCTGCCAAAATTGGTTTATTGTGGACAACCGAATGGTTGCTAACACTGCGAAAGCTAGAAGAAATCCGCGAATTTTTTGATGGGGTAATTAACAATGAGATGTTAATTAAATCTTTCCCCGAATATTTAAATGGTTTTATCTTATCTCTGACATTTGCACCGAGAATCAGTAAATTTGTCGTGGAACTTTTGAGTAAATTATTTGCTAACGTTCCCGACAAAATTTTATTACCTTGGCTACCAAACTTAATTCTCAAACTGCGACCCCATGCCCAAATTTTACAGGGATTAATCAAAGAAGCAGCTAGTAATTTCCCCAATACATTGGCTGGTTTTGATAACTGGGTTCCTGCGTGGTCAAAGTCGCAACCGGAGATTAAAGAACAAGTTAAGCCAGTTGAAGCTGCACCAGTACTCAGCGAACATGAGTTAACAATTAGAGAATTTATATTTAATTCTCCAGCCACAACCAATGCTTTAGCCAAATTACTGGGAATTGAAGATTTGAATTGGCAAGAAAGTTTAGAAGTGCATAAAAATTCAGGCGATCGCTTATCAGAGAAAGAACTAAAAACCCAAGAATTAATTACTGCTCATCCAGCAACATTAAATTATTTTGCTGGCATGATTAATTCAAAGCTCTAAATTTATTGATTATCGTAAAGGGCGGTATTCTCCCGCCCCTATGAAATTCAAAAGTCCTCCAAACCCGCTGTCACAAAGCGTTCGATTATCGGATCAATTTCTGTTCTTAATTCCTGACTAGATTCTGATTCAATAATCTCAACATGATGCTCAATCTTTGGCTCAATTGCCTGATAAGTTGGTTGTATGGGTTGTATGGGCTGTATAGGTTGTATTGGTTGTCGTGGTTCTTCGCTAACAGCAATTACAGGCACAGAGGGTTGTAGTGATTCCTCTGTTGGCGAGACTCGAGATTTTGACTTGAGTTGTGTAATTTGTGTAGTTGCTCCCAGCCCCAACATTGCACCAGCAACTGTATACATTGCAGTCTGATTTAAGTATTGAACGCCCACATATCCCAGTGCGATCGCAGATAATGTGGCGGTGATGCTTCCCATGATGACTTGCTGTTGTTTCAATTGTTTATCCTTAACTTCGTTGGTAGTTTTTACTTGGTTAAACCCTGATTTTATGTAGCATTTATTATGTCCACCCATTCTGAACTACTACCTTAATTACAAGTAATCCTAGCAGCCAATGAAAGTTATTTGTCGATGTAAGGGTAGTTAGAGCTACTTTTGGATAGCACATAGCCAGGAAATCTTTTGAGATTCAACCCAATTCTCCCACAGCCTGAGCTACTGATAACGGTCAACCTTTTGCTACATACTGATAGAGATTATACAGATAACGCATTTGATTCAATTTGGCAAGTAACTTTAAACACAAGATTTTACATTGTTCAATTTACCGTTGAATGGCACAGACAACAAGTTCCGCGTTTGCTAGGCATTTGAGCCTGTCAAGCGATCGCAGCGCAGCAGCTAAGGTAATAGTTGCAATTTCACTTTACCAGTACTGAGCATAGTGTAGCCAATGCTCACTGCCATTAATGCTAAAGCAAAGGAGACAAGTGAAATCGGAGCAATAAAAATTACACTACTCATGATGGCGTAAGTTAAACTACCAGCAATCATCAGCCAGGCATATTTACGATTTTGTCCACCGTACTTTAAGGTCAATATTCCTGATAATGTCAAAACCATCACAGGTAAGCTAGGAATAAAGTATCCAGAGAAAATTACACTACTTGCCAAAATCTTGATTCCAACAAGCATGAAAGCCAATCCAGTAAGTCTGATGAAAAATTTCATCTTGATATCTATTGCGATGAAGGTTAGCAATAGAATTTAGGTTTTGTAGATACGAATTATGCAAGCGAACTAAACATAAATTTAGTCTATGCTACGTCTGGAGTCGGCATTTTATATACAATTTGGTTCAGCTAAAGATTTTCGCCAGGTTACTTAAGCGTTCATACACAGATATTAGGCGATCGCCTTCAATTTCCACAGCATCAGTGGGATAGTTACGAATCGCTCCCAGCAATGTAACTTCACCATTTTGGCTAATAGATGTACTTAAAGCACTCCGCAGCGCTTGCTCGTGTAGTTCTCCCTTAGGAGGATGAACTACCTCGCCAATTTGGTTGATTAAAATAGGGCCTGCCCAGCTAGACATTAAGTTATCTAAAAAAGCGCGATCGGCTTTGATTCCGGCTGTCAGTGCCTTACGTGCTAATGCAGGATTTTGTTGAGATGCCTGCAAATAAGCTCTCAGTGTGGGAGTAGTCTTGCCATTTTCTACAAACTGATTTAATTCTTGTACCGAAATTGGCCCTTGAAAATTACCATACTTCAAAATAACTTGCTCGGCAGCATTAGCATTGGGGCTGAAAAATAAAACACCAGCACCTAATCCTAAAGCTACTGTTTGTTGTAGTAATTTAAAAAATTGCTTTTTGCTGAATTGATATAAACGGTTAAAAATCTGCATTTTGTCAACTTCCTAGTGATATAGAGCGCTTTACTGCTAAAAAAAGCACATCTATTACAATTTGGTTTGCTAGTTCTTCATCGTAAGCTCTGAATAGAAGATTACACTCTGGCTATGGGTTGAGGAAGTGCGTTTACAAGTTATGAAAATTTTTGCGATCGCAGATTTTAGCGAACTCAAGTATAATCTATGCCTAATGCTTGATCAAAGGGTTTGCGAGAATGTCCGATCCTTGTCCTTTTGAAAATATTAATCAACTACAACAATGGCATCAGGGAATAAAAGATGCAAACCGCAACAATATTTTCTGTCATTGTCGCGCTTGTGGTTATGAGTGGATGGATTCAATATTTGATGCTACTTGTATTAAATGCAGTAGCAAAAATGTAGAAACTATTTCATCCTGGCAATTTCCAGATGATTAAATTAGAGAGTTCCTATATATGACACAAAACTGGTCACAAGAAATTTATATTAAAGCCTATAAATTTGCAGCAAAAGCTCATCAAGGGCAGAAAATGCCAGGTTCAGAAATACCTTATATCATGCACTTAAGTTTTGTGAGTATGGAAGTAATTGCTGCCTTAAATGTGGAGAAAGAAAGCGATGGTAATCTGGCAATTCAATGTGCTATTTTACATGACTCCATCGAAGATACTCATACAACTTATGAGCAAATAAAAGCCGAATTTGGTGAAACAGTAGCTCAGGGAGTTCTAGCCTTAACTAAAGATAGCAGTTTAGCCAAACATCTTCAAATGCAAGATAGTTTGCAAAGAATCAAACAACAACCCAAAGAAATCTGGATGGTGAAATTGGCGGATAGAATTAGTAATTTACAAGCACCACCAAATTATTGGACTCAAGACAAAATTACTCGATATCGAGAAGAAGGAATTCAGATTTACGAAGCTTTAAAAGATGCAAGTGATTTCCTAGCTTCACATTTAGCAGCTAAAATTGAAGATTATAAATCGTTTATTTATTCAGTATAAGTAAATAGGCTTTTACCCTATTATTTCCCCAACATCATAAGTTTTTCCTTCTACTGATACTCGATCGCCTGAGACTAATTTCCGCCCTCGTCGGGTTTCTACTATGCCATTAACTTTGACATAACCATCAAGAATCATCAATTTGGCTTGTCCTCCCGTTGCGGCTACACCTACTAACTTTAAAAACTGATCGAGTTTAATCATCTGATTAAGTTTATAAATAAAATCCTGAATTTTTTGCTTCTGTGCCTTTTTGGTAAATTTTGCTATTTTTATGATTAAAATATTTAACTTATCGGTCTTAACATTTCCCGCACTGTAATAATGCACTCAGGAAAAGCCAAAGGTGAAATTTGTACATCCTCTGCGAGAATTGTCTCACTTTGATATCCTTCTGGACTTGGTAAGCGATAGACATGAAGCTTTCGCCTATTTACATCTAAAACCCAGTAATCTAAAATACCTGACTTGGCATAAACGAGCGCTTTCACCTCTGTGTCATATTTGAAACTAGTATCAGCTACTTCAATAATTAAAAATATTTCTGATGGAGTCGGATGATGATCGTCATAATCTAAAGAATCGGGAACTACCACAGCTACATCTGATTCTGGTTCGGAATAATTATCTAGTTGCACAGGGGACTGAAACCGCAGTAAAACTTCATTACTTATGCCGTTACGCAATAATCTGTCTGTGCAAGTAATTGCTGATTCGTAAGCAGTTCTTTTAGCTACCATCTGAATTATTTGTCCAGAAATTAACTCCAGCCGTTCTTCTGGGTGAAAGATTCCCGCCTCTGCCATGCGGTGATAATCTCGAACAGTTAACAGACGAAGAGCTAAAACCATATCAGTTAAGCTTTACAGTTCAGCGTTTGCTTGTGCTGCTTACTAATGTATCCTTTCAAACGGAGAGGGAGGGATTCGAACCCTCGTATACATTGCTGCATAACAGCATTTCCAGTGCTGCGCCTTCAACCACTCGGCCACCTCTCCAGGTGCCACGATTTACGATTCTACACTGAAAACCCAGAAAATGCAAAGATGAAAGAAAATATTTGTGAGTAGACCTAAAATCTCAAATTAAAATGGCTCAAACACACACGATTAGAGTTCACGATCGCCATTCTGGCAAAGAATACACCCTACAAGTGCCAGAAGACCGCTACATATTGCACAGCGCCGAACACCAAGGAACAGAATTGCCGTTTTCTTGCCGTAATGGGGCTTGTACAACTTGTGCTGTGAGGGTGCTATCGGGAGAAATTTATCAACCAGAGGCAATAGGATTGTCGCCAGAGTTACGGCGCAAAGGTTATGCCCTATTATGTGTGAGTTATCCCCGTTCTGATTTGGAAGTGGAGACACAAGACGAAGATGAAGTCTATGAACTCCAGTTTGGACGCTATTTTGCCAAGGGAAAAGTTAAGGCGGGTTTACCCTTAGATGAGGATTAAGATTTGGGTGGCGCAAAGGTGCAAATTACGACTCTAGTGGTGCATTTTGGCGGATTAGTGCGGAAAATTCTAATTTTGGCTTGTCTATTACTTCTTGTGAGTTGTCAAGCCAACAATCAGCCCGCAGCCAATCAGGTGCAGGTGAAAATAGCGCGGGTGGTGAGTGGGCAAAGTTTGGAAGTTTTAGGGATGGCTGAACAACCAAATTTAATTTCCCAGGTGCGGTTAATTGGGATTGATGCACCAGATATTCGCCACCGCCCTTGGGGAGACAACGCCAAGCAAGCCTTAGAGACACTAATTGGGGGATCGGAACAAGTTGTAACGCTGGAGTTTGACATTCAACCCAAAGATAAAATTGGCCGGACTTTAGCCTATGTGTGGAAAGATAAGGTGTTATTGAATGAAGAATTAGTCAAACAAGGGTATGTATTATTTGTAGGGCGATCGCCTAATCACAAATATGACCAGCGTTTAGAACGTGCCCAACAATGGGCGAGAATTATGGGACAAGGAATTTGGCAACCAGAAAAACCCATGCGCCTCACGCCTGCTGAGTTTCGTCTTCAGTATCGCTAAAGAGTGCTGAGTCCTAAGTAATGAGTGCTGAGTGGTTTACTTCTTGGCTCAGAACTCAGTACTCGGAACTCAGAACTGTTTTGCCCAATGACCAACGACAAATGACAAATGACAAACCTACAAACTTTTCTCGACATAGCCACAGAAGCGGCTTTAGCTGCTGGTGAAGTATTACAAGGCTACTGGGGTAAATTAGAAGACGCGATCGCAGAAAAGGGTCGTCCTGGTGATTTAGTGACCGCAGCTGATAAGGCTTCGGAAGTAGTTGTTTTGGAAGTTTTGCGTCGCCATTTTCCTCAACACTCGATTCTGGCTGAGGAATCGGGGAAACTGGGAAATCAAGACAATCAATACCTTTGGGCAATCGATCCTCTCGATGGGACAACCAATTACGCTCACCAATACCCTGCTTTTGCGGTTTCTATTGGGTTGTTAATTAATGGTGTTCCCCAAGTAGGTGTAATCTATAACCCCTTCCACAATGAGCTATTTCGGGCGGCGGCTGGCTTGGGTGCCACACGTAACCGCCGATCCATCAAAGTTTCCGATACTTCGGAACTAGGTAAAAGCCTACTAGTGTCAGGATTTGCCTACGATCGCCGGGAAACATCTGATAATAACTATGCAGAATTTTGTCATTTCACCCATCTGACTCAAGGCGTGAGGCGCAGTGGTTCAGCAGCAATGGATTTAGCTTATGTTGCTTGTGGGCGTTTTGATGGCTATTGGGAAAGGGGACTTTCTCCTTGGGATATGGCTGCTGGCATTATTATCCTGCAAGAAGCTGGCGGTAAGGTGACTGCCTACGATGGCAGTCCTTTCAAAATTGAGTCAGGTAGAATTCTGGCTACTAATGGTTATCTTCACGAAAGCCTCAGTCAGGAATTGATGCAAGTTCGTCCACTGTCAAGTTGGACTTGAGGAAATTAACTATTTCAGGGTATGACTTTTAACAATTCACCACTGACAGATCCCTATTGTAGCGAAGTAAACTAGAACAATATTTCGCTGAAATTGGTGCATACCCTTTTATGTCATTAAGAATAGATCGTGGACTTTTTAAATACGATTTCATAGACCATCATGCAGTTTTGTGCATTCCCGTGGATGCAGATGTCAAAGATATTCGCAAACGCTATCTGGCAATTGCGCGTCTGTTACACCCTGATACCAATGGTGCTGCAAGTGCGTCTGAGAAGCAGCTAGCTAGCGAATTTTTATCCAAGTTGGTTAACCCAGCTTACGAAAAACTTTCTGCAGAACGCACTCGTGCGGAATACATGATAGTTCTGTCTCAAATGGGTAAGCGTTTGGTACAAGAATCTACTGCGGTGGATATTCACAGCAATTTGGGGAAACAGTTAGCTACTGCGCCAGAATCAAATGTCAATCAGCTGTATAAAACTGCGATCGCAAAACTTGCCGAAACCCAATATCAGTCGTTGCAGCAAGTACCCCAGGTTATCGCCCAAATTAGTGAATTGAATTTAGTTTACTTAATGCGGAGTGCTGGCAAATCCTTGGCAGCACCACCCCCGCCATTAATTCAACCCACAGTTAACTCAGTTCCGCCAAAGCCAAATCCTGCACCACCACCTCCGCTACCAGCCAACGAAGATTCAGCAGTAGAACACTATTTCCGTCGCGCACAAACTTTGATCGACAAAAACCAATTTGCCCAAGCTCAAGTAGAACTGCAAGATGCTTTAAAACTAGAACCGAAGAATAGTAGATGCCATAGCCTGATAGCATTGGTGTATTTGAAGCAAAATCGCTTGAAGATGGCCAAGATTCACTTTGACAATGCGATAAAATTAGACCCCAATGACAAAACAGCTTTGGAATGGAAACCAAAACTAGACAAGGCTTTGGGGCAAACATCTGGTAATTCTAAGGGAAATTCACCTGCCAATGCTGCTGGTAAACAATCAGATAAGTCTGGCGGTGGTGGTTTGTTTGGTGGTTTGTTTGGTGGGAAGAAAAAATAATGGTGTATCAGCCAGCAGCGGGAGCCAGGGATTTATTACCTTTGGATGTGGCTCAAAAACGCTGGATTGAAGATAGGTTACAACAAGTATTTCATCGTTGGGGATATCACAGGATTATCACCTCTACTTTGGAGCGCATGGATACCTTGATGGCGGGAGAAGCAATTCAGCGTCAAACGGTAATTCAACTCCAAAATGCTGAAGATGAAGAATTAGGGTTGCGTCCAGAACTAACAGCTTCTATTGCGCGTACTGTCGTGACGCGCATGGCAGGTGCTACTTATCCGCAACGGCTGTACTACAATGCCAATGTGTTTCGTCGCATCTGGGAAAATAGGCATAACCGTCAGCAAGAATTTTATCAAGCTGGGGTAGAGTTGCTGGGTGCTGGTGGATTGCTAGCAAATGCAGAAGTATTGTTGTTAGTAGCAGATTGCTTGGCGGCGCTGTCGTTACAGCGATGGCACTTAATTTTAGGTGAAGCAGGAATTACCCGATCGCTCTTGAGCGTTTTTCCGGCGCATCTCCAAGGTAAAATTCGTCGGGCGATCGCTACTCTTGACCGCATTGCCATAGATAATTTACCTCTAAGTGATGAACTACGCGATCGCGCCAGACTCATCTTAGATCTACGCGGAAACAGTACCGAAGTATTGCAAAAAGTCAATAGCTTAGATCTAGACAAAGCCCAACAAGAGGCTGTGAATAACCTCACATCCTTAGTGGAGTTAGTGCAATCAGAGAGAAATTACCCCTTAATCCTCGATCTCAGCTTGATTGAAACTATAGACTACTATACTGGTATCGTGTTTGAAGTCGTCAGCGATACCGAAGGACAAGCCCAGGTTTTAGGCAGAGGTGGTCGTTATGACCAGCTTTTGGGACTATATCATCCCCAAGGAGAAAATATCCCTGGTATTGGCTTTGCACTCAACATCGAAGATTTATACCAACTCATCCAGTCTACTCAGCAATTACCGCAATCTCCACCCGCTAGCGATTGGTTAGTAGTACCAGAGACAGCGAATGCTGATGCCGCTGCCTTTACCTACGCGCAAAAGCTACGGTATTCTCACGAGATAGTCCGGGTAGAAATAGATTTGGGGGGAAGGGATGCAGAGGCTATCCGGCAATACGCACGCGATCGCGGCATTGCTAAAATTGCCTGGATTCAGGCTGATGGTTCACCAACCATAGAACCATTGTCCTAAGTAATCGCCAATTCAACAGCAAGTATTCTGACTACTAAGCATAGGCAAAATATATACGCTACAGCTGAGTAGTAAATTTTTCTAATTGCTAGGCTAGAAACAGCCGACTTTCAACAGAGGGAATCAAGACCATGCCACACACAATTGTTACTGATGTCTGTGAAGGCATCGCTGACTGCGTAGATGCTTGTCCAGTAGCCTGCATTCATGATGGGCCCGGTAAAAACGTCAAAGGAACCGATTGGTACTGGATTGACTTTGCTACTTGTATTGACTGTGGCATCTGTATCCAAGTTTGCCCAGTAGAAGGAGCGATCGTCCCAGAAGAGCGACCAGATTTGCAAAAAACACCATAATAGTCCATAGTCCAGGGTTAAAGAAGAGGCAAAGGGACAAGGAGACAAGGGGACAAGGGGGACAAGGGGACAAGGGGACAAGGGGGACAAGGAGGATAAAGCGAAAAGAGCTATTATTAATTCCCAATGCCCCATGCCCAATGCCCTATACCCAATGCCCCATGCCCTATGCCCCATGCCCCATGCCCAATAACAAATGACTATTGACAAATGACTATTGACTATTTACTAGAAGTTCAAAATGTTCATGCTGGATATATTAAAGACGTAGATATCCTGCAAGGTGTGAATTTCCGAGTTGAAGCTGGAGAATTGGTAACTGTAATTGGCCCCAACGGTGCTGGTAAATCCACTTTGGCAAAAACCATTTTTGGACTGTTAACTCCCCATACAGGCACAATTACCTTTAAAGGTGAGAGTATTGCGGGACTAAAGTCAAATCAAATAGTTCAACGGGGAATGTGCTACGTACCCCAAATTTCTAATGTCTTTCCTTCTTTGAGTGTGGAAGAAAATCTAGAAATGGGAGCTTTTGTGCGTAATATTCCGCTAAAACCCCTCAAAGATAAAATATTTACCATGTTTCCCCGATTAAGCGATCGCCGTCGTCAACGCGCTGGGACTCTTTCGGGCGGAGAACGCCAGATGTTGGCAATGGGTAAAGCTTTGATGTTGGAACCGAGTTTGCTACTTTTGGATGAACCATCTGCGGCTTTATCTCCCATCCTAGTTACACAAGTATTTGAACAGATTAAGCAAATTAACCAGAGTGGTACAGCAATTGTCCTGGTAGAACAAAATGCCCGTAAAGCCTTGGAAATGGCCGATCGTGGTTATGTACTAGAGTCAGGACGCGATGCTATATCTGGCCCTGGTCGAGAATTGTTGAATGACCCGAAAGTCGCAGAACTGTATCTGGGCGCAGGGAAAGGACATTAAACAATTCAAAATTCAAAATTCAAAATTCAAAATTAAGAAATATTTTGCCTATTGCTTTCTGACAAATGACAAATACCCAATGCCCTATGCCCAAAAATTAAATGACTCTTAAACCGTGTCAGCGGGTACTCTTGTATCTGGCTGAATTTTGATATCTTCCAGGCAACAACGAACTGTTGTCAGGTAGAAGAATGGCTAGAATTAATGGATTTATTGGGCGGCGCAATTTTTTACATTTAGCAGGTATGGGTAGCCTTAGTATCGGGGCTATAGTTGGTGCTGGCGGTATATTTGGGAAAAATGAGCCAGCAGTGGCTCAACTCGCATCTAATGCTGATGTTGCGCAAAGACCACAACCAATTAATCCACAAGTCGCTTTAAATAATTTGCTAGCGGGAAATCAACGGTTTGTGCAAGAAAAGCGTCTGAATCCCCATCAATCAAAGCTGCGTTTGCAAGAAACCGCCGTGGCTCAATATCCGTTTGCAGCCATACTAGGTTGTGCTGATTCCCGAGTACCCGCAGAAATTGTTTTCGATCAAGGATTAGGGGATTTATTTGTTGTACGAGTAGCTGGTAATGTTGCTTCGCAAGAGGCTATAGGTAGCTTGGAATACGCTACATCTGTATTAGGCGCTCAACTAATTTTAGTTCTAGGACACGCAAAATGCGGTGCAGTACACGCGGCAGTGGAAGGTCAACCCCTACCTGGTAGAATCGGTGTTTTTGTAGAAGAAATCAAACCAGCGGTAGAAATAGCTAGAAACAAAGCTGGCAATTTAGAAGAAGATGCTATTATCGCCAATGTGCAATATCAAGCTCAAAGGTTAGCTGAAAGCTCAACAATTTTAAGAAACTTAGTTAGAGATGGCAAACTTAAAATTGTTGGTGGTCGTTACGACCTAGCAACAGGAAAAGTCACTATGCTTTCCTAATTATTAATAAGAATTTTGTTAAATATATTATCAATATTTTACAAGATTTAGACTCTGGTTAATTTGAGTAGATTACCGGAGAGATTGGAGTAACTCTTAGTGCCATAGTAATATTTAAGGCTATGTCTACTTAAAAATTACCAGAGTTACCAAGCATTAAAATGACAGACTTTAGAGAAATTAAAGAGTGGGAAAAAGCCCATGAACTGACAGTAGCAGTTTATGAAGTGACTGGTACATTCCCCGAAAGTGAATTAATGGGATTGACACAACAAATACGTTTAGCTTGTTCTGCTATCCCAATTAAAATTGCTCAAGGTTGCGATCGCGAGGATCGGCAAACACAACTCAATTTTTTGGAATTGGCAAAAGATGCAGCAATTGAGGTGGAATATTACCTGTTGCTTTGCTATGAGTTGGAATTCCTACCATCCTCTTATTATGACCGCCTTGTCAGTAGTGTTGTAGAAGTGAAAGAATTACTGGAAAGTTCGATTGAGAAGCTGAGTCGAAATTTTTGATGATTCTCCAACTTTTTTCCGAACACTTGCAAATTATTCGCACCCATGCTGAAAGCACTTACCCTGACGAATGTTGCGGTATAATCTTGGGTCATGCCATGAGTGAGAGCAAAACTGTAGTAGAAGTTATGCCTACAGAAAATGCCTGGAATACAGCAGCAGCTGACTTCCCAGATGATGACAAAGGAGAAAGTCAAAGGCGAAGATATGCGATCGCACCCCAAGTTATGTTAAAAGCACAAAGAGAAGCACGCGATCGCTCGCTGAATATTATCGGTATTTACCATTCTCACCCCGATACACAGGCGATTCCCTCAGAATGCGATCGCCTCTATGCTTGGCCTGAATACTCGTATATAATAGTTTCCGTTCAAAAAGGTAAAGCTGAAACACTCCAAAGCTGGAGTTTAGATGATACTCATCAATTCCAAGAAGAAGCAATTAAAAACATAATTTAACCAAGCTATTCAATACGGATATCATTTTTCGCTACGATAAATAGTCCGCCCTCCACATTAAATTGCTATGCTCAATCCCAATCTGGAAGAAATCCAGTTAACAAAAGACGATTACGAACGCTACTCCCGCCACCTGATTTTGCCGGAAGTGGGGCTTGATGGGCAGAAACGCCTGAAAGCTGCCAGTGTCCTTTGTATCGGTACAGGTGGACTTGGTGCGCCACTGCTGTTATATTTGGCAGCTGCCGGTGTTGGACGCATCGGTATTGTTGATTTCGATGTTGTTGATACTTCTAACCTGCAACGCCAAGTAATTCATGGTACATCCTGGGTAGGTAAACCCAAAATTCAATCAGCTAAGGATCGAATTCTGGAGATTAACCCCTTTTGTCAGGTTGATCTTCATGAGGTTCGCCTCAGTGCTGAAAATGCTCTGAGTATTTTGGAACCTTACGATATTATCGTGGATGGTACTGATAACTTCCCCACAAGATATCTAGTTAACGACGCTTGTGTGTTGCTGAACAAGCCCAACGTTTACGGTTCTATTTTCCGCTTTGAAGGGCAAGCAACTGTATTTAACTACGAAGGTGGGCCGAATTATCGTGACTTGTATCCCGAACCACCACCACCAGGAATGGTTCCCTCCTGTGCAGAAGGTGGGGTGTTAGGAATATTGCCAGGAATTATCGGTGTTATCCAAGCAACAGAAACTGTCAAAATTATTCTGGGACAGGGTAACACCTTAAGTGGGCGACTGCTGCTATACAACGCTTTAGAAATGAAGTTCCGCGAGTTGAAGCTGCGTCCTAACCCCATTCGCCCAGTTATTGAAAAACTGATAGATTACGAAGAATTCTGCGGTATTCCCCAAGCTAAGGCAGAAGAGGCGAAACAGCAGCAAGAAATTGAAGAAATGACTGTTGTGGAATTGAAACAGTTATTAGATAGCGGTGCAAAAGACTTTGTGCTGCTAGATGTCCGCAACCCTCATGAATATGAAATCGCCAAGATTCCTGGCTCTGTATTAGTACCATTACCAGATATTGAAAATGGTGATGGCGTGCAAAAGGTAAAAGAAGCGCTCAACGGACACCGCTTGATTGCTCATTGTAAAATGGGCGGGCGATCGGCAAAAGCCCTAAGTATTCTTAAAGAATCAGGGATTGTCGGGACAAATGTCAAAGGCGGAATCACCGCTTGGAGTCGGGAAGTAGATCCTTCAATTCCTGAATACTAAATTCCCAGATATCCACAATTCTGACTGACATAAAATATCAGCGATTCGTAGGGGTACAGCAATGCTCATTGGTGTCAACTTAAGCTGGAAGGAAGCATAAGATGTAATCTAA
>JAVRCV020000065.1:0-156411 GCA_034530615.2 Aulosira sp. ZfuVER01
TCATCGGCGAACGGGCGGATAATCTCGAGCAAGCGATCGCCGCATATCGCGCCGCTCTCGAAGTCAGAACCCGCAACGCCTTTCCCGAACAATGGGCAACCTTGCAAAATAATCTGGGGAATGCATACAGTAACAGAATCATCGGCGAACGGGCGGATAATCTCGATCTGGCGATCGCCGCATATCGCGCCGCTCTCGAAGTCAGAACCCGCAACGCCTTTCCCCAAAACCATGCAGAAACTTTGTTAAATCTCGGCAGGTTATACCAAGAAGAACAACAATTTGATTTAGCCCACAATATTTTTGACTCGGCTATTGCCACAGTTGAAGCTTTGCGGGGTGACATTGTTTCTGGTGACGAAGCCAAGCTCAAACAAGCCGAAGAATGGAATCAACTTTATCTACGTATGGTGCAAGTTTGCCTAGCATTGGGAAGAGACACGGAAGCAATAGAATATATTGAACGTAGCAAAACCCGCAATTTAGTAGAACTGTTAACCAAAGCAGCTTTAGCAACTCAAGCAAATCTGCCTTTAGTGGGTAGCAGTATCCAATTTACAGAGATTCAAAACCTTTTAGATAACGAAACTGCCATTATCCAGTGGTACATTTTTAATGATTGTTTTCGTGCTTTTATCATCACCCGCACCAACAACCCTGTCATCTGGCAATCTCAACCACAAGACTTAGAAAATTTAAGAAAATGGACTGCTAATTACCTCCAACGTTACATCGAAAATAAAAACAAGTGGCGTTCTCAGCTAAATCATCAACTTACCCAACTTACACAAATTCTCCATCTCAATCAAATAGTCTCCTTAATCCCTCCTCATTGCCAAAAGCTAATTCTCATTCCCCATCGTTATTTACATCTTTTACCTTTCCACGCTATCCCCCTATCTAACAACACCTCCACACGAGAGTATTTAATTGATAAATTTCTCGGTGGTGTGAGTTATGCACCCAGTTGTCAACTTTTACGTTTCGCCCAAATCAAAGCCCAACAACTCAACACATCATCTCAATTATCGGCTGCTTCACTGAGCCATTTATTCGCCATTCAAAACCCCACCAATAATTTAGCCTTCACCGATATCGAAGTCGAAACTATAGCCGCAGATTTTCAACCGCACCAAATCCTCAAACATCACCAAGCCACCAAAGCAGCTTTAGCAGAACAAGCAAATAACAAAAATCTTCGCAATTCTCAATGGCTACACTTTTCTTGTCACGGCTATTTTGATTTCAACTCACCCTTAAAATCAGGCTTACAATTAGCAGCAGCCACAATTGCGAACATTCCCGCCAATACCAACTCATCGCGCTACCTCCGAATTGATGAAGGCACAATTATTGATTTAGATAAATGCCTAACATTAGAAGATATCTTGCAATTAAACTTACCTAATTGCCGACTTGTCACTCTTTCCGCTTGCGAAACCGGCATAATTGACATTAGAAATAACAGCGATGAATATATAGGCTTAACCAGTGGCTTTATCCGCGCTGGTGCAGCCAATATTATTAGTACTTTATGGGCTGTGAGTGACTTTCACACAGCTTTATTAATGATTAAATTTTATGAGTTATTGCCCAATTATTCATATAATGTGCCTTTAGCCCTAAATCATACCCAGCAAGAGCTACGCCAAGCAACCCAAGCACAAATCATTGATTGGATTCGCGATAAGGAAAAAATGGAATTAGCACAAAAACAGCAAATTATTGATATTTTAGAAACACAATATAAACCCGAACAACAACCATTTAAAAAACCAGAATTCTGGGCAGCTTTTTGTGCAATCTCTCCGTGTTAATGCAAAGGCTCAGATCCCCGACTTCTTAGAGAAGTCGGGGATCTTTTAGAGCTTGTATTTTACCCCAAAACCCACCCAACGAAAAATAATTTATGGAACCTGATAAACTTATCCAAGCATTCACCCAAGTAGTGCGAAATCAAGATTACGTTTTTTCCCCAACCGCTATTACAGCTATCCCAGAACTGCAAGCAAAAATAGCAGAGCTAGAAACCCAACCACCTGATGTAATAGCAGAAGCACTCCGCCAATGGTACATCAATTACGAAGATGTCAGAGATGCGGTATTAATTGAAGAACGCGAAATTGATAAAGTCAGTAAAACCAAACCAGAAATTCAAGAAAACACCCAAGAAAACCGCTACCGAGTTTTGCAAGATGAACTCCAAAAATTGCAAGCTAAAAATACAGCCGCCTCTCAGCCAAACCAACCATGAAATTATATGCGCCGAATATTCATTTATTCGCTTTTCAATTACACAAAAGCTCTAGTAATGCTACATCAACAGATACAAACATTCTCTGGAATACTGCTGATGAAATAGTCCACGCCACCTTACAGCAAGATTTGCATCTCAGCCAGCGTATTGATATTCATAAACAACCAGATAACCCCCGTGTGGATTTACTCAAAGACACAGAAGTTATCGATGATAATTATGCTGTCTCTTTTTCTGGTGAAATTCCCCTCAACCAAAATCAAGATGTACTCATCAAAGGCTTTGCTCATCCCTTACGCCTTTATGACAGTTACAGCTTGTGGCTAAACCTACGCCGTCCAGAAAATGAAAATAATCAGCCAACAGACGATGTAGAAATCGCTTTATTACGTCAATTAAATCCAAATAACTGTTTAACTCTTAAAGATAATCCACAATTTCTTGGTCAAACTCTACTCATAACTGGTTGGTTAACAGGCGCAAAAGATAGACAAATTATTCAGCAAATCGCCAGCGAGTGTTTAACCTCAATCTTCCCCAATAACTACCAGCTACCACCATTTAACCGCCAAGGAGAATTATTCGGTAGTCCAATATTTGAATACGGTTTATTTAGTCAATTAGCTAACTATCAGCACGTTTTAATTTGGCTATTTGTCGATGACAAGGCAGATGCTAAATTTAATCAAAGCTATCACGAATTATTAGATTTATTTTTCTTCCGTACCAAAGCCGTAAAAGCTTACAAAGATAGTAGAGAAATTTATAAGCAACTAGATTTAGCTTATCGCCAAATAGAAACAACTATTGACCAAATACCCAAAGTAGATAACAATCAATCTACCAACACAGTAAATTTAACTAACTTAAAAACACAGCTAAAAGCCTTACCGCAATTATCATTAACATATACCCGCCTGCTGCGAAATTTAGAAGAATATCAAAATACCATTGCCATTAACACCTATAACTATACTGAAAGATTGCAGCAGATTCGGAGTTTAATTCCCGGTGAAGACATCAGCTTTTTGGAAACATTCAGCCAAAGAAACGCTCCCTTCTTTCAACAACAAATCAGTGCAGACTTAGGTTACTTTCGCCACGGTGCAGAATTATTGAGTAAAGCCATAGACTCAATTCGCGGCATAGTAGAAATAGAACAGGCCGAGAGCGATCGCTCTTTAGAAAATACCATCCAAATCTTAGGAATCGGCTTAGGTGGTGGTGCAATCATCTCCGGTGTAGTCGTCCAACATATAGACAAACTCAACAAACCTCTAGCAGCCATATCTCCTGATAAGCAACCCCATCCCTTTTACGCATCCCTATTGTTGAGTATGCTCGCTATCTTGTTATTTACTGGGTTGGGTTGGTTAATCACCAAATATCGCCAAAAGTAGGGTGTGTTGTCGCGTAGCGCAACGCACCGTCGCTCAAATCCGGTGGGTTAAACTGCGTTATAACGCACCCTACTTCTAATATAAATTTAAGAAATGATTGCGACCAATGGATTTACAGAAATCCAAAATGGTAGGATCTAACCCAATGTTTGCACAGCAGTCAGCATGAAATTAAGCCGCTGATCAAACTCTAGCTGTTTGATCTGTGCTGTAAATTGGTCTGTTTCAGCAGGAAGCTTATATTCAGTAGGAACTGGGATAATCGTTCCATTTTCAATTCCTTGTGCCAGCAACAACCAAACCTCTAATTTGGCATTGGGACTTAGCGCTTTGTAAGCATGGTTAATGTCACTATTACCACCCCGAAGTAAGTCGCGTTGCGCTTGCAGTTGTTCTTGTTGAGACAAGTTCTGGATATGATCGAACACGGCTTTACCAGGAACTTCCACGCTGTTAGGAGGTGTTGGGTTTAGCTGATCCTTAATATCCAGATAACCGTACCAAAGTATAGCCAGTTGAGTATCTACATCAAAGCGTCGAAAAGTTTCTAAAGCTGGTTTAGTGCGTTCGTCAACTGTGTAGGTCATAAAAACTCCAAATTAAGCGAGTTTTTCTTAGTTTTGCGGTTCCTAAGAAAAATTTCTTTCAGTTACTCCACATAACTTAACGAATGATTCCAGAGGCATAATCCTACAAAAGATAGAAACAATACTTACTCTGTCAGACAGATGTAGATAAGCTCTATAGAACATAACTATTACCAATTTAAAAAATTATGGTGACAGTAAGCTTAGTCAATAACTCTTTCATATCCAAAATCTCAAATTGTATCAGCAGCAAACTGACTCAGTTAACTGCTGAGGTTGGTGTTGCAGGTTAAACACGCGCTCATGCAGAAATCAAAATTGTTGTGAATTTAGAAGAATATCAAAATACTATTTCCATGAAATTCCAGAAATAATTTAAAAAATTGCTGAAAATTACTGGCATTATTTCAGATAAAAATATGAGATTATTAAAAACCTTCAGCTTAAAAAAATGCCTATTCTGCAAATAACAAATCAGCGCAGAATGAAGTTATTTTAGCTAAGGTTCGGAATTATCAACCAAATTTATTTACCGCTTGCGGTTGGTTGATCGCCAAATGCCAATACTATCCTAGAAAGAAGAAGTAGAGAGGCGGGAATGAGGAGGCTCGGCGGATGGGGGAGATATCAGCAATAGACATAAATTTGTCTCAAGGAATTTGGCAACGCTGGCAACAAGGGAAACATTTTGTTAATGAGAGCCTGAACACCCTAAGTAACTCAGCACAGCAAGCAAGCCAGTCTTTCCAAGAAACTGCAAATCAAGCTACCGATAAAGCCATTAATACAGTTACGACTACCTGGGAACAAGCTAAAGGTTCTGTAGAACAAAGTTTGCAAACTGCCGAACAAGTTAAGAGTACAACATCAGCAGCAGTTCAAACAGCGATCGCATCTTCAATGCATGATTGGCTAGCACAACACCCGATATTTCTGCGGCTAGTTCAGATACTCGGTTGGGCAACTAATCACCCCATTATTAGTTGTGTCATGCTGGTATTTATACTAGCTCTCCTCTGGAGTACGATCAAAGCGATAATGCGCTTGATTGAAGCAGCTAGTTTGTCAATTCTGCAAGTACCACTAAAATTACTTCAGTCTTTCATCAAAGTTAGCTTTCTATCCTTAAGGAAATTTGGGAGTTTTGCTGTTAAAAAGATTATCGGCACTCAACCCCAGGAAAAAACTTCAGCTTTACTACCGATAAATACTCCAGTTATCTATGAAGACAAACAGCAAAGATTGGCAGAAATTACCCATCGACTAGAGGTTCTTCAACAAGAACAGCACGAGCTTTTACAAGAAGCCGCAGATATCATTGCTTCCGGCACAATTGACATAAAAATTGCAGAAGTCTCATTAAAAAGTAGTCCAAACTACACTGTAATTCCAAGTGAGTAAGTTAAAAATATAAAACTAGCCGTGATTTTATGGAGAGTGTATGTTACTGCTAAACTCTACCTGCCTTGGGGATCTGAGGTGTCAGAGGAGGCGAAACAACACATAACCAATTGACAGGCGATCGCCAAAAAGGTATACATATTTGAAAATTTATCTCAAGCAAGTCTGAATCTTATGCCTAGTGTTGAACTCGATCAAACCCGCGAGAATCGCATTAAAACAGAAATCATTGTCGATGCTGAAGACAAAGAGGAACGGGCGATGGCTTGGTACGACTACCTCGATGATACTCTCAACTTTCCCTTTATGGGCAAGTGGACAAAGAAAGGACGCAAATCATCATCACCCCAAGAAAAACAAGTGGAAGTTTTGGGAATGGCACCTGATGATGAATGTGAAAAAGATATGTTTGTCGAAGTAGTCTATCCCGATGGCAAAGATGAAGATGTATTTTCAGCGCGGCTATCGGAAATAGAAATAATTGACGCTGATGAAGAAACCCAAGAAGCACTTGCCGACTGGCAATATTGGCTTGCTAGAGGATATAAGTTTTAAAAATTTTACAAGTTAACTGTCATTGCAAGGAGTCAATTGGAGGTAACTCTTAAGGAATGCTTGTATCAGTCTACAAGTCATCTCCTCATCCAGCAGAGTTAACCGTTTTTTATTCAATAGTTATTTCTGCACGCTGCACTATTTAATTAAATTCTTCTAGAAGAATTCTAGGATAGATGCCGGATAATGCGGCAGGGATTGCCCACCGCAACCACATTAGCAGGTATATCTTTGACTACTACACTACCAGCACCAATAGTAGTATTGTCACCAATTGTTACTCCTGGACAAATAATTGCACTGCCACCAATCCAGACATTATTCCCAATTTTAACCGGGGCAGCGAGTTCCCTGCCAGAAAATCGAATTTCCGGTTCTACAGGATGGTAGGCAGTGTATATCTGCACACAAGGAGCGCACATCACATTTTCACCAATATGAACTGTATTGCAATCTAAAATTACACAGCCATAGTTCATATAAAATCTATCGCCAGCATATATATTACTGCCATAGTCACAGTGAAAGGGCGGCACAATCGATGCTTTTTCACCTAGCTTTCCAAACAATTCTTGCAAAATTTGTCGTCGCTGCTGTTGCTGTTCTTCTGTTGTAGCGTTGTACATCCGCAGGACACGACAGGCTCGCTTATTCTCACCAACTAATTCTGGATCTTCTGCAAAGTATAACTCGCCTGCTAGCATTTTTTGTTTTTCGGTTTTTTCTATCACAGAATTCTGAGCCTCGCTTGAATAGGATTTATAGCAGAGGATAAATTCCAAAATATTGTGAGATTTTGCTGCTTACTATTTATGATACATAAGCTAGCTTAACCAATCAAACTAAGTTGCTCAGAAGTAGATTCCTAATGCCAATGCTTTACTAGCGAGAATTAAATCGAGAGTTAACTGGTGGTTGAGTAAGGATCTGGAAAATGTAGGTGCCAAAAAAATCAACAACTAATAGTTTAATCCAAACACACCATAACGAGCTTTTCCTTGTCGCTTCGCACGATACATAGCAATATCAGCATCTCGAAGCAGGGTTTGTGGCTCTTCATAACCACCGCTACTCAAAGCAATGCCAATGCTAGCCGTGGGACATATTTGATGTCCATGAAGGTTAATTGGTACGCTTAAAGACTCTTGAATGCGTTTAGCCACATTGGTAGCGTCTGTAACGTCTTTAATATCCTCTAAAAGTACGGCAAACTCATCACCACCAAATCGAGCCACAG
The DNA here is from genome assembly GCA_034530615.2 of Aulosira sp. ZfuVER01. Classification (GTDB taxonomy): domain Bacteria; phylum Cyanobacteriota; class Cyanobacteriia; order Cyanobacteriales; family Nostocaceae; genus Aulosira. Next base: position 7,438 of record JAVRCV020000065.1, read on the forward strand.
TATCACCACTGCGTAAACATGACTCTAAACGTCGAGCGATCGCTACTAAAAAATCATCGCCGATTGCGTGTCCAAAGCGATCGTTAATCGCTTTAAATCCATCTAAATCTAAAAATAAAACTGCAAAATTATAATCACTCCTGCGTTTGCTACGTTCAATTGTTTGCCTGAGACGATCTAGAAACAAAACTCGATTGGGTAGTGCTGTTAGTGAATCATGACAGGCATTACGTAGCAATTGTGCTTCGGTTTGTTTGCGTTTACTAATATCTTGAAGAACTAAAACCGCTCCACTGATATTACCATCAACATCGCGGATAGGTGCTACAGAATCACCAATTGGTACTTTTTTACCATCTTTAGAAAGTAGGGTACAGTTATCCGGTAGATTCAACATCTCACCTGCTTGGATTGCCTGGGTGGCTAAATTATCAATTACTTCATCCATATCTTTGTCAATTAAAGTTACAACTTCTGCCAAATCTTTTCCAAATGCTTCATCTTGTCTCCAGCCTGTTAGCGCTTCTGCAACTGGATTCATCATTTGGATACTACCATTGGCGTATGTCACTACTACTGCACAGCCCATGCTGTTAATAATTGCCGTCAGTCTCTGTTTTTCCTCCTCATATTTTTTGTGCATCTGATGCTTGTAAAGAGCCATTTCAACGGCAAAATGTAAGTCTTTTTCAGCACAGGGTTTGAGAATATAGCTAAAAGGCTCACTTAGTCGCCTTTTATTTACCTTAATATCTTCCGAATACTCCGTTAAATATAAAACTGGTATTTGGAAATGGTTTTGGATAATATCCACAAGTTCAATACCATTGATTTCCCCAGTTAAGCAGATATCAATTAATACTAAATGTGGATTTGTCTCCGCTATCTTTTTGATAGCTTCTTCTCCAGAAGCAGTAACTTCCAGAACAAAATATCCTAGCTTCTGTAAACTCTTTCTTATATCTAAAGCTAGGATTTTTTCATCCTCAACAACTAGGATTTTGTGGGCGAACATGTTAGACTAATCTGTTGGCTAAGGTGCAGATTTTGTTTTCAGTCTCAACTCACTCTGAAAATCAATAATCCTATAATAATCAATCTATAATCTACCTGTGTAGTTGCTAGCTAAAATAATAACTAAGTTTTTAATTCACATAATTTTTTGATTGTCGATACAGTTGATATCCAGTTAATAACGCAAGAAATTATTTTTAAATGTAAATTGCCATACAGTTATCAAAAACCAAAGATATCTTTTGGCAATTTGGCACTATTTCATCATAAAAAGCACAATTGCTTGCGTGATTTACGTAAGATAGAAAGAAATTCAGATGTTAATCAAACAACTGAAGAAATGTCATTATAGAAGTAATCTCAAATTAATCCAAGCGGTTACAAGCAATAAATAATTTAATCTTAAGTCAGGTTATTTTTTTGATATACTTTTTAGTAATTAGTTTAATAATATTAATATAATTTGGTTTTTAAAATACCTAGACATTAGTTTAGAAATAAGTATAATAATACACTTTAAATAAAACAGTTAATTGCAATAATAATGATGAATTAAGTATAGATAATTAAGTACAAAAATATGTTAGATGTATCAAATAATTTTTATTTATTTGATACGTTCCGGATTGTGAAATTCTGAGACAGAAAAATATAGTCTTGATTCAACAGCATTAAAAGTTAAGTTTTGTGTGGGAAACGACGAGAAGAGAGTGAGGAATCACAGGAGGAATACCTGGAAATACTCTGCCTTACTTTTGCAAATATACTGTCAAGACAACTTTGATATATTGAGTCTGAGAAGGTAAAGCGGAAGGTGACGCACTCAACTGTAACTTTCTACTCTCAGTGTCAGTCTTCGCGTCACCACATGATCCTTGAGTGCTGAGAGAGGATCTCACTCGTTACTCGTTACTCAGCACTGCTTGAGTTCGTGTCAATTCAATGGTAATTTTGCCGCCAAAGTCTGGAATAGGTGCGGCGGGTTTGCTGAGAGTTACTTGGACTTGAGAAACGCGATCGCACTGTTGGAGAATAGAATCTGCAATTGTACCAGCTAACTTTTCCACCAAAGCAAACTTAGATGTCTTCACAAGATTTTGCACCAAGCTAATAACACTACGGTAATCTATGGTGTCTGCGATCGCATCAGTTTTGGCGGGTAAAGAAAGATCCAGCCATAATCTCACATCGACCTCAAACCATTGCCCTAGAACCTGTTCTTCAGGTAAGTACCCCGTGTAGCCATAGCCGCGAATTCCCGTTAAATGAATGCAGTCCATAAAACTTGCCTAGTGAATTTTGCATTTTGGATTTTAACTGGATTTGCCACCTCACCTTCACGGTTTTTACGTTGCAGGATAGGCTTAAGTAGTTGAAGAATAACTTATCGCTCTGTTTGCTGGAATGCCGATCGCCTGTAAAAATGTTAATCAACTGTGGGCTTATATATTGACGGAGACACTAAAGCGCCTAGGGTTGACTTGTGCCGTCATTTGTCCAGGTTCCCGTTCTACACCTCTAACAGTGGCCTTTGCCCAGCAAACGCCCGATATTGAAGCAATTTCAATTCTGGATGAACGTTCCGCCGCTTTTTTTGCCTTAGGACAAGCAAAGGCTAGCGGCCGTCCTGTAGTACTTGTTTGCACATCTGGTACAGCAGGAGCAAACTTTTATCCGGCGGTGATTGAAGCTAGAGAAAGTCGCGTACCTCTATTGGTGTTAACTGCCGATAGACCACCAGAATTGCGAGATTGTCATTCTGGGCAAACGATAGATCAGTTGAAATTATATGGCACTTACCCAAACTGGCAAACAGAATTAGCTTTACCCTCCCCAGATATAGGAATGCTAGGTTATCTGCGACAAACAATAATCCATGCTTGGGAAAAATCGCAAACCCCCACCCAGGGGCCAGTACATCTAAATATTCCCTTGCGTGACCCCTTAGCACCCATTCCCGATGGAACTGATTTCAGCTATTTAGAATCACAGTTTCACCCAGAAGAATTTTTTGCAGCAGTCACAAACTCCATCTCATTGCCCATTGCCCATTGCCCATTGCCCATTCCCCAACAATGGCAACAATGCGATCGCGGAATTATTATCGCTGGTGTTGCCCAACCACAGCAACCGCAGGAGTATTGTAGAGCGATCGCCCAACTTTCCCAAACCTTGAAATGGCCAGTCCTAGCCGAAGGACTCTCCCCAGTCAGAAATTACGCCGACTTCAACCCCTATTTAATTTCTACCTACGACCAGATTTTGCGAAATCCCCAAGTCGCAAAACAGCTAACACCCGAAATAGTAATTCAAGTAGGAGAAATGCCCACAAGTAAAGAACTGCGTACTTGGGTAAGTACTACACAACCACGACGCTGGGTAATCGACCCCAGCGACCAAAACCTCGACCCTCTGCATGGGAGGACGATTCATTTGCGGATGAGTATTGAAGATTTGGGGACAGGGGACAAGGGGGACAAGGGGGACAAGGGGGAAAAAACTTCCTCGTCTCTTCCTGAATACTTGCAACTGTGGTGTACAGCAGAAATGCAAGTTAGGGAAGCTATCGATCGGGAATTGGGGACAATGGAAGAGTTATTTGAAGGTAAAGCCGCCTGGTTACTTTCGCAAACTTTACCGCCGGGAACACCGTTATTTATTGCCAACAGTATGCCCGTGCGAGATGTGGAATTTTTCTGGAAACCGAATAATTTAGGAGTGCGATCGCATTTTAACCGAGGTGCAAACGGCATTGATGGCACATTATCCACTGCTTTAGGAATTGCCCATCGCCATCAAAGTAGTGTGATGTTAACCGGAGATTTAGCTTTATTGCATGATACCAATGGTTTTTTAATCCGCAATAAATTTATTGGACATCTGACAATTTTGTTAATTAACAACAATGGCGGTGGGATTTTTGAAATGCTACCCATTGCCAAATTCGACCCCCCATTTGAAGAGTTTTTTGGCACACCCCAAGATATTGATTTTGCCCAACTGTGCGCTACTTATGGTGTAGAGCATGAATTAATTACTTCTTGGCAGCAGTTACAGCGAAAATTACACCCGCTTCCAGATAAGAGAATTAGGGTTTTAGAGTTGCGGACAAATCGTAAGCTAGACGCTAAGTGGCGACAGGAGAATTTGCGTAAATTTGGAGTGGATATCTAGTGAAATGCTATTGATGCGATAGTACTACTCAACTGCTCTAAGAAATGTTTTCAAATATTAGTAGTATTTTGAATCTTCCTGTTCAAAAATATTCTTTCCTTCTATGATGTAAGCTCGTGCTAGTTCATCTTGAGCATACTCAAAATTGCCCAGTTCAAATTGAGCTTTCGTCGTTTTAATTGTCTAACAATAAGCGATCGCACTCTTTCTTCCACAGCTTTTGATATACCCGCGTTTCTGCAAATGCTTCTTCATTTCGGGAAAGTTTATTTGTATCCATCATTATTTTACGGAGTGCGATCGCTCAGTTTCTGCTTTGCGAGGGATTTAGCTTCTTGATTGGCCTTGTAACCACCCTTCCAAATCTGCAAGAGTAGAGAAATCCAACAAAGCGTCACCTAAAGCTTCCAACTGTTCCACAGATAACTCTTGAATCTGGGACAGAAGCGTATCAGGAATATTACCCACGCGCCGATTTAATAGTCGTAAAATGATCGTTCTTTCTCCTTCTTCCTTCGCTTCCCGAATAGCCCGTGGTTCTTCCAAATTCAGTCCCAACATCGCTTCAATCTCCTCTCGACTCAGGGTAGAAAACTTGTAGAGTATAATCGTCGTCACTAAATCTATTATTGCTTGTTCCAGCAAATACCGCCCTGCTTCTAATGTTTCTGTATCAGAGGTAATATTTGTCAGCAACATTAACCCGATTGCCAAAGGTTGTTGTCGTAAATCCCCCAACTCATCCAAATATACCCGCCTGACTTGACCACTCTCCAACAAAGCGCGATGAATTGTGGAATTTGTAGGTTCAAGACTGCGAGAAGGAAAAATTATGACTCCAAACCAGTCATCGTAACGGATAGAGTGACGGTAGAGAAACAAAAATAATTCGCTAAAGAAGCGGTGATATAAGTCTTCATCCTTCTGAAACTGGACTTCTGCAAAAAAGACGATTTTGGAAACTGCATTAGCGGGAGGTAAAAACACTCCATCAATCCGGAACGCCGTTTCTTTTACCTCAACTGATTCAAACTGGTAATTTTCTGCTTCTGGGGGTGGTTCATCTACTAATTCAAACAGCAAAAGAGGAAATTGCTTAAATAATTTGTAGAAGATGGTGTCACGTCGCATTTTTATTCCTCAACACCCAGACAATGACCAAATTGTAAAGGCTTGAGACACCAATTTTAGCGTAGGCGTAGCCCACCGCAGGTATCGCTCTTCCTCTTTGCGCCTTGGCGTGAGTTTACCCTCTTGCTTGACCTTGCAACCACCCTTCCAAATCAGCAAGAGTAGAAAAATCCAACAACGCCTCACCTAAAGCTTCCAACGTTTCCAGCGATAAAGCCTGAATCTGAGTCTGAAGTTCATCATTAAGCTCACCGAATCGTCGTTTTAATTGTCTAAGAATAAGCGATCGCGCTTCTTGTTCTCGACCAACTTCTCTTCCTTCTTCACGTGCTTCTTCTTTCGCTTCCCGAATAGCCCGTGGTTCTTCCTCCAAATTCAGTCCCAACATCGCTTCAATCTCCTCTCGACTTAAGGTAGAAAACTTGTAAACCAAAATCGTCGTTATTAAATCTATTATTGCTTGCTCCGACTGTTGCTGTGCTTGCTCTAGCAAATACCGCCCTGCTTCCACTGTCTCTGGTTCAGAGGTGATATTTGTCAGCAACATTAACCCGATTGCTAAAGGTTGTTGTCGTAAATCCCCCAACTCATCCAAATAGACACGCCGGACTTGACTACTCTCTAACAAAGCGCGATGAATCATTGAGTTTGAGGGTTCAAGACTGCGAGAAGGAAAAATTATTACCCCAAACCAGTCATCGTAACGGATGGAGTGGCGGTAGAGAAATAAAAACAACTCGCTAAAAAAGCGGTGATACAAGTCTTCGTCTTTTTGAAACTGCACCTCAGCAAAGAAAACTACTTTGGAAAGAGAATTGGCGGGAGGTAGAAATACTCCATCAATCCGGAACGCTGTTTCTTTCACCTCAACCGATTCAAACTGGTAGCCAGCTGCATCTGGCGGTGGTTCATCTACCAATTCAAACAATAATCCCGGAAATTGCTTGAACAATTTGTAAAAGATGGAGTCGCGGCGCATTTTTCTACAGCAAGTCAATTACCAGCCCTGATTGTAAAGGCTAGAGAGACTAATTTTAGCGTAGGCGTAGCCCACCGCAGGTATCGCTTGTCCCTGCGTCCGCGATAAAATTCTCAAGCACAATCGCGCACTTCATTCCCATGCAAATTAACTGGCAAACTGCCAAAACCTACGAAGATATTTTGTATCAAAAAACCGATGGCATTGCGAAAATTACCATCAATCGTCCCCATAAACGCAATGCTTTCCGTCCTAAAACTATTTTTGAACTGTACGATGCTTTTTGTGATGCCCGCGAAGATACGACAATTGGGGTAGTTTTATTTACGGGAGCAGGCCCCCATACTGATGGCAAATATGCTTTTTGTGCTGGTGGCGATCAAAGTGTCCGAGGACACGGGGGTTATGTGGATGATGCTGGTGTTCCCCGTTTAAATGTACTGGACTTGCAACGTCTGATTCGTTCCATGCCAAAAGTCGTGATTGCCTTGGTAGCTGGATATGCGATCGGTGGTGGACACGTCTTACATTTAATATGTGACCTAACAATTGCTGCGGATAACGCGGTTTTTGGGCAGACTGGCCCCAAAGTTGGTAGCTTTGATGGTGGCTTTGGCGCTAGCTACCTCGCCCGCGTTGTTGGACAAAAAAAAGCGCGAGAAATTTGGTTTCTCTGCCGTCAATATAATGCCCAACAAGCCCTAGATATGGGCTTAGTTAATATCGTTGTGCCAGTAGAACAATTAGAAGCCGAAGGTATTCAATGGGCACAAGAAATTTTAGAAAAAAGCCCGATCGCAATTCGTTGTCTCAAAGCAGCATTCAACGCTGATTGTGACGGACAAGCTGGTTTACAAGAACTAGCTGGAAATGCCACCCTACTGTATTACATGACAGAAGAGGGTTCTGAAGGTAAACAAGCGTTTTTAGAAAAGCGCCAACCAAATTTTCGTGACTTTCCTTGGCTACCTTAGAAGTGCAAAAATCGCACCTTAAATATAAGGCGCGATTTTTCTAGAAGTTAATTTTGACAGCACCAGAAATGTTAAAGGCAAATTTTAATTTCAAACAAAACACAAACTCATACCAAGTTTGTTTAACTATAAGTCTTACCGATTCTACATTTAAAATCCAAAATTGGTATTAGTAGGGGAATAATATGGATAGCTAAATTAGTACTGTTTCAGTTTTTGCCTGTTCAGCAACACAGGTAGGAGTTTCTTCAATGGGAACAAGACAGGTAGTTTCTAAATCTGAAGCTAAAGTGGCAGAAGCAACTAGCACTGGTGTAGCATCTGGCAGACTCCAAGCACCTTCTAAAGTTTCCCAAGAAGGTGCAAAAGGTGGAAGTGCTAAAGAGCAAGCTTTCCAACTTCCTTGAACTGGTGCGCCTAATTGTTGGCACATTCCACCACGACGACCCTCTGGGTTGTAATGGCGACAATATCTACAGGCAGATGTCAAAAATTTATTAGGTTTCATTTGGGTTCATCTTTTAGTGCTGTTGAGGGCTAATTTATCTGTTTATATTTTCCTTCTAGATATAAATACGTAGTAAAGCCAAAATGCATTATTCTGTCTAGGTTTTAGCGATCCCAAGGAAAAAATTAACTTTATGATGTTTTTAGAATCTTGTTATATTTTTCAATGATCGCTAGAGTGGATACATGATAAATTTTGACTAAAAACTATTGGGGATCAACGCTAAAAGCAAAAGTTTTGATTTGCTCAACCTTTTAATCTCATCCTTAAGGCATAGTATTAAAGGTAGATTCACACGCTTATCGATCATACTTATGGCATATTTCCAGCCAAAGCTGTCTAGCTAATACAAAACTAGAATTATTTGGGAAAGCAACAGTAACCCACTTCAGCATCAATTTTGGAAATTGAGAATCAGCAAGTACCTTTTGCTAAGAATGCTGGTTGTTTGAACAAATGCCTTTAAGGTGACATGACAAAAATAGTCATAGCAACCTGACTATGGCAGTTTTGAGAAGCATTAAGCACATCTACAAAACGCACAATAGTAATTTAGCAATCATCTCAAAAGTAATTTATAAAATCAAAATAAAATTCCAGGGTATGCGCCATAGTAATTTTGGATTGGATATTTTGTTGTCAGTTGAGCTACTTGCTGGCATTAGTTTCCTTGTGCCGCAACCTCTCTAACAAGCATTTGCAATGAAAAGTCTTTAGTAAAAACTCGAGCTAGTAATCTTAAACAATATTATTTATCCCAATTTCGGATACAAATAAACACATATATATGAATAAAAATTAAGATATATAAATCAAAAACAGCTAGCTGAAAAATGGGCATGGGAAAGACAGATGTTCATGGCAAGTTTGGTGAAAAAATCTGGCGTGAATGGCTTGCCTAGAAAATAGGGGATAGGGCAGGAGGCATAAGATTTTTGTGGGTGCGATCGCCTACTTCAAAATAGGTAACGCGGGATGAGAAAGCCCTGACAAGTGTAGGTTTTGAGACTGAGGAGGAGAAGAACCAATGACAAATGACTATTGCCTATTGCCCAATGCCCCATGCCCAAAATTTCATAACTGCTTGGCAGCACAAAAAGAACATATCTGCCACCGCTGGAGTTCGCCGGGTGGCGTGGGACATTGACACTGGGGACAAAGGGGTAAACCATGCGATCGCTCTTGCATTACCTTAGCCCAATGCCCAAAAGCGGTATTTGGATTAGTAGTATGAGATGTTGTCTGGCTAGGAGAGTGATTGACAGTACCTAGATAACTGGGATGTTCGCTTGGTAAAACTGTGATTTGTGGCTTTTCTGTTTCTGGAGAAGATTGCCACCCCGCAGTCGAAAAGCGTATATCTATCAAAGGTGTGGGCAGTTTTGCATTCAACTTCAACAGTAAAGTCTGACGCCCAAAAGTTAGGTTTTGCGCCCAAGCCGCGCTAGAAGTTGCCACTCGTAAAACATCACGCTGAATCGACAATGGTCGAGTATGTTTAGCAACTACAACTCCGACAACTTCTGCCCAAAATTGTAGCAAGCGTTGAAAAGGCTGTTCTTGCCATTGAGCCTGCTTTTCCAGAACACCTAAAATATCAGTAACTGACTTAAACGACATTTTGCAAAAAAAGCATCAAAATTGAGCTTGGTTTTGGGATCTATACTACAAAAATTTATTCAAGATGCTAAATAGAAACGCTATATTTAGCAAACGCCGCTATTTAATACGTTTCTGCCTGTGAGTGGGATGCTGTTAACACTCCCACAAGCAGTAGTCAGTAAAAAATAATAACTATAATATGTCCGGCTTTGTATCAGCTTTATGGAGCAGGCAATGAGTCAAAACCCTCGAATCGATTCTGGCAGTCAATCATCTAATAAAACACCTGGTTTAAAGCCAGTACTAGGTGCTGCACTGGCAAGTTTAGAAGTACAGCTAGATCAAGAGTTAGCCAGATACCGACGCACACGCAACAGTGCAAGAATTGCAAACCCACCCCGTGTAGTTAGTTATATTGGCAGTTCACCGCAAGCGATCGCCGCAGCAATTCTAGAGCAATCTCAAGCAGCAGAAATCAACCCCAGCATATCACCTGCGGCCATATCCGATACTCATCAGATAGAAGCAGCACCAAATACAGCACAGTTTGAAGTTGAGGATATGGATCATCTCCTGCTGTCGCCCACCCCAGAGATTACCCAAACACCAACTCCACCGCACTTAGAAAATCCTGCTAGCAGCATAGTACCTACAGGACAGGCTCATCAGGACGAAAATATCTTAGAGGCAGATGAAACCCCTACCCAGCCTGATGACTACTTAGAATCTAGCGAAGCACTGTTGCGGAGTGCGACAGATGAACAACCACAAACGAAAAAGCCCAGCACTTCTAACGATGGTATTCTCTCACCTTTAGGTATTGGTTCTATGCTACTGCTGCTAGTAGCAAGTCTCACTTTAGGCTATGTAGCGTTTAATCCTAAAGGTCTGACACAGTTGAATTTCAGTAAATTATTTAGTTCTAAATCATCTAGCCCTACGGAAAATAATACAGGAGTTGTTGCCAATTCCCAACCGCAGCCTGAGCCATTACTTACTCCTATACCCAAGTATCCCAATCTCGCGGCCAAAGAGTTTCCCGAAGTCAAAGATCCCAATGATGTTGTTGGCTTAAAACCTAAAGCCCAAGCAAATCCCGTAGTATTGTCCAACCCCATCCCCGCACAACCAGTTGCGCCCCCAGTACAACCCCCCATAGAATTACCTTCAGCACAACCTGTTAATCCGATCGCCGTAGCACCGTCACCAACAGTACAGCCTGTAGCTCCCAGCAATTTACCTGTAGAGCCTAACTCACCAGCCATCACCCCAACTGAATTGGCAAAACTAAAACCGTCAGCAGATGGTTTTTATCATATAGTCATCGATAATCAAAATGAGCGATCTTTCGCCTCGGCACGGCAAGTAGTTCCCGATGCTTATTTATCAACCGATAACAAGTTGATTTTCCTGGGTGCTTTGAAAACTCAAAAGGAAGTCCAAAAACAGCTGCAACTGCTACAGAAAAACGGAATTCAAGCTAGAGTGCAGCAGCCTTAAAGAGGCAATAGGTATAGGACATGGGGTATGGGGCATGGGCCAAACAACGAGTGTGGGAGGTGTGGGAAGATGGGGAAGAACTAAGTATGGTTGCTTTCTCCCCTCTCTCCCCACACTCCCCTCTCTCCCCACACTCCCTTGTCCCCCTTATCCCCCCTACTAGTGACTGGCAAACAGTGAATGGAGAGCCGACATGGAAGTGATGAAGCGTATCATGCGTGTGTTTCGGGCTAACCTTAATAGTTTGCTCGGCAGTGCGGAAGATCCAGAAAAGATTTTGGAAAAAACCGTCTTGGAGATGCAGGAAAATTTGATGCAACTGCGGCGGGGAGTAGCACAAGCGATCGCCATCCAAAAACGTACCGAACGCCAAGCAACTGCTGCTGAGTCTACAGCCGAAGAATGGTATCGCCGCGCCCAACTAGCACTGCAACAAGGTAACGAAACGCTAGCACGGGAAGCTCTCACCAAACGTCGAGTTTATCAAGAAACTGCTAAAGCTCTCTCTAGTCAAAAATCAGAGCAAACCGATTTGGTTGATAAACTCAAACAGGATATGCGAACCCTGGAGTTAAAAATTTCGGAAGCAAAAACTAAAAAAGATCTGTACATTGCCCGCGCCCGTTCGGCGGAAGCTTCTGTTCGACTCCAGGAAATGCTTAGTGGAGTTTCTTCTACCAGCAGCTTAAATGCTTTTGAGCGCATGGAAGAAAAAGTGTTGCAGATAGAAGCTCAATCAGAAGCCATAGCTCAACTCGGTGGCGATGATCTGCAAAAGAAATTTGCTGCTTTGGAATCCACAAATGATATTGATGCCGAACTAGCAGTGATGAAAGAGCAAGTTTTAGATGATGTAAATAACACGCAAATACAACAGCAGTTACCCAAAAGTCAAGATCCTGAATGATTGGGCAATTACCGAGGCGGGGGTATATCTTAACAATTAAGGGGTGTTGAGAGGTACTGTTCCAGGCCGGAAAGATTACATTGGAATAAGTAGTTATTAAACAGTAAAAAGCTTAACTGTCCAAAAACTTGCGTAAACAACACAAGGAAAAAACAAACTTATGGGATTATTTGATCGTATTAAGCGAGTAGTCAGTGCTAACCTCAATGACCTGGTCAATAAAGCTGAAGACCCTGAAAAAATGCTGGAACAAGCCATCCTGGAGATGCAGGAAGACTTAGTACAGCTGCGTCAGGGTGTTGCTCAATCGATCGCTGCTCAAAAACGCACTGAGAAGCAGTACAATGATGCCCAAAATGAAATTAATAAGTGGCAGCGTAATGCCCAATTAGCACTGCAAAAAGGTGATGAAAACCTAGCACGGCAAGCCCTAGAACGCAAAAAGACTTACACAGAAACTAGCACTGCGCTCAAAACTAGCCTCGATCAGCAAAACGTTCAAGTTGACACCCTCAAGCGCAACTTAATTCAGCTAGAAAGCAAGATTTCTGAAGCTAAGACCAAGAAAGAAATGCTCAAAGCTCGGATTACCACTGCTAAAGCCCAAGAGCAACTCCAAAGCATGGTAAGTGGTATGAATACCAGCAGTGCCATGTCAGCTTTTGAGCGCATGGAAGAAAAAGTCTTAATGCAAGAAGCTAGGGCACAATCCGCAGCAGAGTTGGCAGGTGCAGATTTAGAAACCCAATTTGCCCGTTTGGAATCTGGTAGTGATGTTGATGATGAATTGGCAGCTTTAAAAGCTCAAATGACCCTAGGGCCTGCTAGTTCACCCAATCAACCCCAATTACCACCGCAACAACAAACCACATCTCCTAAATCTAATGAAGTGGTAGATGCTGAGTTGGATTCTTTACGCAAGCAATTGGATCAGATGTAACTTTGTTAGATAACTTCTTAAAGCTAGTCCCACACCTTTTGGTTGTGGGATTTTGCTTCATTAGTCCTGAGCCAGGGGATAAGGGAGATGAGGGGGACAAGGGAGTGTGGGGAGAGAGGGGAGAAAGCAACCATACTTAGTTCTTCCCCATCTTCCCACACCTCCCACACTCGTTGTTTGCCCCATGCCCAATGCCCGATGCCCAATAACAAATGACCAATGACCAATGACTCAACACTCAGATTGGGATAGAGTATTGTGTGTGCCAACTTTGATCGATGCCACCTGATGGAGACTGCAATGAGTAAAGGTGTAATCACCATAACTGATGCTGAGTTTGAAACCGAAGTTTTGACAGCCGATCTGCCAGTATTGGTTTACTTTTGGGCTTCCTGGTGTGGGCCTTGTCAACTCATGTCGCCACTGATAAACTTTGCTGCCAATACGTACAGCGATCGCCTTAAAGTCGTTAAAATAGAAATTGACCCTAACCCACTCACGGTTAAGCAATACCAAGTGGAAGGCGTACCTGCCCTCAGGTTAATAAAAGGTCAGGAACTATTGGTATCTTCTGAGGGAGTCATTGGTAAAGATAAATTACTCAGCCTCTTAGAGACACATCTAAATAGCAATTAGTTAATAGTCTAAATTCCAAAGTACAGAAGAGCCAGTGCGTTGCAGAGGACAGTTGCGTGGTGTTAGCGAAGCGGTGAGCCAGTCCGGTGGACAGGTTTCCCGGCTTGTTCGCTGTACTGCAAAGCAGAACCCGTTCGCCGTCAGGCGTTCTCGCAGAGTAGGGTAAGCGTTCCCGCAGGGTAGCAAGTGGCGTCAAACTGTGCGTCGGGTTTCCCGCGTTGTAGCCGCCTCCAGCGGCTACTCTTACGAGAACGCCTGACAGCGAACCCGTAGGGTAGCAACTGGCGTTCAATAGTCCCAATTTTAGAGCTTTTTGACTATTGACTATTGGCTATTGACTGTTGACTATTGACTGTTGACTATTGATTATTGACTACTATGGAATTTGCAAAACGTTTACAACCCCTGCAATCTAATGTATTTGCAGATATGGATAGAGCCAAAGCAGCGGCTTTGGCTGCTGGTAGAGAGATAATTGACCTGTCTTTAGGGTCTTCTGATTTGCCAGCTGAAGCTCATGTGATTGAAGCGATCGCTCAGTCTCTTTACGACCCTAGCACCCACGGCTATTTACTATTCCACGGCACTCTCGGCTTTCGTCAAGCTGCTGCTAACTGGTACGAAAAAAAATTCGGTATCAAAGTCAATCCAGAAACTGAGGTACTACCTTTAATTGGTTCCCAAGAAGGTACAGCGCATTTACCCTTGGCAATACTTAACCCTGGAGATTTTGCTTTGTTGCTCGATCCTGGCTACCCCTCTCATATTGGAGGAGTTTACTTAGCCAGTGGGCAAATCTATCCAATGGCACTGCGGGCGGAAAATAATTTTCTACCTATATTTAGTGATATTCCTGCGCCTGTCCTGGCACAGTCGCGGATGATGGTCTTAAGTTACCCACACAATCCCACAGCAGCGATCGCTCCTTTAGCTTTCTTTCAAGAAGCAGTAGCCTTTTGCCAGCAACATAATATCGTCCTGGTTCACGATTTTCCCTATGTAGATTTGGTATTTGCAGAGAGTGGGAGCCATAACCAATCTTTAGTTCCCTCAATTTTGCAAGCTGACCCAGATAAAAGTGTCTCTATAGAATTTTTCACCCTTTCCAAGTCCTACAATATGGGTGGCTTCCGGATTGGTTACGCCATTGGTAATGCTCAATTAATTCGCGCTTTACGTCAGGTAAAAGCCGCCGTTGATTTTAATCAGTATCGGGGAATTTTGAATGGTGCGATCGCAGCTTTGAGTGGTCCTCAAACAGGAGTGGAAAAAGCTGTTGCTACTTTCCGCCAACGCCGCGATACATTTATTAGTGCTTTACACCGCATTGGTTGGCACGTTCCCACTCCCCAAGCCACAATGTATATCTGGGCGCAGTTACCTGCTGCTTGGAGCCAGAATTCTCGAGAATTTTGCACTCAATTAGTAGAAAAGACTGGAGTAGCCGCTTCCCCTGGTGCTGGTTTTGGCAAATCTGGTGAAGGATATGTTCGCTTTGCCCTAGTACATGAGCCACCTATTTTAGAAACTGCTGTTGAGAGAATTGCTGAGTTTCTTTAGGAGTATATTTGCCCAAAGAATCCACTTGAACTGTGTATGCGAACACCAGCCGCAAAACGCTGTAAATCCGCCCGTAGCGTTAGTGTACGCAGTTCATGCTGGCTATTTTGGATTAATTGAGATAATTAAAGAATGCGACAGCTAGATTCCCACAATCCACACATATCAGCAATACTCAATCTAAAATAGGATGATGATAGCGTCAAAAATATTGGAAAATTAGCCAATTATTTAATACCACAAACTCATAAAAAATTAGCTAAAGAAAACATTAACTTTTTCGTTAAACCTTATTTTAGGGATAATATTATGAAGCATCAGTAAACAGCAGCTAAATTCTATTTATTAAAGTTTAACCTGCTTTGCATTTAGCAAATTTGCTATTTTTTCAAGTTCGGCTAGGGAGTTTTGGTTGAGTTTTGGACAATAATTTTTGACTTTTATATCAGATTATAGCTAACAATGACAGCACAATTACTCTCTATAAATCAGCGCTTAAAGTCGCAACAAAATAGACGAATTTTGCTAATTGAGGATAATGATGTTAATCGAATGTTGCTGAGTGACTATCTCAGTTACTGTGGATTCAATGTCCAAAGTCTATCAGTAGGCTCTGCTTTATTCTCAACTGTCGAGAAATTCCAGCCGGAGTTAATATTACTAGACTTAAAATTACCGGATATTGATGGTTATTCATTGCTAGAAAAAATCCAGCATAACCAAGTATTATCGAAAATACCTATTATCGTAGTTTCAGCCTTTGCTTTTAGGGACGATCAAGAGCGAGCCATGAGTTTAGGAGCTTGTCGCTACTTTGTCAAACCTGTCAATCTCAAAGAGCTAATCATGACAATTGAAGAAGAATTATCTTCTTGATAAGAATATATGCATAGATGAGTATAGCTATATAGCAATTCTCAACTTTGCAATGTTGTTAGCAAATTGATAGGGGGTTTAACCCATCAGCCATAATCCATTGGAAATTTCTTTAATTTCAATGCGTTAAAACGCACTTTAACCGAACAAGATATAATTTCTCTCCTCCTGTTCCCGTAATTTCTCCGAATCAAATCGGATTCCTAGATATTTTCTTTAAAATAGAAATTAGGTGGATTTGTAAATTTACCTAAATCTGGTCGTGACACAATCTATTCAAACACTGGTTAAAGATACTGAACGCCTGGAAAACCGCCTAGCCGAGATACCGCCGGAACCGGGTGTTTATTTTATGCGGGATGCAAGCGATCGCATTATCTATATAGGTAAATCGCGGAAGTTGCGATCGCGGGTGCGTTCCTATTTCCGCGATGGGTACAACAAAAGCGAACGTATTGCCACAATGGTGAAGCAGGTGGCAGAAATTGAATTTATCGTCACCGATACCGAAGCTGAGGCTTTAGCGCTGGAAGCTAATTTGATCAAGCAGCACCAGCCATATTTTAATGTGCTGCTCAAAGATGATAAAAAATATCCGTATGTCTGCATCACTTGGTCAGAAGACTATCCGAGGATTTTCATCACCCGCAAACGCCAATTAGGTAAGGAAAAGGATAAGTTTTATGGGCCATATACAGATGCAGGTCTATTGCGGGAGATATTACGCATATCGAAGCGGATTTTTGCGCTGCGCCAACGACCGCAACCACTATTTAAAGACCGTCCTTGTTTAAATTATGATTTGGGACGCTGTCCGGGTGTGTGTCAACAGCTAATTTCGCCGGAAGAATACCGTAAAACCGTGCAGAAGGTGGCGATGGTATTTCAAGGTCGAACTCAAGAACTGATTGATATCTTGACACAGCAGATGGAGAAAGCCGCAGAAGCGCTGAACTTTGAATCAGCCGCGCGGATTCGCGATCAAATAGCCGGGTTAAAGTCGCTGACGGCACAACAAAAAGTATCCTTACCAGATGATACAGTTTCGCGAGATGCGATCGCCTTGGCAGCTGATGAACAACTCGCTTACATTCAATTATTTCAAATTCGGGCTGGGCAATTGGTTGGACGCTTGGCATTTGTGGCGGATGCGCACGCCGAACCAGGGGCTATTTTACAACGAGTTTTAGAAGAACACTACCAAACTGCTGACTCAGTGGAAATCCCCATCGAAATTTTGGTACAGCATGAGTTACCAGAGGCGGAAATATTGGCAGATGTCTTAACTCAGCGTAAAGGTAGAAAAGTTACGATTTTAGCGCCCCAACGGCAAACTAAGGCAGAATTAATTGAGATGGTAGAGCGCAATGCCCAGTATGAATTGCAAAGAATGCAAAAATTGGGCGATCGCAACCAGCAAGCAATGCAAGATTTAGCTGCTATTGTTGATTTACCCGATTTACCCCACCGCATCGAAGGTTATGACATTTCCCATATTCAGGGGTCAAATGCAGTCGCTTCCCAAGTAGTATTTATTGATGGAGTACCCGCCAAGCAGTACTATCGCCACTACAAAATTAAAAATCCCACAGTCACCGCCGGACATTCAGATGATTTCGCTAGTTTGGCAGAAGTAATTCAGCGTCGCTTTCGCAAGTATATTGAAGATCCACAATTACAACGCTTGGGTAATCCCGATTGGCCGGATTTAGTGATGATCGATGGCGGTAAAGGTCAATTATCATCCGTTGTCGCCATTTTGCAAGAAATGAACTTATTAGAAGACTTGCGAGTTGTCAGTTTGGCGAAGCGGCGAGAGGAGATTTTTTTACCGGGAGAATCTCTACCTTTAGAAACCGATGCAGAACAACCAGGGGTGCAGTTATTACGAAGATTGCGAGATGAAGCCCATCGCTTTGCTGTAAGTTTCCATCGCCAGCAACGCAGCGATAAATTAAAGCGATCGCGTTTAGATGAAATTCCAGGTTTGGGACACCATCGCCAAAAGCTGCTTTTAGGGCATTTTCGCTCTGTTGATTATATTAGGCAAGCAACACCCGCACAATTAGCTGAAGTTCCCAGCATTGGGCCGCGTTTGGCTCAAGAAATCTACGATTATTTTCATCCTGCTTGAGTAGTAATACAGGAGTAATAGACAAGCTGGGGAAGAAAAAACGGTTATAAAAGGAAGAAGTTATGGGTAATTGATAGCTGGGAGAACCCATTACCGATTACCCATTCCCCATTACCCATTACCAACAACTAGACTAGCAGACATAACCAATCCTCTTGAGGGTGAGTATTGGAAGTTTTAATTAAATTGTTTGATGACAATTTCATCCTCATGTCAACCCGGAACAATCTTAAGTAAAGCTTAAAATAAAAAATTTGTGACTAAATATACAGTATTTTTGGGTTTTTAACTTTTAGCTATTAATATACTGTTTTTTGCTGGAGATCGCTATAAATCATTTGATATAGAGATATTACCATTGGGGATCAGTAAATCTCTAAACAAGAGTTACATCAAAAATTAATTTATATATCTAAAGTGAGATGATAAACTGATAGATCTATTAGGATAATAAATACAAAATAGGGATCGTTTTTACAAACTTGAATTTTGTTGAGAGAAATTAGCCAAAACAGAAAGGCTTTTTATTAGGTGGTATTAAACCAGAATGTTCACTGGTTTAATTGGCTGTCTTTAGTTACCAGAAATCATTACTAACCAGGGATTTTAAAATGCAGATAGTACAACAAATTTGCTGCCCAAACTGTGGCAGTAAAGCTGAACGTCACTATATTTCTGATAGTCAAATAACTCGCACCCAATGCCCAGCTTGTGACTACCTCATGATTAGCTGCACTCGCACTGGTAGAGTCATTGAGGCTTATGCCCCTGGTATTCATGCTAAGATGTAAAACTTTTGCTCTTCCCAGTCGCGTCAACTTTTAGTTGTGTAGAAAAAAGAGCGTTGTGTTAGCAGCACGACGCTCTTAATATTACTAATAGATCTACTAGGCTTGCTCACGCTGGCGCTGAATAATTTGAGGTAAGTCTTCAATTTTAAGAGGTTTAGCATTAGCTTTTATCCGATCCGACAACTCATAAAAAGCTTCATTGTCATCAGGATGCTGTAATACGTAAGCCTCAATTCTGCTTTGGGCATTGTTTTAAAATCAGGTTTGGTCATAATTTACTCGATCTGAGTTGTCCACAAGCCGCATCAGCTTCTAAACCACGAGAGTAACGAACGCTGACAGCAATAAATTGCTGCTTTAAAACGTTGACGAAGGCTTGAATGCTATCGCTGTTGGGGCGTTTATAATCTACTTCTTGAATGGGATTGTAAGGAATTAAATTTACATGACTTTGGAAACCCCGCAAGCATTTTGCTAATTGCAGGGCGTGTTCTGGTAAATCATTAACACCAGCAAGGAGAATATACTCAAAACTAACGCGACGGCCAGTGAGTTCTACATATTCCCGACATTCAGTCAGTAAATCTTCAATGGGGTAGGAGTGGGCGCTGGGAATCAGCTGTTCTCGTAGTGCTTGGTTGGGCGCATGAAGACTAACAGCGAGAGTGATTTGTAACTGGTGTTGGGCTAACTGACGGATGCGATCGCGTATTCCCACTGTAGAGACAGTTAGCGATCGCTGTCCAATACCCACATCTTGATTTAAGGATCTTAAAGAAGCTAGGACATTCTCAGTATTTAACAACGGTTCGCCCATGCCCATAAATACCACATGACTCACCCGTTGTTGAAAATCTTCTTGTACCGTCAATACCTGATCGACAATTTCATGACGTGCTAAGTTACGCTTGTAACCACCTTTACCAGTGGCGCAGAAATCACAAGCCATCGGACAACCCACCTGAGTAGAAACACAAACGGTTAACCGCTTATCGCTGGGGATACCAACGGTTTCGACAATTTGCCCATCTGCGAGTTGCAAGAGATATTTGATTGTGCCATCAGGTGCAACAGCGCGGTGGTGTATAGTCGAGCGTCCGATGGGGATTTCTGCGACTTCCGCACGCCATTGTTTTGAGAATACAGAAATATCAGCTAGCGATCGCACTCCTTTATGATATATCCAGTCATGCAATTGCTTACCTCGATAAGCTGGCTGTCCCTGTTGCTGCACCCAAGCAGTCAATTCAGCCACGGAAGCACCTAATAAGGGAGGGATATTTTCTAACTGTTTGGGGTGGAGTGAGTCAGCTTGAGAAATCAGCGGCGTAGCAGACATAAATTATCACGAGTTGATGCTAGGATCTCTATCCTATAACTTCTTGACTCAGACTGGGGTAGACTGAACTACTCCTTCACCATCCAGATAATCATGACCCTTCAAAATAAAAAATCAAATTGATTCCCTATTCTTCAAAATAACTTGGCATCTTTATTCCAAAAAAATCTTGAATAGCAATACCTATTGTTGCATCACCTAAAGGGAGATTTTCCTCAAGTACATATTGTCTCTCATCCCAAATAGAGCGAAGCTCTTTCTGCTTTTGCAGAAATTGTTCTTCAGATAATAACTGAAGATTTTCATCATATTTAATCGTTTCTATTGTCCTGTCAAAATTTTCTTCAGAAAATATAATATTATTTTCCCATTCCTCCATTTCTCCTTCTATCCAAGTCCATGTTGATTGACAACCATCTGACAGCCAGCAAAGTTTCCGGAGTATGATACCTTCTTTTGAATGCTCATAATCAAGTTGATCGTTGCTTGTATCTACACAAATAAAAATTGCTTCACCAAACTGTAAAGAAATCTCTTTAGTTAAGTAAATTCCAGGCTCAAATATTCCGTCTGAATAATCATTACTCAAATCACATAGAATCCATTCTGATTCAGGGATTGAATCTACTCGAAAAAATTTCTCTTTGAGTTTTGTTGTCGGCTCCTGTGTCTTAATAAAATAAGCATGATAAAATAAACTCATTTTTAAAACTCTCCTTTTCAAATTTGCTGATTGCTGTAGGCAAAATTATTTAGTTTTATAAAAACCCTAAATACTTGAACTTTTCATTTTATTTTGCAATATAGATTTTTAAGAACAATTCTTGATCGGAATTTCAATCCAAAACTCTGCGCCTTTTCCAGGTTCAGAAATACACTTCATCTTTCCCTGATGTTTATCGACAATTATTTGATAGCTGATAGATAATCCTAAACCCGTACCTTGTCCTACAGGTTTAGTGGTAAAAAAAGGATCGAATAGTCTTTGCTTCACACTTTCAGCCATTCCCGGTCCGTTATCTTGAATAGAGATACCTACCCAATGCGGATTAATTACTTGCGTGCGAATAGTAATTTTGCTCAGGTTATCGTTAATTTCGGCTGTTGTTCTTTGAGAGTTGTAGTTATCCAAAGCATCAATAGCATTACTGAAAATGTTCATGAATACTTGGTTTAGCTGTCCGGCGTAACATTCTACATCGGGTAAATTGCCATATTCTTTAATAATTTCAATTGGGGGATGTTCTGGTTTAGCTTTGAGACGGTTCTGTAAAATTAACAGCGTGCTATCTATCCCCTGGTGAATGTTCACGGGTTTCATTTCTGCTTCATCAAGTCGAGAAAAGTTACGTAACGTCAGTACAATTTCCCGGATACGCTGAGTACCAACTTTCATCGAAACCAGAGTTTTCGGTAAATCTTCTCTGAGAAAATCAAGGTCAATTTCTGTACTCAAATCTTGAATTTCTGCGGCTATTTCGGGATAAATTTCTTGATATAGTTGGATGAGACTGAGTAAATCCTGGGTGTAGCGATCGATGTGAGTCAAGTTACCGTGAATAAAATTAACGGGGTTATTAATTTCATGGGCTACACCAGCTACAAGTTGACCGAGACTAGACATTTTCTCAGTTTGAATTAACTGGGTTTGCGTCTGCTGTAAATCTAGGAGAGTTTGTTCTAGTGCTGCTGTTTGCTGTCGCAAAGCTTCTTCAGCTTTTTTGCTATCGCTAATATCCCGTGAGACTCCTACTGTTTGAATAACCTGCTGTTGCGCATCAAAAATTGCAGTCTTGATTGTATTGAATAGGCGCTCTTCACCATCGTAACGAATAACTGTTTCTTCAGTTACTAAGGTTTTTCCAGTATTAAATACGTAAGCATCATCTTTCACATACTGTTGCGTGTAATCAGGTTTAGCAAAAGGAGCATCAATAATTCCTCTTAACTGATCCAAAGTCATGCCATAATATTCACGAAATGCTTTATTAGCGTAAATAATTCGCGATTCCGCACCTTTACATAAAACTAAGTCGGGAATTGCATCAAGAATCTGCTGATAGAGATTTTTTATATCTAATAATTGCTGTTCTGCTTGTTTGCGATCGCTAATATCTCGTAAAAAGACAATATATTCTTGGCGCTGGCGATTTACTCTATTAGAAATCGTTGTCTCAATAATGCGTTTTGACTGAACGTTTTGTAAGATTTGCTCGCTTCTGCTTTGCCAATATGCAGGTGTATTATCTAAATCAGCAAAAAATTTATTCAGATGTACCCCAATCAATTGGTTAATATTTAATTCTAATAAAACTTCCGCCGCTGGATTAGCTTGGGTAATTATGCCATTCTCATCTAGCACTAAAACTGTATCTGGAACGGTATCTAAGGCAGTAATAAAGCGACTTTCAGCCGCTTCTCTAGCTTCAGCAATCGAGGCAATTTGTGGTAAAGTCGTCCAACAGGCGATCGCCACTCCCATAAATGAGAGAATCATTAGCAAGACTGCTAAGAGATTATCATCTGTATTACCAGGGAGTGGTTCTAAACCCTCCTTCACTATCCAGGTAATCATAACAGTACTACAAATCAACCCTACTAGGATTCCTACTTGAAACCCTACAAAGTCTTTAATTTTAGTACTATATAGCTGACGGCGCTGCATCCACCATTGAATATGAAAAGGTGGAAAGGAAATTCTGCGGATAGCCGCATCAGCGATTAAAATTATCAGCGGAAACATTAATCCTGCAACTAAGTTGCGCCAGTCCCAAGCCAAGCCACCAACTAATAAAGCTACTATCTCCACTAAGCAAAAGGCTAACGAAAACCAAGGCCATCGTACCCCTGGCTTTCCTCGGTTGAGCCATAGACCAAAATGAAATGTAATAATGCATAATAAGTAGCTAATTGTAATGACAATTACTAAACTATTTAAATCAGTCCAAAGCAGATAGAACAAACTAAATATAAAAGTAAATATCAGTGCAGGTTGCAGCACACCTTGGCTAGATACAACTGTAAAGACGGGTGAAAGCTGTCCATCTTGAGCTAATTGATACAAAATCCGAGGGGTATTTGCAACTGCTGTGGCTGCACCTAAAAGACAACTAGAGCAAATTAATAATGTCACAATTAGCGAAGCTGAATTACCCCAGAAAGGTGAAGCCACTAAGAAAGTTTTGAAAGTCTCACCTTGCAACTCTGGATTGCTAGCTAAACGCATCAATACCCAAGAACCGCCTAAAGAAATAATCGGTATAAGATAACCAGCTACCGATAGTAATCGTAACGTTTGATGGGGTTTTTGACTATCAGCAACAAAAGCCGCACCTGTTTCTATACTGTAGATAGCATAGACTACAAAGAAAAACCACTTTGGTAATTCTACAAATGAAAAACTAGGTAAACTGCTAGGAAAAAAGCCAATACTATGTGGTGAAAATGCTAACCAAATCAGTCCTTGAATAGAAAATAAGAGAACTAATCCTACAGCCGGGATAATGAAACATAAATGCAAAATTGCCAAAGCGCGTGTACCGCTAAATGCCACAGTAAATAGGAGTATTGTTAACCCAATTTTCATTACCATTTCTGGAAAATGAATACCCCAAGGTTCAAGTTGAGCTTTGATCAATTCTGTGAGCATGACAGCGTTGATTGGAAAAGAACCCCAAGCAACAAAGTATCCTAGAGCTGCATAACGTCCTAAAAATGGCAAATTTTTCAGCAGTCTACTAGTGTAATTAGCTGTCCCTCCCGCAACATCAGGCCATTGCTTGCCCAAAGCTTGCACCTGAAAGCACAGCATAACACCCATAATTGTTGCAGGCACCCACAACCATAAGCCTTGCATTCCCAATCCGGAAGTGATAAAGGGTGCAGATGTAAACCATGAAAGTAAGCCACACAAACCAAAGCCAAAAGTTTCAATTGCAGTTAAGGAGCGTGGTAGCTTTATAACTGCATAGTTATTTTTATCGACACCCAAAGTTTGCTGGGTACGCATAATTAATTATTTAAAATCAACGCTATAAATACTGAGATAACCTATTATTAGGCTTGGTAATAACAGTAGTAATGCTGAACTTTAAATATTGCTTAAAATTTTTAAAATTTTATCAGTAATTATCCCAAAAAACGACAAATATACTATAAGCTATCGCCCTAGCGAAGTAGAGTAATATTAAGTATTTTTACTTTTAATCAACAAATTTATTATTTGCTAATTGGAATTTGAATCACAAACTCTGTCCCCTCTCCTGGTAGTGAAATACAGTCTATTTTTCCGCCATGTTTATCTACAACAATTTGATAGGCAATAGATAATCCTAAGCCAGTGCCTTCGCCTACAGGTTTAGTTGTAAAGAAAGGGTCAAAAATTCGTTCTCGAATATTTTTCGGGATACCTGGGCCATTATCTTTGATAGAGAGACTCACCCAGTCATTTTTAATAACTTGAGTACTAATGGTAATTTTGCTAGGATTATTTTGAATTTCTGTAAGCGATCGCTTTTGATAATGCCCGTTTAAAGCATCAATTGCATTATTCAGAATATTGAGAAATGCTTGATTTAATTGTGAAGCATAGCAGGCGATGGGGGGCAATTTGGCATAATTTTTAATTACAGTAATTTCTGGATAATTGAGATTTGTAATTAACCGCGACTGTAACAGCATTAACGTACTATCTATACCCTCATGGATATCTACAGACTTAATATCAGCTTCATCGAGTCGAGAGAAGTTTCGTAAACTAAGCACAATATTACGAATACGGTTAGCTCCCACTTTCATAGAATCTAAAATTTTATGTAAATCTTCTACCAGAAATTCTAAGTCTATATCTTCTTGCGTTTGCTGAATTAACGGTGTCGCTTGAGGATATTCTTGCTGATAAACATTAATCAGTTGTAATATAGATGCAATATAGTTATTAGTAGGTTCGATATTGGCGTAAATAAAATTAATCGGATTATTAATTTCATGAGCAACCCCAGCCACTAATTGCCCCAAGCTAGACATTTTTTCAGATTGTATAAGTTTAGCTTGTGTAACTTTTAGTTCACGTAAAGTTTGTTTCAACCGAATATTTTTTGCATTTAATGCTTGGGTTCTTGCAGCTACTTTATCTTCTAAATTTGCATAAAGCTGGGCATTTTCTAAAGAAATTGCTGCTTGGGAAGAGAGAAGTTTGAGGATTTGTAACCTATCAGGGGCAAAAGCATTAACTATCAAATCATTTTCTAAATAAAGAATACCTATTAGCTTTCCTTGATTAACGATAGGAGTAGATAATATAGATTTTGGTTGATATTTAATGATATATGGATCGGCAGAAAAATTCGTGTTTTTTATAGCGTCATGAATTAATAAATATTCTTTAGTATGAGCTACATAATTAATTAAACTAACTGGTACTTCCTGAGTTTGGGTAATAGGAATAGATAGTAGTTCACATGACTGATGATTTTGGTATTGCGCTACAAGGTTAAAATTCCCATTTTCTTGGAGAATCAACGCAGCTTTGTTACCTCCGACATTTTCTAACATTACCTGCATCAGAATTTGGATTAACTTATCTATCTGAATTTCTGAGCCAATAGCTAGGGATGCTTTAGTAACAGTTTCCAAATCCAATATTGCTGTCACACCAGTACTAGTGGAGTCAACAATTGCATTAGTAATTAAAGCATTGCTATCGCTACTATTAACACTAACTTGTTTCTGATTGAGAATTGGTAAAAGTAACTGGTGATAGGATTTTGCTAAATCCTCAACTTTGACATTAGCGCCCCAACGGCTGTAACAGTAGTAAGCATCAATTAGATAGGTTTGGGCAATTTTTTCTTTACCAGCAGCCAAGTAAAATTTAGCAGCAAGTTCATTAGCTATTGCTTCTTCATGAATAAATTCATTTACCTTAGCGCCTTGAATGGCTCGATCATAAAGTTCCATAGCTTGCCAATTATGGTCTAAAATTCTTGCCTTCTCTGCTTCTACTAAATCGTACTTGTGTTGATAGTTCATTGGTGCATGAAATGCCCAATGATGCATTTGTTTCTGATTCACTAAAACTTGTTGCAGATATTGCTCTTGCTCAATACTAGGCTGGTTATTATATTCAGCTAGTAGCGCTAGAGAATAATAAAAATTGTGTTGGCTAACAGAAACTTGTCCAGCAACAGAATTTACATATTGTTTGCCTAAACGTGCACTTTCAACTGCACTAATTGATTGGTTAAATAAATAAAATAATATGGTTTTTGCTAAAAATACACAAAAAAGTGAATTATAATTATTTGTTTCTATAAATAACTGTAATAGTTCCGATTCATTAAAGAAAACACCATTTAATTCATGTTTATTGGCTGTTGGTTCTAGCAGATTAGATATAAATTGCAACCAAATTTTTTGCAAATCGACAGTCCACTGCTGTTTAAGCTTGTGCATCAAGATCCTAGATGCTGCTAATTGCTGAGATACAGATGCCAAATTTTCTCCAGCAAACAACATGTGTAAGTAATGATTTGAAGAACAATAACCTACATATTCTATATCTCCATTTTCCAATCCAGATTGCACACCTTCTACTAAGGGGTCTATAGTTGTTCGTAGATGCTGTTTCCAAAATTTAATATTTGCATTCCATACCAGGAATAATCTACATTTAAGTTCTTTAGCATTCAACTTATCCAATAAACTCAAAGCTACTTCGCCATAGCGATATCCAGCATCAATTTCTGATAACATACCGCATAGTAGCAAGCCATACAAAACATATCCATAAGTAGAAGCTGATGAGTTTCCATGCCTTATAGACAGATGTATCATTGTAAATACAATTGATGGCAGTAATGCGGGATTCGCAAAATAAGCCGCAGAAATCATGCTAATTAATATACGCATAGCAGCAAGTTGATCGGGAGCAGTCATTTTTGGTAAGTTGATTAAATCTTCAACATCCAAATTTTGCGGAGGTGCTGACTCCAGATTTACTTCCAGCATATCTAATAGTTTTAGACCTGTATCAATAGCTAATTGCATTTGTATTTGAGCCATATACATCTGCATTTGAGCTTCATAAGCTTTTACTTGATCGAGTAGCCTATTTGCATTTTGCTTGACTATTTCTGCGTAGATTGCTGCTTGTTCAAAGTTGATATTTAAGTATTCTGCTTCCATTACTTCTATATATAGATCCAATGTCAGCTGATACTGATGTTGCCAACTATCTGTTTCCAACAATCGCAAACCCATCTGCAAATATCTAATAGCAGCTTCATAAGCAGTCGCTAATTTAGCTTTATTACCTGCAATCAGGTTGAGTTGAGCTAATTCGGCTTTTTCTAATTTACTAGTAATTAAGTCAACGCCAATATTGAGTTGATTAACTATTTCAAATATATTGTCTTCCAGCTTTTCTAAACTCGTATTTTTTAAAAGAGTCCGCCCAATTTTAAGGTGTATTGCTTTGTTATCTGATTCTGAGATTAGAGAGTACGCTGCTTGTTGTACGCGATCGTGGAGGAACTTATAGTTAATGCTGACTTTTTGGTCTAAATCATGAACTTCTATTTCTGAGCGAAAACTGGCTTCAGATTGCTCATCTGTATACAATTTATAAATTTCATCTGTGGGTAAAATTAACCCTTCCTGCAAAACTTGCCATAAATTAGCTCCTATTTCATAATGAGATTGTTCGGAAATTAGGGATAAGAGATTTAAATCAAATTTATTTCCAATACAAGCAGCTATTTTTAATGTTTCTAAAGTTAATCTAGGCAACTTTTCTAAGAGACTAACTAAAAGCTGAACAACATCATCACTTTGGTATAAGATTTCTGCTTCTTTAAGATTATATTGCCAATATCCTGCTTGAAAATCAAAATTAATTATTTCATTATTATGCAATGATTTTAATAATTGATTGCTAAAAAAAGGATTGCCTTGGGTTTTGTTAAAGACAAACCTTGTTAAAGGAGCCACTATTGAATCTGGACATCCTAAAGTATCTCCTATCAAATGACTGATATGAATTTGATCTAAAGGTTTTAAAATAATTTGATTGACTATAGCTTGAGTTTTATAAATCACATCTAAGGTCATAAGTAAGGGATGCCCAGAAGTAACTTCATTATCTCTATAAGCACCAATGAGTAACAGATATATAGAATCTGTCTCACTCATTAATAATTGAATTAATTTTAATGATGCAGAGTCTGCCCATTGCAAATCATCTAAAAAAATGACTAGGGGATGTTCTTTAGTTGCTACTACTTGAATGAATTTACTAAATAGCAAATTAAAGCGATTTTGCCCAGCAGTTCCTGTGAGTTCAGGAATTGCTGGTTGTTGACCAACTATCAATTCCAATTCAGGAATTACATCAATTACGATCCCTGCTTGTTCTCCTAATGCTGATAAAATATGCTTTTTCCACTCTTGCAATTGATCTGTGCTTGCAGTAAGTAATTGCCCTATAAAACTACGAAAAGCTTGTACGAATGCAGAAAAAGGAAGATTGCGCTGAAATTGGTCGAATTTACCAGCAATAAAATAACCGTTTTGTCTAATAATTGGTTTATGAACTTCATTAACAATAGAGGTTTTACCAATACCAGAGAACCCAGCGATTAACATCAATTCTACATTCCCTAAACTAACTCGTTCAAAGGCATTTAATAAAGTGCTAACCTCGGTTTCTCTGCCATAAAGTTTTTCGGGGATGAGGAAGCGATCGCTTATATCTTTTGCTCCCAATTTCAAGTCTGTAATTTCACCCTGACTTAACAACATTTGCTGACAGATTTCTAAATCATGTTGGAGTCCTCTAGCTGTTTGATAACGCTCCTCAGGAGACTTTGCCATTAACTTCAGAATTATGTTGACAATAGTCTGAGGAATATTGATATTAAGTATTATTGGATTAATAGGTTCCTGTGCAAGATGGCAATGTACTAACTCAACAGGACTCGTGCTATTAAAAGGTAACTGTCCTGTCAGTAATTCATAAAAAGTCACGCCAAGAGAATAAAAGTCTGTACGGTAGTCTATACCGCGATTCATTCTGCCAGTTTGCTCTGGAGATATATAAGCCAGAGTTCCTTCTAAAACATTTGGGCTTTTAATCTCAGTATTTTCCTTAGGTAAGATAGAAGAAATACTAAAATCTATCAATTTAACTTGCTTAGTTTCTGGATTAATTAAAATATTTTTTGGTTTAATATCTTTATGAATAATTTTATTTTTATAGAGGCACTCTAAGGCAGACGCAATTGCAATAGCAATTGGGAGAAACTCATTTATATATAGAGGTTGAGAGTTCACATATTGACTGAGAGCAATACCACCAAAATCTTCTAATATCAAGGCATAACTATTGCCGTAGGTTTCTAGCCCATAGCATTTAATAATATTTGGATGGTCGATATAGCTGGATATAGTATACTGATTTTTTAATAAAATTAAGTCTTTGAGTTGCGGATAAGTTGTATTCAAAACTTTAATAGCAACTGGTTTTTGCGACTGTATTTGGTTAGCACGATAGACGATACTTCTAGCACTAATATGCAGTGTATTGCTAATTTTATAACCAGCAAGCGTGTTAATTTGTCCAGGTGTCTCAATCATAAGACTACTTAACTAAGTTTCTGAGGAGCTACTGAGTATAGTGTTCCCTAGAAAATTCTCAGTTAAACATTTATAAAGGCAATTAGCAGAATTCTCCTATAAATTATCCTCAACAAACTGCCTGGAAAAAGTTGCTCGATTCTATAGTGATTGTATATTTGAGATATAGAAAGTTTTGATGTATCAAAAAAATGTGATTAATATCACTTTTTCATAAAACAAAAATTGATTTATATAGAAGATTTAATGATGAGTAGAAAATAAACTGGGAGATATAGCACTTATAGCTTGTATATAATCTGTGCCAATCTCCCATAACTTTTATTAAGTTTAATAGATGAGTATCTAACCAAATGTTGTACCGTTCCAACCCCACATCGCGCCTTTAGCATCTGCAAACTCTATATAAATGCGATTTTTAGGTACACCTAGCGATTGGTTAATTTGTTGACAAAAATCTTGACTCATACTGCTGGTTTGGTCAGGTTTCATTGTGCCAATGCTTTTAATTTCAATGTAACAAACCGGGTCTGTAGTACCAGCAAAAGTCATTGGAACTTCTGGCTCAAAAGCTGTCATTACATAGGATTCTGGTTTACTTAAATGCTTCGCTAACTTAGCTGATAGGCTTTTCAGCATTGCCTCAACTTCAGCTTTTTCTGGGGCAGATACAGAAGTTTGTACTTTAATTAATGGCATAGTAAATAATTCAAAATTCAAAATTGTCAACTTGGATGATGGCAATTATCTTAATTAGTTTATCGAACCACAGAGCCACAGAGGAGGGCAGTTGCGTGGGCGGGTTTCCCGACTTGAGCAAACTGCCCGTAACACAAAGATGAGAGGAAGGTGGAGGGTACAGAAGGAATAAGCAGAACAACGAATGACTAATGGCTAGAGCGAAATAGATGATGATGTTCGGGATGATATAGGCGCGATCGCGCTGTTGTTGGCGAGAGTGCTGGGCTGATAATGTAAAGTGTGGTGCGTATTAGCTGTTCTTGATGGGTACAAGCTGCCATCTCTTCCAGGGGAACAACCCGAATCTTTTCATCAGGCCAGCCTACACGAAAACAAATCGCTACTGGGGTTGCGGCTGGATAATGTTCTAGCAGCTTGGCTTGGGCTTCTTCAACATGACGCGCACTCAAATATAAGCAAAGACTAGCCTGATGGGCGGCGAGAGTTGCTAGTTCTTCTCTAGCGGGAACTGATGTACGTCCGCTAATGCGCGTCAAAATGATAGTTTGCACTAAATTAGGGACAGTTAATTCGACTTGAAGTTTAGCGGCGGCGGCTTGAAAGGCGCTAATCCCTGGAATGACTTCAAAGGGAATTTCTGCTTCTTTTAAAAGCTGCATTTGTTCGTGGATAGCGCTGTAGAGGCTAGGATCGCCTGAATGTAGACGGACGACAGATTTATGCGATCGCACTCGTTCTGTCATCAGCGGTACAATCTCTTCTAAAGTCTTATTCGCAGTCCGAATAATTTCTGCATCTGGACGACAAAGATCTAAAATCTGTTCTGGTATTAAGGAATCAGCAAATAAAATTACATCCCCAACAGCTAGTAGTTTTTGTGCTTTGACCGTTAATAAATCTGGATCTCCGGGGCCTGCCCCTACAATGTAAACCTTTGGTTCTAGTGGATGTAAGGTTTTTGAGGAACATATTTTATCAGTAAATTCACTCATAGAGATCGTCTAAGTCAATTCTTCAAAAAAAATTTTTGATAAATTTTCAGTGTCTTTCCGGATAGACTCTATTTCCCTAGTAGAGAGTAATGGTAGATGCACCCTGGTTAAGCCCTGGAGAACACTCTGGGGCATTTTTTATTTTTGGGGTATTTGGTCATTTGTCCGTAGGGGCGGGTTTTGTGAAATATTCAGTAATGAAAGATGTGAGTTAAACCCGCCCCTACAAGAGTCAAGATTTTTTCCCTGTCTTCCCTGTCTCCCTCATCCCCTCTATCGCTCCATTACTCCTAGAGGTGGAAACGACATCTGGCAAAGGACGTTGAGCTAAGTAAAGCCAAGCTAACCCAGCTAATCCCAAAAGAATTCCGATTAAACTCACGACTTGAGCCATCCTCAACGGCCCTAGCATGAGGCTATCAGTACGAAAACCTTCAATCCACACACGTCCAAGGCTGTAAGCTGCCAAATAAGTGAGAAATAGCGTACCTATCTTTAAGCGTGGTTTTCCTTGTAAACTCCGAACAAACAGCGTTATCAGCAAAGCAAACACCATTAAATCCCACAAAGATTCGTAGAGGAAAGTGGGATGGAAGTACTCAAAATTAGCTAACTCTGGGGGACGACGATCCGCCGGGATATACAACTTCCACGGTAAATTGGTAGGGTCGCCAAAAGCTTCCGAGTTGAAAAAATTTCCCCAACGTCCGATCGCTTGCCCTAAAATCAGCGAAGGCGCTACTAAATCTGCTAGTTGCCAAAAAGAAATTTGCTTGAGTTTGGCAAATATTAACGCCGCCACAAGGCCACCTAGAATTGCTCCGTGAATTGCAATCCCCCCTTGCCAAATAGCGATAATTCGCTCTGGGTGCTGGGCATATTCTGGCCATTGAAACAAAACGTAATATAGCCTGGCTGCCGGAATTGCCCCAATCACCAGCCAAATTGACAAATCGCTAAGTAAGTCCGGGTTAACGTTACGACGCTTTGCCAAGTACTGGGAAAGGCTGACACCAATTAACACTGCTGAGGCGATTAATAAGCCATACCAGCGAATAGTTATTGGCCCTATTCTCCAGAGAATCGGACCTGGAGAAGTAAATTGAAATGCCAAAGGCAAAGTGGAAAGATCCAGTGCCATGCAAAAATACCTAGATAACTAAATTATTAATCAGCGTTAGCAGCTTCCCATCATAGGACAAGAAGCAAGGAGCTTTGAGTATATAAACAATTAGAGCAGGTTTTGCTTTGAGGTAAAAACTTGTCAAATTTGTAGTAAGCACTTAAGCGCTGAAAAATCTCCTGACTACAGTCACGACTATAAATATACGGAGTTGAGAACGATTACTTAGTATCGTTAATTTCTTTAACAAAAATAGTATTTGCCTAAGATTTGATGGCTTTATCAGCAGGTTTAGATATAATCACCTACATAACTTTGATGTATCGAAGATTGTGATTGCTATTTACCCTGGTAGCTTTGACCCCATTACTTTGGGACATCTGGACATCATTCAGCGCGCTAGTCGGCTGTTTGAGCAGGTGATTGTGGCTGTATTGCGGAACCCTAACAAAACTCCACTTTTTAGCGTGCAGCAACGGCTAGAGCAAATTCGTGTATCTACACGACATCTGACAAATGTCGAAGCAGATAGCTTTGATGGTTTGACAGTCAACTACGCCCAAATGCGGCAAGCACAAGTGTTATTGCGGGGTTTGCGAGCAGTTTCAGACTTTGAAATCGAGCTTCAGATGGCTCATACTAATAAAACTCTTTCCACTCAGATAGAGACGGTTTTTCTAGCCACCTCCAATGAGTATAGTTTTTTAAGTAGTAGTGTGGTAAAAGAGATTGCAAGGTTTGGTGGCTCTATCGATCATCTCGTTCCTGCGCACGTTGCCCTAGAAATATACCAATGCTACAACCACAACTCTCCAATGTTGAACCCAATCACAACGGAAACAATCACCCCCCTCAAGAGTATCCCGAAGGATCGGGAAGCGTAGACATTCAGGAGGAATTCAATCGCCTAGAGGAAATTATTCTGAATGGGCTGAAAATTCCGCTGACTGGACGCACGCTAGTTGATGATGAAAAGCTGCTAGAACAGCTTGATTTTATCAGGGTTTCTTTACCGTCAGTTTTTGAAGAAGCAGCATCGATCCTCGATCAAAAAGAGGAAATTCTGCTGGAAGCCGAAGAGTATGGCCAGCAAGTTGTTGAAGCGGCTCAAGCTAAACGTGCCCAAATCCTAGCTGAAAGCGATGTTATTAAACAGGCAGAACGCGAAGCTGAACAGCTAAGACGACAAGTACAACAAGAATGCGATGCCATGATGCAAGAAACTCTTGCAGAAATTGAGCAAAAGCGCCGTGCTTGTATGCAAGAGTTAGAAGAAATGCGACAAACTGCGATCGCTCAAGCTCAAGAAATTGAAAATGGTGCCGATCAATATGCTGATAATGTCCTAGAAGGTATTGAGCAGGATCTTAAAGATATGTTGCGAATTATCACCAACGGAAGACAAGAACTCCGAGCAGATATGCCCCCGCAACGCAATTCTTCATCATCCAAGAAAAGATAAACATGATTCTAAATTTACCTATTTAGACGTATGAAGAAATAGAAAGGAGATTTGATAAAAAATTCAACATTAGATAATGTCAACACAGAAAAAAACTTTGGCTACTGATTAGCCACAAATAAACTGTGTGATAGCTTACTATGTTCCTAAATTTTAAAAAATACTTTCTTTAAAAAAACAAATTTAAAGCCTATTTTGGAAATAAAGCAGAGGTAATTGCAATTCAAGTTTAACATTTCAAAGATTCCCGGCTTCTTGAAGAAGTCGGGAATCTAACAACGTAACTAAACCCATATAATAAAACCAAACCTAGCAATATATAAATTGATTAAATGCTGAGGAATAATATAATATGTCCATCTTAAATGTATTATTTTTGCTGCAAGTTAATTTTGGTTTTAATACAGCCAGCTTGCTAGGAATACTATATATAATTTTCGGTATATCTTACATGATTTTTATGGTATTTTTGCTATTTAGACGTGCTAGTAGGCTTAATAGCATAGCTTTTGTTATTTATCTTGTTCAAGCACTCTTAATACCAAGTGTCATGTTGCTTTGTGGGTTTATTTTTGTTTTTCAGGGCTGGCGATTAGATCCAATCCTACAATTTGCTCAATTTTTATTAACTATATTAATTATTTACTTCAGTGCTAAAGATATTCTCATCAATGAAGTTTACAGAAATAGGTAACATAGCCAAGTTTTGATTGTAATCTCTAATAGACAAAATTACAGAGTTTGCGTCAACCGAATTTTGGGAGCAATCAGGCTAAAACTTATATGCAGCAGTAAATCCAGCTACAATTTTACACTTTCCCTTTTGAACACATACCGACTGACGCAATTCTGTAGTTAATTACAACGTATATGTAAACTCATCTACTAACATTCCCGGAACTAGACTACCTCCGAGTTGGCGGCTTTCATAGGTTCCGACTTCGGGGATAAATTCTTGAAAATTGGTCAAATCTACTAAATTGTCTCCCCAGAAGCGATAGAGGCTTTCATCGAAACGTAAGTTTTCAATAGGGGCGATAATCTCTCCTTTCTCTACCCAAAAACAAGCATAACGGGTCATACCTGTAATTCTACCTGTGGGGCGATCGCTCCAGTTCAAGTAATGCAAGTTCGATACATACAAACCTGTATCTAAACTTGGCAAAATATGCTCGAATGCCAAATTTCCTGGGCTGATTTCTGGCGCACGTAAAGTTTCTGAGC
This sequence comes from Aulosira sp. ZfuVER01, assembly GCA_034530615.2. Lineage (GTDB taxonomy): Bacteria > Cyanobacteriota > Cyanobacteriia > Cyanobacteriales > Nostocaceae > Aulosira. Next base: position 42,639 of record JAVRCV020000065.1, read on the forward strand.
TATTAGCAGCATTAGCAGGTTTTTGATATTCTTTAGCAGTCCGAGAGTTGACTAAGGTATTTATTAAAAATCCTTTTTCGATTATAGGTAACTCTGGTGCTGCCATTTCTCCCCAGCCATTAAATCGGGGCACCAACCCTAGCTGAAAATTTTCTTTTAAACTAAACTCTGGGGAAAGTAGTTTTTCGTGACGAGATAGTGTAGCCAATGCACTGTTCCCTTGTTGTAAATCCGCTTCACTTACAGCACCCCAAGAAAGCATCATTACTAAATCGGCAACTGCGGCGGGTGCAAAATAAGTTTTGTATTTTCCTCTGGGCAATTCTTTAGGAGCAACTGCAAGTAATTCTAATTGTTTTTTATCTTCGTTAATCCTTTTTATATAAGCAAATTCATCCCAATTACTACCTGCAAAAGTTCCTTTAACTGCTTGTCCTGATGGTCTAAATAGAGAATAGTCTAAGGTAAATGTGTCTGTAGAAAACCAATGTTTTTGTCCTTGAGAATCGCCGTACCCTTTAATTACAACTCCCCCAGCATATATTCCCGTAAAATCTAATTCTGGAACTAGTTCTAGTATTGTCGGAACTACATCTTCGCTTGCCAATAATTTACCAGAATGTACTTCTCTACTCGTATTATTTCCTGATGGCAAAACTAAATATGGATCGATAGGTAAAAATCGCAGTTCTCCCCGCAAATCTTGTAAAGCTTTGTATGCTACTTGCCAATCAATATCCCAATTGCCAGTAAAGGGAAACTGCCGAAAACTACTGCGCTGATCTTCCATTAAAGTCAGTTCAATCCAACCATCAGCGACATAACCAGTTTGTCGCACTTTAGCGTGATTAAAACGTGTAAATTGACTCCGTTCACTACTAAGTTTGACAGTGAATTCTTCAGTTACAGTTTTTTTGATGAGTAGAGTTTCAATTAGTTGATTAAAGCTGACTTCTAAAGCAGATAACTCGTCAATTTTCATGGGCATTATGTGGTCAGGACAAGATGGACAAAGGAAGGAGGAGAAGGGAGAAATAACAAAGGACAAATGACAAATGACTATTCAACTACCCCCACCAAAGACTTCGACGTTAGCAAATAGACAAACTGGTGAACCATGTCCTACCCAAATTGCCTGATTTGGTTCGCCTTTACCGCAGAAAGGAGTACCGTAAATTTGCCAATTAGAAGCATCACCTACTTTGATTAAGCTTTGCCAAAATTCTGGAGTTGTGGCGCGATAGTTGGAGTTACGCAGGGTTTTGGTGAGTTTGCCGTTTTCAATCAATTTGCCATACTCACAACCAAACTGAAATTTATAACGGCGATCGTCTATTGACCAAGAACGGTTAGATTCCATGTAAACTCCATGTTCGATACCACCGATAATTTCGTCAAAGCTGGCGTTTCCTGGCTCTAAATTCAAGTTTGCCATGCGATCAATCGCGGGGCGATTCCAAGAGGAAGCACGGGCACAGGCTACACCTGCTACACCTGCTCTCGCTTGGCTTTCGAGACTACCCAAACCTCTTTGAAGTACGCCTTCTTTGATGACATACTCTCGTGTGGCTACAGCACCAGTATCATCAAAGCCATAGCTGGCAAATTCACCAGGTACAGTGGGGTCGAAGGTAATGTTCATCAGTGGCGAGCCGTAGACTAAGTTACCAAAATCACTTTTGTTCACAAAGCTACCGCCAGCGTAGTTACGCTCATCTCCTAAAATTCGGTCAATTTCTAAAGGATGACCTACACTTTCATGAATTTGCAGCATCATTTGATCTGGTGCTAACACTAAATTAGTGCGTGTATTCGGGCACTCTTCTGCTGTCAATAGTTCGACTGCTTGCTCACCAACTTGTTGCACCCGATGCCATAAGCCTTCTTGTTTTAATAATTCCAGTCCACCTTGGTAACAGTTGGCGTGCCAGCCGTTGTTAGTACGTTGCTGGACGATCGCACCATCTTGGGCAGTAGCTCCGTAATGTGCGCCCACAGAGAGAAACTTTTGGTACACTTGGGAGCCATTACTACTGGCAAACCATGTTTCTTTTTCGCTGCTGGTAAAGCTAGCTGTGGTTTGCACAATTTTGTCGCTAACTTTCAGTGTTTGACAAATCCGAACCAGCAAATCGTTAATTTCCCCAGGAGTGAGAGCATCTAATGGTTCTAAAAATGGTGAGTTATATTCACCCACAACTTTCGGGCGCTCAGTTTCACGGAAATCATATATCCGCCATTCGCTAGCTACAAGTGCCTGTTTATAGGCTATTTCCGCAGCGGCTTGTAAGCTAGCAAGTTCTAGAGAATTGGTAGCAGCATAACCCAAACTGCCATTTACCAAGACTTCTAACATTGCCCCCATTGTGGAGTATTTGCCATTAGTTTGAGGTAAGCCATCACGAACATGACGGTTAGCGGCTGTTTCTTTAACAGCTCTAATCCCAACCCAATCAGCGGGAATATTAAGATGAGCGATCGCTCTTGTTAATTCAGACCACATAATATAAATTCAAAATGAAGATAATTATTGTTGACGATTCTATTGCGTTGCGATCGCTTGGCTACAGCTTGTTACCAAAAGTTTATTGTTTATGCTGTCCAATCTTCTATTCGCAGGTTGGGAACTTGAGAAAAATCTTGATAATTACATGTGACCATAATGCTATTTGTAGACAGAGCAATCGCAGCAATACGAAGGTCTTTTTGCAGCCTTTTCTTATTGAGTTTTGGGTGTTGTTTCAACAGGCTTTCGTCAGAAGCATTTGCTGTGGCATCAAAGTTTAATATGACGACGCTCTTAAAATAATCTGTTGTTTCCCAAAGTTTTGTATAGACTATAACCAAATTTTCAGCTTGAGATGGATCGTTAAGCTTACCCATCCACCCGTTGAAAATTTCCTGAACTGTAATAATTGTGATAGCTACAGACGATGTTTGAGAAACTTTTGTAATAACTTTGTGATTACCTTCAAGGAACAGGGACACATGATCTGTATCGAGTATCCATCTGCTCATACATCATTTGCTGAAGATTCTTGTTCGGTTTCTTGTCTTTGTGCTCTCATGTCCTCAGCAATTTCTACAAATAGAGGATTGTCCTTAAACATTCCTGCAAATTTCATCCAAGGATGGGGATTTGAAGACAGTTCCATTTGCAAAGAAACAATTTCTGCTTTAGCTAAACGTTCTGCCAGAAGTTGACGTATTCCATCCAATGCTTGCTGGCGGGTGTCAGATGTAATTCGACATTCAGGAATTTCTAGTACGATCGCAGTCTCTTTGCCAGTTGTATCTTGTTCTAAAAGAATATTAAAGTCTAAGATGTTTGCTGATTGGGAAGACATCATTTTTTTATCCTATTGTTTGCTTGAATTGTTAACTCCTGTGCCAACGAGTGCCATCCTTACTATCAATTAAGGTAATACCTTTAGCTTGTAGTTCATTTCGGATGCGATCGCCTTCGGCAAAATTCTTCGCTTTTCTGGCTGCTTGGCGTTGTTGAATTAAATCTTCAATTTCTGCATCGCTTAAACCATCACTCGCAGGAGTTTCAGTTTCTACTTTCGCTTCTAAACCTAAGACTCCAGCCAACGTTACAAGTGTTTGCCACTGTTGAAGTAATTCATCTGCTGGGGTTTCCGTTTTGCCTTCATGCACGATAATATTTCCCTCACGACGCAGTTCTTTGGCTAATTCAAAAATCACTGCTAACCCACCAGGGAAATTAAAGTCATCATTCACAGCTTCTTGGAAACGTTCTATATAGGAGTTAGAAATTTCTTTTCCATTCCCCGCGTCTTTTTGTCCCCGCGTCTCCGCGTCCTTTAATTTCCAACCAAGTTGTTCCCCATATTCATAGCCAAAAAGCAATCCTTCTTTGAGGGTATGCCAGCCGTTGGTGGCAGCAGCGATCGCTTCATCGGTAAAATCGATAGGCTTGCGATATTGGGCTTGCAGTACAAACAACCGCACCGCCATTGGTTCCACGCCTCGATCTAATAAGTCGCGGATGGTGGTAAAGTTACCCAAAGACTTAGACATTTTCTCGCCATCCACCTTCACCATGCCGTTGTGCAGCCAGTAGCGAGATAAAGGTTTGCCTGTCACCGCTTCAGATTGGGCAATTTCGTTTTCGTGATGCGGAAAAATTAAGTCAGCACCGCCAGCATGAATGTCTATGGTATCGCCCAAGCGATCGCGCACCATTGCTGAACATTCTATATGCCACCCTGGACGGCCTTCACCCCAAGGTGATTCCCAAGCAGGTTCACCTGGTTTTGCTGCTTTCCACAAAGCAAAGTCAAAGGGATCTTTTTTCTTTTGATATTCTGGATCTTCTATATTAACGCGATCGCTAGCACCCGCTTGCATATCGTCTAACTTCCGCCCAGACAGCTTACCATACTCAGAAAACTGCCGTACTGCATAGTAAACATCACCATCGGCGGGGTAAGCGTAACCTTTATTTTCTAAATCGTGAATTAGCCGTTGAATGCCATTCATCGTGTGGGTAGCACGGGGATACTCATCAGCTTCTTTGATTCCCAGCCTGCCCATATCCTCAAAGTAAGCTTTAATGAAGCGATCGGCAACAGCTTCCATTGATGATTGTTCTTGCCTTGCTCGATTTAGAATCTTGTCATCAATATCGGTAAAATTCTGGATATAGCGCACTTCATAGCCGATAAACTGGAGGTATCGCCGCACTACATCCCAAACAATACAAGCTCTGGCATGACCCAAATGACAGTAGTCGTATACCGTCACGCCGCAGTAATACATCTTAACTTTGCCTGGTTCTACTGTTTCAAAGGGTTCCTGGCGACGGGTGAGGGTATTGTAAAGAGTTAGGGTCATAAGCAATTGAAAATTCAAAATTCAAGATTCAGAATGGTACAACCTACTTGTGGTAAACATCTTGACTACCTATCTATAATGCAGAGTCAAGCAACTACAGCTAAGATAAGTAATTTTGAAATAGATAGATACGTAATAATAGGGTAAAGCACCTGGGATGAGAGTCCAGCATCCCTATCCTAGTGTTTTCTGGACTCTCTGCGCTACACTCCTACTTCTTGAATTTAATTTGTTTTGATTAGAGCGCTATGCAATCAGCAGTTACTTCTGAATCTCAAGCAATGGATGCGCCAAAACAAGGTATACCTGTAACAATCATTACAGGATTCCTCGGTAGTGGTAAGACAACATTACTTAATCATATCCTGACGAATCAGCAGGGATTAAAAACTGCTGTTTTAGTCAATGAATTTGGTGAAATTGGCATCGATAACGAATTAATTGTTTCCACCGATGAAAACATGGTGGAACTAAATAATGGTTGTATTTGTTGCACTATTAATAGTGATTTAGTTGATGCCGTTTACAAAGTTTTAGAACGTGAAGAAAAGTTAGATTATTTAGTTGTAGAAACAACTGGACTAGCAGATCCATTGCCAGTAGCTCTAACATTTCTCGGTACAGAATTGCGGGATTTAACTCGTTTGGATTCGATTATTACCGTAGTAGACGCGGCGAATTACAGCCTAGATTTATTTAATTCTCAGGCAGCATATAGTCAGATTGCCTATGGTGATGTCATTATTTTGAATAAAGCAGATTTAGTTGATGAAGCTGCTTTAAATGAATTAGAACGAAAAGTTTCGGAAGTTAAAGAAGGAGCGAGAATTCTTCGCACCACACGTTCAGACGTACCACTTCCCTTAATTCTGAGTGTTGGTTTATTTGAGTCTGATAAGTATTTTGATAACGTGTCAGACGAACACGAGCATCATCACCACGCTCATGAGCATCATGACCACGACCACGATCATTCTAACTGCGGTCACGATCATCACGACCATGACCATGACCATGAGCATCATCACCATCATTCCGACCACTTAGAAAATGATGGTTTTACCTCATTGTCTTTCCAAAGCGACAAGCCTTTTTCTATTAGGAAGTTTCAATATTTCTTAGATAACCAGCTACCCACTGATGTATTTCGGGCAAAGGGTATTATGTGGTTTGAAGAAAGCCCCAAACGTCATATTTTCCACTTGTGTGGCAAACGCTTCACAATGGATGATGATGAGTGGAAAGGTCAACCGAAAAATCAGCTAGTCTTGATTGGTCAACATTTAGATAGCGAAACATTGCTCAGTCAGCTAGAAAATTGCCTTTGTCTTCCTTCAGTGAGTCGAGGTAAAGGCTTTGGCAAATAGTTTTTAGTTATTTGTCAATACAAACGCCTGGTTAGGGGTTTAGCAATGCTAAACCCTTACGAAAAATCCATATAGCAATCCGTAGAGGAATAAATGCGTAGGCACGAATTGCTTGCCGCTAGGAATCGCTCTAATGCATTAACAATACAAGCCGATGTAATGGCATAACATACTGGTGCATTAACATTGCAAAATGTTGTGTTTAGTGGATTTAACCCGATTAAAAACAGTTGTAATGTTGATGAATCTAACGATCGCCTGTTTTGTGGTGAGAGTGCGATGTCTTGACAAGCCACTGCGCGTCTACACAATTCCTTCCACAGCAGAATTTCAGCAAGGAATAAATGCGATCGCTCTAATGCATTAACGTAACACGCCTATGTGTTGACATAATAGACCGATCGCCTGCTTTGTGGTAAAAATCTATCAGCTTGCCAGTAACTATTTTATGCTTGGTACTTCATCCTTAACCTGTTCAAATTTAAATCCACTAACTGGGAGTCCGCCTTTAGTTGGAACTACTCTGACAACAAGAGGTTCTTTTTGGCTATCACCATTCCGATCAAACTGGAGTGGATATCCTGAAGTTTCGCTCGATGGAAGATTAACAGATCTGAGTTTTTCTAAAACAGTTGGACGAGTGGGATTGTTTGATGATATGTTTTTAATAGCTGCAATAAAAGCCTGAGTCGCATCATAAGCTGTAGCTGTGCGCCAGCTTATTTGCCCTCCCCATGTTTTTCTAGCGTTATCTGCAAATTCTTTTGAATTCTGCTCTTCTGCAAACCAATTTACAGATATCACCAAACCTTCAAAAGCTGATTTCAAAGTGTCCTGATTATACAAAGTGCCTCCTCCTAACAGAGGCAATTTTTTGCTGATCTGAGCACGGGCAATTGCAAGTGCCACAGAAGTTAACTTTGTATCCGGAAACAAAACAATTGCATCTGCTTTATCTTCATTTTGAATTTTTAAAATTTCAGCAGATGTATCCAGTGAAGCATCACTCAAATCCTGAGTACGGATAACTTCTGCGTTCTTATTCTTAAACAGGTTTTCAAACTGTTCTTTTACGTCCTTACTATAAACATCATCAGGATTGTAGAAAATAACTACTCTTTTATAGCCATTCTTGATAGCATAATCTGCTAACTTTCCCATCTCTACTTTGGTAGACAGTACTGTTCTAAAGAATACTTTGCCCTTTAACAAAGTACTTGCGCTACCTGGAGATAGCATTGCTATACCAGCCTTTTCATACTCAGGTAATGCAGCTTGACTGCTTGTACTAGTATAATGTCCAATAACCCCTATAATATTTTGGTTTTTAATTAACTCTCTAGCAACTTTTATAGCTTGAGTTTGGTCATTGCTATCATTAGCAATTACTATATTTAAAAGTCGCTTATTCTCTTTACTTCGTAACTCATTAAAATCATCTTGTGCCTGTGCAACTCCTCGCAAGAGTTCTTGAGAGATCCCAGATGCTCTATTAGTATCTGGTAAAACAACTGCCAGCGTAATTGGGTTGCCTTGTTGATATGCTCTAGCATTGTTGTAATAAATTCGCAACTCTGGATCGTAAGGAAAGGCTTGTCTAGCTTTTTTAAAATACTCAACAGCTTGGGTATAATCTTTGTTTTCAAAAGCTTTAAAAGCCTGAGTGCGACTTGGATTTTCACTTCCACCAAACAAAGTATGCTCACCTTCACTAAGGAATGGCAATCCTGGCTGTTGCTGTTGTGGTTGTTCCGTTATTAACGTTTGAGGGTCTGACTTATTATTAACAACCGGAGGTTTTTCTCGTGATTGCCAGTATAACCACCCAAGAAGCAATGAAATTAGTAGCACTGGAGCAAGTGCTGAGACAATACGCTGCTGCTTTCGTGTTACTAATTCTTGGCTAGCATATAAAAATTGATAATCTTCAACAAGCAACTGTTTATTTTCTGCCCATGCTTGAGCTTGTCGTAATTTTTGCCCTTGCAAGAGATGCGATTTATTCTGACGACTAGACTCTAGCCATGCTGCTAATTCCTTTGCATAAGGTCGCAAATTCGCTAACTCCTGATTTACCCAGTTGTTGTCAAAAACAGACTCATAAATACAGTTAGAAACTCTTAACTTACCATTTTGCTTAACTACCAATCCCGACAGGCGCAATTCTATTTGCCCCGGACTGTTATCTTCTTCAATTTCTCTTTTTCGTAAAATTTGTTCATATAATTCAAGCAACAGATCCGCAGGTTGCTTGTTGCTGAAAATCCGATCGCGTATTGTTCTCAAATGCTCAGGATCATCCTGAGATTGCCAATTTTGGATAATCCGCGATTGCACTAATTCCTCTACAGACAATCCTTGCTTATCATCTAAAATAAATTGACAAAGCTTTTGGGTAAGAAAAGGTTGTCCACCAGTCCATTCCAAAACCTCTCGTAGCTTTTCTTGAGGATTACTAACTTTACCGACTAATCCCGTAGCTAAAGGCTCCGCTTCATCTAAATCAAAACCTTTGAGTTCAATGGCTTGGCCAATATTAAAAGGTGTGCGCTGTTTATCTTGAATCAAATCAGAGGGAGTTGCTACTCCTAAAAGACAAAATGTCAGGCGTTTATATTCTGGTTTATCAGCACGTTGGTTATAGCAAGCTCGAATCAAAGCAAAAAAATCCTCAGTTGAAAAACTTAGGCTGAGAACGCTATCAATTTCATCTACAAAAATGATAATTTTTTTATGAATAGAGGTTAGCATCTCCTCTTCAATAAACTTGCCTAATCGCTGCAATGAAGGCAGTAATCTTTGCGCTTTCCACCATCGGTCTAAATCAAAATTCTCATTTAGTTTTAAACTCTTAACCAGCTCGTCAATCACACCTGCATACCATTGATCAGGAGTAACATTATGAGTTCCGATCAAAGTAAGATCAATACCAGCACAAGCAATTCCCTCTTCCTGCAACTTTTGCATGGTTTTTACCCGCAAACTTGATTTACCCATCTGCCGCGAGTTTAGGACATAACAGAATTCCCCTGCCTTCAACTTGTTGTATAAGTCGTCATCTGCCTGCCGCATGACGTAGGTAGGAGAATCAGGAAGTAAAGTACCCCCAACTTGATATTCATAGTTTGGGTTAGGCGCTGGATTCATGAGTTATTACCAATGCGGTTGCACAATAATCATTTTCAGGCTTTCCTTTCTGGTTGCAAAGAGGAACTGGGGTAAATTTCTGGGAAATTTGAAATCATAACTACAACCCGAAGCGATCGCAAAAATACAGGCGATACAAATCACACAAGGGCAGAACATCATTGCCTGTGTATTTCACCAATCTCATATTGCGTAACTTAAATGCTTTATCAACGCCTATTCTAACTGGCCTATTGGCAGCGACTACTTGCTTCATAGCTCTCATAAGTTCTGGATTATCCTGCAAAATTGACCAATGGCGCAGCAGGTGGTCGCCGTATAAACCTTCTTGAGTGGGAGCAATTTCCAATAGTTCTTTCAACGTCAGTTCGCGTTGCGCTATTTTATCCAGTGCCTCTTTTACCAGCCAAGGATGTCCACCAACCATCGCCATAAGTTGAGCAACTTGCTCTGCATTCCAAGGAAGTTGGAGGCGCTGGGCTAAATTCTGCACCTGTAGCTGATTTAACTCTGGTATTTCAATACCCTTCCCCACGTTGAATGGCGATTTATGTGTATCTATAGGGATGAAATCTTCTTTGGAGTAAGCAATAACTAACCGTAACCTTTGCCAATTAGTATTATCTCTGCCCTTCTCATACCAAGAGCGTAGTAAGGGAAGAAAGTCACGAGCAATTTGATGAGAGAAAATTACATCAACGTTATCCAATCCTAAAACCAGGGGACTATTGATTGCTGGCAACAAATATTGTTCAAAGTAGTTTGTACAGTCTTTGTTCGCACTCAGTGTACCTTTCCAATTCTCAGCCAGCTTATCTGGTATATTCAATTCCTCGGCTATGCTGCTACAAACCCACTTTAAGAAATGTTTCAGCGTACTGAACACTCTTGTTTCTGGCTCTTGAAAGTCCAAACGTACTGCTTGATAGCCTTGCTGAGTCTTCCCATAATTTAGAATCTGATACATTAAGTAGGTTTTGCCCCATTGCAAAGGCGCTCTCAACCGAATTAATGCCCCAGGCCTCTTTACCTCCCTGTAGCAATCAGCATAAAAAGCCGTATCGAAAAACGGAAATTCTACATCTGATGCTGTTTCTAGGTGTAACAAACCCTCTAAATCCGACCAATTTTCTAGCACCGTAGCCAGGGGTAAAGCTAATGCGCCTTCTGTATTGTCATAAGCGGCAATTATGCCAATAACTCGTTGTGTCGCCGCATTAAATACAGGCGAACCACTATACCCACCTTGCACCTGTTGCGAATTCGCCTTAACTCGCAGCCGCAACATTGGTAAGCTTCTAAATTTAGACTGGGGATTCATATCGGTAATCGTGCCATCAATTGAAGCCCCTTGGGGAAAATCCGATCGCCCATAGCCAATAGACAAAAATCGATCCATCGGCTGAAAATTAACAGCTAGGGGTACCGAAGCACCTTGATAACCAGGTAACTGCAAAATGGCAAAATCATCACAGGTGCGATCGCCTAAATAAACCAAATCCACCCTTTGCCCATTGACTCGCACGTTTTCCCAACCGCCAGTCGCTTCAACTACATGGGCGCAGGTAAGTAAGTGTCCTTGTGATGATATGAAAAAGCCTGTACCCCGAATGCTATTTTCCGGAGTGGCGATCGCCACGGTACAAGCTTTAACTAAGTCCCAACTCATGACAATTTATTAATTGTTTTCTTTTGCTGCCAGGTTCCACGTTATTTTCACCTTAAGTGATGCTTGACCACTAGACTCCACTACATAAACTGAGCCTTTGGTAGTAAAATTCACCCCAAACTCAACTTCTCCGCTTACGGGTTGTGATTCTTTCTGTAATATTTGAAATGCCTTTGTAATTGGGCGACACCCGCGAACAATTAAATCTTTAACCGCATCGAAGCTACCCTCTACTTTTTCCATCGGCAACTCACCAGGAGCAGCTACATGGCCTACAGATTCTTCTGGTATCTCTACTGCTACTAAAATTGTGCCGCCATCTTCTGTATTGAGTTCTAAAAGTTTACGAGCCATGATTCAATTAGCTAGTGATTATTTGTAAAAATTTCCCAACTTGTTTATTTAAATAATTTTTCTTCTTAGGGCAGTCTCCTTCAGTCGCAACCCAAAGGAAATAATACCAATTAAAGTAGCTCTAAGAACATTTACTTTTACCGTATACTAGGTCGCTACATGAATTCGCAAACTTCTCGCTCTGACAAAATTTTGGTTGTAGATGATTCTCCAGATAACGTGTTTTTAATCAAAACAATTTTGGAGGAAGAAGGCTACACAATAAGCACGGCAGAAAATGGTGTTTCGGCTTTAGCACAACTAGAAGCATCTCCTTGTGACTTGGTGTTGCTGGATCTGATGATGCCAGGAATGGATGGTTACGAAGTTACTAAGCGTATCCGTGATAATGCTTCGATGCAGCAATATATCCCAATACTGCTGATTACTGCTCACGATGCGCCGAATGTTGCGAAAGGATTAGATTTAGGCGCTGATGATTTTATCCGCAAGCCGGTAACGGTAGATGAATTGCTGGCGCGAGTGCGATCGCTCTTAAGGTTAAAACACAGTATTGATGAACGTGATGAAATTGCTCGTCAGCGTGAAGATTTCGTCTCCCGCCTCACCCATGACTTACGCACTCCCCTAGTAGCCGCAGATCGCGTACTGATGCTGTTTCAGCAAGGTGCTTTGGGAGCGTTGTCTCCGCAAATACAGGAGGTGATTGCGATCATGGCACGTAGCAATACTAACCTGCTGGCGATGGTCAATACCTTATTGGAAGTCTACCGCTTTGAAGCTGGGCGCAAAACCTTGGCGTTTCAACCAGTGAATCTCCGCCAACTACTAGATGAAGTGGTAGGAGAATTGATGCCTTTAGCTGAAGCAAAATCACTGTCAATGAATTTGGTAGTTGCAGATGAAACAACCATTAGTAACACAATGGGCGATCGCTTAGAATTACATCGCTTATTTACTAACCTTATCGGTAATGCGATCAAATTTACTGACTCTGGCTCAGTAAATATCCGCCTTGCTTCTGCACTTGCAAGTGGCAAAAGTCATGAATCTCCTACTTCGGAAAATTCCACTTTCAGTGACTACATTATCATTGAAGTAGAAGACACAGGACCAGGTATTTCCATTGCAGAACAAGCCACTTTATTTCAACGATTTCGCCAAGGAAGTCACAAGAGTTCCGGTAGTGGACTAGGACTGTATCTTTCCCGTCGAATTGTTGAAGCTCATGAAGGTACAATTCGAGTAAAATCTGAGTTTGGTAAAGGTAGTGTGTTCATTGTTATGCTACCTGTTAAATCGTAATAAAATGATGATTTATGCTGCTTAAATTGATGACAATTTAGCTCTAATTGGAATTCAACTTTGTCTCAAGTTAAAAGTTAGAATCAGGAATTTTATCAACAAATTATTGTTATAAAATAGGCTTTTCACAAAAATATGATTACTGATTTATCAATTTCTGCTGCTGATATTATTCGCAAACAACGTGATTTTTTTCAGACTTGTAAGACGAAAGACGTTAATTTTCGGATTGCGCAACTGAAAAAGCTTAAGCAGGCAATTCTGGATAATGAACAAGCAATTGTTCAAGCTTTAAAAGCAGATTTACATAAACCAGAATTTGAAACTTATGCTACAGAAATATTCGTCATCAAGGAAATTGATTACGCTATCAAAAATATCAAAACTTGGACAAAACCAAAAAAAGCTCCAGTTACCATTGACTTTTTTCAATACTCAGCCAAAATTTATCCAGAACCCTTAGGTGTTGTTTTAATTATTGGGGCTTGGAACTATCCATTTAACTTAGTTATCTCACCATTAATCGGTGCGATCGCCGCAGGAAATTGTACCATTCTCAAACCTTCAGAACTTGCTCCTCATACCTCTAGGTTGCTAGCTGAGATAATTGCTAAATATTTTGAGCCAGCATATATTGCTCTGGTAGAAGGTGGTGTAGAAACTAGCCAAAAGCTACTCGCAGAAAAGTTTGACTATATCTTTTTTACTGGTGGTACAAGTGTCGGGAAAATTGTTATGGAAGCGGCGGCAAAACACCTCACCCCAGTTACATTAGAATTGGGTGGTAAAAGTCCTTGTATTGTAGACAGCGAAATTAATTTAGAACATACTGTCAGGCGAATTACCTGGGGCAAGTTTATTAATGCAGGACAAACTTGTATTGCTCCTGACTATATTTTAGTTGATAAGAAAATCAAAACAAATTTAGTAGATGGACTTAAGAAATGTATTAAAGAATTTTATGGCGATCGCCCTGCTAGTAGTCCTGATTATGCCAGAATTATCTCTCAAAAACATTTTGATAGATTAGCCAACCTCCTCAACAACGGTGAAGTAATCATTGGTGGCGAAACTAACCCTCAAGAGCGTTATATTGCTCCTACCGTTATTGATAACGTCTCCTTAGATGCTCCAATCATGCAAGAGGAAATTTTTGGGCCGATTCTGCCAATCATTGAATATTCTGACATCACAGAAGCGATCGCCTTAATTAACTCTCGACCAAAACCCCTAGCTTTATACTTATTTACTCAAAATAAAAACCTGCAAACGCAAGTTTTGCAGGAAACTTCATCTGGTGGAGTTTGTATCAACGACACAGTGATGCATTGTGGTGTGCTATCTTTACCATTTGGCGGTGTCGGTGATAGTGGTATTGGTAGCTATCACGGAAAAGCCAGTTTTGATACCTTTTCTCACAGCAAAAGTGTGTTACAAAACTCCTTTTTATTCGACTTAAAATGGCGTTACGCTCCCTATCAAGGGAAATTAGCTTTTCTCAGACGACTTATTGGTTAATAGCCAGTGTCTTTACAGGCTTTGTATCTATAGCCCTAGGCTTATAACCTAAGAGCCATAAGCTTAAACCTGTTTATTAATTACGAATTACGAATTACGAATTAATAATTAATTGTCAGTAGCTATAACGTTCTTCCGCCCAAGGTTCACCACGGCGATGGTAGCCATTACGCTCCCAAAAACCAAGTTCTTCACGCTTGAGAAACTCTAAACCATTAATCCATTTGGCACTTTTCCAAGCATAGAGATGGGGAACCACTAGCCGCATCGGTCCACCATGTTCTGCTGGTAAAGGCTCACCAAATAGTTGAAAGGCAAAGAAGTTTTCTTCGCGCAGAAAGTCTTCCATTGAGATATTGGTAGTGTAGCCACCATAGCAGTGTTCCATAATATGAACTGCTTCTGGATCTACTTCAATCAAACTCATGAAGTCTGCTACTTTTATCCCAGTCCACTTAACATCAAGCTTAGACCAGCGCGTTACACAGTGAAAATCTGCTGTGAATTCAGATTGAGGTAATGCCATAAAATCTGACCACGTAAAAGTAGCAGGTTTTGCTGAACCCCAAACCCGAAATTCCCATTCTTCTGTGCTAATTTGCGGAGTTGCACCATAAGTTAAGACTGGGAAGCCTTTAGCTAGGTGTTGTCCGGGAGGGACGCGCTCGCTTTCTTCCTTCTCTGGTTTCTGAAAAAATTTTCCTAACATACTTGTAGAAAAATTAGTTTTTTCAAGTAATTTGTTCTCTTGAGATGATTATCTGAGGATTTGAGCATCTGCGCTACCCTGACAAGGACACATAATCCCAATTGCGCCGAATACTAAACATCAAAAAATTACCACAGATACTTTACTGTTTATAAATTATTGGAGCATCGGTCACGGGTAATAGTTATTTGGGTGTTCCCAATTACCTATTGCCAATTTTTTATCAACCAGATGAGCTTTTGTAGACTACTGATTAGTCATAATGCCATCAGAAAAGCAACGATAAAGCGCTTACATAAAAGCGCTGTTCGTGCTTTTCATGACTAGGGAATTATGATTCTTCTGCTTCCTCTTCTTCAGCAGTTGGGTAGACAAATGTAGAGCGTCCAGTCAAAATCGACTTGCCTAGGGAAAGAGCTTTTTGAGCTTCAACAGCAGCTTTATGTCTCCAGGTGGCTCGGCGTTTATCTCTTTTAGACTTAGATGTTTTCTTCTTAGGAACAGCCATGATAGCGGATATCGCAATTCTTGACAACCTTTTTATTCTAAGCCATCTATTGACACTGGCAACAAGAACTCAGTTAGGAATTGAGACAAGGAGATAACAAGAAATTGTGAACCAAGAAGATGCAAACAAGGGTAGACTCTGAGAATTCTTATTCCCTGTGCCTGCGTCTTCCTGCATCTTCTTCAATGGCTATTTGCTAGTGTCTGGTTGCGGTGGGGGCGGTACGGTATTTTGTCCGGGATTGGGAGATACAGAATTTTGTGGTGGATTGGGAGGTACAGAATTCTCTGCTGGACTGGGAGGTACAGGATTTTGTCCGGGATTAGGTGTTGCAAGATTTTGTTCAAAAAACAGTAACGCTCGCGCTGTTTTAAAGTAAGTTGCCCAACGCTGAGGATCGGGACGAGTCCGCCATTGCGGGCGAGTAACGTCTAAAGCCAAAACTGGTGCGATCGCTCCCAGGCTTTGTACGGATACAATTACTGAAACATCTGTCACCAAAATATCTTGATCGAAGCTCCGTTGAGCAGCTGCTCTGGCTGCCGCTTCTGCCCTTCTGAGTAAGGTTTCGTAATTTTCCTCCGGTAGGCGGTCAATAGCCAGGTCAACTCTAGCGGTGTAAGCTCTTACAATCTGGGGAGCGATCGCTTCACACGCAAACCACACAGGAACAGCAGAAAAAAGCAAAACTGCTATCGGAACTATCCGGATTTTTCTGGCAAATTGGCTAATAACTGAAAAGGGAATGATCGATGATGGTTGATGAGCAACTCTTCTACTCATGACCTTGTAGCTCCTTACTGAACAATCTTTAATTTAAATTGCGTGAAAGTATTTTCCGACTAAACTATGTAATAAAAATTACATACTATCTTCAGTCAGATGGGAATCTCCTAGACTATAAGACATAGGTTAACTTTGTTTTTTCAGCAAAGCCAACCACAATTTTAGGCAAGCAAATAATAAGCGACAAAGAGGGGATGGCAAATCACTGGGCAATTACTATTGGCATCAATCAATATCATTTATTTCAACCTTTAAGTTGCGCTCAAGCCGATGCCGAGGCGCTCCAAGACTTTTTGGCTACAGAGGCAGGTTTTATACCCCAACACTGTCTGCTGATGACAGACACTTCGCCGCCGCTTAGAGACAAATCCACCTATCCTACAAGGGAAAATATCCTGCTGTTATTAGAGGATTTGGCAGCTTCATATTGGCAACCGCATGACCATGTATGGTTGTTCTTTAGCGGTTATGGCATCAACTACAAAGGACAAGATTATTTAATGCCAGTGGAGGGAAACCCCGATCTCGTGCAGGAGACTGGCATAGAACTGCGATCGCTAATGCAGAGTCTGCAACTGACTGGGCTGAATGTATTCCTACTGCTGGATATCAACCGGGCTTTCGGTACTCAAGCAGATGCCCCCGTTGGACAAGAAACGCTGGAACTTGCTCAAGAACTACAACTAGCAACAATTCTTTCTTGCCAACCAGAGCAATTCTCCCACGAAAGCCGCGAACTAGGCCACGGATTCTTTACAGCAGCGTTGTTAGAAGCTTTGCGTTCTGGTCGTGGCAGTAACTTGGTAGATTTAGAACGCTACCTGAGCAATCTCACCCCACAATTGTGTCAACATCATTGGCGACCGACACAAAACCCGATCGCGGTTATTCCATCTCAGCAGCAGAATATCTTGCCGCCATTGAGAACCAACAGTATACCAACTAAAAGCGAAGTAGAATCCGTTATTTTTCCCGAAGAATCTTTTGCGGTTGCACGTGCAGCACCTTCCCTAGCCGCAAATTCCGCCAAAACTTCACATAATTTGCCAAGAACGGCGACACCTAGAGAATTCCAAGGAGTAGAAACTACTGTTAGCCCCAAAGCCAAGCGTACAGCAGTCAGCGAGAAATTGGAGCGCCAACCAGCCCAAGGCTTAACTGGTAATGTAGTCTCTCAGGCGCTTCTTAACCCAGATCGGCATTTCAAACAGCAACCCCAGATGCTCCCACCTCCTCAAGAGGTGAATGCTGGGGAACGATCTATTCCTGATTCTTCACCACCTTTCATTTCCCAAGCACCTGTAACTCAGACAAAGACTCCATTGTGGAAACAGTTTTTATGGTGGATGGGAGGCAGCTTATTAATATTAGGTTTAGTCGCAGTAGTCTTTCTTCGCAATCAGACACAATTTAGATCTGCTGAAGTATCTAAAACATCACCTAATACTGCTACTAATGAGACAAAAGACCTCAAGAATTTACCAAATGCTCGCTCTGTCTCCAACTCCTCTGTACCAACTCAACCCAGCAAACCATCAAACTCGCCACCACCCGTCAATTCCCAATCACAAAAGCGGAATAAAGCAGTTTTAGATCTGGCGAAAATGTCCCTGAGGGAAACTCAGGCTAGCGATCTCAGCTTGGCGATCGCCACGGCTCGCAAAATTCAAGCAGGTGAGCCGCTTTACGAACAAGCGCAAGAGGATATAAAAATCTGGAGTCGGATGATTTTAGATTTGGCAGAAGGTCGTGCCCAGCAAAGACAGTATGCCAGTGCAGTGGCGGCGGCGCAATTAATTACCAAAGACGAACCACTTTATCCCAAAGCACAAGCTCTGATTAACCAATGGCGATTAGAAGCCAAGCAGTATGTTACTAACAAAACTCTTTTAGATGCGGCTAATGCTTTAATTAAGCCAGGACAGGCATCTACATATAATCGTGCGATCGAAGTTGCCAAGAAAGTTCCACCAGGTCAACCAGGCTTCGATACAGCACAAAAATCAATTAATAAATGGAGTGACAAAATTTTGGATATAGCGAAAAATCGCGCTGTCCAAGGGGAACTCAATACAGCAATTGAAACTGCGGCTTTAGTGCCAGAGATGACATCTGCTTATGAAGATGCGCAAGAAGCCATCCAAAAATGGCAGGTAAGGCGGATTAAAAATTAGTCCAAAGCCCAGAGTCCAGAATCAATGGCAATTTGCTTGAAATTCTGGACTCTTGATTTAATGACTCAAAATTGAGAAATAATAACTCGGAACTTGCAACTTAGCACTCTGTATTAACAGTACTGGGAAACATCCTCTCCACATTCATCAGCTAGATAGCATAACGCCCGGAAACGTAAGCCCACTACTTCTTCATATAAAGGATTAAGCTTACACATTGGCGGAATGTGGAATAAAGTCTTGCCAAATAATTTGACATCACGCTCAAAAGGACACTGAGAAGGAATTAGTTTACACAAGCGGTGAGCTAATTCGCGATCGCGGACTTGAATACTGTCTACTTTTTGTCGTAGGGGTTGGAGAATATCACAGTAAGACTTAGCAACAGAACGTGGCAGCTGGGTTAGGTGGGTGTTAGTAGCTTCTGCTTGATTGATTGATACCCAGCTTGCCAGAAAAATTCTTTTTGTGGTATTATCGGATACCTTCATGGTTACTCCTCTATTTTCTTGAGGGTATTCACCTTAACGATGAACATATACATAGTGGCTACGACCGTTCCCGGAAAAATCTTGTTCTGACTTGATGCAATCTGATGTTATCCGTAGCCGATTTTGTCAGAACTCATTTATAACTACGTCAAGTTAAACGCAATTTCCCTGTAATTGGGAGTGTAGTCTTCCGATCTTGTTCATAACTTGACATAGTTAAAATTTTAGTGAAGACATCTACCTTTGGGTGGGTTTTTTGGTAATTGTTACAAAACTTAATTATATAACTGAGTACTATTACTAACCGTTACATCCTATACAGATGGGACCGCTTATGCCTGATACTATTGCGCTTTCATCTGGCACCCATTGAACGGACTCAGGGATACGGACAATAATGTATAGCAAGATTTTTAGATACCTGGTATGAGATAGACAGCAGGTATCTATCATATCTAGCAGTCCCTCTCAATAAAAAAGTAAGAAGTTTCTTTAATTATTCCTTGTTGTCTGACTTGTCCCTTGAAAGAATTTGTTCCTCAGTCCCTCTTAGCCTTCTCACAGGTATAGGTTTTTGATAAACAGGTGAGTTAGGATTTTCGTTTGAAAGCAAGAATCAGCTTTCTCTTCCTTGTTCTGTTTCCAGCGTTGTTGTAAAAACCTACACTTTTCAGATATTCCCCTCCACCTCTGACTTGTAGCTGTAATGGAAATAATGGGTATAAGGAATTACTACTCAATCACTAGGTAATGCGAGTGAATGTCGTTCAATTTGCAATCTATGGCGTATTAGGGCTGAGTTACCTGGGGTTGGCATTGGGCTATATTCCTGGTTTACGCATGAACCGTGCCACCATTGCCCTAGTGGGATCTGCCTTTTTAATTGCTTTGGGCGCTGTAAATTTACAGGAGGCTTGGCAGGCAATTGATGCCAACACCATCATATTTTTACTGAGCATGATGGTAGTTAATGCTAACCTATCCTATGCAGGGTTTTTTGTGCGATCGCTAGCAATACTTTTGAGTCTTACCCGCAGTCCGCTAGGTTTGTTAATTGCTTTAACCTTTAGTAGTGGTATCCTCTCTGCCGTATTTCTCAACGACACCGTAGCGCTAATTTTTACACCGCTGACATTGAGCCTAACTCAAGCATTGCGTTTAAAGCCCATACCTTATTTACTAGCGATCGCAGGTGCAACTAATATTGGTTCTGTTTGCACTCTCAGCGGTAATCCCCAAAATATATTAATTGGTTCTTTCTCAAGCATTCCCTACCTAGATTTTCTGCACGCACTCGCCCCAGTAGCCTTGATTGGTTTAGTAATTCAGATAGGATTGCTTTGGTTACTTTATCCAGATGTACGTTCCATCCAACCTTGTCAGCCATTAGCAGGTGGAAAACATCGCATTTTCAAACCTTTATTTCATAAAACATTAGTCATCACCATAGGATTACTTATCGCCTTTGCTGTTGGCTTACCTCTAGCGGAGTCTGCTTTAATGGCTGCTAGTTTGTTGTTGATTACGCGGCGACTGAAACCAGAGCGCATTCTCCAAAGAATAGATTGGAATCTGCTAGTAATGTTTTCGGGATTATTTATTCTGACTAAAGTCACAGAAAAATTAAATTTATTGCAGCTATTTACTCATGCAGTCAACACTTCTGCAAGTTTTTTGAGCGTAACTGTTGTCTTATCTAATTTAATTTCAAATGTTCCGGCTGTACTTTTATTGCACCCTCTAATTCCCAAGGATGATACACAATATTGGCTATTACTAGCAGCCGGATCTACATTGGCAGGTAATCTAACTTTGTTTGGTTCAGTTGCTAACTTAATAGTCGTAGAAGCCACTGCAAATTTAGGCTATAAGCTCACTTTCTGGGAGCATCTACGCTTTGGAGTACCACTAACATTGTGTACTTTAATTTTAACTTATCTGTGGATTCACTAGGCAATAGAAAATTATTCAACTATTAAGAAGTGTCAGAACACAGGCTTAATATGCCTCATATCATAATCATATTAGACAGCTACTTTACGTCTACAAGATATCTAAGTTAATCTAGTGAGGATTGCGCTATGTATCACATAATCTCAGTGTATATAAATTACTCTGCTTTAGAGCCTTTTAGCTGTATGTAATAGATTCAGCCGAAATTCAACGTATCTTACTGGGATTGTAGCTCTACATAGTAGAGAGACAAGTTACTCATTTGTAGAGGCTATAAAATATGAGTTTTTGGGATCTCGAAATTGATGCTGAATTAGAACAATTGAAAAAAGAGCTAAGAAAACGCCACCTTCATAATGATTGTTCTTCTGGAGAGATGGATAGTGTTCTTGAAAAACTAAATAATCTGGTAGGTATGCAGAATGTTAAAGATGAAATCAATACTCTAATAAACTTTCTGAAAATTCAGAAACTACGCCAGGAAAAAAAACTTGCTACTGTTTCGGTTACACTTCACTCCGTGTTTTGTGGACCTCCTGGAACTGGAAAAACAACAGTAGCTCGTCTAATGGGCGAAATCTACAAAGAACTGGGGATACTTTCTAAAGGTCATCTGGTCGAAACTGATCGATCTGGATTAGTAGCAGGTTATATTGGGCAAACTGCTATTAAAGTTGATGCAATTATTGAATCAGCATTAGACGGCGTGCTGTTTATTGATGAAGCCTATGCATTAAAGCCAGAAAATTCACGCAATGATTTCGGACAAGAAGCTATAGATACTCTTTTGAAAAGAATGGAGGATTATAGAGACAGGCTAGTAGTGATAGTGGCTGGTTATAATGAAGAAATGTCTAGATTTATAGATGCTAATCCTGGATTGCAGTCAAGATTTAACAAATATTTTTATTTTGAAGATTATCAGCCTAACGACTTACTAAACATTTTTGAAAACATTTGTGAGCAACATCATTTCCATCTTACTGAGCAATCACAAAAAGCATTACTGCATAAATTAAATGATTTATATGTAAGCCGAGATAAAAAGTTTGGTAATGGAAGGCTTGTGAGAAATATATTTGAAAAAACTATTGAGAAGCAAGCAAACAGACTTGTCACAATTCCTGGAGTCAGCAAGGAAATGATGATGCAAATTATGCCCGAAGATATAGCTTGAACATAATAGGCTTGTCAGACAGATTTTTCTCTGCTGTGGCTTATTTCCTAATAATAAAAGTCTAGGAACAATTAAGCGAGTGAGTGCATCTTTTCTCATGCCAAAACGCAAAGACACTCAGAATAAACTTTGCGTCTTTGCGTGAGATTGTAATTCTAAATTCTTTACGATGCTACCTGAGCAGCAGTCCTAGGCCGCCGTCTTCTACCATCGCTGACTTTTACAGGTGGCTCATCAGGAATCTGCATTAACAATGTCACAGTAGGTTGACATTGCAGTTCCCGACGGATAGAGCGTTGCAATTCTCTTTCTAACATTCCTTGCAATCCACCCCAATCTACCTCGAATTGCTCACCTTCACGCGGTTGGGCAAATTCTAACCAGCGAACGCTCAATATTTCTTCAATTCGCTGTTGTACCCATTTTTGGAGGAGCGATCGCTCTATACTTGTGACTACACCCCGCAGGTGAATTTCTGGCTTGGCTAATAATTTCCCACTCCAATCAATGGCGGCGGCGATGGTAACAATACCTTCGGAAGCCATGCGTTGGCGTTCTTGCAGTACTTTGGCACTAACCATACCAGAACTAGTTGTATCCACCAGTTCAATGCCAGATGGCACTTTACCAGCAACGCGGATGGCATCTTCTGTCAATTCCACGATATCGCCATTCTGGATAATAATCATGTTTTCTGGAGGAATGCCCATACTCTGCGCTGTTTGGGCGTGCTTCACCAGCATTCGATGCTCGCCGTGAAAGGGCACAAAAAACTTTGGTCGAGTTAAGGCAATCATCAGTTTTTGGTCTTCTTGACAACCGTGACCAGAAACGTGAATTCCTTTATCTCGACCATAGACTACGTTTGCCCCTTGGAGCATCAATTTATCTATCGTATTAACAACCGCGATCGTATTGCCAGGAATCGGGTTAGCGGAGAAGACTACTGTATCTCCTTGACGAATTTTAATGTGGGGGTGTTCTTTGTTAGCAATTCTTGTCATTGCTGCCATCGTCTCACCCTGAGAACCAGTTGTGAGAATCAGCACGTTCTCATCTGGTAAACTGCGAACAGTGTGCAACGGTTGCAGAAGATGATCTGGACACTTGATGTAACCTAGATTGCGAGCATGGGCAATCAAATTTAGCATCGAACGCCCGACAACTGTCACTGTGCGGTTGTGCTTCTGCGCCAAATCCAAAATCATGTTGATGCGATGGACGCTAGAAGCAAAAGTAGTGACAAATAATCTCCCGGTAGCTTGAGAAAATACTCGATCGAGATTGGGATACACGGAACGTTCAGAAGGGGTGAATCCTGGTACTTCTGAGTTAGTTGAATCACTCAACAAACAAAGCACGCCTTTTTCACCGTGTTCTGCTAACCGTTGTAAGTCAAATCTTTCACCATCCACTGGGGTGTGGTCAATTTTAAAGTCTCCTGTATGGATGACTATACCTAGGGGTGTATGAATAGCAACGGTAAAGCTATCAGCAATGGAGTGGGTATTGCGAATGTATTCAACAAAGAAGGATTTGCCAATTCTGACTACATCCCGAGGAAGAACCGATCTTAATTCTGTGCGATCGCGTACTCCTGCTTCTTCTAATTTACCCTCTAGCATCGCCATTGCTAGTCTCGGTCCATAAATTACGGGTATGTCAAATTGCTTGAGGTGAAATGCAATCCCGCCGATATGGTCTTCATGACCGTGGGTGACAATCATCCCTTTAATTTTATGGCGATTTTCCCGTAGATATGTGGTATCTGGCAGGACAATATTTACACCATGCATTGCCTCAGTAGGAAAGGCTAAACCTGCATCTAATAAGATAATTTCATCGTCATACTCGAAAACACAAGTATTTTTACCAATTTCATGTAAACCGCCCAAAGGAATAATTTTGAGGGCGGAGTTAGCTTCGTTTTTAGCCATTTGCTCCTTGAATTGTTGTTTGTGGTTAATTTAAGTTAAAAAGTTAGCCTCTTGTATCAAAGACAACATTAGCTGTCTTATAAAGTCCTTCCCAAAGCAGCTTGTTTAAATCAGAATCTTCTATTGTTTGTTCAATAAAAATGGATTTTACGCTGAAGGATTCATAGTATAACTATTCAGTCGTAGCACAGGAGTTTCAAGTGCAACCTGGTAAAAATTATGTATTTTCCTTATTTATTATGTATCTTTGGAAACTCATAACTTGCTAGTAATCAACAAGTTGGTACTTAGATTAAATTAAGTTCTTTTAGCACCACCTCTAACTTATGACTGACTTCTGGATCGGCTTCGCATAGTGGCGGACGAGTTGAACCTACCTCCCAACCTTGAAGTTTTAGTGCTTTTTTAACTGGAATGGGATTTGTAGTTAAAAATAAAGCTTTAAACAGCGGAAAAAGTTGAAGATGAATTTGAGTCGCGACTTGGGTTTTACCCGCATTAAAAGCTTGGATCATCTGCTGTAGTTGATTTCCTACCAGATGAGAAGCTACGCTTACCACACCCTTTGCTCCGATCGCTAACAAAGGCAGGGTTAAAGAATCATCTCCAGCGTAAATCTGAAATTCTTGTGGTGTCAAGCGGCGAATTTCACTTGCCTGATCTAAACTTCCACTAGCTTCTTTTATCCCAACAATATTATTAATCTCCGCTAACCGGGCAACTGTTTCGGAACTGAGGTTTTGACCGGTACGACCAGGAATGTTGTACAACAACACAGGTAGGTCGGGACAGGCTTGTGCTACCGCCTGAAAGTGCTGGTAAAGTCCTGCTTGTGGCGGTTTATTGTAATAAGGAACAACTTGTAAAGATCCATGTACTCCTATTTTAGCTGCCTTTTGGGTGGCGGCGATCGCTTCTTTTGTGGAGTTGGAACCACACCCTGCTATCACCTTGGCTTTTCCAGCTACAGCCTGCAACACCTCAACAAACAACTGGTATTCCTCCTCCCAAGTCAAGGTAGGGGATTCCCCTGTTGTACCACACACTACTAATGTATCTGTACCGTTGTTAGCTAGATGTGCTGCTAGTTCTGCCGCTACATCATAGTTGACACTACCGTCTTCTTTAAACGGCGTAATCATAGCGGTTAAAACTCTGCCAAAATCTCCCACCCTCTTTTCACTCCTGATTACCTTTTTTGTTTTTTTGTAGCTTGGTGGTTTTCTATTTTAATAACCTATTTGCAAATTACTTTCAAGCTCTATCCGCACATTTGCTAGGATTTTTCTCTATCTTTATTGAGGCTAAATAGCCGCAATTTTATTTGCTATTTTTTAACTCATAGCCTTTGCCACTTCAGGCTTTAGTAGATTTTTTTCTACTAATAACTCGGCAATTTGTACTGCATTTAAAGCTGCGCCTTTACGGATTTGGTCACCACATAACCATAGTTCCAAGCCGCACGGATGAGAAATGTCTTGACGAATTCTTCCTACTAAAACTTCATCTTTCCCAGTAGCTTCAATTGGCATAGGAAAATAATTTGCTCTCCAATCTTCTACTAATTTCACCCCAGGAGAGTGACTCAATATTTCTCTAGCTTCATCTGGACTAAAAGGCGTCTCAAATTCTATGTTAACTGCTTCTGAGTGGGCACGGAGTACGGGAACCCGCACACAAGTGGCGGTAATTCTCATTTGCTGTGCGCCAAAAATTTTGCGAGTTTCGTTGACCATTTTCATTTCTTCCTCGCAGTATCCCCAATCGTTGAGTGGGGAATTATGGGGAAATAAATTAAATGCCAAGGGGTAAGGCAAAACTTCTGCAACTGGTGTTTTTCCTTCTAAGATGGTGCTGGCCTGAGTTTTCACTTCTGCCATTGCTTTAGCACCAGCACCACTAGCAGATTGATAGGTTGCAATCACCAGCCGTTGGATTGGTCTGATTTTGTGTAGAGGCCATAATGCCACTGCCAGTAAAATTGTTGTGCAGTTGGGATTAGCAATAATGCCTTGATGATGAGCCGCTGCTTGGGGATTTACCTCTGGTACTACCAAAGGCACTTCCTCGTTCATGCGAAAGGCACTGGAGTTATCAATTACGACTGCGCCTTTATCTACCGCTTTTGCTGCCCAAGTTTTGGATGTAGAACCACCTGCACTTGCTAATACTATATCTATGCCCTCAAAGGCGCGATCGCTTACTGCCTCTATTGGCAAATTTTCTCCTTTAAAAGGCAGCGTTCGCCCTACGCTCCTCTCTGATGCCAACAACTTTAAATTGGATAGCGGAAAATTCCGACTCTCCAATAATTCCAGCAACTCAGTACCAACAGCACCAGTTGCGCCCAAAATAGCTACACTATAGGATTTAGACAACCTTACTTCCTCCTTTAAGAGGTTATTTATGATTTATTGAACCAATGCAAAACTTATTTCACTAGTTAAATTGCAGTTGTATACATTAAATAAATTTTTCTTTACTGGAAATTTCTTATTTATTACACTATTTAAGTTTTCTTGATTTAATAAATTAATTAACTTTTCAGTTTTTCCTAATTTCCTTTGCTTTCCTGACATTCATATTTTGTTACTTTTATTTAAATTATTGTAATTATACAACGAATTTATCAGCAGCGAAAGAATTAAAATTCTGTACTTACACATTGTTGAAGTTTCAGAGTTTGCCAGCTAATTCAACAATTTTGCCTGTTCATTTGTGCTGCAAAGATGATGGATGTACTATGATCCAAGTGAAACAAACAATCAAACAAAAGCCTGACCTATGCAGCAATGCTGTCAGTCCCAATAAATCCAAACTGGCAATTCAAATTCCTACTTGAAGACCAGGATATCACGCTGTTAGCCCTCTGAATCATAAATCCACTTTTGTGTCTGGATATGGAGTGCGCAACCCCCATATATCAGCACATAACCTGTGGTGGTTGATTCCGGGAGCAATGATTGGGACGGGAGCATGAATGACTGTATTGTAATCGACATTTTGGAGATGCGATCGGTAAACTTATTGCGCTAAAGTGTTCAGTCTTTTGCCATTAGCAGTACACTGGATAACTGCTGAAGCGCAAAGTCTGAGCGGAGGTTGCCTCCGATCAGAACTTTGTAAGAAGGGCAGTTATCCAGATTTGGATTCTCATTATGCCTTGTGGGCATTTGCCATCCCAGCGAAGAGACATCAACGAACAGAAGCGATCAATCGCGTTTTGTCTGTACTCGGAGTCAAAAATACCAGAAAACAGAGACGAAGCATGAAAGTCACCCAGGAAAAACTTCCCGCCAGTCAAATAGGATTGGAAATAGAGATTACGCCAGAAATTACCAAGCAAACTTACGAACAGGTAATTAAAAACCTAGCTAGTACTGCCAATATTCCTGGGTTTCGCAAAGGCAAAGTGCCTCGGCAGATATTGCTACAGCGCCTAGGCACAACTCGCATCAAAGCAGCAGCCCTGGAAGAACTAATTCAAGATGGTATCGAAAAAGCTGTCAAACAAGAAGAAATTCCAGCAATTGGGCAACCGCAGTTACGCTCTTCCTTTGATGAATTGATTAATAATTATCAACCAGGGCAACCGCTGATCTTTTCTGCTGCTGTCGATGTGGAGCCAGAAATCCAGATAGCGCAGTATACAGGTTTAGCAGCCAAAGCGGAGGAAGTCAAATATGACCCAGCTCGCGTTGATGAGGTTCTGGATAAAGAACGCCAAGAACTGGGAACTTTGATTCCGGTGGAAGGGCGTGCTGCTCAAATTGGCGATGTCGCAGTCTTAGACTTTAAAGGCGTATTGGCAAAAGCTGAAGGTGAAGACGAATCCGCAGAACCAACCCCCATTCCCGGCGGAGAAGCCAGCGATTTTCAAGTGGAATTATACGAAGATCGATTTATTCCCGGATTTGTATCTGGCATAGTCGGAATGAATCCAGGGGAAACCAAAGAAATTTCGGCTCAGTTCCCAGATCCTTATGCTAACGAAGAGTTAGCAGGCAAACCTGCTGTGTTTACAGTGACGTTGAATGAACTCAAAGAAAAAGAGTTACCTGAATTGGATGATGATTTTGCTAAGGAAGTCAGCGACTTTGACACATTAGCGGAATTGCGCGCCTCTTTAGAAGAGAAATATCAAAAAGAAGCGGAACAAAAAACCAAAGCCAATAAACAAGAAGCCTTATTGGCGGAACTGCTCAAGCAAGTAGAAGTTGACTTACCAGCCACTTTAATTGAGCAAGAAGTAGATGCGATGCTGACGCAAACAGCAATTCGGCTGTCGCAGCAGGGACTAGATGTGCGGAAATTATTTACCCAAGATATTATTCCGCAGTTACGGGCGCGATCGCGCGATGAAGCCATTGAACGCCTGAAACGCTCCCTCGCTTTGCGCGAAGTCAGTAAACGTGAATCTATCCAGGTGACAGATCAAGAAATTCAAGCTAGAGTCACAGAACTGTTACAGCAGTACTCACAAGAAGAGGTGGACGAAGATAGACTGCGTTCCGTAGTAGAAAATGAACTGTCAACCGAAAAAATCGTCGATTGGCTGTTAGAACACTCATCAGTTGAACTTGTCCCCGAAGGCTCTTTGAGTACCCCAGAAGCAACCGAAACTTTAGATACAGAATCAGAGGCTGTCTCTGCATCTGTAGTAGAGGGAGAAATTGGCGAAGCTGCTACTAGCGAAGAGTCCACCAATCCTGAGTAAGTTCCTCGTCAGGACTTTAGTATTGGATTTTTAAACGCTAAAGTCCTCACCCTCCTCTGTAGAATAGACTTCTGCCGTGCTGTACTTGTGCAACATGGCAGAAATAACAATCTACTTGCAAAAAGTGGAAAAGTCTGTAAAATAAGCTTTCTTAACCCTTGGACTTTTTGCAGTCACTTATCGGGAGCCAGTTCGTTTCGGGGTAAAAGACGGACTCAGCACTTTTTCAAGTTAACTACGCGGCTAGCTCCTTAAAACCTAAAACTTAATACAATGGTTAAGAAATTTTAAAGAAAATACCATCCCTAGTGCTGCCGTGGCTAGATACTGTGTTACACGAGAAATTTTAGATGAGGCATAATGGTTAACACATAGCTCAAATAACAATCTAAATTAGTGAAAGAGGCAGCACTTGCTGCTTTGGTCTTTGTCCCACTTAGTTGTCAAATGTTTTTTATGCTTGTATCGCAGTCGGGAAATTACCCAATTAGCAGCTTAAGTCGAATAAATATTAATTCCCACTTGAGCGGCCCCAACAACATCGTACCGATGGTGGTAGAACAATCCGGTATGGGAGAAAGGGCATTCGACATCTACTCCCGCCTACTGCGAGAGCGGATTATCTTTTTGGGAACGCCCATAGACGATGCTGTTGCCAATTCGATTGTTGCCCAATTATTGTTCCTGGATGCCGAAGACTCAGAAAAGGACATTCAGCTATACATTAACTCTCCTGGTGGCTCGGTCTACGCAGGCATGGCAATCTATGATACAATACAACAAATCCGTCCCGATGTTGTTACCATCTGTTTTGGATTAGCCGCAAGCATGGGGGCATTTTTGTTAACAGCAGGGACTAAAGGTAAGCGCATGTCTCTACCTGACTCCCGGATTATGATTCACCAACCACTTGGGGGCGCTCAAGGGCAGGCAATTGACATTGAAATTCAAGCTAGAGAAATTCTTTACATTAAGGGTAAGTTGAATCAGTTAATGTCTGAGCATACTGGTCAACCCCTAGAAAGAATTGAAGCAGATACGGAACGCGACTTTTTCATGTCGGCAGAAGAAGCGAAAACCTACGGTTTGATCGACCAAGTTATTTCCAGACAAAATATTCCCACACCAGGGGAAAACGTCACCATTCTGAAATAAGAGGCTGGTATGTCTAAGTACGACTCCCATTTAAAATGTTCGTTTTGTGGCAAGTCTCAAGAGCAGGTGCGTAAGTTGATCGCAGGGCCGGGAGTCTACATCTGCGATGAATGCGTTGACTTGTGTAATGAAATACTAGACGAAGAGTTACTCGACACTAATGGTGCCGCAGCATCCCAACCAACACCAAAGTCCGAGCCTCCTCAGAAACGCCGTACCCGCTCTTCCAGTCTCTCCTTTAACCAAATACCCAAGCCCAGAGAGATTAAAAAGTATCTAGACGAACACGTCATTGGTCAAGACGAAGCGAAGAAAGTACTGTCAGTCGCGGTCTACAATCACTATAAGCGTCTGGCAATAGTTCAATCTAAAGCCAGTGGTAAAGCTGGGACAGAAGATGCCGTAGAACTGCAAAAGTCCAATATTTTGTTGATTGGCCCCACTGGTTGCGGCAAAACCCTCCTGGCGCAAACGCTAGCGAAAATTTTAGATGTACCCTTCGCCGTTGCCGATGCCACAACTCTGACGGAAGCGGGTTATGTGGGCGAAGATGTGGAAAACATCTTGCTGCGGCTGTTGCAAGTGGCAGACTTGGATGTAGAGGAAGCGCAGCGGGGGATTATCTACATCGATGAAATTGACAAAATTGCTCGCAAGAGTGAAAATCCCTCAATTACACGCGATGTTTCTGGCGAAGGCGTACAGCAAGCGTTGCTGAAAATGTTGGAAGGAACGATCG
Source organism: Aulosira sp. ZfuVER01 (assembly GCA_034530615.2). GTDB lineage: Bacteria > Cyanobacteriota > Cyanobacteriia > Cyanobacteriales > Nostocaceae > Aulosira. Next base: position 73,205 of record JAVRCV020000065.1, read on the forward strand.
CTAACGTACCACCCCAAGGAGGACGGAAGCATCCCTATCAAGACTGTATCCAAATTGATACCAGCAATATCCTGTTTATCTGTGGTGGAGCCTTCGTTGGTTTAGAGAAGGTAGTAGATCAGAGAGTGGGTAAAAAGTCAATAGGCTTTGTGCAACCTGGAGAAGGGCAAACAAAAGAAAAACGTGCAGCAGATACGCTTCGCTATCTAGAACCGGATGACTTAGTAAAATTTGGTATGATTCCCGAATTTATCGGGCGGATACCAATGGTAGCCGTAGTAGATCCGCTAGATGAAGAAGCTTTAATGGCAATTCTCACTCAACCACGCAGTGCTTTAGTCAAGCAGTACCAAAAACTGCTGAAGATGGACAATGTTCAATTAGACTTTAAACCAGAAGCCTTGCGAGCGATCGCTCAAGAAGCCTACCGTCGCAAAACTGGAGCTAGAGCATTACGGGGCATTGTCGAAGAACTCATGTTGGATGTGATGTATGAATTACCATCTCGCAAGGATGTAACTCGCTGTACAGTCACGCGGGAAATGGTTGAGAAGCGTTCAACTGCTGAACTCTTAGTACATCCCTCTTCCCTACCCAAGCCAGAATCAGCATAATAGTCAAGAGTCAAGAGTCATTAGTCATTAGTACAAAAAATAATCAATAATAAAGACAAATGACAAATGACAAAGCGCAAAGTTTAGCCACTGCGTTCCTGAGCCACCCGTGCGGGGGTTCCCCCCGTTGAGGTGAGTGGCGTGTAGCCCTGCGTCGGAAAGCAAGTGGCGTTGAGCGGAGGTTTCCTCCGAGCAGAACTTTGTAAGATAGGACAAATGACAAATGCCTTACATTAATGTTCGTGGCGTTGAGCATTACTACGAGTGGATGAAGAAACCATCTAATTCTTTGGTAAAGCCAGTGATGGTTTTCATCCACGGTTGGGCTGGCTCGGCTAGGTACTGGCAAAGTACTGCTAATGCTTTATTAGACCAATTTGATTGTTTACTTTATGATTTGCGGGGCTTTGGGCGCTCCCGTGGCAAGCCAACCATAGTCCAAGCAAGTGAATCTGTTGCAAAATCGCAATCTCTCCAAGAAGAAGCGGCAGCAATTCAAGAATTAACTTATGAATTAGAAGAATACGCTGATGATTTGGCAGCGTTGCTAGATAAGTTGCAGCTTCAGCGTGTCTATATCAATGCTCACTCAATGGGCGCATCCATTGCAGCGTTGTTTTTTAACCGCTATCCCCAAAAAGTCGAACGGGGAATTTTAACTTGTAGCGGTATTTTTGAGTACGACGAAAAAGCCTTTGCCGCTTTTCATAAATTTGGTGGCTACGTAGTCAAATTTCGTCCTAAGTGGTTAGGAAAAATACCATTTGTTGACCGGATGTTTATGGCGAGATTTCTATATCGCTCCATACCGAAATCTGAGCGTCAGGCTTTTTTACAAGATTTTTTAGAAGCTGATTATGATGCTGCTTTAGGTACAATTTTTACTTCAGTGAGTAAAGCACAATCTGAACTGATGCCCCAGGAGTTCGCCAAGCTAACTGTGCCTACATTGCTGGTAGCGGGGGAATATGACAAGATTATTCCTGCTGAAATGGGGCGTCAAGCCGCAGCCATGAATGAAAAGGTTGAGTTTGCCATGCTTCCTAAGACAGCACATTTTCCAATGTTAGAAGATGCCTCAAATTACCTGCGGCGAGTGCGAGAGTTTTTGCAAATTCCCACAGCAGACAAGGCTGATTAAAGATATGAGTGCGATAAAGTATTAATAAATTTAGCACGATTTATTTTAGCAATTTCTGCTGCGGCAATTCGCATTTCCTGAACGGATTTTTCAGGCTTTTGGCGAAGTTCTGAAAATCATGTTTTTGGTGATTGAATTGGTACTGTTTGCATAAATTTATCCTCTCAATTCCTCAATCCCTACTCTTTTAAAACTGCTTCTAACCAAGCTAAATTTTCTGCTGACATCGCAGGTATAGGTTCTTGAGTATAGTCAATTACTAAATCATAGTTACCTTCATCATAGAGTTCACTAATTAATGTTTGTATATCTAGTAATGGCTCTGTATCGCCTTCACGTAAAGGTAAAGGAAAAGAAGGTATCGGATTTGGTAAATTAAATGGGTATAAATCAGCTTTAGGACGTTTGCAGGCGCGGCTGACTAAAATTCTATAGTCAGTTTGCAGGTTATTTTGTAGTTGCTGTATTGGCTTACCATCTCGCAGCAAATCAATTTCAACTAAATTTGTATAACTTCCTAAAACCTGTAACCGCTTTTTTTTATATGCATTTCTTCCTTCTCCCGGACGTTTATTTTTTGGAGAGAGGATTTCAATTGTAGTTACGACTTCTTGTGTCGCTACATCTCGCACTTCTAAGTAGGTCTCTTTGACAGTTTCCGGCATAATCAGATCGACTGTCACAGCTTCAACTGATGAGGAGGCAACAGCGATAGTAGCTGGTGCTGGTGATAATTCTTTGTGGGTACTCTGCACCGCGACATCAGCAACACCCACTAGTAGCGAATCTTCATCAATTGTTTGATATACTCGCTTTTCAATGGCAACTTTATATTTAGGGCGCAATTGAGGATTCAATTTCCGGAAAATAGCCGCTATGAGCAGATTGTGAATTTCTGACCAAAATAGCGGATTTTCTAAATACGGGTTCATCCCCGGAAATGGTGAAGCCATCGCCACACTTCCAAATAGTTAATAATTTAATTCTCACAACCGCTGCGGTCATAGCGATCGCTTTCCCGATCGATCTCTCCTCTCTGCGACTCTGCGTGAGACACAACCACAAAGTCACAAAGACACAGAGATGGAAATTAACCCAAACCCAATTCTCGTTTCAATAAATTAATCGACTTAGTACCAATATAATTATCAACCTTAATCAATTTGGGTGGACGAATAATATCTTCAGATGCGGCTTGCACTGCGGCTTGTACTGCGGCATAACTTGCTTGATCGCTGATGATAACTTCAGCCCGCTTGACGATCGCCTGAAGTTTATAAGCGTCTTTTGGTTGGGTAGTCATTACCAGAAGTTCATCTCCCCGTAAACCATGAAGAATGACTTCGGCGGCGCGAGCTATTCCCGAACTCAGGCTAACTATGCCCACACAGTTCTCTTTAGGCAAGGTTTTCAGTAGATTGAGTTCTTTGGAATAGTCGTAGATATCTAAAGGAATCACCCGTACAGCTTTTGGGGCGGCAATTTCTTCGACATCTCCAATAAAATAGCGACTAGTCACGACTGTGGCAGAGGAAGTTTTATCTAGTACCGCCGTTAATTCTTCCATTGGTACTAACTGTATTGGTATATGCAGCGCTTTTTCTAATTCATATACCATCAACTCGCCTGCACCAATATCGTAAGAAGGAACTGCCACTAGTACCTGAGCACTGCAACGCAAGCGCCAATCCATTTCCGCTAAAAATAGCTCTCTCGCCTCCGATAGCGAACAGCCTTGAGAAAGTAGCTCATCAAGTGCTTGCTGCACAATTTTATCGGCATCGGGATGTTGCTTGAGAGTTGGTGATTGCAGCTTGCTACCACCTTCATGTCCTTGAGCGCGTACATAAATTCCTGAACCAGCTAGGCTTTCGACAAATCCGTCTTCTTCTAGCTGACGGTAAACCTTGCTGATTGTATTGCGGTGTAAACCTGTTTGCATTGCCAGCGCCCGTGTACTCGGCAATTTGTACCCAGGTGGATATTGCCGGGAAGCGATCGCAAACCGGATTTGATTAAACAGCTGGGTTGATGCGGGAATTTCACTGTCTGGTTGAATGCGGAATTGAATCATCACCAAACCTCCTAGGTGCTAGTAGCGGCATGTGACCAGCTGCATCTGCTACTTGTTAAATATTTTATTTATACATTGAATTTCTCTAGAGGAAATTTCTAGTGTACTGACTTTTGTTAATTGATAATCTGATGGCAGAAAGCTTTGAGATACTGGCATAGTTATATCAAACAATCACGCAACCCTGGTAAAAATTATTATGACAGAGCGAGCAATCGATACCAAAACGGTTCAAATTTCGCAAGATAATTTTTCAATATTAGCTTACTTAGCACAACCACAAGAATCAGGCTCTTACCCTGCAATTGTGGTGTTGCAGGAGATTTTTGGTGTCAACGCTCATATTCGAGATGTCACAGAACGGATCGCTCGGTTGGGGTATGTAGCGATCGCCCTGGCACTTTTTCAACGCCAAGCACCGGGCTTTGAAACTGGCTACACTCCAGAAGATATCGAAATTGGCAGAGGCTATGCTATGCAAACTAAAGCTTCAGAATTATTGGGCGATATTCAAGCTGCGATCGATTACCTGAAAACCCTCCCCAATGTCAAAAAAGATAGCTTCGGCTGTATCGGCTTCTGCTTTGGTGGTCATGTAGCATATCTTGCTGCCACCCTACCAGATATCAAAGCTACTGCTTCCTTCTATGGTGCGGGAATTACTACCCGTACACCAGGGGGTGGAGACCCCACTGTTACTAGAACTAGCGAGATTAAAGGTACGCTTTACGCCTTATTTGGCATGGAAGATGCCAGCATTCCCGTTGAACAAGTAAATGAAATTGAAGCAGCGTTAGAAAAATACAAAATTCCGCACCGTGTCTTTCGCTACGATGGAGCTGACCACGGATTTTTCTGCGATCGTCGCGCCAGCTATAATCCTACAGTTGCCGCCGATGCTTGGGAGCAGGTGAAACAACTCTTTGGTCAACTGGCCTAAAAACCTACGCCGTCAGTAGGGATTTAGTATTGCTAAAACCCTACAACTGACTACTAATAATTTATCTTCAAACGTCATGAATTCCGAATCGAAACGTTCTCAAACAGCCAATTCGCCATTTACAATGGACGATTTTGCCAAAGCGCTGGAAAAACACGACTACCAGTTTCAAAAAGGACAGGTAGTGCATGGTAAAGTGTTTCAACTTGACCATGATGGGGCTTATGTTGATATTGGTGGCAAATCGTCGGCTTTTATTCCCCGTGATGAGGCTTCTTTGAGAGCAGTTACCGATTTGTCTGAGGTGCTACCACTGCAAGAGGAACTAGAGTTTTTAATTATCCGGGAGCAGGATGCAGAAGGTCAAGTAACCCTTTCTCGCAAACAATTAGAAATTCAGCATATCTGGGAACGGCTGGCAGAAATGCAAGAAAATTCCCAAACTGTACCAGTGCGGGTTACAGGGGTAAATAAAGGTGGTGTCACCGTTGAACTGCAATCTTTGCGGGGATTTATTCCGCGATCGCACTTGATTGAGCGTGATAATTTAGAAGCACTCAAAGGTCAAACTCTCACTGTCGGCTTTTTGGAAGTAGACCGCAATAACAAAAAGCTGATCCTTTCCCAGCGTTTAGCAACTCGTTCGAGTAACTTTAGCTTGTTAGAACTAGGTCAATTAGTGGAAGGTAAAGTCACTGGCATTAAACCTTTTGGTGTATTTGTAGATGTAGATGGGATGAGTGCTTTACTTCACATCAAGCAAGTCAGCCAAAAATTTATTGAGTCTCTGGATAAAGTCTTTCAAATTGGTCAGCCGATTAAAGCTGTGATTATTGACTTAGATGAAGGTAAAGGCCGCGTTGCACTTTCCACCAGAGTTTTAGAAAATTTCCCCGGTGAAGTTTTAGAGAATATGGATGAAGTCATGGCTTCTGCGGAGGCTCGTGCTAATCGCGCTAGTCAAAAATCTGCGGAATAGCGGCTTTCATTGATTGCACTCATGAGACGCTTTCCTTACTAATCTCTTTTGCGGTAAGAAAGCGTCTTTGTATTAACGCACTATAAATGGCAATAGCATAGACATAGCACCATACTAACTACCCATTTTTAACCAACCAAAAACTTGTTCGACAGTTAGTGCAAGTTCAATTTCTGGTAAGACTGGTAAAGAATCTTTTCCCTGGAGCAGTAATGGCTGTTGCTCTGGTAAAAATACTAAAATACTGAAGTCATCAGGGTCAAGAAACCATCCCAAGCGGCTACCATACTTCAGACAGTGCAGAATATTACCAATTACTTTATTAGGTTTTTGTTCTGGAGAGAGAATTTCAATTGTCCAGTCTGGGGGAAGTTCAAAGTTATCAGGAACTTCTTCATCAACGGTGAATGGTATGCGAATCCACTGAAATACAGCCACATCGGGTACGATGGAGCGTGAGCCAAAGCTACACCGTAATTCCGGAAACGCATAGGCAATTTTGCGATCCTCTGCAACTTGATTGACCGCAGCGCAGAGTTTACCTTGCAAGCGGCTGTGTCTCCCTTTGGGCATTGGCTTTTGAACGATCTCACCGTTAATATATTCGCTAGCAGGCTTGGTTTCTGGGATCTGAAGAAATTCTTCTAGAGTAAGGGGTTGGGCAGTTGTGGCGCTCATAGCTCCAAAAATCCTGCGTGACGAGATGTATTTTTAGTCTAGCAACCCGAAGGCAAGCCACTTGATTGGAGAGCGATCGCATTTTTGATGAAAATAGAAAGGGCTATGCCTATGGTGGGCTGCACCTAAGCACTTCATGCTACTTTTCCGATATTTTTTACGGTTGATTTAGCCAAAATTGGATCGATATCTTGGCTTTTGCCGTGATTGCATCGGGTGACAATACCATTGCGTCACTGTAAATATTTTTGTTCAACTACTTATGCAAAAACTCTCAGTGTTTTAGCTACTCAAAAGTAATCTTTCTTGGTGATAGCTATTTCGGAGTTCCTCTAACTTTTCTGGATTAAAAGCAAATTGAATTAACTCAACTAGTTGTTCCCAACTATGTAATATATCTTCGGAGTGAGCTTGCCAGAATTCATTGGCGAAAAATTCCGCCCACCATTGGGGTGCTTGCTTATTTTGCTGAGGTTCATTTTGCTTACGCCAGCGTCTACGCCATTTCACAAAGTCTGATTTATTAGGCGGCTCTACACCCAGAATTGGCGGAAAATCAGCATAGCTGACAAACTTACTCACGCCTTTAGCGTGGACATAAACCATGTAACGCCAGCATTCGACTGTATATATATCTTCAAAATTGATTTGGCATATTAAGCAAATTGCCTCTTCTGTGACAAATCGCGCTAGTGGGTGAACAATTGCTGATTTGTGAACTATTTTCGATTCACGGATGACAAGCGCTTTTGGCTTGAGTGATGATAACATAAAGTTAAATTTCTGTTTAAAAGGAATGCCTTCCGTTTAAATGGAATGCTTACCGTTGAAAGAGACCACATCTCCTTTAACGGGATATGTGTAAAAAAAACAAATGCAGTCGCCCTTTAGTTTTCCAGGCCAGAGGGCGATTGTTATTATTAGAATATAATAATTAAACGACTCATATAAGTCATTTGTCAAGCAAATTATGGGAATGGTTAGGCTCAAGATTCGAGAATTTGCTGCTGAGAAGGGCTGGACGCTGAAAGAGGTATCTGACCGTTCTGGTGTAGTTTATAGTACTCTCAGAACCTATGCGCGATCGCCTGGGCTAGCAACTGTAGATTTTACCGCAATTCAGAAGTTAGCACGAACTTTTGATGTGATGATTGAGGAATTGGTGGAAGTCGTGCAGGAATAATCTATGTTTGTATGAGTGCGATGTCTAACTACAAGACGCGAAGCGTCCACGCTTTATATTAAGGCAACGGTGGAACCGCAAAGTCATTAAAAGAGCAAACATCGTAAGAAGAATTGGCTAATGCCCTTACCAGCTTACCGTCAAGAGTGAGCAAAGTAGCGCTTACCTGTTGCGAAAGTGCAACATAAGAAGCATCGTAGGCGGAGATTCCATAAGTTAAGGCAATAGTAACCGCATCTACCATCAAGTCCGCTGTAGAGACAACATGTAATTGTAAACTCTTGAGAGTAGCTAAATCTGCTGTAACTTTGGCTGTAGGATAAAGACCAGCACGGATGTATTTCCACAAAACGTTAGCACTTTCAATGTAAAACAAATCAGGAACAAAGAATTGATTTTGAGAATTGGCAACGTGAGACAACAGTTGATCAACTTTAGAAGATATTGGATCTGGGACAAAGTGCTTGATACACACACTGACATCTAAGACACATCTAAGAGTAGTCATCTATCCCGGTCTTCTCGAAGCATAACAGTACTATCAGGCCATTCGATATCTTTAGGAAGCTTTTCACGACGCAGACGACTTTCCTCTAAAAGCTTGAGTACATTCTTTCGCCTTTCGTCTTCCGTTTCCTGTGTCTTTGTTTCCAAGGCATTCTGCAATATTGTAATAACTTGAGCATCAACTGAGCTATTTTCAGCCTTAGCTAACTCTTGCAGTCGTTCGTATAATTCATCAGGTATATTTAGCGGATGAAGGGTAGCCATATCTTGACCTCCCAAAAGAATTTATTGGTAATGGTAGCACGATACAAGCAAGGATAAGAAAGGAGAATAAAAGGCAATGGTTAGCAATAAGATAAGCCGCTTCTCAGCTTGCTACTAAACATCCAAACTCAACGATGTTTCTATTAATGAAAATTGTTGTTTTTTTGGCTGCGTATCTTTTTTCTCTGGTAATAGCCCAGCAGCATACAGGATTGCAATTATAGACAACACTACCATTAGCACATATAAAATTATATTACTTGTAGATTCACCAGTTATTGGATATGGGTTTACAGGTGGTACTATCACTTGAGTAATTGATGAATTAGATGCTGTTGAAAGTATATCTAAATCTCTTAGGATTTCTTCAACTGATTGATATCTTACCTGAGATTCGTAGCGAACCATTTTAGTCAAAATACTTGCTAACCAATCACTAACGTTTGCTTTATCTCGCCAGATAACCTCTCCTAAATTATCTATTGGCAAGGATTGGGGTTCTAAACCTGTGAGTGCTTCAATTACTGTCATTCCTAATGCATAAATATCACTGTTGGGTAGAGAATGTCCTCGCATTTGCTCTACTGGAGCATAACCCTGCGTATAAATTTGAGTTCCCGGTTGTTGTAGTCTAGTATTTTGAGCAATACCTTCTTTGACTGCACCAAAGTCAATTAGAAACAAATCATCATCCTTACTTAAAATGATATTATCTGGTTTGATATCACGATGGATAACATCATTTATATGTAAAAACGCAAGAATATTTATTAATTTATCTAATATTTTTATAACTTCAGGCTCTTCTAGCTTTTGCCGATATTTTATTTCTTGACTTAAAGTATTTCCCTGAATATATTGTTGAATAAAGTAAAACTCTTGATTTTCTTCCAGATATTCAAAAAACTTAGGAATATGTGGATATCCATTTAACTTGTGGAGAACTGTTGCTTCGCGTTGGAATAGTTCTTGAGCTTTAGTAACCTCACTTTGATTATTACTAGAGAAAGTAAAATGCTTAACTGCATACTGAACTCCAGACTGAAACAAGTCATTCGCTAGATAAGTTCTGCTAAAACCACCTTCCCCAAGCAATGCAACAATCTCGTAACGTCCGCTGATAATTTTTGATAGCCCTGTATTCATGTGACACCACCGTAGCAGAGATTGTCCCAAGCAATCTTTGTCAATTAGTAACCTAGGCTGAACTGAGAAGATAATTGACTAATTGTATTTAACGTATTTTATACTACAACAAACATGGTATAGTTAATTTTACATACTTAGAAGTTTTATTACATATTTCTCATCTATTAATAAATTTTTGAAGTTACCAAATTATGAAACAACTTTCACTTCGTTATGGTGTATTTATAATTTGCTTTGCCTTATTCTTACTTTATTTAATTACACCATCATTTATACCTTGGTTTCCTTTTTTAATAGTTCTAGCCTTTGTGGGATTAACTGTAAAATCTACTATTGACGGTATTAGGCTAAAGAAGGCTTTACTTCAACAAATAGATATAATAGAGCAAAAAATTCAGACTGAACTTATTCAGAAAGTTAAAGGTATTAGTAAAAATCAATATGAGAAAATTAATAAAATAGCTTTAATAGAAAAAAGATGTAGTGAAAATCAAGAATTAAAAATTTGGGAAAGACATAAGCGCTCTTATCAATTACTTCCCAACTCCCTGTTAGCTCTTGGCTTACTGGGGACGTTCTTAGGTATTACAATGAATTTATTCTTAATAAGTAGAAATACTGGTGGTGAACTGCAATTACAAAAAGCCTTACCAGATATTATTGGTTCAATGGCGATCGCATTCGTCAGTAGCCTGGCTGCATTAGCGGGAAGTGTGTTTCTAACAAAGTTTCACCCTACTTATGATTTAGATTTAGAGAAGGATAAACTGCTAATTTCGTTAGAAGATTACCTTGATAATGATTTTTTCCTCTCTCAGAACCAGCCAACTGTGGCAGAAAAAATTGATGTTCTGATCAAGTCTATAGACAACTATTCTAAAAGCTTAAACACTTTTATTACAACTCTACCGAAAAATACTCAAGATTTTCAAAATGCTGTAACAGCAGCTTCTAATATATTAAATACATCTGCTAATAATTTTCAGGCTGTAGCAAATCAGTCTTCGCAGTCGATGCAGACAGGCGCTAATGTTTTAAGCAATGCTACTAACAACTTAGTCAGATTAACAACAACTTTCTCTGATATCACATCTTCTCTGCGTGACTCGACAAAATCTTTCGACAAAGCGATAGATAAATTAGAAGACTATGCAGATAATCTGCAAGATATTGGTAAGGCTTTGGTTAATAACTCTTCACAAATCCAGAGCTTAATTCAAAACAATCAACAAAACTTGAATCAAGTGAGCGATCGCCTGGTGCAAAATGCTAATACACTGTCAGCAACTAGCCAATCTTTCAATAATCATGTATCGCAGCTAACAACATCTTTAAGTCAGCACACAGGACAAGTTGGCAACCACAATAATAGATTGCAGAGTTTAGCTGGAGTCATTGAAAATACTACACAGTCTTCTAATACAAATATATCTCAAGTAGTATCAGTGTTAAATCAAAATGCGTCGCTAGTAAGCAACCAAATTAATCAATTACAAAATATAGCAGAGAACATTGATCGGAATGCTCAAACAATGAAGCAAATTCAGACTAATTTTTCTGATTTATTAAATGCATTAGTACAATTACAAAAAACTGGAGGATAGCCTCAATGGAGAAATCGCAAGATGCGTAGAAGAACAAGAAGTTTACCGATGAATGATACTTTTAGCATCTGGACTTCTTTTACAGACTTAATGTCTAATGCTTTTATGATTATTACCTTGCTTTTATTATTAGTAATAGCTAGAAATTCCAAAAGTAATAATTCTCAGATATCAACTGGTGTAGATGATAAACCAACAATCATTGAATTGCCAGCAGAAAAATATAATTTTGATTCAGGTAGTGCAGTTTTACCGAATAATTTGAAAAATGATATTAGTCAGAATGGTAAAAATGGCATAATTTTAAAAGAAATTGAAAATAATATAAATAAAATTGAAAGTAGTAATAAAAAAGTTGATGTTATAGAAGTTATTGGACATACCGACGGTGAAGAGGTTGGTTATTTAAAGTGTAGTAATCAAAGGGGTGGTAATTTAGATACAAAGCTAGAAGAAGTCGCTACTCGTAATAAAGATGTTTCTATTCTTTGTCCAGGTTCTAATGCTGATTTAGGTTTAATGCGCGCCTTAGCAGTAGTTAAAGAACTGCAAAATGTGCAACGTCAAAAAAAATCAGGACTTTTCAAACGGCTAAAGTTTCGAGCCTATTCTGCGGCGCAACTACTTCTACCAGATGATCAAGGATTTGCGCCACCAAATAGAAGCAATAATCCCCAACGTCGGCGGATCGAAATTCGCTTCGCCCAACTGGGTCAGTATAAAACCCCAGGTAATAACCGCTAATAATAATTAACCTTTGAAGCTACTTCAATTGGCTCCTGTAAAGTAAAAATATGAAATTATTTTACAACTGTTGTGATGTGTTAATAAAATATAATATTTCTTCTCGAGTGTAAGGAGGTTTACGCATATGAATCATAGCATGACAGTTAGGGCATACAGGACGTAAGTCTTTGATGGGATCAACTTCATATTCTTCTTTTATTTCTGATAGTGGCTTTAAGTGATGTATCTGTATAAAATCTTTACCGACATCACCATAAAATCTTGCAAAATTAAAGCCACAAATATAGCAACCTAAACCATGTGTAGCTAGGCATTTCTTACGTGCTTGAGAATTACGTTCATACGTATTAACCATAATTTGAGTAGTTGCACCCTCATAATATTTCTTTGGTTCAGTTACTTCTTCAGCAATCAAAAAAAGTTCTAACTTTCTTAAGTATCTAAAATTATTGAGAAACTGAGAGATATATTTTTTGGTTTTACCTTGACCGTACTTATATAAATAAAAACCCTCTTCTTTTTCTTTGATATGTAGCTTCCACTGATCACCATCAACAGTAGGGCAATCGCCCAACCAAAGTAATTCTTTAACAGGCAATACAAAAATTTTTTCGTCAGTGTCACAAATAAATAAAATAAATAAACCATCATCCTTAAACTTATCAAAATGTCCTTTGGTAATACCAAACCGAAATTCTTGCTTTGGCAAGCTCAATTGTGAGTACCGAGGCATGACAAATTGATAATTCCATAACTTATAGATACTTCCACTTTCATGTTGATAATTCTGATCAAGCTCTCGTAAAACTTTTGTTTGATAGAATTCTGATCTTTCATTTCTCATACATCAAGATGTGATATTAATTTTAGCTTTTATTGCATTATTATTGCAAATATAGCTCTATATAGCTACTGCTCATCTATCGCTCATTCTTAATTAAAATGATTCTCTGTATATGAGTATTACTGTTTTATAAATGATATTATAGGCAATTTATATGAAAGAAAAGGAAGTTAGTAATCAACTGGAAACAAATTATTTAACTATTGTTTCTGTCCAGTAAACATTCACTCTGGTAGTCCAAATTTTTTCCGCACTTCTTGTACAGAAATTACATTACTAGCTTTGCTATCTTCAAACCCAGCTTCCACTGTTTGTCGTACATAAATTTGATACATCAAATCATCCCATGTGGAATTTTCTGGTAATCTGTCAATTAATTTATGAGCTTCTTGTTTAATCTTGATATTTTTCATCAATAGTTAACCAAATACTATTCATACAGCTTTGGATATATTGTAGATGCAAAATAGACGCGGCATTTCATCTCTACCTATCTTCTAGAAAGGAGGCTTCTGCACTTCTATTATTAACAAAAAATGATTCAACGGAGAGGGGGAGATTCGAACTCCCGGAGGTTTTAGCCTCATCCGATTTCAAGTCGGACGCAATCGACCACTCTGCCACCTCTCCAGTAAACTGTCTAGCTTGTTGCTTACCTGCTAGGTAAACGCTTTCCTAAGTTAGCACAAAAGCAGACAGATAATACTATATCTCATCATCTACGCAGATTGCACTACTGGACGCGATCGCTCGTAAAAAATTTCCTCTGATACTATCTGGTAATCATTCCCTACCCAAACTAAAGAGACTTGTGACACCACACCCGCCTCTAGGGAGACTAGGGAAAAATTACGCTGCTTGTGACCGTGGGTTTCTACTATCCTGGGTACGCTAGCCGCATTCAAGTAAATTGTCCCTTCTGGGCTTTTCAGGACTGGCTTACGCAGCGTCTTCTTAGTATGTCGTAGGCTATGGTGCATATGTCCAAATGTCACCAAAGGAATGGTTTTACCAGCGTTGAGAGCCTGGGAAATTGCTTCGCCAAAATCTGGATCGCCAAAATCGCCACCAATGGGGAGCCAGTCTTTGCCACAAGGATCTTCTGGGCGATCGCCTAAGCCACTAGGCCCATTGTGCCCGAGAAAAATAATCGTGTCGTAGGCAGCACTTTTGACCGCAGCCATAATTCTATTTGCTGATTCTTCCAGATCCGTTACACCGTAACGTTCTTTGCAGATGTCAGCAAATCTCCATTCTGACCCGCCCCAACTAAAAGGACGACCGCCCACTACCGTTAAATTCCACTGGGGAAAATCTAGCTTGCTGTAACCAACATGGGCATCCCCCAATAAATCGAGTTGTTCCTGTACCCAGTCTTCCTTAGTGCGGTCGTAGGGACACTTTTTTCGTCCCCATTCTGTGGCAGTGTACCAGGCATCATGGTTGCCCATCACGGCTGCTTTGGGAATGTCAACAGAAGCGATCGCTCTTACCACTTCCACCGACTCATTGCCAAAATCCCCCACAAACAGGACTAAGTCCACACCCAAATGCTTGAGTGCAATACCATCTTCTTCTTCCCATTGGTCGTGAACATCGCCAACTACAGCTATTTTGAGGTTTGTTGATTGTGTTATCTCACTGGTCATGCCACTGTCCTTGCCGTCTACTCTTAGGATAGGCAACTCAGCAGGATTTGGACACAAATTGGCAACATCAAGCTTCTACGATTTTTGGTAAAAACCACTATATTTTTTGGTAAAAACTACTATAATTGAATCCACAGGTCAAATACTTGCAACCCTAAGCCACCCCTACTGTGTTTAACACTGCACTTGCTCAACGAGAAACCACTCATCCGAGTGTACTACCACTGGATTTATTTGCCGCTATTGAGAGTCTCAAAAAAGAACTCAACGCGGTGATTTTAGCGCATTACTATCAAGAGCCAGATATCCAGGATATTGCAGACTTTATTGGGGATTCATTACAACTAGCAAAAGCCGCAGCTAATACCAATGCAGATGCGATCGTCTTTGCTGGTGTTCACTTCATGGCAGAGACCGCAAAGATACTCAATCCTGACAAATTGGTATTGTTACCAGATTTAAATGCTGGCTGTTCTTTAGCAGACAGTTGTCCGGCAGAGGCGTTTGCAGCCTTTAAAGCCGCCCATCCAGATCATCTCGTGGTTTCTTATATCAACTGCTCTGCCGATATTAAAGCCATGAGCGATATTATCTGCACCAGTTCCAATGCTGTGAAGATTGTGCAGCAAATACCAAAAGACCAGCCAATTATTTTTGCCCCCGATCGCAATTTGGGGCGCTACGTCATGGAACAAACCGGACGAGATTTGGTGCTGTGGGACGGTAGCTGCATTGTGCATGAAACCTTCTCGGAAAAGAAAATTGTCCTGTTAAAAATTGCCCATCCAGAAGCGGAGGCGATCGCCCACCCAGAATGCGAAACTAGCATCTTGCGCCACGCTAACTATATCGGCTCTACAGCAGCTTTACTCACATATTGTCAAAACAGTTCTGCACAGGAATTTATTGTAGCTACAGAGCCAGGTATCATTCACCAAATGCAAAAACTAGCTCCCCACAAGCGGTTTATTCCTGCGCCACCAATCAATAATTGTAATTGCAATGAATGTCCCTTTATGCGGTTAAATACCTTAGAAAAAGTGTATTGGGCGATGAAAAATCGTACTCCTGAAATCACCATGTCTGAGGAGATACGGTTAGCTGCTTTGCGTCCAATGCAACGGATGTTGGAAATGAGCGTTTAGGTAAGTTTGATAGTTTGTAGAGACGCAAAAATTCGCGTCTCTACAATTTAATCATCATTGTTTGAGTTTGCTTTATTTACTTAGCTCAGTAAAATAGTAGTAGATTAAGTTGGTTTCTCAAAACAATATTTTTTAATCAAGTTAATCGTTAATGAGGGTAAAGTAAATGATGGGCGCAGTGAGAGTGACAATCAGATTAAAAAATGCAGTTGATGAAGAATTAGTACGTCGCGGCTTACTAGCACCAAATTTACTCCGAGAATGTGAAGTTAAAGGATTAGTAGATACAGGTGCAGTTTCTTTAGTAATTCCACTAGAGATGGTAGACCAACTGGGGGTAAGAATTTTAGGACAAAGAGTTGCGCAGTATGCAAATGGCAATCAAGAGAATATAGGTGTAACTGGCGCCATCATGATTGAATGTCAAGGACGTACAACAATTGATGAGGCGTTAGTTGTTGGTAATGAAGTATTAATTGGTCAGGTGATTTTAGAAAAATTGGATTTACTGGTGGATTGTAAAAATCAGATACTAATACCAAATCCGGCGAATCCTGATTATCCAGTAGCGATGATTAAATAAAGTTTAATCTAGGGTTTGTAGTAACTGCTTAATTTCTGCAAGTAATACAGTCGGTTCAAAAACTCGCTCTTTGGCTATTAAACTATCATAAATATCTTCCCAAATTTCACCGTGTTCTTCCAAATCAAGTAAAACTGCGGTTTTTTTACCCTGTTCATCGATTAAAAATTGAACTGTCAACGGCATTTCTATCTCTTCTTCCACCGCTGTCCACAGTTCGCCATGTTCTTTTAAGTCAATTAATACAGCAGTATTGTTCCCAAGAAAATTCTTCAGAAATTGGACACCGGAAATTTGTGTTTCTAAGCCGGAAACTGCTTGATCCTGATTCTCGGTTAAATCCTGAGTAGGCTGCATACTATCCTGCAAGTCAAAGATATTCTTAAAACCTATCGTATATCTGAAATTTGTTGCTTGATTCAGAAGAAAGCGATCGCCATTTTTTTTCTAATACTTTGTCCAGCTATAGCAATTTTCTCTGCGCTTTCTGCGCCTCTGTGGTTCGATTTTCATAGATGGGGAAATTTAATTCCCCATCTCTATATGATTCCATTACTGACCCTTCTGAGCTTTTAATTTAGCCGCCTCACTAAACTGCTTATATAGTTGAACACGGCTTTTCGCTTCTGGATAGCGGCTATGATTTGCTGGCACCTGACTCATTAAATCCGAAGCCTCTTGCCACTTAGCAGCTAAAGCCGACCATTGATCTGAAGTTGTGGCTGCTTTACCAGATACAGAACTTTGATTAGCAATCCGCACTGCGGCTGCAAATGGGTCATCCGCCAGGGTAGAAGTAGTTTTGGTTACAGGCGGTGGAGGAGATGCTTCTGGCTTGTTCGCTGCCGATTTAGAAGCTTCTGCATATTTTTTATAGAGTTGAATGCGGGTTTGAGCTTCTGGATAGCGGCTGTGGTTTGGTGATACCTTACTCATTAAATCGGAAGCTTGCTGCCATTTAGCCCCTAGTTCTAACCTCTGCTGTGAAGTTGTGGCTGTTTTACCCAATGCAGAAGCTTGATTAGCAATCCGCACTGCGGCTGCGAATGGGTCATTAGCTGTCTCTTCAATATTTTTATTAGCAGGAATTGAGGCTTGCAGTTTTACATCGGAAGATTTAAACGTTTCTGTGGAAATTGAGAGTTCCTGTTTACCATCTAACCATGTGTAAGCGCACCAAACCAGTAAAAGAAAGGGTAAGGATAAACCAGAGACTTTGAGCAGCCCGATTAGGAAGGAACGATTTGGTATATTTTTACTCAGCAGTCTATTTTGAATTTTGTTCCTATTTCTTCTTCTGAAAACTACAGCTCGCAAAGAATTAGGCTTAGGTAAGCTTACCTGAGCTAGTTCTGTCTTAGACTCTTTGAGCTTTTGAAAATCATCAATTAGTTGCTGAATAATACTCGGTTGAGGTAAGGTAATTTCCTCTGACCAAAGCAATTGATTATCGCGATCGCGGTAAATTTCCGTCAACCAAAGTAATTGTTGTTCGCGAACAATGCGACTGTTAATATTCACCCGTCGAATGTTCCGTGGTGCAATAGACTCCAGGATTTGCCTAATTTTTTGCACTATGGTAGATTGCTCTAGCTGCTCGACTGTAGGTGCCTCACAGAGAAGTTGTAGGACGCCATCAGAAAAAATCGCTCTGGTTCTAACACCAGATGCAACTAGTTTTTCGTTCAATATTTGAATGATCGCGGCAACGCTACCTTGGTGTGCTTGCCAAGCGATATCGTTTATTCGATCTGCCATTTGTAGTTTAGTGATAAATTTGCCACCCTGATTTGTTAACGTACTCATTATATTTATATAGGCTAGTATGTTTATGCCAAACTTCGCCTCGTTTTTGATTTTATGAGTAAAGCTACAAGGTTGACACATAAAATCTTAAAAATAAGGACGAAATTCTATCTTTAGACAGAAGTCTTAATCTGCATCAGTTAGTGTAGTCCTGATTTCAGGTAATTGTCCACTTGTTTATAATGGAACATTACCTGTTTGATTACATGATATTTGCTGCTTATCATACAGCGAAAAATTATTTTTTGGAGCGATCGCTATTTACGTAAATATACTATATTTTATGTTGTAAGTTAAATATTCTCAGAGTCAATACTGAGGGAGCGTAAATGTTCTTTCAATCGTTTTTTCTGTCCTCCGCTCCCTGTTTTCTACCGCTATAAATAAATTCACAAATCCAATAGGAGTAGTGAAATTCCAAGGGTGGCAAACCCACCCCTAATAACTACTTACGTTCTGGATGCCCTGTCTCTTCTACTGTATGAATACCCATCTGGTTAATAGCAGCAATCATCTGATATAAGCGTCCTAAATCGCGTTGATTGAAGTACAAAACAAGACGGGGTAATCCAATTGTTTCATCTTGACCTTCTTGCGATAATGCCTGACTTTTTTCAATTTTTCCTTTAACAAGAATATCGCTAAAGTCAGCATTGAGTTTTTCTACCTCAGCAACAGATAAATCTGTCGTCAGGCGAATCACTAACTGATCGCCTACGTAGCGGCTAGAGTGATAAACCTGGTAAAACCGCGTGATAGCATTGCAAGCTACATCTAGATTATCTGTCACTGTGTACAGGCTGGGGTCATCGGGGCTAACAAGACCTGTTTGCACTAGTTGCCGATCGATGTATGCACTCCAAGACCGCCAATAATCGCCACCAGGACGATCGATTAAAACTAGAGGTACTGGGCCAAATTTACCAGTCTGACTCAATGTCATGCACTCAAAAGCTTCGTCTTGAGTGCCAAAACCGCCAGGAAACAAGGCTACCGCGTCACTTTCTTTTAAGAGAAATAGTTTGCGCGTGAAAAAATATTTGAAGTGAATCAGCTTAGAATCGCCCTCAATAAAAGGGTTCGCCTGTTGCTCAAATGGCAATTGGATGTTTAAGCCAAAAGAATTTTCTCTTCCCGCACCTTCGTGACCGGCTTGCATAATCCCACCACCGCCACCTGTCATCACCATAAATCCCAACTGAGTAACGGCGCGAGCAAACTGCATTGCTATGTAATACTCTGGTGTTTCTGGCGCTAGGCGAGCCGAACCAAAAATAGTTACTTTCCGGACGTGTCGGTAGGCATAAAAGAGTTGAAAACCCCGTTCCATATCTGCTAGAGCAGCCGACAATATCTTCCAATCGAGACGCTCGATGTCACTATCAGCTAGACGCACTATGGTAGCAAGTGCCTGTTTGATGTATTGCTGATTTTTTAACGTCGGTAAGCGATCGATTAATTCAGCGATATCCGCTTGTAGAGACTCTAATGTATCAAACGACGCAGATGAAGTCATGATAACTGCTGCCACAATGGCATTATATTTTATCTAATTTTGGGGTGCTATGTATCAACTGTTGCACCGTTAGTCAGTCGCTAACAGCTTTTCTATATTGACCGACTACGCGATCGCAATAAAAAGCACCTGTGG
The DNA here is from genome assembly GCA_034530615.2 of Aulosira sp. ZfuVER01. Taxonomy (GTDB): domain Bacteria; phylum Cyanobacteriota; class Cyanobacteriia; order Cyanobacteriales; family Nostocaceae; genus Aulosira. Next base: position 92,763 of record JAVRCV020000065.1, read on the forward strand.
TTAATTATCAACCAAGGCGCTAGTACCGCTACTTACTTTAAGTAAAGACGTTTTACCTCTACGCGGAATGAGAAATTACCAAAGTTCCGACCAAAGCAAACCTCTACTCAGATTGCTCTCAAAATTCAAAATTTAAAAAGCTTTTGTAGACTTGTAGCGGTGAAACAACACTGTTTTCGTAATGTCTGTGTCTGAATAACAAGAGTTTTTGTTAGTTCGTCCGCCAGACTTCTACTCTTTTGGAAAAGCCATAGGGTAGTTAGTGGTGTCGCCGCTGGTGACTGGTGTTGGTTTCTCTGCGGGCGATATTTAAAGACATTTCCCCATTCAGGTGACTGCAAACCTTTAGGGGATAGCAGAACCTGTTCGTCAGTCTTCAAAGGAAAATTCGCAGAGTTCGGGTATGAGACTTTATTTTTGCCAAGCTGTGTTAGGGATGTCCCCAACAGATATAACAAAATTAATTTAGCAGCAGTAATCTAAAAAGATTTACCACTGTAAAAAGTTCTATTGAGACGCGAAATTTCGCGCCTCTCAAACTTGTTTACAAATATTGACCTAAAAACTAGAACAAATGGAAAAATCAGAAGGATCTGATTAGGGATTGAGATTCAAAGATATTTTTCCAATGTGTTAGCTAATGTAGTTTTAGGCACGGCACCGACGACCATATCAACCTTTTGCCCACCTTTAAAAATCATTAATGTGGGAATACTGCGGATGCCGTACTGACTGGCAACATTAGGATTCTCATCAGTGTTGACTTTAACAACTTTTAGCTGACCTTCGTACTGAGAAGCAATTTCATCCACAACTGGAGCTACCATGCGGCAAGGACCACACCAAGGTGCCCAAAAGTCAACTAAAACAGGTACTTCACTGTCGAGTACTTCTTGCTTAAACGTAGAATCCGTAACTTGTGCGGCTGCTGACATGCCTAAAAACCTTTGCCAATTATATTTCTGAGTTTCGTGAAAATTCTACCATAGCAAAAACAGCTGCTTAGGAGTGAAGGATGTACATTTGCAAAGAACTCTAGAATTTATTTATATAAACATAAGGAACCGCCCGAACATAGTCCGGGCGGAGTGTGGTGTGAGGAGTGAACGGAAACATGCGTCTCCGCTATCTCTATTGTAGGCGACATATGTAATTTTTCCAGTAATTGTTTAAGAGCCTGGAAAAATTTCCTGAAGGATGGAAGTTGCTATTTCCTAAGGATTAGGTATTTGCTATTTGGGCATAGGACATGGGGCAAACAAGGAGTGTGGGAGATGTGGGAGGATGGGGAAGATGAGGAGAAGCTCAGAATATATGTGGTTCGTTTCTCTCCTGTCTCCCCTGTCTCCCCACACTTCCTCATCTTCCTCTGCTTCCCCCTGCTCCCTGCTCCCCTGCGTTTTCTCCCTTGTCTTCCTTGTCTTCCTTGTCCCCCTTCCTTTATTTACCCATGCCTAATTGTTGAGCTTTCTGGTAGACTTTGCCTTCAGTTAGTAGAGAAGGAGCAATCACAACTTCAACTTGCTGCATCTCCTTGATATTTTTGGCTCCTAAGGTGCCCATACTCGTCTTTAAGGCTCCTAAAAGATTATGGGTGCCATCATCTAGTCCTGCTGGGCCAATGAGTATTTGCTCTAGGCTCCCAGTGGTGGCAACGCGAATGCGGGTGCCACGAGGTAATACAGGGCTAGGAGTTGCCATGCCCCAATGATAACCACGTCCGGGAGCTTCAGCGGCTCTGGCAAAAGGAGAACCAATCATCACACCATCAGCACCGCAAGCAATGCACTTACAAATGTCACCACCAGTGATTAAACCACCATCAGCAATCACAGGAATGTAGTTACCAGTTTCTCGATAGTAATCATCCCGTGCGGCGGCGCAATCTGCGATCGCAGTTGCTTGGGGTACGCCTACGCCCAACACACCACGGGAGGTACAAGCAGCACCAGGGCCAATTCCTACCAATACCCCAGCAGCCCCAGCTTTTAACAGATTCAAAGTTACTTCGTAGGTTACGCAATTCCCCAAGATTACGGGAATCGGCATAGAACGGCAGAATTCTGCCAAATCTAATGGCACAACAGATTCAGGTGAGAGATGTGCAGTAGACACTACCGTAGCTTGTACAAAAAATAAATCCGCCCCAGCCTTAGCTACTACTTCGCCATATTTACTTGCGCCGGCTGGCGTAGCACTTACTGCTGCTATCCCACCTTGTTGCTTAATTTCCTGAATACGTTTTTCAATTAATTCTGGCTTTATTGGTTCGGCATAGAGTTCTTGCATCAGGGACACAAATTCATCTTTGCCTACAGCGGCGATCCGATCTAAAATCGGTTCTGGGTCGGCATAGCGAGTTTGGATTCCTTCTAAATTGAGGACTCCTAAGGCTCCTAACTGTGATAAACGTACAGCCATACGCACATCTACTACGCCATCCATCGCACTGGCAATGATTGGGATTTCTCGCTCAATATTGCCAATCCGCCACCTGGTATCTGCCAAACTCGGATCGAGTGTTCTGTTACCAGGTACTAAAGCAATCTCATCAATTCCGTAAGCTCTCCGAGCCGTTTTTCCCCGCCCAAGTTGAATATCCACGCTTAAACTTTTCTCAATTCTGTTTAAGCTAGGGTATCAAATTGTGGGTGAACTTGGTGCAATTTTTTCACAAGTAACTGTCAGAAAGTAGCTCTTAAGAGAGCCAAAAAAATTGCTACAGCAGTTACCATGTTGAAACTGACTGTTGTAAGTAACCATGCAAAATTAATTACAGTCATTTCGAGCGTTAGCTGAAAGCGTTCCCGTTCGGCGAAGCCGTTCTCGAAGAGTAGGGTAGCGAAGCAATTCCAGGTGTCATTTAATGTGGGGAGACTTAAGCGGTTATGTCTGGGGAAAAACTCACCAGGAAATCACAGATCCAGTCGTAAATGAGCGAGAAAAACAGACATATTACGGTGCTGTTGACTATCTAAAACGACAATTACTGCGGAAACCTTAGGTATAACTACAAGCTTTTCAGTATCTTCTTTGCTGATATCCAGAATTTTTCAACATAAAATCTAAATTACTGTTGAGTTGCCAAATTCTCCTCATTCTCTAACAAATTATTAGTAGTATTCAGCACAATTTGGGCTGAACCTATGAAAAAATCGCGGTCAATTGTAGTTGGGATATCGCTAGGTTGGTGGTAGTGAGGAGTCCGCAGATTAGCAGTATCAGTTACTAAGACAGCACCCACTCCTTGATACCAAAATGGTGCATGATCGCTACGTAAGGTATCTGGTGTCAATAAGCCTTTGAGAGGAATTGGCAGTGTAAGGACTGATGGTAAATTTGAATCCTCTTTATTCCGGGCTGTTGGCGGCATTGTCTGGGAGTTTTGAAAGGCATTCAGCAAAGGTAAATGTTCCGTATCGCCAATTGCTACTAAGAAGTCACCCTGATCGCTGGGTGGGGTAACAGGTAAACCTGCTGGATACTCCTGACAGCCGGAAGTGTAGCAAGCATAACCTACCATATCCATAACGATCGCACCACGCAAGTTTTTTAACCTTTCTGGTTTATTGACAAAAGCTTTACTACCTAAAAGTCCGGCTTCTTCTTGGTCAAAAAAAGCTAGCTGCAATGTGCGTGCTGTGGGACGCGAACCCAGAATTCTCGCAACTTCTAACATCACAGCTACACCACTGGCGTTATCATCGGCACCTGGAGAGTCAGCAACGGTGTCATAATGGGCTGCAACTAGAATTGCGCCAGCTTTTTTGTGAGTTCCCTGGCGTTCGGCAAAGATGTTGACACCCTTAGAGAACTTTTCTAACTTAGGTGTCCAGCCTAATTTTCGCAGTTCAGTTGTAATATAAGTGCGAGTACGCGATCGCTCGGCGTTGGTATAACGCTGAAAATTCAACTTTTGAATATGGCTAAATAGCTTGTCAGCCGACACCTGCAAATCCCTAGATACTCGCATAGATTCCTGTGATGGAGTATCTTCATGGGGAAGGCTTTCAACAATTACTGGCGCAGGATGCTGCTCAAATAACCTATTGTTGGCAGTACCTCTACTACCCACAATTACAACCACTACTAGGAACAACAGCGCCAGCCAAATCCATTTTTTCATGCGATCGATCCCTGCTTCTCAGACTTAAGGTAGCGCAAACAGCAAGTTTGACAGCTCGTCTTTTGACAGAGTAAACAATTTCACCTAAAGTTCCCCAGTATAACAGTGCTGAGTACCGAGTGCTGAGAAAGCAGAGAAAATAATTTCTTCATCCTTCCACCCAAAACTCAGAACCGAAGACTCAGGAATTTATGGATTTATGCTAGATTTATCACTCATCACAATCCTGGGTTTTTTGGGGAGTTTTGGACATTGTTTTGGGATGTGTGGCCCTTTAACAATGGCATTTTCCTTATCGCATCAGCAGGAAACTCCTGATTGGCGACAGCAATTGAAATTTCACATCTTGCTGAATCTAGGACGGATGTTGAGTTATACCCTAGTCGGTGCGGGGATTGGCGCGCTGGGTTCAGTATTAATAGAAGGTGGACAACTAGCAGGTATTGGCAGTGAATTACGTCGCTGGATTGCAATTATTACTGGCTTGATGCTGATCTGGTTTGGGTTGGGACAACTTAAACCCGATCTGCTACCTCAGATTCCAGTTTTACACCCGCTATTACAAGGAAAATTACATAATCGTCTGAGTGCGGGAATGGTCAACCTTTCTTTGCAAACTAGATGGTGGACGCCAGCACTTTTGGGGATGACTTGGGGATTAATGCCTTGTGGCTTTTTGTATGCTGCCCAAATTAAAGCTGCTGAAACTGGTAATTTATGGATGGGTGCGGCAACTATGCTGGCTTTTAGCTTGGGAACCCTGCCGATGATGTTAGGTGCAGGCATTTCTGCTTCGTTGGTAAGTCAAGATAAGCGCAGTCAGTTGTTTCGTTTAGGCGGTTGGGTAACTCTTACCATTGGCACAATTACTTTGCTGCGAACTGGCGACACAATGGTCGATTACACCGGACACGCCGCCTTAATTTGCTTGATTTTAGCGCTGATAGCTCGTCCGATTAGTGGCATCTGGGCTTCACCTTTGCGTTACCGCCGTGCTTTGGGAGTGGGAGCTTTTGTACTTTCTGTAGCTCACACTGTCCACATGATAGAACATTCACTGCAATGGAATTTTGTTGCCTTCTGGTTTTTACCACCAGACTTCCAGTGGGGCATGGCTGCGGGTGTTGTAGCATTGGTATTAATGACTCCCGCTGCGTCCACAAGTTTTGACTTTTGGCAAAAATATTTAGGTAAGCGTTGGCGACAGATTCATCTATTGAGTGTGCCAGCTTTACTGTTGAGTGTGATTCATGCGGTTTTGATTGGTTCCCATTACCTGGGTTCTTTACAATCAAATGGGGGGAATAAATTAGCAGCAGCGCTACTGGGTTTTTTTACCCTCTGTGTGTTGCTGGTGCGTTCGCGGTGTTTTTGGACAAGGTTATCGATAGCAAAATTTTATGTTCCCCCAAGTAAGTCACGCTAAATTTTCTCTTCCTTTAGTTTTTTTATTATTCATCTCGGTCAATGAGCTTCATGCCGCCTCTGCCCATACAGTGAAAGTATCCGCAGATGTTGGTGGTACTCTCCATATTGAACCGAATGATAATCCCCAAGCTGGGAACCCTACACAAGCTTGGTTTGCTCTAACCCGTAAAGGTGGAAAAGCGATCGCCCTTAAAGAGTGTAATTGCCAGTTAGCTGTTTATGCCGAACCCCATACAGCAAAAGAACCGCCACTGTTAGAACCTCCTTTAAAACCTGTGTCAACTGAACGCTATCAAGCTACACCAGGTGCAGAAATCACATTTCCCAAATCAGGGAATTATTTACTAGCACTAAGTGGTAAACCAACGGCAGGGGCAAGTTTTAAACCTTTTGAGTTAAAGTTTGACGTGACTGTAGCATCAAGTTCGGCAAGCTTATCACAAGAATCGCAGAATGTCAATGTGAATACTGATGTAGTAGAGACTCAATCTCAATCATTCTCATTGTGGGCGATCGCCGCCGTCGTATTTGCAACCGCAGGTGTTGTGTTAGCTGTTGTGCAGAAGCGGCGGAGATCTTGAGCAGAGGAAGCAGGGGAGCAGAGGAGCAGAGGAGAAATAATTAATGACTATTGCTTTCTTGCCCAATGCTCAATGCCCCATGCTCAATTAATTACTTATGCCGCTGTTGATGCCACTGCCATGCGTGTAGAACGATATCTTTGATGGCTGGGTATTGGGGTTGCCAGCCTAAGATTTTTCTGGCTTTATCGCTACTGCCGATTAAAGATGGGGGATCTCCGGGACGGCGATCGCATTCTTGCACGGGGATCGTTAATCCTGTCACCTCCTCCGACGCTGCAATTACTTCTTTAACAGAGAAACCTAGACCATTGCCTAAATTGAAAACTTCGCTGTCGCCACCTTGCAATAAATATTCCAATCCTAAAATATGGGCGTCTGCTAAGTCGCTAACGTGAATGTAATCTCTAATGCAGGTGCCATCGGGCGTAGGATAATCAGTACCAAAAATTGAAATAGATTCGCGTTTGCCTAAAGCTGTTAGTAGTATCAAGGGAATCAAATGGGTTTCTGGGTTATGATCCTCACCTAGCAGTCCGTTGGGATCTGCACCTGCCGCATTGAAGTAGCGAAAACGTACTGATTTTAAACCATAGGCAACGTCAAAATCAGAGAGAATGCGCTCGACCATTAATTTAGTAGCGCCATAGGGATTAATCGGATTTTGAGGATGATTTTCGGGAATCGGGACAACTTCCGGCACTCCATAAGTTGCACAAGTAGAAGAAAAGACAAATTTCTTAATAGATGCTGCCAACATTGCTTCCAACAGCACCAGAGTACCCAGAACGTTGTTGCGGTAGTACTTGGCAGGGTCTGTAACTGATTCTCCTACGTAGGCGTAGGCAGAAAAGTGCATGACCGCTTCAATATTGCGAGTTTGAAATAGTTGATCTAATAGAGCGCGATCGGATGTGTCACCCGCTACAAGCTCTACTTGCAGAACTTTCTCTACTAAGTCGCGATGCCCATACACCAGGTTATCAAGTATGACTACTTCATAGCCTGCTCGCTTAAGGGCAAGCACCGTATGGGAACCAATATATCCTGCTCCCCCCGTCACCAAAATTGTGGGCTTTCTAGGCGACATAGTTTTTCCTTTTGAGTTATAACTACTTAACTAATTTAAATTACTGGTGTCTCATTACTCATTTGCAAAATTCTAAATAATACACCCAGTGTCAAAAAATTGCACTAAAATCACTACGACGGTAGTCTTTGGTTGTGAGGTTTGAGGTATTTTAAGTCAGGTAACAGTGCGATTACAATTTGACGAGAAAATAAATCCGCTGCCGGAAACCTTGAGGCTGACCCTTAAGGGTACGCCATTTGACGGCAGTTGCAACAATGGGAACTGCTCGCGGCAATGTGTTGGCTGGGAAAACCCGACAGACATTCGCTACCTTGCGGGTACTTCTGCAAAGAACTCGTTCGGTACAGTAGTTCTACCCTCCGCAACAGACTGCCTTAGCAAGGCAATGGTTCACCGCATCGGAAAATTTGAGAGTTAATTTATTATGTTTCTACTTTTAAGCAGGGTACTCCTGTGGCTATTAATTGGCACTGTTGTATATTCTTTGTTCCAAAGATTCTATCCAACAGGTAATTTTGTCGGGCGATTAGTCATAGTTATTATGTTGATCGTCATAGCGCTGGCGTTCATTAACCCCAACGAACCAGCGGTGGCTTCTTTGTGGAGATTGATATCATTCCCGCTTAAACCTTTGGGAGCATCGGTTTTGATGTTAATTTTTGCTTCCCAGAGAATCAAGGGAGGTGGAATAGATAAACCAGGAGGATACTTACTAGGTTGGGCGCTGACAATTTTACTGTTAGCAAGTACACCAGCTATTGCCTACTTTCTAGTTAGGGCACCAATAGCAACTGTAGGTAATCCTCAGTTGGCTACTGTGAGGCAAACTTTAGTGGCTTCGGTTCCAGATACAACAGCAAATATCTCTGATGTCATGGGGAATGGCATCTTACCTCAAAGTGAGATGGTGCAGTCAACCATCGCTTTGAATCCATTAGATATTAAAGTTCCACCTTACCTATTGCAGAATCCTCAGGACATCAGAACACGCGGGTTACGAATTGAAGATTTTGTACCTAGTGCAGAAACCCTGCAAGTAACAACCCAAGCCTGGGAAAGTTATCTTAACCAAATTTACTTTTTCTTGCGTGGTCGCAGATAAAGCTCGAACCCTAGTAATAACAAGGCCAAAGCACTATGTCCTGGTGGCTGGCCTTTTTAATACTCTTATTTCTGCCAGAATAAAAGGATGTTCAGTAGATTTGCTGGCAAGAGTCATTGGTTATTTCTCCCTTGTCTCCTTTGTCTTCCTTGTCCCCTATCCTTTTCTCCTGCTCTCTGACTTTTTTCTGAATGGAACAATCTCGAAGACTGGCTAAACTTGGTGCTTACCTGCGTCCCCATTGGCGGGAGGCACTGTTGGGTATTTTGGCTTTGTTCACTGTCAATGGATTAGGCGTTTATATTCCTTGGTTAATCCGCGCTTGTGTTGACAGACTCTCAACAACTTTTAGCTGGTATGAAGTTTTAAATTATGTAGTCGTCATCGTCTTACTCAGTTCCGCAATGTTGTTAATCCGCATGGCTTCACGCATCTGGCTGTTTGGCGTGGGACGTGAGGTGGAATTTGACTTAAAACAGCGGATTTTTGAACACCTACTCAAGCTAGAGCCTTCTTACTTTGCCACTAATACTATTGGCGATTTAATTAGTAGGGCTACTAGTGATGTAGAGAATATTAAGCGCTTGTTGGGTTTTGCAGTCCTGAGTTTAGCAAATACAGTGTTTGCCTATGCTCTGACACTGCCAGTGATGTTGACAATTAGTGTCGATCTGACATTAGCTTCCCTGGCAGTATATCCCTTGATGTTCTTTTTGGTACATCTTTTTAGCGATCGCCTCCGCAAACAACAAACGGTTGTACAAGAACAACTCTCTGACATTAGCGAACTCATCCAAGAAGATATTAGTGGCATGGCCCTAATTAAAATCTACGCCCAAGAAGAAAATGAGCGTAGAGCTTTTGCCCAGAAAAATCAAGAGCTATTGACTGCTAATTTAGAACTAGCGAAAAGCCGCAATACACTGTTTCCGCTGATTGGTGGTTTAGCTAATATCAGTTCGCTAGTAATTATCTGGCTCGGTGCAACCCGGATCTCGGCTGGGACTCTTGCTGTTGGAGATTTCCTAGCACTACTAATTTATGTAGAACGTCTAGTATTTCCCACTGCTTTGTTAGGATTTACCATCACCGCCTACCAAAGAGGTGAGGTAAGTATCGATCGCTTAGAGTCGATTCTCTCAGTGACACCGAAGATTCAGGACACAACCGATGTCATCCATTTACCCAAAAGTGAAGTTCGAGGAAAACTGACAGCTAAAAATTTCAGTTACACCTACCCAAGCGCTACTACTCCAGCTTTAGATAATGTCAACTTTACGATTAATCCTGGGGAAACGGTGGCAATTGTTGGGGCTATCGGTTCTGGGAAATCTACTTTAGCCAATGCTTTACCACGCTTATTGGAGATTGAATCAGGGCAGTTATTTTTGGATGGATTGGACATTACAAAGATTGCATTAGCCGATTTACGAGGTGCGATCGCCTATGTTCCCCAAGATAGCTTTCTGTTCAGCACCACCATCAAAAATAATATCCGCTACGGCGACCCAGTTAGGGAACAGCAAAATATAGAGATGGTAGCCCAACAGGCGCAAATTCACTCAGAAATTAGCAATTTTTCGCAGCAGTACGAAACTATAGTTGGTGAACGCGGAATTACGCTTTCTGGTGGACAGCGACAACGTACTGCTTTGGCTAGGGCAATGCTAGTTGATGCTCCAGTTTTAATATTGGATGATGCCCTTTCCAGCGTGGATAATCAAACAGCTACACAAATCCTGAACAACCTTTCTAGTGGTACTGATAGAAAAACAGTTGTTTTTATTACTCATCAACTGTCTGCTGCTGCCGCTGCCGATCGCATTTTTGTCATGGAGCAAGGCAAAATTGTCCAGATGGGTAAGCATTTAGAACTTGTCCAGCAACCAGGTTTGTACAGAAAGTTGTGGAGTCAGCATCAGATAGAAGAATTATTGCATTAGGGGTTTGCGTACTAGCGACAATTTCCTATAATGCGCGTATAATTTGTCAAGTCATTGGCTTGATAAATTATACAAAGTAAATACACTATGTTGGGATTATTACAAAGTTTCTTTGTTGATGGCGGATTTATTCCGCATGGACACTGCTACCTCTGGAAACCAGGGTTAGTATTGCTACACATCCTCTCAGATTCTTTGATTGCCTTAGCCTATTTTTCAATCCCTGTTGCACTGGTGTACTTTGTTCGCAAACGAGAGGATTTGCCTTTCAAATCAATACTGCTATTATTTGGAGCTTTTATCATCTCCTGCGGTACAACACATTTAATGGAAATATGGACGCTTTGGCATCCAACTTATTGGCTTTCTGGTTTAATTAAAGCGATAACGGCTTTTATTTCAATTTATACAGCTATTGTATTATTGCCGATAATTCCTCAAGCTCTAGCTATGCCAAGTCCAGCGCAACTGGAAACAGCTAACAGTCAACTGAAGCTGACACTGCAAGAATTATCGAAAACGCAGGCACAACTAATTCATACAGAAAAAATGTCTTCTCTAGGGCAATTAGTTGGGGGTATTGTTCATGAAATTAACAACCCGATTAACTTTATTTATGGCAATAGTACAGCAGCTAATGAATATGCCGAAAACTTGCTTGATTTGGTTTCGCTTTACCAAGAATACTATCCAAATCCCCAAGCAGAAATTCAAGTTCATGTTGAAAAAATTGATCTCGATTTCATTAGAGAAGACTTACCTAAAATCTTATCTTCTATGCAAATGGGAGCCGATCGCATCCTTAAGCTAATCTTAGGTTTGCGAAATTTCTCTCGATTGGATGAAGCAGATGTCAAGGAAGTTGATATTCACGAAGGTATTAATAGTACCCTTCTAATTTTACAGAGCCGCTTAAAAGGCAAAGCAGATCGTGCCGATATCCAAGTTATTAAAGAGTATGGTCAATTGCCTAAAGTTGAGTGTTATCCTGGACAATTAAATCAAGTATTTCTTAATATTCTGAATAATGCTATTGATACTTTGAAAGGCTCAAATGAGCAGCCTAAAATTATAATTCATACTGAGGTTTTAGATAGTAGCAATCAAGTGCAGATCCGGATGGCTAATAATGGCTGTGGGATGACAGAAGATTTACAAGAAAATCATCTCTTTTTTACTAACAAATCTATTGGTACAGTTACAAATCTAGGGATGTCAATTAGCTACCAAATCGTAGCTCAACATGGTGGTCACTTGAAATGTATATCAGCCTCGTCTCAAGGAACGGAAATTCTGATTCAAATTCCCATACGGATGAAATCTGCGGAATTAGCGAAAATACTGCCCTCTGGTTAAATTATCAATTAGAAATTCTCTAATAGTAGTAATTTTACATAAGTTTACGTATTTGCCGATATCTATAGTGAAGACTATGTTAGTTTTTCCGAGAACTTGGGTAATATAAATTACCAAAAAAATAAATATTTGGTATAAATTGATGTTAACAGTTGAGTTATCAACATCTGCTACTAGATTACAGCGTCGTCATGCTGGAGCGATCGCAGCTCTAGTTTTAATCAGCTTATTGAGTTCATTGAGTGGCTTTCACGTTCATGCGTCTATTTCTAATTCCTGGGAAGGTTTCCTTTGGGGAATCGCAGATCCAGTAATTAGCTTAGATCGTCTGGTTAGTCTTGTAGCCATCGGCTTACTCTCGGCGGGAATGGTTCGCGGTGCTTTGATTGCTGCGGCTTTTGTGTCAGCAGGAGTCTTTGGTACAGTAATTCATCTATGCCATGTGAATTTAGCAGGTGCAGAAATCGGGATTGCAACTTCCACGATTGCCATTGGCGCTATGCTAATGTTGTCAAAACAACCGAACTGGGTATTACTCTCATTGCTGGGAGCGATCGCAGGTTTATTTCACGGTTATGCTAGTACTGGATCTGCCATTGAAACGGGAATGTTGCCTTTAGTTATTTATGTACTAGGCGTTACCTTAACTCAATGTGCTGTGGTGATGAGTGCTAGAGAAATTTACGCAATGTTACCAAATAGAATGCGCTTTGCTGGGTTAGCTTTTTTGGCGATCGGTATTGTATGTTTGCGCAACGCAATTAACTTAGTAATCTAAACAAATCAATTGTTGCTAATTTGAGTTGTGAAATGTTTTCTCAAGGCAGTCCTTCATCATTAGTGGTTGCTCATAAATGATTTAGGACTGCTATATATAGCTGTAATTAGCAAGCTCCTGTTTTCTTGAAGATTACATAAAAAGTTTTGCCAATTAACAACAAATCATAAAATATATGCCAATTTTGTTGATAGCGCAGATCTAGATCAACTATTTGTTCAAAATCTGTCACCTGAGAACGACCATTAACTTGCCATTCGCCAGTTAAACCTGGTTTAACATTCAACCTTTGCCAGTGGCGCGGTGAATAATTAGCTACTTCATCAGCAGTAGGCGGACGTGTACCAACTAAGCTCATTTCACCTACTAAAACATTCCAAAACTGAGGTATTTCATCTAAGCTAGTACGTCGCAAAAATCGACCAACCTTAGTTATCCGAAAGTCATTTTGGTTTTTAAATATGAGTCCTTTAGCTTCATTCTCGACTAAAGACTTTAAATTTTCCGCATTGCTAACCATTGAACGGAATTTCCGAATCAGAAATGTTCTTCCTCGATATCCATATCTTTCTTGAGTAAAAAATATTGGTCCGGGACTATCGATTTTAATAGCGATCGCAATTGGCACAAACACAATTGCTAAAATTAATAACCCTACTAAGCTACCTAAAATATCTAGACAACGTTTAAATTTGGATTTTAGCGAGGGGTGAGGAATAAATTTTAATTCCCAACCTGTAAAAGTTGCACTTTGAAAAACATTATGTAATTGTGTGGGGTACATCGTCCAAACTAAAATCAAGCGATAAAAGTAAAATTACTTAGCCTTGATTTGAATATAAGCTTAAGAGTATTAAAAAGATTTTATTTTTTCCGTGTATTTACTTGATCTTTAACAAGGATGCTGAGATCGTGATTTTTTATATTTTTAGGATAAAGTTAATTAAACATCTCCGGACAAAGGCGACTAAACATTAGGAAAATTAGTCATCAAGTTCCTCTCGCTATAATTTGCTACGAATAAATACGTAAAAATTATCAATTACATTTTAAGAGTGGCGGTTTCATAGTGTTAATGCGTATATTAAATTATTCAATATCCGTAGCGATATTACTATGTTGATCTTTCAAAATTAGGGTGGTAAGGATCATGATTTCAACAGGAGTCGAAGTTAAAATAGGTCGCTTGGAATCGATTGTTGAGCAAATCGGCGAAGCAGTACTTTCTACTACGGAGACAATTGAGAGCCTCGCCCAAAGAATGGAGACTCTCAGCGTGCAAATGGAAGCCCAAGGAAAGCAGTTACAGCAGCAAGGTTATCAAATTTTCGCATTGTGTGACGCTGTACAAACCCTTGCTGAATCTCAGGATGATTCATTACAAAAACTCAGCCAACTCACCCAAACCTTAGATAAGCTGATGATACTGCTCCAAGGGTCAGATGAGGAGGAGTAGTAGGGAGACAAGAGAGTGTGGGGAGTGTGGGGAGTGTGGGGAGAAATAACTAATGACCATTGACTCTTGACTCTGGACTCTTGACTACACCCTTAATTTGGTAACAGCAATGTTACCCGAAAAACAGACATCCACATCGCTACCAGGAGTGCGATCGCGTTTTGCATATTCCCCTACATAATAAAAATCATCGCCTTCTATTCGATAGTTAATTGGTAAGGCTTTGGTACAGGGTTGGCAAAACACCACTTCCGGGTATGGTTCTCCTGGTTGCAGATGTGGCAAATTCACATTCCAGAAGTGTCCTGGTTCTAGGGAACGCTGGAGTAAGTCAGCTAAAACTTCCGCTGTGAATTTAGCAGCAAGTTCCCAGTCATAATCTTGCTTGGCTTTGCGATAGTGGGAAATAGCAATCCCTGGTATACCGTTCATTGCAGCTTCTCGTACCGCCGCCACAGTACCAGAAATATAGGCATCTACGCCCAAGTTACCCCCAGCATTGATCCCCGACAACACAAATTTGATATCGTCACTAATTTGTGATATTGCAATTCTTACGCAATCAGCAGGAGTACCGGCGATCGCATATTCAGTTTGCGATCGTCGCTGGAGAGTAATGGGGCGAGTAGTCGTAACTTGATGTCCACAGCCAGATTGATGATCTCTCGGCGCAGCGACAATTACATTTTTGTCCTTGACAGCATTGAGTAGCGCTTTAATTCCAGGCGCATCGATACCGTCGTCATTAGTGAGGATGATAGTCATATATTTATACTGAGGAGCCAAGCATCCATTGCTGTAAATTGAGGAAAGCAAATGGAATTTTATCGTCAACCGCCCTTAGAGTCTAACAATCTCCTGCAACAGCTAGCCCAGTTGAGTGATGAGCAACTGCAACGAGATTACCTCAATTACCTGCAATGGACAGAACTTATAGCGCAGATGTTAGCGCAGCTAGAGGATGAGGCTCAAGCGTTACGAGTTGTCAGGTTAGCCTTAGAGATAGATTTGCGATTAGGGGCAAAGTTAGCAGGAGCAGTAAAACCAGAGTTTCAAGTGCAAACTGTGGGTTTGGTAACTGCATTACAAGTCCCTGAAGTATTGAAAGTTCAACTTTTGGGGATTACACGTTCTGACTATGCCATTCCCTATCTGGTAGAAGCATTGAATGACGAGGAAAGCTGTATTCCTCGGACTGCTACATTTGCCTTTGGTGAAATTAAATCTGATGTGGCGGTGAGAGCATTGATTGAGGCATTAAACCATCAAAAATCAGATGTCTATTGGCCAGCTCCTTACATCTTGGGGCAAATTGGATCGCAGTTAGCTGAAGCAGGATTAATTCATGCTTTGAACCATGAAAATTCTTGGGTTCGTGGTAACGCTGCTGAAGCATTAGCAGAAATAGGTAGAGAAGAAATTGTATACTTATTGATTCCATCTTTGAGAGACAAAAATCCTTATGTTGTACAAATGGCTGCGTCTACCTTAGGAAAAATTGGTTATGAGGTTTCTGTACCAGCATTAATTGAAGTTTTGCAGCATGAAAATCCTAAAGTTCGTATCCAGGCTGCTTCTGCTTTAGGGAAAATTAAATCTGAAGTAGCGATTCCTTCACTAATTAAAGCATTAAATGATGAATCTCCTTCAGTCAATTGGTATGTTGCTGATGCTTTGGGTAAAATTGGATCTGAAACAGCAGTTACAGCACTAATTCAAGCTTTGCAACATGAAAACTATCGAATTAGATATAGTGCTACTTCTGCTTTAGGAGAAATCAAATCTCTACAAGTAGAGGAAGCATTAATTCCATTACTTTTAGATGAAAACTGGATGGTTCAGGATCGTGCTGTTGCTGCATTGGGAAATATTGGCTCTGATACAGCACAAGCAACTTTAATAGAAGCTTTTCATAGCGGATATCTTTATCTCAATGCTATTCGTTCGTTAGGAATGACTGCGCCTCAATTGGCAGAGAGACTACTAATTCAGATGTTGAATAATCAATCTCATCAGATTGATGCTATCCGTGCTTTAGGGCAAATTGGTTCTCAGATTGCCATTCCGGTACTAATTCAAGCTCTTAACAATGTAGATTTTAAAGTTAGCCAAGCCGCTGCTTTTGCTTTAGGTAACATTGGCTCTGATGTAGCTGTTCCATTTCTCATAGAAGCTATGAACAATAAGAATGAATTTGTTCAGGAGAGTGCTGCGACGATTTTGGGAGAACTTGGCTCAGAAGCAGCAATTCCTGGACTAACTCATGCTTTAAATGATGGCTGTCCTTTGATTAAATCAACAGCAGCGACAGCATTAGGAAAAATTAGTTCCCAAGCAGCTATAGCAGCATTGATAGAAGCTTTGAATAAATATGTAACTGATGATGATATTGATCATATTGCTATAACAGTTGCTGAAGCATTAGAAAAAAAAGGTACTACTGAAGCGCTACCTTATTTAGCAAAAATACTACTAAAACCAACTGGTTCCAAATCTACGTTTATCGAAACTGTATTTAATACGATCGCTGCGATTCAACATCGCTCTGGATACTAAAACTATGCGATCGCTCATTCATAAAAATTTTCTAAGCTAAACTTGCAACTCAAATCCAGGTAATATATCTTCTCCAGAAAGAATCGCTGGCATTTGCACAATTTCTACAGCTTTGTTGTGTCGGTAAATTTCCACTGTTGCATCTTGAGGATTAATCAGCCAACCCAAACGCAAACCATTTTTTATATATTCCTGCATTTTCTCTTGCAGAGGTTGGAGCCTATCTGTTTCAGAACGCAGTTCAATGGCAAAATCAGGTACAAGTGGCGGAAATTTTTTTCGCTGTTCTGGTGTTAAAGCTTCCCACCGTTCCAACTTTACCCAAGCCGCATCAGGGGAACGTTTTGCACCATTTGGCAGGATAAAAATAGTTGAAGAACTAAAAACTTTGCCTAATTTAGCTTGACGATTCCAAATTTCTAAATCAGCGATTAGTCCAGCTTCTTGATTTCCGCTTTCTCCTCCTACTGGCGGCACAATGATTAATTCTCCTGCTGCACTCATTTCCAGGCTTAAATCCTTATTAGCAATACACAATTGATAAAATTGCTCATCGGTTAAATGAGCGATCGGTTCGAGATTGAGAACAACAGTATTCATTGAACTTTTCCTCGTGCCTTTTTTGCTAACATTAATTGCCTTTAATTACAAGTTTAGCAGTGTAATTTAATCCTACTCCCCCATTACAAAGGTTTGCTACAGAGGGTACTCACCTCAAATACAATCCAATTCACCATAAGGAAATCTACCTCCGCTTGAAAGTAGCGATCGCCTCTATTGCCCAAAATCGTTGGGAATAAGTTAAGTCAATCAGCAAAAAATCTTGAGCTATATGGTATAATCTGCCAATGGTTTGCAAAATCCGCCCAATTTAGATAAATTCCTAAATCGGGCGGTATTTCTTAGCGGTAGTTAGTCTGTACTGCAACCATCAAAATTGACAATAAAATCTATCTTTTGGGTATAGCGAAAACTTTCAGCTGTAAAAAGCTATAAACCAGGTGATTTTGACATTGGTTGTGTAGTATTTTTGGTGCAAGACTGTCTGCGAGTTTATCTAATGAAACAGC
Organism: Aulosira sp. ZfuVER01; assembly: GCA_034530615.2. Taxonomy (GTDB): domain Bacteria; phylum Cyanobacteriota; class Cyanobacteriia; order Cyanobacteriales; family Nostocaceae; genus Aulosira. Next base: position 110,252 of record JAVRCV020000065.1, read on the forward strand.
TCCTCAACCAAGTAATTATCATCCCACAATACCTGATTAGGCTAATTCTGCCATTAGTAGCGATCGCTCTAGTTTCTTGCCTCGTTGTGCCATCGGCATTAGCTACTGGCGCATATCAAATACCCAACCTAGCTGTAGACAATAGCACCTGGGTTGTGGATCAAGCAGAGGCAATCAGCCGTGTAAATGAAGGTCAAATTAGCAGCAAGTTGGCAGATTTGGCTAAGAAAACTGGTTACGAAACCAGAATTGTCACCATTCGCCGCCTTGACTATGGGGAAACACCAGAAAGTTTTGCCAAAGCGCTGTTTGAAAAATGGTTTCCCACAAAAGAAGCACAAGCCAATCAAACTCTATTGGTAATTGACACAGTTACCAATGGCACAGCCATCATCACTGGAGATAAAGTCAAGTCTTTGCTATCAGACTCTATTGCTGAGAGCGTAGCTTCAGAAACTGTCATGGCTCCATTGCGTAATGGTAATAAATATAACCAAGCATTCTTAGATGCGAGCGATCGCCTAGTCGCCGTTCTCTCTGGGCAAGCCGATCCCGGCCCACCGAAAATCGTTGAGAATGTGCAGGTAGAAGGCACATTCAAGACAGCAGAAGAAACTGACAAAGATAAAGGTAATGCCACTGCTTGGGTGGTAGGGCTATTAATTGCGGCTACTATTATCCCAATGGCGACTTATTATCTTTACCAAGTTAATCAACCAACGAACAATGGCTAATAGCTGATAGCTGACTGTTAACCGTTAACTGTCAACTGTCAACAATTAGCAGTTAAATTCAATCTTGAACGTACTCTTGCCCTGTCACTAAAGCCACCTCAGCCCGGACAAATTCTCTACCTAAATAGGCTGCATGGTCTAAAAGACTTACAGGACAGGGCTGAGTTTCTTCAAAGATTTTGATGCAAAGTTCCTTGGCTGTTCTCCCACTAAATACAGTTGTGTGAGTTCGTTCTACTTTTCCCCTAGCAGGAATCACCTTCCCCGTTTCTGGATCTACAGCTAAACCACGCTCATCAATTACATTTGTAAAATGCTTGGCATAAATTAACTTTGCTTCCCGATCCAAGTAGATAATGAAATATCCGCTAGGGTCAAGTTCAATATGACGCCCAGAAAGCAGATCGTCAATTGCTGCCAAATCTTCTACCATCAAATTCATAGTTATTCTTAAAATCAAATTTCCGCAAAAAAGTTTTTGCACTCTATTTCAAGTGTAATTCTTCCTTTCCTATATTCCCGTGTATTCTTAGTCTGTTTATAATTTATTAGCTCTCAGCATCTTGTTTACTAAAAGGTAACTTCGCATTCATCGCCTCAATTTCCTGCTGTTCGAGTTGATTCACTTCTCTGATATAGGGCAGCAAAATTTGTGATAAACGACTGTTGTAAAATCTGTGCAAACTTTGATTGGGTTTAGCAGGAAAACCGCGCCGTTTTTTGTGGCGTCCACCAGCACCTGGATCAAACATTTGGATATCGTTAGCGATCGCCCATTGAATGGGTGCATAATAGCAAGCATCAAAATGTAAGCAATCTATTTCTTGAAAACTTCCCCAATAGCGCCCATATAGTCTGTCACCTTTAAATAAACAAAAAGACATTCCTATGGGGTGTCGACTATCTTGTTCGCTGTATGCTGCAAAAAACAACACTCGATGGCGATAATTGCTGTGTAACTGTTCAAAAAACCGTTTTGTCAGGTATTTACTACCCCACCAGCCAAACTTGTCACAAGTATCCGCATAGAACTGATACATCAAAGGAAACAAGGAATGAGGGATGTCATCACCAGTCAGTGGTTGTAATCGTAAACCCGCCTTTTCTACTGCTTTGCGTTCCCGCTTAATATTGCGGCGCTGATTGGCGTTGAACACAGCTAAGTAATCATCAAAATTTTTAAATCCTCCATTTTCCCAGATGTAGCTGTGATGCAACCAACTTGTAAAACCTTGCCTTTCCAGCACAGGACGCCATTGGGGATCGACATAAAGAAAATGACACCCAGAAATGCGCTGCTTAGTGCAGAAAGAGTCAATCTCATGCACCATCAAGCCTGTAATTTCATCCTCATCTTCTCCAGAGGCAATCAAGAAACGATAGCCTTCAGCAGGAGTAAACGGTGTCATTCCCAACAATTTCGGGTAATAATCCACCCCAATACGTTCAGCTAAATTTGCCCACTGGTGATCGAAAACAAATTCACCAGCACTATGTCCTTTCAAGTACAGAGGGGCCGCAGCAATCAATTCTCTATCGCGCCATAGTGTTAAGTGATTTGGCAACCAACCAGTTCTGCGTGTTGCACTGTGGGATATCTCCAGATTGTTCAGCCACTCCCACTCTAAAAAAGGAGTTTTGAGGGGTAATGCCAAAGCATCCCAAGCCTGTTGGGGTATTTCGGCAATTTTATCGATCCAAACGATAGAATAGCGAGGTTTTAGTTTTTCTATCATCGTGTGGGTTTTTAGGTAACTAGGATGAGGGAGATGAAGGAGACAAGGGAGATATAGGAGTGTGGGAAGTGTGGGGAGTTTTCTTCCCCCTCTTTTCATCATGCCCCATGCCCAATTTCTATAGGGTAATCTAATCTAGCGATCGTTGTAGCCGATAGTGCAAAAACACTTCCTGCTCAACTTGATGAACTTCTAAAAGTTGGAGGCGGGGTGCCAAATTCGCCAGAAATCCTTCGCCAGATACTGGTGTGGGTGCATTAGCACCACCTAAAATCAAGGGACAGACCGTCAACCATAATTCATCTATTAAATCTAGTTCCAGCATTGACGCTACTAACTCCCCACCCCCCAATACTACTAAGCGTGTTATATGTAGAGATACCAGGTGTTTTAGTGCGGCAGGAGTATCTATCTTGCCCTTTGGTGTTTCAAAAACCAGAATTTGATCGAATTCTGATTGTCCTTGCCAGGAAAGTGCGCCAACTGTAGTTGTAAGCAACCAGCGTTTAATTGGTTGTTGAAAAAAGTGAATTTCCGGATTGAGGTTAGCAGATTGTGTAATGACTATATGAACTGGCTGGGTAGATTTGCCCTCCTGTGTTCGACGTTGCAGCAGTGTAGGATGTGATACGGTTAGTGTAGTACCGTATGCACGAAGTGTACCAGCACCAAAGAGAACGGCATCAGAGGCGGCGATTTGTTTTTCCAGGTGTGCTTTATCAGCCTTTGAGCCAAACCGAGCAGGCGATCGCCTAAAGTCGGCTATTTTGCCATCTGCACTCATTGCCAAAACCACTGTGGTGTGAGGACGATGTTGCACCATTGAGTTACTTTGATAGTTTTAGTATTTTCCTTGCTGTGTGTAGATTTAACAAAAATCCATATATGCAAGCTACTGTTTAGTGATTTCGCCAGTGTATAGATATGCAACACAAGCCTTTTTTACAGATAAGCTTCACGGGTTTTGGTATACCATGTTTCTTTTTGCAGATACAAACTTTGATATCTTTAACGTTTGCTAATAAAGTATTGATAACTTAACAAAATGTCTCATCTAGCTGGTCTAATTGCATATCTTTGGCTGTTGTGGTTTGCAGATGCGAAGTGAGACGTTCGATGGATAAGTCCCGTCAATCATCCTTTCGGCGTATTTTATTAACAAGAATATTGCTGCTGTTTGTGCCAGTGTTATTAATAGGAGAGATTGTCGCCTTAAATAAGGCACGCACTAGCCTATTAAAAACGGCGCGACAGAACTTAACAGAAAGTGCCGTTATTAAAGGGGAGAAGATTGTAGATGCGATCGCAACCCTGAAAACTAGTTTGCTCATTATCAGTAAAACAAAAGTTATACAGTCTCGTTCACTCACTGAGGCGCAGGAATTTCTTAATCAAATAGCGCAACAACTGCCAACCAAAATTGAATGTCTTCAATTAAAGAATTTACAAACAGACAAAATAGTTGCCAGTACTTGTGACGACAAACCGATTGAAGAACTGAGCCAATCTTTGCCTAGCCAAGGAGTTGATATTACAGCAATTTTACCTCCCAAGGCTGGAACAACTGGTTCTAGAGATCCACAAAACCAATTGCAAGTATTATTATCGGCTCCAGTCTATGATGATACAGGTAAATTGCTTTACAGCTTAAGTCTTCATTCAGCATTGTACCAACAAACCACAAAACAGCCGGGATCGCTCACAGGCTCTCTACTAGTTATCTCTGAAGATGGCACAATTTTAGCGCACCCATTACCAGAAAGAGTGGGGAATAATATTCAACAGTATCCAGATGCTGCCAAACTTCAAAGTATTATTCAAAATGCGAATATAGGGCAAAAAGATTCTACAGATGTGTCTTTTAATCAGAAGCAAGAATTAGTAGCCGGTTATACAGCAATTAAAGATCCCATTAAACAAAATTCACAGCAAAAATGGATTGTTTTAGCTGTTACCAGTGTAGAAAATGCTCTTTTTGGTTTGGAAGAAATAAAACTGATTCTCATTGTTTTAACAGTGGGTTTAATAGGTGCAAGTTTATTAGCATCTTTGTATTTAGCTCCTTACCTCGCAAGACCAGTAGAAGAATTGCGAGATTATGCTCTCAATATTGACAGCCATCACAACGCCCAACCAATTCCTCATCATTTTAAAATTCGGGAGTTTAATCAACTAGCACAAGCCCTAGATCAAATGGTTGAAAGACTCAAAGCTTGGGCAGAAGAACTGGAAATAGCGTGGAAAGAAGCAAAAACTGCTAATCAAATTAAAAGTCAGTTTTTAGCTACAACTTCTCACGAATTGCGAAATCCACTAAATATTATTATTAACTGTGTTCGCCTAGTTCACGATGGCTTGTGTGATAACCGAGAAGAAGAAATAGAATTCCTCAAGCGTGCCGATGAAACAGCGATTCATCTATTAGGAATTATTAATGATTTACTTGATATTTCTAAAATTGAAGCGGGCAAACTTTCAGTAGTCGCAGAACCTCTGGATCTGAGAAAATTACTGCTGGAAGTCATTAATTTACAGTCAGTGAATGTACAACAAAGAGGCTTGCAGTTGAAAACTGACCTGGGTAGCGAGCAAATTCCAGTGAAAGCAGATGCAGCAAAGCTCAAGCAAGTACTGATTAATGTAATTGGCAATGCTACTAAATTTACCGAAGAAGGAAGCATTGCGATCGCTTGTGAAATCCACAAAAGTTACGAGCAATCCCAAGTATTGATTCATATCACAGATACAGGCATGGGGATCGATCCTGCCCAACAGCACAAACTATTTCGTCCCTTTGTGATGGTAGATGGTGCAAGTACACGCAAAATTGAGGGTACAGGATTAGGACTGGCGATTTCACGCAACTTAATCGAACTCATGAAAGGCAGTATAACCCTCAAAAGTGCGGGGCTTCATCAAGGCACAACAGTCACTATCACTTTGCCTTTAATTGATATTTCCCTATTATCTCCCCCAGTAGAGGAAGGTAATTTTAAGGATATCGAAATCTCCGCCATAGATGAGGCAAACAGGGGAATGAACGGCTTTGCTCATCTTCAACCAGAACCGCTACTTGAGTCTACAGAAATCCCAGAATCTACAATAGCAAGGATAGATGAACCCAAAGACGAGTTGCCGCTTGTGGAAGATACTTGCGAAGTCAATCTTCTGAGTCCACAAACTGTTTTGTCTAGTCTAGCGACGGGAGAAGCTTGTGCTAACGGTACTTCGGAAAGGTAGGGGTTTGGGCATAGTTATTTGTTTCCTCCCCTGCTTTTTCTTTCTTGTCCCCAATTCTCAGCTTTGAGAAACACAACTTCCCCACCTCGCTGGAGAGATATTGTCAGGGCGGCGAGAATTTGCACTAACTCTGCGCCTACCCAACCAGATGAAACCACTGGGGGAGTATTTTTGAGGATACAAGAAATAAAGCGATCGCAAACCCGCTGCAATGGTTCGCCCTTTTCTACTTCTAATACCTCATGGCTTTGATTTATGGGCAGAAATTGATTGTCCTGAAATTCAAACTCACCTTGCAATAGGGTTAAAGGCGATGAATGTGACATTTCATCGAAAATCAAGCTACCACGCTGACCGACAACCGCCAACCGTCTTTGTTTATCAGTATTCAGCCAGCAAAGATGAATATATGCTTGAAAGCCATCTGGATATGTCAGCGTCACCCATACTAAGTCAGCTAGCTCTTGGTCGTGGGATGAAGAAGATGCCGTGAAATTCTCCGCGTCTCCGCGTCCCCTTGTCTCCTTGTCCCTAACTCCCTGCAACCACACCGTACCCGTTGCTTGCACTTTCACTGGTAGCTGACCCAGCCAAGTGTTGAAGATGGCAATATCGTGAATCGCTAAGTCCCACAATGCGTCCACATCTTGTCGGACTGGACCTAAATGAGTGCGGGTGGCGTAGCCATAGCGTAAATCTCCTAACTTACCCGCCTGAATTACAGCTTGCCCTTTCTCAACGGCGGGGTGAAATAAATATGTGTGATCTACCATCAGTATTAAATGCTGTCGCTCTGCTAACTGGCAAAGTTCACGACATTCTACTGGGTCTAGAGTTAAGGGCTTTTCTGCTAAAACATGGTATCCCTGCTTAAGAGCATCCTTAATCAGGTGATAATGAGTGGTAGCAGGAGTAGCGATCGCCACTGCATTCAAATCTGATACTTGCTTTACAGCCTGCCACTCAGTTGTTAATAATACATTTTCATTTAAATTAAATTGCCGTTTTACCGCAGCCAACCTTTCTGGATTGGGGTCTACAACTGCACCAATACGCACTTGGGGATGTTCTAAAAAATTCCGTAGCAAATGCACGCCCCAACGCCCAACGCCCAGGACAGCAATTGTAATTTGGTTATTCATTAGTTATTTGTCAAGATTCAAGAGTTAAATTTTTGACAGTGGAATTTAAGCTCTTGAGTAATAACTGAATTATCTTCGGATGAATAGCCTATTGGGTTCAGGGTTGTTCCGGATTACTAATAGATAAAAAAGCTACTTTAGCTGCGGCTTGTTCGGCAGCTTTAATAGAACGTCCCTTACCTTGACCTAATTGTTTGCCGTGCAACCACACTTCCGCAACGAAACGCTCTTGATTGCGATGGGGTTGAGTCACTTCTACAACCCGATACTCAGGTAAAACTTTAAATTGCGCCTGAGTCCATTCTTGCAGCGCAGCTTTGTAGTTCAACCTAGCTGGATCGAGACGAATTTCTGCAGCTAATTGTTTGAAGTGAGGATCTAGCCAAGGACGGATGAGATCGAGATTGTTAGTGCTGAGGTACAACGCACCCAGAACAGCTTCAAAAGCATCCGCCAGCCGAGATTCTTGACCAACTTTATCAGCAGTAGCACTACCAGCGACTAATAGATATAGTTCTAAACCATATTCTCTGGCTAATTGAGCGAGAATGCGATCGCTCACTAATACAGAACGAATTGCCGCAAAATCCCCCACTGGACAATCTGGATAATGTTCCCACAACACCACCGCAGCTACTAAGCGCACCACAGCATCACCGACAAACTCTAGTTGCTCATAATTTGCGGACTCAGAGACAGTAGGATGAGTCAGCGCTAAATCTAGCAGTTGCCACTGTATGGGTGCTTCTTTGAGTAGCCCTAATTTTTTAACTAAACTTTCAAGCTGCCGCTGACGGCGTGGATAAGCGAGGGACATTCAATCAGAAGGGGAGAAGGGAGCAGGGGAGCAGGGAGCAGTGGAAGATGAGGGAGATGGAGGAGATAAGAACAAATGACAAATGACTATTGCCTATTCCGTTCTTGCCCAATGACGGCAGTTGCTACAACGCGACGGCACTTCCTTCAAGTCGGCGTTCGCCCTTGGCGTTGCCGAAGGCTAGCCGCCCAACGGAGTGCCTTGGAAACCCGCGCAACGCACTACCTCCCCAAAGCCCGATGCCCAATGCCCAATGCTCAATAATTAAAAAGGGAGAGAGCAGATCATAAGCCGGGTTCTGTTCTCTGATGTAGAGATGTTATTGTAACCTCCCTACAATGAGGGCAGTTATCTATCTGGGACGTTTGTTACCAAACGCCTCTAGCGGCTCTGTTTTTGCGGAACTGGTAAAAGACCAACCATAGTTCCTTTCGCCTTGCTCCCAACCGGGGTTTACCGAGCCAGCGCCTCTCGACGCTGCTGGTGCGCTCTTACCGCACCTTTGCACCCTTACCAAAACAAGTAAAAAGTAAAAAGTACAAAGGTAAAAGAAGATTTCTTTCTTTTTACTTTTAGCTTTTATCTTTTGACTTATTTTGGCGGTATCTTTCTGTGGCACTATCCTCACGATCGCTCGCACTGGACGTTATCCAGCAAGTTTGGTCTTTCGGGAGCCCGGACTTTCCTCAAACCAGTTGTTCTAACCGATCTGCAACCGCCTGCGTCTACTCCCTCCCTAGATCCAGTGTAATCTTGGATGGCATTGTGTGTCTGATTTGAATTACTTCTTTTTATTCCAAGGTAGGGCGTAAGTCCAAGGCAGTTTCCTGATTGTGAAAGGACAATTAACAATGCACATTGGCGGGATATTCACACCAGGAGCCAGACCAACACGTACCTCAGAAATTCGCAGTACTAACTGTAGGGAAAAATCTAACTGTTTTGTTCTGTTAACAAAATCGTTGTACAACTTTCTTTGCGCCTTGACAGGACTTTTTTGTAAACCACTAATATCAATTAAGGCTTTTGTTGTTGAGTAAGTTCCTGTAGTTGCATCTCGGCTGAAAACATCTTCTGCTGTCACTGTTGCAGAAAGCGTTTTCTTGGGAGCGACAAGGCTGGGACTTTGCGGTACAGCCAAGTCGCGGGTCAAGTCTGGTGATTTGCGAATTACTCGGCGTGATTGCTTGTTGTGTTCAACTACTATCGAGCTATTGTCCCAATCAATATAGATAGCAAGATTATCAGATTTATTTTCAATGCTAACTGACAACTCTTTCAACTCGTCAAATGAGTATGAGGGGCTAAGTCTAAAAGAAATTCCTACTTGGTCTTGGAGATTTTGCTCTTTGAGTTGATCGTCAACAACTCCTTTTTGATGTTCAAATTTGATTTTGTCATCGATCGACTCAATCATCAAATTAAAAATATAAGTGACGCCGATAATATAAAGCGTCAAAACCAGTAAATTTTGGTCGCCATTTCCTCTCATAACTTAAAATATAGACTCCCTCTAATAATTTTGTATATTCGTTTCATAGCCATACCCTATATTTAATCTTGCTTCATCGTTACAGACCGTTCTAGCCAGCCCCGCCGCCAAAAAAAGAATAATAATCCACCTGCGATCGCTGCCATAACTGCCAAGCACATCGGATATCCCCAATACCAATTCAGTTCAGGCATATTATAGGGGGATTTTTCGGTATTGAAGTTCATTCCATAAATTCCCGCTACAAAAGTTAAGGGAATAAAAATTGACGAAACCACCGTTAGTATCTTCATTATTTCATTCATTTTGTTACTAACTGCTGACAAATAAACATCCATCAATCCTGATGTCAGTTCGCGGTAAGTTTCTACCATATCAATTACTTGCACTGCATGGTCATAACAATCTCTGAGATAGATTCGCACCTCATCACTTATAAGTTCACCGCTATCTCGCATCAAAGAACTAATTACATCCCGTTGCGGCCAAATGGCGCGACGTAGTTGCAGTAATTCTCGCTTAATTTGGTAAATCTTTTTGAGTGTTTTCTGGGTAGGTTTGACCATGACTTCCTCTTCTAAATCTTCAAGTTGCTCACCATAACTTTCTAACACAGGAAAAAAGCCATCAATAATTGCATCTAACAGGGCATAATTTAAATAATCTGCTCCTGATTTGCGAATAATACCCTTAGATTTTTCAATCCGCGATCGCACTGCTTCAAAGCAATCATGTTCTGGTTCTTCTTGTACAGTCAGTAAATAATTTTTACCTAGTACAAAACTTACTTGTTCGCTATAAAAGCCAAAAGCATTCTCCTTTGGGACTACCATCCGAGAAATTATTAATAATTGGTCTTCATAATCTTCTGTTTTCGGTCGCTCTGGCACATTGACGATATCTTCTAAAACTAGAGGATGTAAATCAAATACTTGACCCACTCTTTGTAATATGTCTTGATTACCTAAACCCTGCACATCAACCCAAGTTACAGATGATCTATCTAAATAACTGATGCATTCCTCCGGAGTTTCTATTTGTTTGCTGATGTAATTATTTTGGTTATAATCAATCAAAATTATTTCCGGATATTCCGCATTTTCATCAATGATCAGAGTTCCTGGTACATTTCCTGGTTGTTGATAAAAGTCTTTGATAAATAGATGATTGACGGCTTTATTTCGCCGACGTATTTTTCTGACCATATAGTTTTACCTTTAATAATTAATTATTAGTCATTTGTTAATTTTGAAAAATCCAAATATGAGATTTTTGATGAGGCTTGATAGCAAAATATAGTTTTCTTTGTGTCTCTGTGGTTCAAATATCTTCTCAGGGACTTCCAAATTAAAAATAACCCATCGCGCTAAATGTAAGCGATCGAGGAAAAGGGCTAAAGAATTAGAGACAAATCATTTGTATCAGGTAGTGAGTGAAATGGTATTAACTATTTAAGCCGATATGATATCATTCCCTCACCTCTAGGTCAGAAATGATAAAAAAAAAAAACAGTTTGCCTTAGCTAAGACAAACTGCTTAATAAATATTTATATGGGGCAGCAGAGATTAGAACATACCCATACCACCCATACCGCCCATACCACCCATACCGCCCATACCGCCCATACCGCCCATACCGCCATCAGCGGGAGCAGCAGCGCCTTTCTTCTCAGGCTTTTCGACAACTAGAGCTTCTGTGGTTAAGACTAAACCAGCAATAGAAGCCGCATTCTGCAAGGCAGAACGCACTACTTTTGCAGGGTCGATAATACCAGCAGCAATTAAATCTTCAAATTCTCCAGTAGCGGCATTGTAACCAATGTTGAAATCAGTTTCCCTGACTCTGGAGACGATAACAGAACCTTCAGCACCAGCGTTTTCGGCTATTTGACGTAGGGGTGCTTCCAGTGCACGTCCGATAATATCAGCCCCAATTTTTTCTTCACTATCTTGGAGGCTGTTTTTAATGGCTTCTACCTTTGTTGCCAAGTGGATCAAGGTAGTACCACCACCAGCAACAATACCTTCCTCTACTGCTGCTTTGGTGGCGTTCAAAGCATCTTCAATGCGCAGTTTGCGGTCTTTGAGTTCGGTTTCTGTAGCCGCACCCACTTTAATCACTGCCACACCACCAGCTAGCTTGGCAATGCGTTCTTGCAGTTTTTCTTGATCGTAATCGGAATCTGTTTCTTCCAACTGCTTGCGAATTTGCCCGATCCGCTTTTGCACTTCTGGTTTGGTACTACTACCGGCGACAATTGTGGTGTTTTCTTTGTCTATGGTAATTTTGCGAGCAGTTCCTAAAGCTTCGATAGAAGCGGTGTCCAAGCTTAAGCCGATTTCTTCAGAGATCATCTGTCCATCGGTAAGAATGGCAATATCTTGTAACAAAGCTTTACGGCGATCGCCAAATCCCGGTGCTTTGATTGCAGCTACAGAAAGAACACCCCGTGCTTTATTGACAACCAAAGTTGCCAAAGCATCTCCTTCTACGTCTTCCGCAATTACCAGCAAAGATTGACCCAAACGGGCAACTTTTTCCAGTACAGGCACTAAATCCTGAATACTGCTGATTTTCTTGTCGGTAATCAAGATGCGGGCATTTTCAAATTCCACCGTCTGCCGTTCGTTGTTGGTGATAAAGTAGGGGGAAATATAACCCCGGTCAATCTGCATCCCCTCTACTACTTCCAGTTCAGTTGTCAGGGACTTGGATTCTTCAACGGTAATTACACCATCTTTGGTGACTTTATCCATTGCTTCGGCAATCATACTGCCGACTTCTTCATCATTACCTGCTGAAACGGTAGCAACTTGAGCGATCGCACTTCCTTCCACTGGCTTGGCTATTTTGGCAATTTCCGCTACCAGCGCCTCAACAGTCTTGTCGATCCCCCGTTTTAAACTTACAGGGTTGCTACCAGCTGCAACGTTCTTTAACCCTTCCCGGATCAAAGCTTGTGCTAAAACCGTGGCCGTGGTAGTACCATCACCAGCAACATCTTTAGTTTTAGATGCCACTTCTTGGATGAGTCTCGCACCTGTGTTTTCTAATGGATCTTCTAATTCAATTTCTTTAGCTACAGTGATACCATCGTTGACAATTTGGGGGGCACCATATTTTTTTTCTAAAAGAACGTTACGACCTTTTGGTCCAAGGGTGATTTTTACGGCATCAGCAAGAGCGTTAACACCCCGTTCTAGGGCCCGCCGCGATTCCTCATCAAATGCAATAATCTTCGCCATGTTTCATTTCTCAAGCGCTTCCATTAGACAATTTAGCACTCACAGAGCAAGAGTGCTAACTTCCAAGAGCGATCGCATAACAAAAGATTGGAGATTGGTGAGATGAGGGACAAGGGAGAAATAACTCTTGACTCTTGACCCTTGACTCTTAACACTTATTGATTAACATACAGTTGATGCTCATGTTGAATAGTAGCAGTAATGGTTGAATTGGGAGATGAATCTAGACAACTCCCTTAAATCCCTCGGTATTGCCGACCCTAGCGGCACCGGCTGGTTGGCTGTAGTATTTACGTTTCTCTTGGCTTGGCTAGTAACATGGCGGTTAATTCCCACAGTACGCAAATTTGCCTTGCGGGTAGGTTGGGCTGACCAACCAAACGCACGACGGCTTAACCGAGAACCTTTGCCCAATGCAGGGGGTCTGGCTATTTATACGGGCGTGATTGCGGCACTAGTATTAGCTACCCTTTTACGACCAATCGAATTACAAGGCGTATTGGCTCAAGTACTGACTATTCTTTTAGGAGGGACGATATTAGTTCTGGTTGGCTTTATTGATGACCAGTTTGGCTTACCTCCCTCAGTACGGATGTTTACTCAGGTTCTCACAGCCTTGTTGCTGGTTGCCAACGGTATTAGAATTGAAATCGCTTTTGGCACACCAATCGACTATTTTCTTTCTATATCGCTAACAGTATTTTGGGTAGTAGGAATTACTAATGCTATCAACTTGATGGATGGTATGGATGGTTTAGCCGGAGGGGTAAGTTTTATTACTGCCATGAGTTTGTTGGCGGTTTCTGCCCAAATTTCCTATCGCGCAGCAGCGACCCTGGTACTGGCTGCATTAGGGGGTGCAGCGCTGGGCTTTTTGCGCCATAACTTCCACCCCTCGCGGATCATTATGGGTGATGCCGGAGCCTACTTTTTTGGGTATGTGCTGGCCGCAACTAGTATTTTAGGGAAACTCCAGGTAAACACTGTATTTTCCCTAATTCCGACAGTTTTATTTTTGCTGTTGCCAGTGTTGGACACTACTCAAGTAATTGTGCGACGACTGATGGCAGGGAAAAATCCTATGAGTACTCCTGGCAAAGACCATCTGCACCATCGCTTGCTGGCTTGGGGATTTTCCCAACGCCGTGCTGCGTATACTCTTTGGTCAATCACTTTGGTTTGTAATTTGTTGGCGATGAGAATGCAGAATTTGACCTTGGTACAAATGCTAGCTACAACAATAAGTGTCATCTCCCTGATTTGCTTTACTATCTGGGGGAGAATACAGAAAACAGAATGTATTTCATGAGTAACTTTTTGGTAACGAAAGTTGTAAATGTTAGCTAATGTTCTTGAAGCAATAAAAGTGGCGATCGCTCTTCCATTTGCGATCGCCATTTCTGTAAGTATCAAGGTTTTTTACACTGGTAACAGCCGATCTATGCCATCACCATGCCACCATCAACGTTAAACACTTGTCCGGTGATATAGGCGGCGGAGGAGTCAGCGGCGAGGAAACGCACCATCCCAGCAATATCTTCCGGTTGACCGTAGCGGCCAAGGGGAATGTATTTAAGCAGTTCTTCGGAGTGGCTGAGATTGCTAGTCATGTCAGTAGTAATAAAACCAGGGGCGACAGCATTAACGGTGATCCCGCGAGAAGCCAGTTCCTTAGCCACGGTTTTAGTAAAGCCGATGACACCTGCTTTAGCGGCGCTGTAGTTTGCTTGGCCAGGATTGCCCATTTGCCCTGCAACCGAAGCAATATTGATAATCCGCCCAGAACGCTGCTTGAGCATGACTTTACTAGCAGCGCGCGTGCAGAGAAAGACACCAGTAAGATTGAGATCGATAACTGCCTGCCAATCTTCTGGCTTCATCCGCAAAAGTAAGGTGTCGCGGGTAATACCTGCATTATTGACGAGAATATCAATGCGCTTAAACTTGTCGATGACGGCGTTGAACAGTGAGTCTACTTGTTCGGCTTGAGAAACATCAGCTTGCAGTGCGAATGCTTGACCACCTGCTGCTGTAATTTCTGCAACTAAGCTGTCAGCCGCCGCACCAGAACTAGCATAATTCACAACTACATTGGCTCCGTAGCTAGCTAATTCAAGTGCGATCGCTCGTCCAATTCCTCGTGAAGCGCCTGTAATAATTGCAACCTGTCCGCGCAATTTTTGTAAATTCTCACTCAATAGTTCCATGAAATATTTCTTGAATCACCGCGCTAATTATCTTATGGTGATTTGAGTCATATTTTGTACTTGTTTGGTATGGGCATAGGGCATTTGTCATTGGTTATTTCTCCCTTATCCCATTTCTCCCAATGCTTCCCACGCTCCCTTGTCTCCCTGCTCCCCTGCTTTTTCTCCCTTGTCCCGTTTTCATGCATGGTGATGAAAATTTTTTCATTGGGACTGCCTTCTGATTACATTTCTATAAACTCATCAAGTTTTGCAAATTCTCACTTTCAGCAGCTAAATTTTGATTACGAGGATAGTTAATTTTCACTTAATAAAAACAAAATGATGTTACACCCTTTTTTTTAGGCACGCATTACTATTGAAAGCAAACAACAGAAAATTTGTGTGTCATATGGCTACTAAAAAACAATTCAACAGCTTTGAAGAGATGTTGTCTAGTTCTGATGTACCTGTGTTGGTAGATTTTTATGCTGAGTGGTGCGGTCCTTGTCAAATGATGGTGCCAATTTTAGAGCAGGTAAATGCCCAACTTCAAGGTCGGTTACGTATTGTTAAAATCGATACGGAAAAATATACAGAGCTAGCAAGCCAGTATCAGATTTATGCCCTACCAACTTTGGTACTGTTTAAGCAAGGTCAACCAGTAGATCGGATTGAAGGAGTGATGCAAGCACAGCAGTTAGTGCAACATCTCCAAGGCGTCATTTAAGATTGTTATGCACAGAGGCGCGAACTTTCGCGTCTCTACCAGCCAAAAATATTTATAAAAATAATAAAATATTTAATCATTAGAAACCGTCTGATAGAAAAAAGGTAAAAAATTGAATAAATAAGCCTTTGCTATATGTTGATTTTAAAATTATATTTATTAATCACCGCCTGAAGAATTATGTTTTTAGCAAAAATCAAATTCGTTAATGGGAAGCTAACAGTTAAATTCTATAGAAGTAGAGCATAAAAATTTATGAACTACAGCTTTGTTATGTTCTGTAAGTAACCCATACAGCTTTATATTGTAACAAGTGGTAAATATTTCATAGACTAAGTATTTAAGATAACTGCTTGTTGTTTAATAAAGCCCAATATGCTCGAATTTTGGAATAATCTGTTTACTTTCGGCCCATTTATTCCTCACGGCCACTGCTACCTCTGGAAGCCAAGTTTAGTATGGCTCCATTTCATGTCCGACTCGCTGATTGCTTTAGCCTATTACTCGATCCCCATCACACTGGTTTATTTTGTACGTCAGCGGCAAGACTTACCCTTTGATTGGATATTTTTGCTGTTTAGTGCTTTCATTATTGCTTGTGGTACTACCCATGTGATGGAAGTGTGGACGCTGTGGTATCCAACTTATTGGATTTCAGGGTTACTGAAAGCCATAACAGCACTTGTTTCAGTGTACACAGCAATGGTACTAGTACCACTCGTACCCAAAGCGATCGCTCTACCCAGTCCAGCACAGTTGGAAGCTGCTAACCTAGAACTACGACAACAAATTACCCAGCGCCAGAAAGCAGAAAATGCCCTGCAATTAGTGAACGAAGAGTTAGAAACCAGAGTCAAGAACCGAACTTTAGAACTAGCTCAGATTAATGAAGAATTGAAAACTGAAATTGCACAGCGGCTAAAAGCACAAAAGCGACTGCAAACTCTATCTGGCAAGTTAATTGAAGCACAAGAAGCAGAACGGCGTCGCCTTGCACGGGAATTACATGATGAAATTGGTCAAGCATTAACAGCAGTAAAAATCAATTTGCAAACCTTACAACATTTATCCCATCTCAATAAAACAGAATTGCCATTGCAGGACAGTATTGACATAGTTGAAGTTGCTCTGCAACAAGTACGCAGCTTATCACTTGATTTACGACCTTCATTATTAGATGATTTGGGGCTAGTGGTAGCACTACGGTGGTACATAGATCGTCAAACTCAACGTGCTGGTATCATTGGAGAATTGGTAAGCCAGCCTTTAGAAACCAAGCTATCGCCAAACTTAGAAACAACCTGCTTTCGTATTGTCCAAGAAGCCCTCACCAATGTGGTGCGCCATGCTAAAGCACAACTGGTAACTGTTAAATTATGGCAACAGGAAACTCAGCTGCATCTAATAATTCGCGATGATGGTATTGGGTTTGATGTGAATTTAGCAAAGGAAAAAGCTACTAAGGGGGGAAGTTTAGGTTTGCTAGGAATGGAAGAGCGTGTTTTGCTAATTGGCGGTCAAATCGAGATTAAATCTGTTCCTGAACACGGCACTGAAATTCACGCTATTTTCCCACTTTCTGAAAATCAAACTTAGATCGATTGATAGTTTGAGGGAAAAACAAGGGAAAATATGAACATAATGCTTGATTCCAAACTTATTTAGCCTTATTTTCACTAACCAATTCATACCTTTTTAGACAAAAACCGCTAGTTTCCGATAATCCGCTAAATGACCGCAGCCCCACAATTGATTCGTGTTTTACTAGCAGACAATCATACTCTTGTCCGTGCTGGATTGCGTGCGCTCCTACACACTATCCAGGGTATACAAGTAATTGCAGAAGCAGGTGATGGGCGTGAGGCTCTACACTTGATTGCAAAACATCAACCTGATGTAGTGTTGATGGATATTGCCATGCCAGAAATGAATGGCTTAGAAGCTGCGGCACATGTGGTTAAAGAATTTCCCCAGGTACGGGTAATTATGCTTTCTATGCACGCGAATGAGGAATACGTGTTGCAAGCATTACGTATAGGAGCAATGGGTTATTTACTCAAAGATGCTGGTATTAGTGAACTTGAACTAGCTATTAAAGCGATTTCTCAAGGTGAAACCTATCTTAGTCCAGCAGTTTCCAAGCATGTTGTTGCCAATTACTTACAGCGGGTAGGTAATGAGCCTAATTCTTTAGAACAATTAACATCACGCCAGCGCGAAATTTTGCAGTTAATTGCCGAAGGGCGAAGCACAAAAGAAATTGCGGAACTACTATATATCAGTGTCAAAACAGTAGAAACCCATCGAATGCAACTAATGAAGCGGCTAGATATTCATGATGTCGCTGGATTAGTGCGCTATGCCATTCGCATGGGACTGGTAATTTCAGATAGCTAATACAGGAAAAAATTTTTATCATTAATGTATGAAAAAGATACTCATAAATCCTCATTCCCCTAAACCGCCTGCTCAAAACCTGAATTTTTTGTGTTTATGCCTAAGTTTCACAGCAAAATTCTCTAAACAATTCAATTATGCAAGAGCCGACTGTGGAGCAAGCAAAGGCGCTTTTTAGGGTCTGCTACCAATTGACCAATATGTATTGCTCAATTCATCTTGTGAGAATAGATGAAACAACAAATCGTCTTTACATACTTGCTGGAGAAGAAACTCAGTTAGAAATATTGCCCAACGGCAGCGTGAGGTATTTATGACCAAACAAAATTTTCAGGCGATGACTAAGCAAGAGTTAAGAGCTTATGTGCTGGAACACCGAGAAGACCAAGAGGCTTTTGATGCCTTAACCAAGAAACTGAGAGAGGAGCCAGGAATTGAGATCGCCTCAATGGAGCAGTTACGTCAATTGATTGAAGCAAAACGGGATAGATCTGATATAAAAAATGCTCAATCGGCATTAGAAGAAGCATCGCAAATTAGCACAATATCTCTTGAAGACCTCAAAAGGGAACTAGGACAGTGAGCTACCAAATACAAGTTATGTCTACAGTTGTGGAGCAGCTTAAAAAACTCAATTCTGCGGTTCAGCAGCAAGTGATTACGAAAATAGAAGAATTGGCATTAAACCCATTTCCTGAAGGTGTAAAAAAACTTGATGCTGAAACAGCTTTGTATTTACTTCTCTTCAATGACTATCGAATTGTTTATCAAATTCAAGAACAAGCTTCACTAATAACAGTAACAAAAGTTGCTCACCCAAAAAATTACTAATTTTTGATTAGTACCTGATTTTGAAATATAGGTAGGGGAGCCAGCGAAGCCGTAAGGGTGTACTGGCTTCTCGCTTTCTGCATCTGGCGTTGAGCAATGCCCACCCTAAAAATTATTCTAGTGAACACTCAGGGAATATCTCAGTGTTTTTCTACTTAGATCTCAGGGTTTTCCTGATTTAGTTATCCTGGGAGGTAGCGTAATGTATGAATCAGGTACAGCACAGAAGAGAAGACTTTCCTCAAAGTCAAATCTTATTTGTAGCTTGATATCCCAGTAATACTAGTTTCTGGACACTTACCAATCAACACTATGCCTCCCCTGCGCATTCTTTTAGTAGATGACAGCCTTGCTTTTCTCGAATCCGCCGCCCGCTTTTTGGCTATGGATAGGGAACTGGAAATTGTTGGGCGTGTTCTCTCAGGAGAAGAAGCACTGAAGCAGGTGCCACAATTGTGTCCCGATTTGGTATTGATGGATTTAGCTATGCCAGGAATAAATGGTCTGGAAGCAACACGTCAGATTAAAGAGCGCCCAAGTGCGCCATACGTTGTCGTTTTAACACTAAATGATGGCAGTGAGTATCGCACTGCTGCTCTGGCTGTGGGTGCAGATGGGTTAGTCACCAAATCAGAAATTGGTACAGCGTTACTGCCTTTAATCCACTCCCTATGTACTTAGGCAGAGTTAAATAATAATGATTAAAACTATACTTGAATATCCAGGAAAGCTGGCTACTACTGAGTACAAGGCAATTGAGAATGTAATGCTGCCAGAATCAAACGGAAAGAAAACTGTTATTACTTTAGAGCGAAGCGCTGAACAAATTAAGGCAGAAATTAAAGCAAAATTTGGTTTTGTTCCACCTTTTTTTGAACCAGCAGAACAAACTCCACAAGTACTGGAAAATCTTTGGCAACAGACACTTTCTGCCTATGTAAACAATCCACTGCCAGCGCTATTTAAAGAAAAACTTTCTGCATACCTTTCACGCTTCTGTGCCGTTCCTTACTGCATGATCTGCCATAGTTGCACTTTACGTCCTTTAGGGATGAGTGCAGGGGAAGTTTTGGAGTTATTGGAATCTCCTTTTCCATCAATCATAGATATTGATGAACACCTGAGTTTACTAGGAGCAAACTCTGATTCCCTTGGTGTCTGGCCAGAATCGAATTCGGTATTAGAAGCAAGTCTCCTCTACTGTGCAATATTTATTAGTGTGGCATCAGAGCAAGCAGAGCATTGCCGTCAAGAGTTACGGCGGATTTTGGGGACTGTTAACTACAACCATCTCATTGGTTTTATTGCTTATGTGAAGTCTTGCCTGGTATGGATGGAATCTCATCCAGAAGTATCTTATGAAGCGGATCTGCGAGCGATCGCTCATTTGGCTCCCTTAATCGAAGAGGAACCTGCTTTGGCTGAGTTCTTTGGTAACTATCGAGATAGGGTGAGGCTAGAATCCCAGAGCCGCACAGCACAACTAACTGAACTAACCGCGCGCCAGCATCAAGAGGAAATTAGGCAAAAGCAAGCTGAACGAGAACGACTTGTAGGACAGATAGCGCAACATATCCACAAGTCTCTTGACTTAAGAGAAATTCTCAATACCACAGTGTCGGAAGTCCGGCAGTTTCTGCAAACTGAGAGGGTGTTTATTTACCGCTTCTGGGAAGATTGGAGTGGTTCTGTAGTAGTGGAATCCGTAGCTGCTGGCTGTTCGCCCATTTTAGGAACAACCATCAAAGATTCCTTTTTTGTAGAAGCTACTTGCCGCGAACTTTATCAACACGGTCGCACCCAAGCAATAGCAGATGTTTACACGGCGGGTTTCTCTCAATGTCATATTGATTTAATGGCTCGACTGGAAGTTAGGGCTAACTTAGTCATACCAGTTGTGCAAGGAGACAAATTATGGGGATTGTTGGTGGCTAACCAATGTTCCGAACCGCGACATTGGCAGCAGTTGGAAATTGATTTGCTCAAGCAGTTAGCAATGCAATTAGCGATCGCAATTCAGCAATCTGAACTTTATCAGCAAATCCAAAGCGAACTGATCGAGCGCCAAAAGTCAGAACAGAAAATCCGCGAACAAGCTGCCTTACTTGATGTTGCCACTGATGCAATTCTTGTCCAATCTCTAGACAACCACATCCGATTCTGGAATAAAAGTGCCGAGCGTTTGTATGGTTGGAAAGCAGCTGAGGTTATGGATAGAAATGCCCATCAGCTCATTTTCGATGAAACTTCGCCCCAACTCCAGCAAGCCCAGGAATCTGTGATTGAGCGTGGCTCTTGGCAGGGAGAGTTATCTCAAGTTACGAAAGAAGGTAAACAAATCATTGTCTCCAGTCGTTGGTCATTGGTACTCGACTTCCTGGGGCAACCTCAATCAATCCTGATTGTCAACACCGACATCACAGAAAAAAAACAACTAGAAGCGCAATTTCTCCAAGCCCAACGTCTTGAGAGCATTGGAACTCTTGCTGGTGGCATTTCCCATGACCTCAATAATGTATTGACACCAATTATTACCTCAGCGCAACTCTTGCTGAAGACCCAACTCAAACCCGAAAAGCAACAGCGTTTACTGAGCATCATCGAAACCAGTGCTAAACGCGGCGCTGCATTAGTCAAGCAAGTTCTATCATTTGCTCGAGGAATGGAAGGTCAGCATACGATTTTAGAACTCAAGCATTTACTATTAGAAATTCATCATGTTGTTAAAGAGACATTTCCCAAATCAATAGAAGTTGAATTAGATATATCACCAGAGGTTTGTGCTGTTTGTGGAGATATTACCCAACTGCATCAGGTTTTAATGAACCTAGTAGTCAATGCCCGTGATGCGATGCCTGACGGTGGGAGGTTGAGTCTCCGTTCAGAGAATATTTTCATTGATGAAAATTATGCCCGGATGAATCTTGACGCCTCTGTTGGCCCCTACAGTGTGATTACTGTTGCCGATACAGGAATTGGCATGAAATCGGAAGTTCTGTTGCGAATTTTTGAGCCTTTTTTCACTACCAAAGAGCAAGGCAAAGGTACAGGACTTGGCCTGTCAACAGTCATAGGGATTATCAAAAGTCATCATGGTTTTGTCACTGTAGAGAGTGCAGTTGGCAAAGGAACCAAATTTCGCGTATTTTTGCCAACAGTTTTGGCTAATCCAGAGTCAACATCTTTAAATCAAGAACTGCTGCAAGGGCAGGGAGAATTAATTCTCGTTGTCGATGATGAAGCCCCAATCAGAGAAATTACCAAGACATCACTAGAAAAATCGAATTATAGAGTACTCACGGCTAATGATGGACTTGAAGCGATCGCCATATATTTGCAGCACAAAGAAGAAATCAGTGCTGTATTGATGGATATGATGATGCCAGAAATGGATGGACTAACTACCATCCGGGTATTAAAGCAAATTAATCCCCAGGTTTTGATGATTGCCGCTAGTGGACTTACCGATAGCTCTCAGTATAATTCTGCCGTAGGCACAGATGTGCAAGCATTTTTGGCCAAGCCTTACACGTTGCAGGAATTACTCAACACATTACACGGGCTACTAAGGGCGAATTGAAGTCTTTTAGCCTACTCAGTGCTGAGTACTTAGTGAGATTCCCCACTCAGCACTCAGCACTTTTAACTCAACACTCTTTAAGACCGCCGCACATTCAAACAACACCACTCTTTCTTTTTCCACAAAGTAGCAACGATCCAGCCATGCTCCTCTAAAGCATCAGCTACAGCTTTAGATTGCTCAAGTAAAATTCCGCTAAATATTGCCCAAGTTGTCGGCTTGGCGATCGCACTAATTTCTGGAACTAACTGAATAATTACATCAGCCAAGATATTGCAGACAATCCCATCTACTGGTTCCTCAATCAGTTTCTTTAAAATATCTACACTTCCCTCTGCTGGAATCAAGCGTTCTGGACTAATGTCGTTGAGTGCGCGATTGCTAAAGGTGGATTGCACTGCTAAAGGGTCAGTATCTACGGCATAGACTTTATCAGATCCTAATAGCACTGCCCCAATAGAAAGGATACCAGAACCACAACCAATATCCGCAATTACTACATGGTCATTTTTAGGAGACGAGTCTGCGAAACCTTTGGGTAATTGGCTCAACCGCATCTCTAGCGATTCTAAACATAACTGAGTTGTCGCATGGTTTCCCGTACCAAATGCCACACCAGGATCGAGGCGAATCACTAGGCGTTCTGATGTTTCTGGTAATGGTAGCCAGGCGGGATTGATCAAAAAGCGATCGCCTATTTTCTCTGGTTGCCAATATTGCTTCCAGCTAGTTGCCCAATCCTCTTCATTAATTAGCTGCCAGTGTAAAGCAGGCGCAGCTAATCCCACACATAGAGCATCTTGACGCAGCCACAGCGACAGTGCGGCTAAATCTAATAAATGTGCTTGAAATTCCGGCAAATAAGCCCGTACTAAAGAAGCATTTCCTTTACCTTCAATAGCTGTACCACGACAGCCAAAATCTTCCAAACGCCAAAAGATAGAATCTTCTAGGTCTGGTTCACATAAAATCTGTAGTTCCCACCAGGTTTTTGCCATCTTTTCAGTGCTGAGTGCTGAGGAGCCACTGCGTTGCGGGGGTTCCCCCCGTTGTAGCAAGTGGCGTTGCTGAGTAATGAGAAAGTCAACCCCTACCCTTCGGGAACGACTTCGTCGAACGGGGAATTCAAAATTATTAATTCAAAATTCAAAATTAAAGAGATTAATAGGGGCTTGCACCCACCAATAATCTAAGACCGTCAAATCAGAGATTGTGACGAGGGTTTGTACCCATAATTAATCAATTCCAAAATTTTTCTTATTCTTCATTTTGAATTTTGAATTTTGCATTTTGAATTCAAAAAAGGTCATGAGTCCTGAGCAGTGAGGAATCTTTTCTTAATTCTTGAGTAGAAAAGTCTTGAATCTTCATACTCAGAACTCGCTACTCAGCACTCAGCACTTTATAGTGTTACCGTATATGCGTCCCGAATTCCAGGCACCTTGATAATCTCAGCCAAAATCCCTTCAGGTAAGGGATCGTCAATACTGAGAGCCATGACTGCATCACCACGGACGATTTTCCGCCCTACCTGCATACTGGCAATATTCACATTAAAACTGCCGAGTAGTGAACCGAGTTTGCCGATGATTCCTGGCATATCGCGGTGCAGGGTGAATAGCATATATTTGCTAGGAGGGACGTTAATCGGGAAACCGTCAACGTCAGTTAGGTGAATTTCCTTCTCGCCTAACAAAGCACCGGTGACAGAATGAGTACCCAAGGTACCTGTAGCTTCTAAATGCAGAGAACCCGCATAGTCACGTACAGAGGCATCTCTGGTTTCAATTACCCGAATTCCGCGTTCTTTAGCTTCAATGCTGGCGTTAACGTAATTTACCCGTTCCCGCAATGCTTGGTAAAGTAGTCCTTTGAGGGAAGCGACTACCAAAGGTTGACTCTTATTAGTTGCCAGTTCACCTTGCAATCTCACGTTGAGTAATTCTACCCGACCGCCAGCCAATTGTCCTACTAGGTTGCCTAAAGTTTCTGCAAGTTCCATGTAAGGTTTGAGTTCTTCCAAGACATCAGGGCCGAGTCCGGGAATGTTCACGGCGGAACGTGCGGGTAAACCTAACAGCACATCGCGAATTTGTTCGGCCACATCTATCGCCACATTCACTTGTGCTTCCGCAGTTGATGCGCCTAAGTGGGGGGTGAGGATTACTTCTTTACCTAGCGATCGCAAATCTGATTCACCTAGAGGTTCAGACTCAAACACATCTAACGCAGCACCAGCGATTGTACCTTCTTTGATTGCTGCTGCTAAAGCCGCTTCATCAATAATGCCACCACGAGCGCAGTTAATAATCCGAGCAGTCGGTTTCATCTTTGCCAGAGTTTTGGCATTGATTAAGTGGGTAGTTTCTGAGGTTTTGGGGATGTGTAGGGTGATATAGTCGGCTTGCTGCATCAGTAAATCTAAATCTACTAACTGACAGCCAATTTGTTCGGCTCGTTCTGTAGAGATGAAGGGATCGTAAGCTAGGAGTTTCATCCCCATTGCTTTCGCCACAGCAGCTACATGGGAGCCAATTTTACCCAACCCAACAATACCGATAGTTTTTTTGTAAACTTCCGCGCCGACAAAAGTTTTGCGATCCCACACACCGCTTTTCACCGACACATTAGCATCGGGGATGTGACGAGATAGAGATAACATCATAGCGATCGCGTGTTCGGCAGCTGCGATCGTGTTACCCTCAGGAGAATTAACTACCACAATTCCGTGGCGCGTGGCGGCGGGAACATCCACATTATCCACACCCACGCCAGCACGACCGATAATTTTTAACTGCGTGCCGGCTTCAATAATTTCTTGGGTAACGCGCGTACCAGAACGAATCATCAGCGCGTCATACTCACCAATGATTTCTACCAGTTCTGCTGGTTTTAAACCTGTTTTGACATCAACAGTAGCAACTTGCGAGAGAATGTCAATTCCAGCCTGGTCAATAGGATCGGAGACAAGAACCTTGGACATGATTACTTTATTTAAAGCTACAGGTTTTGCTGCACAAGACTTTTTAGTGTAGTCTTTATCCGTTACAATTCAGCAAAAATTGTTTGTTTTAATATCAACTTATCCTTACACTGACACCTGGGGGTAAGGGTATCCATCAGTTACAGGGGTGGTATGGCGCTGCCTCCTAATGTTTGAAGATGTGTGGCTATTTGCGCCACCTCTGGGTAAATATAAACCATTAACTGGGGCCAGCAGTAGATATTTATCAATAGTTAAGAGTTACTTAGATTTCTCACAGGGTAAGTAGATGCTGGGGAATTTCACTGCCTGTCCGTTGAAGCTCAAGCTGCGATCGCTACCAGTGAATTTTCTAGGCTCGAAATTGTCGTATTTGATTCTTAAGTTTAATTATCGAGTGAGTACATCTGCCATAAGATAGATTTCTAAGGAGGAGAGGTATGTGATTTGTCATTTGTCTCCCCTACTTCCTCTGCACCGCTTCTCTCTTTAAGGTACTCGCCAAATTTTAATTGTTCGGTCGCTACTTCCACTGACTATAGTCTCTCCATCAGGGCTAATTGCTACAGCATTCACTGAACTCCTATGCCCAGCCAGATTAGTTTTGAGAGCACCAGTTTGTAAATTCCAAATTTTGATAGTAAAGTCCCAACTTCCACTGACTAAAGTCTTTCCATCTGAGCTAATTGCTACAGCACTAACTGGATAGTAGTGTTTGGCGAGGGTATTTTTTAACTGTCCTGTTTGCAAATCCCAAATTTTGATAGTATCGTCTGCACTCCCACTTGCTAAAGTCTTACTATCTGGGCTAATAGCAATAGACATTACCGATTTTGTGTGTCCGTTGAGAGTAATTTTTAACTGCCCTGTTTGCAGATTCCAAATCTTGATAGTATTGTCTACACTCCCACTTGCTATAGTTTGTCCATCTGGGCTAATGGCAACAGGCATCACTGATTTTGTATGTCCGTTGAGGGTATTTGTTAACTCTCCTGTTTGCAAATCCCAAATTTTGATTTTCTTGTCTTCACCACCACTTACTAGAGTTTTTCCGTCTGGACTAATCGCCACAGAATTGACCGAATTTTGACTTTTAGGAAGAGTAGTTTTTAAATTTCCAATGGGTAAATAAACAATTTTGATATTGCCATCTTTACTGCCACTAACTAAAGTTTGATCATCTGAGCTAATAGCAACAGAATTAACTTCATCAGAATGCAAGTTTAGAGTATTTTTTAAAGCGCCAGTTTGCAAATTCCAAATTTTGATACTTTTGTCTGCACTACCACTTATTAAAGTTTCCCCATTAACACTAAATGCTAGGGAATAAATCGAGCCACTATGGCCAGTTAAGCTATTAGCTAAAGCTAGTTTTTCATAGGCAACTGTTTTAGATGGTAGAGATTTAGTAATTTTCCAAACTTCATATCCTCCCAAACCCAGCAGCAAGATAGCACCACCTATGATTAATGGTATTTTTAACTGTTGTTTAGGTTTGAGTGAGTCTACTGATTTTGATGGTGGAGGTTGATAGTTTACTGTTGGTAGTAATTCAGGTGATGGGGGTGATACTTGCCGAGGATAAGCTACTGTAGCAGGCATTTCGTGTTTACCCACATCTTTCAAAGCTTGTAAAACTGCTTCTGCTGACTGATAACGCTCCTCATAGTTTGATTGCAGCAATTTATCTAAAATCATCGCTAATTTTTGACTGACTGGTTGCGGCAAATGTTGTCGCCAATTAGCAACCCAGCCATACCCTTGTTGCTTCCACAATTCCCAAGGGGAGATATCAGTTAGTAGATGAAAGCAAGTAGCACCCAAACTATATAAATCACTAGCTGGATATGCTTGTCCACCTTGCATCTGTTCTAAGGCAGCATAACCAAAAGAGCCGATAGTTGTTCCTTGGTGAGTAATTACCGTTTCACTCAACTGTTTAGATGCACCAAAATCGATGAGAATTATATCTCCCTTTCCTGGTTGAGACGATTTACGACGGAGAATATTTTGGGGCTTGATATCTCTGTGAATTACTTTCTGTTCGTGAACAATTTTGAGAATACTTAATAAATCGAGCAGCAATTCCTGAATCTTTTGCTCACTAAAAATACCCTGCTGTTGTAATTCCTCTAATAAATTCTCACCGTCGATAAACTGCTGCACCAAATACAAACGATTATCTTGCTCAAAATATGCCAACAGCGTTGGGATTTGTGGATGTTCTCCTAAATGTTGCAGTCGCCTTGCTTCTTGCTCAAATAATTCCGTCGCCTTTTGCAGTGCGCCAGTTCCCTGTATCTGAGGTGCAAACTGCTTAATGACGCATAGTTCATTGAATTTTTCAACGTCTTCAGCCAAGTAGGTTTTACCAAATCCCCCGCTACCCAGTACCCGAATGGGACGATAATGTCGCAATACAATCAGGGGAACTCCACAGTGAGAGCAAAACTGTGTGCCATCAAGATTGGGAGGATTATCGCAAGAAGAGTTGAGGCAACATATCATACACGTAGGTTGATCGGCAGATAGAGTAATTATCGCCTAGCGATCGCTTGCTGTCAGTAACCCGATAAATCGCTATAATTCTGGTGAGTTTTGGGGAAACCAACCATGTTAGAGTACAACCTGCCGAGGTACTTGCCCTCTGCCGAAGAACTACCAGACTCTGACGACACACCTGTGGATAATGAACTGCAAGAATTAATACCAGGTTTGCTGAAGGCAATACTGCTGATACTTTGGGCAGAACGCCTGGACTGGTTCTTTGGCGTAGATATGGGTATTTATTATCACCCTGATGAACCTGCTATTGTGCCTGATGGGTTTTTGAGTTTAGGGGTAGAGCGTTTTTATGATGAGGAATTGCGCCCCAGTTATGTGCTTTGGGATGAAAATGTTGTACCTAGTTTAGTGCTAGAGGTAGTTTCCCCAAATTATCGTAAGGAATACACGACTAAATTAGATCAATATGCGGAATTAGGCGTACTGTACTACATAATTTATTCTTCCCGCCGTCGCCGCAAACCGCGCCTGGAAGTGCATAAGTTAGTTAATGGTAGATATGAATTGCAACCAGGAAACCCAGTTTGGCTACCAGAAATTGGCTTAGGAATTGGCTGCGAAAGAGGAAACTATTGCGGTGTCACAAGGGAATGGCTGTATTGGTATACCGAGGAAGGTAAGCGTTATCCTACGCCCAAAGAACAAATTCAACAAGAAGCACAACGCGCCCAACAAGAGGCTCAACGCGCCCAACAAGAAACACAACGCGCTCAACAAGAAGCTCAACGCGCTCAACAAGAAGCTCAACGCGCTCAACAAGCAGAGCAACGCGCCCAACAAGCAGAGCAACGCGCTCAACAATTGGCAGAACAATTAAGAGCGTTAGGTATAGATCCTAATAATCTGGGTTAAATATTTCCAGAAACACATTCTATAGAGTTTTCAGATTTACACATTTGCAATAATTGCAGTTGTCGCTATTGGCGCAAGATGTACTTCAGAAAACTATTTCTTTTTAGGAATCACATTCCTAATTCCACCTTTCGCACCGACAGTATCACCTATGTAACGAGGGATGATATGAATACTCGCGTGCATCATATTTTGTCCCGCTGCTCGATTGATGTTCATTCCTAAATTAAAACCAGCGGGTGAAAATTCTGTTTTGAGAATTTCTTGTACTTTGTTCACCATAAACCAGCAAGCAGACTGTTCTTTGAATGGTAGCTCAAAATAACTGCTGACATGGCGTTTAGGAACAACTAAAATATGTCCTTTACTTACAGGATAACCATCAAACATCGCATAAGCAGTTGCTGATTCTGTTAATAGATTTAGATTTCTATGGGGATTGCAAAATAGACAATGATTAGAGGAATTGCGTTGGTAATTATAGTGGCTATATTCATAAAACTCCCGCATTTTATCCAAATAAATTGAATTAAATGGGAGTTTTACAATACACTGATAGGTAGGCTTTTTATGAACATAATGTTCTCTAAAACCTTCTTTTCTAATATCTCTTCTTACAGCATAATAAGCTTTGCCTCCTGGTTTTAATAAGTGTGATACTTGCATGAGTACATTAGCTTGTTCTTCAGGAAACAAAACATTTAAAACATAAAAGCAGATGATTGTGTCAAATTTTTCTTGAGGATATTCAGGAAAATAATAAGGGTCATAACCTGTAATATCACAGCCTTTTTGGCGCAAGATTTTCGCATCATTGCCAAAGCCGCAACCAAAATCTAGTATTTTACCTTGAAGCAGGTTTTGAGTTAATAAAAACTGTGCAGGGAATGATAAGTTACTTCTTTCTATTGCAGTGAGATGACTGAATTGATTTTTCTGCTGTTTCATGGAATTTAGGTGCTTTTCCCTGCCTTCAGGTGCATCTCGTTAACCGAACTGCATTTTGATTGGTTTTGCTACTGTTCGGGTAGTTATATTTGTTATTTTGCTAATTCCTTTATGCGATCGCATCAGGGTCAACACCTAGCTCCCGTAACTTAGCTGCTAATATATCAGCACGTTGGCGTTCTTGTTCTGCGCGTTGGTGTTCTTGTTCAGCTTTTTCGCTACTCCACAATAGCAAATTTCCTTCGCTATCCCACCACCGTAGCCAATTCATGGTTTGGCATAATCTTTCACCTTGCCAAATTCCGAGAAATAACTCCAACTCAGGAATCCAGAAACGCCCATTTGCATCTGCTGGCTGCAAAGTATATTGTCCATTTTGCCAGCAGCGTACTTCTAAACTTGGTTCGTAAGGGTCGTAGGTAACGTAGGTTGGAATCTTAAGAATCCGTTCGTAAAAATAGAGTTTACCGTAGGGTGGAGTTGAGCGAACTGATAATTCTCCGCCTTCAGTGTCTGAAAGAAATTCCATCACTACAGCCACCGCTGCGCCTTCTAAATTGGGAGTATAACTACGCCGAATTACATCAGCAGCTACAGGCTGAACTTGAGGTACATAAAACCAGTCAGGTGCTTTGACAACGATTTTTTTGTTGACTGTGGCTACCAGTCCAAAATTAGAGCCAATCAACATCTGGGGTTGGATGCGTCCTGCTGTTCCTAAAGCATCGGTAAGCGCTGCGGCGAGAGGTGGTTGCTGAATATTTTCCACGGGATCGTCGGGTAAAATAAAGTCGGCTGGAAGTGCTTCCCAAGTGACAATTGGTTCTTTTTGGATGGGGTTAATTTGTAGAACCATAAAACTTTTCCTAGTATCAATTCCAAGTTATCAGTAAATATTTAAGTAGCCCACCAAAACCAGGATCTTGTGAGCAATGCCCACCCTACAATTAAAGGTCTACTGACTTTAAATTATCGTAAAATCTTAAATGCTTGCTGAGGCTAGTGTATATACTCGTGGTCAGAATATAAACAGACATGAGTATGCTAATTGAATGGTTCACTACCTGGGTAGCTACCAAAGCCGTTGGATTTCTGGCCAAAACTATTATCAGCGAAGAGTTTGCTAAAGATTTAGTCAAAGACTGCGCTAAAGATTTTTTCAAATTTATCTTTAAAACTGCTGTAACAATGCCCTTTCAGCAAGAACCGCTGCAAAAAGCTGAAATCATGGCACTGACAGAATTTTTGCAACTGATGCAACAGGATTTAGAAGATGGCGAACTTTATGAAAATGAAATTGAAAAGTATACGCAGCCAATCAAGCAATTTCTCAAGCATCCACAAGTCAGAGAAATTTTAGGCAATGCTTTTCAGCATGACTCTCAAGCTATAGATACCAAGAAATTAGCAGAAATTTGGTATCAACTTAATTCTTCATCCCCGTTACCAGATGATTTTAACTGGAAACGGGTTGGTAAGAAATATGTGCAAAAAGTTAAAGAAATTATTTTAGGATTTTCTGAACTTAGAGAAATCCTTGATTCTAAGAATCTAGATAAAATTCGAGCAAATACAAAAGAGATTGCCGGAATTATTCCTGAATTTGATTTAGAACGATATCAAGAAGCAATTCGTGAGAGCTACGGTAATCTCAAATTAGATAGCTTAGATACTAGTGGTTACGCCTATAACGAACTGAAGTTATGGCGAATGTTTATTGCTCAAAATGTGCGGGAAGGTGAACAAGTTCTACCACAAGTTCACGCACTACCGAAAGAGCATTTTAGACGGCTGCAAGAAACTAACCAACTAGAAGCAGCAGTTGCAGCAGTAGAATTAGAACAGCCGATACGTTCAGTATTAGATATAGTCAATAAAAAGCAAAAGTATAAATATATTGTGATTTTGGGCAATCCTGGTGCAGGTAAGTCTACTTTGTTGCAATATCTGGCTTTGAATTGGGCAGAGTCACCACTAAATAATGTTATCTCCTTGCCGATTCCTTTATTAATTGAGTTACGCACTTATATGCGACGGCGAGATAATAATGAGTGCAGTAATTTTCTCGAGTTTTTCCATAAATGTAGCGGTGCAATTTCTCACTTGAATCAACATCAACTGCACGAACAGCTTAAGGCTGGTAAAGCTTTGGTAATGTTTGATGGTTTGGATGAAGTCTTTGATCCTGGTAAGCGAGAGGATGTAATTACAGATATTCATCGCTTCACTAATGAGTATTCTAATGTGCAAGTGATTGTCACTTCTCGCGTAATTGGCTATAAACCGCAAAAATTGCGCGATGCTGAGTTTCGCCACTTCATGTTGCAAGATTTGGACTCATCACAAATTCAGGATTTTATTCACCGCTGGCATGAGTTAACTTTTAGCGATGCAGCAGATAAAGTTAGGAAACGGGATCGATTGCAAAGAGGAATTGAAACTTCCAAAGCTATTACAGAATTAGCAGGTAATCCCCTGTTGTTGACGATGATAGCAATTCTCAATCGTAATCAGGAATTGCCCAGAGATAGAGCCGAACTTTATAAAAAAGCTTCAGAGGTTCTGCTGTATAAATGGGATGTGGAACGTGCTTTACTAGAAGATAAAACTTTAGATCATAAAACTATTCATTATAAAGAGAAGCAAGCGATGCTGCGTCAGGTTGCTTATTATATGCAAACTAGTGGCAAAGGTTTAGCAGGTAATTTAATTAGAGAAGATGATTTAATCCAGATTTTGACGGACTATCTCAAAACTATAGAAGTCAGTCAAGCCAGAGCATCTGCGAAGGTAATGATTGATAAATTGCGAACTCGCAACTTTATGTTATGTTTCGTAGGCGCAGATTACTATGCCTTTGTGCATAGAACATTTTTGGAATATTTCTGTGCTTCGGAGTTTATCTGGCAGTTTAAAGAAACACAAACCTTGACCATTGATAAACTTAAAAATGAAGTTTTTGGCAAGCACTGGCATGATGAGACTTGGCACGAAATCTTGCTGCTAATTGCAGGAATGATTGAGCCAAAATTCGTCGGTGAAATTCTGGAATACTTAATGCTGCAAGATGGCGAAGAGAGAAAGTTCGTCAATCTATTTTTAGCAGCTAAGTGCCTTGTAGATGTAAGAAATCGCTCGGTGATTGCGTCAACAGCGAATGAATTACTGAACAAGATAAAAGCTTTAACTAGCTATGACCTCTGTTACTATTACGTAGCATATCGGGACGAAGAAGAAACTCAGCTAGTTCAGGAGATTCGCACTCAAGCAGTTGCAGTTATTGCAACAACTTGGCAAGAATCTCTTGACACCAAAACTTTCCTGAAAGACTGTGCTATCCAGGATGATAGGTGGGAGTGGGATGTGCGGGGTGCAGCAGTTAAAGCATTGGCTCAGAACTACAAAGATCACCCCGACACCAAAACCATCTTCAAAAACTATGCTACCCAAGATAAAAACTGGTATGTACGACATGCAGCAGTCGAAGCATTAGCGCAAAACTACAAAGATCACCCCGACACCAAAACCATCTTCAAAAACTATGCTACCCAGGATGATTATGAGTATGTCCGAAGTGCAGCAGTCCAAGCGTTAGCTCAGAACTTCAAAGATGACACCGACACTAAAACCTTTCTCAAAGACCGCGCTACCCACGATGAGAACTGGAATGTGCGAGGCGCAGCAATTCAAGAATTAGCTCAGAATTTCAAAGATGATCCCGACACCAAAATCTTTCTCAAAGACCGTGCTACCCACGATGATGATTCGGATGTGCGGCGTATAGTAGTCGAAGCATTAGCTCAGAACTTCAAAGATGACCCCGACACCAAAACCTTCCTCAAAGACCGCGCTACCCAGGATGATAGTGCGAGTGTGCGAGGTACTGCTGTCTTAAAATTAGCCCAGAATTACAGAGATGACCCTGATACCAAAGCTTTGGTTAAAGACCGCGCTATCCACGATGATGATTCGGATGTGGGACGTGCAGCTATTGAACAATTAGCGCAAAACTACAAAGATGACCCCGACACCAAAACTATT
Organism: Aulosira sp. ZfuVER01; assembly: GCA_034530615.2. Lineage (GTDB taxonomy): Bacteria > Cyanobacteriota > Cyanobacteriia > Cyanobacteriales > Nostocaceae > Aulosira. The sequence continues at coordinate 143,772 of JAVRCV020000065.1, forward strand.
CTCAAAGATCGCGCTACCCATGATGATTATTCGGATGTGCGGGGTGTAGCCATAGAACAATTAGTGCAGAACTACAAAAATGATCCCGACACCCAAACCATCCTCAAAGACCGCGCTATCCACGATAATTATTCGGATGTGCGATGCGCAGCTGTCCAAGAATTAGCGCAGAACTACAAAGATGACCCCGATACCAAAACTATTCTTAAAGATCGCGCTATTCACGATGATTATTCGGATGTGCGGGGTGTAGCCATAGAACAATTAGTGCAGAACTACAAAAATGATCCCGACACCCAAACCATCCTCAAAGACCGCGCTATCCACGATGATAACTCTGTGCGAGGTGCAGCCATTGAACAGTTAGCACGGAACTACAAAGATGATCCCAACACCAAAACTATCCTTAGAGACTGTGTTATCCAGGATGATAGTGCGAGTGTGAGAGATGTAGCTATCCGAGAATTAGCCAGAGGTTTCAAAGATGACCCTGACATCAAAACTATCCTCAAAGACCGTGCTAGCCAGGATAATCATTACAATGTGCGAGGTGCAGCCATCGAACAATTAGCTAAGAATTTTAAATATGACTCTGCAATGTTTGAACTGTTTTATACTTGCGCGCTCAATGACCCCTTTGCTGGTAGTCATAGTAGTTTTCTTCGCAATCCTCGGTACATTGCGCTTGACATAATAATCAAGCAATTTCCTCAGCATCCCCAGACTTTACCACTGTTGCGCAACAAAGCAGAAAATGACCCAGATGAAAAAGTACGGGAGTTTGCTCAGAAGAAGTTGAAGCTGTGGGAAGGGAAAAGGTAAAGGGGTAAGGGGAAAGGGGTAAATTCATTCCTTTGCCCTTTTTCATTGAGCGAGAATTATTAATATGGTATCTGTTTAGACGGGCTTAGTAGCTTGTTACCAGTCATCGCTCCTCAATTTTTCTCACAATTCCAGCAAAATGTTCGATTAGCCTTAGCAGTGGGAATTATATACTGAGCAATTAATGCTACTCAGTTTATATAGTTACCGGGTGAATCTACAATGGCTTATCAAAATATCACTGCTACCGTTTCGTCAGAAGATATTCAAGAAATTAAAGCAGCGCTACAGACAATTCACAATAAGCTACCCTTTCTCGTTACCCTCAGCACTGAAGAGCGGCGCAAGTTAGTCAAAATGGGCGATAAAAGCCTAGCCTTTGTGAACAATAGCGTCAGTGCGGCGCAGTCTAACCGTGAAATTCTCCCAGCCAGCTTTAACATCGAGGAATTTGTCCAGGATTATCAATTAGCCACCACACTCACCGAACTTTTAACCTCAATGCGGCAACTCACCGAGCAAGTCGATGATACCCTTTTGGCAGTCGGTAGTGAAGCCATGAGCAGCAGTTTGACAGTTTATGATTATGTCAAAACAGCTGCGAAAAAGACTCCAGGCTTAAAAACTCTAGCAGAACAGTTAGGTGAACGCTTCAAAGCTCTCAAAGGTAGACCTGTTAAAGCTACATCTGGTAATTGATAAATTAATACTGCTCAACGAGGCTTGGAACTCCGTTAACCAGCCTCCAATACTCATTAACCAGTCTTTGAACTCCGTTAACCAGTCTCAGATACTCGTTAACCAGGCTCCAATACTCATTAATCAGTCTTTGAACTCCGTTAACCAGTCTTTGAACTCCGTTAATCAGTCTCAGATACTCGTTAACCAGGCTCAGAACTCCGTTAATCAGTCTCAGATAATCGTTAACCAGTCTTTGAACTCCGTTAACCAGGCTCAGAACTCCGTTAACCAGGCTCAGATACTCGTTAACCAGGCTCAGATACTCGTTAACCAGCCTTAGAACTCCGTTAGACAGCATTGCTATCCGAAAATTCAACTATCTCATTTCAGGCAAAGACTGAGAACTTTGATATTATGGCAGGCGATCGCCCGTAATTGTTCGTAGATCATCAAAAACTACAACCAATGTAGTATCGACAATGTTGCGAGTTATGTACCATAATTCTTTTTCGGATTCATGAGCAAGCGCTCACTCTCAACCTCTGAAGTATTTCGTAACTTAAAAATTAGCTGTTTTCATCCGTTGATAGCTCTGCATCCATCGCCCATTTGCTTGCGTAATAACACTTAAGTATATGCAAGTAAGTATACGTAAAAAATAAAAAAAGTATTAACTATTTAAGGCTGAAACCCTTTTATTGATATAAATAACCAAGCAAATCTATAAGTATGTAGGTTGTATTAAATAAATAAATAGTCCAAGCGATCGCCTTCATAAATTCACCGTAAATACCCTGATATCCTCCCCCCCCACCTAGAGAAATTCCGCAATAACACGGTTACGTCATTTTGTTGTTCAGATCAAAATGACGAATATCCAGTTTAGGAGGGTAGATTTGTGACAAGCCCTGTAATGACGGTTATTAGAGTCAATCTAGAGAAAGCGAAAGAGGTGGCTCTAAACTGGGAACGAGCTTCATATACTGAACTGAGTGCTTATTGCTTGGAAATTTTACGGGAGATTGGATGTTCTAGTAATGAACTCCCGGTAAATTTACAGACTCGTGAGCAACAGCTCAATTTCATCGCAGGTTTCGCTTCTTATGCATTTGGTGAGGTGCTCAATGTCCAGAACGCTAAATGAAGATATCTTTAATGAACCCGAACAGGTAGAAGAAGTTAGTTTACCTGTTACAGAAGAAGATTTGTTTATTTTAATGCAGAAATTTGCTGGCTATGAAATCCCTACAAAGGTTTTCTCGCAAGCTGTGGCTATTGCTGCTTATGACCGTGCATCAGCTTTCCGCTATGCTGATAACTATGTGAATATTCTCAAGAACAAGAGTAAGCGTAAACATTGGCTGAAATTAGAGCCTGCACCTGATTTCCGTCTCGATCAGAGATACGCAGATTTGAAAAATTAGAGTTTGGAACCTTGCTGGTTCTACTGGAATTAGGGCTAAACACAAAATAAATCTGCATTGGCTAGGGAAAAGCTGATTTTTGCAGTTGAGGCTTACTCAACCAGATATATAACTATTGATCTCAGCCTTTGTATCAAGTCTTCAGTCGCTGAATGCTTTTGCTCTAACAATATTTGAGTTTAGGTTTCTTGTCTGGATTTACGGATTTAGGAAATTGGCTGTCCTGCTTGCTGAAATTGTATAACATCCAAATCCAACACCTGTGTTATTTGTTCTAAAGTTAAGCTTAACCCTAATAATCTAGTACCACTTTGCAGAAGTCAAAACTCAACAGGCTTTTATTCTAGACTTTTGCTCTATATTCGTAGACTCAGAATGTCTTCCTGCAAAGCACGGAAGTCTACTTAGACCGCATTTTACTAGGTGAAGTTTCTAATTTTGTCTTTAAAGGACATATCTTGTCTACCTTCTAAACATACGTTTCCTAGAAACAGAACTCAACATTACCAGTTTTCCTCTCGATTCAAGCTAGAACTTTAGTAATTGCTGATGTTATATTTGCAAACTTATCACTTGCTGATTTGATAGTTGCTGTATCTTCATCTTCAATTACTATTTTTTTGTCAAAGGTCAACAGTCAAAAGTTATTAGTTATTTCCCCCTTGTCCTTCTTGTCTCCCTCATCTCTCCCTTTCTATTTACTAAGGAAATTTTCGCTCTCTTACTTCCAGTGCATAATCCTGTACAGCTTTAGTAATATTCTCTCGAAGGTTGGTATAAACTTTGGCAAATGGTGGTTGCTTTTCTGAAAGTCCAAGAACATCAGAGGTGACTAACACTTGTCCATTACAATGGATTCCAGCACCAATGCCAATAGTAGGAATACGGAGTTTTTCTGTAATACGCAGTGCTAAATCAGCAGGGATATGCTCTAAGACGATCGCAAATACGCCTGCTTGTTCCAGAGCGATCGCTTCGTTTAAAATTCTCTCTGCGGTTTCTTGAGTTTTGCCTTGTTGTCGCAAACCGAGTTGATGGACTGATTGTGGTGTTAAACCTACGTGTCCCATAACAGGAATTCCGGCTTGCACCAAACGCGCAATAGTTTCTACCATTGCTGGGTAGCCACCTTCTAATTTGACAGCTTGAGCGCCTGTTTCTTTTAGCACCAGCCCAGCTGAGTGCATTGCTTGTTGAATGCTTTCTTGATAAGTCAAAAAAGGCAAATCTACCACAACTAAAGCGCGTTTCACACCACGGCGCACGGCTTTAGCATGATAGAGCATCTCCTCTAAAGTAATTGGCAATGTTGTCTCATAACCCAGAACTACCGCCATAGAGTCGCCTACAAGGATTAAGTCTACCCCAGCTGCATCGAGAAGTTGGGCGATCGCATAATCCCAGGCGGTCAACGCTACGATTGAACGTCCTTGTTGTTTCCATTGAATTAATTGCTGGGTGGTAACTACCATTGCCAATTATTAAGATTTTGCAGTTTTTGTAATTTATTATTCGTCATTGGTCATTTGTTCTTGGCAAATGACCAATAACAAAAGACTAATCATTTCACAGCACGACTAAAAGCAAGATGGGTTTGTGCACTACCCACTTTGGGCATTAACCAAGCTAAACCTTCACTAGTGCCAATCCACAATTTATTGGCGATATCAGGTGCAAGGGCCAGTACCCGGCTAGAAGGAAGTCCTGCAACTTCGTCCAATACAGCTCCTGTATTTGGATTTAATCGTAACAAACCATTGTTCGTACCGATCCAAACACTACCATCTTGGGCAAAGCGCACTGCTGTCACATTACGTCCGCGCAAGCGAGTCACAGACCGCAACACTGCACCAGTTTTTGGGTTAATCACCAGCAAATTATTCGGCATCCCTGCCCAAATTAACCCTTCTGGGCTAATAGCCAAAGCTTGCACTGTCGTACCCGGTAAATCAGCAATTCGCTTCATAATTAAAGCATTAGCAGTATTTACTCGGAGCAGTCCGTCTAGAGTGCCTACCCAAAGTTGGCCGTCCGCATCTAAAGTCAAGGCGTTAGCACTAACACCAGGCAGATTTTTTAAGGTGGTCATAATTAAGCCTTGGTCAGGACTAACTAAGGCTAAACCGTTATCAGTTCCAGTCCACAAATAACCCCGTTTGTCAACCAATAGCGATAACACCCGTTTGGAAGGCAAAAATAAATTCTGCGCCGTGATTTCACTAGTGCGGGGTTCGACGCGGATCAGTCCCTCATAGTTTCCTACCCACACCCGCCCTACTTTATCTTGGGCTAAAGCACTAATAGCAACATTAGGTAGACTCACACGAGAGACAATCTTGCCAGTTTTGGGGTCAATGCGTGACAAGCCTCGCCAAGAAGCTACCCAGAGATTTCCTGTAACATCAGCTAACAAGTTGCTGACACGATAATCTGTTTCGATTGAATGCTCTTCTAGTTCCCGTTGATCTGGTAAGGGGTCTACTCGCGCAGGTGGTGCAGAAGGCGGGTAAGAGGTAGTTTTTGGCTTAGTGGGAGCAGGAATAACAGTTTTTTGGGCTGTTGCTGGATTTGTCAACCAGATAATTCCCATACTTGGCAGTACCATCATTCCTGCCAGGATAGAAGTAATCAATATACTAGTACGCTTAACCACGGTGATATCCCTTGAAAGACAGTACCCTAGCCATTAGGCTGCTGACAGAAGTCGGGTAAAGGAGAAGGAGAAAAACTTAATAGAGATTGATTTTCTCGTTTCCCACCGCTAAAAAACTCTGTTGCGGAAATTAGCTGGGGGTTAATTTCAGTGTTCCCCTCGCTGGGATTTTTTAAACGCCTTCAGCAATTTTTCTCTTGTATTGGGGATGAGGGAACTCAGGGATATGGTACTGGAGGGAATAGAGGCTAGGGGCTAGAACACTAAAGTTTGTATTGAGCAAGAAAGAAAAACACGGGAAATTATTGAGGAGTTTTTCCCTTACATTTCTTGCCTACTAAGCTTTTGCTTGTCTTCGATCCGATAGAGAAATTTCTAATTGTAACTGCTCATACAAGCATAGATGAGTACTTGTAAAGCATTCTTAACAAAATGTTTAAAACTTTATGTAATAACAAATTTAAATAAATAAGTTAAAAAGTTTCAAAGTATAACTTATCGATTTCTTGATATATTGTGAGACAAGTTACAAATTACGTGGTGTGCAATTTTTGTCTTGCGCTCACCACTCCATCTAAACCTACCTCAGTCAAAATTGTTCCTATTTTCCTGGTAAATCAAGGAAATTCAGGAGATTTTCCAGAGAGAAAGCCCACAACTCTAGCTACTGTTCAGAGATAATGGGCAAGAGGCAGCCTTGTGAAGCAGCAAGGTTAATTGGGGTAGACAAGGTTTGAAGGAGTGCGAGAAAGAGATAAAAAGAATTTATATGCCTAGGACAGAGGAAGAGTCAGAAGTACACAGTCGTGTATCTCGAAAAATCAAGGAAGCTGGTGATGATGTCTTGGATACTTCACCAAATGTTCCTGAATAAAAACCACTACCCTTTGCTATAGACAACCCCTAAAAAATTTTTCTGTGCTTTTCCCTGCTACCAGGGGAAAGAAAGCAGTGGGGGGAAATTGCCTGCCACGTGATTTGATTTAAGTAACAAAGTGTGACTTCTTGGAAGGATAAAGTATGTCTTACGCTCAAACGAAGACTCAGTCAAAAACTGGGTATCAAGCCGGGGTTAAAGATTATAGACTGACTTACTACACCCCCGATTACACACCTAAAGATACAGATGTTCTGGCCGCTTTCCGGATGACTCCCCAACCCGGAGTTCCACCCGAAGAAGCTGGTGCTGCTGTAGCTGCTGAGTCTTCCACAGGTACTTGGACCACCGTATGGACAGACTTGCTCACTGACCTAGACCGCTACAAAGGTCGTTGCTACGATATTGAACCCGTTGCTGGTGAAGACAACCAATACATTGCATACGTTGCTTATCCTCTAGACTTGTTTGAGGAAGGCTCCGTCACCAACATGTTGACCTCTATCGTAGGTAACGTGTTTGGTTTCAAAGCCTTACGGGCACTGCGTTTAGAAGACTTACGGATTCCAGTTGCTTATCTAAAGACCTTCCAAGGACCTCCTCACGGTATCCAAGTTGAGCGTGACAAATTAAACAAATACGGTCGTCCTTTACTGGGTTGTACAATCAAACCCAAATTAGGTCTGTCTGCTAAGAACTACGGACGCGCTGTATACGAGTGTTTGCGCGGTGGTTTGGACTTCACCAAAGACGACGAAAACATCAACTCTGCACCATTCCAACGTTGGCGCGATCGCTTCTTGTTTGTAGCAGAAGCAATCCACAAAGCACAAGCAGAAACCGGCGAAATCAAAGGTCACTACCTAAACGTTACCGCCCCCACCTGCGAACAAATGTTGCAACGGGCTGAGTTCGCTAAAGAACTCAAAATGCCCATCATCATGCACGACTACCTAACCGCAGGTTTCACCGCCAACACCACATTGGCTCGTTGGTGCCGTGATAACGGTATTCTGCTGCACATCCACCGCGCGATGCACGCTGTAATCGACCGTCAAAAGAACCACGGTATCCACTTCCGCGTTTTGGCTAAAACCCTGCGGATGTCTGGTGGTGACCACATTCACACCGGTACAGTGGTTGGTAAATTGGAAGGTGAACGCGGCATCACAATGGGCTTCGTTGACCTGTTGCGCGAAAACTATGTTGAACAAGACAAGTCTCGCGGTATTTACTTCACCCAAGACTGGGCTTCTATGCCTGGTGTAATGGCAGTTGCTTCTGGTGGTATCCACGTATGGCACATGCCTGCACTAGTAGAAATCTTTGGTGATGACTCCGTTCTCCAATTCGGTGGTGGTACACTCGGTCACCCCTGGGGTAACGCACCTGGTGCAACCGCTAACCGCGTGGCTTTGGAAGCTTGTATCCAAGCTCGTAACGAAGGCCGTAACTTGGCTCGTGAAGGTAACGACGTTATCCGCGAAGCTGCTAAGTGGTCTCCAGAACTAGCTGTAGCCTGCGAATTGTGGAAAGAAATTAAATTTGAATTCGAGGCAATGGATACCGTCTGATCCTCAAGTAACTAGTAAAAAGTTAAAAGGTAAAAAAAACTTTTTACCCTTACGGGTTCGCCACTTACTATAAGCCGGGAAACCCGTCCAACGTAGTGGCTCACTTTTTACTTTTGACTTTTTACTTTTTATGGGCTGGGGTCAAGCATGAATCTTAAGCAAATTGCGAAAGACACAGCCAAGACTCTCCAAAGTTACCTGACTTATCAGGCACTAAGGACGGTACTGGCACAGCTAGGCGAAACTAATCCTCCATTGGCAATTTGGCTACATAATTTTTCTGCTGACAAAATTCAGGATGGAGAATCTTATATTGCCCAATTGTTAAAAGAGAAGCCAGATTTGGCATTGCGGATAATGACTGTCAGAGAACACATTGCTGAGGAGATTGCAGAATTCTTACCGGAAATGGTTCGTACTGGTATTCAGCAAGCCAATATGGAACAGCGTCGCCAGCATCTAGAGCGAATCACTCTCATAGAGACATCAAACCCCAGTCTGCAACAGGAACAGCAAACAAGCTCAGATCCAAATTTGGATAACTTATCTAGTTAGCCGAACAACGTAGTCGTAAAAATCGCAACCCATTATCAACAGCTATGCAAACTTTACCAAAAGAGCGTCGTTACGAAACCCTTTCCTATCTACCTCCCCTGTCTGACGCTCAAATTGCCAAGCAGATCCAGTACATCCTGACCCAAGGTTACATCCCAGCAGTTGAGTTTAACGAGACTTCTGAGCCTACCGAGTTCTTCTGGACAATGTGGAAACTGCCTTTGTTTGGCGCTAAATCTACTCAAGAAGTATTGAACGAAGTTCAAGCTTGCCGTTCTCAGTATTCCAACCAATATATCCGTGTTGTCGGTTTTGATAACATCAAGCAGTGTCAAGTTCTCAGCTTTATCGTTCACAAACCCAGCAGATACTAAAGCTGGCAAGCTGAATTAGTTAATTAATTCCCCCATAGGAGAGGTAGAATTATCTACCTCTCTTCTTTCATGAAACTAATTATGAATTCCATACAGCTACCAGATCTGAGAATTTGTTTTGTTGGGGACTCTTTTGTTAATGGTACTGGCGACCCTGAATATTTAGGTTGGACAGGTAGAATATGTATTAATGCTAATAAAAAAGGTTATGACATAACTTACTATAATTTAGGAATTAGACGAGATACGAGTACCGATATAGCAAAGCGTTGGCTACAAGAAGTATCAGTTCGCCTACCTAAAGATTCTTATGGCAGAGTCGTATTTTCTTTTGGGTTAAATGACACAACCATAGAAAATGGTAAAACTCGTGTAGACCTGATAGATTCTATCAGAAATGCTCGCAAAATTTTAACTGAAGCTAAACAGCTATATCCTGTTTTGATGATTGGCCCAGCACCATACGCGGAACCAGAAGACCACCAAAGAAAAAAGAGAATTAGCGATTTATCAAAACAGTTTGCATCAGTTTGTCAGGAATTAAATATTCCTTATTTAGACATTTTCCCCCTATTAGAAAATTCGACTATTTGGAGCGATGAAGCTATAGGAAACGACGGCGTTCATCCAAATGCAGGAGGTTATGCAGAATTTGCCCAAATTGTAGAAAATTGGGATGCTTGGTCAAGTTGGTTTAAATAAGAATTGCCTATACTAAATGCAGCAATATTTCTATGAGGAACCTGCCAATGTCAGCATCGGCAAAACCAATATTGAGTAAAAAAATACAAATTCCACCCTTAGAAAGTGGCGATCGCCTCACTCGTCACGAATTTGAGCGTCGATATACAGCGATGCCAAATATTAAGAAAGCTGAACTCATAGAAGGAATTGTATACGTGGCCTCACCCTTACGTTTCAAAAGTCATGGGCAACCTCATGGTAATCTCATTGGTTGGTTGTGGACTTACAAAGTAGCTACCCCAGGTGTAGAGTTAGGTGATAATGCTACAGTCCGGCTTGATTTGGATAATGAACCACAACCTGATGTTGTTCTATTAGTTGACGAACAACTTGGTGGACAAGCACATATTAGTGATGATGATTATGTAGAAGGCGCACCGGAATTGGTCGCAGAAGTTGCTGCTAGTAGTGCTGCTAATGACTTGTATGATAAAAAATGGGTATATCGCCGTAATGGTGTTAAAGAATATATTGTTTGGCAGATATTCGAGAATAAACTCGCTTGGTTTCTTTTAGAAAACGGTGAATACATATCATTAGATACCGATGCAACCGGTATTATCAAGAGTCGTGTTTTTCCTGGTTTATGGTTGGATGTAGAAGCATTATTAACAGGGAAAATGACACAAGTTTTGACAGTTTTACAACAAGGTGTGAACTCTCAAGAACATCAAGACTTTTTGCAACGCTTATCACAAAAATCTTAATATATTAATAATTTAAGATAACAAATACTATTGTTAGCTAATGAAGCTATATAGAGGCAAAATTTATGACTCAAATTACTGTAAATGAAGCATCTCAACACTTGCCTGAATTGATTGAAGCCGCACTCAGTGGTGAAGAAATTATCATTATCAAAGATAACCAACCTGTAGTTAAGTTAATTCCTGTGTCGCCAGTTAAACGCCGTCCTAAATTTGGGAGTGCTAAGGGTCTAGTAAAAATCTCTGATGACTTTGACGAACCACTCGAAGATTTTAAGGAATATATGGAATGAAGCAACTACTGGACACTCATACTTTTATTTGGTTTGTTATGGGCGATCCAAGGATCAGCATGAGTATGCGATCGCAAATTGAAAATAATGATAATTTGCTCAGTATGGTCAGTGTTTGGGAAATGGCAATTAAGTATAGTATTGGTAAACTCAGCTTCAACGTTACCTTCAATGAGTTTATCGAACAGCAAACAATTATGAATGGTATTGAATTACTACCAATCAACATAGACCAGATTTTTGTTGTTTCCACGCTCCCTTTACATCACCGTGACCCATTCGACAGAATGTTAATTGCACAGTCTATAGTGGAAAATATCCCTGTATTGAGCGCTGATACAATTTTTGATGCTTATCCAATTCAGCGTTTGTGGTAGTTAGCATTTCCTTTCTACCAAAAGATAAATGAAAAGTAGACACAAAAAAACTTAGCATTATTTTAATAAGTCCCAGGCTAGAACAATTTTATGAGTTACTACATTGCTCCTCGTTTTTTGGATAAACTCGGTGTCCACATTACCAAAAACTTCTTAGATCTTCCTGGGGTGCGAGTACCCTTGATTTTAGGAATTCATGGACGTAAAGGTGAAGGAAAGTCTTTTCAATGTGAGTTAGTCTTCGAGAAAATGGGTGTCGAAGTGACTCACATCTCTGGTGGAGAATTGGAAAGTCCAGATGCAGGAGATCCAGCACGTTTAATTCGACTGCGCTATCGGGAAACAGCGGAATTAATCAAAGTGCGCGGTAAAATGTGCGTGCTAATGATTAATGATTTAGATGCAGGTGCAGGTAGATTTGATGAAGGCACTCAATATACTGTAAATACACAGTTGGTGAATGCCACACTGATGAATATTGCTGATAACCCTACAGATGTGCAGTTACCTGGAAGCTACGATTCCACACCTTTACATCGTGTACCAATTATTGTCACAGGCAATGATTTTTCTACCCTTTATGCACCATTAATTCGAGATGGTCGCATGGAGAAATTCTACTGGGAACCCAACCGCGACGATAAAGTGGGAATTGTGGGCGGAATTTTTGAACCAGATGGACTTTCTCAGCGAGAAATTGAACAGCTAGTTGATACATTTGCCAATCAATCAATTGACTTCTTTAGCGCTTTGCGATCGCGCATTTATGATGAACAAATCCGGGAATTTATCCATAAAGTAGGATTTGAGCGTGTTTCCTTACGTGTGGTAAACAGCTTGGAAGGGCCACCAGCATTTAAAAAGCCAGACTTTAGCCTGTCTCATTTAATTGAATCTGGTCACTTGATGGTAAGTGAGCAAAAACGGGTGGAAAATTCCCAGTTGGTTGATGAGTACAATCGCCTCAATCGCGGTAGAAGTTATCAAGCTGCGCCACCTGCTGAGGTAACACCAACTAGTCAGCCGTCAAGCAATGGTGGAAATCAAGCTCCAAAAACTAACGGTTTTCACAAGGAAGTATCGAGTCCACATTTAACCTTAGAGACACAAGAACAGATTCGGCAAATTTTGGCTCAAGGTTACACGATTAATATTGAACACGTTGATGAACGTCGCTTCCGCACTGGTTCTTGGCAAAGTTGTCTTAACACCCACATCGATGCACACTCAGATGCAATTTCAGCGTTGGAATCATGTTTAACTGAATATAGCGGTGAGTACCTGCGCTTGGTAGGAATCGATCCGAAGGCGAAGCGGCGGGTGATAGAAACGATTATTCAGCGTCCGAACGGGAAAAATTAGACAAATTGTTTGTCCACTCTGACAAATTAATGCTGCGATCGCACATTCAAGACTTATCAGAATTGATGATGCGATCGCTTTTACTGTTTGAGTGTAAAGGGATAGGTGGAGCATTGACCATAGGGGTTGCCGTAGGCATCGCTTAATCCCTCTTTTGTTACTACGGGAGGAGTATAATCAGGAAGGAAATCGGAAAC
>JAVRCV020000066.1:0-80575 GCA_034530615.2 Aulosira sp. ZfuVER01
AGGCTCAGAAGTTCATTAATGAGGCTCAGAAGTTCGTTAATGAGGCTCGGAAGTTTTTTATGCAATCAAAGGGTGAGTTGATTGTGGTGATAAATGCGATCGCGATTGCATTTAGACAAACCTCATTTTTTTTACTAACCGCCAAGAGCGCCAAGTTCGCCAAGAATGATTAACCCAAAATCTTGAGTGTTCCTCTCTGCGCCTCTCCGTCTCTGCGTGAGCTAAAACCCTTCTATTAACAAGCAAATTGATTGGAAAAGTATATAGATTTACAGACAACAAATACTAAAACAAAATTAAGAAACTAGGTTTTTAACCTAGCAAAATAATAAAATAAGAAACGTAACTAGGAATACAGATATTCCATTTGTTGCCTCGTTTACCTCATATTTATAAGCAGTTGAGTACAGCTTAATATATCGCAAAATAAGTTAGATAAATCGTTGCGAAGTGTTACAGCTAGAGAGTTTTGTGATGAGTACAGAAATTCTTAACCCCCTACCTCATAAATACTAGTACCCCTAACATAAAAACCTAGCACCCTTACCCCAAGAGCAATTTTAAATGTAGCTGCAATCGGGGTTACAGGGGTTGAGTGCAAGCTTAATCAATCCAATAAATCCAATAGACATAGCATAGACTGTCATCTTTCAAGCTGCCTGATATAAGCATAAAAATAACACACGGCTCTTGAACCAGATAGTACCGATGCAACAGTCATTAAATAGTATTAGAAATCCCAAGACTGCTATCAAGCCGGATTCTGCAAATACCTCCCTGCTCTTCAATCTACTCTCTGGCAATTTTTTTGAGCCATTATTGAGTGATTTTCGGATTATTTTTGAACGCGATCCGGCGGCGCGTAATTGGCTAGAAGTAGTATTTTGCTACCCTGGATTGCACGCTATATGTTTGCATCGTCTTGCACATTGGTTGCATCGTCGAAAAGTAGTTTTCATCCCGCGATTAATTTCTCACATCGGACGGTTTTTAACAGGAATTGAAATTCATCCTGGTGCAGAGATTGGCAAGGGTGTATTTATCGACCACGGTATGGGTGTCGTCATTGGCGAAACTGCGATCGTGGGAGATTACACGCTAATTTATCAAGGTGTAACCCTTGGCGGTACTGGCAAAGAAAGCGGTAAGCGCCATCCTACCTTAGGGAATAATGTTGTGGTAGGTGCAGGTGCAAAAATTTTAGGCAATATTCAAATAAGCGATCGCGTCCGGGTTGGTGCAGGTTCAGTTGTATTACGAGATGTCCCCGCAGATTCTACTGTTGTTGGTATTCCCGGTCGAATTATTTCGCGCAAACAAGGCGAACCTTTGGAACACGGTAAGCTACCCGATGTAGAAGCCAGCGTCATGCGCTCTTTGCTTTCCCGTATAGAACAACTCGAACAACAACTGCAAGAGTTAAAAGTCCAGAGTCAAAAGTCCACAGCCAATAACAAATGACAAAGGACAGATACTAATGTTACCACCTAGTAGTTATAACTCTTTGGGCGATCAAGTTTTGCAAATACCTTTAAGCGATCGCTGGCGCATCTATTACCGCTTGCAAGAATTAATGATTCCCTGTTCCTGTCCGGCTGATGGTTCTTTGCGGGTGCAAGTGAATAGTCTGCAAGCTGCCATGCTCGTTCGTAGTACTGTAATGCAATTTCTGGCTTCTCGCCAAGAATTAGTAGACTGGTTAGAACGTTGCTGGCATGATACTGCTGAGTTTTGACAGGTTTCATGAAATCAACCATCCTCAGTTCATAGTATCTGTCATTGCAACCGGAACGCAGTCAAGGGAAGCAATCAGCTATGACAACAGACCGCAACTTAGAATAAATCCAAAATTGGATGTTGCCAGCATTATTGATAATTTTTGCACATATGCATAATCATCTCTGAGGTTTAGAAGTAGAAGTTACTGTTCCCTAGCGAATTTTATTGCAGACTGAGAAAGTAACGCCTCACTTGGGTTGACTCCCGTCTGCTAAATTTGAAATTTTCTTGACATATTTTGGCAAATAAAAAGGTGAAGTTACAAAGGAGGAGTTGTAATTTCAAATTTTTAATGTTTGCCACAATCCAAAATTGTAAAGTCCGATATGCTCATCCGTAACAGCAATATAGAATTACTCAACTTTTTGCATAATGAACTTGAACTTTCCAGCGCTGATATTGCTGTCGCGCTACGACACCGAGAATTAGATAATGGGCCTTTACCAATGCTGCTTTGGCAGTATGGACTAGTTAATTTAGAGCAGCTTGAGCGGATTTTTGATTTGCTAGATGAGCAAATTTAACTATTGTATGAAGGCAGATAGCAGAGGGCAGGAGACAGAAGGAAACATCTGGAAAAGAAATTGTAAATGATACCAACTTTTGGTTTTCTGCCATACAGATGTTTTGAGTTTTAATGGAGCATAATGAAGAGTCATGAATCATGTCTTATAAGATTCTTAAGCATTTACCGTTACTTTGTTGAAATTATATAGGCATTTACCATTAGTGGCGATTGCAGATAACCAGTTATGCAATCTAGAAACAATATTAAGAATAATTCCCATAGTGAGATATTTGAGATGAGTCAAATCCTAATTAATGACACTACATTACGTGATGGCGAACAAGCAGCAGGTGTTGCCTTTAACTTAGAAGAGAAAGTTGCGATCGCTAAGTTTCTAGATGCCATTGGTGTTCCCGAATTAGAAGTCGGTATTCCGGCGATGGGAGAAGAAGAAACACGCGCTATCTCAGCAATTTCTAACTTGGGTTTACAAGCGAAATTGCTCGGCTGGAACCGCGCTGTCATGTCAGATATTAAGGCTTCTATTGTTTGTGGTTTACAGCGAGTACATATTGCCATTCCTGTGTCTGGTATCCAAATTGCTGCCAAATTTCATGGACAGTGGCGAGTAAGTCTGCAAAAACTCAAAGATTGTGTCAGCTTCGCCGTTGATAATGGTCTTTGGGTAGCAGTAGGCGGAGAAGATTCCTCAAGAGCCGATGAAAACTTCCTCTTAGACGTAGCGCTATATGCTCAAGAATGGGGTGCATCGCGGTTTCGCTTTTGCGACACTGTCGGAGTTCTCGATCCTTTTAGTACCTACAATAAAGTCAAGCGGCTAGCTTCAGCTTTGATGATTCCGCTAGAAATCCACACCCACAATGATTTTGGCTTGGCTACTGCTAATGCTCTTGCTGGTATTAAAGCCGGAGCATCATCAGTTAATACCACAGTTAACGGCTTGGGTGAACGAGCTGGAAACGCAGCTTTAGAAGAAGTTGTTATGGCCATCAAACGCATTTATGGCCATGATTTAGGTATTGACACTCCCCGATTGTTGGAACTATCTCAACTAGTTGCTTCTGCATCAGGTTGCAGTGTTCCACCTTGGAAAGCCATTGTTGGCGAAAATACCTTTGCGCACGAATCTGGAATCCATGCTCATGGCGTGTTGCAAAACCCCGTCACTTACGAACCATTTGCGCCGGAAGAAGTAGGTTGGGAACGCCGTTTAGTAGTTGGTAAACATTCTGGTCGCCACTTAGTATCTAGCGTTTTAGAACAGCACGGGATCTTTCTCAACTCACAAGAAACCCAAACTGTCTTAGATGCAGTGCGCCAGCAATCAATCCAGAAAAAACGCAGCCTGACTACAGAAGAACTGTTAAATCTAGCTAGGGAACAGAGGTATTCTCATGCAACCCGATGAATTAGAACTTGACTTGCCACCTATTTTTGAAATCGGTCAAAAAGTAAGACTGCGTAAGTTAATCAAAAACGATGGCACATTTCCCGGTCAAGACATCGGGGTAGTTTTAGCCAAAAAGGGAGATGTCGGCTACGTTGCAAGTATAGGTACATATTTGCAGAGATCCTATATTTATGCCGTGCATTTCTTAGATACAGGGTTCGTCGTTGGTTGTCGCAAAAAAGAACTAGAATCTGTTGAGGAAATTAATGAAAGTAATGCTACGGATGAATGATGCTGGTCATTTGGTTGTCTACGTCGCTAAAAAAGACTTAGAAGAAGAAGTAGTCAAACAAACAGACGGCGCAGAGGGGAAAATTCTCACTCTAGCTAATGGCTGGGAATTAGAATTTCGTGAATTGCCAGACCAAAACAGTTTACCTCTAACAGTAGAAGCTAAACGCCTCGCCTAAAATAATGATGGGGGAGATAGGAATTGGGGAAGCATCTATCTCTTATATCATGTCCTACTAATTACTTGATTGCTATAGATATCTAATTTGGTTTGTCATTTGTCATTTGACTTTGTTCACAAGCCAATAATTAGGTAATACTATAGTAATTTAGCTGAGAAATATCATGTATCTTTAAATATAGCTAATTTGAACTAATGCGGCAACGCCAAAAGTTTTAATTATTGTTAATTTATAGTGCATGATATAGGTATTCTATTGGACATGATATCACCCGTTTAGATTCAGGTTGAACTAAGTTTAATTTTGAATTGTGAGTTGCTGAACATGGGTGAAAAATATCGGACATTATCGGAATTGAACCTTGAGGGTAAATTTCTAGGTTTTGTTGGTGATGAAGGGAAATTTAAATATTTGCGATTAGCAATTCCCGCCGGGAATTTGCAAGTTAAAGTTCCTAAAGAGTTACGCGGTTCTTTGGGTGTATCTTTAGTACCTGGAGAACAAATTCGCGTTGATGGGATTAGTCAATTAAATCCGCACACAGGTAAAATAAAATTCAAAGCATTCCGGGTAAAATCAACTGGTGTTTGCCCAATAGAAAATCTGCCACTTCAAACCAAAGCAAAGATAATGGTTTGTCAGAAATCTGGTTGCCTCAAACGAGGTGGCAAAGGTTTAGTGTCAGAATTAGAAAAAACATTGTGCGATCGCGGTTTACTCGACAAAGTGACAATTGAGCATACAGGCTGCCAAAAACGTTGCAGCAGCGCACCTAACTGCGTAGTACGTATTGGTAAAAAGCAATACAAGAAAATTCATCCAGAAGCGATCGCATCTCTCTTGGAAAATCACTTAACTTAAGTCCAGGCTTCTTTCTAAATGTATACATTTCTTGTTAAAGGGTAAAATTTTTACCCTTTATTTGTTGTGGGTATATTGCCACTGTTGCCAACGAGCGATCGCCTGAGTTAAAACTGTTGCAATCTAAATAATCGTCAGGTGTGTTAGCTGAAGCATAACGCACCGCAAATGCTAATTTTTATTTTTAAATTTATATATTAATTCTATTAGTTTTATTCTAAATGTCTTTATTTACTAAATTACTCAATCTGCATTCAGGCGCTAAACCACTTGAAGATTTTTTTACTGAGCTCGTGGCTTACTTTTGGTCTT
This sequence comes from Aulosira sp. ZfuVER01, assembly GCA_034530615.2. GTDB lineage: Bacteria > Cyanobacteriota > Cyanobacteriia > Cyanobacteriales > Nostocaceae > Aulosira. The sequence goes on from JAVRCV020000066.1 coordinate 5,345, forward strand.
TGAATGAGGGTATTTTAATTGATTGGCTAAAACATCACTCAATTATTAGTGATGAGCTTTATTCCAAAATCAAGGTTTCCACGCAACAAGAATATCAAGCACTGACGAAGCATACTCAGGATAGTAGGCTTGATATCGTGGTTGAATTATCAAATGGCTTAAGTACAGATGTAATATTTTTTGAATCAAAAATTGGCTCTTCAGAAGGATGGGGACAATTAGAAAAATATGCTGATATTTTGAGTAACTTACCAAACTTAAGATATCGAATTTTAATTTATATCACCCGTGATTATGACCCAAAAGAAGAAATCAAACAATATTGCCTTGAGTTATCACCCAAAGTAAATTTCTTCCAACTGAGGTGGTATCAGTTTTATAGCTTTCTAGAAAAACGTGCATTTGATAGCTTAGCCGAAGAAATATTAATTTTTATGAGGAATAACAAAATGTCTCAGAATAACCAATTTTCATCAGTTGACTTATTGACAATGGTGAATTTTAACAAAACTCTCCATCTCATGGAATCAACTCTCAGCGATGAAGTACAGCAAGAATTTAAGCTAGCTTTTGGAGGTGTTATCAAAGGCGCAGCAAGTAGGACTCAATGGAAATGGGATGAGAGATATATTATCTACACCCACTTTTCTCCTTCCACATGGGACTTATGGTGTGGCGTTGGATACTTCAGTTTGAATCCAAGTAATTTAACTGATTATCCAAATTTAGGTATATTTTTGCAGGTTTCACAGAAGTTTGAACAACGCCCAAAAATTATTGAATCTATGCAGAAAATAGTTAACGATAAGCCTAATATCTGGACTCCTGTTAATTTAAAAGTTTTGCCAGCTTGGTCAGGTATATTTTATCGGAAAAGCCTACAAGATTTTTTATCTGAAGAAAACCACATATCTGCTATTAAATTATTTTTTCAAGAGTCAATAAAAGAATTAAAAACGGTTCAAGGACAATATTTTGATTTTCCTTGGAAGGGTGTAAGTATAGAAGCAACTACAGAAGCCGATAAAGAAGAAGAGCTAGATATCTGCTCAACTTCTATCGGTGGAATTTAATTAAAGCTATTTTAAAATAAAACTAACTCTACATTCTCTTAGATGGCAGCTAATTTTTTTCTTGGGGATGACTTGTTCTCAATATTTAAATAGAGTTGCATCCAAAATACGCTGATCGAAGGTTTACTACGACCTTTTATATAATGCTTTGGTACATCAGAATATTGAAACGACTGTTCACTGACAAATAATCTACCTGCCACTTTAGCTTGAGTAGAAGAGAGATGATGGTTGCTAGTAGTTTCTTCGACTTCAGGAAGTAAATGTGCAACTCCAAATAGTTTTCCCAGAGGTGATGTTTTGAGACAAGCTTGCCTTTGAGCATGAGTCATCATCTCACTTGACCCTGCTCTAATTTCATTACTGTTCATATAGCTTTGCTCCTCCCCATTGACTTTTATGTCGCTGACAGAATTCTGCTGCTGCTGTTCGTGAAAATCTGAAGCCATATAAATCTTCTCCAGGGGTGCTACGTGTGAAACCGAGATACTCCATCTGAACCTTATCTCTGTAGTATGACACAGCTGTATCTAGAGCTTCTAGGATCACTAGTGGATCATCTGCTTGTGTTTGACAAAATTCCAAACCAACCTTGGTTGCATACCAAATTAACCATTTACCGATTGGCTCAATTAACCGTTCAGCTTTATCTCCTCGACTTGTAGGATGGGCTTCTATATGTTCTATTTCTAGAAACTTGGGATATCCAGGATAGGGATAAAGACCATAGTGTACTAATCCCCAAATTTTGCCTTCATAAACAAGTTTGACTATATTTTCACATTCAAAATTGGCATTGTTCCAGAAGTTTAACCAGCTACAAGACCAATCAGTTGGCATATCATTTGCTTTAGCTGGAGAGAGAAAAGCTATTTCGTCAGTCGTCGATTTGATTCGCACTTTGACCTGATAGGAGCCAATGGTAGTCAATTAACTTTTACAACCTTTTATTGGAAATATTTAAGCTCCAAAGATTATAAAGCGACTACCAAGTTAGATAGCAATTAACAGATTAAGCTAATTCTTAGACTATAATGGTGAAGTTTCTCCTTATCCTTCCTTCGCAATCAAATCCTCCATTGCGTGCTGTAAATCATTGGTCAATTCAGTTACGGCTTGCTTCGCCCCTAAGCGATTACTTTTGTACACTGGATAACGTTCAGACACAGATATCGGCTCACCAATGCTGATTTTTACCTGTTGTTTACCCAATTGCGGACGGTGCAATAGGCTATTAGTGCCTTGAATTTTATTTACCATATCCCTCAAAAGTAGGGTGGTTTCAGCAAACCTTTCTGCTGTGGGTTTGGCTTTAATATAGCTACCAGAAACAGCAACAAAACTTTCTACTAAACGCATATGCCACATTCGGCGGTTTGCTTCTTCGGCTACACGATCGCCTAAAGCGTGTTCTATGGGAGATAATGCTTTGATATCCTTAAACTCTTCTCTAAAGATATAATTCCAGCCTGCTTGCTCTACCCGCCGACAACGATCGTTCCAAGCTCCCTTAGGTGCTAAGTCAAAATACTGCTCTGACATTTGTAATGCTATGTGCATCAATGCTTGCAAGCGAGCTGTTAACGCTTGATTGCGATCGCTTGTTTCTTCTGGTGCCAAAATAATCTCTGGCAGCTTTTGATGGTAAAACTTTGTGTAAAACTCTTCCATCAACGTCAATAACTTTTCTGCCAAAGTCAACAAGCGCGGATAAAGGGACTCAATTGTTGCACTATTGCCATTTTCCGATGGATTTACAGGTAAACCACTAGCCGCTTCTAATTCACTTAACAGCTGTGCGATCGCACCCCAAGGCGCAGCAACGTAACTATATTTAATCCCAACTGGTACAATTAAAACCTGCTCGGAGCGTCCAGCTTTGTGCAAATCTTCAGCACACCAAAAGCCTAATTGAGCAATACCTGGTTCTAGGGGACTGATAATCTCCGATAAACCATTGGTGGCTCCTTCTGGCGCAGCAGCCATCGGAAATTTCCCATTGGCAAATAAATCGCGCGCCGAACGCAAACCATTCCAGTCAGCTTTCCCTCGCTGGATGGGAGTACCGCCTAAATGCGAAGCCAGCCAGCCAATATGTTGACCTGCCCATAGAGGAATGCCGCGATCGTAGATAAAATGAGCATGAATTGGAGTTTCAATTTTTATGCCCTGTTCTCGTGCTACTTGAGGTACGAGTTGCGAAAGTAAGTAGCCTAAACAAACCGGATCTTCCGTTTTGGGATGGCGAAATGCTAACAAAAAACGAATCTTACCTTCCTGAAATTGACGATAGAGATCGGCTAAAATCTCTACGTCGTCAGCTTCAATGTGGGTAATCGCTGTTTTCCAGTTGATCCAGCTTGGAAGTAACAGGTGCGCCAATTGGAGTAATAAAGGGTTAAACGCGGGAGGAATAAATTCTAAAGGTGGTTGTGCTTGGTAAATTCCGTTAGACAAGGTAGTTTGCTCCTAATTAAACAGATGAAGGAGATGAGGGAAGAAGAGAGACAAAGGGACGCGGGGACGCGGTGAACCACTTGCGGTGGACGGGTTCCCCGGCATAAGCAAAGTGGTGTTCCCCGGAGGGGTTCTCGCAGAGTACCCGAAGGGAGAAATAACAAATGACAAAGGACAAATGACCAATGACAAATAACAAATGATACGCAAAGCGCAGTAAAAAATTCAAATGAATAACACTTTATACTTCATAATTCATACTTCATCATTCATAATTCATTAGTAATTCGCGAAAGGGAATAAACGATGCGACTGTCACAAATGTTATTCGTTACACTGAGAGATGATCCAGCTGATGCAGAAATTCCCAGTCATAAATTATTACTGCGTGCAGGTTATATTCGTCGCATCGGTAGCGGTGTTTATGCTTATCTGCCATTGATGTGGCGGGTATTGCAAAAAGTTTCCCAGATTGTCCGCGAAGAAATGAACGCCACAGGCGCACAAGAATGTTTATTACCGCAATTACAACCTGCGGAGTTATGGAAAGAATCAGGACGCTGGGATACTTACACGAAAGCTGAGGGGATTATGTTTTCCCTCATCGACCGTCGAGAGCAACAATTAGGATTAGGGCCGACTCATGAGGAAGTGATCACTACGATCGCGCGTGATATGATTCGCTCTTACCGTCAGCTACCATTGCATCTCTACCAAATTCAAACGAAATTCCGTGATGAAATTCGTCCCCGCTTTGGTTTGATGCGCGGACGGGAATTTATCATGAAGGACGGCTATTCTTTCCATGTCGATGAAGAAAGCCTCAAAGCCACTTACCAAGATATGTACAAGGCTTACACCAATATGTTGCGGCGTGCTGGTTTGGCTTTCCGTGCAGTGGAAGCTGACTCTGGTGCTATTGGCGGTTCTGGTTCCACAGAATTCATGATCCTGGCGGAAGCGGGAGAAGATGAAGTTCTCTACACTGAAGATGGCAAATACGCCGCTAATGTGGAAAAAGCTGTTTCTTTACCCGTTGATGCGGTAACTTCACAGTTTACAAGCTATGAGAAACGGGAGACACCAGGAACAGACACCATTGAAACAGTCTGTAAATTGCTCAAATGTTCTCCTACCCAAGTGGTGAAGAATGTTCTTTACCAAACAGTTTATGACAATGGCACAACGGTTTTAGTTCTGGTAAGTATTAGAGGGGATCAGGAAGTTAACGAAGTCAAGTTACAAAATGAATTGACCAAGTTAGCTGCTAATTACGGTGCTAAAACTATCATTGCCTTGAATGTACCCAGTGCGGAAACACAAAGTACATGGACAGCAAAATCTCTACCTTTAGGCTATATTGCCCCTGATATCGCCGATGAATATATTAAGGGCGATAAACAGGTACATCCCAAGTTTTTGCGACTTGTAGATAAAACAGCTGTTGATTTAAAGAACTTCGTCACTGGCGCAAACGAAACTGGTTATCACGTAGTTGGTGCTAACTGGGGAGAGCAATTTAAATTACCTGAGTTTGTAGTAGATATTCGCAAAGCCAGACCAGGCGATCGCGCTCTCCACAACCCAGAACAAACCCTACAAAGCGCTCGTGGGATAGAAGCTGGTCACATCTTCCAATTGGGGACGAAGTACTCTGTGGCGATGGGTGCAACTTATACCAATGAACAAGGGGAAGAAAAACCTTTAGTCATGGGTTGCTATGGCGTGGGCGTGTCACGACTAGCGCAAGCGGCTGTAGAGCAATCCTACGATAAAGATGGGATTATTTGGCCAGTAGCGATCGCACCCTATCATGCGATCGTCACAATTCCCAACATTAAAGATGCCCAACAAGTGGAAATTGCCGAAAAACTCTACAAAGAATTAAATCAAGCCGGAATTGAAACTTTACTAGATGACCGTGATGAACGGGCAGGAGTAAAATTCAAAGATGCCGATTTGATAGGCATACCTTACAGAATCGTCACAGGAAGAGCGATCGCTAATGGCAAGGTAGAAGTTGTACAAAGAGCAACTCGTCAATCTCAAGAAATTGACATTAATGAAGTGACAAGTACAATCAAACAATGGATTACAGCAGTGATATAAGTTAATATTTCAACGCACAGAGGCGCAAATGAAATTTATGACAAAATCTCTTTGCGTCCCTGTGGATCTCGATTTGGTGCATCTAGCTTAACTGTTAATTTATTAGTTTTCTGCTCAACAGCTATCTTGCCTCGACGTTGTAAATTATCTCAATCAACTATGAGATTTACATAATTGGACAGGTGACGGACTAGAAGTACGAATCTAAAATTAAAAGTAGTCCCTGCGGAAAGAGACATGGCGGCATTGTTGTTATAAATAGCCATCCTCTAAGTGATTGGAAACTCCCCAGTTATAAGTATCGTCCTTAATCAGGCTGCTCTTCCCACAAAGACCATCTCAGCCCTCAGTCAAGCAGGTTTTAAATATGAAAGACCAACAAGGAACTAATCGGAACTCTTCAGGTGTAATTGCAGCCGTCTCAGCAGCGGTGGTAGCGGTCAGTGGCGGCGTAGCTTGGCTTACTTTGCAATCTAATAATCCACCGACACCACCAAATACCTCAAGAACATTAACTCAGCCAGGAAAATCATCAACAGTACAGCCCGGTCAAGAGCAAACTGCTAATATTTACTGGCTCAAAGATAATGGTAAAAATTTGGCACTGGCTCCCCAACCAGTCAAAATAGCTGCTACTCAACCCGACCAAGTTTTAGAAAAAGCTTTTCAAAATTTGTTAGCAGGCCCAACCGAAGGTGCAGAATCTACCACCATTCCTAAAGGCACTAAATTACTAGGTCTGAAAGTCAACAATGATGAGATTCACGTTAATTTATCTGAAGACTTTACCAGTGGCGGTGGTAGTAGCTCCATGATGGGTCGTGTCGGTCAGGTTGTCTACACCGCTACCACGATAAATCCCAATGCCAAAGTGTACATTGATGTCAATGGCAAGAAGTTGGATGTTTTAGGCGGCGAAGGCGTAGTGTTAGATCAGCCACTCACCCGTGAAACCTTTAAAAAAGATTATCCACTTTAGTCAAGAGTCAAAGGTCAAGAGGAGCCACTGCGTTGCGGGGGTTCCCCCCGTTGTAGCAAGTAGCGTTCAAGAGTCAAAAAGTATGTATGTTGAGCTTTGGACTTTTGACATTGGACTCTGGACTCTTAATTTTAAAGTTTACTATTCAACACGCGAAAGCTATGGGCTTGCTGTTCTAATCTAGTAGCTAGGCGATCGCAAACCCGATTACACAATTCAAAAATCATTTCATCTTCCACTCGGTAATAGGCGCAGGTTCCTTCACTGCGGCGGCTAAGGATACCTGCTTGCCACATTACCTTGAGATGTTTTGAGACGTTTGCCTGAGAAGTCTGTGTTGCCTCTACCAACTCTTGTACGCATTTTTCTTCATCTCGGAGTAAGTGCAACAGCCGAAGGCGCATCGGTTCACTTAACAGACTGAAGTATTCAGCTACTTGTTGCACCACTTCTGGTGGTACAGGCAACACTTGTTTCATCAGGATTAACCCGTAGTACTGACAACTTTAAAAACGACTCATGTCATATATAGATTAATACTTAATCAGGGTTAATTCGCATTAAAGGCTGACCATATTCTACAGGTTCGCCATTTTGCACCAAAATTTCCATTACCTGTCCGGATACTTCAGCCTCAATTTCGTTCATCAGCTTCATCGCTTCAATGATACAGACTGTTTGACCACTGCGGACGCGATCGCCTACTTCCACAAATGGAGCCTCACCCGGTGCAGGCGCACGATAAAATGTTCCTACCATCGGGGAAGGTACTTCGACTAATCTCTTGTCAATGGCTGAGGGAGAGCCTGACATTTGGGCACCAGAGCCAGCAGCATTATCTAAGATGCGACTCGTACCTATTTCTCCTACCGTAGTTGATACTGTCGCAGGTGCAACAGGCGAAACTGATGTTAATCCCACACCAACCACACCGCCTGACGCTGCTTGACCTACCGACACAACATGATTGCTGAAACTCACAGCTTTACGTACCGTTAGCTCAAAGTCGTCGCTTTTAAGCGTGACTTCGGCAATATCTGTTTGTGCAATAGTTGCAAGCAGTTGGCGAATTTCATTAAAGTCCAATGGCACAGTTTTTATTACCTCGACCTGTACGTAAAGAAAAATTTTAAGTGTGGCAGGGATTTAATCCCTTGATAGGGATTGAAATCGGGATTGCTCTCAAATGAGATGATAATTATTCCCTGCCGAGATATTTATCATCACGGGTATCAATCTTGATGCGTTCTCCTTGAGCAATAAACAAGGGAACCATTACAGTTGCACCGGTTTCTAGAGTTGCTGGTTTAGTACCACCTGTGGCCGTGTCACCTTTAACACCCGGATCTGTTTGCACGATTTCTAACACCACAGAATTGGGAAGTTCAACTTCTAGTACTTGCTCGCCCCAACGAACAACGTTAACTTCCATGCCTTCTTTGAGGTATTTTACGCGATCGCCAATTTGCGCCGCGCTCAATCTACCTTCTTCGTAGCTTTCCATATCCATAAAGACGAATTCATCACCTTCTTTATAGGTATGTTGCATCGTGATTTTTTCTAGAGTCGCTTGCGGTACTGTTTCCCCAGCCCGGAAAGTTCTTTCTAAAACCTTTCCACTCTGGACATTTTTGAGTGTTGTCCGCACAAACGCCGAGCCTTTACCTGGCTTAACGTGGAGGAAATCAATTACTCGCCATACAGACCCATCTAAAACAATTGAGACACCGGGGCGAAAGTCGTTACTGGAGATCATGAAACTTTCAAGTTTTGGAAGACAATCGGCATTTATTGTACCCTTCCAGGGTAGTCAATGGTCATTAGTCATTAGTCAATGGTCAAGAAATTCTAGGCTTTGGACTATTGACTCTGGACTTTTGACTCTGGACTCAGAACTCAGCACTCCTACTGTGGGAAGATAAGTGATGGGTTACGTCCAGTTAACAATTTGATGCTGCATTTAAGCCATACCATGTTTAACATATTAAAATCCTGGCTGAAGAACAGCCTCATGGCAATACTGCTGGTAACAATATTTTTAGGCATAAGTACAGCTGGGTGGACTCCCTCCAGTAGCGCCGCCCTACCAGCTGGGAATGCAATTACTGATGGCAGATCTCTGTTGCGGTATGCACTCCCGATAGACAATGAACCTGTGAGGCAATTACAAGCCAGTTTAGAAGATATCTCCAACCAACTGCGGGCAAATCGGCGGTGGGGTGCTATCTCCAAAGACCTCAGTAAAGCGTCCAGAGTTCTCGACCAACCATCCAAAATCCTAGCAAGCGTTCCCGAAGAACGCCAACCCCAAGCCAAAGCTTGGATTGAAGAATTGCAATCTGGCGTTAATACACTGCAAGAATTAGTCAAAGTCAAAGATAAAGAACAAATCCAAGCAGAACGCAATAAACTCCTCAACCTTGTGACTCTTATCGAAGAGTCAATGGTGAAGGAATTTCCTTTTGAAGTACCTAAGGAGTACAGTAACCTACCTCAACTCAAAGGTCGGGCTACTGTGGACATTAAAACCAATAAAGGCAATCTTACCGTTGTTGTAGATGGTTATAGTGCCCCTGTTACTGCTGGTAACTTTATTGATTTAGTACAACGTGGTTTTTATAATGGCTTAGAATTTACCCGTTCGGAAGAATCCTACTTTTTACAAACAGGAGATCCACCAGGTAAAGATGTCGGTTTTATCGATCCCAAAACTGGTAAATACCGCTCTATTCCCTTAGAAGTTCTAGTTGAAGGCGATAAAGCGCCCACCTACGGCATTACACTCGAAGAAGCTGGACGTTACATTGATATGCCCGTTCTGCCTTTCTCTTCCTTCGGTGCTGTAGTTATGGCCCGTCCTGAAAGTCAAGTCAATGGTGCTTCGTCACAATTTTTCTTCTTCCTATTTGAACCAGAACTCACCCCTGCCGGACGCAACCTATTAGATGGTCGCTACGCAGTTTTTGGCTATCTTACCGAAGGGCAAGAAGTTTTGGATCAACTCAAAGCAGGAGACAAAATTGAGTCAGCCACCGTCGTTCGAGGTATAGAAAATTTAGTGCAGCCGCAAGCAGCATGAATCAAGGATGAAAGATGAAGTCTCAAATTTCAGCCTTCATCTTTCAACTGAGATTTCCAGAACTCAACACTAGATCAACAGCGATCGCTAATTCGGGAAAAGTCTGCGATACAATTTTCTCTTCAGCCGTAAATACTGTCTCTTCGTACAGTCCTTCTTCCAGTAACAGCACAGAAATCTTTCTTTCTAACGGGTCTACAATCCAATATTCGGGCACTTCAACCGCTGCATATTCAGAACGCTTATAGCGATAGTCTCGCTTGATTGAATCTGGGCTAACTACCTCTACGATTAGTAATGGTGGGGTCTCGAACACAGCTGAAGCTTTTAGTAATTGTCTTGCTTGCTCCTGCGTCACCATACACAAGTCAGTCAACCTAGACTTATTTTTCCCTGTCCTCGTACCACTTTCCCTAAAAGTTAGCCAAGGTAAACTCAACCGATGAATTTCTGCTGTGAATGTGGTGTCTAAAAAAGCAACAATCAAAAAATGTTCAATCGTCGGAGGATTCATTAATTCCAGCCTGCCATCCACCAGTTCATAGTGAAAACCACTGCCATCATCATAGTTTAAGTACTCTTCAAATGTGAGCTTTGTTACTGGTGTAGAGACCATCCCAACATTCCCTTAGACGATACCATTATCCTAACTTGAGGGGTTAGGAAGTGCAGAGGTACAGAGGCGACTATTGAGTAATGACTAAAGTAAAAGATATTGGCGAACAAGGCCTGTTAGCTCGATTGCAGCGCTTTTGCCCTCAAGACATTATTGGCGATGACGCAGCAGTGCTATTGACGGCACCAGGGCAATCTTTGGTAGTAACGACAGATGTCTTAGTTGATGGCGTACATTTTAGTAATATCACCACCTCTCCAGAAGATGCTGGTTGGCGTGCTGCTGCTGCCAATTTATCCGATTTAGCGGCGATGGGTGCTTTACCTTTGGGGATCGTTGTGGGGTTAGGAATTCCCGGAGATGTTAGCGTTAGCTGGGTTGAGCGTTTGTACCAGGGAATGACAGAATGCCTGCAAAAGTATAATACTCAAATTGTGGGTGGTGATATTGTGCGATCGCCTGTTACTACTTTATCTATCACCGCATTTGGTCAAGCCGATCCTAGCCGCATTATCCGTCGTTCTGCTGCCCAAGTCGGAGATGCGATCGTCATCACAGGTATTCATGGAGCCTCCCGCGCTGGCTTAGAGCTACTCTTGCATCCCGAAATAGGACAAAACCTCAAAGATTCAGAGAAAGCGGCTTTAATCACAGCACACCAACGTCCCCAGCCAAGATTAGATATCTTACCCACACTCTGGGAAATTGTAGACTCCCAATCCCAAATCCCCAATCACACCACTTGCTACAACGCGGGTTCCGCGCGCAACGCAGTGGCTCCCAAATCTAAAATTTCTGTAGCTGGTATGGACAGCAGCGATGGTTTGGCCGATGCTATTTTGCAAATCTGTCGTGCTAGTCAAGTTGGCGCTATTATTGAAGCCAAGCAAATACCCTTCCCAGAAGCTTTTGAACATTGGCTAACTCCAGAGCAAGCCCTAAACTACACCCTATACGGTGGCGAAGACTTTGAATTAGTGCTGTGTTTGCCAACAGATGCAGCCTCAGCTTTGGTAAAACAGCTCGGCCAGGATACGTCGATTATCGGCACAATTACATCAGGAACAAAAGTACTATTACATGATGAAAATACAGAAATCCCTGACCAAGTTTTAAATCTTAGTCAGGGATTTCAACATTTTAGTTAGCGGTCATTTGTCAAATGATCAATGACAAATTATTGCCACTTAACAGCTACGAGTTCTGCCAAATCCAGAACTCGTTGGCTATAACCCCACTCGTTATCGTACCAAGCCATAACTTTTACTAAGTCACTACCCATAACCAAAGTCAAGCTAGCATCGACAATCGAAGAAGCATCAGTACCTTGATAGTCGGATGATACAAGTTGTAGCTCACTGTAATCCAAGATACCTTTGAGTGGACCTTCGGAAGCATCTTTTAAGGCTTGATTAACTTCTTCCGTAATAGTACGCTTCTCAACCTGGACTACGAAATCTACCATTGAGACGTTTGGGGTAGGTACACGTAAGGCTACGCCATTCAGCTTGCCTTTGAGATCTGGGATCACTAATGCTACAGCTTTTGCTGCACCAGTAGAAGTGGGTACAATATTAATAGCTGCTGCTCTAGCCCGGCGGACATCACGGTGAGAAGCGTCTAATAAGCGCTGATCCCCTGTGTAGCTGTGAGTAGTGGTCATCGTACCTTTGATGATCCCGAATTTTTCATTCAACACCTTGGCAATAGGAGCCAAGCAGTTGGTGGTACAGCTGGCGTTGCTGATAATGTGGTGAGTGTTGTGGTCATAATCATGATGATTTACACCCATCACAAAGGTGCCATCTTCATTTTTACCAGGGGCGGTGATTAGAACCTTCTTGGCTCCAGCATTTACATGCTTCATTGCGCCTTCTTTGCTGGTAAAAACACCTGTTGCTTCGATAATTAGATCGATTCCCCAATCTTTCCAGGGCAAGTTTTCTGGATTGCGATCGGATACGCACTTAATGGTTTTACCGTTAATGATGATCGAATTATCATCCGCTGTAATGTCAGCATCCTTTAACTTCCCTAGCATGGAGTCATACTTCAGCAGGTGAGCGTTCGTTCTAGGGTCTGATGTGTCATTAATAGCGACAAGGTCGATGTTGCTGTTCTGTCTACCGACCCAGCAGCGTGCAAAGTTACGCCCAATCCGCCCGAAACCGTTGATTGCGACTCTAATCACAGTGTCTTGCCCTCTGTATTTATGCCTATAAGTTTATTTCATTGACCCCAATCATATCGCAAAGGGGGGGAGCATTAATAACCGGAAAGTGTTAGATCCAGAAAAAAACACATAATTTATTCAGATTTATTTTGAGTAAAGGTTGTGGGCACAGATGTACGACCTCACCGGCTCTGGAACTAGATATCGAATAGACTGGCGTTCGCGGATTAATTCACGAATTAGACTTGACGAAACTCCTACTAAAGGTATATGCAGTAATTGCCAACTAATGCTAATAGACTGATTTATCAATTGTTGCTCTACTTGCTTGCAGATTAACTCACTTTGAGCTATAGTCTCACCACCTAGGAGTCGGGGTGCAATTAACCAATCACACATCTGAGCTAGTTCGTGCCCACGGTACCAATGGGGTAAGGTTTGGAATGCATCTAAACCAACAATCCAGTACCAGTGAGTCTTGGGATAAGCAGCAGATAAATCAATCAGTGTATTGATGGCATAAGATGTTCCAGGGCGATTGACTTCAATTAGTGAAACAGTAAATGCAGGATGATCTTTTGTAGCTTGTTGTAGCATTGCTACTCGATGCTCAAACAAAGCTGCTTGTTTATGTGGAGGATTTAGCGATGGCACCCAAATTATCTGTTCTACAGGTACTTGATGCAAAGCTGTCTCGCCTATAAGTAGGTGTCCCCAATGTATAGGATCAAATGTGCCACCAAAAATTGCTAATTGCTGCATCCAGTTAAATTGGGCTTCTATTCAATTTCAAAAAAATTCACTATCAATGTACTATTGTAGTCAATTCAATCCTAGGTTTTATCTAATTTAAAAGCAGTTTCACCAGAGATAGACTATTGTAGCCAATTCTAGTAAGGACGCTAAAATATGTGTTTCTTATTACAAGAATTTCTTTCCCGATGTGGCAGAAATTTTCAGAATAATCATAAGATACAGTTCAGAAATAGCAAAAACCTCTAACAAAGGTAAAATCATTCTGAACCAAAAAAACAAGAGGAGAAAAATTTACGAAACTGAAAAAATTAAATACATACAGGAGCAGTTACAGGAAAAATCCAATTCCTGTTATGATACCCGTGTCATTTGTGATTATGGTGTGGTGTGGTGTAAGAGGAGTAATCGAATGAATAATTCTGTAGATTTTAGCGGTAGACCGTTTCATTTCATCGGCATCGGCGGCATAGGTATGTCTGCTTTGGCTTATGTTCTTGCCAAACGTCAATTGCCAGTATCAGGTTCAGATCTTCGCCCAAATCACATTACGCGAAAGTTAGAATCTATCGGAACTCATATTTTTAGTAGACAAGAAGCCAGTAATCTGGAATTTTTTCGCCCTAGAGTTACCTCTGGAGTGGCATTAAACTCACTCTCAGAATTACCTGCTGCGGAAAACGTAGCACTGCCTCAAGTAATATGTTCAACAGCAATTAACACTACTAATTTAGAATACAAAGCAGCACTAGAATTAGGTTGCCCAATTTTACATCGTTCAGATGTACTAGCTGCTTTAATTGCCGATTACCATAGCATTGCAGTGGCAGGAACCCACGGCAAAACTACAACCAGTAGTATGATTGGCTATATGCTACTCAAAGCTGGTTTAGATCCAACTATTCTCGTGGGTGGTGAAGTTAATGCTTGGGAAGGTAATGCCAGATTAGGAGAAAGTCAGTATCTCGTAGCCGAAGCAGATGAATCAGATGGTTCTTTAGTAAAACACGCTCCAGCAATTGGCATCATCACCAATATTGAACTCGATCATCCCGACCACTATGAAACATTAGAAGAAGTTGTTGATATCTTCCAAAAGTTTGCTCATAGTTGTCAGACCTTGGTAGGTAGCATCGATTGTGCAACAGTACGCGATCGCCTAAAACCAACAATCACCTACAGCCTACAGCCAGATACCAACGCTGACTATACTGTCACTAATATTGACTATCGATCTGATGGTACTACAGCCCTAGTTTGGGAAAGAGGCAAAGCTTTAGGGATGTTGAATTTGCGCCTACTTAGTAAGCACAACCTCAGCAATGCTTTAGCAGCTGTAGCAGTAGGTCGAGTATTGGGCTTAGAATTTGGGGAAATTGCCAAGGGTATTGCTACCTTTGAAGGCGCAAGACGGCGCTTTGAATTCCGAGGTGAAGTTGATGGCATTACCTTCATTGATGACTATGCCCATCACCCTAGTGAAATTCGTGCTACTCTAGCTGCGGCACGTTTGCAAGCTAGACCCGGACAAAGAGTTGTAGCGATTTTTCAGCCCCATCGCTATAGTCGTACACTTACCTTTTTAGAAGAATTTGCAGAATCTTTTACTCATGCTGATTTGGTTGTGCTGACTGATATTTACAGTGCCGGAGAACCCAATCTAGGCCAAATTAGTGGTGAAATATTAGCAGCAGCAATCGCCAAACAGCACCCACAGGTTGTTTATCAACCAACCTTGCCTTTGGTAAACGAATTCTTAGTAAAAACATTGCGTCCTGGAGATTTAGCACTGTTTCTCGGTGCAGGGAACTTGAATCAAGCCATTCCCGAAATAATTGCTACACTTTGCGAACCAGCAAAAGCCACATCTTAAGTGATGACACTGTTAATGTCTCTTTTGAGACAAGTGTCTAGCTAATTTGTTACAGTTTCATAAAAATTTCATAGTACAGCCGTATTATTACGGCGCATAAATGTAAAAATTTCTCTAAATCGACCTAAAAATGACAACCTTCCAGGCAGATAGCAGCGTCTGCACAGTTTCTACATTGACTTCAGAGAAACAGGAAACAGCTAATTCCGTCGAAAGTCCGGTAATTTATTTACCTGGTACTGATTGCGCTATTAAGTCTCAGGCTTCTTTGTCAGCATATACTTCCTATAGGGTGGGTGGAGCAGCACAACTATATATTGCCCCCCGCAATATAGAAGCAATGCAAGCAGGGTTAAAGTATGCAAAAGAACGTGGTATTGTAGTAACAATACTAGGTGCAGGTTCTAACTTATTGGTAAGCGATCGCGGTCTACCGGGCTTAGTTATTGCCACTCGTCATCTGAGATATAGTCACTTTGACCCTCAAACAGGTCAATTAACCGTTGCTGCGGGTGAATCAATTCCGAGCTTGGCATGGCAAGCAGCCGATTTAGGCTGGGAAGGACTAGAATGGGCTGTCGGCATCCCTGGAACGGTTGGGGGTGCTGTAGTGATGAATGCCGGGGCGCACAATAGCTGTACCGCAGATATGTTAGTCAGCGCTCAAGTACTTTCACCCGATGGCGCTCTGGAAACTCTTACTCCTGCGGAATTGGGTTATAACTACCGGACTTCATTATTGCAAGGTAGCGATCGCATAGTTACCCAAGCCACCTTTCAATTGCGGCCAGGTGCAGACCCAGCAAAAGTGTTAGCAGCAACCAAGGAGCACAAACAGCACCGACTGACTACCCAACCCTATAACTTCCCTAGTTGTGGTAGTGTGTTCCGCAATCCCAAGCCTTACTCTGCTGGCTGGTTAATTGAACAAACTGGGTTAAAAGGCTTCCAAATTGGTGGCGCACAAGTAGCACAACTCCATGCTAATTTTATCGTTAACCGTGGCGGCGCAAAAGCTAGCGATATCTTTTGTCTCATTCGTCATATTCAGCAGCAAGTGCAAGACCGTTGGTCAATTCGCTTAGAGCCAGAAGTCAAAATGCTGGGAGAATTTCAGCTAGCTTGTTGAGCTTGGAGAAATTCACCATCACAGCGGTCAGCAATCAATGCTCTGAAGCATTAATTATGAGTAAAAAAAGAGGCAATTTGCCTACCGCATCTATAATTGAATTTGATTTGTTATTTAACGCACACGCGGACTATCTATTATGACAGGTAAAGGACAGGGTTTTGGCTTTGGCTTGGGAAAAATGAAAGAACTAGCCGAAGCTTTCAAAAAAGCACAGCAAGTTCAAGAAGGCGCAAAGCGTCTCCAAGAAGAATTGGAGCAAATGGAGATTCAAGGAGAGTCTGGCGGTGGTCTGATCAAGGTAATTGTCAGTGGCAACCAAGAACCCAAACGAGTAGAAATTTCTCCAGACGCTTTAGGAGAAGGAGCAGAAGTACTGTCCGACCTAGTGACAGTGGCGATGAAAGACGCCTACAACAAGTCCACAGCTACAATGCGGGAACGCATGGAAGATTTGACCAGTGGGCTGGAATTGCCTGGATTTTAGTCGTTAGTCAAGGGTCAAGAGTCAAAAGTCAAAAGCCAAAATAGGTTACTTTTAACTTTGGACTCTTGACTTTGGACTGAGAGAAGCAAAATACTTATGCCCTACAAACTACTTTTTGTCTGCCTGGGTAATATCTGTCGTTCGCCATCGGCAGAAAACATCATGAATCATCTGGTTGAACAGGCAGGCTTAAGCAATAGTATTGTCTGTGACTCGGCGGGGACATCTAGCTATCACATTGGTAGCCCGCCTGACCGCCGCATGAGTGCCGCATCTGAGAAAAAGTTGGGGATTAAACTGCGCGGTCAAGCCCGTCAGTTACGGAAATCGGACTTTCAAGACTTTGACTTGATTTTGGCAATGGATCGGGACAATTATCAGGATATTCTGGCACTTGACCCATCTCAGCATTATCGCGATAAAGTCTATTTAATGTGTGATTTTTGCTCTCAGTACAGCCTGAAAGAAGTTCCAGATCCTTACTATGGTGGTGCAGAAGGATTCGATCGAGTAATCGATCTGCTAGTAGATGCTTGTGATGGTCTGCTGCAAAAA
The DNA here is from genome assembly GCA_034530615.2 of Aulosira sp. ZfuVER01. Taxonomy (GTDB): domain Bacteria; phylum Cyanobacteriota; class Cyanobacteriia; order Cyanobacteriales; family Nostocaceae; genus Aulosira. The sequence continues at coordinate 22,628 of JAVRCV020000066.1, forward strand.
ATTATTAGCGAGCAACTAAATAAATGAGTGCTGAGTAAAGTTAGAGTGCAAACTCATTACTCAGCACTTTGTTGTACTATTCCACTAGACCATGCTTGATCGCAAAACGCACCAGTTCAGCTCGGTTACTAGTTGCTGTTTTTCTCAATAAGCTACTAACGTACTTTTCTACTGTACGCGCACTGAGGTGTAGCTGTTGGCCCATGTCAGCATTAGAAAGACCATGCGTTAACAGTTCTAGGACTTCCTGCTCTCTAGGAGTCAAAATTGAGAGCATTTGAGATTTCTGACTATGAGTAATTTCAGCAGGATGGGCTTCTGCTGTTTTTGTTTGGCTAGAATGGCCCAAGTTTTCTTGATGAGAAAAGCGGTACTCTGATTGAATAATTTGCGATCGCTCCAGCAGATTACGAATAGCTGCTGCTAACTCTTCTAACTCAAAAGGTTTAGGCAAATATAAATCGCATCCCGACTGATAGCCCAAAATTCTTTCCTGAGTTTTAGTCCGCGCTGTTAATAAAATCACAGGTAATAAACGGAACTCTGCTTTTTGACGCACCCGGCGCACTAATTCATAGCCATTCATTCTTGGCATAACAATATCAGTGACAATCAAATCAGGATGGTACTCCTCCACCATCACCAACGCCTCTTGACCATCATTCGCCGTAATCACTGAGTAGCCAGACAGTTCAAGATAATCGCTAATCGACAGACGAGTGCCCAGATCGTCATCCACTACAAGGATCGTCAAGGGCATGGACAGTACACCCCTAGCATTTTTTTTACTTAGAAATTGGCTTGTTTGAGCACTATTAGTGAACACAGGCAAGAATGATGTGCTCTTATTTTTCATACTATGACAGGATTACCCGCTAATTACTGCCTCAGGACTGATTTATAAAGAAAATCTTAATTCTTTAGAAATTGTTAATAAATTTTAACGCAGTGTTCCATTCTACTGCTTGGCAAAGATAAATAATGTAGCAATTCATAACAACTAAGCAACACGATAGGGTAATCTTTTACCCTACTGTAAATTAAAATTTACCGAATCGACTGTCTAGTTGAGACAAAATTTGCTGGAAAATTTCTCATTGAGAACTTGAAAAAGCTAAATTAAGAATATAACTCTCTTACCTAGAGTAACCATTTATAGTGGTCTAATATAGCCTGAAGCAATTTTTCTACCGACTCAAACAAGATTTTAGACACATTTTAAGTACGCATGATTTTCCATGAGTGACAAAAGCGAAGGTTACAAAGTAATTAGCGATAATCGACAAGCCCGTTATTTATATGAAATCCTGGAAACTTACGAAGCTGGAATTCAATTGACGGGAACAGAGGTAAAATCGATTCGTGCAGGTAAAGTCAATCTTCAAGATGGCTATGCGTTGATTCGCAATGGCGAAGCATGGTTAATTAACGCGCATATTTCACCTTACACTGCTAGCGGACAATATTTTAATCATGAACCACGGCGGACGCGCAAGCTGTTACTGCATCGTCAGGAAATCCGCAAGCTAATTGGTAAAGTCGAACAGCAGGGTTTGACTTTAGTTCCTTTAAAGATGTACTTCAAGCGTGGCCGCGTAAAAGTGAGTATAGCCCTGGGCAAAGGTAAAAAGCTCCACGATAAGCGAGAAGACCTGAAAAAACGCCAAGATCAACGCGATATTCAACGAGCAATGAAAAATTATTAAGCATTCTTGGAAAAAGTGCGGTGTATATCCTCAGTCAGAGTTAAGAAAAAGCCGATTTTATCGCCACAGATTGATTTTGTTATCTCTGGAACTCGGTAAAGTGGTGAGTAATCTTGGAAGGGATGAGGAACTTTCACCATGACACGCAATTTCACTAAAGCGATAGGCACTGGCGTTCTCACCTTGAGTATGGCAATGTTGTCCTTAACTCTACCTGTACAAGCTCAAAGTACTACTACTGACCCTGGAACCCGGACTACCCCAAGCACAACAACCTACGATCGCAATGATTTTGATTGGGGTTGGCTGGGATTAATTGGTTTATTAGGTCTTGCTGGGTTGACAGGTAGAAAGCGTGATGACGAACCAACCCGTTACCGCGATCCCAATGCACCAGGTGCTACTAGCTACAGGGAGTAAGTAATTGGTAAATTTTATACAGTAAGTTGTCAGTTGTTGGGTGACTGACAACTTACTCCTTTTAGTTTGCTGCTGGTTCAGAACTAACCGAATTTAGCTCTAAATTCTTATTTTGATTTAAAGGTGTCCAGTAACTGGCAATCAAAGCCACTAAGAACCACCAGAGACTGTTAACCTCGGGACGAAACCAGACAGTATCAAAAGTCCCATGAGCAAGCATACCGACAATAGATGCGATCGCTCCAATTAACCAAAATCCCTCTACGCTTCTTAACTGCCGCAATCGTCGCATTTGCATATAACCTGTATTCAAAGTCACAATCAACAGCCACAGAAAACAGCCTAAACCAATAAAACCAGTTTCTACAGCAATTTCTAGCAAAATCGAATAGGCACTCAAAGCACTATAACGGGGGCGTTGATAGAGAGGGTAGATTTTATTAAAAGCATTGTGACCAGGGCCAATACCGAGAATCGGGCGATCGTGAATCATCTCAAAAACAGCATCCCAGACATTCCTGCGAAAATTATTACTGCTATCTTGACGATCGGCAAAAATACTCAAAACTCGCAAACGTACTGGCTCAACAAAGATCACCGCTAGCACTAATATCCCAATTAAACCTCCGAGAATAATTGGCAATGACCAAGTGCGCCAAAAAGGCGGCATTTGCACACTCCACCAATAAATGAGCAATGCCATCACTGTTAATACTGCCGCCACTAAACCAATCCAGCCACCACGACTAAAGGTGAGAACTAAACAGGCACTATTGACAATTAACGCTGTTAATGCAAGAGCTTTCTTAAACCAGCTTTGCCAAGCAAAAATTGCCACCAAACTGAAAACTACTGCTGGGAGAAGATACCCTGCCAATAAATTGGGATTACCCAAATAACTATAGACCCTAGTCGTTTTAGACAAAGGCGATTCGGGGTCAACCCAAGTGGCTAAGGCTGTTGCACCAAAAAACCATTGCCGCAACCCATATACGCTAACAATTAGCGACACGTGCAGGTAGAGAGCGATCAGCCAAGACCGCAGGCGGGATGACCTCAGCACCCTAGCACAAAGCGCAAATAGCAGCAAATAGAGCGTTAAAGTGAATAAATCGTTCAACGCCGCCTTTTTTACTGGTGAGAATGCTGTAGCAACTGCGGCAATTGCCCAATAGAGCAATACCAGCAGATGAATAGGGGTAAATGATGAGGCATTGGTTGATGTTGCTTCATCAGATAAAGTTAGCAATAGCCAAAATCCTACACAAGCTGCCAGCAAGAACCCGATCAAAGTAGTTGAAACAAAGGGTGCCAGTCCATACACTAGACTAAGTAAGGCAACCGCAATTGTGTCTCCCCACTGGAGCAACATACTACTTTGCCGCCAGGAGGATAACAGCCCCACCAAAGAGTTGTGGAGGTAGCTGGTAGCAAAATATTCTTTGACTGTTAAATAAGATAACGTGAACCTTTGCCAGACTAAATTCATAAAAAACGCTGTGACTGATTAGCACGCCCGCCTAGAACTTGGAATCGATCATAATGCGGGTAGTTACAAAAGGGTAATAATGCAGATTGGGAATTTCATCAATAGTCCATAATCATTATTCAATATTGATGACTTTTGAATTCTTGCCCATCATCTAACACATTTCCACTCGTGCTAGTTCCATCAGCGGATTTTAAACAGTGCTGAATAAAAAATATGAGTCGTTAATAGCTAATCCAAAATCGTATTATTCATGCGTCCTGGTGAAGCAGTGCTAGAGACGCTTTCCCACTAAAGACAAACCTCGCGTACTCAGTTGGGCGTATTCCCAAAGAGAATGCTTAGGGTAGGATTCACCAGGAGGATGTACGCACTTGATGATGCTATAGCGTTTCCTAGTCTACTGAGGTACAAATTTATCTGTATTCATCTGGGGTTAACTAAATTTTTCTGTACTTCACTGAAATGAGAAATGCTATATTTAGCAGCTTGCCCTAATTAGACATCACTAACTGCTTCTGAGGAAGCCACAACTTGTAATGGCAAAGACAGCACATAACGGTATCCTGCTTCTGGAGAACCTTGAATCGAAATTTGTCCACTGTGTAATTCTGCTAGCTGACAGCTAAGTAATAGACCTAAGCTTTCGCGAGATAAACTACTATGTGGCTGATTAACATCTATTCTAGAATTGACAGTCAAGACATCTGAGTGGGAATCACCCAAGTTTTTTGACTTTTCCATGACTAGCGGTAAATGTCCTGCAAGTTCATGGTTGTCTGCATGGATATTATAGTTTGCTACCTCGCCTGTTAGCTCCAGCAAAGACAAGGGGCTAAGACGAAAATAGGGATCAACCTCAGTTATACCGTCCCCCAGCCAAGGATGGGAAACCCAAACCGTAATGTTGAGTGTATTTTCTTTGTAAGAGACATGAATGCGCACTACACTACCTGTAGCAGAAAGTTGAATCACGCTAAAAATTAGGTGATACAACATTTGTCGTACCTTATCTTTATCTAAAGGACAAATGCGACTGTGTCCCGGTTCGATAGATAGGCGAATATCTTGTTCGCGGCGATTAGCAGCTTCTTCTAGAGTATTGATAGCTTGTTGACATACCATCTCAATATCTACAGGAGCTATATTCAAATCGGTTGAACCGTCATCCATTGCTCCTAGTTCAGTAATTTCATTGACCAAGGATAGTAAATATCGACCGCTGTGTTGGATGATATCGAGATATTCTCTTTGCTTAGTCGTTAAAGGCCCGTAAATTTCACGTCCTAGGACGCTAGCCATTCCTAGTACAGAGGTTAAGGGTGTACGTAACTCCTGAGTTAGCTGTCCTAACAGTTCTAGTTTTAGTTGCTTCGTAGAAACAGAATCTTGTGTTAAAGCAGGTGGGGTAATTTTGATCTCACTGCTACTGTCGTCGCTGAACGATAAGCTAATTGTGTTTTTGGGAATATTGATTTCTGACTTGGCTTTTAGCAGTCGATTACGCTCAAACTCACTCATGCTCCAACGAGCTATGATTTGTAAAAATTCAATATCGCGAGTGGTAAAGTTACGCGGTACTAAATCCATCACTGCCAATGCACCCAAACAATGACCGGAAGCATCAATTAATGGCGCTCCCAAGTAAGCACGAATGCCATAATCCTGTATCAACTTGCTAGAAGCTAATACCGAATCAGTAATTTTATGTGTATCATTAATCACTAAAAATTGAAAGCTGTCTACCACTTGGGTGCAAAAAGATTCCCGGCGTAATAATTGACGGCTTTGTGCTAAATGATTCATTAGTCCCAGCCTAGATAAACCTACGGCTGACTTGAACCAATGACGTTCTTGATCGACAAAACCCAAAATAGATATGGGTGCTTCCAAAAAATGAGCAGCGGTTTGAGTGGCTTCTTCAAAGACAGGAATTGTTTCTGATTGCCGCAAACCTAAATCTGACAATGCTTCGAGGCGTTGTTTTTCTCTTGTTTCTTGGGAAGCCCAACCATCTTTTAGGGCAGATAATTTGTTTTCAGGCTCTACCATTGCCACCGTTACCTTGATAATTGCTCGATACTGTAGTTTATATAACCACTGTTGGTGGATTATTATTTGCTATTTTTAAGCATTCCCCAATTTCACCTCCGATAAACAAGCTGAAGATAAAAATTTTTTCTCCCGAGGATCAACAGATAATTTAATCGGCTTTCGTCCCTAGAAAATGTCAGTAAATATTCTAGTTAGCACTGGTGAAATTTGTATTGCTTTAGCTTTTACCACTAGACAGCGTTAGTTTTATTTTCAAGCTGGGTAATATAACACTAAGGAGGAAGATAAAGTCTATCCCCTTGTTATCTAGAACAGGTGTGTTTTTTGTGTATTTTCTCTATTCTCATTTAAGTAAAATAGTTATATGTTGGAGTTTCCTAGTGCAATCTTTGGAAGCATAAATAATAGTTGCCAATAATTATGAATGGTGTATTGAGACTAAGGTTTCATAAATCAAAAGATATGGAATTCTACTCCAGATTTTATAACAAAGAAAGTTTTTCACTAATTGAAGAAAAAATATAAATAGAAATTATCATTATAAATAAGAAAAGCTTATCTAAAGCAATCAGGATTTTGATTAAAAAGTCAATACATCAAACATGGATAAACTAAACTTCATCTTAAACCTACAAAAATCATTGATAGAAAAGTTTTATTTTCACCAAGTATTTCAGCCGAAAAATTTATTTATATATTTCAATATGTAAAAATGTTTATTTTTTTAATAAAAAACTATATAAGCACAATACTATTTAACTATATATGCTTAAGCATTTTGACTTTAGCTATTAATTAATCATTTAATATCAATATTTTTGAGAGACAGAAAATACCTAATTTAATAATGGTTAGTTCTTATCTTTTTAATTTCTGCTACACCAATATAAAATTATGATTTTTACTAAAACTTTATCAATATAGTTTGCCTATTTTGACCAGATAAGCCATAAATGAATTAGCTATTTTTAAACTAGGCTTTCGCCATCTAAAGTTTGAGGCTATCTGGCAATGAATAAAAAGACTATTAAAATTCCTTTTGTAGATTTGAATTTACAACACCATCCTATTCAAATTCAACTAGAGCAAGCAATACAGGCTGTATTAACAAAAGGAGATTTTATTTTAGGGCAAGCACTTTCAGACTTTGAGGCAGCTTTTGCAGCAGCATCGGGGACAGAATATGGTGTAGGGGTGGCATCTGGAACCGATGCGATCGCTCTCGGTTTGCAAGCCTGCAATATTGGCAATGGAGATGAGGTTTTATTACCTGTTAATACATTTGTTGCAACCCTAATTGGAGTGTTACGTGTTGGGGCTAAACCAATTTTGGTAGATTGCGATCCCCAAACCGCTTTAATTGATTTAGAAGCAGCAGCAAAAGTAGTTACACCTCGGACGAAAGCAATTATTCCTGTACATCTTTATGGTCAAATGGTGTCACCTCGACAGCTATTGGATTTTGCTAAAATCTACAACTTGCTCATTTTTGAAGATGCAGCACAAGCACATTTAGCAGAACGAGAGGGATATCTTGCTGGTTCAGTGGGAATAGCAGCAGCTTTTAGCTTTTATCCCAGTAAAAATTTGGGAGCATTTGGCGATGGTGGGATGCTATTAACGCGAGATCCAGATGTTGCTCAAAAAATGGTGCGCTTGCGGAATTATGGCGCATCACAAAAGTATTTTCATGTTGAAGCGGGTACAAATAGCCGCTTAGATACCTTGCAAGCAGCAGTATTACTAGAAAAGCTACCATATTTATCCCAGTGGAACTGCGATCGCAATAGTATTGCCCAACAGTACGATCGAGAATTATTACCCTTAGCATCTGCTGGCATTATCCCTCTACAAAATCACAGCGCTACAGGACATATTTATCATCTTTATGTAATTAAAATTGATGACTCTTGCCCTTTAACACGCGAGCAAATTCAAGAAAAACTTACAGCAGATGGAATTCAGACTGGTATTCATTACCCAATTCCATGCCATCTTCAGCCAGCATTCACTTATTTAGGCTATCAACCAGGAGATTTCCCGCAAGCAGAAAAGTTGGCACAGCAAATTTTATCTTTACCTATGTATCCAGGTTTAAGCAATAGTCAAATTACTGAAGTTGTGAAAGCGATCGCATCTAATTTAAGTAGCGAACAACAACAGTTGTTGTGCATTTAATTAGTTCGTAGTCAGGGCTTTAATCCGGAACAATTAAATCACTAAATTGCTTACTACTAAAGCATTAACAATCAATAAATTTTGCATTGCTTAAAATTATGGCAATCCAGCAACAGGTAAAAAATAGAAACACTTCCCAATTGCTCAGTTTGGCAATTTTAGGCGTTTTAGTTCTGCTTTATGCGCCTTTGTTACTACACTGGCTGGATGGTTGGTTGCACAAAAATATTAGTACAGAACATGAATATTTTAGCCACGGTCTGATTGGTTTACCGTTTGCAGCTTACTTAGTTTGGCTGCAACGCAAACAATGGCAACGTTTACCAGATACGATCCATCCTCTAGGCCCTGTTCTGCTGTTAGTGGGGGGAGTTTTTTATTTGAGTGGTGTAGCTGAGTGGGTTAACCTTTCTCTCCCCGCTATTTTAGCCGGATTGTGCTTGTGGTTTAAAGGTATGTCAGGTTTAAAATTGCTAGGATTTCCTCTACTGCTAATATTTTTCGCAACCCCAACAGCTGGGCCATACTTAATTGCTCCTTACACCTTACCCCTACAAAGTTTCATTGCTGGTACAGCAGGCTTCATACTGAATCAGTTTGGTATGGAAGTAACTGTTGATGGGGTAAATCTGTACGTGGGTGGACGGATTGTAGAAGTTGCGCCTTATTGTGCAGGGCTGAAAATGTTATTTACTACCATGTACGTCAGCTTAATGTTGCTTTATTGGACAGGTGCTTTGTCTTCACGTCGCACAACTAGTTGGTTTTTAGTAATTGCTGTTTTGATTAGCATTAGTGCCAATATACTTCGCAATACTGCATTGACTTTCTTTCATGGAACAGGTCAAGAAGCAGCGTTTAAATGGTTGCACGAAGGTTGGGGTGGCGACCTCTACTCTGGTTGTATGTTGCTGTTATTAGTACCTTTACTAAATCGGATTAATAGCTATTTCTCAGCAATTACAGATATTGAACCCGAAGCAGATAGTGATAACCCCTAGAAACAACAGTAATCATTGCAGTATGACTGTTAGGATTACTGAACTCATAGCCTAATTTTGCCAAGTAAACTTTTGCCTAAATATTACAAATTTTATTAATGATTTCCTTATCTAAATTCTTCAAAGAAAGCCAATGGAATCAAGTAGTAGCACTTGTATTATTGCTACTGCTATTTGCTATTGGAAGTGTTCCCGGATACCTAACAGGACACTGGCAATGGAAGCAGCCACCACCAATAACCAGCCTGAAAGCATTGAAACATATACGCAATTCTGGGTTAAGTCTTCCTGGTTGGCAAACTATTGAGCAGGCGGAACAACAAGTTGGCGAACACAAATGGTCGCTACAGCTAATTAAGAAACAAGACTCACAAACTCAAGCGATATTGCTGCTGCTACCCCAAAATGGCCCGATGGATCAACCTGAAGTGGAGTGGACGGAAGTTAACGGTTGGGGAAAATCCCGTTGGGGAAAGTGGGATATAGCTCAATATCGCTCGGCTCAATTTACTGTGAAACACTCTAAAGAAACTCAGGTAGAAGCTAGATTCTTTCGCGCTTCTACAAAACAAGATACTTTTGGCGTATTGCAGTGGTATGCTCTACCGAATGATGGCAACCCATCACCTTTACGTTGGTTTGTAGCCGATCAATTAGCACAGTGGCGTAAGCAGCGAGTTCCTTGGGTTGCGGTGAGTATTCTCGTTCCGATGGAACCTTTAGGTCAGGTAGAAAAAATTTGGCCTTTAGCTGAGTCTATTGGTCAAACGGTACAAGCTGCATTAATGGCAGAGTCTCTAAAGAGCAATTAACGAGTAGTTGATGCAGAGATGGTGGTAATTATGCGATCGCCCATTGCTGAGTAAAAGTATGAATTGATTTTGGCTCACATTCGGGAATGCAGGCGATCGCTTTTTCTTCATGTAATATTTTACCATCTTTGGATATAGTAATTTCTCGGTGAAGTAAGAGACATTTTAAGTATTACCAGAGTAGAATAGCGACTCAGCAAGACTCATTATGAGTCTTGCTTTCCTATACAAATGTTTATATTTTACGATTTTTATATGCGTGCATTCAGCGCTCTGTGTTTTGTGAGCCTTCAACTAGGCGTTTTCTGGACAACAGCGTTTCAAGTTGTTGCTCAACCTCAACCTCTACCTTTTCCAGAAAAACCTTCTGGGTTTCCCTCGCCTCCTGAAGTTGCACCCACGGGTTTAAACAACGAAATTTCTCCCCAACTCAACCGCTACGTTTTAGGGCCAGGAGATGCAATTAGCATTGTGGTTCAGCGCCCTCCTGGCCCTTATCGCTTAGGGACAGGAGATGACATTAGCGTTGTAGTTCAACGCTTTCCAGATTTGAGTTTCCAAGCGACAATTAATCCCGAAGGCAACATCATAGTACCGCTAATCAAAACAGTGCCGCTACAAGGTTTAACTTTGCTAGAAGCACAAGAAAAAATACGCTCGTTACTCAATCGTTACGTAGTCGAACCAGTAGTAGTTTTATCATTAGCAGGGCAGCGTCCCGATTTAAGCTTTCAAGCCGTGATTAATCCGGAGGGGAATATTTTAGTACCGCAAGTAGGAACAGTATCCCTACAAGGCTTGAGTGTGGAAGAAGCACAAGAAAAAATTCGTTTAGCTTTAAGTCGCCTGTTAGTAGATCCAATTGTGGCAGTGTCATTGGCAACACCACGACCAGTTCAGGTAACAATTAGTGGGGAAGTGTTTCGTCCGGGGATTTATCCAATGGCATCGCCTACACCTCGTGTTGGGGATGCTTTGCTGACATCTGGTGGGACGACTATCAACGCAGACCTAAGACAAGTGCAGGTGCGTAGGCGGTTAGTTGATGGTTCTGTGATTTCCCAAAATATTGACTTGTACACAACATTACAAAATGGCAGTTCAGTACCTAATTTCCGGCTACAAGACGGCGATGCGATAATTGTCCCACGTCGTGAAATTGGCACTGATGATGGTTATGACCGCAATCTGATTGCTCGTTCAACTTTAGCCATACCACAGATTAGAGTCAGGGTTTTAAACTATGCAGCCGGAGGCATTGCCAATCAAGTTTTACCTAATGGCAGCACATTTATAGATGCATTAGGCGGAATCAATCTTGATACTGCTAACCTGCGAGATATTGCTTTAGTACGCTTCGATCCCGAACGAGGTCAAGCTGTTACCCAAAGACTTGATGCGAAAAAAGCTTTAGGTGGCGATGTGTCTCAAAACGTGCCGCTTCAAGATAATGATGTTATCGTGGTTGGTCGTAACCTGATTGGTAGAATTACCAATGCTCTCAGTACAATTACGCAACCATTCTTTAATGTTCAGAGCTTTATTCGCTTCTTTGACTTCTTTACAGGCGGATCGAAGTAGTGGGGATATGTGGGGGATGGGGGAGACAAGGAGGACAAGGAGGATAAGGGGGACAAGGGGGAAATAACTAATACCAAATGACCAATGACCGAAAACGAAATGGATTGAACCACGTAAATTTATTTATGAGGGTCATTAATTTTGAATTTTAAATTTTGAATTTTGAATTCGGAGCGCAGCGACGTGACCCCACCAATTGTTAAACGCTATATTATTGCCTTTGAAAAGTATAAATTGATTGGATTGGCCAGTTTTGTCTTAGTTGTAGCTGGTTCAACAGTGGTGGCGTTACAACCAGATCCACCAGCTAGCTATGTAGCCAATGCTGCGCTTACCTACAATCGTCCGCCAGTGTCATTCTCGGTAACTGGTAGTGAAATCCAACAACAAGGGCAGGAATTGAATGAACAAGTTTTGCTATCAGATCAGTTGATCGAAGCTGTGTCAGCAAAAGTCAACGTTAAACCTAAAAAACTTGGTGCAAGTGTTGCTCTTTCTATACCTAAGAAAAATTCTCGGACTGGACAATTAGATTCCACGATCATAGAAATTAAATATAAAGATAGTGATTCCAAGCGAGCTGTAGAGGTTTTGCAGGCATTAATGCAAGCAATGGTCAAGCTCAGTGGTGATATTAATACAGGGCGATTAAAAGCAATTATTTCCAAAATTAATGAACGTGTACCACAGACTAAGTTAGAACTGCAAGCGGCAGAGAGGAGGCTAGAACAGTACGATCGCAGAGAACGACCTGCAATATTAGCATCGGAAAATGGGAGTTTACTGACTGCGGTGACTAGCAGTCAAACTCAGCAACGTCAAATTAAACTCACTATCGCTGGTATTAATGCCCAAATTCGCAGTTTGCAAGATAAGTTAGGATTAAATGTCGGTCAAGCTTACGTTTCTTCGGCTTTGAGTGCCGATCCGATTCTAGCTAACTTGCGATCGCAAATTTATCAAATTGAGTCACAAATTGCTGTTCTTCGCAGAGATTTGCGACCAGAACACCCGACAATGATTCAGTTGCAGCGTCAGAAACAAGCGGCTGAAGAATTACTGCAACAACGGGCGGCGGAAGTAGTAGGTGGTGGAGGTACAGCAGCACCTCTGACTGGTAATGTTTCTAATATTCGTGCCCAAAGTAACTTAGATCCAGCACGCCAAGAATTGGCAAACCAGATGGTGGCTTTGCAAACTCAAAGGGAGACGCTACAACAACAATTAACTCAACAAGTTCAAGAAGAAGCACGATTGCGGCAGGTATATTCTTTAATACCTAACAAACAATTAGAGCGATCGCGTTTAGAACAAGAGGTAGCTCTGAAAAAAGCTATCTACGATAAAATGCAGGCGAAGCTAGCCGATGCGAAAACCGCAGAAGCAGAAACTGTCACTAGCCTCAGTATTGCTAGACCACCGACCGTACTTGCTGATACCGTCAAACCTAAAAGTATACCTGTGACATTGGCTGTTGGTGGCTTTATGGGATTAGCGATCGGTGGTGGCGTCATCTTCTTGTTGGGTTCGCTAGAAGGAACTTTCAAAACCAGAGAGGATATCCGCGAAAGCCTGAAGCAGCGAGAAGTCGCACGGCTAGGAGAAATACCTTTAATGCCAACTGATGATTTGGAGCCAGAAGCTATACCAGTTATAGTTTCCCCGGATTCTCCTTATTTAGAATTTTATGAGAAGTTCCGCAGTAATATGCGGCGGATAGGCGGTAAAAATCTCAAAGTAGTTTTGATTACTAGCGTGAGTAACTCTGAGGGTAAGACTACAAGTGCTTATAACTTAGGCATAGCTTCTGCCCGTGCTGGTAAAAGAACATTGATTATTGAAACAGATTTGCGATCGCCTTCTGGTTGTTCATCCTTAAAAGTTAATGCCGATCCAGATGCGAATATTGAACCTCTGCGCTATTATGCCAGCCTCAGTGAATGTATTCGCTTAGTTCCTGAGGTAGAAAATTTATATATTCTTCCTAGCCCCGGCCCTTTACGACAATCTGCTGCAATCCTTGAGTCTAGTGAAATGCGACGGCTCATGGAGGATGTTCGAGAGCGCTACGATCTAGTAATTTTAGATACTAGTCCACTGAGCTTATCTAATGACCCTCTGTTAATTCAACCCTACAGTGACGGCATGATAATTGTGGCGCGACCAAACTATACCCAAGAAAATATGTTAGGTGAAGCGATCGATCAATTAGTCGAATCGGAACTGGGGCTTTTAGGGGCTGTGATTAATGGTGCTGATATCATAGTCTCTGTGCCTCAGTCGATTGACAAATCACCCGCCGCTTCACCGCAAGAAAAATCAGACGCAGAAGTTTCAATAGGTGCTAATAATAACTGATCGGTTAATATTCATCGCGCCTAAACAACCCAAATAAGGGAGCAAGAATCAGCCCAAAAACAAAGCCACCAATGTGTGCCCAGTAAGCAACGCCACCTGTTTCCACACTCATATTGGCAGCTGTTTGCAGACTAGCAAAACCAGAGAGAAGATTCTGAATCACGAACAGCCCGATCAATATCATGGCTGGAACTCGGATTGTAGTGACGAAAAATCCCAAGAAAACTAAGGTCATAACTCTAGCTTGCGGGAACCGGATAATGTACGCACCCAAAACTCCCGCGATCGCACCACTTGCACCCAAAGAAGGAATAGCAGAATTCATCCCAACAAACCACTGGCATAAAGCAGCTAAAGCACCACAAGCCAAATAAAAAATCAGATATTTGAGATGACCTAAGCGCTCTTCAATATTGTTACCAAAAATCCAGAGAAAAACCATATTCGAGATTAAATGCCACCAACCACCGTGTAGGAATTGTGATGTAATTAACGTCGTCCACTCTCCGGCAAAGTTACTAGTTAATTCTCGTGGTACTAATGCATATAGCTGGAAAAATTGCTCTATTTGTGGGCCACGTAGGCTGACTTCATGAAAAAAAACTAAAATGTTCATCCCAATCAACCCGTAAGTTACATACGGGTTGATTCGCGTTGGATTTTCGTCGTAGAGAGGAAACACAGGTGTTTTTCCTAATCATTGATTAACTGCAATATAGCTTGAGTGGCTAGCAGTTGCGAAGTACAAGGTTGTCATTAGGCATGGGGCATTGGGCATTGGGCATTGGGCAATAATTATTTCTTTCCTTCCTCTGCTCCCTTGCTCCCTCATCCCCAGTTCCTCATTTCTGATTTAGGCTTATCGCTAAACAAACCCAACACAGGGCCGAGAATTGCGCCAAAGAGGAATCCGCCTGCATGGGCCCAGTAAGCGATACCACCGCTTTCCATACCGATGTTAGTAGGTGTTTCTAAACTGGCGACACCGTAGAAAGCTTGTTGGAGAAACCAGAAACCGAGAAAGAAATATGCAGGTACTCGGAAAGTGGGGAAGAAAAACCCTAAAGGTATGACACCGAGAATTTCGGCTTGGGGAAAGCGCAGAATGTATGCTCCCATAACACCTGCGATCGCACCACTCGCCCCCAAAGAAGGAATGTTAGAATTCTGGGAAAAATACCACTGGCTTAATGATGCCAAAACTCCGCAAGATAAGTAGAAAAGCAAATACTTAAAATGACCTAGCTTATCTTCTACATTGTTACCAAAAATCCAGAGAAACAACATATTGCCAGCTAGGTGCAATAAACCGCCGTGTAAAAATTGTGAGGTAATTAAAGTTGCCCACTCTGGTACAGGTTGATGTACAGATACACCAGCAAAGCTTAAAGTGAGTTCTTGCGGAACTACCGCTGCTAAGTGCAAAAACCCATCTAATGCTCGTGGGGGAAGACTGGCTTCATAAATAAAAGCGAGAACATTTACAGCAATTAGCCCAAAAGTTACATAAGGGGTGATTGATGTGGGATTATTATCTCTAATTGGAACCACAGGCTCTTTTCCTTACATATAAGCAACTAGCCTCACAATACTGGCTATTACTACTAGTTGCTTCTACCTGGTGGATAGATATTACAAATGATGAATGCTTCTCAAGGATGGGTAGCTCTTGCCCAAAATTCACTATATTACAGTGTGTTTACTTTGTTACTGGTAGTTCTAATTCAGTAAAATAGTCTGGTTGTACTGCTGTGGGCAAGGGTGCCAGGTAGTTAGGTATAAGCATTGTCATCATGAACTGGTTAGCCCACTTGTTATTGTCTGAACCAAACGTTGAGAGTCGCTTAGGTAATCTCCTGGCCGATATTGTCAAGGGAACGGCTCGTCAGGATTTAAACTCTCATATCCAGCGCGGAATTGCTTGTCATCAAGTAATTGACAAGTTTACAGACAATCACATAGTTGTACAACGAAGTAAAGAGCGCATCAATTCAAGCTACAGAAGATTTGCTGGTGTATTGGTTGATGTATTTTACGATCACTTCCTCGCAAAAAATTGGTCGCAATATTGTTACATATCTCTTGATGAGTTTACAGCAGAGATTTATGAATCGTTTCGAGCCTATCAAGGTCATATACCCCCAATAGTCAGGGAAGTAATTTCTCGCGTAGCTGCTGAAGATTGGTTGGGATCTTACCGCAATGTATCTGGTGTAGAAAATGGTCTGTTTCGGATATCAAGACGTTTATCACGGCGATGCAACAGACATTTTAGTTTAACTCCAGCTATCAATGAACTCATTACCCACTACGATGCTCTGGAGTATGACTTTCAAGAATTCTTTCCACAATTATTTTTTCATGTGCAGAATTGGTGTATTTCTTAGTTGACCCTAATAAATACCCTGCTTTTTCTTGGCGTACTTGGCGGTTAGTTTTTTAATTAAGTCCAAATTCATAGAGAATTGGTATTAAATGCACATCTGCCAATCAAACTCATGTTTTTTACCAATTCTTTAGAAAATCAACTCCAGCGTTGGAATGACATTATTCGCAATCAGCCACAAAATCCTAATGCTTATATTCGTCGCGGTATGGTCAACTTCCAACTTGCGAAAATTGATGAATCTATTCAAGATTTTGATACAGCAGAACAACTAGATGCTCGTCTTAAACCATATCTGTGGCAACGTGGACTATCTTACTATTATGCAGAAAGATTTGCTGAAGGCGCTCAACAGTTCGAGATAGATTTGACAGTTAATGCCCAGGATGTAGAAGAAACAGTATGGCGATATCTCTGCATAGCTCGCCTTTCTGGTGTGAAAGAAGCCTCTAATTCACTATTAACTGTGAAAAATGACCCCCGCCGTATTATGCGGAGCGTGTATGATTTCTATGCGGGAAATGCCACACCAGATGATGTTTTAAATGTTGGGAAATCAGAAGGAGTAAAAGGTAATTTTTACAGCCATCTTTATTTAGGATTATATTATGAAGCTGAAAATAGTCGGGAATTAGCACAGGAATATATAGTTAAAGCTGCTGATAATTATAAAATTGATGATTATATGTGGTATCTGGCGCAAGTACATAAAAACCTGCGGAAATGGTCTTAAAATTCGGTTTCAAACTGCACTTGTCGGTACAAATCAGCTTAGTCCTAGCCCGTCGTAGACATCGCATATCTACTATAGGAATCCGATTTGATTATTGAAAAAATCTAAGTATGGGTAGTATGTGTAGGGTGCGTTATCACGAAGTGTAACGCACCGCATTCTAGACCTTGGTGCGTTGCGCTACGCGACAACACACCCTACTGGCGTGTCTAGACTAAAATGTGGTAAATTCCCAATTTTAGTCAACACATACAACAATAATTTGTACAGTGCGTAAGTCCTAGCACTAACAAATGCAGCGTTGGTACAAGCTGATTTGGACAACACAACCTTTACGGCTGCTGTTGCGGTTTAAGTTTCTGTTGCAGCCTTAATACATCCATTTGCTGTCTTTGTTGTAGTAGTAATTGGTCTTGTCTAAATTGTCCAAACGGGTGTTGTCTAAAATTTCCAAAACGCTGTTGTTGTCGTAGTTCATTTTGTTGTCTAAATAGTTCGAGACGCTGTTGTTGTCGCAACATTTGTTCATCTTGCTGCTGTCTAAATTGTTCCCATTGTTTTTGAGAACTTGGAGAAGATACTTGTTTGTTTAACTGTTTCTTTTCTGGTTCTAGTTGCTGTTGATTTTGAGGTATTGTCTGAGCTATGTCTGCTCTTACAGGAGAATAAATCGCTAAATCTATTGTCAGGATAGTAAGTAGTAGCCCTGATTTAACTAAGAATGAATTAGTCACGTCGCTTCGCTCCGAATTTAAAATTCAAAACTAATGATTGCCACAAATAAATTTAGGAATCAATTGATATTACTGTCCTTGCTTCTCACTATGCTAAGTCTGGCTATATTTTGGCTGAAAATTTTTCAAGTTCCACTAAAGCGATCTATATATTATTTTACAAAATCTTCCCTTGATAAACTTCTGACTTCCGGTACAAAAACTTAACTTTGTTGACGTTGGGAATGTACTGAGAATACGGTGAAGTTAATTGTAGAGTCTACTGCTGCTAGCCATGCCCCTGACATTTACCTTCGCCCTGAGTCAACAGCAAACCTTTGAACTGCGCTGTAATTATGGTTCACGTCGCTTGGATAAACCGGAGTTAGCAGCACTGATTGATTTATCGGAGCAAAATTACTACACTCAACAAACAGACCGCTTACCTTATCTCACTCAGTTAGGACGGCAGCTTTATCAATGGCTGGATGGGAAGGAAGGATGGCTGAGAAGGGCGCTGGATGAGGCGGATGAGCAAACGATTTATTTAGATTTGATTCAAACTAGTGAAGCGCAGGGGTTAAACGCAGATACCGAACGGGTGGCGTTGGGATTGGCGCATTTACCTTGGGAATTGCTACATGATGGTAATGGGTTTTTAATTGAACGCCGGGATATTTCCGTATTACCTGTGCGTGCTGTGCAGCAGCGTCAAACTCAAGTAATTGGCGTGCAAAATCGCCCGTTGCGGTTGCTGTTTATGGCGACTTCTCCCGAAGATCCGCGAGTTCCGCCGTTAAAATTTGAGCAAGAAGAAGCGAATATTTTACAAGCAACCAAGGATCAGCCTTTGGCGTTGATTGTTGAGGAAAGTGGCTCGGTTGCAGAGTTAGCCAATTTAGTGAAATCATATCCAGAAGATTATTTTGATGTTTTTCACCTCACGGGACACGGGATAATTTATACCCAAAAAGACTACGGCTTTTTGCTACCAAAAGGAGAAAGCCTACCAGATAATACTCCCTGCTTTATCACTGAAGATGAGGTGGGGAATTTGCAACTTACCACCGTCAATGACTTAGCTAAAGCCTTTCGCGGACGCTGGCCGCGTGTAACTTTTCTTTCTGGCTGTCATACGGGACAGGTTCCTAACAAAGGGACAGTACCCTCAATGGCGCAGGCGTTGGTGAAAGCGGGCGCGGGTATGGTTTTAGGCTGGGCGCGTCCGGTGTTCGATAATACGGGTATTGTAGCGGCACAGGCACTTTATCAAGCTTTGGCGACGGGGGCGACTGTGGAAGCTGCTGTGAAAGCGGCGCAGCAGGAGATGATTGACAAAGAACGCACGGACTGGCATTTGTTGCGGGTGTATCGGGATACGCGAGAGATTGCCGAACTGGTGACACCACTGAGAACACCAAAGCGCGAAAAGCTGAAGTTTACAGTTCCAGAGCAAGAATTCCTCGATGAGCATAATCAAGTTAAAGTTGCCAGTCGGTTGGAATTTGTGGGACGCAGGCGACCTTTGCAACGGTGTCTGCGGGCGTTGCGGGAAACTAGCGAGCAAATCGGCGTATTTATTGCGGGGATGGGGGGACTGGGGAAAAGTACTCTGGCGGCGCGGTTATGTACGCGGGTTGAGGCGCAGCGTCCCAACTTTGCGCGGGTGGTGTTGATTGGCGTTTTGGATGAAAGCGGTTTGCTGAATAAGCTTTCTAGTAAGTTTGAACGGTTTGCTGATGTTCCCGCACTGTTGAATAAACCAAAGGTAACACTCAAAGGGCGGTTGCAAAACTTTTTTGCGGCGATTGAACAAGAACACAATCAACCTTTGCTGCTGGTACTGGATGATTTTGAGCAAAATATCCCCAAAGCTAATATTGAGGATGGCTCATTGCGGATGACGGCACAAACTTATGAGATTTTAGAGGCGATTTGTGCGGCATTGGCAGAGAATGGGGGAGAAAGTCGGCTGATTGTTACCTGTCGCTATTTAAAAGCAGATACCTTACCACCTCATCGCCTGCACTTGGAATCTTTGGCAGGGATGAGCAGCAGTGATATTGATAAAATTTGCTTTGCTTTAGATAAGGAAGTCAAGCAGCAGTTAAGAACGCAACGGATTCTCAAGATTGCGGATGGAAATCCCCGCTTGCTGAAGTGGCTTTTGGAGGTGATTCAGCAGCCAGGAATAGCGGCGGATGAATTGCTGAGTCGGTTGGAGGCGACTGAGCAGAAATTCCGGGAGGATGTTGTGGCGCAAACTCTGCTGGATGCTTTGGATGTGGAGGAGCAAAAGTTTCTCGCGCGGTTGAGTGTGTTTAATTTGCCTGTGACAGAGGAGATTGTGCGGGCAATTTCTCCCGTCAATGACTTGGCAGTTTTAGGCAAGTTAACCAGCCTTAGCTTAGTTGAATCTGCCACCACTTACCCCAACCAGCCGGTTAATTACAGGGTGACGACAATATTAGAACCGTTGTTAGAACCAGTGTTGACTGAAGAAGAATGGCAAGCAACTCAAAAGGAAGCGGTGAGGAAAATCCATCAAGCTTGGTGGGAGGAGTCTGAGCAAACAACGGAAGCAAAAGCAATGGAAATTGTGCGGTTGGGACTGCTGGCAATAGAACAGGAAATTACTACCAGAATTGGGGCTGGTATTGCAAGCCATTGGATGAATAATTCTCGGTTTGTGGAAGCTTTTGATTTATGTGAGCAAGTGCTGGCAGTTTTTACGGACTACCGCATCTTGGGAACAGTCGCCCATGCAGAAAAGGTTTTGGGTTTGGTGCAAGAGGCTGTGACCCATTATCAAAAAGCCTTAGACCTCTGTCCGGAAGACGACTTCCAAGAAAAAGCCAGTATCCTCAACAATATGGCAGGAGTATTCGCCCACCAAGGGGAAATCCCAAAAGCGATGACACTTTGGGAACAATCCTTGGTAATATCTCAGCAGATTTATGATGTCGGTGGCAAAGCCAGTATCCTCAACAACATGGCTTCTGTAATCGCCCAACAAGGGGAAATCCCAAAAGCCATAGCACTTTGGGAGCAATCTTTGCAAATAAAAGAGCAGATTGGCGATGTTGGTGGTAAAGCTACTGTCTTCAACCACATGGCACAGGTAATTGCCCAACAAGGGGACATACCCAAAGCGATGACACTTTGGGAGCAATCCTTGGAAATATCTCAGCAGATTGGTGATGTTCTTGGCAAAGCTACTATCTTCAACAACATGGCATTGGAATTTGCTCACCAAGGGAACATCTCAAAAGCGATGACACTTTGGGAGCAATCCTTGGAAATATCTCAGCAGATTGGTGATGTTCTTGGCAAAGCCAGTATCCTCAACAACATGGCATTGCAATTCGCCAATCAAGGGGACATCCTAAAAGCGATTGTACTTTGGGAGCAATCCTTGGAAATATCTCAACAGATTGGTAATGTCAAAGGCAAAGCCAGTATCCTCAACAACATGGCAGCAGTAATCGCCCAACAAGGGGACATCCCAAAAGTGATCGCACTTTGGGAGCAATCTTTGGAAATATTTGAGCAGATTGGTGATGTTGGTGGCAAAGCTGCTACTCTCAACAACATGGCACAGGTATTCGTCCAACAAGGGGACATCCCAAAAGCGATCGCACTCTGGAGGCAAGTCGTTTCCATACTTGTACAAATACGGGCTTATAGTAATTTGGTGACAGTACTGTGGAACTTAGGCATAACGGCTGAAAGCAACGGTTTGGTTTACTTAGCGCAAGCACTCTGGCTGACGCTGAAGATTCAAGCGCCCTTAGCAGATACCATTAACCTAATCCGTGCTCTTTATAGGAGAGTGCCTCAAGGCGATGAACTACAAGCTTTACTAGGGACAATGGCAATATTCTTTTGTAGTGGACGAGGTGAAGGTAATCCGCAGTTAGAGGAACTTCAAGAGCGTAGTTGGCAGATGATATTAGGGGCAGCGGGTGTCCAAGAAATTGATACACAGGAAGCGTTTGAGGCTTGGTTTGTCCAGCAACGCCTGAATGATCCAGAATATTTCCTTCCCCGACTCAATCAACGCCTAGAGGAGATTGTTGGCGATGGGTGGGTGTTTGAGCGTAGTCAGGTTGTGGGGGAATGAGGGAGATGAGGGGGAGTGCGATCGCGTTAATCTTAAATTAATGGCTGACAATGCGATCGGCTAATGCAATCCTTCAATATCACACTACCAGATGCAATAAAGCCTTAGTTTCTCAGGTTTGGGGATCGTCTTTTGAGTGAATCCTAGCCTACGATTAAGTTGAGAGAATCCCAAGAAGGCAGTTCTGGAGTGAGGCATTTATGAGCCAGTATCTTTCCAGTAATCTCACTGGTACTGAAGAAACAGAGGTTTTTGTTTTTGCCGCTTCTTTTGCCCAGCAACGGTTATGGTTTCTCAACCAGTTAGTACCAGGCAATCCATTTTATAATGTGCCAACAGCACTTCGCCTGAGCGGTTCCCTCAACTTCACCGCCTTACAGCAGACATTTAACGAAATTGTCCGCCGCCACGAAACCTTACGCACTACGTTTGTAATGGCAGAAGGGCAACTTCTACAGGTAATAGCTCCCACCTTAACCATACCTTTGCCTGTCATAGACCTGCGCAATTTTGAGAGCCAAGAACGCGAACAACAAGCGCAGCGACTCGCAACCGTAGAAGCTCAACATTCTTTCAATCTGAACACCGGGCCATTGTTGCGATTGACGCTGCTACAACTTGATGCAGCAGAATATATCCTACTGCTGAATTTGCATCATATTGTTGCTGATGGTTGGTCTATTGGCGTGCTAATTAGAGAACTAGGCGCACTATATAAAGCATTTGTCGAGAATAAACCATCGCCTTTGCCAGAACTAACCATTCAGTATGCAGATTTTGCCGAATGGCAGCGGGAGTGGTTGCAACAAGTTGGAACTAACGGCTGTACACCCCTTGAAACTCAATTAGCTTACTGGAAACAACAGTTAGATGGGGTTTCGCTGCTGAATCTTGCCACAGACAAGTTAAGGCCGGCGGTTTCCACCTATCAAGGTGCGAAACAATTTATAGAACTACCGCAGTATTTAACTCACAAGCTAGAGCAACTTAGTCAGCAAACAGGTGTTACCTTATTCATGACTCTGTTAGCAGCATTCGGGACTTTACTTTATCGCTACACCCAGCAAGAGGATATTGCTGTTGGTACGCCTATTGCCAATCGCAACCGCAGCGAAATAGAAGGTTTAATTGGTTTTTTTGTTAATAGTTTGGTGTTACGTACTGATTTTTCCGGCAATCCGACGTTTCGAGAATTGTTGCAGCGGGTGCGCGAGGTAACTTTGGCAGCATACAACCATCAAGAATTGCCTTTTGAAAAGCTGGTTGAGGAACTGCAACAACAACGAGATTTAAGTCGCCATCCTTTGTTTGGGGTAGTATTTAGCCTGCAAAATACTCCCATTCAAGCGCTAGAGTTACCAGGGTTGAGGCTTTCGCAGTTTGATTTCGATAGCAAAACAGCCAAGCTCGATTTAGAGTTTCACCTGTGGCAAGATTTAGAAAGTCTCAAAGGAGAAGTAGTTTATAGCACCGATTTATTTGATGATATTACTATTACTCGGATGCTGGGGCATTTCCAAACACTGCTAGAAAGTATTGTTGCCAATTCAGAACAGCGCTTAACAGACTTGCCTTTATTAACTGCAAATGAACAGCAGCAGTTATTGATTGAGTGGAATGATACTAAAAGAGAATACGCAGAGAATAAGTGTTTTCATGAGTTATTTGCAGCACAGGTAGAGAAAACGCCGGATGCGATCGCGCTAGTATTTGAACAGAAACAGTTAACCTATCGCGAACTCAATACTCAAGCCAACCAACTTGCAAGCTACCTACAACAATTGGGAGTACTCCCAGATAGTTTAGTTGGGATTTGCGTAGAGCGTTCGCTAGAGATGATAGTTGCACTCTTAGGCATCTTCAAGGCTGGTGGTGCATACCTACCTTTAGATCCTAGCTATCCTCAAGAACGTCTTCAATTCATGCTAGAAGACACAAAAGTATCAGTTTTGGTAACTCAACAGAAATTTGTTGAGCTTTTTGGGAACGCGGCAATATCTGTAGTTTACTTGGATCGGGATAGAGAAATAATGGCTTCCCAAAGTCAAGAAAACCCAAATAGCTATGTAACATCTAGCAACTTAGCTTATGTTATTTACACCTCTGGCTCAACAGGCAAGCCTAAAGGCGTTTTAATCGAACATCGAGGACTTTCTAACTTAATAAAAGCTCAGATTGAAGTTTTTAACTTGCAGCGAAGTAACCGTATTCTGCAATTTGCATCCTTAAGTTTTGATGCGGCAATTTTTGAGATTGTCATGGCGCTGGGAACAGGAGCAACTCTATATTTAGCAAAGCAAGAATCCCTGCTACCCGGTCAAAGTTTAATTCAATTATTGCGCGAAAACGCTATTACTCACATTACCCTTCCACCTGCTGTTTTGGTAGTTCTTCCTACAGAATCACTTCCCGCATTGGAAACTATCATTTGTGCAGGTGAATCTTGTTCCCAGGAGATTGTAAAACGTTGGTGGAGTCCTAATCGGAGATTTTTTAACGCTTACGGCCCAACTGAAGTAACCGTTTGGTCAACTATTGCTGAAATTAATTCTATTTGTGAAAAACCGCCCATTGGTCGCCCTATTGCTAACACTCAAATTTATATACTAGATAAACATTTACAATCTGTACCAATCGGAATTCCTGGTGAAATATATATTGGTGGTCAGGGAATTGCACGAGGCTACCTCAACCTTGATGAATTAACTTTTGAAAAGTTCATCTCTAATCCTTTTGCCAAAGTAGAAGGAAGTCGTCTATATAGAACAGGTGATTTAGCTCGTTATCGACCAGATGGCAATATTGAATTTTTGAGTCGCATCGATAATCAAGTAAAAATTCGCGGCTTCCGTATTGAGTTGTTAGAGATTGAATCAGTACTAAATCAGCATGAAAGTGTGGCAGAAGCAGTAGTGGTGGCTCAAGAAATTGTATCTGGTGAAAAGGACTTAGTAGCTTATATTGTTCCCAAATTAAAGCAGACAGAAATAACAAATAAACTACGAATATTTATCAAAGATAAATTACCAGAATACATGGTTCCAAAAATCTTTGTAATATTAGATTCTCTACCCCTCACTCCTAATGGCAAAGTTAACCGCCAAGAACTAGCAGAACTTGATATTTCAAATAGCCGTTCCATAGATAAAATCTTTATCGCTCCTCGTAATTCAACCGAGTTAAAGTTGGCAGAAATTTGGGCTGAAGTGCTGAAAATTGAGCGTATAGGTATTTATGATAACTTTTTTGACTTGGGAGGTAATTCATTACTGTCTGTACGTTTATTAGAACATATACATCAGCAATTTGAGCGTGATTTACCGTTATCTACCTTATTTTTAAACCCAACAATTGAAAGTTTAGCTACTTCTTTATCAACAAAAACAGATTCTCTACCTTGGTCGCCTTTAGCTAAGATTCAGCCTACTGGCTCCAATCCACCTTTTTTCTGTGTTCATCCTATTTTTGGTGTTGTCTTTCCTTATTACGAATTAGCTCATCATTTAGGAAATAATCAACCATTTTATGGGTTGCAATCTATAGGTATTGATGGGAAAAATGCTCCGCTAACTAGTATTGAAGATATGGCTAGCCACTACATTAAAGCATTACGTCAAGTGCAGCCAAAAGGCCCTTATTTTTTAGGCGGTTGGTCTTTTGGTGGTTTCGTTGCTTTTGAAATGGCTCAACAACTTCTAAAGTCTGGGGATGATGTGGCTCTAGTTGCTATGCTAGACACTTTAGCACCACTTCCTGAAAATATACCTTCCTTAGGTAAGAGCTTGAAGTTTCTTCTTACTACCGTGGCGCGAGATATATGGCCTTTTTTCTTGCAATATTGTTGTCTCATAGCGGCTTATATCAAAACTAAAATTAATAATTTAATTTCTCAAATTTTTAATAAATTTAATGAAGCGTCAGAGACTAATTTATTATCGCACATACTTTTAAAACAGGGTTCTAGAATCAAGTTAATATCTGAGAGGAAGAATTTAGGTCTGTTAAATGAATTAGCAATTATCCCAATCTTGCGTACTTTCTACGCTAATAGCCAAGCAGTTATCAACTATATTCCACAAGTGTACCCTAAGCAAATTACTCTGTTTAAAACAAGTAAGACATCACGTATGGCTGAGAAGGATTTGAGTATGGGGTGGGATAAGTTGGCTGTCGAGAAAACAGAAATTCATACTATTCCCGGTAATCACCTCACCATTTTGAGAAAGCCTAATATCCAAGTTCTGGCTGCAAAGTTGAAAGCTTGTATTGAAAAGAGGATTTAGGACATTTTTAAATTCACAAGGGAATTTTTGACTTTTATAGTCGTATTCAGCAATGCGAAATTTTAACTTTTGCGATCGCACTCCAAAATCTGAGCTAGCGTAAAAATATTATGCTTATGCAACCATCTATAGCTTGTGGACACGCAAAAAGTCGCAGTCTTGAATAGTCCGGCTTGCTACTTCCCCCTGATGAACGGACGCTACGAAGTTAAGCCAGGGATGATGGCGTTTGGCTCTGATTTCGGTAATGGTGAAGCTGATAGACAAGTGTTTCAAATTGATGAAAATTTTGCTGATTATCGCCAGGCTAAACTTTTAGCGCGTGCCGAACGGTTGAGTAAATACTACCAGACCTATAAATATTCTACAGTTGTGGCAGGTGCGATCGCTCGTTTGATAGTTGAGCGTCTCACCCAAGATCATCCACAATACTTTGGCTACCAAAAATCAACAGCAAACACCTTGATATTTCATAGCCAACTCACCAAAGAAACGCTTTATCTAGATGCAGACTGGCAATTACAGCAAGTCGAGGGTAGTTCAGTTTTTCCAGCTTACACTTCTACCCTTGATGCTCTAGCAGGACAGATACAAGAAGACCTCACAGTTATCTGTCGTGGAAACAATGGTTGCAATTGGCTGAGTGCGGTTCATTTATGCTATCCCAATCATTGGTCAGCTGAGGACAAAATTGGTAAAGATTTTGCAGCCATCCATACGCCTGTTGCAGGTATAGAAAAAATTAATCACCGAGCAGATGCGATCGTTAAGACTATGATTACTAATAAACCAATGGTGCGTTTTGCTTGGGGTTTGAGTACCGATACTCGCCTAAACCACCATCCCGAACCACCGCCTGGTTTTTCAGTTAACCAGTGGCAAGGTAGAAACTTTGATCCTCAAAATCCTAGACTTTACTTGCGAATTGAGCGCCAAGTAATTTGGGGACTACCAGAGTATGAAGCAGCATTATTTACTATTCGTACTTATTTCAGAGATTGTAGCTCAATCAAAAAAGATTCACAGTTACGAGTTAAACTGTTTGCTGCGATTGAGTCTATGACACCAGAATCACTGGTTTATAAGGGATTAGCAGCCAGTAAAGCTAGTATTTTACATTGGCTAAATGAAGTTTGAAAAATTACCAAAATAGTAAATATTGTTTGATATAAGACTTACACATTTGCATAAAATACCCAATATGTATGATTTAAGAAACCACATTGATTGTAGGGGTTTAGCATTGCTCACTGGTGTCAACTTAAGCTTAGAAGCATACAGCGTAAGTCTTTGGGGTTCTCTCTCTTAACACCATAAACTTTTGATCCCCCCTAACCCCCTTAAAAAAGGGGGAATTAGAATCTTAGCCCCCTTTTTAAGGGGGTTGGGGGATCAAATATCTTACAACAAAGGGTTTCACGTTAAGTTGACATGTATAAGCATTGCTAAACCCCTACAGTGCTAACAATTTTTAATCCAAAATATAAAATTCAAAATTGATATAAGGTGCAATATGTCTTCTGAAGAAGTTTTTGTCTTTCCAGCATCTTTCGCTCAACAACGGCTGTGGTTCCTCGAGCAGTTGAATCCCGGTGATAGTATTTACAATGTGCCTACAGCAATTCGTTTAACAGGTTCGCTGAACTTAGCGGCGCTAGAGCAGACGTTTAACGAAATTGTGCGTCGCCACGAGGTTCTCCGTACTAGCTTTACAGTGTTGGATGGACAACCTTTGCAAGTTATATCACCCAGCTTAACAATACCTCTTAGTCTATTAGACCTACAGCAATTACCAATTGATACACGGGAGGCTGAAGCAAAACGCATTATTAGCGCCGAAATAGAACATCCTTTTGATTTGTCCTTCGGGCCGTTGCTGCGAGTAATATTACTTGAGCTTTCCCAGACAGAACATATTCTATTGCTGAATATGCACCACATAATTTGTGATGATTGGTCGATTGGCTTGCTAATTCGGGAAATCAGCCTTATCTACACAGCTTTTACCCAAAACCAACCCTCGCCTTTGTTAGAACTACCTCTTCAGTATGCTGACTTTGCCCATTGGCAACGCGAGTGGTTGCAAGGAGAAGTTTTAGAAACCCAATTAGCTTACTGGCGGCAACAATTGAACGGTATTTCAATGCTAGATTTGCCTAGCGATAAAAAGCGGCCAAATATACAAACCTATCAAGGAGCAATAGAATTTTTAGAGTTACCGCCACAGCTAACTAATGCACTCGAAGCACTGTCCCAGCAAGAAGGTGTCACTTTATTTATGACTATGCTGGCAGCATTTCAAACTTTACTTTATCGCTACACCCATCAAGAAGATATTACAGTAGGTTCGCCAATTGCTAACCGTAACCGTAGTGAAATTGAAGAATTAATTGGTTTTTTTGCAAATAGTTTGGTGTTACGTACTGACCTCAGTGGAAACCCAACTTTTAAAGAACTGCTAGGCAGAGTACGAGATGTCACCCTCGGAGCATACAGTCACCAAGATTTACCTTTTGAAAAATTAGTTGAAGAACTGCAGCCAGAGCGAAATTTGAGCCACAATCCCCTATTCCAAGTGGTGTTTGGTTTCCAGAATGCCCCAATGTCAGCACTAGAACTGCCTGGGCTAGTGCCTAGTTTTATGAATATTGACTTACAAAAAATCCGCTTTGATTTAGAGTTGAACTTGTGGAAGTGTTCTGAAGATTTCCGAAGCCTATGGGGAGGTAAATGGCAGCTTTCTGAAGGTATTAGAGGTGTAATGGTTTACAACACAACTTTGTTTGAAAAATCTACCATTACCCGGATGTTAGAACATTTTAAAATATTGTTATCAAGCATTGTGAGAAATGCAGATCAACCTATCAGTAATTTCTCATTACTGAGTGGACAGGAGCTACATCAGATATTAGTAGAGTGGAATGATACTCAGGCAGATTATCCTCTAGATAAGTGTATTCATCAATTATTTCAAGAGCAGGTAAAGCAGTATCCCGATTGCATAGCTGTAAGCTTTAATAATCAGCAACTCACTTATCGAGAGTTAAATAATCGCAGTAATCAACTTGCTCACTATTTACAAAAACTGGGTGTAAAATCTGAAGTTTTAGTAGGAATTTCTGTAGAGCAATCAATAGAATTTATTGTAGGTTTACTGGGGATTCTCAAAGCAGGCGGAGCATATCTGCCATTAGACTCTAACTATCCTCAAGAACGCATTAATTTCATGTTGGCAGATGCAAAAGTTTCTGTGTTACTGACCCAAGAAAAGTTTCTCAAGCATTTTATAGAATTTCCGCATCCAAGTATTTGTATAGATAAAGACTGGGGAATGATCACTCAAGAGAGCGAAGAAAATATTACAAGCAACGTCAGCAGCAATAATTTAGCTTATGTAATTTACACTTCTGGTTCTACAGGGAAACCTAAAGGAGTAGCTGTAACTCACAAAGCTGTAAATCGGTTGGTGTGCAATACCAACTATATAAATTTAGAACCTACTGATAAAGTTGCTCAAGCCTCAAATATTTCCTTTGATGCAGCAACATTCGAGATTTGGGGAGCGCTACTGAACGGCGCTCAACTTGTTGGCATTAGCAAAGATGTCATCCTTTCACCTCAAGAATTGACATTACAGCTAAAACAAAAAGGCATCAGCGTTCTGTTTTTAACTACTGCTTTATTCCAACAAATTGCCAGAAATACTCCCCAAGCTTTTGCAACCTTGCGCTATTTGCTGTTTGGTGGCGAAACTATTGATATTAGATGGGTAAGAAAAATTATTAAACATGGTGCGCCAAAGCAGTTAATTCATGTATATGGGCCTACAGAAAGTACAACATTTTCTGCTTATTACCAGGTGCAAGAAGTACCAGAATTAGCTATATCTATTCCTATCGGTCGCCCAATTACAAATACGCAGATTTATCTACTGGATGCTAATTTACAACCTGTTCCCATTGGTGTTGTTGGCGAGTTGTACATTGGGGGTGATGGACTAGCGCGAGAATATCTCAACCGACCTGAGTTAACTGCTGAATCCTTCATTACAATTCCGGAAACAGGGTTTATTGCAGAGGAAAGACTTTACAAAACAGGTGACTTAGGTCGCTATTTAATAGATGGCAATATTGAATTTTTAAGTCGCATTGATAACCAAGTCAAGATTCGCGGTTTCCGCATTGAATTGGGAGAAATTGAAGCAGTACTAAGTGAACATCCAGCAGTGCAGCAAACTGTAGTAATTGCGGCTGAAGATATCCCTGGAGAGAAGCAATTGGTAGCTTACATTGTTCCTCATCAAGAACAAAGCCCAACAAGCGTTGAGTTACGTCAATTCATGGCAGCAAAGTTACCAGAATATATGCTACCAACAGCTTATATATTACTAGAATTTCTACCATTATCACCCAATGGTAAAGTGGATCGCCGTGCTTTACCTGCACATGATACACTCACTTTTAATCAACAAGATTATGTAGCACCCAGAACGCAGATTGAAGATTTACTTGCGGAAATTTGGGCTAAGGTTTTAGGAAAAGAACAAGTAGGTATTCATGATAATTTCTTTGAATTAGGTGGTCATTCTTTACTAGCGACTCAGTTAGTGTCTCGAATTCGAGATACTTTGCAAATAGATGTGCCTGTACGCAATTTATTTGAAGCGCCAACTGTAGAACAACTGGCTAGATATATTGAAACAATGTCTTGGTTAACACAAGGATTAGATAGATCTGAAGGTGGCGGAACTCAGCGCGAGGAAGTGGAATTTTAACGTCGCCTAAGAATTTCTCATACTATCAGCCTTATGGTTGGTAGTTTTAAGTATAAATACTTGTCTTCTGCTGAAAGATATATTTACACACATAATATTTTATGAAAAAATGTATTATATATCACTCTCTAGGTTAAAGATAACCGTATAGCAAAACTATGAAATAGAGACAGCAGATAATATCTAATTTTTTATGAACTATATTTTGATTTGTGATGATGTTTTGGATAACTGTATTTTCCTTCAAACAATTTTAGAATTAGAAGGTTATACAGTTGAGGTTGTCACATCTGGAATCGACGCCATCAATAGAATTAGGCATCAAAAGCCTGATTTGTTAATGTTAGACTTAATGATGCCTGATATTAATGGTTTTGAAGTTGCTAATATCATTCAACAAGATAAACATTTACAATCTTTGCCTATTTTGATCGTTACCGCGTATCAAGAAGCAATTGAATCAAAGCCAGTTCATATAAAAGTAAATGGAATTTTAGAAAAGCCTGTAGATGTTGATACCTTGGTTCAAAAGGTTCAAGACATTTTAAATGTTGTAAAATAAGCTAATCTAAAATTTTTCTAACTTGATAAGTTACAGTATCAAAGTCAACAGGTTTTTGAATATATCCGTCAATCTTTAACTCAATATATTTTTTGTTATTTATATCAAAAAAATCTTCCTTCCATCCTGTTACTAATAAGATAGGAATATCTTTGAATTTATCAGATTGTCTAATCTTACTTGCAACTTCAAACCCATCCATTACAGGCATCAACACATCTAATATTATTAAGTCTGGTAAGTTAATACTATTTTTTAGAAAAGCAAGTACTGCTGCAGCTGAATCGACTATTTCAATATAACAGTCATCTGCTAATAGTATTGCTTCTAAAAGTCTTGCATCATCAGCAACATCATCGCAAATTAAAATCTGCTTTACAGTATTCATGAGTATCTTGTAGCGGTAAGAAGCTACAGGAGAAAATATTTAATAATTTCCGAAAAAATGCTTTATTCCAATTGAAATTATCATACATTTGTTTATAACGGTAATAAAAGTAGAAGTTACCGTATAGTTGATGACGGATTTCCTAATTCAAATGCTCAGAGTATTTGAAAAAGTAAAACACACCTGCCCTGGCAAATGAAATTCGCGCGCCAGTTGCTTTAAGAGTATTCCAAAAAATAAATTATCCAGAATCAAAACCTGTCATTGCGAGCGAAACGGAGTGTAGCGAAGCAATCTCAAGCTCTCTGCGATTGCTTCGCTACGCTCGCAATGACTGTAATTAATTTTGCGTGGTTACTTATATTTGCTAGTTTTCGCCTTCTTTGCAAAAAACTGAGATGCTCCTCATTCCTATAGATATATATAGCCAATCTATATTAATTACTTCTAAAGCTAAATACTAAAGTAAAGAATATCAACTTTAATATTATTAATTACTAAAATACGATCTACTCATCATGAGAGAAATTGTAACTTTTTTCTTTGGCTTAGGTTTTGTATTTAATGCTAGCTTGTTTATTCCACAAGCTTGGCGAATATTGAAAACCAAAAGCGCTAGGAATATTTCTTTAATTACTTTCGCTGGGTTTAATCTTATTCAGTTCGATGGAACTCTCTATGGATATTATCAAAATGATTTGATTTTGATGTACGGTAATTTAATTAGTTTTATTAGCTGTGGAATAGTAACATTGTTGGCAACATACTATAGAAATAAATAACTTGGCGTCTTAGCGATTTATTCCTGCTAATGATTGACTCTACACTCAGCACAAAAATTGCTGACTGCTTCAGCAAACTGCTGGTTTTGCTCCATTAATGCCATGTGTCCGCCAGGTGTGATTGTAACTCTCTGAGAATAAGGTAACTCTGCTTTCATGCGATCGCTCGCCACTGGTTTAGTTGCTATATCGGAAGCACCACACACAACCAACGCTGGAACGTTAATATTTGCCAGCGTTTTGGTTTCATCGAACTTGAACATTGCTAGTGTGCCACGAGCCAGAACACCAGGGGAACCCAAAGCTGATAACAACCCAGCAAAATTGAGTTGACCGCGTGTTTCTGTACCCGTAAATCCAGAAAGTTCTACAGTGATGTAGAGCGAACCATTGAGATAAGAAAGCCAAGTCATTAACCACAAAATTGGTGATAGCACAGTAGTCAGGTACAACAGCGGTTCCAGCAACGGCTTTTGTAATTTACGTACTACACCGCTAAAGATACAAGTTTTCAACGGATTAGTGTAAGTCGTATCGACAAGAATTAAGCCAGCAACTCTGCGTCCCAAATGCTCTGGAAACAGGCGGCAAAATGTTAGGTTAATCATGCCACCCATGCTGTGTCCTAATAAAATCACAGGCTTATCCCCGGCGATAGCAACAACAGCTTCTAAATCACGGGCATATTTTTCTAAAGAATAATCCTTGTTTTTTGGTCTAGAGGATTTTCCCAAGCCTGGTAAATCCCAAACAATCACGCGAAAGCGATCGCTTAATTGTCGTTTGGCATAATACCATACAGTACTGTTTGGCCCCCAACCATGTGAAAAGATAATCGGTTGACCATCCTCGGGGCCAAAAAACTCTACTTGCAGTACGCTACCATCTGGTCGTGACAAACGCTGTACGCTTTGGCTACGCATGAACTGCGGTTCGTCTGAACCAGGACGGCGCAGTAATGGCAAACTGATAAAACGACCGCCAAAAGACCACAGTACCATTACTAGTCCAGCCACCAAGTAGGAAGTTCCTACAATTTCTCGTTCATACCATTCATAGAGAATGTAGATTCCCCCGCTAAGTATTCCAACCGACAGCAGTTGAACTAGCCATATCAGCAGGAAATTATGAGGCATGAATATCATGAGCCTAAACCTTGCGCACTGTGTTGTCTTTATAGCTACATAACACAGTTATAAAGATGAATCTTTCAACCCCAGGAATGATTTATCGAGTGCTATGGGTGTGATAAAAAGGCATTTGTCATTCGTCATTTGGCGTTTGGTATTTGTTATTTCTCCCCTGCTCCCCTTCGGGTGACGCTCCTTCGTCGCTAACGCTGCGCTAACGCCAGTCCCTCATCGGGACGGAGATCGCCAAGACGGGGTCTGGTCTCACCTGCTTCCTGCCCCCTGCCTCTTACCCAAGGGTTTCATTTTGAAAACGTTTGAATTCTTATCTTATCTTCGCAACTTAGATATTCAAGTTTTTATTGATGGCGAAATATTGCGCTGTAATGCTCCTGAAGGAAGTTTAACAGCAGAACTCCGTAGAGAAATTCAAGACCGTAAAGCAGAAATTATTGAATTTTTGCAAACTGCTAATCGTACTAATAATTATACTTCTACTCCGCTTCTACCTATTTCCCGCACCGGAAATCTTCCTCTATCCTTTGCTCAACAAAGACTGTGGTTTCTCGATCAACTATTACCTAACAATCCTTTTTATAACGTTCCGGCAGCATTGCATTTAAAAGGTAGGCTTAATTTAGCAGCGCTAGAGCAAAGTTTTAACGAAATTGTGCAACGTCACGAAGCTTTACGCACTAATTTTGTTATGCAGTCCGGGAAACCAGTTCAGGTAATTAAATCCCTATTAAAAATATCATTACCAATCATAGATTTGCGGCAACAGCCACCAGCCGAACTCGAAACAGAAGCACAAAAACTTATTACCCAAGAAGCTCAAAGACCTTTCAATTTAGCAACAGATTCTTTACTACGAGTAAGACTGTTGCAATTGGATGAAGCAGAATATATCTTGCTGTTGAATATCCACCACATTGTTTCCGATGGTTGGTCTATTGGGGTGCTATTTCAAGAAATTGCCGCACTCTACACAGCTTTTACTAATAAACAGCCTTCTCCTTTACCGCAACTAAAAATTCAATATGCAGATTTTGCTCAATGGCAACGCCAATCACTGCAAGGGGAAGTTTTAGAAAATCAATTAGCTTACTGGCGAAAGCAATTAAGTAATATTTCTATACTCAATTTACCTACCGACAAACCACGGACAGCCGTTCAATCTCACCGAGGTGCAAGGCAATTTATAAAACTACCTAAAAGCTTGAGTGCAGCGCTTTTAACTTTTTCCCAGCAGGAAGGTGTAACTTTATTCATGACTCTGCTGGCGGCATTCCAAATATTACTTTACCGCTACACTCAGCAAGAAGATATTGCTGTCGGTTCACCTATTGCCAACCGAAACCGCAGTGAAATTGAAGGATTAATTGGATTTTTTGTGAATAGTTTGGTGTTGCGTACCAA
The DNA here is from genome assembly GCA_034530615.2 of Aulosira sp. ZfuVER01. GTDB lineage: Bacteria > Cyanobacteriota > Cyanobacteriia > Cyanobacteriales > Nostocaceae > Aulosira. The sequence goes on from JAVRCV020000066.1 coordinate 57,521, forward strand.
CTTCAGCGGAAATCCAACTTTTAGAGAATTATTGAGGCGAGTTAAAGAAGTCGCTTTAGGAGCTTACGCTCATCAAGATTTGCCTTTTGAAAAGCTGGTAGAGGAACTGCATCCAGAACGAAATTTAAATCAAAACCCTTTATTTCAAGTAGCATTTGCAGTACAAAATGCGCCGATGTCGGCGTTAGAGCTACCTGAATTAACAGTCAATACTTGGCCCTTTGATAGTGGAACAACGCGCTTTGATTTAGAGTTTCACTTGTGGGAGCCGGAAAAAAAGAATGGTTTCTGGGTAGATAGTTCGGAAGAAATTAGCGGTTTTGTGATTTACAGCACTGAGTTATTTGATGATGCTACTATTACTCGGATGCTGGAACATTTCCAAATATTACTTGAGGGTATAGTTGCAAATCCAGAACAAAGAATCGCTGAGTTACCCCTTTTAAGTGAATCGGAGTTACATCAGTTATTAGTGGTATGGAATAATACCAGAGTAGATTATCCTCAAGATAAGTGCATCCATCAATTATTTGAGGAAATTGTAGAGCAAAATCCCGATGCACAAGCACTTGTATTTCAAGAGCAACAACTTACCTATCAAGAGTTAAATCAACGCAGTAACCAACTTGCACATTATCTCAAAAAATTAGGCGTTGGAAGCGAAGTTTTAGTAGGGCTTTGTGTAGAACGTTCTTTTGATATGGTAATCGGGATGTTAGCTATCCTGAAAGCAGGCGGAGCATACTTACCTTTAGATCCAAACTATCCGCCTGAGCGTTTAAAATTTATGCTTGCAGATGCGCAAGTGTCAATTTTATTAACTCACCAGCAATGGGTTGAACGTTTAGGCGATTACAATTCGCAGATAATCTGTTTGGATAAAAATTGGAAAGTTATTGCTCAAGAAAGTGAAGATAATCTTTCTAGCAAAGTTACAGTAGAAAACCTTGCTTATGTCATTTATACCTCTGGCTCCACAGGAAAGCCTAAAGGTGTAGAAATTGAGCATAGAGGATTGTTAAATCTAATTTTTTGGCATCAAAAAGCTTTTACAATTTCATCTCATGACCGAGTAACACAGATTGCTGGGATTGCTTTTGATGCTTGCGGTTGGGAAATTTGGCCTTACCTAACTGCTGGGGCAAGTATTTATATTGTAGATGATGAAATTAAGCGATCGCCTGAGCATCTCAAAGATTGGCTGATATCAAAAGCTATCACAATTTCTTTTTTACCAACACCTTTGGCTGAGAAGATTATATCATTAAATTTTTCTCAACATTCAGCTTTAAGAATATTACTAACAGGTGGAGATAAACTACATGAATATCCTTTAGCTTCCCATACTTTCCAGGTAGTTAACAACTACGGGCCTACAGAAAATACAGTTGTGACAACTTCCGGGCAAGTTAATGTTAAAAATCAAGGTAATATAACACCTACAATTGGTCGTCCCATTGCGAATACACAAGTTTATATACTAGATAAAAATTTACAACCTTTACCTATTGGCGTTCCTGGGGAATTATACATTAGTGGTGATGGTTTAGCGCGTGGATATTTAAACCGTGCAGATTTAACTGCTGAATGCTTTATGAAGGCAGAGGGCAGATGGCAGAAGGCAGAAGAAGGAAGAGAAGCAGGAAATCGTTTGTACAGAACAGGTGATTTAGTTCGCTATCAATTAGATGGCAATATTGAATTTTTAGGTCGCCTTGATGAGCAGGTAAAAATTCGCGGCTATCGCATTGAGTTGGGAGAAATTGAAGCAGTAATAAATCAGCATCCAGCAGTAGAGCAAACTGTAGTAATAACTTATGAGGATGCAGGTGAGAAACGTTTAGTAGCTTATGTTGTTCTGAATAGTGAATCCAGCAGCAAGCAAGAAAATCAGCAGTTAATGGAATTGCAAGAGGAGCAGGTTTTGCAATGGCAAATGCTCTATAACGAAACTTATCATCAATCTGCTGCCGATTTAGATCCAAAATTTAATTTTATTGGCTGGAATAGTAGTTATACAAATAAGCCTATTCCAGTAGAGCAAATGCGTGAGTGGATAGATAACCAAGTCGCGCAAATTTTAGCTTTGCAACCACAGCGAGTATTAGAAATTGGGTGTGGAACAGGTTTAGTGCTTTTTAGAATTGCTCCTCACTGTTCTCAATATTATGGAACAGATTTTTCTCCGATTTCAATTAACTACATCCAACAGCAGTTGGCAAAGCAAGCAATACCGCAAGTAACGCTACATCAAAAGATGGCTGATGATTTTGCGGGAATAGAAGCAGCAGCTTTTGATGTGGTAATTATCAACTCTGTTGTGCAATATTTTCCTAGTATTGATTATTTAATTCGCGTAATAGAAGGTGCTGTAAAAACAACTGCGCCTGGTGGTTTTATCTTTTTAGGAGATGTGTGTAACCTACGACTTTTACAAGCTTTTCATGCATCTGTGCAACTATATCAAGCTGAACCTTCTTTAACCCGCGCCGAGTTGCAGCAACGGGTACAAATGCAACTTTTCCAAGAGACAGAGTTAGTCATCGATCCTGCTTTTTTTAATGCATTGAAGCAGCAATTTCCCCAAATTAGCCACGTACAAATTCAACTGATTCGGGGAAAAGAAAGTAATGAGTTAACTCAGTTTCGTTACAATGCTATTCTTCATATTAGCAGCGAACAGCAGGAAAGCAGAGAAATACAATGGCTAGACTGGCGTGAAAACAATTTAACAATATCATCAGTAGATCGGTTATTAAATGAGAAGCAACCAGAGATTTTAGCTATTACCAATGTACCGAATGCACGGGTAATAGCAGCAGTGAAAACAGCAGCATGGCTAGCAGGTGAAGAAGATTTGCAAACAGCAGGCCAGATGCGTAAGGCTTTGCAAGAAATAGAGAATTTAGGAGTAAATCCCGAAGAATTTTATGAGCTGGCTAATCTACTTCCTTACAGAGTAAATATTAGCTGCTCAGATTCTAGTAGTGAAGGAGATTATGATGTAGTTTTTGTACAGGAAGAAGCAATAAATCAAAAAATTGTTTTACCACACAGCACCCAACAACGTGCATGGTCTTCTTATGCAAATAATCCCCTACAAGCTAAAGCAGCACGTAAGTTAGTACCGCAATTGCAAACTTATTTAACGCAAAAGCTGCCGGATTACATGATACCGTCTATGTTTGTAGTGCGATCGCACTTACCTCTGACGGCTAATGGTAAAGTCGATCGTCGTGCTTTAAAAGTACCCGATTTCATCAACTCAGAATTAGCCGCAGGTTATGTTGCGCCTCGAACTCCCGTAGAACAAGTATTAGCGAAAATTTTTGCTGAGGTGCTAGGAATCAAGCACGTTGGTATTCACGACAATTTCTTTCAGCTAGGCGGACATTCTTTATTAGCAACTCAGCTTATTTCCAGAGTACGCGACAGCTTTGGCTTGGAGTTACCTTTGCGCAGTATATTTGAAGCATCGACAATTGCAGAGTTATCTCAGGTCGTGGAAAGCTTTAAACAAAGCAATACTCAAAGTCAAGCCCCAGCTTTAGTACCATTATCCCGTGAAAGTCGGCGGATGAAGTTGTCTTCTTTAAATAAAGAGAGTCAGGAGAATTGATTCAGAAAGGCAGAAGGCAGGGGGCAGAGGGCAAAAGGTTTTAGGATTAAAATAGCAGGTAAAATAAGAGAGTCTAAAACCATGCACAGCCATGACCACTAAAATTACATTAGAAATTGATGAAGCTTTGCTCCAAAAAGCAGAACGTTGGGCGAAGCAACAACAATTGTCGCTTTCTGATGTAATTTCCAATTTTCTACGTCAGTTACCAGAATCTGATTTAATAGCCCAAAATGAACATGCTTTAGCAAAGTTTGCTGGAATTTTGAGTGATTCTGAAGCTAGAGAATTACAGCAGGCGATCGCAGCAGAGTTTGACCAGATAGACACAAATGAATGGTAATGTAGCCTTGGATACTTCTGTCGCAGTGCGTTTTTTGAATGGCGATGAAGCAGTTGTGGCTCAGGTATTAGCATTGACAAAAGTTATTCTACCAACTGTGGTTGTGGGTGAATTATTGTTTGGTGCGGAAAATTCAAGTCGTTCTTTACAAAATCTACCGCGTTATCTAGAGTTTATTGAAACCTGTGAAGTAGTAACTTTAGGTCGAGAAACTGCGGTAATGTATGCTCGAACTCGGTTGGCATTGAAGCAGAAGGGGCGACCGATTCCAATGAATGATGTTTGGATTGCAGCCCAGTGTTTAGAACATGGTTGGCGGTTGGTCACGGATGATTCAGATTTTGCCTATGTAGATGGGCTGATCTTGGAAAGATGGTAATAGAATTCTATACAATTGCTTGTTACAGATACACAATGCACTAGAACCAACAGTTTAAAGTTTATTCAACACTCAAAATATGCCAAGTGGTGTTCATGATTCAGCCTTGATTGTTAACGCTTTTCGCGCCAGAAAAATTCATATTAGTGCCGATAAATTTGCAGCATTATGGATTTCACCAGAAAGCGATATCTGGGCAAATAAGTATGCAGAACAAGTTGGCTCGACGGAAATTTTAGTACACGCCCTGCGCCATAGATTTTTTCTTGAGTGTTTAAATAAATTTTTTGATAAGTCTTCAGATGGCGTATTTATTAATATTGGCGCTGGATTTACAAACTATCCCTACCTAATATCATTAAAAATTCCTTGCTGTGAAATTGATACAGAAGTCAACATCAAATTCAAGCAGCAAAAGCTAGCCGAGTTTGAACTTAAGGGCAATTTTCCTTATCGCCAGCTTCAATTTATAACTGTGAATGATTTGAACGATTTGCCTGAGATTTCTCATCTGGAGTTAGTTTTGAGAGAATGGATAGGCGATCGCTCCTCATTTATACTTTTTGAAGGTGTGTTCTTTTACTTAAAAATTGAAGCGATCGGTCATTTTTATAGAATGTTAGCTGCTCTACAGCAGAGAGGCGATATTGTAGCTAGCACTTCATTTCGTCCAGAAGAATGTAACAAATTAATGTTTCAAAGGCTGGTAGATTATTGCAGAACAGATTACAAAATGAGGAATTTTACACCTACAACAATTTCTACAAGCTTTTATTCTCAGCAATCAAACTATTCCTTAGTCACTCATAAAAATTATTACAGTTTGTGCCAGGAGTTTGCTTTGGCAGAAACACTAGAAAATCCAGAGGAAGTTTTAGAGGAAGACTGCTATGTCCTAGAACGGCTGTAGTCTATCTCAGCAAGGCGTTGGGGAGAAATGAACGCAGTTGTTAACAGTAAGGGCGATCGCTCACAGAATACCAAATATTTTAACAATGCTAGCGATCGCTACAAAAGCCAGTTAATCTTCAGCATTATCATATTTACTTCTAGCAGCTTCTACCTGTTGAAAGTTGGCGGTTGACCATTGACAAAGACTTTTTAACACCTGATTCAAACTTTCTCCTAAGGGGGTTAAGGAATACTCAACCATTGGTGGTATAACCGGATATACCTTGCGCTCAATCAGTCCATTCCGTTCCAAGTCACGCAGGGTACGAGTGAGCATTCGTTGAGAAATATCGCCAATCTCTCGCTGCAACTCACCATAACGCTTTGTACCCTGAGAAAGAACATACAAGGCGGCTACAACCCATTTATCAGCAACGAGGTCAAGAGTTTGTCGCAGATAAGGGTGAGAGTCAAGCACATTGGAAGTAGGTGTTTCAGGTTTATGCATACATTTTTGTGCGTATAGCACTATTTTGTTTCTACTTGCTCATTGGAGGAAACATACACAATAATCTTCCCGTAACTTCATGTGACTGAAAATGAAAAGTAAGTTTACTGTTCATGATTCAGCTATGCTGTTGATTGACCATCAGCAAGGCACAATTAAACTAGCTCGAAATTTACCACGAGAAGAAATTGTTAAAAATACCCGCGCTCTTGCTCGCACTGCTAAAGAAACAGGTATGCCACTTGTTTTAACTAGCAGTATGGAAACCGAGTTTCAAGGTTTATTGCTGGAAGATTTACAAGCCATTGCGCCAGAAGAATACGCACAGAGAGTTAAACGTCCTGGTGTTGTGGATTGTTGGGAATATGAAGAATACAAACAAGCAGTTGAAGCGACGGGTAAAAAGAAGCTGATTATGGCAGGATTAACCAATGATGTTTGCATTGTATATCCAGCAATCAGTGCTGTGGAAGATGGGTATGAAGTGCAAGTTGTAGTTGATGCAGGAGGATCGCCAACGACGCTTGCCGATGAAACTGCTTTGCGCAGAATGGAAAATCATGGTGTCACACTCACTTCCACAAATCAAGTGATGGCAGAGTTAGCGGTATCTTGGTCTCATGATTTTGGCAAAACGATCCAGACAATTATGTACCAAGAAATTCTCTCCAAATTGATAACTGAGTAGTTAGAGTTAGTGGTTCAGTAGAATGAGCGATCGCCCGATTATTTTAACAGTGCGATCGCTCCCTAAACTAGCATTTGCGGTTGTTGAACTAGCATTTGCGGCTGTTGAACTAGCATTTGCGGCTGTTGAACTAGCATTCGCGGCTGTTGAACTAGCATGTGCGGCTGTTGAACTAGCATTCGCGGCTATTGAACTAGCATTTGCGACTGTTGAAGTAGCATTTGCGGCTGTTGAACTAGCATCTGCGGCTAGTGAACTAGCATTTGCGACTCGTGAACTAGCATTCGCAGCTAATTTCGGCAAATATACTCTTACTTATCCATTTTGCTCATCTTAATGCCTACAAACTTCTGTACCTTCACTGTGGCTGGTGTATTTGTTTATTGCGTATTGTAAAAGTATCTAAAGAACTCAGTACAAAAAGCTATCAGGGTTCTTTTTACCACCATGTAAACAGGAAAACTTTATGGTAACGCGCAAACGTAATTCAAAAGCACTCACCAAAGCTGAACGACGGATTGAAGGAATGCAGATGATTAATCCCCCGTTAGACTTTGGTAATGAGTTGTCAATCGCTAATTACAACAATAAAATTCTGGAGATTCGAGATAAGCTAACCGCTTACAATCAAGCACAAGTAATGGTTGAAACGACACAGAATGCATTAGCACAAGCAGAACGCGAGTTGAATGTTCTTTCTGAGAAAATGCTGCTGAGTGTTGCATCTCAGTATGGCAAAACTAGTGATGAATATGGGATGGCTGGTGGAACCCGCAGAACAAACCGCAAAAAAGCACGTCCAGCGACTAAACAAACACCCACATCTGCGGAGTGATTGTTTAACGTTTGAAATTACTTAAATAAATTACTCAGCAAAAAGGTGAATTGAGAAAACAATTTGCCTTTTTGCTTGCGTAAAACACCAAAATGAATACGTATCTGATATTTTTCTTATATAAATTTATTTAAAACATAAAATTACCTTATAAAATTAATAATTGTCCTCAGATGGGAACACTAGACTAAGACATTGCTGAAAGTCCCCACATACTATGAGCATGACAATTATCAGTCTTCGAGAAGCCCTGCAAAGCCTTCCCAAAAATGCACAAGAACCTGTTGTAAACGATTTTTTTGCTTCTCACTTATTGAGGGCATTAGGGTTTCAATCTGAAGAAATTCATCCAGAATATAACACTGGCAACGGAAATGTTGATAAAGCAGCCAGAAAAACCATTGGAGACGATGTGTTTTTACACACAAAATCTAATCCATATCTTCTACTAGAGTTAAAGGGTAGAGATATTAACCTCTCGGAAGATGCTGCACAGTATCAAATAACGGTTAATCAATTGAAGCGTTATCTACTTGCTCCTAATTCCAAAACTGTAGAGTGGGGAATAATTACTAATTCTTGCCACATTCAACTGTTTCGTAAGCATGGAAAAGTGATTTATCCGGCAACAAAATGTCTTTCAATTGATGCAGATAATATTGATAGCGTAATTGCTTCAATTCGGCAAAAAATCGAAAATTCTGCTAGAGCCTTAAGCATTGCAGTTTATAACAACAAAGGAGGAGTAGGAAAAACTACAACTACCGTAAATTTAGCAGCTATATTAACTTTTTTAGGTAAAAAAGTTTTAGCGATTGATTTTGATCCTAACCAACAAGACTTAACTAGTTCTTTAGGTCTTCCATTGAGTAAAGGAAGTGTCTTTGAGGCTCTTACACAAAGAGATATAGAACTTCAAAGTACTCTACATCCTTATAAATTTCCTCTAAAAAAGATTAGTAACGAACTGAGGTTTGATGTTATTCCCGCCGATCAAAAACTAATAGATGAATCTGAAAATCTCTTACGTAATCATCTGAAGCTTAACACTCTTTATCGCAAGCTAGAATTGTCAAGAAAAGAATACGATTATATTTTAATAGATGCGCCACCTAACTGGCGAGTATTTAGCCAACTAGCTGTTTATGCGGCTGATGTCGTTCTCATTCCCACAAAGCATAACAATCTTTTCTCTTTAGAAAATGCAGCAATGGCAATGAAGAAATTTATTCCTGAAGTACAATCTAAAAAAGCTGATGGTAGTCCTATTCCATTGCCAATATTTTTCAATGGAGAAAAGATTACACTACCTCAAATGGCAGTTGCTCAACAAGAAATTAATAACATTCTTAAAACTGCTAAAAAAGAGGGATTTGATTTATTATCTTACTTCTATCCTAAGTATACCAATGCCAACAAAGACCTTCATATTCATGAGGTTCCAAGCTACGCTAATATAGCTGGTTCAGCTTTCTCGCGTATTCCTGCGGTTTATCGAGATCGATCTGCTCATGAATATTACAAAAATCTAGCAAAGGAGTATTTTTTACAATGAGTAGCCTCAGCGATATTGGAAATTTAATGCACTTGTATTTAGATGAAATTGACCCTGGTCAAGGAACTGATGCGCCTGAATTTTTAATCAAAGCTTCAGCCCATCTGCTTAACCAGAAAGGAGGACGAAATTGGATTCCAGTTATTGTAAAAGAAACTGGCGAAGATAAGTATCAAGTAATTGCTAATTCTTTCATTTATGCAATTGCAGAAGCTGCTGGCTTGGATCGCGTGTGGTGCATTATTACTGATGGTAGTGATGAGACAGTTGAAGTAACAAAAATACTTGCAGGGGAAGAAATTCCAAAAATTAATCTGTCTAAAGCATCTAGGGATGAAATTAAAGCAGCATTAGAGTATTTAGTCAAGCAACCAGATAGCGCTCTCAAAGCAGTTAAACCTGCTATAGCTACAAACCGGATTGATGACGCTCCTCGTCAATATTGGAAGACATTAGAGCCAATCATTAATTTGAAATGTGGAATTACCAAAGGTAAAAAACTTGATGCTTTAAATCAAGTTTTTTATCTCACTCCTCAACCAATGCCAGATACAACTACCGATGCTAATTTTCTCAAAACAATGTCAACTGCTGATCTAAAAGCAATGGCTAAGAAACGAGAAATTACTGGCATCAGTAAGATGAAAAAAGACGATCTTGTTGCAGCCTTGAGTAAGCCTTTAAAGTAGCAAGTATTTTAATCTTCCGTAGGGTGTGTTATGCCGGAGGCTAACGCACCTTGAATTGTTGATCGTGTATCGGTGCCGGTGCGTTGCGCTACGCGACAACACACCCTACTACATTTAAATTCTTTAGTAAATCAAGGCAAGATTGTAGCGATCGCCTCGAAAAGTGCGATCGCAGTTATTTAGACTGATAAAACAAATTGCAAAGGAGTGAAACAAAGAATATAGTTGAGCGTAGGGAAAATTTTTCTCTATTTGTGTAATTTATTTACTTGAAAAACACTATATGGCAATCTTAGCCAATATAAAAAATGAGGTTGTAAAAATGAAATCATCTAGATGGTGGGCAGTTTTTTTAGCAGTTGTCACTGTTGAAGTAATTTTACTTATAAAACTATTAACCAGCCAAGCAACAATAGAGATACTTTTTACTATCGGAGTAGTTACAGTTTTACTAGTCCTAACTCTTCGTATTGAAGATTTAAGTGGAGTATCTCTTAGTAAAGATGGATTAGAGGCAAAGCTGAATATCATCAAAGAAGAAGTCAAGGATAAAGTCAGTCAGCTAGGAGACGATATTAATGAGCTTTTGATTTCAACAGTTATAGATGCGTATGAGTATATCACCCTAAGAAAAATTACAGGTGATGAAAAAGATGATAGCTATGAATTTAATTATCCAAAAGGTCAAGATTTATTGGAGAGATTAAGAAATAGAGGCTTAATTGATGAGATGGGTGGCAATTCCCTTTTTAAGGATAGAAGTAACAGACCTATAAACGTTAGAAAAAACTTTGTTATTACAGAAAGAGGAAACAGATATTTGAATGCGCTCGATCACAAAGGTCTTGGTAAGGAGTTGGAAAATATTGCTAAAAAAACAGGATATAAAAGTAGATGAGCCACAGGTCAACTACTTCTTTCAATATACAAGGGTGTGTTATGCCGGAGGCTAACGCACCTTTAATTGTTGATTATGCATCGTTGCCGTTGCGCTGCGCGACAACACTACTACATTTAAATTCTTTAGTAAATCAAGGCAAGATTATTGCGATCGCACTTTTCGAGGCGATCGCTGTTATGCTCATCAGCAATTAAAAGTACCCACGCGAGTACTGCCAAGATGCGATCGCTTGCTTTCGCCATATCTCGGTTTAGCAACTAGGTAAAATCAGAGAGTTTCACCTTTTGATCGAGGGAACAGTATAGCCAGCAAAGTGAATTTCTTTAGCAGCGTTGATTCCAGATTCTAATGCTCCTTGAACCCAGCCTCTTGTCTTGGAAGTATGCTCTCCAGCGAAATAAATCTTTCCTTCTGACTTCCCTAATTCTGAAAATAGTTTCTTCTCCTGTTCATCTGTTGGATAGGCCCAGCCTGCTTTTGACCAGATTTCTTTTGTCCATGAATGAAAGTGCGATTGCACAGAGTAATTAGTTACGCCAGGCAGAATATTCTCCCAATGCTGGAGTAATTTTGTCTGTTGAACTTTGTCCTCAAAAGCATCCATCTCAAGAGCTTTTTTTCCTTTGAGATAAGCTTGAAGAATACCTGTCTTTTCAGGTTTATCCCAGGTAGTATGCCACAGTTCTTCATCCTCGAACCATCCCCACCCATTTAAGTTATCTTTTTCCCAGAACCGATTAGGGAATTTAACAAAACAACGAGTTGCTGCTTTATAGTTATATCCTCCTGCGGCCGCCTCTTTTTTAGCTGGAGATAGGTCAGGTGAAAATGTAATTTGATTTAATACAGTTAACGGAACAGTACATAACACACAATCGCCAAGATATCGTTTCCCTGACGAGCATGACACCTCAACACCGTTAGATGTTTGTACAATCCGAGTAACCGCATCATCAAGTTTAATTTTTTCTGTTAATGCTTGGGCAAATGCTTGGGGAAGTAGATCGTATCCATCCTTCAGTTTTTGAATCTCTTCCACATGGATTTTGAATTGATTTTCAAATAGTTCTTTTGCTGTGACTAATAGACGTTTTCCGTCTTTCATCGTCAGATATTTCCCTGTTGTCGGCGCAAACTGTGAAAGTATTAAACCAAAATGTTTGATGTAACCAAGGGTTAAATTATGATTTGGTGGGATTCTAGACGCTCCAAGCTCTAATAAATCCTCTCCTTGAAAGGTTCGTCGTAGAGTTAATACTCTACCACCGACACGTTTTCTTGCTTCTAAAATGGTGACATTATGACCAACTGCTGTTAATTCATACGCTGCTACTAAACCAGAAATACCTGCACCTACAATAAGCACCTTTCGACGCGGCAATCCTTTGGGTAAAGCACCAGGGGTAGTTGGTTTTTGGGCTTGTACTCGATCGTAGGTTACAGTGGCGGCGATCGCGAGAGTACTCCGCAATAAAAACTGACGACGATTTAGGTTGAACATAGAGGTGGGAATAGTGATTGGGGAAGGAGAGCAATTTAGGGTATTCTTATTTCTCGACTAAATATTCTAAATAACACTCATCAATGACTTAAATCATCATATACCTATCTTTTAAGCAACAACGGCTTAACATATCTGCTCTAGCTCGGCCAATTTAGTAAGGTTGCAATGCAATTTTTGATTTGAAGGCGTGTTGTTTCAAGATTTCAATAGAACAAAGCTATGGAAGAGATTGCTACCCAGTTTCCAGGGAAACGGGGAACAGAGAAATCATCGTTTCCTGTTCCCCGTTCCTTATTCCCGCCCCGAAGGGGCTACTAGCCTATCGGCTCAATCTCCCACCATTTTTGGCTAAAAGGTTGGCGGCGTGTATTCGTACCACAATGAATTTCCCCCCTGGAGCGAAAATAAGGGTCCCAATCATCGATAAAGTGGCAAACTAAACCCAAAGGTTCTAAAAGTCCTTTGACATACGCTTCAAATTGACATTGGTTATTAACTTTGGGGCCAAATGGTTTGGGAATACCCAGATGTTGGTTGAGAACGATCATGTTAACCATGTTGGGGAAAAAAGTTTCTGCTCGCCCATAGCCATCATCTTCAAATAAACCAGGTATTTCGATAATATCTTCGTCGCCTAATTCTAATTGCTGTTTTAAAACCTCTCGATTCCAATTAATGTATTCTTGAAAGCGCTGGTTATCACTAGCTAAGTTTTCATTATCAAGAATCTCTGCCACACTAATATCAGCAGGCTTGTTAGCAAGTCGCTTTCCTTGCCGCAATAATGCTTGAGAATGTCCTTCATCTCGTAAGCGTCTGAGAAGGTCATAACACTTGCCAGGACTTGTTAAAATTAGCTTAAATCCTTGATGGGTAGCAGCAGGCACAAAGGTCATAAACTCATCAACGTGCCCTACACTCAGCCAGTCGGAAAAAATTTCAAATGGCGCTTGAATTTTTTGAGCATAGAGAAAGTCTCGCAAGACTCTCAACATTCGTCGCGGTTCCTTCTGGATAATTTCTTTGCGAGTTCCGCCAAATATCAGACGACCAAAAGGATAATAAACACCTTTGACTGTGACTGGGGGAGAAACTTCTAAGTTACCAAAAGAGTCTAATCTTGTCGCTTCATAGCGGCTTTTGCGAGTTACATAACCAAAGTCAATACCCAGAAGTTTGCGTTTGGGAAAATCAATTAGTCCGCGATCGCGTGGCGAATCAAATACCACGTGCATCAATTGTCCCGGTGCTTGAGCATAACCAATTTCAATTTCGTCTTGCATCCAAGGATCGTCTTGATGAAACTCATAAGGAACAATATCTAGTTGAGCGTTAGCTTTACCAGCAACTTTTCTCAGTTCCTCAATAAATTCGGCATTCAATCCCTTAGATAAACGAGAAACAAACACAGTGATCGGGGCTAAGGTATTAGGAGTCATCATCCAAGGAGCGACTCGAAAAACCACGCGATCGCTGTATGCTATTTCTCCGTCTTTCTCGAGATTTAAATTAATCTCAACTACGCCATCAAAATCAACATCAGGATAACTCAATGCCTCTATAGCCAAAAGAATATCTTTGTCAGTATCCTTAATTTTGGCTTTTGTAATTCCCGGCCCAATTAACTCATAGCCATCTCGATCTAATTCGTCATAAATGCGAATGCGTTTAGCAGTGTCTCGATTGACTGACAAGTAAAGTTCGTATCCAGAAGGTAAATTTCTTAAACCTACTTTCCGAACAATCATAAAGCTAAAATCTTTGAGATCTAGCAGTCCTCTGATATAGTTTTCTTCGCTATCATTCTGTCCATTAGAATAAATAACGTCGCAATCGCTATTAACTAATAAAACTGCACCATGACCATTACTTCCCCATTGCCAGTTTCCTTTATGAGGATGATTTTCTTCAATCGTGCCATCCCGATCTGCATCCACATCTAAACAAATTCGCAGACAAGTGAGCTTAAAGCGAACTTGACTCAACAAACGACCAGCCTCATCTTGAAAGGTGATTTGTAAAGAACGGTCTTCTACTTCATCGCTAAAAGTTCTCGCTAACAGAGTAATATCTGGAATTTCTTCTAAAGGAATCAGAGTTTTTATAGCAATAACAGGCTGTGCAAGAGATGAAACCTCGATTTCTCCCTGAGTTTCTAAACTCACAAATTTACTATTAGCAGGAGCCAGATTTTGTAAAGATATTTGCAATGGCTGACCGACAACTAAAACATCTTCGTATTCCCGAATCCTTTCTCGCGAGCGTGAGCTACGACCATTTAAATCTTCAACTTGCAATAAAGTTCTCATAATCTTCTGATAATCTAGTAAACTTTTGTAACTACTTAAGCTTCTTCAAACTGATTTTCAGAATGTCTTTATACTGGAAATTTTTGACCAATGGATCTGTTTGATTCTACTAAAAAACTCAGTGAAATTTCCGAGATTAACAAAGAGTAAGTATATAAAAAATTTATATATAGCGGTTCTCAATTGCATAGAATACATACCATTTGTAGGGGCACAGTAATGCTCATACGTGTCAACTTAAACTTAGATGCATAGAGCGTAAGTCTTTGGGGTTCTCTTTCTTTGCACCGTAAACTTTCGATCCCCCCTAACCCCCCTTAAAAAAGGGGGAAAAGAATCAAAGTCCCCTTATTAAGGGGAGCCACTGCGTTGGGCGGGTTTCCCGACTTGTAGTAAGTGGCGTGGATTTAGGCGGATCGAATATCTTGAGCAACAAAGCCTTTCGCGTTAAGTTGACACCAATGAGCATTGCTGTGCCCTATTGTGTATTGCATCCAAACGAGAACCGCTATAAACGTAGAAAATGAATTCGTAATTTGAAATGTCATTAGATCCCCGACTTCCTCGAGAAGTCAAGGATCTGGTCAGCAATTTTTCCGAAGCTGGAAACAATACGGTAGTATCTGGGTAATCTGAAGTTTTTAGTGAGCGAAGGCGGAATCATGTTCCAAGAGATTACTGCTCAGATTGCTTATTCTGACTCATTTTCATATTTAGCCACAGCTTTAGGCGCAACTAGCATAGCGGGAACACTTGGCTGGCGTTGGTGGAAACAAAAGAACACATATAAATCGCTACAATCGCTTCCTTCTCCTCCCAAACACTGGCTGTTAGGAAATCTGCCGCAAGTATTAGCAGCCGTGAAACAGAAAAAATACTTTCAATTATTATTTGATTGGAGCCAGCAGCTAGGGCCGATGTATGTTATTTGGACTAATAGCTATCCTATTGTGATTTTAAGTAAACCAAAAGTTATTGAAGATACCATTGTCAATGGGATGAGAGATGGTAGCTTAATTAGAAGTGAGCGATCGCGCAAAGCTTGGAACGATATCAGCGGCCCTATTCTTTTGGGAGAAACCGGGGTTGAATGGCAATGGCGACGCAAAGTTTGGAATCCAGAATTCAGTTCTAGCAGTCTTTCCAAATATGCGGAAATTATTAGCCAAGCCTGCGAACAAGTAATTAAGACACTGAAACAAGCTACGCCATCAACAGCAGTTGAGGTAGATCCTCTATTTGTAGAACTGACGATGAGGGTAATTTCCTGTTTAGTACTGGGAATTCCTGTGGAGAGAAACAGTACTAGTCAGGAAGGGCCACCCCTGCAAGTTTCCAAAGTATACGAAGCAATGGCTATTGTAGCCTATCGTTTTTTACGGCAAGCTACTGGCGAGAAGCGATGGATGAAATATTTGCCAACTAAAAATTCACGAGATTATTGGGCTGCAAGACGATATTTAGAAGAATTTTTAACTCCCCGTGTAGACTTAGCTTTAAAAATCAGAGAACAAAACCAGACCGATTTACCACAGGTAAGTCCTTTGTTCCAAGAATCAATGTTAGTCAAAATTGCTGCCAAAGAACCAAAATACAATCGGGAAACATTAATAGCAGAATCTGTTGAACTTTTAATAGCTGGTACTGACACAACAGCCCATACTTTATCTTTTGCAGTAGGAGAGTTGAGTTTAAATCCAAGAGTTTTTCAGCAAGCACGAAACATCGTTGACCAAGTTTGGCAAAGTCAAGGCGGTATTAATATAGAAAGCCTCAAAGAATTAGCTTATATTCGCGCAATTTTTAAGGAAACTTTGCGCCTTTATTCAATCGCCTCAGGCTCGACTTCATTAGAAACTCAACGCGAAACTGTAATTGAAGGTAAAGTAATTCCTCGTGGTACAAGAGTATTCTGGTCAATACTTGCAGCTGGAAGAGATCCAGAAGTTTACGCTAATCCCGAAGAATTTCTACCAGAGCGTTGGTTAGATCAAAGTAAAGAAACAACTTCACTGCCAATGATAGACTTTGGCTCCGGCCCGCATCGTTGCTTGGGAGAGCATCTATCAATGTTAGAAGCAACAGTGATGCTGGCATTATTGCTCCGCCACTTTGATTGGGAATTGGTCAACGGTCGCGCTTCTCTCAAAGAGTTACAGCAGAACTTGTTAATTTATCCTGCCGATAAAATGCCGGTGCGCTTCCGGTTGAGAAATTAGACCTATTTGCAAAATATAGCCGATCGAAACAGATAGGTTATCAAGGCTAGTCATAGCAACTTGCTGGCAACAGCATTGTTCTAGAAATTTAGCAATTAATCAGAAGCTCATGACTGAATACGATTATATTGTCATTGGTGCAGGCTCGGCAGGATGCGTTCTTGCCAACCGTCTAACAGAAGATGGTAAAACTACTGTGTTATTACTGGAAGCAGGCCAGCCAGCTAATCAACCAGAACATCTACTTCCACTAGGCTGGACAAAACTCTGGGGTACTGACGTAGACTGGGCATATTTTACAGAAGAAGAACCATACCTAAATAACCGTAAAATCTATTGTCCGCGCGGCAAAGCCTTGGGTGGAACCAGTGCAATCAACGCCATGATTTATATTCGCGGCAGTCGGCATGATTATGAGCATTGGCAAAAATTAGGCAATCCTGGCTGGAGTTATCAAGATGTTTTGCCATACTTCAAGAAATCAGAACAGCATCAGCATGGCGCATCCGAATTTCATGGAGTTGATGGATTATTGAGTGTGACAGATCCCATTGCTCCTAGTGTTATATCGCATCGATTTGTAGAAGCCGCCGTTGCACTAGGGTATAAGCGTAATCCTGATTTCAATGGCGCACAACAAGAAGGTGCGGGACTTTATCAGTTAACTATCAAAGATGGTAAACGGCACAGTACAGCAGCAGCATTTTTAGTCCCAATTTTAGATCGCCCCAACTTAACCGTGACTACTGGTGCATTAGTCACGCGGTTATTATTTGAGGGAACGCGCGCAGTTGGAGTGGAATATCTGCACGCAGGAACGATACACCAAACCTTTGTTAATCAGGAAGTCATTCTTTCTGCTGGCGCGTTCGATTCTCCCAAGCTGCTGATGCTTTCTGGAATTGGCAATGCAGAACAACTACAGGCTTTAGATATTCCTGTAGTTGTTGATTTGCCTGGTGTTGGTCAAAACCTCCAAGATCATCTTCATGTCGCCGTTGCACACCAGTCAACTCAGAATTTGCAACCTGCCCTAACTAGCAATATCGCTGAAGCTGGATTGTTCCTGCATACTGAAGCTCGTTTAGATGTAGCACCAGATTTGCAGTTGTTCTGCGGCCCTGTTTTGTTGGCACATCCTGCATACACCCGTGAAGGCCCAGGATTTACGGCTACAGCCTGTCTAACTAATCCCGAAAGCCGTGGTCATCTCACCCTGCGTTCTGCTGCACCCCAAGACCCAATTGTCATTCGGATGAACTATCTCCAGAATCAATCCGATTTGCACAAGCTGGTTGCAGGGATCAAAATTATCCGCCAGATGTTCCAATCAAATGCATTTGATAAGTTCCGAGGCGAAGAAGCTGCACCGGGTGCTGATGCAACCAGCGATGAAGCATTGCAAGCTTACATCCGAGAAACCTGCGATACTGTATACCACCCAGTCGGCACTTGCAAAATGGGAACAGACTCCAATTCAGTGGTAGACCCCGAACTGCGAGTATATGGAATTGAAGGGTTGCGTGTCGTAGATGCTTCAATTATGCCAACCATCACCACAGGAAACACCAATGCACCCACAATTATGATTGGCGAAAAAGCAGCAGATTTGATTAAAGCCGCAAAGCTTACTCCACAGCAAGAATTGGAGTTAGGGAAAGTTTAATATTAAACAAATTTTGTTTTCCCCTACCCAAAGAGATTAAAAGCTGTGCAGCGTAATGCACCAAAGGTTTTGGTGGTGGGTTACGCTACGCTATAACTTAGATTTTTTTTAAATTAATTAGATTGCTATAGAACTCTGATATTAATTTTATTAATGTGCTTCTCTATATTGACAGATTTATTTGCACAATATATTTAGAAGATAAGTTAAGGTGCTATTACAAAAATTTGTGTTACCAATAACTTTCTAATACTGCTGACTTCGCAGCATTCAGAATATAAAATTTCATGCAAAATAATGTTATAAATGCTAGTCTTTCTACTCAAAATTTAACCTTTCGTCCAGGTGGAACTCCGGCTTTATTTGAAGTCATTGTCAATAATGACAGCGATCAATTTGCCAATTTTCAAATAGAAATTGCTGCTGCGGGAGAAAGTCGTAATCCTGAATATCGCTGGTATAAGCTGGAACCAGAGGTAGCAGCAGCCAAGCCTCCTGGTAGTAGTACGACTTTTCAAGTCTTCGTGTTGAATACACCGATTCCTGGATTTGTCGGTACAGTCAACCTAACTGTGAAAATTTTCTCACCCCAGTTAGGTCAAGAACGTAGACTTCTACTGCGTCTAAAAATTGAAGCAGACGATCAACCAGCAGTTTTAAGCGTGGAATTGCCTGTAAGAGAGTTTCAAGTTTATCCCCGCAACACTGTAGATATACCAGTAAGAGTCCGAAATTTGGGTCAACAAACTGTAAATGTAACACTGCGATTTACAGGTGTGGATTCTGCTTGGCTAGTTAGCAGTGCAGAACGGCGATTTTCTCTCGATCCTGGTGGTCAAACAGAAGCAATTTTTCAATGTCAACCTTTATCTGTAATCCAAGCGCCTAGTGACATCTACCCATTTACTATTGAAGCTATCAGCAGTAATGGTTATCCAGCTAGCACTGAAGGTAATCTAGAAGTTTTACCTGTAGGTTTTGTTGAATTTACTGCTACCCAAAATTCCCAAAAAATTCCGCAAAAACGTAATTGGTTAGCAAACTGGAAATCTGATACAGCATCCTTTGAATTGCTATTTAGAAATGCTAGCAACTTATTCCAAGAAATTAATGTGCAACTTCAAGGACGCGATTGGCGAAAATGTACTTTTAAGACGTTACCAACAACAGCCAATCTGAATTTAGGTGAAACAACCAAAATTCTTTTGGATATTAAAACAAAACGCCCTTGGCTAGGTATAGGCAAAACTTTACTTTTAGAAGCGAAATCAGAATTATCAGATCAACGTTTGGGTAGTACTGACCCTGCAACCCAGAATTTAGAATTAAAAGTTTTACCAATTTTACCTTTATGGTTACAGTTAGTTACTTTGATTTTAATACTTGCATTGCTAGCATTACTATTAAGACCAGAGCCAATTATGCATACACGCTCTGTAAACTCAGTAAGTTTTAGCGGTATTGGTTTATCTATTGTCAGTGGCTCCGATGATTGCACATTAAGACTGTGGAATATTAATAGCGATCGCCTAGAACCTGCAAGCATTAAATATAATGGTCAGCCTGTGGCTTGTGGTAGACAGCACAAGCCTCAAGGGTTGTTGGCAATCACCGACGACGCTGTAGAAGTCGCCCGTTTTATGCCTGTAGAAAACGATCGCGTGGCAATTGGTTTAGATAATGGTGTCATAGAACTGCGGGATGTTCCCACAGGTAGAAAAAGAAACGAACTGCAAGACCAACAAGACCCCAAAGCTAAGGGTGATAGAGTATTTGACTTAGTCTTTACAAAAAATTCCCTAGATTTATTTAGCGGTTATGGTAGTGGTAAGGTAAGACTATGGTCAAGATTATCTACCAACGATGATTTCCAGCCAGAACCAAAAGCCATTGACCTGCAAACTCAACAAAAGTTATCAGGTTTTCAAGTTCGGGCTTTAACTCTAAGTCCAGACGATAAAACTTTAGTGATGGCAGGTAACTTTAAGCGTTTCTTATTGTGGCAATGGAATCAACCGCAAATTAAGAATCAAATTTCAGGTTTAACAGTCCAAAAACTCGAAAAGCTAGATCCGAGAACAGGACGCGAAGATTATGTTTGGGGATTAGCCTTTGTACCTAACTCTTCAGAAAAAATCCTCGCAACTTCGGACTCGGCGGGATATATTACGGTTTGGAATTTAAATCAATGTCAAACTCTGCCAAATTCCCAAAATCAAATAGCTGAATTAAACTGTCCAATCGTAGACCGCTGGTCAGCATCAAAAATGTCCGTGCGCAGTTTGGCATTTAATGAAGATGGCCGTCTGCTAGTAAGTGCTGGCGATGATGGAAGAGTAATGATGTGGTATTTAACTCCAGAATATAAGCTCGATAAAATTAAAGCAGCCACAGGCGAAATAATTTATCAAAGTACCAAGAAAATCAACACTATTGGACTGAAAACTATTAATCAAAAAAGTGCGATCGTGAGTGGTGGTGAAGATTTTCAGGTAAAACTAGATTTATACCCTATTAAATAAGGGAGTTGGTAATATGCAAGCTAAACCCAGTCCCCTGGAAATATTTATTACCCCGCCTGGTATTCAAGATGTGATGCCAGGAGAGACAATTCAACTCCATGCTGTTGTCACTAACAAAGGCGACCACAATGCGATTATTGATTTATATTTAAATTGCGATGAAACCTTTAAAAAGGTCACTGGATTATCTGTTGCACCAATAGAAAGTTGTGCGATCGCACCTCAACAAAGTAGTGATGAAGTCACATTTACCTTTGAAATTCCTATTGATGCTAACCCTGGAACTTACGACTATACCTTAATCGTAGATGCGCCTCAACATTATCCTCAAGACACCCCGATTAACTTCCCCCGCCAACTGAAGATTGTACCCAAAGAACACACCGCAATTCGGGCGAATGATTCGACTTTTTCCATTAAACCCAGCAGTAATACTAACAAGCCTCTAATTTGCAAACTCTATGAACCTTTGCTCGTAGAGGTAACAGTTGAAAATCGCTCTCAGTTTGTAGACCGATTTCGTTTAACTTGCCTTGATTTAGACGACAACTGGTTTACAATTACCTATCCCACAACCGGAGTAGAAGGAACAGGATTATTATCTGATAATCATGCTCTAGCACTTAACCCTGGTGATTCCGGTAAAATTTCCTTAAAATTTCACCCACCAGCCGATACCCTGGCGGGAAACTATTCCCCAACTCTGCGTTTATATTCAGAAAAATTTCCAGACTTAGTTTTGTTGGATTTGGTGTATATCCAAATTCCTACAAGTTATAACCTAGATATACAACTAAATACTATCTTGGGACAAGTGAGTCGCAGTCCTGGTAAGTATGAATTATCCCTGCTTAACCAAGGTAACATTGTCCGCGAACTCATATTTGGTGTTGAAAGTCGAGATGAAGAACGACTCTTTACTTACAAATTTGAACCTACTGAAATTAGATTATTACCAAGCAAAGCCGCTGAAGCAAACCTCACATTAAAACCTAAACCTTGGTGGCGCAGACCGTGGTTTGGTGCAGGGCAAATCATCAACTTTCAAGTCAATGTATACGACAAACAAAATTTACATATATCTGACACCTTACCACAGGGAACTTTACTCTGGAAACCTCGCCCTTTGTGGCAACTTATATTATTAATATTATTGATTTTAGGATTACTGGGAGGGATAGGATTTATTATTTGGCAAATGTTAAATCCCCCGCAGTTGAGAATAGAAAATTTTAGCGCTAATAGCTCTCAACTTACCGAAGGTGAAGATGAGGTAGCTTTGAGGTGGGATATTCGTAACTATAAACAGTTGGAAACTTTGTTTCTCATAATTAAAGGACCCCAACCAATTAAGCCAATTTCCTACGATTTTCGCAATGGTATTCCGGAAACACTAGCGAAGCGCAATGCTAATGAAGTATCACCTTGTATCGTCCAAAGACAAATAGATTTGATTTGCAACAATATTAAAACTGGTATCAACACCAAAGGTAATTACACTTTCGAGTTACAAGGCTTGTATCGTAAAGGTAATGCATTATTTGCAGAAACAGCTAAAACAGATACCCAAACAACCCAAGTAGTCATCAATGAAAAACCAATACCAGAAATTGTTGATTTTAAAGTCAATAAGCCGCAATACAAGACAGGAGAAAATATTTTAGTTAATTGGATAATTGCCAACCCTTTACTGCTGAAAGAAACTCAAATTATCGGCAGTACAGAAGAAGGAACAGCAACTAGTAATCCAATAATTTTTAAATTCACTCAAGGTAATATCGATAACTCTAAATTAAAGAATGCTTGTAAAGAAGTCAATCGCCAATTGCAATGTACAAACATACCCATACCTCCATTGAAAGCTGGAAAATATGCCTTTGAATTAAAAGCTTTGCCAAATAATGGCAGTGAAAAAATTAGTGCAAAAAAAACTGAAGGTAAAATTGAAATTTTAGCCAAACCTATTAAGATTTTTTATTTCACAATTAATGGTAGCGAGCAACCAAATCAATCGCTCAAAGAAGGAGAAACTGCTACTTTAACTTGGAGAGTAGAGGGAGAAGATATTCAGGTGAAGCTGCTACCCTACGGCAACGATCTTAAAGCCATAGGTTCGCTGCAACTTCCAGTGATTTCCGAATTTCCACCGCAAATTGCACTGCAAGTAATTGATAAATCTGGTAAGCAGCCACCCCAGCAAAGAGGATTTGCGATCGCAGTTATCAAAAAAGCTGTACCCACTCCCACACCACCTGTAATTACGCCAGTTCCTCCAGCCAACCCAGTTCCACCCCGGAGATTTTGAGCCACAACTTTTAAATACGCCCAGCTACGCAAAGCGTTCCCACAGGTAGCGGTGAACACCATTACTGAAACTGTGCGTTCGCTGATTTTTAACTAGTAATCAGGAATTAAGTCTTGCAGAGT
>JAVRCV020000067.1:0-10133 GCA_034530615.2 Aulosira sp. ZfuVER01
GTAGTATCCGAAATGGCAATTGTAGTGTCAAAAACAGCAAATGTAGTATGCAAAACAGCAATTGAGTACTCGAAAATCGAAATGCTACCCTCTGTCTGAAAAATAGGCAGAAGGAGTAAGAAATTTCCTGCTCGGTTATCCTCCTTGTCCCCTTCTCTTTCATGCTTGGCGATGAAAATGTTTTGATCGCGGCTGCTCTCTGCCTTTCTCCCACGCCCTATGCTACCAATTATCTACTCCGATGAATTTTTGCTACACGATACTGGGTTTTTTCATCCAGAAAGCCCAGATCGGTTGAGAGCGATCGCCAAAGCTTTGAAAGCTGCACCTTGTTCCGATCAATTAGAATGGCGATCGCCTAGTCCGATCGAAAAACGCGACCCCATGCCTTATCTGCAACAAGTCCACGATTCTCGCTATATCGATGGCGTAAGAGCATTGTGTAACCGAGGTGGTGGCTACATAGATAATGATACAGTCGTTTCTCCACGCACCTATGAAGTAGCATTACTGGCAGTAAATGCTTATTTGGATGGGGTAGATGACGTATTAACAACCCACGAACCCGTGTTTGTATTGGCGCGTCCACCCGGACACCATGCACTGCGTGAGGTGGGGATGGGATTTTGCATATTTAATAATGAAGCTTGTGCAGCCAATTATGCCTTAGAACACCCAGGCGTTAACCGCATCGCCATTCTTGATTGGGATGTGCATCACGGCAATGGTACGCAAACCATCGTCCAGAGTAATCCCAACATTGCCTACTGCTCCTTACATCAATCTCCCTTATTCCCTGGCACTGGCAACGCTGATGAACCAGGTAAATATAATAACGTGTTAAATTTACCCATGCTTCCCGGTAGCACAATGGCTGATTATCAACCTTTATTTGAAGAAAAAGTTATACCATTTTTAGTTAATTTTCAGCCAGATTTATTAATCATTAGTGCCGGATATGACGCTACTCAAGATGACCCGTTAGCGAATATTTCTTTACAACCACAAGACTTTGGAGTGTTTACAAAATATTGTTTGCAAATCACCCATCGAATTCTATTTGGTTTGGAAGGAGGCTATGATTTGAAGGCATTGGCTCAGTCAGTAGTCGCGACAGTTGATAGTTATTTGGTTAACTAAAATCATGATTATTAACTTCTGAATTCTTTTTTATAAAAAACAGTTTTGGTAACAAAAGCCCAGAACGATTTTTGTAATCCTCAAACTCAGGGTAACGAGATAAAGAATTGTCTTTCTTAAGCATATTGGGAATAAATATCATGCTGATAAATCCCCCAAGAATCAAGAAGGGGAGCCAGTGTTGAGTCAGCATGGCAAAGGCAGTATAAATAAATATTTCTCCTAGATAATTGGTGTTGCGACAACGAGCAAAGAATCCTTCTGTTATTAGTCCCTTTTGATATTTAAGGGTATAGTACTTCTGGGCATCGCTAGCAAAGTGTAGAAACACACCAAAGATATTCAAGGAAATGGCTAGTGCCACTAATGGTAATGGTGGTACTGTGCCACTACTAATCAGAATAAAAGGTGCTATCCAGTATAGGTTCACCATCATAAAGATGAAAATGCTCTGGGGAATAGAAACGAATTGCTCCCATTGTTTGTCTGGGAATATCCGGTCTTTTAGTAGCCACAGAAAGCCATAAGTACCGTGAAGTGCTAAATATATCCAGGGACCTAGGGTGAAGTTCTGGTAAACAAACATAAGCCCCAGTATAAAGAAAAATGTTAGCCCTTTGTGGAGATTGATGGCATACTTAGTTTTCATAACTTGGATATTTTTCTATTTTGTCTTTATTATTACTTATTCCAAATCCCAGCCTCAATAATAAACAACTTAGTGGAGTGCAAGCCGTTGAAATGTGCGTGACTTTAACGCCAAGGAAAGAACTCTCTCGCTCCTCGGTAAAGGCAAGGGTAGCCAGAAGGAAAGTAAACAGATGATCGTTCTCAACATGAGACGAACCGCAGAAACGATTTTTTGATAGAGTGATGCTTTGTCAAATGCTCTTCATATCTATGTCGTCCCAGGTATCGCTGCCCCAATCGCTACAACAAGACTTACCCCTCACCGCTCTTGCGCCTATGCAAGATGTGACAAACCTCTGGTTTATGAAAGTCATTGCCCACTACGGCAGCCCTGACTACTTCTTTACCGAATATTTCCGCGTGAATGATACCTCAAGGCTCAATCGTCACATTCTGGCAGCAATCACCGAAAACGACACAGGTCGCCCTGTTTTTGCGCAAATGATTGGCGAAAGCGTTCCCGACTTAGTAAGAACAGCAAAGGAACTCTGTGGCTATAATATCGCGGGAGTTGACTTGAATATGGGCTGTCCAGCACCGAGAATCTATCGCAAGCAAGTTGGGGGTGGATTGCTACTCTCGCCAGAAAAAGTGGATCGGATTTTGGGAGAGCTGCGACAAGCAGTCAGCGATCGCCCTTTGACTGTCAAGATGCGCGTAGGCTTTGAAAATACCGATACTTTTTACTCGATTCTAGATATAATCAATCGCCACAGCATCGATTTGCTGAGTTTGCATGGTCGCACGGTCAAAGATATGTACCACGGGCCAGTGAAATATAATTTGATTGCTGAAGCGGTCAAACGAGTTCATTGTCCAGTGCTTGCCAATGGCAACATCTACTCGGCGGCAAAAGCCCAAGAAGTGCTTTCCCAAACAGGCGCGGCTGGTGTGATGGTGGGACGCTGGGCGATCGGGAATCCTTGGATTTTTAATCAAATTCGGCAAGCTTTGCGAGGAGAGGCGATCGCGCCTGTTCCTTTAGTAGAGGTACGCAACTATATTGAGCGTTTATGGCAAACCCCCGAAGCACCAAATATCCCAGAGCGAGCGCGGGTAGGCTATATGAAAATGTTCCTCAACTACATTGCTTTGAGTGTTGACGCTGAAGGTCATTTCTTGCGGCTGATGCGGCAAACGCAGACAGAGTTAGAACTGTTTAATCTGTGCGATCGCTTTCTTGTTACTGAAGGAACGAAAACTTTAGCCCTAGCACCCTACTCAGGCGTGTAAGTAACGAAAGCGCAATCCGTTCGCCCTTTGCCAAATATCCTCACAAGTTCCTCAACTATTTCTCCTAACCTCATAATGTAACCAGAGAGTCTGCAAGAGACGCTGTCCAATTAACGAGGTTTAGCGGAATGCAAACCCCCAATATATTTAAAACCGATCCCACCTACGACATTCTCCGCACCGAGCGCCAGCCCCTCAGTTCGATTTTTGCGCCGGAAACAGTAGCCGTGATTGGCGCTAGTGACTCGCCTGGGAGTGTAGGACGTACTTTGCTGTGGAACTTAATTAGCAATCCCTTCGGCGGTACGGTGTTTCCTGTGAATCCCAAACACCACAGTGTCATGGGTATTAAGAGCTACGCAACTATCGCGGAAGTTCCCGATGGCGTAGATTTGGCAGTAATTGCCACCCCTGCCCCCACAGTTCCGGGAATCGTTCGGGAGTGTGTGGCAGCTGGGGTAAAAAGTGCGGTGATTGTGTCTGCTGGTTTCAAGGAAATCGGCCCGCCCGGCATTGAATTGGAGCAACAAATTTTACAGGAGGCTCGCCTAGGCAGGTTGAGGATTATCGGCCCTAACTGCTTGGGTGTGATGAATCCCCACACCGGATTAAATGCCACCTTCGCCAGTACAATGGCACGTCCTGGGAAAGTCGGTTTTATTAGCCAGAGTGGTGCGCTTTGCACGTCTATCTTGGATTGGAGTTTGCGAGAAAACGTCGGGTTTAGCGCCTTTATGTCCATCGGCTCCATGTTAGATGTTGGTTGGGGTGACTTAATTTACTATCTCGGTGATGACCCCAAGACTCAAAGTATCGTCATTTACATGGAATCGATTGGCGATGCGCGGTCATTTCTCTCCGCAGCCCGTGAGGTAGCCTTAACCAAGCCGATTATTGTGATTAAAGCTGGTCGAACTGAAGCCGCCGCTAAAGCCTCAGCTTCCCATACCGGAGCGCTGACTGGTAGTGATGAAGTTCTCGATGCGGCTTTCCGCAGAAGTGGTGTATTGAGAGTTACGAAAATTTCCGAACTTTTCAATATGGCGGAGGTATTAGCAAAACAACCCCGCCCCAAAGGCCCGCGCCTGACGATGATTACCAACGCTGGCGGGCCAGGAGTGCTGGCAACAGATTTTCTCATCACCACTGGGGGAGAACTAGCAGAACTCGCGCCAGAGACAATTACCGCCCTCAACCAAACCCTGCCATCATTCTGGAGTCATGGCAACCCGATTGATATTCTTGGAGATGCCGACCCCGAACGTTACAGCAAAACGCTGGAGATTGCCGCCAAAGATCCAGGTAGTGACGGTATCCTTTTGATTCTGACGCCTCAGGCAATGACCGATCCTACCCAAACTGCCGAACAGTTGAAATCTTGCATTGATAAAGGACAGGTTCCCTCTGGTAAGCCCATTCTCGCAACCTGGATGGGAGGCGCTGAGGTGATGGCAGGGGAGGCAATTCTCAATCGTGCTAGCATTCCCACCTATCCCTACCCGGATTCGGCAGCCCGTGTATTTACTTATATGTGGCAGTATAGCTACAATCTACGCGGTATTTACGAAACTCCGGTATTGCCGCAGGAAGAAGATGGTCTTCCTCGGTGCGATATTGCAGAAAAGCTGATTACCACAGCCCATCAGGCAGGGCGAACCATTCTTTCTGAAACGGAATCAAAGCAAATCCTAGCAGCATACGGTATCCCAACGCTCCCAGACTGCACAGCCGCAACAGAAGATGAAGCTGTTGACTGTGCAAATTCCCTTGGTTATCCCGTAGTCCTCAAACTCCTATCAAAGACCATCACTCACAAAACCGATGTGGGTGGCGTGCAGTTAAATCTCATGGATGCAGACGCTGTGCGCTGGGCATATCGCACAATTAAAACTTCTGTCACCGAGAAAGTGGGGATAGAACACTTTTTAGGGGTATCGGTGCAGCCAATGGTCAACCTGAATGGTGGCTACGAATTGATTATTGGTAGCAGCCTCGATCCGCAATTTGGGCCAGTACTGCTGTTTGGTGCGGGGGGACAATTAGTGGAGGTATTTAAGGATAGAGCGATCGCACTTCCACCCCTAAATACTACCTTGGCACGGCGGATGATGGAACAAACGCAGATTTACAAAGCTCTCAAAGGTGTAAGGGGACGTGCGCCTGTAGATTTAGCAGCCTTGGAACATTTATTAGTACGATTTTCCCAACTAGTTGTAGAACAACCTTGGATTAAGGAAATTGATATCAATCCCTTGTGGGCAAGGTTTGATGGCGGGGGTCAAGAGGACACGGAGACACGGGGACGCGAAGACACGGGGACATCTCTTATCACCGCGTCTCCGCGTCACGCCGTCTCCGCGTCTTCTAAAACTGCGTCTTCCTCACTAATTGCCCTAGATGCGCGGATTGTCCTGCACCCACCAGAAGTCAGGGAAGACCAATTGCCAAAACTAGCGATTCGTCCCTATCCCACACAATACATCACTCCTTGGACGCTGAAAGATGGGACTTTAATCACCATCCGTCCCATCCGCCCCGAAGACGAGCCGATAGCAGTGCAGTTCCATAAAACACTGTCAGAGCAAAGCGTCTATTTCCGTTACTTCCATTTGATGAAGCTAAGTCAGCGAATAGCCCACGAACGGATGATGCGCTTGTGTTTCATTGACTACGATCGCGAAATGGCATTGGTTGCTGATTATAAAAATCCCACAACCGGAAATCATGAAATTCTCGCGGTGGGTCGTTTAAGTCAGTCGCATGGTGTGAGAGAAGCGGAATTTGCCCTACTAGTTAGTGACCCATATCAACGCTTAGGCTTGGGTACAGAAATTTTACGCCAACTGCTGCACGTCGGTCGCAATGAACGCATCAAGCGCATCACTGCCGACATTCTGCCAGAAAATGTTGCCATGCAACGAGTCTGCGAAAAAGTTGGCTTCCGTTTGCATCGCAGTGCTGATTTAGTCAGGGCGGAAATTGATTTGTAGAGTCAAGGGTCAAGGGTCAAGAGTCAAAAGTCAATAGTTACTTGAGGCTCTGGGCTTTTGACAACTTTAAAGAGAGAACTGCCATCTGTCATCGCTTAATTAGTGAGGAGTGGGAAGTTGGGAAGTACTTAAAAAAATAGCGGAGCAAGATTATGTCACAAGCCACTATAGAATCAACCCTGCAAGAAGAACGTTTATTTCAATCCCCTGTGGAATTTTCTCAAGCTGCTTACATTAAAAGTTTAGAAGAATACCAACGCATCTATGCAAAATCCGTAGCTGACCCCGCAGGATTTTGGGGAGAACTGGCAGAACAAGAGTTGCAATGGTTCCAGAAGTGGGACAAGGTGCTGGATTGGCAACCTCCGTTTGCTCAGTGGTTTGTCGGTGGTAAGTTAAACATTTCATATAACTGCTTGGATCGCCATCTCACTAACGGTCGGCGTGACAAGACTGCTTTAATTTGGGAGGGAGAACCAGGAGATTCTCGCACCTTTACTTATGCCCAGTTGCATCAGGAAGTTTGCCAAATGGCGAATGTATTGAAAAAGCTGGGCGTACAGAAAGGCGATCGCGTCGGTATTTATATGCCGATGATTCCCGAAGCAGCGATCGCGATGTTGGCTTGTGTGCGAATTGGTGCTATCCATACTGTTGTTTTTGCTGGTTTCAGTGCCGAGGCTTTGAGAGACAGACTTGTAGACGCTCAAGCCAAAATTGTGATTACAGCTGATGGTGGTTGGCGCAAGGATGCGATCGTGCCAGTAAAAGAGCAGGTCAATCGCGCATTGGCGGATAATGGCGCACCCAGCGTCCAAAATGTCTTGGTGGTCAAGCGCACCGATCAAAAAGTTAACATGATTCCAGAGCGCGACCTGTGGTGGCATGAGTTACGCCAAGATGTATCAACTGATTGCCCAGCCGAGCCAATGGACAGCGAAGATACGCTATTTATCCTCTACACTTCTGGAACTACAGGTAAACCTAAAGGCGTTGTTCACACTGTTGGCGGTTACAGCCTTTTCAGCCACATTACCACCAAATGGATTTTTGATGTCAAAGATAGCGATATCCTCTGGTGTACTGCTGATGTGGGTTGGATTACCGGGCACAGTTACATTATTTACGGGCCGCTGTCCAACGGTGCAACAACAGTGATGTACGAAGGCGCTCCCCGCAGTTCCAATCCCGGCTGTTTTTGGGATGTAATTCAAAAATATCGCGTCACCATTTTCTACACTGCACCTACAGCTATTCGTACCTTCATGAAAATGGGTGAAGAACTGCCCAAAGCACGGGATTTATCATCTTTGCGCTTGCTGGGGTCAGTAGGCGAACCGATTAACCCCACCGCGTGGATGTGGTACTACCGCGTGATTGGGGGCGATCGCTGTCCAGTCACAGATACATGGTGGCAAACTGAGACAGGCGGAGCAATGATCGGTTCTTTACCCGGAGCAATTCCTACCAAACCCGGTTCTGCAACCTTACCATTCCCCGGAATTGTGGCAGATGTTGTGGATTTAGAAGGCAATCTCGTAGGTGAAAATCAGGGCGGATATCTGGTGATTCAGAATCCTTGGCCTGGAATGCTACGGAATGTCTATCGCAACCCTGACCGCTATCGCAGCACCTATTGGGAACATATCCCCCCCAAAGATGGTAAGTATATCTACTTCACAGGTGATGGCGCACGCAAAGACCAAGACGGCTACTTCTGGATCATGGGTCGAGTCGATGATGTAATAAATGTTGCAGGACACCGATTAGGAACGATGGAAGTTGAATCAGCCCTAGTTTCCCACCAAGCAGTTTCCGAAGCGGCGGTAGTTGGTAGACCGGAGGAAATCAAAGGTGAAGAAATTGTCGCCTTTGTCACTTTGGAAGAAGGGTATTTGCCTAGTGAAGAACTGAGTAAGGAATTGAAAAAACACGTTGTCCAAGAAATTGGGGTAATTGCCCGTCCGAGTGAAATTCGCTTTACGGATGCTTTGCCCAAAACCCGTTCCGGTAAGATTGTGCGGCGTGTCCTCAGAGCCTTGGCAGCAGGTGAGGAGATAGCAGGAGATTTATCTACTTTAGAAGACCGTGGTGTAATTGAGCAATTGCGATCGGGTACGTAAAGTACTTTTAAATAAAAAACCATAGATGAATACCGATATTTATCTGTGTTTATCAGTGTTCATCTGTGGTTTAATCTTCCAACAACTGAACAAGCTAAAATAAGCCCATCAACACTTGATGCCGGATCAATTTTATGAGCATTGCTCAAGAATTAGATTGTCAAGAAAGCATCTCCCAAGATGTTATCTTTCCCCCTGGTGATTTATATAGTGACGAACCTCCCTTGGAAACAGAACTACATCTGCGACAAATAATTCTACTTTTGATCTGTCTAGAATGGTTGTGGCGAGATAGAAATGATTTCTACGCTGCTGGAAACTTGACCATCTATTACAGCCCGCATCAACGCAAATCAGAATATTTCCGGGGGCCAGACTTTTTTGTAGTGTTGGGAACTGAACGCAAAACCCGTAAAAGTTGGGTAGTTTGGGAAGAAGATGGCAAATATCCTAATGTAATTGTCGAAATTCTTTCTGACTCAACTGCTAATACTGATAAAGAATTTAAGAAAGAACTTTATCAAGATACTTTCCGCACACCCGATTATTTTTGGTTCGACCCATATACATTAGAATTTGCTGGATTTCATTTACTAGATGGTGAATATCAACCTCTAGAAGCAAACGAACAAGGACATTTGTGGAGTCAGCAGCTAAGGTTATATCTGGGAGTTTATGAAGGACTATTGCGGTTTTTTACACCAGAAGGGCAATTAGTTTCAACACCAGAAGAAACAGCAGAACTCGCAGTACAAAGATTAGAACAAGCAGAACAAAGGGCGCAACAGGAAACTCAAAAAGCAGAACGCTTGGCAGCCAGATTGCGGGAGTTAAATATCGACCCAGATACAATTTAATTAGCTATTACGCATTGAAATTGTATGTACCTCACTGAGGTTGTCACGAGTCAAGAGTCCAAAGTCCAAGCTATTCTTTGACATTGGACTATAAAATAGTGATAATCCACATACCCGAAGCGGCAATGGTTCAAACTCCCAGCAAACCCTTGACCCTTGAAGAATTTCTCCAGCTACCAGAAACCAAACCCGCCAGCGAATTCATCAACGGTCAAATTATTCAAAAGCCTATGCCCCAAGGAAAACACAGCACGGTTCAAGGAGATTTGGTTCCAGCAATCAATACAGTGCTGAAACCAAGTCGGATCGCTCGTGCCTATCCAGAACTGCGTTGTACCTTTGGAGGCAGGTCGCTTGTCCCTGATGTCACTGTCTTTACCTGGGAACGCATTCCCCGTGACGAGAACGGCAAAGTATCCAACAACTTCTTAATTGCTCCTGATTGGACTATCGAAATCCTTTCCCCCGACCAAAGCCAAACTAAAGTCGTCCGTAATATCCTCCACTGCCTTGCTCACGGTACTCAGATGGGCTGGTTGATTGACCCTGAAGAGGAACTGGTATTTGTTTATTTTAGCGATCGCACTCTTGCCGTCTTTGAAGAAGAAAGCGATTGCCTCCCCGTTCCATCTTTTGCTGAGTCCTTCAGCCTCACTATTGGTCAAATCTTCAGTTGGCTCACCGAATAGCATCAGTTCACTTTTGGCTTGTGCTTAAGTGCCGAAGAGAACATTTAAACCGTGATAATTGATTTAATTTTATTCTGCGTTTGCTCAAGTTCTTGATACTTTTGAGAAATCCACGCCTTATCAGCTTCACGGTCTTCTACAGTTTCTTGGTGAACTTTTTCCTGTTGTTCTAGGAGATTTTCGTAAAGTGAGATAGCTTCACCAATAACTCGACTTACCGAGTCTAGTTTACTATCAAAAACTGTATCAATAATTTCACTTAATTTTTCAGATACTTTATCTTTAGACTCCTCAAATTTTTTCAATCCTAACTCTAAAACTTTACTCTTAATTTTGCCATGTATTCCATCAACATCTAATACCAATTCGCCAAAATAAGACAACACATGAGAAAATAATATAAATGCTCAT
>JAVRCV020000068.1:0-143392 GCA_034530615.2 Aulosira sp. ZfuVER01
CTTTTTCCTGAAGCTTTTAATTCCTCTTACCACCTCAAAATCAGCGAACGGACAGCTGAAATATTGCTTAACAATTTTTTTGAGCGTAGGTAGATTGCGATCGCATCAACAAAATGTGGGATTTTTACCAATAAACGTGGTTTTATGAGTTTTATGAAGAATTTATCAAGCAAAAGCTCGTGATTTTACAATATATCTGCATAATTAGGCTTGAAATTGCTGTATATACAGTATTGTTTGACACAATTTGAGTTTTTAAGATGATGTATGTATCATTGGCTGTTCAAGCGCAAGTTCATCCCCACAAACAAAATGATGTTGCAACAGATACTATTACAGGATGTATGATAATTTCAGTACCTATAATTTTAGTATTAATAGTTACTGGCTATCGCAAGGGTAAAGCGCAAATTCACCACCGCCGAATTGCACATATAGAAAAGATGTGGCGCTTAAAAGCTCCAGAAAAAACGCCTTGATTGGTAACTATACCTAAAGATTGCAGTGTCAAAATGAATAGTATATGGCAATCCTAAATGATACGTGAACATGAAAAACTCCACCCACAAGAGGATGGAGTTTTTGGGCATGGGGAATGGGGCATGGGAAAGAGCCACCAATGCCCAATGTCCCAAGTTGGCGGGCGGCTATCCCTCTCCACCCACAAGAGGATGGAGTTTCTCACCGACTTCCAATGAATAAAGGTTCTAATGCTTGTACAGTAGGAATTTTTATCTCAATATTTGCTCGCGAATGATTTCGGATTGTTATAGAAGCTGTATTTACTCAGTATTAAAACAGTTTAAGTATCTTCATTATGAGATCGAGGCTGGATATTCATTTTATATTGGCACTGCGATCGCAACTATTCAGTAATATTCCAATTACTAATTACCCATCTCAACAGAGAGTATTAAGTGTTTAAGCGGATATGAGATGGGATAATTAGGGTGTCGAAAACGTACAAACTTCTTAAAACCGCAGGGCTGCATCTGCCTTTTTTATTGAGTGTAGCTGAAGAACGAGATTCGCAGCTACTACTCAAGATGGATTAATAGGCACGTGGCAAATGAATAAGATTAATTTGACACAGTCCTGCCTAAAAGCGAGGAAAACTTGCAATGAAGGGATTAAAGGGAAAAAATGCGCTGATTACTGGCGCTAGTTCGGGGATTGGACAAGCGATCGCCATTCGACTAGCGCAAGAAGGTTGCAATATTGCCATCAACTACCGCAAAAGTCCCGAGGGTGCCGAAGAAACAGAAGAACTTGCAATGCAAACAGCTTGTGGACAAGTCGAAGAATGCGGTGTCAAATCCCTACTCGTTAAAGGTGACGTTTCCCAAGAAGCAGACATTATTGAGATGGTGAATACAGTTGTCGAGAAATTTGGCAGCTTAGATATTCTCATCAACAATGCCGGAATTCAGAAAGAATGCCCATCCCATGAAATCCCTACCAAAGATTTTGATAACATCTTATCTATAAATCTGCGCGGTGCTTTTCTGTGTGCCCGTGAAACAATAAAGCATTTGCTCTCTCAAAAGCGCTCTGGCATTATTATTAATATCTCTAGCGTTCACGAAATTATTCCTCGCCCTTTGTACGTTAGCTATTCGATTAGCAAAGGGGGAATGGAAAATATGACAAAAACACTAGCCCTAGAGTATGCCGAACAAGGAATTCGCGTCAATGCGATCGCACCCGGAGCAACGATTACACCAATCAATAAAGCTTGGACAGACGACCCAGAAAAAAAAGCGATTGTCGAAAGTCATATTCCAATGGGTCGCGCCGGCACAGCAGAAGAAATGGCAGCAGCCGTTGCCTTTCTCGCCTCTGATGAAGCCGCCTACATCACAGGACAAACTCTATTTATTGATGGCGGACTAACGCTGTATGCTGACTTCCGAGAAGCCTGGTCAGCCTAAATTTTAGGGATGCAACTTATACCAATTCAAAATTCAAAATTCAAAATTAAGAATCCAGACAGGACAATGGTTTGGATCTGTGTATCTGTCGCATTCTTTTTTCAAATTGGTATTAATACAGTATTTTATTAACTAGCCTATTCTCTTAGAAAACTCTGCGTACCTTTGCGCTGACTCGGCGTACCTCTGCGTTTAAAACTCTTCTAAACATCCAAAAAATTAATGAATGCTGCACAGTACTCACCAAAAAACATTCTCGAAGTCAGAACACGTCTAGGAGAAGGGCCTTGTTGGCATCAAGATGAGCAACTACTGTACTGGGTTGATATCTACAATCATCGAGTCCACCAGTTTAATCCAGCTACTAATGCTCATAAATTTTTTGATGTCGGTGAAGTCGTAGGTTGTATTGCACCAGCAGGAACTAATAGACTAATTATGGCTCAACGCCGCCGCCTAGCTTTTTTAGATACCAGTAACAGTAAAGTTACGCCAATTCTTACAATAGAGGATAACGAGCCAGACACCCGCCTCAACGATGGTAAGTGTGACGCAGCTGGGCGTTTTTGGTTTGGCTCAATGAATACTAGTGGCCCCAAAGGTTGTCTGTACCGTTACGATCCCAATGGTTCTTTACACAAACTAGAAACTGGACTGACAATATCCAATGGGCTAGGGTGGAGTCCAGACAATAACACTTTTTATCTGACTGATTCGCCCCTTAAAACTATCTATGCTTTTGATTTCGATGCTGAAACTGGCAGTATTAGCAACCGTCGAGTATTCATTGATTTAAATACTGAATCCTTCTATCCCGATGGTTTAACAATAGATGGGGAAGGTTGTATTTGGTCAGCCATGTGGGACGGCTGGTGTATTATTCGGTTTGACCCTTCTGGTAAAGAGATGATGCGAGTGATAATGCCCGTTCAACGCCCAACTTGCTGCACTTTTGGCAATGCAGATTTAATGACACTTTACATTACTACAGCCTCAGTCGGGTTAAGTGAGGCAGAAATTCAAAACAGCTTCTATTCTGGCGACTTATTTAGCTTACCAACCAAAATCTCCGGCTTGCCCACTTATCATTTTAAGGGATGAGAATCTGAGTATAAGTTTACAAATCAAACTAGGATAGCTATATGCCGATCGATAAGTACTTTGAGTTACCGTGGTTTCTCAAAACTCAACTGAGATTGCTATATGCTAATTCTGCTCACCTTTTCTCAGAATCACCTGGAAGTATTCACCAGTTGGGATGTCAATGCAGTACTGGAAAGGATTGGTAGTTCTGACAATATCTGGTTGCGCTGTATTCAATTTCGCGATCGCACTGCAATTGGCAAAATTATCCAGCACTTTGGCCTCAAGCCATCTCGTGTTGACATGATTTTTAATCATTATCAGATGGGAATTGATGATGACATCGAAGATTGTTTATTTGACAACTACGAAATTCTCACTCATCAAAAACAAAATAGAGAATTCGAGGTTGCACGTGGCACTATTGTAGTTGGTAACAATTTTATCATCACATTTGAAATCCCTGAAGTTAAAATATTAAGCGCATTAAGTACCAATATTCAAAAGCGAACTATAGATATTCAAAATTTAGGAATTGACTATCTTTTTTATCTAATTTTTAAAGATATTTTGAATAGTTACTATACTGTATTTGACTATATTTCTAGACAACTTGATGATTTAGAAGATGAAGTTTTAGCCAACTCTGGCGATGAATCAACATACCAAAAAATTGCCGCGATGAGGCAATCTACTCGCTTTGGTCGCCGGAATTTTCAAAGCATCAAATCGCTGCTGGCGATGATGAATTACGAGGATTTTCAATGGCTGAGTCAGCCAGTCAAGGAACTATTCAATCAAGAATTGGTTCATCACACCGATAAACTTTGGCAAGAATATCAATCCTTAAGAACTTGGATGTCAGAATTAATGGAAATTCAACGCGATAATATTGCTAGCAAAACCAGCGAACGAATTAATCGTTTAACTATGCTCTCGACTGTATTTTTACCAATCACTTTCATTGCTGGCGTTTATGGAATGAACTTTAAATATATGCCAGAATTAGATCAACCTTGGGCTTATCCGGCTGTGATAGGTGTGATGGTCTTAATTGTGATTGGTAGTATTCTGTATGTTAAACAACAACGCTGGTTGTAGTATTTATAACTTGGTAAACAATTGATTACTTGATAATTGTTGCGTCTTTTCCATCAGAATATTTTGCGCACTACGTTCTAGCTCATCTTGCTCGGGACGACGTTGAATATAGGAACCATCTGACTGTAGTTCCCAAGCGTG
This sequence comes from Aulosira sp. ZfuVER01, assembly GCA_034530615.2. Lineage (GTDB taxonomy): Bacteria > Cyanobacteriota > Cyanobacteriia > Cyanobacteriales > Nostocaceae > Aulosira. The sequence continues at coordinate 4,257 of JAVRCV020000068.1, forward strand.
TCGATTATCTGCCAACATAATTGCTAAGATATTTTGTAAGTTTTGTATAATCTCCACATCTTCAACTGGTGTAACTGCTTCCACACGGCGATCTAAGTTACGAGGCATCCAGTCAGCACTACCAATATATACTTCATTTTGTTCATTATTAGAGAAGTAAAATATCCGCGAATGTTCTAAAAAACGCCCGATTATACTAATAACGCGAATATTCTCACTAACTTCAGGAATCCCAGGACGCAAACAACAAATACCTCGGATAATCAAGTCAATTTGCACACCAGCTTGAGAAGCTGCGTATAAAGCAGCAATAATCTGAGCATCAACCAAAGAATTCATTTTAGTGATAATATGACCTCTGTTGCCGTTTTTACAGTGTTCGATTTCTCTGGAGATCAAAGCTATAATGCGATCGCGCATATTCACAGGAGACACTAGCAACTTGCGGTAAGATTCTTGACAAGAATATCCCGTCAAATAATTAAATAAATCGGTTAAATCTGCTCCTAAATCTTCTCGACAACTTAGTAGCCCCACATCAGTATATAAATTAGCAGTTTTAGCATTATAATTTCCCGTACCAATATGCACATATCGCCGGATATTTTCTCCTTCCTGACGTACTACCAGTGCAATTTTTGTGTGAGTCTTGAGTCCTACTAATCCATAGATTACATGAACACCAGATTTTTCTAATTTAGTTGCCCAAGTAATATTATTTTCTTCATCAAAACGAGCTTTAAGTTCTACAAGCACAGCAACTTGTTTACCACTTGCCGCAGCATTAATCAGAGAACTGATAATATCAGAATCTCCAGAAGTGCGATAAAGTGTCATTTTGATTGCTAATACATGAGGATCGCGAGCTGCTTGGGCGATAAATAATTCTACAGAAGCCCTAAAAGATTCGTAAGGATGATGTACTAGCAAATCCTTTTGCTGAATTACCGAAAAAATGCTGTTTTCCTGCCCATCTATGTTGGCAATTTTACTCGGTTGATGGAAATGGCGCAAACGAGGTGGAATAACTGATGTCCAAGTTGGATCTTTTAATTCCGGCAAAGGCAACTTCATAAACGACATCAAATCTTTCAAATTGAGTAAGCCGTCTATTTCATAAATATCACTCTCAGCCAAGTCCATTTCTGTTATCAACATCTGTCGTACTGACTGAGGCATTGATGGTTGGATTTCTAATCGGACTACAGAACCACCAAAGTGACGCTTACGTAATTCCTGCTGAATTGCTAATAATAAGTCATCAGCTTCTTCTTCTGCTACTTCTAAATCAGCATCACGAGTTAAGCGAAATATATGATATTCCTTAATAATCATCCCTGGAAATAAAGCTTCTAAGTTGTGAGCAATAATCTGCTCTATAGAAACACCTGTCCAGTGATTTAACTTGCCGTTCTGTAGTTGCAATTCCTGAGGTATGGCAATAAACCGAGGTAAAATATTTGGGACTTTAACCCTAGCAAACTTTTCTTCTCCTGTGTTTCTAGCTCTGACTACCACTGCTAAATTAAGGCTAAGATTTGCCATCAAAGGGAAAGGATGACTGGGATCGACTGCTAGAGGAGTCAGAACTGGAAAAATCTTTTTTTGAAATATTTGTTGTAGGTAACTACGCTGTTCTGGACTAATATCAATGTAATTTAGAAGATGAATACCATGCGCTGCCATTTCTGGACGCAGCACCTGCTCAAAGTAACGATGCTGTTCAATTACCATTGGATGCAGGCATTGATAGATTGCTGCTAATTGTTGTTGTGGGGTTCGTCCATCAATGGTTTGCTGACTTAGCTGCGCTTCAACTTGTTCTTTGAGAATGGCAACACGAACCATAAAAAATTCATCTAAATTAGAACTGAAGATAGCAGTAAATTTCAGCCTTTCTAGTAATGGAGTGCGCCTATCTAGCGCCTCATGTAAAACCCGCCGATTAAATTCCAGCCAGCTTAGTTCGCGATTTAAGTAATATCGAGAATCGCTCAAATCAATATCTTTGCTCGCCTTTTTTGTTTTACTCATAATGATTTTTAGCAAATTTAAATGATTTAAACAGAATTATTTTTACCTTACGATACCATGTGCTAATTCTTTTAAATCAACTAGCTTTCATTTTTGCATTGCACATAAACAAAGCTAACTTTTTTGTTAGTATGTTGGTTTAATTCTAATTAAATTTAGGTTAAATTAGGGTAAATGATAAATTTAAAGATAGATTACAATCAATCTCAACTACAATGGCAGCAGAAATAGAGCGAAAATTTTTAGTCGCAGGAGATAGCTGGAGAAAGCTAGCTGAGGGTAGCCGATTTGTTCAGGGATATATTTCTACAGCAAAACAAGCTACTGTACGTGTCCGTATAGTAGGAAACCAAGGTTACTTAACAATTAAGGGAATTAGCGTCAAATATACCAGGTCTGAGTTTGAGTATCCGATTCCGCTTGCAGATGCGCAAGAAATGCTCGATACTTTGTGCGATCGCCCTTTAATCGAAAAAGTTAGATATAAGATAGAGTACGGTAATTTAATTTGGGAAATAGATGAGTTTGATGGTGTCAATAAAGGACTGATATTAGCCGAAGTGGAACTTAGCGATGAACAACAACAGATTGAATTACCAACCTGGATTGGCGAGGAAGTTTCCGACAACCCCAAGTATTACAACAGCAATTTAGTCAAACATCCTTTTTCCCAATGGTAATACCAGGATAGGGGCACAAAATTGTTGTGCCCTTACGAATAATTTATGTGTTGCAAACCACCGAACACGATATTATTGGTGCTCCAATAAATGTTGAATATAATGCACGATCGCCTCTGCGGTTGGTACATTAGTTGCTAGTAAAACTTGGTTAATATTGCAACTCCTCAACAGTGCTTCTTCATTAGCTTGTCCAGGCTGAGGTACCAGAAAATCTCTGAGGAAAATTACTGCTAAGGTGTCTCCTGAGTTCACTAATGAATTAATTGTTTGATATCCTCCAGAAGTGGCTGCTGGAATTTGTTGGCTAATAGTTATACCTGCTTGTTGACGTAAAACTTCACTAATAGATGGCCAGGCCACAGTCATACATTTTGAGAAAAATTCTTGATGCTGAGTTACAAAATCAGCTAGTTCTGATTTTTTGCTTTCGTGAGCGATGAGAACTATGTTTTTTTGCTCGATCATTTGCTGCGGCTCACTCACAGGTAATTCCTCAACAATTTCATCAGATTGTGCTATTTCTGCTCCAAAAATTTCTTCCAATGTTTGACTAATTGACTCGGCAGTTGAACTAGTTAATTCCGGCATGGTTTCATCTTCTAGTTCTTCAGTCATGGGACTAGATATAACATCCAGTTTTTCTGTTATTTCTAAAGACTCAATATTAGTTGATTCTGAGGATTCATCGACTGTTGAAAGTAAAAATTCAACAGCTTCTAGCGTTTCTAAATTTCTACTTTCTGCAATTACTTCTTCCGTATTTATGGGACTTACATTAACGTCTTGATTGCTTAATGCTTCTACTTCGCTAACTTCGCTGATTTCCCCAGGTGTTTCAAGTTCAATAACAGTCTCTGGAACTGTTTCAACTATTGCTACTTCATCAGTACTGATGTCAGCAACTTGATTACTCATAGATGGCGATACTTCAGGCTCTATTTCTGATGATTCACTAACTATGTCTTCATGGCTAAACTCTGGAGTAAAGCTATTTACAAATTCTGGGGCTTCTACTGCTGCAATATCTACTCTGAACTCATCTACAGCATCAGTATTAATAGCTTCACCGATTTCGCTCACCGCTTCTGGTTGTTGGCTAACAAGATCGCGTGGTTGCACATTGGTAAATTCTTGGAGAATTTCCGCGACATCTAGAGGAACTTTGCTCACTACTTCTGGTTGTTGGCTGACAAGATCGCGTGGTTGCACATTGGTAAATTCTTGGAGAATTTCCGCATCCCAATCAATGTCTTGCTCATTGATATCTGCGGGAACTTCACTCACCGCCTGAGATGGTTGGATAACTATACTACGTGGCTGGACAATGGTAAATTCTTGCGGAATTTCCGCATCCCAATCAATATCTTCCTCGTTAATATTAGAGGAAACTTCACTCACCGCCTCTGGTACAGGGCTAATTAAATCCTGGGGTTGTATGAATGTGGCTTCTTCTGCGGCTGGAACTTCACTCACCGCCTCTGGTACAGGGCTAATTAAATCTTGGGGTTGTATGAATGTGGCTTCTTCTGGGATTGGAACTTCACTCACCGCCTCTGCCTGGGGTTGTATGAAAGTGGCTTCTTCTGCAACTGGTGTACCTGCATCAACACCTTGCTCGCTCACAAATGCAGGAACTTCGTTGACTGGTTGAGGAGTTTCAATGATGTTTTCTAGTGTGTTAATTGCCTCTTCTAATTCTGAAATTTCTACTTCGCTTTGAGGTTGACTAAGTTCTTCAGACGATTCTGAACTAACCTGCTGTGGAACTTCGCTAATTACCTCTGGTGCTGGACGATCGACAATATTAATGTTGACATTTTCATCACTTCGCCAACCGGAAAAGAGTGCCGGATCGATAGTTCTAAATACTGTCTCTGGCAATTGTTCCGACAAAGGCATCATATCTTCTATTGTCATCACATAATCGCCAATCCGGATAACGTCTTTATCTTTCAACAAGAATGGTCTATTTTTTTCAGCTAATTTACCATTAATTATTGAGCCATTTCTACTACCAAGGTCGCAGAAATAGTAATTTCCACTTTGAATAAAGAACTTGCCGTGCACCCTACTAACATCAGGGCTGTCTAAGACTAAATCGGCATCAGGAGAACGACCGATAATGCATTCTCCTTTTGGTGTAGTTGCTAACGCTAAATCAAGTTCGTTAACTTCATTTAGTGTTGGTGAGTAGTTAACTTTTACTTTCATAATAATTTTTCGTTAATTTTATTAATTTCTGTAACCCAGCGCTGACGGGTTTTATGCTCTAAATTTAAAATATCATTTTGTGACCAGTGGAAATGATAAGCAATGAAAGCTACCTCCTCATATAGAGTATCAGAGGGGTAGCTTACGACTCCCCCGCTAGTTTTAACTCTACTGAATATTGACTATTGCAATGAGGACATTGTGTGGGTATTTGTACATTTCCTTGCTGATTAATCCGATTATAAAATTCTCTGAGATAGGCAATATCATGAAGGAGTAATCCTTCTAACAAATCGGGGCTAACAGAGTTTAAACTGCCTAAACGTGTAATAACACGGGCGAGCATTACCAATACCTCATAAGCAGGATTTTCCTGAACTTTGCGTTCTTGTTGTACCAAAATTTCATCTTTGGCAGTAGCTAAACGCATCACACCATGACGATGAACTCGGTTTTGGCTATCAATCAACCCACGGGGAAGAATGAAAGCAAATTCAGTGCTGAGATTATCCTGCTTGCGACCCATACCAATTTTAGATTTTAGATTGTAGATTTTGGATTCTGAAGAGTTAGCTTAAATTCCCGACTTCTTGAAGAAGTCGGGAATCTCACAGTTCATAATTGGTTTAAGAAGCTGAATTTTGCAATATTTTTACTGTATCTTCTGATTGGGAAGTAGGACTCTCCGAGCCGTTGATTTGACGGTAAAAATCTTGGAGGTAATTTAAATCTTGGGAGAAAAAGTTTTCCACGATCGCAGGAGTTACTTCCGATAGAGCGCCCAAGAGAGTAATTACCCGTGACAAAATAATAATCGTGGCATAAGCTTCATTAGCTTTGACTCGTGGATCGCGTAAAGGTGCAATTTCGTCTATCGCTGTTGATAACCGCATTACACCCTTGCGGTGGAGGTTGCCTTCCGAGTCTAGATACCCTTTAGGCAGTGTAAATTCAAACTCTGTCGGAAACATAATCCTCCTGATTACTTCACACGCTTAAATTCCTCGAAAGCAATCTCCAGTTCTTCTATATGTAAATCGGTGCTACGGGCGTTGAAATCAGCCATTTTATAACTAGCAGGCCAAGCACCGGCTAATTCAAATCTCGCTTCTTCTTGACTTGCCTGATTGTAGATAGACAAAGCCATGAGTTTTCTTTGCTTTGCCCATTTACCATTTTGTACCTCTTCAAACCACTTCCAAAAAACCATAGAGTTAGCAATTGTACCTCTACGCAGAGTAATATTGCCACTTTTAACATTTCCTGGAAGCTTGGTTCTCACTACTTGACCTTTAGCCGCCGCAGCCCATTTATTAGCAGTGACTTCACAAATTTCAATTGCATCTTGTGTTCTTTTAAAACCTTGACACTCTAGGAAGTAGCAATCGATATTATCTTTTTGTCCGTCTAGTGTCAGTCCCAAATAAAATCTATGGGCGGCAAGAATTTCCGGAAGCTTTTCAGTTGCTTGAGCCACTTTTGTTTACCAAATAAAGGCAGAAGGCAGAGGACAGGTGGCAGAAGGAAAGAATTTGTTTTGCTCTGCCAAAAATGACTATGGCTTTAAACAGTAGTAAATTACAAAATATTTGAATTTTACTGAACTCGTTCAATACCTTCATGAACTAATTCGACTGTTTCGTTTGCCATATCACCACTAGAAGCTGTTAATGTCGGGCCTGTATATTTCACAGGGTAGCAATTAAGAATATTCCAACGAGCTACTTCTTTGAGTTGTTGATTGTAAGCAACTACCGAAGCTGATTTACGATTTTGATCCCACTGACGAGGTTTTCCCATATCCTCGTTACACTTTTTGTACCATTGGTAAAGGTCTACATCAGCAGTTGCAATTACCTTAATTGTGATATTTGTAAACTTGGTAACTGTCGGAGTTGCTTGCCGCCAGATTTTACCGCCTTTGGTGGAGCCATGTACTTCTTGGGCGGGGGTATTTTCTACACCTAAACCGCTGATTTCTTTAATAGATTTCTCTGTAATTCCGTCTGCTTCAAAATAAAACAGACAAGCAGCTAATAACTCAGGTTGACCAGGCATAATTAAACTCCCTATTTTGGATTTTAGATTTTGGATTTTGGATTAAGAACTATCTAATCCAAAATTGAAATTTTGAAATTCGATGAACAAAAAAATGCTATTTACTCTTCATCCTCAATGCCATTCCATTGGCTAATTCGGAAGATAACAAACTCTGCTGGTCTGACTGGGCAAACACCAACTTCAATATATAAACGTCCCAAAATTCTCGTTTCTGGTGGGTTTAATTCCTCATCGCACTTGACATAAAATGCTTGCTCTGGGGAAGCACCAAATAAAGCACCTTCACGCCAAATTCTTTCTAAGAAGTTGCTCACAGTGCGTTTTACTCTTGCCCATAAATCTTCATCATTGGGTTCAAAAACTACCCATTGAGTACCCAATTCAATTGATTTTTCTATATAACTAATTAACCGCCGCACACTGATATAACGCCACTCAGTTTTATCTGGTTCAACTAAAGTTCTTGCGCCCCAAATGCGAATACCGCGATTGGGGAAGGTACGAATACAGTTAATTCCGAGGGGGTTTAAAAGTTCCTGTTCGCGGAAGTTGGTTTCATAGCCCAAACCAATCACACCTCTGGGTACTTCGTTGGCTGGTGCTTTATAAACGCCTCTAGTTTCGTCGGTGCGTGCCCACACACCCATGACGTGACCGCAAGGTGGGATGAGAATAGGATTACCGCGATCGCGCGGATTCGGAACTTTGATCCAAGGATAATACAGAGCTGCAAACATGGAACGGCGGTTAAATCTGTTTAACCACTCCACTACCTGTTGAGGTTTGGTCTGTTCTGGTGGTGGGTCGATTAAAACCATGCGGTTGGGTGGATTGGGAATATCACCACTCGCAGAACCCTCACACATACTAATCATCAGTTCCATGATGCCGTGGATTTGATCCAAGTTCATCACTTGCGCTTGATAAGCCCGCATTAAATCGGGACAAGCTAGCATGGTGATTTCATCAATTTCAAAAATTCCCCGTACCCCTGTCCGGTCATCACGTACCCCTTCAAAATCCTGGGAAAATCTATCGACTGTCTGGGCAACAATGGGCGGTGCTAGTTCATACTGGCCATTAGTCGGACGACGAGATAAAGGTTGTCCTGTCTGAGAAATATCTTCTACGTTGATATACATAGAATTTCTCAAGGCTGTTACTGCATAAGTTCCTACCTGGGCAGGAACTTCGCGGTTCATGGTTAAGTTCTCATATTGTTCTAAAATTTCATCTCCCCGACGAATTTGCACTGTAAAGTATTCGCCTGTATTGGGGGGTGCTTCTCCTTCAGTACCTTCAGGTAAAGCACGAGGACCGCTATCACTAATCAAGATATCAATCGTACCGCCTGCTGCTTGTTCGGGGCGCAAAGTAAAACGGATAGCTGGACGATTACCACGACCACTAATTCTGAGGGTAGCAGGTTCTTGGCTTGCAGGCTTGGGTGCGCCTGGTAACTGCGTACCAATACTTGTCACCCAGCAGCGACCGCCACCATTCATAAAGTAGCCATAGACAGCAAAGGGTAAATAGGCGTTGAAATCGGTGAAGCCGTCGGAGTTAGGACGGGCAAAATAGTTGAGATATTGCGTCCAATTGGTCACTAACATGGGCTTAAATAGTTCAGCCCCATCACGAATATCTTCGGTAAAGCCGACAAACCCACCAACTGCGGTACTGACACCTTCTATCGGTCGGCTACCTCGGTCAATTTCTTCAACATAGACACCAGGCGCAAAGTAATCAAGTCTAGCCATGAAATTTTCTCCAAGTCAGTTAAAAAGTAATTAATAAAGGCAGAGGGCAGATGGCAGAAGTGAAAATCCCTTCTTTGGTTCTTTTGCGTTAGCTTCCTGAAAGGTAGAAACATAAAAGCCTTCTGCCTCCTGCCTTCTTCATTCAGGAGTTAGTAAGATTTCTTTGAAGCTATAACTTTGGCTATCCACCAAGACATTGACATTCTGAGGTAAATAGCCAGGACAATTTACTGTCAAAACATAATTACCTATACGAATGTCTTCAAAAAAGAAAAGTCCTTCTTTATTGCTGGCTGCTGATTTTTTAGTTCTTTGTACAGTTACTTCTGCTTCAACTAAGGGCAGATTGGTGACTGCACTTTTGACCATACCTGCGATCGCTACCCGCCTGGTAACAACTGTGCCGTTGCCATTCTCACTCAATTGGTTTTGCAAATTGAAAATGCGTTCCGAAACCAGCGGTACGAGAGTAGATTGCGGCTCAACTGGTATCATTGCTGTCACATACAAAGCGGAACGCAAAGGCACATTCAGCGCACTCCATAATGAACCAATCTCAATCGGCGGATCTAAGGCAACTGTTAAAGAAAGATTGCCGTAACCCCGTAATTCTGGAACCAAATACTCTTCTTGCAAAGCACGATGGCGCAGCAGTACACTTAAGGCTTCGCTGAGTAGGTGATGTTCACCTAAAGCTGTTCTATCCCATGCCGTTAATAGCATTGAGACATCAAACCAATTAGGCGACCAACTAACAGAGGTCGGCTGTAGACCTCGTGCAGGTTTACGTTCAACTTGCCTACCGGATTGTTGAAACTGCTTACTCTCACGAATGTCGTAGACGTACAAATTAAGAGTTGGCCCTGCACCCTCTTCCCGACGATTAATAGGATGACTGAAGTCAATTTGCTCTGTACTGGTGAGTGAGGTTCCTCCAGCTAGAATTTCTGCTAAAGTTTGAAGAACGAAGATAAGCATGAAAGTGTTGTGCTGGTAGCGAATCCAGATGTATCTAGACTATCTGCACCCACCTGCTGAAGTTAATTAGACTTTTGTCGAGATTTTTTTGAGCGATCGCGCTAGGGATATTGCCTTAATTTTTAGTTATTTTCATCACTAGTTAGTAACAATCAAGTCCGATAAATCGAGTTCAGGACTTTATATATAAAGCAACGCTGATGCTAGTAATAAAGAATAGATAATACCTTAGTCGTGTATTTTATTCTTAATTACACGTCTTCTCTGTTTTGCTAACACTCATCTTTATTTTCAATTTATTAGCGAAAATTAGCCAGCGAAATAAATGTATATAAACTACCATACGATAGTTTACTTCTTGCGCAAAAGAACGTAAACTTATGTGAATCCTAAAACCACACTGCCTAAGTGTGTAGCCCAGATATTCTTAATTATAGATATCATTCTTGGGTAATTTTTAAGACCAAGTTATGAGATAATTATTTTTTTTAATCTCATGCGTGTAATAATTACTGCCATTTTTACTGTTGCGGCTTTTGCTTTACAGGAGTTTCGCTATGAGGCGAAAGCAGCTCCTAAACAGACGAGGTTGATTAAACAGTCTTCTCAGTTGATTGAAAATTTAGATCGGCAAGCTCATACAACTACAGCGCCGAGTTCTCAAAATTCACCGCAAAGCCCCAACCAGTCAATTCGAGCTATTAATAACATAGTCCCCGATTCTACCATTCCTAATAATATTTTTACACCTCATTTCCAGGAAATTGCTACTAGTTTAGCTCCGGGCTGGGTAATGCGTTTACCATCTTATAAATTACTTGATGACAAGTTACCAGAAGCATCTAAAAAATATACCCTCAAAATAATTCAATCAAGTTCCAAACCCAGCCTTAAAATTAATATTTTTTCCTGCCTACAACAAGATAGTTCTTGCTTAGTTGGTACTATTATTACAGATTTTATATCTAATATCGAGGCAGAAAAAGAATTAAAAGAATATCAAAAAACAGCTAAGTCTATTATCTTATCCTATAATATTCAAGGATATCTGTTAGAACCAGAAAAACAAAATACTCCATCTAATTTTTCTCATCTAATATGGCGGCAGGATAACCAAATTTATAAAGTCAGTTTTAGAACGCAGTCTCAGGAAAAGCTGTTAGCAATAGTAAATTCAATGGTTGAGGCTACACCGATTCGTAGCACAAATAGCTTGAATGAAACCAGTACACCACCAGGTAAGCTACAAGCAGAAATTGAAGACTCCCCAAAGAATAGTTTAGTTATTCCCAGTCGTCGTCCTGTATTAACCACAGCTGAACAATTGCGACAGGGAGAGATTTTAACTACTCTTAGACAACGCCGCTTTTTAACACCTGGAGGAGACCGTAGTGATGGACTTACCGATCAACCTACTATTGGGTTTAGTTGGGGTGTTACCAATAACTTAGAACTTACCTTAGATGCACAGACAGTTGATAACTCTGGACCTCTTAACCAAGGTGATTTTACTGCTCAACGTGTAAATCGAGATTTAATTACTAACAGGAATGGGGGGACAAATTTCTTTCAAGAATTAACTTTACAAGCAAAACAAAGACTTTGGCAAAATGAGAATGCTACGCAAGCGCTAGGTGGTGTATTTGCTGTTTCTGTAGGGAATGGCGGTCGTCCTTTTCAGTTTTTGAATGATAATAATGATATTGTTGCCTCAGGAAAAAATCAACAAACAGTTTTTTCTTTAGAACTGCCATATACAATTACACATGATGAAAATTGGCAATTTACTTTATCTCCTAAAATAGCTTTTTTACCTGAGGATAATGCTTTATATTTAACCAAACCTCCTTTACCAAATTCTGGCTCTTTTGGTACTACATTTGGGCTGGCGGGAGGTGTGAGTTATAAGCTAAATTCACGTTTAATATTATGGGGCGATGCCTTTGTACCATTTACAGGTAATAACACAATTAACCGTGATACAGGTTTACCTAGTCGCACCGTTGCTTACAATGCTGGTTTGAGGTATCTAGTTAATCCTAGATTGTCTACAGATTTATTTGTTTCTAATACTTTAGGTAATACAGGAGCTTTGTCTATATTGGCAGATAAAGAGTACACTGCCATAGGCTTTGGCGTAACTGTGTTACCTGGTATTACTAGCGCTAACCTTCGCTACCCGGAACATTTTCGTTCAACTCAGCAACCACCTCCAACTACATACGCTGGATTTAGTTCTTTAGATGGGGGTACAGTTCCTCAAAATCAATTATTACTAAGTTTACAAGGGGGAGGACAGGGTATATTATCTGGAATTCGCTACGGAATACTAGATGATTTAGAAATTGGTGCTTTTCTGGATTATGTTCCAGGTACTATCGATGAGTCTTTATTAGGATTCAGTGGTAAGATTCGCTATTTGCACCAAGCTGACGGCGATCCATTTACATTTAGTATTGCCGGAACAATAGCAAGGGCAAATAACCCTTTTGTGAATTTTACAGAAAACAATCGCAATAGGTTCCAAGAACTAGGATTGCAAAAGGCAGGATTTGCTTTTAGTAACGAAAAGTATGAACAAGGGGAATTATTTGTTGTTACTATTTCTACTCCCATGCATTACCAATTTCCAGGTGGAAGTGCAACTTGGTTAACTCCGATTTTGGGGTTTGTACAACGTAGAGGATTAGAAATTGCCGGATTTAATATTGGCGGATCGGTTCCTTTGTCGAAAAACTTGCAGGCGATCGCAGAAGTTGGTTTAGACTTAGCAGGTAAAGGTAACGGTTTTATTGGCAACCAGCGCGAAACAATTATACCTTGGACTGTGGGTTTGCGTTGGCATCCGGGTTTATTGTCTGATCTGCAATTAGAAGCATACCTCACTAATCGACTTGGTTCTAGCCCTTTTGATAGCCTAAGAGTCAAAGCTGACAATGAAACGACAATAGGTGTTGGGCTACTGCTACCTATTCAGTTTTAGGAACGATATGGGACAATTGACTCTTGTCCCCATGCTTCCCCATTGTGCGATCGTTTATCCGCTAGCTGTACTCAAAAGCAGTAAAAACACTGATGCTGCTAAAGAGTTTGCTCAATATTGAACTAGTAATCAAGCCAAGATTGGACTTCACAAATTTGGCTTGATTCGGCCTTAAATTTATCCAATTATCTTGAAAGTAACTGCTAGCATCTGAAACATAAGATATTGAATAGGTTTGTAGTCAGCACTTCCATGCCTCAAAGTCCAGAACTCTAGTTCCGACTACAAATTCAACCTTCATAACTAATGAAACAATATACGCCACTACTTACCACCTATTCATAGGTATTTCAGCTATTTTTTATGACATTTGGCGTTATCGAATTTTGCGATTATAACTGAATAGTGAATTTACCTCTGTCCTTAAGCTGCGCTCACAAATAGGGACAGAATATCTACCTAATACTACGGGTTGGTAAAACTCTTGACCCGTAATAAAGTTCGTGTGACTTAAGTTTGTCACAAAGTATTCCAGTATGTAACTACTTATATACTTACTGGAAAACACTAGTCTCTATAAATAATAGTACGGTGAAGCATGGATAATAGGGAATCTTTCACAACTTTAATTTTATAAGTAGTAAAGGCTAACAAAGGTCAATGTTAACTCTTGTAAATCCTAGCTTATCAAAGCTTGGAGTCTTTTTGTGTACTCTAATGATAAAACTACTTCCTCGTCTACCTTGTATTTATAAATACTTTAATATAGGATGAATCAACCCTAGTGTAACGTTATATTTTTTTCAAAGTGTGAGGGATTTACTGTGATGAAAGGAAATTTAGTAGGTATATTAGTACTCAAAAGAGTACAGTATATTTTCTCGGGGTTAGGAAGAATCTTAATAACTGGTCTTTTGCTGACTACAGCTTTGTCCACCCATTCTGCTGCTGCTGAAGATAAGTTGATAGCTGAAAATCCAAGTAGTGATTTCAGTTTTGCGAACAAACCCCAAATGGATTCTGCCACTTTTGCAAGTGTTGTAGAGCAAGATATAAACTGGGGGCAAGTAGTTGTTGAAGATCATAATCCCAGCGTTGAATTCAGTTCTTTGCAAACACCACAAGAAGTTGCTGTCAATTCTGATGTTGTGGCAAAGCACAATGCAGACTTCAAGCAAAAATTGGTTGTTGCTCAAAATACAGACCCTAGGAACAAGCAAAAGCAACCTCAGTTAGTTGCACAAACATATTCTTCTGGTGTTGTAGCTCAGCAGATAGCGCTATCAGATATTCAAGGTAATTGGGCTCAAAGTTTCATTGAACTTTTGAACCAACGAGGGATTATTGAGGGATTTCCGGATGGTACTTTTCGTCCAGACGAGCCAGTAACACGCGCTCAGTTTGCAGCCATGCTTCAGAAAGCTTTTCAGAAAGCTCCTATCCGCAATGCTATTCAATTTGTAGACTTGCCTGGAAATTATTGGGGTAAAGATGCAATAGAAACAGCCTACAAGAGTGGTTTTCTAGAAGGATATCCTGGCAATATCTTTAAGCCTGACCAAAATATCCCTCGTGTTCAAGCATTGGTTGCTCTGGCTACTGGTCTGAATCTTGCTGCTAACACGCCAATGCCAACGGTTTTGAATACTTATTTTCAGGATGCTTCTCAAATTCCTGATTATGCTCTTAGACAAGTCACTGGTGCTTTAGAGAGCAATTTGATTGTCAATTATCCCAATGTACAGATTCTCAATCCGAACCAGATAGCCACTAGAGCAGATGTAGCGGCGTTTATCTATCAAGCTTTGGTCAAGAATGGAACTGCGCCAGAACTAACTGCTTCTGAAACTGCAACTCAATATATTGTCGGTTACAAACCATCAGACAATGTGGCTCAAACGACACCCTCAGTTGAAGAGTTACGGCAACGTTATCGTGTTCCATCACTAGCCTCACAAGAACTGAGGGTAATTACATCAGGAATTGTAAGTATACCTGGCTCATCTGTAACGAGTCCTACTGCATTCGGTGCAGAATTTGGTGATGTTTTTGCTGGCGCTAGTTACCAATCGAGGACACGCTATTTTGCCCATAGAGATGATGGTGGACTAGTGTTTGGGTTTGGTCTGGGAGAACGACAAAAAGTAGCTTTAGAAGTTGCAGTTTCTTCTTTTTCCACTTTTAGGCAAGGCTTTTTCAATAATGGTGGTGTTAGCTTCAAGCTTCACCATTCATTTTCCAATGGCATGGCGATCGCTGCTGGAGTAGAGAACGCAATTATGTTTGGTTCTCCGGATGCTGGAAGCAGTGTTTATGGTGTTGTGAGTAAAATCTTTCCGTTGAAAAACGACCCTACTCAACCATTTAGCTCTGTTACTGTGTCTTTGGGTGTAGGTGGTGGTCGTTTTCGTTCAGAACAGGATGTAATAAACCGCATCGACTCAGTTAATGTGTTTGGTAGTGTTGGGGTAAGAGTATTGGAACCAATATCCCTAATTGCAGACTGGACTGGTCAAGATTTGACAGTAGGTGCTTCCATTGCCCCTTTCCGAAATTTTCCAATGGTTATTACTCCAGCTGTAGCTGATATTACAGGCAATGCTGGTGATGGTGCTAGATTTATTCTAGGAGTGGGTTTTGGCTATTCTTTCTAAATCCATTGACATAAACAGAATCATGAACATTAAACATTTTCCATTTCATCTGAGTCTGAGCTTTACTTTTGCATTGGCTTTAATAATTTGCCAAACCTCTCAGCCAGCTTCTGCCCAGAGCAATAATTTCTCAGATAGCACGAGTAATATTCTGACAACTGGCGACATCACCGGTGGTACTTTCCAAAATCCACCAACTAACACTGGTGGGACTATAACAACCAGTGACATCCAAGGAGGTAATTTGCCCTACTCGGTTACAGGAGGAAGGGATATCAAGGAAGTACTATTTAAATCTCCTTCTATTCAAGCATCTGTCAATAATACTGCTGTTGATCTAGCCAGTAAGTTGGATACGAATAGCTTAACTTCACTAACAGGGCAACTGATTGCTTCAGAGACGCAAAAGAATTTACGAAGTGTTCTTACAGGATCGGATTGTGTGCCAAGTACGGACGAAGATCGTAAGAAAATTACGGACGCAAGTAATAGAGACAATACAAACGCATGTACTGGACAAATTACTGCCGCATTAAGTAGTGTTCAAGGAAATCCTGGATTGGATCGGATTCAGCAACTAGTCAATAAACTGCAAGGTTTGTTAGCAACTAATAAATCTAAACAAGTCGATCCAATTCGATTAGTGAATGTTGTGAATACTTACAACGACTTTATTGATAATAGCTCGGTAGAGTTTTTAAATAATCCTCCACCTGAACTACAAGCTATTCAGTCAGTACTGTCGCAATTAGTTAATAGTGTAACGGCAAATAATCAATGATTGCTCAATAGTATTCAAGGCTGAAATTTACTTTGTAAATGTACCTGCATAGATACAAAAGCCTATCATAGCTATGGTTTTAATTGTTGATTAAAAATTGTCTAGCTATTTAAGTTGTTGATGCCTGCAAGCATTTCGTAAGTTTGCTGCAGGCATCGTCAATCATATTAAAGGGACAGGTTTCGGTGCGATCGCTTGCGTCCACTATTACTTAGACATAGGTACAAGTTTTTAAGCTAACCCCCACAAAAAAATCATACCATCAAACGTGAAAGTATGAGAATTTTGGTAGCCATATTACTAATTTAATTTGATTGCTACTTAATTCTCAACTACTATATCTGATAGCCCATCGGAAACAAGAAATCCGTTACTAGTAAGCCTATTATCAACAATTTCTAGCTCAGGAACACAATCATTAATTAATGGCAGTAAATTTTCATTTAAGTACATCAACTGAAAACAAGTATTGATGTTAGAAACTGCTAAATTATATGCTGCTATTTTTTGTGTAACTAAACTCAGTAAGCGTTGATTATTCAGAATTTTCTCTTCAGCTTCTTGTTGCAGCGTTGTCTCTAAAAAAGTGCGTGCGTTTGGATACTGTCGCAATATATTGTCTGCTTGCTTATCTGCCATTTCTAACAGTTGATTTTTGAGTATTTGATTGATAGTTTGGCGGAAAGACTTACGAATAGTTTGGGATACTTTTGGCTCAAAATCCAACTTCAATAACTGCCTAATTGCTGGTTCTGCTTCTACCATACTTTCGCAGTCATAACCTTGAGAAGTTTGCTGCAATGTTTGACGAAATTGATATATAGAAAAAGTACCTTCATCGTAAAATCTAGGGCTTTCTCTAACAAAGCGATCGCACTCTACGCTAGCTGCACTTACCAAGGCTTGAGAAACCAGTTTTTCAACAACCTTGACTTCTTGTTCAATGCCGCCATCATGACCTAACAAACGATACAATTGGCGATAATATTCTGATTTACGAATCTTTTCTATTAGCTGCTGAAACAGATTGGCAACTAATTGTTGGGAAGAGACAATTAAAATATCTTCTAACTGATTAGCTAGATAATAAAATGCCTCTACTAAAATAGCGATTAAAGGTGCAGTTGCATTGCGAGGATGACTAAGAGTTGCACGTCGATATGCATCCCCAACAGAGAATGTATCTAGCAACTCATCTAAACGGCGAATCATCCGGGATTGCAATTGCCGAAAATCTGCTTCAAAGTCATCACAAGTATTATTGATTACTTGGTTTACTTCTTCTGTAATATGCTGATTAAAATCTTTAGCAACTTGTTGTAATTGCTGGTTGAGGCGTTGCAACTCATGCACTTTCATTGTTTCTATTTCTCGCGGTTGACTATCTAAATCTCGATATACCGCTTGATAATGTTTTTTCAATTGAATGCAAATATCCTGCAAATCCTCAGCCAGATTTTTAAATAGTTGCGGGCGTTTTTCTTGGGTAAGATAGTGAGTAATTGCTATTCTAAATTCTTCAATTCCACTATCTTGAATTAGCTGATTAATTAGTGGAGTACCTTGTTCAGATAAGATTCTGACAAAATTTTCATTAGGAGTTTCATAGCTATTAACAGAAATGCGAAACTTACTACCTGATAATTTACCAGAGTTAGCACAATAGCGATTAAACTCATTAACAAATTGTGGTGTTTCTTCTCTACCATCTAAAACTTTGACAGTTGCAGCAAAGATAGAATCTAAGCCAAATCTATCTTTTGCAGTTGTCTGTTTAATTTGACTACCGTAAAATCCTAGCAACCCACTAGTTTTATAAACTCTATTCGTATCCCGAAATTGCCCATTAATTAACTCTTCTAATCGTTGCCTTAGCTGGGCATTATACCAAGTTTCATCGATGCGGTTAAAGACATAGAAAACGCGATCGCGGATTCCGCCATTTCCTCGCGTCGTTTCTAAGAGTTCTGTTTCTTCTCTTGTCATATCGCCAGCGGCAGCAGGTTTGAGTACACACACTACTGCTGAAGTATCAGGGTTTTGAATTTTTTGATAAGTCAGTAGTGCATCTTTCTCTACAGGTGCATCAATTCCTGGTGTATCGATGATGACATTACCATCTTCTAATAGAGGATGATTGCAGTAATATTCAATTCTTTTTAAAACAGCGCTGTTACTACCACGACGCGCATAGCTAGCAGCTTCCTTAATATTAGAAAAGTTAAATTGCGCCATTGAATACGTAGCATTATTAACTGTGTGGATGTGTTGGCGATTTCCTACATAGCCTTCAAGCAATAACATTAACGCCTTTGCTTGTTTTGCACGTTCCGATTTACTTTCACCACCCTCTTGCTGAAGAATCGCTTCACAACCTTGATTGAGTAAGTTAATTACATCAGATTGATTTATATTTGCTACTGTTTTAAATCCTAGTTGTTTACATAAAGAAACTGCTTGATCTCGAATTTCTGCTTCACTCAAAAATGTTAAAACAACACGTTCTCGATCTAATTCTGCATATTCAACCTTGCATTCTGTACCTGTAGCGTGTCCTTCTGCACTGTATAGCAATTCTCTTTCTAAAAGTGCATTAATGAGCATTGATTTACCTGCACTAAATGCACCTGCAAATACAATTTCAAATCTAGGAGAAATTGCTTTACCTAGAGAAGTTTGCACAGGTGTAATTTCATAGGAGCGTAATGTAGGTTCTTGGTGTAAAAGATGTAATATATACTCAACTTGTTCTTTTAAATTTTGAGAATGAAGCGACAAGTCTGACATATTTAGTATCCTGAGCATATTTTATGTATATGCTAGTAAATTTTGTATTTAAAATAAAACGGTGTAATTACTGATAAAGCTGTCTCACCCTTTATTAGCAAAAAATTTATGAAACTATTTGCAATTAGGCTCAAACCCAATGAATATTTAAAACAAAGCCTCAAAAACTTTGCTATTCAGAAAAATATCCAAGCAGGGTTTATATTAAGCGCGATTGGGAGTTTTAAACGCAAAGGAACGCAGAGGGATGCGCAAAGTAGCGCGGAGAATATTTAGGAAATTTGTCTAAAACTGAGTTGATAATAAATATCTTCATCTATTTGTTTAGGTTCGCCTTCTTCTGTATTTTTGAAAAGCACTGTGAACGCACCAGCACCTAATCTATCTTGAGGAAATAGTCGATAACATGGCATTTCTGTTAAATGTGATTGATAGTCTTGTAAATGGCTAACCTGAATTGGCTGAAACTGGGGAAAGCGTTGCAAAAACCATTGGCAAACTTCCTCATTTTCTTCAGGAGAGTAAGTACAAGTCATATAAGCAAGATAGCCTTGAGGTGCAACAATTCTCGCAGAGTTAGCTATAATGCGTTTTTGACGATTAGCACATTTATTAATGTTAGTTGGATGGAAACATCCTGACGCTGTTTCACCTTTAGCTAGTAAAGATTGACCAGTGCAAGGAGCATCTACGAGAACTAAATGGCTAGATAAAGGTATAGCTTCGGCAAAAATACTAGAATCTCGATTAGCTACAAAAATAGGTTTTATCTGGCAACGTTTCAAATTAGAGATTAGCATTCCTAGGCGTTTGCCAATTACTTCATTGCTGATGAGTAAATCAGGTTGTAATGCTTTCCACGCAAAGATACTCTTTCCTCCTGGCGCAGCACACATATCAAAAACTAAATGCACCGATTGCGGAATTGCTAACAAACTAGTAGCCGCAAATACGGAAGAAAAATCCAGACAATAGAAATCACCTTGGTTATGCAGAGGATGTTTACCAGGCTTTTCTCCCAAGAGTAATCTGTCTACAAATTGTGGTTGCCAATTTGTTGGTGTTTCTACAGCAAAAGGTGAAATATCTGGTCTTTGTTGACACCAAAGAATGCAAGGTGAGAAAGGTTGAGGATTAATTAGCGCCTGAATAAATTTTTCTTGAATATCAGGGTTTTCAAACAAACGTCGCGAGAGTTTAAGTAATAGATTTGAAGGTTTTTCCATTGGGAAATGAAACTGTTATGGAAGAACAATGCCATGCCAGGGTTTGGCTGCATACTGAAAAATAATGACCGCCATTCTAATCATCGCAAAGTGCGACCTACATAAGCTTCCAGCGTTGAACTGGAAGCTGTTGCCTTTAAGGACGCACTCAAGCGCGTTAAACTATACCACTTCACTGGAGAGGGTCATGATCTTAGATGATTTTCAGCGAAAAATACGCAAAGAAGCACAACTATGGAGAGACGAAGGCATAATTAGTTCCTCACAGTACCAACAATTAGCAGACCGTTATCAATTTAACAATATAGAAGCGGCGGCGCGCGATCGCTCTCGAATGACTGCGATCGCCATTGGTGGTATCTTGTTAATTTTAGGCACGATCGTTTTTATCGCCGCTAGCTGGCAGGAATGGTCACGAGATGTCAAGTTTATCTTGATGATCAGTTTGTTTTTCTCTGTGACTATCACTGGTTTTTACACCTGGCGCGAACCTGCACTTCGCAAAGCTGAAGGCAAAAAACCACAACGCAGCAAACGCATATTAGGAGAAGCTTTGCTGATATTAGGCGCTTTTATTTTAGGTGCAAATATCCTGTTGATGGCTCAAGTCTTCAATATTGCAGGTTCGGCTACAGAACTATTTCTCGCCTGGGGATTTGGTGTTTTGGTGATGGCTTATAGCTTGTCCTTAAATTCCTTAGGCATTCTAGCCATAGTTCTCATCCAAATTGGCTATTGGACTGGATTAGGAGACTGGTGGTACACTCCCAGCGAATTGGCTTGGGCACGGTTGATAGTGCGACATATGCCCCTGGTGTCATGGTTGCTGTTTGTACCCTTAGCTTATGTTTGTCGATCGCGCTGGATTTTTGGATTAGCAGCCTTTGCCTTTGCTAGTTCCTTGCAATTCAACCTCAATCCTTTGCAACTACTGACTTATTCTGATATTGCACCTTGGGTAGCATCCTTGGCCTTTGCACTCCCGCCAGCTTTATTTTGGAGTTATGATGACCTACTATTTCCCACAGTGAATTATAGGCTGTTTCAACCCCTGGCGCGGACATTAGCATTAGTAAGTTTTGGCTTTGCCTTTTATATCTTGTCCTTCCGTTGGCAATGGCAATTTCCAGATTATGGTTATTCTCCGCCAACCACTAACAGCAATATCCTTAGAACTCTTCCCATAATTGATGTCGGGATTCTCAGCGGTTTGGCAGTTTTACAATGGTTGTTTCTACTGCGTCAACGAAACAATTCTCCACGACGGGAAAAGGTTTTCACTCTGGTTTTAGTTGGCACATTTATTGGCGTCACGGCTGTAGTCCCTTTTTGGCATCAAGGTATTACCCGGATTAGTGAACTAGGAATTTTTGTATTCAATGTCCTGCTAGCAACCTTAGCTTGGGGACTCATTCAAGAAGGATTGAAGTTAAACGATCGCCGTTCCTTCTGGGGCGGTATGCTATTGTTAACTTTACAAGTTATCAGTCGGGTTTGGGAGTACAATACAGACTTACTATTCAAGTCCCTTGTGTTTGTGATGTGCGGTTCTGTGCTAATTAGTTCGGGACTGTGGTTTGAACGTCGCCTATCTGAAGCGAAAAGTAAAAAAAGTAATAGCAATTCGTAATTTGTAATTCGTAAATTACGAAGTTTAATTGCTAATTATTATCTCTGCGTATTCCTATATTTACTATTTAGTACAGCACGACGGAAATCAAGATTTCATCTGACAAAGTTCAAAAGCCAACAACCAAAGCATTTTGAATTTTAAATTTTGAATTTTGAATTCCGCGTAGCGGTAAAGTGTCTCTCTGCGTCAGTCCTAATTCTGGGTATTCAACCAGACTTTTGTCAATTGCCCCTTCTTTTAGGACTACGCCCATGAAAAGTAACTCCTCTGAATCGAATAAATCCAGTAATTCTCAATCAAGTAAATCCAATACTTCTGAATCAAGTAAATCCAATAAAGGCTTATCTCCCGAAGCCGAATTTTCTGGAAAGTTGACTTTTAGAGACTATCTAATTGCTACTGAACAGAAAGCAAACAAACCTTTACCTTTTTGGCGGCTACTGGTTCCCCTAGCGCTGCAAACAGGGTTAATCATGGCTGTACCCACTCAAGCTTTGTACACAGATGTTGCGGGTAAAACGGTAATTTTGCAAAGTGCGCCTGTAGATCCTGATGATGTGCGGCAAAACTACGCTCTCAATTTGGACTATAACATATCCCGCATCTCAACTTTGAGAAGGCTTCCTGGCTGGGAGGAGTTACTGCGGCAAAATCGCGGTAGAAACAGACAATTGGCTCAAGGAACAAACTTGTATGTCACTTTGCAAGAAAGAGAATCTTTTAGTCGTGGTGTACCTAGGGCTTGGAGACTGGTGCGGGTAAGTGGTAGACGCCCTACAAATCTCGCCAACGATCAGGTGGCTTTAAAAGGTGTGTACCGGGATGGCTTTGTCAACTATGGCGTGGAAAGATATTACATTCCAGATGAGCAACGGGAGCGCATTAGTAGAGATATCTCCCGAGCTTTAGAAAGCCGAGAGGGACGACGCCAACCAATAGTAGTAAAAGTTAAAGTCGATCCCCAAGGTAACGCCGTACCCATTAGTTTGTGGGTGCGCGATCGCAATTATCGCTTTTAATCATGCTGCCGTAACTGCCAAGCTACACCGCAAGCTGCTCCAGCACCGGCTACCAAGCCGGTACTCATTCCTTGGATAGTTTTTTGAATTGGGTCTTGGGTCAAGCAATCACTTGTGACTGTCTTGGCTTCCAAGCACATATTGCTTTCTGCCCAGCTGGCAGTTCCTCCTAAAATTACACCTGTCAGACTACAGAAAACAACAAGCAGCAAGAGGCGTTTGGTTTTTCTCTCCATATCAGGATGCGTTAAATAATTGCAGTTACTAAATAATCCTCAACTACTTTACACATCCTGGGAGAGATTGTCAGCTGAATCCAGTTGTGTTGATCGGAGCGTTTATTGTTATCAGCAATAAAAAACCCCAGCGCATTGAGCTGAGGTGACCAGGAGAATTCCAAATAATATGATGGGAGATTTCAATACCGATAATAAAAAATCTAAAATATACTCAAGGCAAACCAAATTAAAGCAGTGACCTTCTACACATCCTATGCCGACCGTGCAAAAGCTAAATCGCGTATTAGCTGCGTTCTGGAGAATAGGTAAGTGTTTACAGTATTCATTTCTTCACTGCTGAGTGCTTGTACGTTATCAAGCTGCCTTAATAACTGCTTGACTAAATCTGGATCGCTGAGTCCAACAAGAGTACTAGTCTGGGTTTGTTCAACTACAGACCAAAGTTGACGCAATATTTTTGAGTTTACCAGGCATACGTTCATGACCACCGCTCCAACCCTTGTAAATCCAACACAGTGTTGTGAAGAATCTAAAGAAAATCTTAAATTACAAATCTAAAGAAAACCTTAAATCTTACAAAACTTAACTAATTAAATGAAGCTCTAAATGTCTAAGATGAGAGGAGTTGTGCGATCGCTTGCAGTTGTGTACTTTAGGTCAATATCCAAAAAATTTAGTGTTTGAAAAAGTTAAGAAGCGTTTTATGCTGAAGCGGATGGTTGTTGCTGTTTTGGTTTTTTCGGGTGTAGCGCAGGCTGCTCCTGTAAATAAAGTTGATTATCAACAGATGTATAGCAAATGCTTGAAGGCGGCTGGCGTTACGAATAATAGTTCAGTGGAGCAGTGTTCGCGCCAAACGTTTAAGGCTTCAGAGCAGGAAATAAATCGCCTCTACGGTAAAATTTATCATCAAATTGCATCCCGGCAGGCAGAAGACGCGAAAAAGTTTGAACTTTCTCAAAAGTTTTGGTTGAGCTATCGAGATAGTCATTGCAAGCTAGCTGGAGCTTATGTTGGTTCACCTATGTACTCATACTGTCCAATGCAGTTAAATATTTCACGGGTTGCTGAATTAAGAGAGTTTGCTGGAGAGTGAGGGAGACGGGCATTGGTAACTTCTTCCCCATGCCCAAAAACTCCATCTCCTTATGGGTGGAGTTTTTTATTATCAATAAGCTGTTTTTATTGACTGTGCTACACCCTCCCTATTTATATAAAAGCTAAGGGGGTATGGGTACATCTGATTGCATGGCTGCGGAATGTAATTTGCACGCTCGAAACAGGCAATATCCCAACGTCTACTCAATTTTGAGGTTAAAGGGTAAGCGTGCGTAAACTCCTTGCGGATCGTTCATTTTTTGCAGAATTGCCAATTCCTGTTGCAGTTTTTGAAATTCAGCTGTGAGGGGATTGGAGGGTTTAATTTCTGTGCCTTTGATCCCTAAAGTACTACGCGCCTCTTCAGTTGCTTTACCAAAAAAGCGTTCTTCAAAGCTGCTATTTTGGGGATATTCTTTTATTTGCCAATCTTTTCCCAACTTTGCTTGTTTAGCAGCATATTCTATAGCAGTACTTAAACCCCCAATTTCATCTACTAAACCAATCTCTTTGGCGGCGGTACCTGACCAAACTCTTCCTTGGGCAATTTCTGCTACCTTAGACTCTGGGAGTTTGCGACCTTGAGAAACTTTATTGAGAAACATATTATAAATACGGTTCACACTGCGCTGGTAAATCGCTAACTCTTGGGGTGATTTGGGGCGAGAAACAGTTTGGCTGTCAGCATAGCGTCCAGTTTTCACGGAATCCCAAGTAATACCATTATCATTTGCTAACTTTTGACCGTTGAAGAGTAATCCAAATACACCAATAGAACCTGTAATTGTATTCGGTTCGGCAAAAATGCGGTTGGAATCACTAGCAATCCAGTAACCGCCAGAAGCGGCGACATCTCCCATTGAAACTACAACTGGTTTAACTGCGCGAGTGAGTCGCACTTCTCGTTGCATCACTTCAGCGGCGGTAGCGCTACCACCAGGACTGTTAACTCGCAAAATTACAGCTTTGACATTATTATCTTGTCGCAGTTTGTTGAAGATTTTAGCAAAGCGATCGCCTCCGATTTCGCCATCATCACCTTTGCCATCCACAATTTCGCCTTCAGCATAAACAACCGCAATTTTATTTCTTGATGTGCGTTCTACATCTAGAGATTTACCAGTAACTTGAGCATAGTTACTTAAACTAATTTGGCGGAAGGTTTTATCATCTTTATCGCTAGCGGTTAACTTTTTCAGGTCGGTAACTACTTCATCAACATAAGCTACCCGATCTACCAAACCCCGAGATTTTGCTTCTGGTGCTTCTAATACTGCTTGATTATCTGCGATCGCCTGCAACTTATCAGCGCCAAGTTTACGACTTGCGCCTACAGATGTGCGCCACTCTCCCCAAACATCATCTAACAATTTCTGTGTTTGCTCGCGGTTTTCTGGACTCAATTTCGTCAGGATAAAGGGTTCGACAGCTCCCTTAAATTTTCCGACTCGCACCACCTGCACACCAATCCCATACTTCTGCAATGCACCTGCCAAAAACATCGGCTGCGAACTCAAGCCGTTAACTTCCATCATCCCTAGGGGATTCAGTACAACAGTATCTGCTACTGAACTAAGGTAATATTGTCTTTCGTCCCAGTCCTTACCATAGGCGACAATCTTTTTCTTCTCAGCCCGGAATTTCTCCAGTGCTTGGCGGATTTCTTTCATGGATGCATAGCCTGCACTATTAGTAGAGCTAGTGCGTGTTGCATCCAAATAAATACCCACAATTCGGGGATCGCGCCGCGCCTTTTCCAAAGTATCCAAAACGCTGCGGAGCGACATCCGGTTGTCATCGACACCCGATAGCGCTTTCTGAAAGAATTCAGCAGACTTAGGTTCGCCATCGGTGATGTTCATTGATAAGTCAAAAACTACTACAGACTTATCTTTGACTTCTGGCCCCGTATCTTTGGATGTAGCCGCTGCAAATAACAGCAATAATAATCCAGTAGCTCCAATCCCGCTGAAAATAATCAGTCCTAATAAGCTGCCTACTAAGCTGGCAAAAGTTTGTTGTAGAAAATTACGCATTTTAGTTAATAGTTTCTAGTCAATAAGAAGGCAACAGGGAACAGAAAATATTTATTTAAGCTAGGAAGATTTTATATCTCACCTTGAACATTAGATTCTGTTTGTTACAGATGTAATCATTATTGTATCTGCTGTAAACTTCGCGAATGCTTTAATTGATCTAAAGTTGCATTCCCAGTACAGAATAAAACTGTAGTGATTTCTGCAATTAATACCTCAACCAAATCCACCAGTGCTGCTTCTGATGTCACTGCTGCTTGCAGAAATGGCATAGCTAAACCAGCGATATCTGCTCCCAGAGCGATCGCCATTGCAACATCCAGTCCATGACGCAACCCACCTGAGGCAATTAACGGTACATGAGGTGCGATCGCGCGAATAGTTTTAATACACTCTGCTGTTGGTAAACCCCAATCAGCGAAAGTCTTCCCCAAGCGGCGTTGCAAATCATTATCCGCCCGTTCGCTTTCTACTTTCGCCCAAGAAGTTCCTCCCGCACCTGCCACATCAATCGCCCTTACCCCAGCCGCGAGTAATTTCTCTGCCATTGCTGCGGAAATCCCATTCCCTACTTCCTTGACAATCACTGGCACTGGCAATTTAAAACATAAAATAGCAATCTTGTCAAGCAATCCCCGAAAATTGGTATCACCTTTAGATTGAATGCATTCTTGTAAAGGGTTGAGATGCAAAATCAAGGCATCAGCTTCTAAAATATCAACTACCCGCAGACATTCCTCTAAACCATACTTATAGTTAAGTTGCACCGCACCCAAATTAGCCAATAACAAAACATCAGGGGCATACTTGCGCACTGCAAAGGTATCAGCTACCTGGGGTTTTTCCACTGCTACACGCTGAGAACCAACGCCCATTGCAATTTTGTATTCTTGGGCAACTTGCGCCAAACGCTGATTGATTGTTCCTGCTTGTTCGGTTCCTCCAGTCATGGAAGAAATTAACAAAGGTGCGCCTAGGTGTTTTCCCAAAAAATTTGTACTGATATCTATATCATTGCGGTCTAGTTCTGGTAAGCAACAATGGGTAAAACGATAGCGCTCTAGTCCATTAGTTATTTGGTGACATTGAACATCTTCTTCTAGACAAATGCGAATATGCTCCGCTTTACGAGACTGGGTTTGATCTGAGTTGTTGTTAGGGACGTTCACTGGTATATCAAAATCAAAGCTGTTGCGATTACTATTGTTACAGGCTCAGGGATTCTGGGAAACGGTATAAGTAAGATTGGGCATGGGGCATTGCCTACCAAAATCCAAATATCAATTTTTACCAATTAACTCAGTAATGGCTTCAACCAGTGTAACCGGATCGACTGGCTTAGAAATATGTCTTTGAAACCCTGCTGTGAGGGCCTGCTGGTAGTCAATTTCCCCAGCATAAGCGGTGAGAGCGATCGCCTGAATTTGTCCTCCCTGTTCTGGCGGCATGGATCTTACCTGTCGCATTAACATATATCCATCCATTTCTGGCATTCCAATGTCGCTCAAGAGTATATCTGGCTGGAACTGAGTAAAAGCTATGAGGGCTTCGTTGGCGGAAGGAACTGCGGCGATCGTTGCACCATGCTGTTCTAGCAAGAAAGCAATAAATTCTCTGGTATCTGTATTATCATCCACGAATAAAATTTTTATACCCTTTAAATCTCCGGCTGGCTCAGACTGTTGTGGATCTTGATGAATCTGAGATTGATTGTGCATCAATGGCAATTTCACCGTAAAGGTTGCACCCCGATCGATACCGGGGCTTTCCGCAGAGACTGTACCACCATGCAATTCAACTAAATGATGGACGATCGCCAACCCCAAACCCAATCCCCCAAATTTGCGGGTTGTGGCTGCATCTGCTTGGCGAAAGTAGTCAAATACATAGGGAAGGAAATTAGGCTCAATTCCTTTCCCTGTATCACTGACGGTGATTTGAGCTACAGAGCTAATTTGTTCGAGCCGAATCTCAACTCGCCCGCCTTCTGGTGTAAATTTGACGGCGTTGGAGAGAAGATTCCAAATCACTTGCTGCAAGCGATTGGCATCACCAGCCACTTGGCCAATATTTGCTGCTAATGTCGTCTGTATTTGAATTGATTTGGCTTCAGCTGCTAACCTTACCGTTTCTATTGCTGCTTGAATTGTCGCAATTAAATTAACAGGACAGACATTGAGGCTGAGTTTACCCCGCAGAATTCGGGAAACATCCAGCAGATCCTCAATGAGATCGGCTTGTAATTTGGCGTTGCGCTCGATCGTAGATAAAGCTTGCGCTGTCTGGGTGGCATCAAGTTTTTGAGTGCGTAATAACTTTGACCAGCCTAATATTGGGTTGAGAGGCGATCGCAACTCGTGAGACAGTACTGCTAAAAATTCATCTTTGATGCGATTGGCTTGTTGAGATGCTTCGTAAAGTCGAACATTGTCAATTGCTGAGGCTGCCATCTGCGCCAGTTGCACTAAAATCGCTTCGTCTTCGGCGGTGAATTCGCCCTCATATTTATCAGAAAGCTGAATCAAGCCGAGATTTTTCCCATTCCGGCTGATCAGAGGTACAGCCAGCCAACCGCGCATCGGCGGATGTTTACCCCCAGCCTTGCCAAATTTATTCCAACTCGGATGTGCTTCTAGTTCCGCCTGAGTCAACCGGATTGGCTGTTGTGTGCGGCAAATCAACGTATAAATTCCTGAGCCATCGGGGTTTTCGTTGTAGTTGCGCCACTTGGCATATTTATCGGAAAGCGAGATTGTATGAATTCCCTGTGCCCAGTCATCATCAACTGTCATGCTAGTGACGGACTGGTGCGCGCCAATAATATCGCGGGCTTGCTCTGTAATTAATTGCAGTCTTTCGTTCAGCGATATTACTGAGTTAATCGTCAGGGATGCCTCAGCTAACTTTTGTAACCGGGATGTGTGCTGCTGCTCGCGAGCCAGTAACCTAGCGCGTTCTGCCTCATTACGTTTCCGTTCCGTGATATCTAGCACGATCGCGATTGTAGACTGGGGTTTGCCAGATGCATCACAAATTGCCGCCACGCTACTGCTCACCCATACCAGAGAAGCATCTTTGCGGATGTAACGTTTCTCGATAGTGAAGTCATTTCCTGACGTTACCAAAGTTTGAAAAAGCTCTGTTTGTAAAGGCCAATCGTCGGGATGAATAATTTCTTCTAGGCTTGTTTGTAATAATTCTGACGTTGAATAACCAAGGATGTCGCAATACTTCTGGTTTACTAGCAGGAATCGACCTGTCAAATCGGTTTGCGCGATTCCCACTGCTGCTTGGTTGACGATCGCCCGAAATCTCTCTTCGCTGGCGCTGAGTGCTGCTTCTGCCCGTTTGCGAGCCGTAATATCGCGAAAATAAACGGCTACACCATCTGAAGATGGGTAAGCGTGGATTTCCAACCACTTATCCATCGGTTCCACAAACTCTTCAAAGACAACGGAAACCTTTTCTTTGACAGCATAGTGAAGTTTTTCATATCCCAAACTTGGTACTAATTCCGGAAATACCTCTTGCCATACCTGCTTACCGAGCAATTCTTCCTGGGATTTTTCTAATAGTCTTGTAGCTTGTTCGTTAGCGTAGGTGTAGTGCCAC
Source organism: Aulosira sp. ZfuVER01 (assembly GCA_034530615.2). Lineage (GTDB taxonomy): Bacteria > Cyanobacteriota > Cyanobacteriia > Cyanobacteriales > Nostocaceae > Aulosira. Next base: position 34,052 of record JAVRCV020000068.1, read on the forward strand.
TCGCGATCAAAGGCCACAAAAGCATCGGTAATACTTTCGAGAATATTGCTAATTTGACTGCGGGCTGCTTCAGTTTGAATTCGCAGTTCTTGCTCTCGCCGTACTGCTTGTTGACGCATCTGCGCCATCTTCAAATTTGCTTCGACACGAGCCAGCAACTCCCGGGCTGAAAACGGCTTGATGAGGTAATCGTCGGCTCCAGCTTCTAAACCTTCAATGCGGGACTCCTCCCCAGCACGGGCAGAAAGCAGAATAATCGGCATTTCTCTGGTATGTGGGTCAGATCGTAGCTCTTGTAATAAACCTAACCCATCTAATCTAGGCATCATAATATCGGTCAGCACGAGATCGGGTGGATGCTGACGCATAGCAGTTAAAGCCGCCAAGCCATCTTCTACTACCTCTACCTCATACCCTTGAGCTAACAGCAAACGCTGCACATACTCGCGCATATCAGCGTTATCGTCAGCTAAGAGAATACGAGCAGAGTCAGACGCAAGAACGCGGGGATATACAGACGCGGGGAATGTTGGCGATATTTTCTCTGCGTCTTCCAGCCTTTGCGTTCCCGTGTCCTCTTGCGGTAGCCAACGCAAGGCTTCTTCCACATAAGCAGCTGCACCTATTGCAGTTGATGCTAACGAACGAGTTATCTGAGTTTGACTTGCGGCAAATTTTGGTAAATGAGCCGTTCCTGTAGGAATTGATACTTTAAAACTGCTACCTTGGTTGATAATACTGGTGACTTCGATAGTACCGTGATGCAATTGCACGAGTTCTTGAACCAAGGAAAGACCAATTCCTGAGCCTTCATAAGTTCTTCCCCTGGCTCCCTGTACCCGATGAAAGCGCTCAAATAAGTGAGGTATTTCTTCAGCAGGAATACCTGTGCCCGTATCTCGCACCTCCAGCTCCACGCGATCGCGACAATCACGCAAGCTAACGGCAATCTCTCCTGCAAAAGTAAACTTAAAAGCGTTAGAAAGCAAGTTGAGGACAATTTTTTCCCACATTTCCCGATCTACATACATGGGTTCAGGTAGCGGGGGACACTCGACTACCAGGCGTATCCCGGCTCGTTCGATCGCAGATCTAAAAACTCCTGCCAAGTCTGTGGTAAATATTGCCAAGTCTGTTGGTTCGTACACCGCCTGAACTCTACCTGCTTCAATCCGGGAGAAGTCGAGTAGTGTATTCACCAGCTTCAGCAATCGCAAGGAGTTCCGATGTACAATCTCCAACTGTTCGCGATCGCTTGGTAATAGCCCAGAAGAATCAGCGAGGATATCTTCTAAGGGGCCAAGCATGAGGGTGAGGGGAGTGCGGAATTCGTGACTGACGTTGCTAAAGAAAACGGTTTTTGCCCGATCGATTTCTGCTAAGGCTTCGGCGCGTTTGCGTTCTTCTTCGTATGCTTGAGCGTTGGCAATGCTAGCCCCAATCTGAGATGAAACTAAATCGATGAATCTTTGATAGTTGTCGTCAAAAATTCTAAACGGGTTCAAGCCAGCAATTAAGATCCCAGCTTTTCCCGTCTGTCCTGATGGTGCGATCGGCACCGCGATCGCCTGATGGGGAGGACGTTGCCAAGCACCTGTTGGCAGGTTAACAAAAGACGCTGCCAAATTAGAAACTAGGGCTGGCTTCTGCGTTCTGATGATTTCTGCAAAAGGCCAAACCGAATCGGCATTAAGATCGACTTTTTGCGGAACTGCCGCATGGTCTGGTTCGATCCCACAAGTCCCCGTCAACAGCACACACTGCCGATCTGGATCGACCAGATAAATCATTGCGAAGGGGAGGTCATAAGGGTTAGTTGCCAAACAACTCGCACTCAGAGTACAAGCTGCATGGAATGTGCGCGCGTCTGCTGTTCTCGCCGCTAATTCCCGCAGTAGTGCCAACTGACGTTCGCTAATAATTCGCTGCGTGTCGTCTGAGTTGGCACAAATAATGCCACCTGTACCACCTTGGTCATTAGGGACTGGGCTATATGAAAATGTATAATATGTTTCCTCCGGGTAGCCGTTGCGCTCCATAATCAGTAGTAGCGCTTCGTCGTAAGTACCCTCATTCTTCAATAGTGCTGATTCTGCCCGCGGCCCAACCTGATCCCAAATCTCCCGCCACACATAAGCAGCTGGCTGTCCTAGAGCAGAGGGATGTTTGCCACCAACAATCGCCTTGTAAGCATCATTGTAAAGGTTAATAAGTTCCGAACCCCACCAGACAAACATTGGTTGGCGGGAGGTTAGCATAATTCGCACGCAAGTCTTGAGACTCTGCGGCCATGCTGATACCGGACCCAAAGACGTTTGTGACCAATCGAAAGATTGCATGAGCATTCCCATCTCTCCACCACCAGCAAAAATGTTTTCGATGCTAGTGGCTTTCATCTCTTGAGTCACAAGTCTTGGCTCCTCATGCTCGACAATATTTCTTTTGCAGCTCTTGAGTGCGATCGCTCATTGGTATGGTAAAGCTTAAATTCACTCCCATATTTAAGGTCAAGTTTTTTTAGTTTGGGTTTCCAGGAGCATTTGCGATGCCATGAAACTCCGATCTGTGAACTGGATTTGTGATAGTTAGCGGCACTATTGAGTCTCACCAACCAACTCCGCGAAGCTTGTTTGGCGATCGCGGATATCTAGCGCAGTTAACTTTGCTTTTCTAGACCAGACTTTACCACGTAGTATATTGCTCTTTGTTCTGTCACAAGACACATAAAGGACAAAAAATACCCCAACGGTTGGGGTACAGCATCAGTAAGTTGAGTTGTCTAACCAAGGTTCTACGGCTGCAATATCTCTAACTTCACCTTCTGCCAAAGAATCTGGCAAACCCAGATAAAAAGCTCATAACGTCGCTAACTGAGTCAAAGCCCAAACCAACCACTTGAAATGCAGCAGTAGATATAGAAGAAGAGCTAAAAATAGAATTGCTACCAAAACCCCTACGTCTTGAATTTTTTCGCACAGAAGAAAATACATCCCTCTGCTCGTACATTGACCCTGATAAGAAAATATCAATTCCACCTGAAACTTGGTCGAGTTCTTCGTTTGATAATTCAACGGGAGCGTTATTTATAACTTTCTCACTAGACATGATTTTTTCCTTATCAATAGCTATTGATACTGAGATATCTCTCTGGAAAGAGAACTTATGCACTATCGCCTTAAATCCTGAAAGGAAATATTCGGATTGAGGCTGACCAAGAACGAACACCATTACCGCTTAACTACATTTAACTATTAATTGAAAATTCATTAGTTTTACTTATAGAAAAGCGATAATTAGTTCTTGGTATTAAACAGACAAAATATAGATACAACTCACGGTTGAATATTTTCGTTCAACGGTTAAGAAAAATTTTGCGATTTACGAACTTTACTAAGTAAGTGTAGACTCGTAGCCATTCACAAGAAAATCTCAGCACCAAGCACAAAAAAGGAGCATTAATCATTTGTTTACTTGACTAACGCTCCTTCCCATGCTTAAGTTTTAAGCTATTATTCTCAGGAATTTATTCCTAAATTTTCAAGTACTCCTCGCTACATTTCCAATTAATGATGGTGATGGTGGTGGTGATGATGATGTCCATCTAGTTGAGGGTTAACTGCGATCGCTTCTTCTGCTCTCAACTCGCTAATATGAGACTCTGCCCATTGCGCTACCATTGCCAAAAATTCAGGATGGTCATTAACGCATGGCATTTGTACGTAATTCACATCAGGATGTTTTTTCTCCACCGCATGAATAATATGGTGAACATCCAATAAAGTTTCGTGATTTTCTGTGGCAAAACCAATAGGCATAAAAATTACCACTTTGGCACCCAATTGAATCAGGTTTTTAGCAGCTTGTTCGGCATTTGGTAGCGTCCATTCAATTAGGGGGGTGTCATGGTTAAGCCAACCTACAGAAATTAAAGGATAGCGGTTAATCAACTTTTCCCTTACCAATTCATATAGTGCTTGGCTTTCGGTAATCCCTGAGGTGAATCCTTTGGCTTTGTGGGGACAACCGTGATTCATCAAGATAATGCCGATTTGAGAAGGTAAGTAGGTTGCGGCTAAATCAGCGTTAATTTTCTCCTCTACGATATTAGCCATTAAATCAATGTAGGCTGGCTCGTTGTAGAACGAAGGAATATAGCGCAATCCTTTTACCCAATGTTCATCGCCATCAGCCATTTCGGCTAAAGCATTATTTACCTGCTCGATCGCAATCCCACTAGTAAAGATAGAATCAACCACCAGTAGGGGATAAATTAAGATTTTGTCGAAGCCTTGGTTTTTAATTTCTGCTAAGACTTGTTTGGGTAAAAAAGGAGCGCAGAAGTTGAAAGCTTTGAAAACTTGAACGCTATCACCCCACTTTTCTTGTAAAAGCTTTTCCAGTCCAGCGCGTTGCTGTTCAAAGATGGCATTATGTGGGGAAATAAAATCGTGATGTGTGTGTCCCCATTCATGGCGGTCAAATAAGGCCAAAAGCTTTGCTAGGGGTGGGTAAATCCAAGTTGGGACTGGTGCGAATTTTGCTGTCAGTAGATTTAAAGCCTGTTCGTTATAGTTAGCGAAATCTTCGTAGCTTTCGACTTCGCCGTAGCCCATGAGCAATACGGCTACTCGGTCTTGACGTGATGATTGCTCGTGGGTATGTTGTACTTTTTCCGGCGTGGCTACCACAGTGAGTTCCTCAATATAACCAGAATAGAAAGAAGTATCAAAGAAATAATTTGATTATTTCCCTGCTTTGTAAACTAATATCCCATCCGGGGGGATAGGATAATTACAATCATCATAACGAGACATGGCATTACATACCCCTATCGCTAGGATGTAGACAAAAAAATTTACCTAAAATCTGGGGATCGCGGGCAAGAGGTAGTGTATTTGATACCACATAACAACCTGCATATAGCGGCGATCGCCCTGTGGTCGATTACGTATAATTAGTTCGTCGTCAGGACTTTAGTCCTGGATTTTATAGCACTAAAATACAGACTCCTGGCCGTTGCGTAAAATATAAATGTTATATTCGCAACCAGTAATAAATCTTAATCAGAAAATTGTGCAAGTTGCTAACACTAAAGACTGATGAGCATCATCATTTGCCCTGGAATCCATGAGCCAGAATTGACTGCAAGTTTTATCTCAGGGTGCTTAAATTTAAATTCTGATAGTTCAAGTACTACAGCAGCAGTAAATATACTAGTCTACCCAGAACAGGGTGTACTGACCCTATCGCCATTCCATATTTTACAATTTCTACACAATTGCTTGGGGAATGAGTTAGAATCGCCCGTGATCTTCATTAGTTTTAGCGCAGGTGTAGTCGGAGCAATGCTCGCGGCGAATTCATGGCGATTGTTAGGAGGTAATGTCAAAGCTTTTATTGCTATAGATGGATGGAGCGTGCCACTATGGGGTGATTTTCCCATTCATCGGATGAGTCATGATTATTTCACTCACTGGAGTTCATCTTTACTCGGTAGTGGGAAAAATAACTTTTATGCAGAACCAGCAGTTGACCATTTATCTATATGGCGATCGCCGCAAACCGTCCAAGGTTTTTGGGTAGATCCTTCTGAAGAATTTTACTCCAAAAGCGATCGCTTGAGTGCATGTGAATTCTTCCACCTGCTGTTGAAGCGCTATGAAGAAAAATAGTCCGGAAAATTAAGTTGGCAAGCAGGAGTGAGAAATAGGGAAAACTCTACAATGGAGCAATAAAAATCAGGAAAATGAGGGGTATGAGGAAGAAAATGCTCCCTTGTCTCCCCCCTCTCCCTTGTCTCCCTCCTCTCTCTTTGTTCCCCATCTACCCTAGTCCCTATTACGAAGTAACTAATGTTTCCAACAGAACCTGCTGCTGTTAATAACGGGTTTGGCGCATTGCTGAAAAACCGTGCTTTTATGCTCCTGTGGATTGGGCAACTGGTTTCTCAGTTAGCAGATAAGGTCTTCTTCGTTTTGATGATTGCCTTGCTGGAGAACTACCCACCTCTGCCAGGATTGGCAGAAAGCTCAATGCACTCAACCTTGATGGTAGTCTTTACAATACCGGCAATTTTGTTTGGTTCTGCGGGTGGTATCTTTGTTGACCGTTGGCCCAAAAAGCTAATTATGGTTGGCTCTGATGTAGTGAGAGGGTTATTGACGTTATTAATCCCGTTTTTACCAAGGGAATTTTTGTTATTATTAATACTCGTTTTTGCGATTTCTACTGTAACGCAGTTTTTTGCACCTGCGGAACAGGCTGCTATTCCCTTGTTGGTGCAACGAGAAAATTTAATGGCAGCCAATGCCCTGTTTAGCAGCACAATGATGGGGGCGCTCATAGTTGGCTTCGCAGTGGGAGAGCCGATTTTGAGTTGGGCAAAAAGCTTCCTAGGAGAACAGTACGGTCAAGAGATTATAGTTACTGCATTATATTTTTTATCAGCTGCAATTATGCAGCCAATTAAATTTAGAGAACACCGATCTCCTGGAGAGCATCAATCTTCAGGTAAACCTTGGGTTGAATTTACAGAAAGTTTGCGCTATTTGAAGAAAAACCGTTTGGTATTGAATGCCATGCTGCAACTAGTGACTTTGTATTGCGTGTTTGCAGCATTAACAGTACTGACAATTAGATTAGCAGAGGATTTTGGCTTAAAAGAGAAACAGTTTGGCTTTTTCTTGGCAGCAGCTGGGGTAGGTATGGTACTCGGTGCAGGCATTTTAGGACACTGGGGTGTGAAGTTCCATCACAAGCCTTTACCCTTAATCGGATTTTTGATGATGTCCTTGGTTTTAGGGGTATTCACTTTTACCCATAATTTGTTATTGGCGCTCTTACTTTGTGCCTTATTGGGTGTAGGTGCTTCCTTAATTGGCGTGCCGATGCAAACTTTAATTCAACAACAAGCACCTCCTAATATGCACGGTAAAGTTTTTGGCTTTCAAAATCATGCTGTCAATATTGCTCTTTCCTTACCTCTGGCAATTACTGGCCCATTAACTGATATTCTAGGTTTGCGTGTTGTACTTGTCGCTATGAGCCTGATAGTTGCGGCTGTCGGTGTTTGGGCTTGGCAAAATACCCGTCGCGTGTTGCAGGACGTACTTTAACCGATACAAAGTAATAACATTAAATACATCAAGTTTTCCTAGAAGGACGGGGTTTTAGACCCGGATTTTTGATAAGCACCTATAAAAAATAGAAATATCCGTAAGGATTTAATTAAACTTTTCTATTAAAATGAAATCTTAACTACAGAATCCAAGCATTAACTTAGCTATTCTCAGAGGTTTGACAGTGCGATCGCCAACCCGAATCAGTCCCCCCCAAACCGAGAATCATACCCAGCCTAATACGACTATCGAAACCGTCGTAGTAACCCCTAAACGGGCATCCGGCGGTTTTGCTCTCCTTGACAGCCTCCAGCGCCACGGTGTTGAGTATATTTTTGGTTATCCCGGTGGAGCAATTCTGCCAATTTACGATGACCTTTACAAAGTGGAAGCGACTGGTAGCATTAAGCACATCCTTGTGAGACACGAACAAGGTGCATCTCATGCTGCTGACGGCTATGCCCGTGCTACAGGTAAGGTAGGAGTGTGCTTTGGTACTTCGGGTCCCGGGGCGACTAACTTGGTAACAGGTATCGCCACCGCCTATATGGACTCGATTCCGATGATTGTGGTCACAGGGCAAGTACCACGGGCCTCAATTGGTACGGATGCGTTTCAAGAAACTGATATTTATGGAATTACCTTGCCAATTGTCAAACACTCTTATGTAGTGCGCGATCCAAAAGATATGGCACGGATTGTGGCTGAAGCGTTCCACATCGCTAGCACAGGACGCCCAGGCCCAGTTTTAATTGATGTTCCTAAAGATGTAGCTTTAGAAGAATTTGACTATGTACCTGTGGAACCAGGTTCGGTGAAATTACCTGGCTATCGTCCTACAGTCAAGGGGAATCCACGGCAGATCAACGCCGCCATCCAGTTAATCAAGGAAAGTAGCCGACCGCTATTGTATGTCGGTGGGGGTGCGATCGCTGCTGGGGCACATGAAGAAGTTCAAGAACTAGCTGAGTTATTTAATATTCCCGTCACTACCACTTTGATGGGTATCGGTGTGTTTGACGAACATCATCCCCTAGCCTTGGGTATGTTGGGGATGCACGGCACAGCCTATGCTAACTTTGCTGTGACTGATTGTGACTTGTTGATCTGCGTTGGCGCGAGATTTGATGACCGCGTAACTGGGAAGTTAGATGAATTTGCCTCCAAGGCAAAAGTCATTCACATCGACATCGATCCCGCAGAAGTTGGTAAAAACCGCGTTCCCGAAGTACCCATTGTTGGTGACGTGCGCAATGTCTTAGTTGACTTGTTACGGCGCTGCAAACAAACAGGTACAAAGGCTAAACCCAACCAAAACCAAGAGTGGTTAAACCTAATTAACCGCTGGCGGGAAGAATATCCCTTGATAGTGCCCCAGCATCCTGACAGTATCTCACCCCAAGAGGTAATTGTCGAAATTGGTCGCCAAGCACCCCACGCTTTCTACACTACAGATGTAGGTCAACATCAAATGTGGGCAGCGCAATTCCTCAAAAATGGCCCCCGACGCTGGATTTCCAGTGCTGGTTTGGGAACAATGGGCTTTGGCGTCCCGGCGGCAATGGGTGCGAAAGTGGCGTTTCCGGATGAAGAAGTTATTTGTATCAGTGGCGATGCCAGTTTCCAAATGTGTTTGCAAGAATTGGGCACACTTGCACAATATGGCATCAATGTCAAGACTGTAATTCTCAATAACGGCTGGCAGGGAATGGTACGCCAGTGGCAGCAAGCCTTCTATGGTGAGCGTTATTCCTGCTCGAATATGGAAGTAGGAATGCCAGATATTGAGTTTTTAACCAAAGCCTATGGTATTAAAGGCATGGTGATTAGCAAACGGGAAGAACTCCAAGATGCGATCGCTGAAATGCTGGCACACAATGGCCCGGTAGTTGTCGATGTGCGCGTTACCAGAGATGAAAACTGCTATCCAATGGTAGCTCCAGGTAAGAGCAATGCCCAAATGATTGGCTTACCCAAGCAACCGCCAACAACTGCTACAGAACCAGTTTATTGTAACCACTGCGGCACGAAAAACCTGCCCACCTACAACTTCTGTTCTGAGTGTGGCAATAAACTCTGAAGAGTACTGAGTATTTTTTACTTTATTCAGCACTGAGTTCGGTAAATTTTAGAATTTAGAGATTTAGATACGCAGGGGATTATATCCTCTGCGTTTTTTTGTGGAAAAATTTCCGTAAAAATCACAGATGTGTGTTTTTCTTGATTTTTTTGGGAATCCTAAGTCTCAGGAAAAAAGATTGGCTTTCCCATCAATCACGGAACTTTGAAAGGATAGTTATGTTACAGCGTAAGTGGGCCAACAGAAGCAACAGTTCAGTCGCCTTAGAACCAGAAGTAGCGATCGCAGTCATTGGACTGTTTTCCGCAGCATCTGATGATGAAGGTGTCAGCAGAACCGAAGAATTTGCTTTGAGTGAAATGCTAGCTGGTATTTCTCAATTTGAAGATTTCTCTGAGCGAGACTTTGAAGAATTGACACAGAAAGTCTATGACTTGCTAGAGGAAGAAGAACCAGAGGATGTCATTGAGCAGGCGATCGCTTCTTTGCCAGATGAAGAATATCGAGAAGCAGCTTACATTACCGCACTGTTGGTAGTCGGGATTGACGGTGAAGTACCCGACAGCGAACAGGATTATATATCTGAGCTTCAGGACGCCTTAAATATTACCAACAGGCGCGCGCAACAGATCATAGACCACATCTTTGGAGAAGATGATGAAGATGAGTACGAGGATGAATAACTCTTTTTATGCTTCAATTCCCGATCTTGTAAGCTGGGTTACTTGATATCGGGCAAAACTTTTATCTCTACAATTGCAGAATCAATCAACAGCTCATGATGGCTTAAAACTGCTAATCATGAGCTTTTTGTTGGAAAAATCTAACTCTTGCAGAGGCTAATACCATTTTGGATTTTAGATTTTGGATTTTGGATTGGGGATTGCTTTCTATGTCTCGCTTGTGGGAATCCATCTGTTGCATTTTTTTTTCAAATTGGTATAAGTCAAGAAATCTCATCAAAAGACTTGAGATCTGGAGCCACCCAACTTTGACGAGCTTTCCAAGACATGATTAACTCGTGACTGTAGTATTCATAAAATAGAGTTTTTCGCTCTCCATAAGTAGAGATAAAGTCATTGATCGATGCTGAGATAGAAGCTTTGTTATTGGCAGCAGCGAGGAAACGACAGGCGATCGCAATCCAAAACAAAGTCAAAGTTTCATGATACCCACTGTTAATGGTAGTGACGATACCGTTGCACTGGTTGTAATGTTGAATTCCTGTACGGATACGTGCTATTGCTTCTGCTTGAGAGTACATAAATAAATACCACACAGCAATGGTGAGGTGAGCAGCATGGTTCCACTCACTTCGAGGCAATGTACAGGCTTCAAATTGCTGTACTATCCTAACTACATCCTCATCAGTTTGGTAGAAGACAGCTTTAGCCTTGCTTTGATTCATGACAATTTTGAATTTTAAGTAAAAGGCAGTCTCTATTAACTCGTGACTCAGAACTATTTCAACTTAATTCCAATGAAATATGCTCTGCGATGCTCCTCAAGATTTAAGTTATGAATTTGACCACATAAGAGGTCAATCTTTGGATAACTCTCGAAATTTATCTCTTTAGTGAGATGTTAATGATTATTATCCTTTTAAAGGATATCTTGTAGCGTTCAAGGAGAAAAATTCTATCCTTAAATTACTAAGAATAGAAACTAAAGATAGATAAAAATATTGCTAATTTTACTTAGAATTTATTAGGTTATTTTATGCAACTGCTTAGGATAGTTTTAACTTAATATTTTGTTATCAAAAAAATTATCAAATATCCTTCGCTTTACCAAAACTATACTCAAGCTTAGTGTATTGATAAACTGCTATGAACTTAGCAGATAGTTGCTGCAATCTGAGTTTTAATTAGATTGATAGCCTGATAACTGCTTTATTGTGCCGCAGTTGTATCTTTCATAAAAGAGCTATGATTGGCCGTAGCAGTCATTTCACAATTAGGCTGTTAATTTTGAGTGCGATCGCTCACAAAATACTTTATTTAGCCACAAACCTTTAGACTACCACTATAGAGGTAAATATAGTAGTAAATCTTTCAACTATGTAAAGTTTGCTGGTAAATTTTATTATTAGCTTGACACAGTGTGTGGCAGTAGTAAAATCTACTCTTATTAAACGAAAAATCAGGGCGATGAGTTAGTTACTTGTGTGGAATGCCACAGTTCTGCACACTTAAACTTTGCATCTATTCGGATAACGCCATTCCGGGTTAGTATATATGACTTAGCGATGCCTGATTGGATATCGATATTGAATTGTTGAATTTTATGGACCATAGTCCACAAGACGGTAGTATCAACCTCCTCTGAGCTGGCGAGACAGTCTCCCAGCGCGGGGGAGACCATTAGGAGGGAGGTATTATGCTCATGCAAGATGCGCACAATTCCATTGTTGGGGTTGCGGACTTAAATCAACTCAAATGGGATTTGAATAATTTGCAACCCGTTGATGTTGGTGAATACATTACAAATTTGCCTACAAATGAACGAGCGATCGCATTTCGTCTGCTCAATAAAGCTCAGGCAATTGATGTTTTTGAATATCTACCGACAGAGGTACAAGAAGAACTAATAAATTCTCTCCATGATGTTCAAGTAGTGCAACTTGTGGAGGCCATGAGTCCTGATGAAAGGGCAGAATTATTTGACGAATTACCAGCTGGAGTAATTAAACGGTTATTACAAGAATTAAGTCCAGAACAAAGACAAGCAACAGCAACAATTCTTGGCTATCCCGAAGGTACGGCTGGACGGGTAATGACCACAGAATATGTCCGCTTGCGGGAAGGATTGACCGTCGGTGAAGCTCTTAGTAAAATTCGCCGTCAGGACGAAGATAAAGAGACAATTTACTATGCCTACGTCACAGACGATAACCGCACTTTGGTCAGGGTGGTTTCACTGCGCCAGCTATTATTTACCTTTCCTGATGTCTTAATTCGAGATATTGCTAGCGATCGCGTCATTAGAGTGAGGACAGAAACTCCTCAAGAAGAAGTCGCCCAAATCATGAAGCGCTATGACTTAATCGCTATTCCGGTTGTGGACAGGGAAGACCGATTAGTTGGTATTGTCACAATTGATGACGTAGTCGATATTTTAGAAGAAGAAGCTACAGAAGATATTCAAAAATTAGCAGGTGTGAGTGGTGATGAAGCAGCTTTGTCTCCTCCTGGAATTACTATTCGCAAACGCCTACCTTGGCTATTAGGAATTATGGCTCTTTATGTTGGCGCAGCCAGTGCGATCGCCCCTTTTCAATCTGTGATTTCCGCAGTACCAGTTTTAGCCGTCATTATGCCAATCTTTTCTAATACTGGTGGTACTGTTGGTATTCAAGCATTGACAGTCACAATTCGGGGTTTGGGTGTAGGTGAAGTGACATCCAAAGATACGATGAAAATTCTCCGCAAAGAACTTTTTGCTGGTATAGGCACAGCAGTCGCTTTGTGCTTGACAATGATTATGCTTTCCTTGATTTGGGCCAGGCCTCAAGAGCGATGGGTAGCTTTAGTTGCAGGTGCAGTGATGGCAACGAATACTATTGTGGCTGTCACACTGGGAACTTTACTACCAATGGGTTTAAAGCGGCTGAACCTAGATCCTGCCCTAGTTAGCGGGCCTTTAGTCACCACAATGCTAGATACAATTGGATTCCTCACCTTCCTCTCGTTAATTTCTATAGCTTTAAACGTATTGCATTTACCAACTTGAAGAAAGCCAAGAGGCAGTTCTGATAAGAAAGCAGGGGAGCAGGGAGTGTGGGAAGGGTGGGGAGTGTGGGGAGACAAGGAGGACAAGAAATTTTAGATTTTAAATTTTGGATTTTAGATTGAAATCCAATCCAAAATCGCAAATCCAAAATCCAAAATTGTTTCCAATGCCCAATGCCCTTGCCTTTCGCCTTTTTATAAATGACACACGAAGCCCTGTAATCTAGACTTTCATATCCAAGGTACGCACCAGAAACGCCCATTTATCTGTAACTTCCTCAATAATCTTTGCTGTTGGCTTACCAGCACCATGTCCTGCCTTAGTTTCAATTCTAATTAGCACTGGCGCATTACCTGCCTGAGCAGCTTGCAAGGCAGCCGCAAATTTGAAACTATGAGCAGGAACAACGCGATCGTCATGATCTGCGGTAGTAATCAATGTTGCTGGATAAGCTGTACCTGGTTTTAAATTGTGCAGTGGTGAATAGGCATATAACGCTTTAAATTCTTCTGGGTTGTCTGGTGAACCATATTCCGAAGTCCAAGCCCAACCGATGGTAAATTTGTGGAACCGCAACATATCCATTACGCCTACTGCGGGTAAAGCAGCGCCAAACAAATCGGGACGCTGAGTCATACAAGCACCCACTAATAAACCACCGTTGCTACCACCACTAATTGCCAGTTTTGCAGATTTGGTATATTTATTCGCAATTAACCATTCAGCAGCAGCAATAAAGTCATCAAAGACATTTTGCTTTTTCAACTTCATGCCTGCTTGGTGCCATTCTTCACCGTATTCTCCACCACCGCGAATATTCGGCATCGCGTAAATACCACCCATTTCCATCCACACCAAATTACTCACAGAAAAACTCGGTGTCATTGAGGCATTAAATCCACCATAAGCATATAGATAGGTGGGGTTATTTCCATCTAACTTAATACCTTTTTTGTGAGTAATAAACATGGGCACTCTTGTGCCATCTTTACTCTGATAAAAAACTTGTTTTGTCTCGTAATCTGCCGGATTAAAATCTACTTTTGGTTGACGGTAAACTTTACTTTTTCCCGTTACCATATCATAGCGATAGATAGTACCTGGTGTAGTGAAGCTAGTAAAACTATAAAAAGTTTCTGTATCATAACGCTTGCCATCAAAGCCACCTACAGAACCCAGTCCAGGTAATTCTACCTCGCGCACAAATGTACCTTTAAGGTCAAAAATTTTGAATTGGCTGCGAGCATCTTTCAGATAATCAGCCACAAATTGGTTATTGAGTATACTTACGCCTTCTAAAGTTTCTGCTGATTGAGGGATAATTTCTCGCCAATTTTCCGGTGCTGGTTTTTTGGTATCAATAGCAATAACTCTGCCACGTGGTGCCTTTAAATCTGTGCGGAAATAGAAGACACTATCATCATGCTCAATAAAACTGTAATCGGCCTCAAATCGGTTAATCAGTTCTACAACTTCAGTATTGGGATTAGTTAAATCTTTATAAAAAACTAAATTTTTGGAATCAGTTCCCAACCAAACTGAAATTATTAAATATTTGCCGTCTTCAGTAACTTCACCACTAAAACCCCATTCTTTCTCATCAGGGCGATGGTAGATTAATAAATCTTCTGATTGTGAAGTACCAAGTCGGTGATAATAAAGTTTTTGATAATAGTTAACATCTGTCTTGGAAAATTGCTCCTCTTGGGGAGCCACCCCTGTGGGCGGGTCTCCCGACTTGAAGGGAGTGGCGTGAGATCCCAAGACCGCATTTTCCGCTTCTAATTTACTTTTATCCTGCGGTTCATTGTAGCGACTGTAGAAAAAGCCTTGATTATCCTTTGTCCAGGATACGCCAGAGAATTTAATCCACTTCAGTTGGTCTTTTAGATCTTCACCTGTTTCGATATCACGTACTTTCCACTCTTGCCAATCAGAACCAGAGGTAGATAGACCATAAGCTAAAAGTTGACCATTATTACTAATGGATAATCCCGAAAGAGCAACCGTACCATCTTCTGAGAGTTTATTAGGGTCGAGTAAAACTTTTGGCTGGGCATCAAGAGTTTTCAGGGTGTAGAGGACGCTTTGGTTTTGCAGCCCATCATTTTTAAAATAAAAGTAGCGTTCGGTAGCACCCTTTTCGCGAGATTCGCCTTCTTTAAATGGAATACTATATCGTTCGTAATTCCACAGTTTAGTTAGGCGCTGTCTAATTTTTTCCTGGGCAGGAATCTCATTGAGATAGCCAAAAGTAACTTTATTTTCTGCTTCAATCCAAGTTCTGGTTTCTGCCGAATCAGGATTTTCTAACCAACGGTAAGGATCTGCCACTAAAGTACCGTGGTAGTTATCGACTCGATCGCTTTTGCGGCTAGGTGGATAAGTCAACATAGTTTTTGATGGAACTCGTTGCCGTGCGTAATGTTCAGAAGATGGGGTGATAGAAACCTGCCGCAGGGACGGGTTCCTCCCATCTATTAATTTCTCGACTAGTACTGGTGAAGGAAACTTAGTGGAAATTGTAGCATTAGCAACACTAGCAGGTAGCAACCATCGGCAAATAATCACTGTTACCAAAAAGATTACTAACAACCGAGTCCATGAAACTTTGACCATTGAATTTTTTAAGCAGTAGTACTGTGAATAAGTTTCTCTCCTTTGAGCATCCGCACTGCTGCTTCCAGTAGAGCTTCTTCTAGGTAAGGCTTGGTAAAGTAGCCGCTAGCACCGAGTTGAATTGCCATTTGTCTGTGCTTGTCTGCACCCCGTGAGGTGAGCATAGCGATTGGTAAATGGTTGAGGTTGTTATCTTTCTGAATCCGAGAGAGCAACTCCAGCCCATCACACCGGGGCATTTCAATGTCGCAAAATACGATATCGCAAGGCAAACCAGAACGAAGTTTATCCCAAGCTTCTTGTCCATCACGTGCTTGTTCTACGCGATAACCTGCCTTATTAAAGGTGAGGGAGAGTAATTCTCTGACTGTAATTGAGTCATCAACAATCAGCACTGTTGGGTCAATTTTCACAGCCGGGACTTCTGGTATGGTGGCAGACCCTTTCTGTTGCCAAATACCACCGCTTTGTTTGGATATCCGTCCTTGGAAGATGTCCATGATTTCTAAGACATCGGCAATCGGCATAATCCGACCATCACCCAGGACTGTAGCACCAGCTACTCCTAGAGGTTTGGGCGCTGGCCCTTCAAATTGCTTAATTACAATTTCTTGCTCACTCAGTACCAAGTCAATTTGTAGGGCAATTAGATTATTTGCCGATCGCACTACAACCACAGAAACCATGTCATCATCACGAGTACCACCGTAGACACTACCGCGACTGAGTTGGCGATTGAAGGCTAAAAGCTCCTTGAGGGGGCGGAATGGCAATACTGTATCTCGCCAAGGAATAAATGTTTGCCCATCTGCATTGTGCTGGATATTTTTGACGGGAATATCTAGGGTATCTTCGACACCGTCCATTGGGAAAGCGATCCTAGCTTTATCGGAAACACAGCACAGAGCTTTACAAATACTCAAGGTGAGTGGTAGACGAATTGTAAAGGTCGTTCCCTTACCAAGACCAGAGTCAGTGTTAACGGTGCCGCGAATTTCGCTAATTTCCGAGCGAACTACGTCCATACCCACACCACGACCCGAAATTTCATCGGCTTGGTCTTTAATACTAAAACCCGACTGGAACAGCAGATCGTAGATTTCTGGGCGTGTTATGGTTCTAGCTTCTGCTGGTGTGAGCATACCCAGCTTCAATGCCTTGGCTTTGATTCGTTCTGTATCGATCCCTGCACCGTCATCACCTACAGAGATGACAGTTTGGTTCCCTTGGTGGAAAGCACGAATGGTGATTTCTCCTACAGGCTTTTTACCTGTAGCTTGTCGTACCTCTGGTGTTTCAATCCCGTGAGCGATCGCATTATTGAGCATATGAGTTAGCGGATCGGTCAGGTGATCCAAAATCATTTTGTCAATTAAGGTATCTCCACCTTCAATGACTAACTCCACTTGTTTGCCATATTTGATGGCATTATCTCTAACGCCGCGCCGCAAGCGATCGATTGCTTGGGAAAATGGCACCATTCTTGCTCGTGTCAATCCTTCTTGTAACTGGGTGGTGACTTGCCGGAACTGCCTTGCTACTCGCTCGGTTTCTTCCGTTACAAAGTCAATGTCACTCGCTGACTCACGCACCCTGACAATCATTTCGATCATTTCTTGGGACAACGTATGGAAAGGCGTAAACCGATCCATTTCTAGTTCACTAAAACCCCTGTCAGAATTAGAATCTGGGACTGGAACATCAGAGTCTTTGTTTTTGCGGCTGGCTAAAAGAGACGCTTCGAGTAGCGATCGCTCATATAATTCCTGCATCCTCGCCCCGACATCAGAGAGATGTTGCACCTGAATTAGCAAGTTATCTAATGACTGCCGCAGACGTTCTTGATCCTGCTCTAAGGTATTGCGATTTACTACCAACTCCCCAACCAAATTACTCATATCATCCAGTTGCTTGACTGGAACTTTCATCGTTTCTTCAAATCTTGCTGCACGACGAGTTGAGGGGCGTGGTGTTTTGCCCGTCTTTTGTTTGTTGGATGGTGAATGCGATATTGATTGATCTGCTTCCGCCAGCAATTTCTCTAGATCACTAAATTCGTCATCAATCTCTAGTGAGATTGCAGTGTTGTTGGCATTGTTAGCAGTTGTTAATGGTTGCTGCTGTGGGTAGACAGATGGAGGTGCTGCTATTTCCTCATCGTTGTCTTCATCTAGTAATGCTTCCAGTGCTGCAAAATCTTCTTCTGCGATAGGGGTGGAAAATTCTTCGTCTAATAATGTTTCTAGGTCTGCAAATTCGTCTTCTGAAGCAATTGTTGGTGGTTGCTCCGATTTAGTAGTCTCAGCAACAACAGCATGGGCTATGTCTAACAGAGACGCGGATAAATCCTGGGCTTCATCGAATAAATCTAATTCGACTGCATTTTCTGCGATCGCAGCATCATTGAAGTCAATGTTTGCAGTATTTTCTACTACCTCTTCTAAGCTAGCGAATTCTTGGAAGACAGTTTCTGTTGCTGATAACTCATTAACTATCGGTAATTCTGTACTGGCGATCGCATCTGTGTGCGCTACTACCTCGTCTAAGCTGGCAAATTCTTGGAAGACGGTTTCTGTCGCTGATAACTCATCGACTATCGGTAGTTCTGTACTGGCGATCGCATCTGTGTGCGCTACAACCTCATCTAAGCTGGCGAATTCTTGGAAGACGGTTTCTGTCGCTGATAACTCATCAACTATTGGTAGTTCTGTGCTGGCGATCGCATCTGTGTGCGCTATCACCTCATCTAAGCTGGCAAATTCTTGGAAGACAGTTTCTGTCGCTGGTAACTCATCAACTATCGGCAGTTCTGTGCTGGCGATCGCATCTGTGTGCGCTACCACCTCGTCTAAGCTGGCAAATTCTTGGAAGACAGTTTCTGTCGCTGATAAATCATCACCTATCGGCAGTTCTGTGCTGGCGATCGCATCTGTGCCATCTACTACCTCTTCTAGGGTTGTAAATTCTCGGAAGATAGTTTCTGTGGTTTGTAAAGCATCAACTATCGGCAGTTCTGTGCTGTCAGCAATGGTTATTTCTGGAGTATCAAAGTTACCTAAATCGCTGAAATCGAGATCTAGGTTTGCTGCTGTGGCTGATACTTCCTCGACTAAATTCAATGCTCCACTGTCAGCAACAGTAGTTTCTGGAGTATCAAAGTTTTCTAAATCACTGAAATCAAGATCTAGGTTTGCGGCTGTGGCTGATGATTCATCAACTAAATTCAATGCTCCACTGTCAGCAACGGTTGTTTCTGGAATATCAAAGTTGTCTAAATCGCTGAAATCAAGATCGAGAGTTGCTGCTGTGGCTGATGATTCATCAACTAAATTGAATTCCCCATTTTCAGCAACGTTTGTTTCTGGAGTATCAATATTAAACAAATCAATTTCCAGGTCAGCAAAAGCTTTGGGCGAATTGCTAAATATGTTCTCTACTGACTGGTTGGTAAATTCAGGGGTGAAATCTAAAGGTTCTGGAGGTAATGCTGTTGAGGGGAGTGGGGTGCGATCGCTTTGCTCTTCTAAGAAGCTGCTAATCTCGGCTAAAGGTATTTCTTGATCGTCAACATCAGGAGAAATTGTCGTATTGGTTGGTGTCAACTCTGCAAATAAATCATCCCCAGCATCTGGTGAAAACATCAGATCGAGTGGCTCATCTTGCTGTGGGAAAGCCAAGTCAAAATCTTCCAGATTAAAATTTGCTGTGGGTGAAGGAGTATCCTCAAAAAAATCATTAGCAGCTGTAAATAAACTCTCCTCTAATGCCCTAGCTACATCTTGCTCTAACTTTGAGTCAAATTCTGGTTGTTGTTGAGTTTGTGCTTCCTCGTTCCAGAAGTTGCTCAAATCGTCTGCTGATGGCGAAAAATCCTTGGCTATTATTGACGGCTGATCAAATAAATCTCCAATCTCTGGCGCACCTGTAGAAAATGGTGTATTTTCTTCTATTTCAGTAAATAAATTTTCAAAAGAAAAGCTTTCTGGCTGTGGTAAGTTAAGTTGTGATTCGCTACTAGAAGTAACTTCCTCAAGCAAGTTGGCATTTTCACTTTCTGAGAATAACTCATAGAAAGTGTTTTGCTCGTTTTCAATTTCTGCTGGATTTACTTCACCAATAGATAAATTTTCGTTTTCATTTAATGCCAAACCCAATAAATCTTGCACCACATCTTGCGGGGCAATATCACCAGGATATTCTAAAAGAATTTGCGTAAATTCTTCTATACTTTCATCACTGGGTGTGTCTAAATCTAAATCGTTAAAGTTTGTGGCTGATGTTTGTAGCTGTTGTGTTTCTGAATTTTCTTTTTCTAAGAAGTTATCGCCAAATAATGAGTTGAAATCTTCTGTTTGAATTGTAGTTTGTTGAGAAACATCACTGCTTACATCTTCATCAAAAGATAGTAAATCAGCTAAATCGCTATCAGTATCCTCAGTCTCACTAATGGTGATATCGATTCCCAATTTACTAGCAGCAGTAATGTCTAATATTTCCTCTTGTTGCCAAGTTTCATCCAGTTCTGGCGTTTCACCTTCAAATAAATCAGCAAGGGTATTTAACTCAGCTATGCCTACTTCTGGCCCTTTAGGATCGAGATGATGATTTGTTAGAAGTGTATCCTCTTCATGACCGGGCAAGGCAGTAAATATCAAAGGAGAATCAGTGGTAGTATTTTGCGCTGTTGGGGAAATATCCTGAGCTTTGTTAAGTTGTTCAGATAGGCTAGTTATACGGTTTTTAGAACCGCTGACAACATCATCAGTTGTAGTCGCAGTTGAGTGTATCCCAGATTTCTCAAGTAAATTATTGGTTATGTCGACTAATTCAACTTCTGGGAAACTCAAGAGTACTTCTAGCTGCTGACTAATAACAATCTCAGATTCCTTACCTTTAAGAACAAATTCCTGAGCTTTTTTAATTTCTGTAATGACAATTTTAGCTAGAGTTAAATAAGTATTATCAGGATTAGCGATCGCGTTTGTAGCCGCTTGACATAAATTACGCCACTTCGGTAAATTAAATACCTCACCGAGATGGACTAACTGTTGACAACATTGCTGGAGATTTTGCCGAGTTTCGAGAGTTGTCCCTTGTTTAAATAATTGCAACATTTCCCGCAGTGTTTGCAACACTTGGGTTTGAAACTCGCTCCAGTTCTCAGTTTCTTTGGCGACAACCGGCGAACGTGGCTCCTGTAGCGGTGTCACAGATGCTTCCCCGGATACATTGCTGTTTTCTTCTTCGGGAGTGGAGAAATCCCGTTGCATGAAGATTTGTGTCAACGTGTGGGCGTTATCTGCCAAGGCGGGACGTATGTCTGTTGCTGAAATACCGCTGTTTGTTTGTTGTAAGAGCAGTTCTAGATGTTCATTCAGCCATTGAAAGACTGGCTCAGTTTCTGACATCAAAGTATTGGCGGTCTCTTCTGACAACCCAAACGGGCCACTCAAATTCTCTAAAAGTGCTTTGAGAGTATCCGCCACACCAAGAAATAAAGACTCTAACTTTTGGTCAACCTGAATCGGATTCTCTTTGAGAATTTTAAAGCAATCTTCTAGGCGGTGAGATGTATGCTGGATGCTATTCAAACCAAGCATCGCAGCCCCCCCTTTGATAGAGTGAGCCGCCCGGAAGACTTCGTTGATCATTTCTGGGTCGTTCAGGGTACTCTGAAGATTCAACAACCCCTGCTCGATGGTATTCAGGTGGTCTCTTGCTTCTTCAATAAAGTAACCCAAAATGCGCTGTTGTTGTTCCGGCAGCATAGTTTTTTCGCCAAGAGTCAATAGTCAAGAGTCAACAGTTAGTCATCAACAGTCAAGAGCCAGTATTTAAACTTTGGACTATTGACTAAATTATCTAGATTCGAGGGTTTCCACCCGGAAACGTTCAACGGATGCTATTAAGTCACGGGATACACCTACTAAGTTTTGTAGGGCACCAGAAACTCGTTGTGCTTCCTGAGACGTTTCTTGTGCTGTCAGTTCTACGGATTGCATCACGTGAGCTACAGCGCGAGAGGTTTCTGTTTGTTCCACAGTATCGGAGGTAATTGAACGCACCAGAATATCAATACGATTGGCTACTTGAATAATATTTTCGAGCGATCGCTTGGCTTCTTCTGCCAATTTAGTGCCTTTAATTACCTGCTGTGTACCTTCCTCCATTGCAGTCATCACAGAGCCAGTTTCGCTCTGGATTTGCATCACAATTTGTTCAATTTCTTTTAACGACTTGGCAGATTTATCTGCTAGCTGGCGCACTTCATCTGCTACAATTGCAAACCCCCGTCCGGCTTCTCCTGCCCGTGCCGCCTCAATACTAGCATTGAGTGCTAATAAGTTGGTTCTAGAGGCAATTTGAGAGATTAAGGCGACAATTTTCGAGATTTCCTGGGAGGATTCTGCGAGTCGCTTCACTTTTCGGGTTGTTTCTGCTACAGTTTCCCGAATTTCTAAAATACCTGCCACAGTATTTTCCACAGCTTCTCCACCTTTGAGGGCGATGGTGCTGGCATCACGGGCTACCGCCTCTGCTTCGCGGGCTGCTTCTGCTACCCGTTGAATTGAGTCTGTCATTACCTGTACGGAATTCAGTGTGACAGCCAATTCTTCTGCTTGTCGCAAGGCATCACTAGATAAGGCTCTGGCAAAGGTTTCGGAATTTGTTGCACCTTTTGTTACTTCCTTAGCTGCCACTTTTACTTGTTGGACAATATCCCGCAAGTTTTGAATGGTCAGGTTAAAGGCATCAGCAACGGCTCCCAGTACATCTGCTGTCACCTCAGCTTGTACTGTTAAATCTCCTCTAGCGGCTCCTTCCACATCATCCAACAAACGAATTACTTGGCGCTGGAGATTTTCTTTAGCTTCTTCCTGTTCATCGGCTTTGCGTTGAGCTTCATTGGTGGTAGTAAAAATGACCCGTGCCATTTCATTAAAGCCAGTAGCTAGCAATCCTAATTCATCTTCAGAATACACTGTAGCTTGCACATTCAGATTACCTTGCCGCACAGCATCAAACTGCGCTTGCAAATTCTGGGTTGTGCGCCGAACTTGCTTGAGTGTAAAGTTCCCCATAAATGCGGCGGTGGCAAAACCAGCAATCCCCGCCGCTAGTGACATAGCCCAACCAGTGTTGCGCACTGATTCTCGCTGCTGCGGTGGCGAAATGGTAGTAGCCCCAAAGCTAACTGTCGCTACAACTATTGCCGAGACTATACCGACGCTACCTGCGATTAGCCATTGTTTCTTTTCTAAGGAAGCATTCTCTAAGGGAGCTAACCAACCTTGCTCGACACTAACGCTAGGTTCTAACTTTGAAACATCTACTTGGGTAAAGACTGGGACTGCTTCTTGTGAACCAGTAATCGAAAATAATTCATCTTCGCGATCGCTAGCTTCATCAATTGCAGAAGACTCGACAATTTGACTGCGGGAGTTACTACCAGTTTCTAGAGAACCAGAATGCATTGCGATATCGCCAAAGCTGGAATCTGCATCTGCCAGATCAAACCCTGGAATGTTACCTAAATCGTCAAATTCATCAAAGTCATCTAAAAACTCTATATTACTCTTGGAATTGCTGCCATTGCGGAGATTACCTGTGTCTTCATCAAGGCTCACACTCTCTGAACCAAAAGCAGATTCAAATGCCTCAAAATCAAAATTATCGTCAATATCCAAATTGTTTGTTTGGACTGTTACACCCGGTTTTACCTGTTTTTCTTCTCGGCTAAAATCTTTGTTAGCAGAAGCAGATACCTCTTTTAAGGTATTGTGGGTTTCTATCGGCCCCAACCAATTATCGGGTGTACTTTGAGATAAATTATCTTGTTGATTGGATCTCAAATTATTTGTTTTTGTTGCACTATCCTGGACAACTATTTGGCTCTTCGCTAAATTTTCATTGTCCAGGCTATTACTGTTCATTGCCAAATCCGCATCACTTGAAGAGGGATATTTTTCCTCCATCAAGAATTCAGTTGGTATTTCCCAGCTATTACTTGTTGATAAATCAAATTCTGCAAAAGGTGAATCGCTATCATTTGGAGAATTAGAAATATCTTCTTGAGTTGAATTTGTCGCAGCGTCTACAAAAGGATTGTTGACTCCTGGGGCGCCAATACTATCTTCTGTGATATCTTCCTGCCAAAAAGCAGGTAATTCCAGTTCTGCTTGCTCTTCCCAACTGTTGGCTGGTGAATCTTGCCCACTTACTTGATTATTCAAATTAAACGGGTCATCACTGAAAGGTTCTGAGGAATCTGGTATGGAATTAAATGTAATACCACTGTTTGCAGAGATATCAAAGGGACTGTCCAAAGACAGATCTTCTATTTGATCTACATCTGATTGGTATTCGCTAAAAGCTTTGTTGTCAACGCTGCTGCTACCAAAATCGCCACTAGGGTTAAAATCTTGTGATTTTGATTCATCAGCTAGCAAAACATCAGAAATTTCCTCTTTTGATGTTTGCTGATTATCCTGCGTAGGAATGTCCTGAGGCGGTAATGATTGCTGATATTCATTAATACTCTCAAGACCATGTTTGGCAAAACCAATAATTTCTTGATCCTGTGTCAGATGCAGCACTTGTTCGTATTCAGCTTTTGCAACATCGTACTGCTGTAAGACGTAGTAGATGTGACCCCGTAACAAATGGGAGTTAGGGTCAGTTGGTAAATTTTGCACCACTTGGTCAACTAAAGTGGCCGCAACTTCATAGTTCTGTTGCGCGTAAGCCGTACAAGCCTGCTTATATATCTCTAAGTAATCTTCTATACCTGCTGCCATTTCCACCCTCTCAATTTCATCCTGCCCACCTCGCACTCCGCAAAATTGCCATTTGATCGAGCAGTCGTAGACACTGATTTTTTTTAGCATCTAATAACCACTCACCGCGTAAAAAAGGAGCCATAGTATCTGGTACATGAGTTGGTAGCATTAGATGCTGTGCATCAAGCCAGTCCATGCCGCCGATTTCTTCTACCGCTAAACCCACTATTGTGTCTTGTTCTTCGATAGCAATTACCGGAATTTCTGCTCGATCTGTGTTTAGCGCGGTTGCTTCCCCCAGAAATTGACCTAAATCAGCGACCCAAATTACTCGACCTCGTAAATTTAGAGTACCCAAAAGTAAAGGAGAAGCATTAGGAATCGGAGTGATTCTATCTGGACTCAGTTCCATTACTTCTCGAATCCCAGTTGCAGGTAGTGCAAACTCCTGGTGCGAAGGAATGTAAAACCGCAAATGTAATTCACCTTCGGGACTTTCTACTTGTAATTCAGGACGGAAGTGGTCTTGACTACCACCACTTAAAAAGTCCGGTTTGCTGACCATGTTATTTTCATCCTTATCCTCGCAGCAGTTGTTTGACTGTTCCCACCAACTCAGTTGGTTGAAATGGTTTGGCTATGTAAGCGTCTGCACCCTGCTTCATGCCCCAGTAGCGATCGAATTCTTCACCTTTAGAAGAACACATCACTACGGGGACATTCTGGGTTTTCGGATCGGATTTTAACCGACGGCAAACTTCGTAGCCGTTCATCCGAGGCATGACAATATCCAAAACCACCAAATCAGGAGGTGCGCTTTGAATCGCCTCCAAAGCTTCTACTCCATCACTTGCATGGGTGACTGTTAGGCCACTTGCTTTCAGGAGGTCTGTAATCATCTCCCTTTGTGCGATACTGTCTTCCACAATCAGAACTGTACTCATAAATGCCTATCTACCTCCTGATGTAGACGTTCCCTTTGGAACATTCCCTGATTCCCCCGCAAGCATTTAGTGTATAAATTAATTCTATTCCTTGACTAATTTACTAGATAATAACTTTGTACTGGTTGTACTGGGGCTGGTTGATTCTGTGATAACATTTTTTACCCCATCTTTTATCGAATCAACAAGTCTTGTATCTTTTTTGTATGTCCTGGCGATAATCTATATTGATATATTTCTCTACGAGCATCAGTATCTCAGTATCTTTTAACGGTTTTGTCAAAAAATCTGTCGTCCCGACCATCCTAGCTTTGACTCGATCGATAAATCTATCTTGACCATTTAGCAAAATAATGGGCACCAGCGCAAATGCTGATGACTGTCGCATCATGGCACAAATCTCATATCCATCTAATTCCGGCATGGTGATGTCGCAGAAGATCATATCTGGCTTGAGTTGAAAAACGAGACTGAGGAACTCTAAAGGATTAGTTAAAGTTAACACTTCATATCCTTTTGGCAGCAAAATCGACTCTATAGTTTCGCCAATGGACTTTGATTGCTGAATACTGATGATTTGCACCCCGCCGTTGATGTCTATTTCCGAATTTTCTCTATCTACCTCATAACTACAAGTATTTGAATATACTAATTGCAACCAGCCCTGTTGCACATAGGGGTATATGGCCTTGGCGACTGTGAAAATATCTCGATTGAGATAGCGTGCTAGTTGACGCAGGGATGTCTTACCGTCCGCCCAATGCTTTAGCTTATTAACTGTTTCTGCTGGTAAAGAGGAATGTAATTGAACTCCGTCAGAAAGCATTGGCACTTGATCGGGAGACTGGATATACGGATACAGTTGTCGCCAGTCTTGCAGTTGCTTGACAATTTTTGTTACTAGAGGCGTAATCTCCCAGGTGGTTAATTGCGGGGTAAGTGCTGGACTCTGATGAAAAATGAAGCTACCTTCATGCAAACTTAGTAAATCAAACAGAGTTTCATATACAAGACCATGCATGATATTACGAGCTACCTTTGGGCTAATCATATTCTGCTCTAAGAGTGCCCAGAGATAGCTATATTCTGCTACATTCACTGAGTCTAGGGAGGCTGGTTGTATATCGTCAAGCTGCATCTCGACTCGGTAATGACGTAAATAATCATCAATCCTAGATAAACTACCATCTCCTTGTTGGCAATAAATAATCTGGCCATGAAGGAAAAAGACGAACCAATACTGTTGTGGTTGGTAGATTAACCAATGGTGATGTGTGTTAACCTCTCTACTAATTTTGTTGTTATTGCGAAATTTATGGGCTTTCACCAACAATTGACCAGTTCGCTGCCCCCACTCAATCAATTGCAGGATACTAGGAATATCAATTTCATTTAAATTTCCCTGCATTTAGGTAAAAGGTACTCCTTGCGATCCTGTTTACGTTCTTTGTTAAGTTTGCCCAGTAATTTTTTATGTTTAACTAGTGTAAGCAGGTAATTTGACTTACTTGAGGCTGTAATACACAAATTGCAGGGTAAAAGTGACCATCAAGTAGAAAGTAGCAGTTATTGCTGAGGAGATGGCAATAATACTGCTGATTTCACCAGTTTTTTCAACTTTTTCCGCCACGTTGCACTAGGAGAATAAGCTATTGGGCATAAAGAAAATTACTACCTGCACAATATCTTTGGCGATCGCATACGTTAAGCAATCTTCCTTAATTTTTCGTAATAGACTTTGACAAAGCTAGTGATCACACGGTAGCCATCATTATTGCTATCAGCACAGAATATAAAGGCGCGATTCACACGCATCTATATGTATCAAGGCATGAAATCTCATGTCTATAAATAGTTTTGTTTGTCTTGTTTTCCCTAGCTGGAGTGAAATCAGACACTTTAACAAAAATATCTAAGATATAACGCAAATCATAGACATTAAGTACACAAAAGGACTAACGGTGTGCTGTATTTAGCAGAAGTACAAAAGCAAAAAGGCAACTTACTCACTACTAATTTACTCAGTAGTAGTTCTAAAACCGAATTGAAACTCCTGGCTTGTCAGCGAACCGACCAGAATTGGAGTACTGTGTCGGAAGATGTGATTGTGGCTGAGGAAGCAAATAAATTAAATGATGGCGCGCTCGTGCTGGTAGAACTGACTCCCAATCGTCAAGTGCAGCGGATTCAAGAGGCTGGGCGGCCGCTAGTTAATATATTGCAGAATTTTTCTCGCCAGTTGGAAAAATTTAAGCTGAAAGAAGACGAGATTGACCAGTGGAAACAATCGTTAACATTTCAGGCGCAAGAATTGAATCGCCGCGAAATGGAAATGGAAGTCCGCTTGGAACAGTTGCAACAAATGGAAGATGAATTCCATCAACTGGAGGCGCAAAAAGAGGAATTTGAAAATTCCCGTACAGAGATTGACAAATTGCAACAAGAAATAGAGCGCAATCGCCAGGAATTAGAAGGAGCCTGGGAGCATTTGCGCGGTGAGCAGCGGCGTTTGGAGGAGTTGCAAGCAGATCATCAGCAGGGTAAGGGTTTAGATGAAGAGCAAAGTCGAGTAATAAGTGAATTACTCGATCGCTTGTCTAGTCGCGTTGATCCTACAGAAACAGTGCGCGAACACCTAAATTTTGCTTTTGAGTTAGTTGAAAAGCAGCAAGCTACCCTAAATCAATACTGGGAAAAACTAGAGGAGCAAAAAACTGTAGCTACTCAACAGCAAGAGGAAGTTGACAGCCTCGCACAAACTTTTAGCGATCGCCAAAATACCTGGGAAGAGGCACAAAATTCTTTTCATCAACGTAGCGCTGAGTTAAAAGTAAATACGGCAGTTCTGACTAGCAAGCGAGAATATGCTCAAATCTTAAAAGAACAATTGCGAAATCAAGAAGAGTTATATCAACAGATTCAGTCCTTGGCTGCAACATCGGGAGATGGAATTCCTGGGCAAAAAGTAGATGTGAAAGCTTTAGAGAATATGCCCTTAGATGAACTGCAAAAAGTGGTACAAGATTTGCAGGAGAAGTTGAACATAGACTCTAGCTTTGTCCACGATCAAGAACAAGAACTGATATATAAGCAAGAAGCCATAGATGAACTACAAAATAAGATTAATCAAGCATCTGACCAGGATGTGATTAATCTAGAAATGGAACTGGCAGAGGAAAAAGACCTTTACCAGATGTTAAACCAAAGTTTGGTAGGGCAACGCCGTAATTTGCTACAGCGGCAGAAGTTAATCAAGCAACATCAATCTGTACTCCTCAAGCGACAAGGACAGACTGTTGCTGATGAACCAGAAGAGAATGCAATTGATTTAGGGCCGATTCTTTTGCAAACTGAAAACCAGCGACAACAACAGTCTCAAGAATTGCAAAAGCTGGAACGTGAGATTGAGCAGATACAAGCTGGTATTGACCTAGCACAAGGGATGATTGAAAATCAAAGCCACGATTTAGAAGAGAAACGCCAAGAACTGAAAACAATGGAGGACAACTTACTGTCCCTCAGAACAACAACTACTGAATGCTGGGGTCGAGTTAATCTCTATCAAGAGACACTACAACCAATTCAAGATTGTTTGGATGGTTTACGGCAGAAATTGCAAGGTATGGTTGACTCTTTAGCTCAAGTTCAAGAAACTGGCGATCATCAACTCCAGGCTATTGCTCAAATGCGCCATACTCTGCTGGATCTCATATCTCAGCCAGAATTAGTAGCATCATGAAAAGGATAAAGTCTGAAGGCTGAAGTGTTTTCATCCTTCAGACTTCACTCTTGATGTAGATCCAATCACCTTGCACTTGAGCGATCGCACCGCCAGGAAAGGGATCGGTTTGCGAACGATTGGGTGCTGTAATTAAATTAGTTAATTTCTCGATGTGTTCAAAACTTGGCGCATCAGGAAGTATTTCTTGTAGGACTTGACGTATAACACGACGTTGCAATGCTAGCGGTGCTGTCTGCAATATGCGACGATTTAGCTTTAAGGGTAAATCAGCCGAAACATTCTCTTGGTTTCCCCCACTAATTGCTTCTTCCCTCAACTTATGAGCAGCTGTCTCTAAATATTCCACTTCTGCTTGGAGAAGTTCCGCTGTTTGGGCTAAAGCCGATTCTACTTTGGGGTTAAAATTTTTTTGCAGATATGGAATTAACTCTTGGCGGATGCGGTTACGGGCGTATTGCACATCTTGATTTGTGGAATCTTCCCAAATTGGTAGATGGAAATCATCGCAAAACTGCTTTGTTTGTGTACGAGTAATTTCTAAAAGTGGACGTACTAAGGTAATGTCTACAGTTAGTGGGCGTTGCCAAGTCATAGCTTGCAAACCATCAGCCCCCGTACCGCGCATTAAATTATATAGAAGAGTCTCGGCGCGATCGCTAGCTGTGTGTCCTGTGACAATACAGTGGTAATGATTTCCCTGAACGATCGCACTTAAAGCTTGATACCGCCAAGTACGTGCAGCAGCTTCACTAGTTAAGGGTTGCGTAGCAGTTTCTAAATAAAATGATATATTCCAGCTTTTAGCTAATTGTTCTACATGGATCGCATTAGCTTGGGAGTCAGTACGCCAGCGATGATCGCAGTGAGCAATACCTAAATGCCATCCCCATTTTGATTGCAAATCTAAGAGTAATTTTACCAGACACAAAGAATCTTGACCGCCAGAAACCGCCACTAATAGACGTTGATTGCGCTCAAATAAGTGGCGCATTCGGATAGTACGATGAATTTTTGCATGTAGGGGAGTCCATACCATTTTTTCTTTTGAACCACAGACAGACACACAACATTTTCTATTTTATCCGCGTCATCTGGGTACAGATAGCA
This sequence comes from Aulosira sp. ZfuVER01, assembly GCA_034530615.2. GTDB lineage: Bacteria > Cyanobacteriota > Cyanobacteriia > Cyanobacteriales > Nostocaceae > Aulosira. Next base: position 64,174 of record JAVRCV020000068.1, read on the forward strand.
GTTTAATTTTGGATTTTGTTAACCGCTAAAATTCGTGGTTCTATCATCAGGCTTATCAATAAATTTGATAAGGCTTAAATTTAGATATTAGTTCAAAATGTAGGGCTGTGTTGTTCATCCCAACATTTATTATCATGCCAATTTCTGTTTGTATATTGACATTCAGAAGCATTATCAATCCAAGGAATTGATGTAGCGTGAGGAGATTCGTTACTGGAAGTCACTAATGAAAATAATGAAGAATTTAATGCAGGGAATAGCGAAGAAAAGGCAGTGAAAGTACAAATTGGTAGAACTAAGAAAATTGCCATGCACAACATAGTGTTGCTAAAATTCCAAAAAGGTTTACCTGTTTTGGATTTCAGAGTATTTTTCTTGGTTTTAAAATTTGATAACACAATATCAACCCTATGAATGCCTATTAGTTCTTGATGCTGTATTGGATAGCTATATTCTATGCATTCAAAGCTACATTAACCATGAGGATATTACTGTTTATATTTTTGAGCGTGCGATTGTTTTAAGCAATAATTCAGGGGACATTCAAAGAATAATACGCTTTTTTGCTGAAAATTCTTAAAGGGAGAATGTGTAATTAATCAATAATTTATAAAAAAACCTCCCATACAGGGAGGCTTAAAGAAATAAGCGGAGACAATTTTGTCATCTACAGCAGAACAACAGCGATCGCTCCTCCTAATGCTGAGAAAATAGCGGAGACAACTGCTGTCGCAAATAACCACCAAGCGGCTGTAGCGGCGGCTTTGCGGGTTTCTTCTGCTTGCCGCTGTGCTTGATGTTTTACTTCTTCTAAACGGCGTTGTGCTTCGTGGTGCAGGCGTTCTGCCCGTTGTAGAACTGTGTTGCGAGCTCCTTCAATTTGGTCAATAATCCGGTTGGCATCTTCTTCGGAGATATCTTCGCGGGAACTAATCAGTGCTACTAAGGTATCGCGGTTGAAAGAAGACAGGCGATCGCGTAACGCATCAAATCCAGCCTGGGGATCGTCAAATAATTGGCGAACATCACGCTTAATACTATCGTAGTTCAGTTCTGGGCGCTCTAAGGAGTTGAGATAGTTGCGGATGCGGGCAAAAACTCCATCAATTACATCTTGGATGCGGCGCTGGATACCTCGTACTTGCTCTATAAATTGATCGCGCACCGATACGATGTTATCTGCGATTCTGGCTGCTTCTTCATCACTCATATCTTCGCGGATTTTCAGCAGCGCAATAATTGTGGAACGATCGAAATGAGCCAAGCGATCGCTAAAACTTTCTATGCCAACACGGGGATCGTGCAATAACAGTTGTAAGTCGCGCTTGATACCTTCTGGGTTGAGTTCTTCTTTACCAGTCTGCCGCAAATACTCTTCTAAATAAGCTTGGAAAGTTTCTACTCTTTGCTGTGTTCTGGTAGCGAGGCGACGAGGCGCACGAACAATGTTACGAATTGAATGTTGTACGGAATCAATGACTTCATTGACTTGCTGTTCGCTCAAGTCTTGACGTTGACCGAGTAATTTCACCAGTGTATCCCGGTCTACCTGTGACAAGCGACGGCGTAATGCCAAGGCTCCTTCTTTGGGGTTTTCAAACAGTCTATTTAAATCTCTTTGAATACCTTCGGGATTGAGTTCGGCTTTGCCTGTGTTGCGCAAGTAATCAGCGATCGTGGTGCTAACAGAGTCGTATTGGTCTTTCGCTTTGTCTGCTATCGCTTGCGGTGCGTGGCGGATACTATGCCATGAATGTTCTACAGTATCAAGAATTTGATTCGCTTGTTCTTGGCTAATATCTTGGCGCTGACTCAATAGTTGTACCAAGGTGTCACGATCAAAACGAGCTAATCTGGCTCTAATTGCGATCGCTCCGCCTTGGGGATCTTCCAGCAAGCGTTTGATATCGGCACGAATCGCATCGGGGTTGAGTTCAGCTTTCCCAGTGTTACGCAGATATGATTCTAAATTGAGCCACAGTGTTTCTGCTTGATATTTTGCTTGGTCTGCTAGTCCTTTGGATTCGATCAAGACGCGATCGCGTTGTTTTTCTAAATCCTCTAGAATCGCGTCTATTTCGTATGGCTGAATATCGTTGCGTTGAAACAGTATTTGTTGCATTTGGTGGCGATCGATCGCAGCTAATCGCCGTGATAGGGTTTCATAATCTGCATCTGGGTCTTGCAACAGATGTCTGAAATCCCGTTCAATACCTTCTGAGGTTAAATCAGCCTTACTAGTAACGAGTAGGTAACTAGAGACTCGACGTTGTAAGTCTTCTACGATTTCTCTTTCTTCAACGGCTGTTACTGTCACCAACACTTCTTGGCGCACAGCTTCTAGTTGATCGGCAATCCGCTGAATTTGTCCTTGAGTCAGCAGTCCCCGTTGTTGCAGGATATTCACAAAATCATTGCGAGAAAGTCGCTCTAATTCCCGTCGCACTACTCCAGGATCAGCCGCCGGATCGTAGATGACATCACGAAATTCTTGGGCAATTCTTTCGCGGCTGAGTTGCCAAGAATAAGTGTTAGACAGGTAGTTTTCGACATCAGCCCGAATGGGACTATAGGGTTGAGAAGCTCCTGGTAAACCTAACTTATCGGCTTGTTCGCTGACTTTATCTTTAGCTGTGGATAGAGATTGCCAAATTTTTTCTATATCTAAATCTGACAAGTCTGTTCTTCCCAAAGCAACACCAGTCAAGGCAGATATTCCTTGCTGGATTGTTTGCTGAATTGGGCCTGGGGCTTTTTGGTCAGCTTCTTTAGAACTACGAGTTTCTGCGATTAATCTCTCCAGCTTGGCATTGAGTTCATCTGTTTTAGTTTGCCCTGGTGGTAGTGATTTAAGATATTCAACTAACTCCCCTAGGCGGTCTTGGGCTGGTGCTTGCTGGCTCACTACCTGTTGCCAGAGTTTATACAATGTGTCAGCGATGCGTTTAACATCTCGTTTAGAAAGGTCGGTGCGGCTGCTGACTAAATCAATAAACTTTTGGCGGTCAATGTTGCGCAGATCTGGACTACCTGCGATCGCTTGAAATTGTGGGTCTTTGAGTAAGTTTTCAAAGTCACTGCGGATCTTCGATAAATCTAACTCTGGAGGACGCAACCTGTCTAAGTAATCTTCTACATTTTCTCGGATACTGGTTGGGTCGATCCCGCTTCCTAATTCCCGACGCACTGCGGCGGCGGCGGCTTCAGCTGTCGCAACAACTTGATTACTGACAGCTTTTGCACCGAATGCAGCAGTAGCTGTCCCCATAATCGCTTGAAAGCCGGAGGTAGCCGTATTCACTACTGAGCCAATTAAGGAACCCACTGTGGTAGAACTTACCCACATCAGTAGTAAAAAGTATGCACCCCAAATCACTAACCCCAGAATTGCACCAAGTCCCGGATCTAAGACTAGGAGACTGAGTTTGACTGCCAAAAAACAAGCAATCAACAGGGCGATCGTTACAGTGATTAACGTCCATATCCCGACTGCTGTACCAATTTTGCGAATCGTACCGCCCAAACTTCCCACTTCATGACGATCTGAATCTGAATCAGATGAATGACCTAGGTAGGAAATACCGAAAGCAAGGGAAAGGTTGGTTAATACTAATTGGAAAGCAAAGGCTAGAATTACACCGGAGATTAACGCAATAAAAAAGCGCGGGCCAGAAGTCACAACCGATGCTTGTGCTGGCGTGACGCCGGAGGAGTCTACTGGAACCTGTGCCACCCACAAGAGTGGCTTGTAGAGTCCCAACATAATTTCTGTACTTTGAAACATTGTATTTCCTTTCTCTAAATTTAAATTTGAGGAAATTAAGGATTACGTAGGCAGAAACTCTGTATTTATGGCAATACCTAACTCTTGTAGATCTCAGAATCGTGGAATTTAGGCGTTTAGTGCATCTCTCCACAGTTTGAACAGCATATCTAGCGCTAGATAGAAATTTAACTAGCCAAAGGGAAAATCTTCATGAGAAAGCTTGCAAAATCATGATTTATGATTTATCTCCACCGATAAACTCTCTCTTTCATTAGTGTTTATTGGAGTAAATTGATTTTACTAAGAATTTAATTTAATGATGGGTGATTTTTTCAAGTAAATTACCAAGCTTAATTGCTCTTTAATGTTGCGAGCATTACATTTATTTACAAATATTTTTTTATCACCATCTTAGGGTTGATATGTCAGCTTCAATAGCATTTTTATCATCATCCACAAGAAGTGCTTATAGTTTGTACCTATAGACAGAAAGCAATTTATTTATAAATCGTTACATTTAAACCAAGAAACAAATTGTTAAGGGAAAAAATGGAAACTCGCTCTTCCACGGATTTACCAACAATTGCTACAGAATATAACGGCATAGATCGTAATGCCTTTATATTCGGCTGGACTCCCCAAGCCGAACTATGGAATGGTCGTTTGGCAGCTATTGGATTTCTCGCCTATTTATTGTGGGATTTAGCTGGTTATAGCGTCCTCCGCGACGTATTACACCTCATCGGTTACTAACACTTAAATACACAAAAAACAACTCAAAATTACTCTATATTGGAGACAAAAATGGAAACTCGTCCTTCTACTGATTTACCACCAGTTGCTACAGAATATAACGGCGTAGATCGTAATGCTTTTCTGTTTGGCTGGACACCCCAAGCTGAACTATGGAACGGTCGTTTAGCAGCTATTGGATTTCTCGCCTATTTATTGTGGGATTTAGCTGGTTATAGCGTCCTCCGCGATGTATTGCATCTGATTGGCTACTAAAGATTAAGTACTCAAAAAATTGCTCAATTTTGGAGGAAAAAAATGGAAAGTCGTCCTTCTACTGAACTACCAGCAGTTGCTAAGGCTTACAACGGCATAGATCGAAATGCTTTTATCTTTGGCTGGAATCCTCAAGCCGAATTGTGGAATGGCCGTTTAGCAGCTATTGGATTTCTAGCTTACTTATTGTGGGATTTAGCTGGATATAGTGTTCTGCGCGACGTATTGCACATTATGAGTTACTAACTTGCCCACACTTACCTATTCGGAGCAAGCTCAAAGTGAGTGTATTTTGTCAATACATCTTTGAGTCTAAATAAATCTGGATAAGGATAATAATCGTACCGTGGGGGAAGAGGCGAGCGACACTCGCCTCTTCCCCCATGCTAAAGCTAATATTCTACTCAATTAGATGAGCTTACCCTGGGAAAAATCCTAATACCTATACATTGTGAGGAATTTTATTCATAATTTATTGATAGAATCAACCTCTAATTTTTATTTCTATTTTTGAAATTCAATACTATGGATAGATGCTGTTTACTATGAGATCGGCATTCTGATTTTTTGTAACAAAAAATCATTCAACAAACTCATACCAATTCACGAAAACCCTGATACATATAGGTTCTTAATGAGGGCACAGCATTGCTGTGCCCCTACCTTCAGATTTATATGATTATTTAAAGTGAGATGGTATCAATCGTTTTATGTGCTTTCGATGACATTTACATAAATTACGTGGGAAAACCGTACTCAAATGGGAGGTTATCTGTAATCTAAATCATAGATGAGCTAGATAAAATCAAAGTGCGACTTAAGTAATGCTGTTGCCTAAAACTTTAATTACAGCATTAGCAGGAGAGCAAAATATGGGAAATAAATTCAAAACTTTGGTATTGTTAGCTACTCTTAGTGGGTTGTTGATAGCAATTAGTTACTGGGTGATTGGCGGCAGTACTGGGTTAATTATAGGTATTGGTTTAGCAGCAGTCACAAATCTATTTTCTTGGTATCAATCAGATAAAATTGCGCTGGCTGTATATCGCGCCCAGCCTGTGAGTGAAGCCCAAGCGCCGGGACTGTATCGTATGGTGAAGAAATTGAGCGATCGCGCCAATATTCCCATGCCGGCAGTTTATATTGTTCCTGGTCAAACTGCCAATGCTTTCGCTACAGGACGCGATCCAGAACACGCGGCGGTTGCTGTTACAGAAGGAATTTTGCAGATATTACCAGAGGATGAACTCGAAGGTGTAATCGCCCACGAACTTACCCACATTATTAACCGTGACACCTTAACCCAAGCCGTTGCAGCCACAATCGCTGGTGCAATTTCATTCTTGGCGCAAATGGTAAGTTACAGCTTATGGTTTGGCGGTGGTTCGCGAGATAATGACAGAGGCGGTAATCCTTTAGGTGTTTTATTAACAGTTTTACTTGCGCCTTTGGCTGCCACAATTATTCAACTAGCAATTTCGCGTACAAGAGAATTCTCCGCCGATGCTGGTTCTGCGAAATTAACTGGTAATCCCCGCGCTTTAGCTAGGGCATTGCAACGCTTAGAATTGACAGCAAAGCAGTTACCTTTGAATGCTAATCCAGCTTTTGAGCCATTATTAATTATCAATCCTATCTCTGGGCAGTTTTTGGGTAACTTGTTCTCTAGCCACCCTTCCACGGATGCGCGAGTTGAACAATTGCTGAAATTAGAGCAACAACTGTCAACAACAGTTTATTAGGTATGGGGCATTGGGCATTGGGCATTGAGAATTTTATCTTCCCCTGCTCCCTTGTCTTCCTTGTACCCCTGCTCGCTGCTCCCCTGCTTTTTCTCTCTTCCCTTATCCCCCTTATCTCCTTGCGAAAAGGTAATTACGAATAAGGATGTATCAACTATGACTGATAAAGATGTTAAATCCACATTAATAATAGAAGTTAGCCCTGAAACTCACGAATTGGTAGAAACCGAAATGGTTGGCGAAACTGAAGAAGCCAAGGGCGAAACTAAGGCTTTAATTGAAGCGCTAAAAAAACGCGCCCAAGCTGAAGCAAAGTCAGCAGGTAATATTAGCAGCGAAACGTATTTGAAAGCTGTGCGTCAAGCACGGGAAGCAATTGAAGCTAGGACACGTGTTGAACGGGAGTATCGCCTAGAATACGCTTGGCTAGTTATGCAAGACGAATTTGAGAAAAACTGGTACTTGCTGATGAGAGAACTGGTAGATTTCGGCGATCGCCTACAACACGCCGCTAAAGCCGCCTGGGAAGCTTTCAATGCGCCGCGTTATCAACGTTAATACAACCACATCTATAATCTATGGTAGGGACACAGCAGTGCTGTGTCCTTATTGCTTTGTGAAGTGGTGCGCGATCGCAATTAATAGAGCTGCCTTAAAAATAGGGAACAGGGAAGAGGTCTTTTCATTGTTCCTTGTAACCGTAGCTTATGGAGTCTCTTGCATAAGTCGATTTTTTGGATATAGAACCACAGACGAACACCAATGTTTATCCGTATTTATCTGTGTTTTCTATTCCGATTTTTGCAAGAAGTCTAATAAGGTTCTCATAGTCACCACAGTTTGTGCATTTGTTACCAACACGAAAGCAGACGTTACGAATAAAGTTACTGTCCTTACTACAGCTTAAGTAAAACTTATCAATCAAAGGCAAAATCTAGCCATTTTCGTTTTGATGCCTTTGTGTCAACTTCAAGATTCATGCGTTTCCCTGCAAAAATGGATTCACAATCTGCAAAGCATTTTCAATAATTAAGCCAACTTGCATATCTTCTGAGTAAAGAATACTCGCCTCTCCTAGAATTGCACTGGCCACGATTAGGCTATCCCAAAATGAGAACAAAGAGCAATCTGCACTTGTGCTATAGACTGAAGCGTTTTCAGGGTATTGCATCTATCACCAACGTTCATTGGCTTCCTCTCTGGTGAGTGGTTTGAAACCTAAAATTTGAATAGGATTTGCGGTTAACTGCGCAATTATACCTGTTGTGGAAAAACGTTTCATTTTTGAGGTGGTTTTCAAGAGAACGATTTGCACCATTTCGCCATTGCGGATTTCATCTTCATACTCAACGGGAATTTCGATTTTACCGTTGTTGACCTTAGCATTAAAATGTATGTTTGCCGTTATAAGGGATTACATACCTTGTTCAAATTCGTCAATGGCTTGAATGTCTTCTGAAATATGGACGCTAATGGATTCACAATCTGTAAGATATTCTAATTAAATTAGAGTTTTTCTAATGAAACTAAACCATTCTCTTGAAAATCTATTTCTAGATGATATCCTGCCATGAGAGAAGTGCCCAGCAAAGGTTTATAACCAGCAGCTAAAACTGGAACTAATCTTTCTATACCGTCCCATACAATTGTTGCTAAATGTATAGATAATAAAGCTTGAGTACCGTCGGCTAACCTTGCTTCGGTACTAGAATATAAGGGAAGATTCATTGCACTAACTGCTTGTGATGGTAAAGTAAGATGGTCATTAAATCCAGTACCAATGACAAAATCCAAAGAAAATTCTGGCTGTGAAGGTAAACGAAAAACCACTGGAATTATTGCCCTGCCATCGATTACTTTTCCATAATTCATTCAGCAGTACGCTCCATTGCACCACCAAAACTTACAGCAACATCATAACCAATCCGTATAGTAAATAATCTAGCATTAGGGTTTTTCTGTTTTAACTTTAACGCTGTCTCAACACCAGTTGGATCTATCCCATATTCACCCGTTTCTGCATCAATTACAATCATCTTACCGATATTGTCACCATACTCGACATTTTGACGAATACCGTTTTCGTAAAACTGTTTAGCTCTTAGAGCTACTTCTTCTACACTCCAGAAAATTGATTGCATCACAATTACACCTGCTTTTGCTGCTTAAATCATTGTAGATCGCGTAATTGTTCTGCATACTGAAGTGCAAAGAAATACGGGGCGATTGGAAATCGCATCTATACAAACAAAACCCGCGAAGGCAGGTTTCAGAGAGTCCGCGTACTGCCTCGCAGAAGCCGAAGGCTAGGCGGACGAAAGTTTGTAGTAGCGATCCACCAAAACGGGATGCTCCCTCTAGAACTTCTAGAGGTGAGATTGTTAAAATCCTGTTATCCTCATAACTACTCACGCAGAACGCCCAGAAAAAGCGATCGCTATGCTTCAGTATCCCAATCTCGAACAAGCGCTAAAATATCACTTCGGTTACGACCGATTCCGCCCAGGACAACGGCAAATTATCGAAGATGCGCTGCAAAATCGGGATTTGTTGGTGGTGATGCCTACGGGTGGAGGTAAATCTTTGTGCTTTCAGCTACCAGCGCTGTTGAAGAAAGGTTTAACTGTGGTGGTGTCGCCACTAATCGCTTTGATGCAAGACCAAGTAGAATCACTGCGAAATAATAATATTAGCGCCACTTTTCTTAATAGTAGTCTCACTGCTTATAAAGTGCGATCGCGGGAAGAAGCCATCCTCAACGGTAAAGTTAAATTACTCTACGTAGCCCCAGAACGTCTTCTGAGTGAGAGATTTCTCCCGTTTCTCGATTTAGTCAATCATCAAATCGGTATTTCTACTTTCGCGATTGACGAAGCGCACTGTGTTTCTGAGTGGGGACACGACTTTCGCCCAGAATATCGCCAGTTAAGATCTGTGCGTAAACGTTATCCTCATGTTCCGACGCTGGCGCTTACCGCCACCGCCACAGATCGCGTCCGTAGTGATATCATCCAACAATTAGCGTTAAAGCAACCTAGTATCCACGTTGCTAGTTTTAATCGGCAAAACCTTTATTATGAAGTCCGTTCTAAAACTAAATATGCTTACGCTGAGTTATTAGAATTAATTCGCGAAACAGAAGGTTCAGTAATTGTTTATTGTTTAACTCGTAAAAAAGTTGAGGAACTCACTTTTAAACTGCAAAAAGATAAGATTGCTGCCTTAGCTTATCATGCCGGATTACCTGACGATGAACGCAGCAAGAATCAAACGCGGTTTATTCGAGATGATGTCCGGGTGATGATAGCAACTATTGCTTTTGGTATGGGTATTAATAAACCAGATGTGCGGCTGGTAGTTCACTTTGATATCCCCCGAAATTTAGAGAGTTACTATCAAGAATCAGGTAGAGCGGGTAGAGATGGCGAACCATCACGCTGTACAATATTTTTCAGCTTTGGTGATATTAAAACAATTGAATGGAGTATTGAACAAAAAACAGATCCGCAAGAACAGTTGATTGCTAAGCAACAATTACGGCAGATGATAGACTATGCCGAAGGTACAGATTGCCGACGGACGATTCAACTAGGTTATTTTGGGGAAAGATTTGCGGGTAATTGCGGTAATTGTGATAATTGTCGTCATCCCAAACCAATACAAGATTGGACAATTGAAGCGATGAAGTTCCTATCTTGTGTGGCGCGTTGTAAAGAAAGATTTGGGATGCTGCATATTATTGATGTGTTGCGAGGAGCAAAAACCCAGAAAATTACCCAAAACGAACACGACAAGCTTTCTACCTATGGTATTGGTAAAGATAGAAGTATTGATGAATGGCGAATGCTAGGGCGATCGCTTTTACATCAAGGTTTATTAGAACAAACCAGCGATGGTTATTCAGTCTTGAAACTGAACGCCTTGAGTTGGGAAGTGATGCGACGACAGCGCACAGTTAGTTTAGCTGTTCCCATAGTTCAAAAGATTAATTGGGAAGAAGGAAGTGAAAAAGCTGCTGAGGTGGAAATCCTGATGCAAAGGTTGCGATCGCTCCGTAAACAACTAGCTGACGAACAATCTGTACCACCTTACGTTGTCTTTCAAGATTCTACCTTGAAATTAATGGCACAGGTGCAACCAAAAAATCTCACGGAATTTGCTAAACTTTCCGGCGTAGGTAGCCACAAACTTGCCCAATATGGCGAAAAATTCATTTCAGAAATTCGCGCATATCGTCAAGAACAAGGTGTAATAGATCCACAAGATAATTCCAAACCTATTGTAAGTCTTGGCTTACCTTCGGATACTGAACTATTGACATTACAATTACATCAACGAGGTTTGAGGATTGACGAAATTGCTGAAAAAAGAAATGTTCGCTCTACTACAATCATCCGTCACCTTACAGATTTAATTGAGAAAAATCAGCCTGTAGATTTAAATCAGTTGGTTCCTTTAGAACGCCAAAAAAAGATTTGGCAAGTTTTAGAAGTGCTGGGTGATATTTCTCTAACTCCAATTCGTGAACAACTGGGTGAGAGTTATAGTTATGATGAAATTCGCTTAGTGCGGGGAAAGTGGCGACGCGAAAATCGTAAGTAGCTAGGCGCGAATATCTATAACTATGTAAAGACAAGTTAAGTGTAGGGGAGCCAGTTAAGTGTAGGGTGTGTTGTCGCGCAGCGCAACGCACCGCCTACAATTAAACCACCGATAAATCAAGATGTTTAATCAACATCTGAGGGTTTCTATCACCCAAATTACTCTTCACTGATTTGTATTGGATTTTGCTAAACAAGAATTTTGAGTTCGCTGAGAGGGAGAAAGAATAATTTTGTTGCTGTATCTGCGATCATCCTCCCTCAACGCAATCGCTTTCCCAAAGCTAGCTAGATTGCACTTTTATTAAGATAATTTTCTAATATGTAGTGCAGGTTGGCAAAAACAACTATTACGAAAAACTGGGTATTTCAATTTCAGGACTAGATTCCGGTGTTGTTATAGAGGTTGGAGATAGAGTAGGTTTTCTGGTTTTTGCTGCCAAAATCATAGATAGCAATTTGGGAAATACAAGGCAGGCAAGAGTATTGATGAGCGTTAATAATATACAATCTATGAAAGACATAGACTATCGCCTCCTTAATTTGATAACTTATGGGTCTATTTCCTATTGTCAATCAAAATCAGTACTTTAAACTACATTTACAATTTTGGATTTCTTTTAGCTGATATAAGTTACGTAAATATATTGATTTTACTCTGGTAGCATATAAAAATCTTTTGGGTCAGCAAGTCACACACTTAATAAAGAACTCCACCCACAAGAGGATGGAGTTTACCTCTGACTTGCAATGAAAGAATTACACAATTTTGAGATTACGTAGATTAATTTGCTTGTGAATTGTGAATTATAAATTCATATTTCCATCTTGACTTTTCAAGATCCAATTTTTAAATGGGATGAATCCACTACCTCTTCTTCTCCCAATGCAAAACTGCCCCTTGAGAATTTTAACTCAACCCTGCTACTCTCAAATAATTGTTAATTTGGAGTACACCGATCGCAGAAATGAGGACGGAATCTACAGAATGGGCCGCCTGTCAAGGGGTAAGCAGTACAATAAGGAAAAGTAGTGATAGGCACTCTAGCTTTTTGCGAACTGGAACCTTTCGGTGATGGTTCAGTAGTTTTGGCTTGAGGTGAAGTAATGATAGATAGCAGCTTGGGGAATGCTAGACAAGCAACAGTATTGATGAGCGTCAGTAATGCAGCATCTTTTAAAACCACAGGTAATCACCCCCCTGTATAAATAGGTGGTCACTATTGTTAGCTATTAGCAAAGGCTATGCAATTGCATTGATTGCCAACACATCCATTGCTTTTTAACTATATAAATTAAGATTATCATAAATTTTTGTTAATGGAAGCGTGCGTTTTCCGAAAATGCTATACCAGAAAGCATTGTGTATATTGAAGGCATTTCTCAAAAAGTAGCCATTTACTATATAGGTGATATGTGATGTCAAAAACAAAACCTGCGTCTATTTATTTATCTGATATCAGTGAACGAGAACGTTCAGCATTAAAGCGTTTGGCAGATTATACAAATGTGAATTCATTGCCAGAAATTTGGCCATTAGCAGCAAAGTTATTTAAGAATAGTATTGCTCTGCATAATCCTCATGCCAAACCAGAGGTAGTGATTAATTACACTCAGTTAGCAGAGCAAATTCAAAAGTTTGCTGCTGGGTTACAGGCTTTAGGAGTAAAAGCAGGCGATCGCATTTCCTTAATTGCCGATAATAGTCCCAGGTGGTTTATTGTCGATCAAGGTATCATGACTGCTGGGGGCGTTGATGCGGTGCGTAGCTCTCAAGCAGAAAAGGAAGAATTACTGTTTATTGTGGCGAATAGTGGCAGCACGGCGCTAGTAGTCGAGGATTTAAAGACCTTCAAAAAACTCCAAGATAGGCTCAACGATTTACCCGTGCAACTGGTAATCTTGCTTTCGGATGAAACACCGCCAGCAGCAGAAACTCTCAAGGTACTGAATTTTTTACAGGTAATAGAAATTGGCTCTAACCGTTCCCTAGAAACAGTTCAGCAAAACTACGATACCCTAGCTACGCTCATTTACACTTCGGGTACTACGGGTAAGCCCAAGGGTGTAATGCTCTCTCATGGGAATTTATTGCACCAAGTGACAACTTTCGGGACAGTGGTGCAACCAAACGTAGGCGATATGGCCTTGAGTATCCTTCCTAGTTGGCATAGCTATGAAAGAACAGTGGAGTATTACTTACTTTCTCAAGGTTGTGGACAGGTTTACACTAACCTGCGTTCTGTGAAGCGAGATTTGAAAGAAATTAAACCCCATTATATGGTGGCTGTACCCCGCCTCTGGGAATCAATTTATGAAGGAGCGCAAAAGCAGTTCCGCGAACAACCAGCCAACAAGCAACGCTTAATTAACTTTTTCTTAGACAATAGCAATAAATATATTCAAGCAAAACGCATTGCTGAGGGCCTGAGTTTAGAGCATCTACAATCTTCTGCGATGGAACGATTCTCCGCTAAGATACAAACTTCTGTTTTGTCGCCTCTCCATGCCTTAGGAGAAAAACTAGTGTATGCTAAAGTCCGAGAAGCGACAGGAGGACAACTTAAGCACGTAATTAGCGGTGGCGGCGCACTTCCCAAGCACATCGATAACTTTTTTGAAATTATTGGTGTAGAAATTTTGCAAGGCTATGGCTTAACAGAAACATCTCCTGTGACTAATGTCCGTCGTCCTTGGCACAATGTACGTGGATCATCTGGGCCGACGCTACCCGCTACAGAAACTAAAATTGTAGATCCAGAGACTCGCAAACCTCTCCCAGTTGGGGAGCGAGGTTTGGTGTTGTTGAAGGGGCCGCAAATTATGCAAGGTTATTACCAAAATCCAGAAGCGACAGCAAAAGTAATCGACGCTGAAGGTTGGTTTGATAGCGGCGATTTGGGTTGGGTGACACCGCAAAATGATTTGGTGCTAACTGGCAGAGCCAAGGATACTATTGTGTTAACCAACGGCGAAAATATCGAGCCACAGCCGATAGAAGATGCCTGTTTGCGATCGCCCTACATCGATCAGATTATGCTTGTTGGTCAAGATCAGCGTAGCATTGGTGCCTTGATTGTCCCCAATATTGAAGCCTTGGAAAAATGGGCAGAAACTCAACATCTGAACTCAAGTACAGAAAATGAGAATGTTACCGCCTCATCCAGTCAAAAAATAGACCTGGAGAGTAAAATAATCCAGGAATTATATAGGAAGGAATTGAATCGGGAAGTGCAAAATCGTCCAGGCTATCGAATTGATGACCGCATTGGCCCTTTCAAACTCATTCCTGAGCCGTTTTCCATTGAAAATGGCTTGATGACACAAACACTAAAAATCCGGCGTCATGTCGTCGCAGAACGCTATCGCGATATCATTAACGCCATGTTTGCCTGATAATTCCACAGACCAAAATTATAGAGTGAACGTGAAACTGTATGGATGTCTCCAAATCTCAATCTCAACAATTGCTTTTGAAACGTATTGTTAATGTCAAAGTCATTGTTACTCCTCTGTGGAAAGAGGAAATACAACAGCAACTGCAAGCCCAGATCAATCAAACCGATCAGCAATTGCAACAACTAGACATTGAAGGACAAAGAGCAATTACTGCTATTCAAAAGCAGAGTTTGCAACCACCAGGTCCCCAAACCCTCCAACAAATTGACAATATTCAACTCCAAGTCAATCAAAAGAAAAGCGAACTGCTAGAGCAAAAAAATCAATTCCTGCAAAACCTCCAGCAAGTACAGTTTCTTGAGTTGGATCAGGAAGTCAACCAATTCCAAATGGAAGGCTTTTTCCGCATAGAACCTGGTGATAATTTAATTAGCAAAACCCAGGTTGAAATTGTTTTGCGTGATGGCATTGTAGAAGAAATTCGTGGCGATATCTAAATTGGTCACTTGTCATTTGTGGTTTTACTCGCTCATGACTCATGACTCATACAAAGGCATCTACTGACCTTTTTAAGCACTCTTGTTTTAATTCCATGTCACTGGCGACAATACAAGAAACTGCCTGTGGCGTGGATTTCTTCACTTAGCAAACTTTTCCAAACTAACTTCCAGCTTTATATTCGCCAATTGGGGGTTGGCAGTTTTGGTTTAAATTCTTTTTGAGGCGGTTCCCAGTCCGACATTGCACCTGGGAACCAGCCCATACAATTTGCCATACAGGCGGTGAACTAACTAACAGCGATCGCCCAAAAGTTGTCATCGCCACTCGATATTTCACTGCACTGTCTAAACGATCGCTCTGGTTAAGTTGCGTAATCGTCACTAAAGCCTGATTTCGTTGCGGATAAACTATCTCTACCTTACGTGTTCCTACCTCTGATGCTGTATCATCAAAAGCACTCAAGGCGAGAGTAGCTGGATCGCTACCTTGGAGAGTAGAGTTAATACTTGCAAGCGGTATAGTTTTATAGTGGCTACGCTCTGGATAGGTTTCAACATCTTGAGATATCTGAGTTGCTGTTACCTGCTGTGCTTGACCATTTCTCGTCTCAAGACTTTGTGCAGATGGCTGGTGTTCAGAGAAATAAACTCCTGCGCCAGCAGTGGCAAACAGACCTATCATCACAATCAAGAACAATTTCCACTTTACTGTCATAAAATTAAACAAAAATTTCAAACAAGTAAATTATTAATTTTGAATTTTAGATTGAAGCTTAACCGCCGAGCCTCTACCTTCTGGTTATCAGTAGCCTTTATTGTATGGTGGGTGATTATACGGAAAATAGAGATAAATAACAAACTCATTTGATTGCTGAACAACTTGCTGTGGACGTTGACTGTTAGCTCATACTTTGCGATCGCAATTGCATCGTGAAGAACCATTGAGAATTGCTATATTATTTAGACCTTCATTTCGTCTTTAGGTTCCTTGGGCATGGGGCATTGGTGATTTGTCATTTGTCCTCCTTGTCCCCCTTGTCCTCCTTGTCCCCCTTGCCCCCTGCCTCCTGCCTTTCTTGGTTAAAAATCTCCAACCTAAAACCCTCGTGCCAAGATACAATTCGATCTGGTAAAAGCTGTTAAAGTCCATAAATTCATTGATTCTGAAACCACCCTATGAGCATTTACGAAGTATTTATGCCGGCGCTGAGTTCCACCATGACCGAAGGCAAGATTGTTTCTTGGGTGAAGTCGCCAGGCGATAAAGTGGAAAAAGGCGAAACAGTGGTGGTTGTCGAGTCAGATAAGGCAGATATGGATGTGGAATCCTTTTATGAAGGATATTTGGCTCACATCTTAGTGCAAGCTGGTGAATCTGCGGCTGTAGGAAATGCGATCGCTTTCATTGCTGAAACAGAAGCTGAAATCGAAACTGCTAAATCTGCTGCTAATTCTGGTAGCGCTGCTGCGCCTGCCACCACCTCTCCCGAACCAATTGCGGCAAGTGTTTCGGCTCCAACACCAGCTTTGGCGTCTCAAAATGGCTCAAACCACCGAGAAGGAAGGCTCGTAGTTTCACCCCGCGCTCGGAAGTTGGCAAAAGAGCTAAAAGTTGATTTGAAGACGCTTCAAGGCAGTGGCCCCTACGGTCGTATTATTGCTGAGGATGTGGAAGCAGCTGCAAATCAGGGTAAGCCCGCCGCTACCGCACCAGTTGCACCGCCACCATCTGTACCAACAACCACTCCAGTAGCACCACTATCTCGTCCAGCCGCACCCGCACCCGCCGCCGCTAGTGCTGTTCCGGGTCAGATAGCACCTTTCACTACTTTCCAGAGTGCATTAGTCCGGAACATGGTAGCTACCCTATCTGTACCTGTCTTCCGCGTGGGTTACACAATTACCACTGATGGACTAGACAAGCTTTATAAGCAGATTAAATCCAAAGGTGTGACCATGACAGCGCTATTGGCGAAAGCTGTAGCAGTAACGCTGCAAAAACACCCATTACTCAATGCTAGCTACTCAGAGCAAGGAATTGTCTATCATTCTGATATCAACATTTCCGTAGCTGTAGCAATGGATGATGGCGGATTGATTACACCTGTGTTAAAAAATGCAGACTTAGTAGATATTTATTCCTTATCGCGCAGTTGGAAGTCTTTGGTAGACCGTGCGAGAGCAAAACAACTGCAACCAGACGAATACAACAGCGGCACTTTTACTGTGTCCAACTTGGGGATGTTTGGTGTAGACACATTTGATGCGATTTTACCAACCGGACAAGGTGCGATTTTAGCAATTGGTGCATCTCGCCCGCAAGTTGTAGCAACACCTGATGGTTTGTTTGCTGTGCGTCAACAAATGCAGGTAAATATTACCGCCGATCATCGAATTATTTACGGTGCTCATGCTGCTGCATTCTTGCAAGATTTAGCTAAATTGATTGAGACAGATGCTCAATCTTTGACACTGTAATCAAAATTTCTTAATCGAAGAAAGTTAAATTTTAGACTTGGAGATAAATCAACTCCAAGTCTTTCTATTTTGTTAGTTAAGTAAGTCGCTGGAGAAATTTATAGATATGTAACAAACAGTTCACCATAAGAACGAAAGTTAAATCTTACACGTTACGTGCTGTAGTTTCACTTTCTCCTCTTGTTTAAATTCCATCAATCACAGCATAGGCAATGTATAACTCATCCTCAAAAGTTTTCGAGGCTAGTTCATCTTTTTTAGGTGTTGCCACTCCAATACACGGCTACTCATATCGTTGTTACCGTACTAGATACATTATATGTATTTACTTATCTTCACATAGTTTGGTTTTTTAAGTCTTTCTACTTATATAGAAGGATAGTTATTTATCATAAAAACCTATCTTTTGATAGATATAATCTAAGAGCTTTTATTATAGATTAACTTATATTAAGTCATAAGATAACAATATTAATAATTAAAAGTTAAATTTATAGCTATTAAAAACTGCTGATTAAATAATATGAGTTAAGGGCTAATTTATTTTCAATATTTGACAATACTTATCAAAAAAATCTAGAGTCTTCTGATACTAAAACTTTCCAATCTCATGGAAATATAAAATTTATTTGTAACTTTCCAAAAATTTATTTAGATAAATACTAATTTTTATTTTATGAATAATCTTAACATAATCTTGCAATTAATTTCCCTTTTTTGGCCTTCGATATTTCTTTTAATTTTGATTATAGCTTTTACTATATATCCTTTTTATCATATAAGAACGAAAAAGATAGATTCTTATATTAGGGATATAAGAAAATTTACATTAGCTTTTATTAATAACACTATTGAATTAGCAACAATTATTATAGTTATTATTTTGTCGATAAGGCTATTGTTTAGCATATTCAATAATGAGTTTTTTTTAGATATAGTTAGAATTATAAAAAAAGACGAAATAAGTGTATTATTTAACTATATTGTAAATCTTTTACAGGTTATATGCATTATATTTTTACTGGGAACTATAGTTTTATTTTTAAGGTGGTTATCTAGTAAAGCCAAAGGTACAGTAATTCTTCCATTTGAGGATACAACAAACGAAAAATTTGGAAAAAAAGTCGGACAAGCAATTAGTGATTCTCTATCCTCCGAACTCCACCGAATTTGGCAAATTTATGTAAGTTATTCAGATATTCTTGAGCGTGAAGAAGAGTTTATAAGGCTTGAAACACAAAACCTGTTCTATCCTTCTCCAATAAGTTCTAATCAAGAACAACTTATAAATCAATTAGTTAATGTTGGAACTTTAGAGTATGGTAAGACAAAATTTTCTATAGGTGCGTTACTTTTAATATTAAAATATTTATGGCCTTTCGGTGGAGTAGAACGCTTAATTACAGGAAGTATACAAGCATTGGGTTCAAAGATTCGTTTAGTAGTTAAATTAGAATCTGGTAATGAAATAAAAATATGGGAAGTAACCCACGAAAATGTAGAGAATGGGTTATTCCCTGAAATAATAAGAGAGCTTGCTTACAAACTTAGCCAATTTTTAATATCTAATAATCAACAAAGCTCATGGAAAGCATTTAAAAATTATACTGAAGCTATTTCTAAGTTTAATGAATATCGGACAAATAAAGACTTTTATAAATTAACGCAACAGTTTGCCGAACTAAATGAATTGTGTATAAATAACTCTTTGAAACAACTTGAAGAATCATTAGGATATTGTTTGCAAGCTATAAATCATGACGTTTATAATCCGGATATTTCAGTTTTTATGTATTATCTTGGAGCTTCTTATATTGAAGTAGGAAAGCTTGATATTGCAAAAAAATTATTCACTTATGCTATGAAAATTGATAAAATATATATTTCTACATTGGTCTTGCAAATGTATACTTAAAACAAGAAAAATATAATTATGCTAGCGAGTATTATGAATACGTTAAGGGGAAAGATGATAAATTACCTTATTCCTATAACGGGCTTGGAATTATATATGCCATAAAGGGAGAGTATATTAAAGCGCTTGATTATTATAATGAAGCTATAAAGCGAAAGGAAAATTTTTGGAAACCTTATCATAATAGAGCCATCCTATTATTATATCATTTTTCACACAATAATAAAGCTAGAATGATTGCAAGAATAGATATTGGGCAAGCCAAATCACATTCAAGATATAAAAATGCAGCACCTTATTCTGCACTAGGTTTAATAAATTTTCATGATGCAATTGAAAATAAATTTTCAAATAATGAAGGACAAATTGAATTAACAGAAGAAGGAAAAAAATTATTAACAGCGGCACGATTAGAAATACAACAGGCTATAAATATTGAATATGAACCTTCTTATTATCCTGAATATTATTGGAATTTGGGCTTAATATTACTTTGGCAATGCAACTTAGAAGAAACTTATAATGCTTGGCAAAAGGCTTTCAGTTTTGCATTAAAATATAAAGAGAATGAAATTTGTAAAACTGTTTATGAATATGCTTTAAATATTTTAAATAATAAAAATACGACAGAGTCATCTAATACTTTTAATTATAAAGAATATTTGAGCAAAATTCAGACTCGTCTAAATGAAGCAGGACAATCATCTAAAACCGGACGTATTGAAATGATGCTAGACGATCTTTACACAATTCAAGAAGCCGCAAATATTTGGAATAAAAAGCAATTATTGAACTTGGAAGAATTGGGAAAGATTATTGAAGTTTTTAAGGATAAAATTGGTAAGCATACAAAACCTCAAAATAATAACGAAGATAAATCTAAGGAGAATGATAGCAAGGTAGATAAGCTTTTAGATAAACTGTATTCAAGCTATTCTCATAAGGGGATGACAAATCAGATACAGCACACAAAATAGAGGAGTATGATCGTTTTGAGATCACAGAATAGGTCAAGTCTTCTCAAAAAGACCTATCAAATGATAATTTAATCTCAATTCAACAAGAACTGCTTTCAAAATGTACTGGCACCCTTGCAGAAAAGATGCTCTCAATCTTAATTATGGTCGTTCGAAATAACAATGTTAATTTTACTCAGAAAATCATAACATCCTGACCAAAATAGGTATCTTTGGCGTAAATTTTCAAAGTAATTGATAATAGGATACTTGTATGGCAGACAAGGAAATTGTCAATTTTATTAGTGGACATCTAGACCTAACTCAGGCGGAATTTGATTTGCACTACCGCTTTTTGATTGATCGGGCTATCGAACAATATCAAAGTTTTGTTGTGGGAGATGCGCGAGGTGCAGATTTACTTGCACAGCAATATCTTTTTGCAAAAACAGACGCGGTTGTTGTCTATCATATGTTCACGAGTCCTCGGAATAACGTTGGATTTTCAACTCGCGGTGGATTTGAAAGTGACGCAGAGCGAGATGCACAAATGACACGTGATTCTCATCAAGATATTGCTTGGGTAAGACCAGGTAGAGAACGGTCTGGAACACAGGCGAATCTAGATAGAAGGTTCATATAGCTTGGTAATTTCGTAAACTGCGGTTGTTTTCGGCAAAATGCTCAATCAAAACCAAACACCATTAATAGACGCTTTAAAAGCTTGTGCAGCAAGCCCTCATACTCCCTTTTACACTCCAGGACATAAACGGGGAGAGGGAATTGCTCAACCCTTAGCTGATTTACTTGGTAAAGCTGTGTTTAGCGCTGATTTAACAGAGTTAGGGGATTTAGATAATTTGTTTGCACCCCAAGGCGCGATCCGACAGGCGCAACAACTTGCGGCTGAAGCTTTTGGCGCTAAACAAACATGGTTTTTGGTCAATGGTTCTACCTGTGGAATAGAAGCAGCTATTCTCGCTACTTGTGGCACAGGGGATAAAATTATTCTGCCGCGAAATGTGCATTCCTCTGCGATCGCCGGTTTAATTCTCTCTGGTGCTATACCAATTTTTCTCAATCCTGAATACGATCCAGTTTTAGATATTGCCCACAGTATTACACCAACTGCCGTAAAATCTGCCTTACAACAGCATCCCGATGCAAAAGCAGTGTTCGCACTGTACCCAACATATTACGGCGTTTGTGGAGATTTGGAAGCGATCGCCCAAATTACCCATAGCTACAATATCCCTTTACTCGTAGATGAAGCCCACGGCGCACACTTTGCTTTTCATCCCGAATTACCTACCCCAGCCTTAGCCTCTGGTGCAGATTTAACTGTACAATCCATCCACAAAACTCTGGGTGCAATGACCCAAGCTTCCATGCTGCACGTTCAAGGAAACAGGATAGATTGCGATCGTGTAACTAAAGCTTTGCAATTAGTCCAGTCTACCAGCCCCAGCTATATACTTTTAGCTTCCCTGGATGCGGCACGTCAGCAAATGGCATTGCATGGCAAACAGCTCATGTCTCGTACTTTGCAACTTGCAGATGCAGCCAGAACCAGAATTAGCCAAATTTCGGGTTTATCGGTTTTAGATATTCCCCAAGTAAAATCATCTGGCTTTGTAGCTTTGGATAGAACCCGCCTCACTGTCAAGGTTTCTGGCTTAGGTCTAACAGGATTTGAGGCTGAGGAAATTTTAGATGAAAAACTTGGCGTTACGGCTGAATTCTCGTCGCTGCAACATCTGACGTTTATTATTAGTCTCGGCAATACCCAAGCTGATATTGAGCAGTTGGTTCGGGGTTTTACTACTTTGGCTCAGATAACCCCACCGCTACCGGAAAAAAAGCAGTTCATTTTCTGGGATGATATTTTTAAGTTGGGTAATTCTGTGCAAATTTCTCCCCGTCAGGCCTTTTTTACCCCTACAGAAACTTTACCTCTAGAAGAAACGAGCGATCGCATCTGTGCAGAAATTGTTTGCCCCTATCCCCCAGGAATACCCATATTAATGCCTGGAGAATTAATTACTAAATCTGCTCTTGAATACTTGCGACACATCCAAGCAACAGGTGGATTGATTACTGGTTGCCAAGATTTGAGCCTCACAAATCTTAAAGTTCTCATAGAAGGAGACAACCTATTGTAATGAGGTTAGTAACGCTTAGTGAAATTCACAATTCACAATTTGTAATATCAATTTTAAAACAATAATGCGATAGATGAGTAAGGCACGAAGAGAAGAAGTATAGAGAGAATTTGGCGCGGCTTGACAAAGACGGAATGAGTTATGAAAATTATTTTTTAACTAACCGCAAAGTAGGCGAAGCAGAAAATTTTACGAAATATGTAAGACTACTATATTTATCATATTGACATGAGAAATATTTCCGGAGATTATAGAAATATCTCTCGATGAAAAAAGTATTAAAATTTTACTGTCCCATTAATAAGTTTACAAAAATAGATAATATGAAAATTAAAATTTTGATCTCAGTAGTTGCTATTTCACTAGTAACCACTGTTAACGGAGTAGTTTTTGCTCAAACTCCTAATAGGACAACTGCACCTGCTACAAATACTCAAGACCCAGATAAGATAAATAACATCAAGAAATTATTAGAAATAACTGGGACAAAAACCCTCTCAAGACAAATCATCAATCAAATGCTAGTTGCTTTGAAAGGCGAATATCCTCAAGTACCGCAAAAATTTTGGGATACTTTTGTAGCAGAGCTAAAACCAGAGGATATGACCAATGAATTTATTCCTATTTACAGCAAATATTTTACAAATGATGAGATAAAACAAATCATTGCCTTTTATCAAACACCAATAGGACAAAAAACTCTTACGGTTCTTCCTCAGCTTTCTAGAGAATCGGCAGCTATTGGTATAAGATATGGAAAAGAAGCTGCCGCTAGAGCTATTAAGAAATTAGAAGCCGAAGGATATATTCACCGTCGTCAGTAAAAGTTTATTTAAACCTGATTTGATTTGCTTGTAGGTAAACGATTTGGTTTTTTAATCCTTGAGCTTCAGTAGCTGTTAAACCCTTCCATTGCTGCTGTGCTTGTTTTACACTAGGCACTGGTTTGAGTACGCCTGCTAGATCTAGAGTCTGTCCTTTTTTGACAACAATTTTGTTTTCAGCAGTTCCTGCATCTAAATTGGGAGCTAAAACCACGAATACTCGTTGAGTATTACTTGAACCAACCCAAAAAGTGCGATCGCCTACTACACTTTGAACGTTCACATTTGTAAACTGCACTGGTCTATTTACCAGTGTCTGTTTGTTAGCATTGGTAATTAATAATACGTCCGTTATTGGTTCAGTCTGAACAATAGTTGTCACTTGTGGGCTTGGGGTGACAACAACGGTAGTTGTTGGCTGTGGCGTAGCAGTAACGGTAACTGTTGCTTGTGGTGTAGGAACGACAACAACATCAGGTTGCTTCGGCTCGGGAACACAAGCAGTAATTACACTACTAAATAGTGTTAAAATCGTTACTTTACCAAGCCAAGACTTTGTACTAATAAGATTACTATAGCTTTGTATGATGTTTAAAGCGTACTTATGACTATGCATTTTACTATTAAGATACTTAATACTAAGTTGATTTAACTATTAAGGCTTTTAGCATTTGAGACTTATAAAAATCCTAAGCCTAGATGCTCCAGGCGCAGAATAAAAGCTGGTATTACCTTAATATGCTTACTTTAAATAATAAGAAGATAATTTCGCTTCTATCTAACGGAATAATATCAAAGCAGAGACTATTCCAGTATTTTTGTGTAGTGCGATCGCGCTGCTCAGTTATGATGAAAATGTTTTTGTAACATTACCAGCCAGGCTTGAATAGCAGATTTTAATCTTGCTCTTTCAGTTTCTTTAATACCTTGAGGATCGAAGCGATCGCGGTAATGCAGTTCAACTAGCGATGTCAAATCAGCAATTAAATCTGAGCTAGGTAATTCTTCTTCCAGTCTCTTGATCCAGTTTTTTAAAGACTCTGAAGGATGACGGCTTAAACCTAACTCTTGTAACCTTTTTTCAATTAAATAAAATTCATAATCTCTTTTATTTACATCAGATTTTGCAACTTGTTTAGTTAATATTTGTTTCGTAGATAAACGGCGAACTTGATTCTTAGAATTAAACTTCCACAACCGCAGAAATATTAATGGCAAAATCAGCCACCATCCATATTTAAATAGATTGCTAACTAAACTAGAACGTAACCAGCCTGAGAGTTTGAAACTAAAAAACGACCATAAATCAGAGATAAATGCTAATTTAGAAGCATTTGCATTCTCAATACTTGTCCAATCAGCAGGTGTGGTGTCAAAAGCTTGCCATCTACCATTTATATATGCCAATGTCCAAGCATGAGCATGGCGGCTACGAACTATGTATTGGTTCTCTAATTGGCTAAATTCGTGAACCGAATACCCTACAGCATAACGCGCTGGTATACCCGCCGCCCGTAAAAGCAGTGTGGTTGCAGTGGCAAAATATTCACAGTGTCCAGCGCGAGTTTTCAATAAAAATGTTGATAAAGGTGTTGACTGATTGTTTTTACCTGTAAGTTTCAAAGAATAACGAAAATTTTTAATCAAAAAGCTATCCACACGTTCTAAAATTGCTTGGGGCGATTTTCCTGTAATATCTAGTTGCCTAATAATTTGGTTTACTGCTTCTCTTTCTGATTTGGCTATTTGCAGATCGTCTTCTGTTGGTGGGCTATCCAAAGAAAGACTTTTATTAAATAAGATTCGGTAAGCGATCGCATCAGTTTTTCCCTCTACTTTCACCGTACCATATTTATTTTTCTCCATTTGGCTGACTGGTAATTCTTCAATTTCAAATGTTCCGTCAGCTAGCCTTAACAAGCCTTTACCTTGATTAAGGGTTGCAGAAATCGTAAGTTTTGAGCTATTGCCTGAGTTATTGCCTAAACGCCAACTCTTACCATTAATCTCAGGTTGTACAGGAGTAAAAGTAGAATTTGATGCCACCCAAAAAGCAGATTTATATTTATCATAAGTTGCTTCTTTTAGCAGCCCGGGAGCAACTTTTTGACTATCAGCAGCAACTCGAAAAATAATCTCATTTGACTGTTTTAATGTTCCAATCTCACCGATACTAGTTTGCTTTGTTGTTGAGTCTGTTAGTTGTCCAATACTGTTATTATTGCTTAACCATGCAACAACCGTATCTTCTAACTTCTGTTGTAGATGATATACACCTATTTGTCCTATAAATCCCATAATTCCAGCAAGCAGAATGAGACTCAGCCAAATACCAGGTGAAAATCGTTGCGATCGGATATACCAAAAGGCAATACTTGTCAGTAAAAACATCCCGATATAAAAAGATATATCCCTAGTATTAGCGACTCCAGCAGATAAAATACAGAGAGCAAAATAGGGATAACCTAAACTAATAATGTAGCTGTTTGATTCTGCTTTAATGAGATTTTTTAATGATACAAAAAGTGTGCGAATATCAATACTTTCATTTACAGAGTATGTTTGAGCAGCCAGCAGGGGAAAAAATACTAATGGAAACCACTGCAACAGAGTATAAACTAAGTAAATTGAGCGTTGAGTAGTTAAAAGAGAAACAAATACAATAATCAGAATCATCAAACACAGATTAGCAATGCGTCGGAAATCATCAGGGGAGAAATCCCAACGCGAGTTAATCAAGCGATATCCTGATAAAATCGCAGCCATTGGTATGGCAAAAATCCACATTCCTGTCTGCCAACCCCAAAAGATTAAAGCAGCACTCAGGAGAAGCACTGGCGCTTTCATATATGCATTAGTTCCTCTTGTATTTTTCCCAACTTCAAAAAGTGTAATTTTGTTATTTGATCGTTCATATAATCTGAATCAAACTTATCTAATTTACCTTCCTTATCTGTAACGATCAAAACTAAAGTATGGATACCCATACTCTTGAGATAATTAACTAATCTTTTCCTATCTTCGTCCCAACAAAGAAATATACATATACAGCCACTCAACAAAGATAGTTTCTCCAGCACTACTGGAATAATAGAATCAAAAGATTTATCTCGACAGGCAACAACAGATGCGAGAATTTCTAGCATTTTGTCAGTATGGCTCAGTCCTCTGCCAAAGGTAAAACAATAAGCTTCATTACCAACAAACATCAAATCTAATAATGATTCTTGGGTTTGAACTTCACAAGCTAATGAAGCCGCAATTGATATTGCTTCTTCTAAAATTTCGCTATAATTCACGCTTTGAAATGTATCTAAAATCAATGCGTGTCGAACAAAAAACTCATCTTGTTCTTCTTTGACAATTGGCTTTCCAACTTTTGCCCAGCTTTTCCAGTGAATTTTTCGCAGCGAATCTCCCAGACGATAATCGCGTAAAGACCTAAATTCCTCTGAATCACCTACAGAAGAGGCTAACGCCACACCACCAGATTGATGTTTCTTGACACCTGGAAGTTGAACTGGTGGCAGTTGATATAACTTAGGTAAAATCAATAAAGATTGGGGTAAAGAAATACTTTTACACGCTTTAAAAAGTCCAAAAGGATCGGGTCTAGCTACTGTCATACCCGTAATCCGAATAATACCTCTTTGAGTAGGTATGATTTCACCAATAACTTCAGTTTTGCTATTTGGTACAAGGGGAGGTAAATCTATTGGTAAAGCGTTACCACATTGTTTGCGAGAAATTAACCACAGCCAACGATTGTATCCCAAAGAGCGAACAAATGAATTATGCCGAACTTTTCTATTTTCAAATGTTTCTATGAAATCCTTAAAACTTGGGCGAGGGTCAGCAAAATTTTCAAATATTTTTAGTCCTTTTTGGATTTTGTCGCTTTTGTTATGAATTACAATTTTGTACTTCAGTTTTACACCCACAGTTGCGAATTGGGGTAGATTGCGATTAGCACTAAAATGATAGCGAAACAGCAAGCTTGAAACTACAGATATGATGAGAATAGATAGCAGAAAAGTGACTATCTGATAGTTCATGCTTTCATTACTAGAACCAGTTAAAGCGGCTGCGATCGCTATTACTGAAACAACCACGCCACTAACAGTAACTCGTCTGCTTAGTTTGCGGTGAATACCATAACTGAAATAGAAAAGACGATAGATAAAAAGTTTCATCTTTCACGTTTGCTATCAAACTGGAACAGGAACAGATTTGAGGATATCTTCAACAACACTGGTGGCGGTTCTACCAGAGAAACGCGCTTGCGGTTCCATAACAAGGCGATGAGCAATTACAGATACCGCAAGTTCTTGGATATGTTCTGGCGTGACAAATTCATAGCCATCAAACAAGGCTAATGCTTGAGCAATCTTCATTAAAGCAATAGATGCTCTGGGGCTAGCTCCTAATTGCACGCCTTGGGCAGAACGAGTAGCATTGACAATATCTACAAGGTAGGTTTTCAATTCCTGAGAAATACGAATTTGTCTGACCTGCCGTTTTAAAGTAATGATGTCCTGCAAGTCAATGCAAGGTTGAATTATATCAATAGGGTGCTGTTGGATTTGGTCTGAAAGCAGGTTAACCTCGTCTTCCGGCGATATGTATCCCAAACTAAACTGAAGTGCAAAGCGATCCATTTGGGCTTCTGGAAGAGGATAAGTACCACGGGATTCCACTGGGTTCTGAGTGGCGATGACAAAAAACGGGTCTTTTAGTTTTCGCAAATTCCCATCAATGCTGATTTGAAACTCTGCCATAGCTTCTAGTAGTGCAGATTGAGTACGCGGTGAAGCCCGGTTAATCTCGTCAGCCAAAACAATATGCGCGAAAATCGGGCCTTCGTGGAAATGAAAGGTACGTTCGTTTGGGTCAAGCATCGAAATACCCAAGATATCCGAAGGCAAAAGATCTGGTGTAAATTGAATGCGCTTGAAACTTACATCTACAGAGTATGCTAGGGCTTTCGCTAAGGTGGTTTTGCCAGTTCCGGGATAATCTTCTAGGAGTACGTGTCCCCCACTAGCAAAGGCTGACAGCAATTTTCTGATTGCTGCTGATTGCCCTTTTATAACCTTTTGAATGTTGTTAAAAATTCTTTGATAAATTTCTTTGCTGGGCAAATCATGAGGCTTCGGGTAAGAATTCTCCATTTTCCTTCATCACACAGAATGTCATGAAGTTAATGTACCCATTTGCCCCATATAACTTTGTATTCTTCTCTGCATCATTGCAAAATGCCAGAGTCTGCGCTGAATTAGGTGAAAAAGAGCGATCGCAACCCACACAGCGATCGCTTCCCGAATATCATTGCCTAGCAAAAGCTAAGTCAGATTCAATGAACTTTGCACCTGTTAGGTTAGCCCCAGTTAAATTACAGAAGTGAAACTTTGCTCCTCTTAGATCTGCTAGCGCTAAATTTGCTCCTGTTAAATCTGCATTAGTAAGGTTAGCCTCACTTAAATTCGCCCTAGTTAGATTCGCCCCCCTCAGATTTGCTTGTTGCAAGTTTGCTTGAGTTAGGTTTACCCTGACTATCTGCGATCCTCTCAAGTTGGCTTCACTTAAATTTGCTTGGCTGAGGTCTGCTGCTGTTAAATCAGCTTGACTGAGGTCGGCTTGATTTAGTACAGCCCAACTTAACTGTGCATGGCTCAAATTAATCTTATTCAGCTTCAATGATGTCAGCACTGCACATCTCAAGTTGGCATTAATAAAATTCCTTTCTCCAATTGCGTAACGTCGCAATAATTCATCAGTGGTTAATCTGGCTAAAACAGCTTTTGTAGCGCCTTGATAACACCATGTAGCTTCTGTTAATTTGGCAGCAGTATTAACAGCAACCTCATCACATTGGTCTAATATCACTCCATTACAACCATCCCATTGACCATTGAGCATTAGCGCAATTTCATTAGCAGCAACTATTGAATTAAATAGTAAAACAGATTGTTTTTTGGAATTTAAGGAGCTAATCAAGCTAATTAATATATTATTTTTCATTTAGCTTTGGATACTAATTTGGACAATAAATACTGACACCGACCTGATAGACAAATTGGTGCCATAGTACTATTGTATGCATTTAATTATAGAGAATTAAACTGGAGCAAAATTCACTTGTAAATTACCAAATTTTATAAGCGAATCTTCAGTCCAAACTTATTCTCCAGAAACCTTCAAGCGGATTAGACTGTTGCAATTGGCTGCTACTACCAACCCCATCATTGTCATACACCAACCCAACACTGAAATTTCTATTTATCGGAAATTGTCCTAGTTTACCAAAACCTACAATATTTTTGGAATCAGCGATCGCTTGCTGATTCAACTGTATAGTTGTTTGGTTGCCATCAGCAAAATAGATTGTTGCTCGTCTGTTGTGAAAGCTTACTTGAACGTTATAGATCCCACCAGTTCCATAATAATAAGCTTTTGCAGGTAGTTTTTGACCATCAATATTCTGCCCGTTGATCTCAACTGCGATCGCAGGCGTACTCAACAGCAACAAAGTAGGTAGAATTAACTCCAATAGTTTCATAGGTGTACTAAAAAGCCCATTTTATCAACCTACTTTTAACTTTAAAACATAAATTTAATCTCTGGGGCTAATAAGCGATCGCCGCCCGAAAAAAAATTCATCATGTTTGAATGGCAAGCCGCGCTTTGCGATCGCTTATTATACTCATTTAAAAAATGTTTGCGATATATAAATTGTTTTCAAGGAACAATGTTCTCTAGTCATCTAATGGGTATTACTGGCATTCTTCTGGTGATGGTGTTTTTGGCAAAGATACAGTGGTGTTTTGTAAATTCTCTCGCAATAGCACTTTCAGTCGTTGATTATCTTCAGCAGCGATCGTTTCACCGTAGTGATGTTGCTGAAATAATTGGCAATAACGGTTTTGTTTAGCACAAATTAAACAACCGTAGGCATTATTACCATTTGCACCGCATAGCCGATGTCCCATCACCGGGCCCAAGGAAATATTTTGCTCACTTGCAACTGTATTCAGGATGGAACGTAGCCGTGCTTCAAACTCCATTGATAAAAACAGCTTACTTCCTGGTTTTGTACGATCCCATTGCGGCACAATTAATCCCTGTTTTAACAAACTCTCTTCAATTTCAGCTGACATAACAATGTTAGAGAGAATTACATGGTGGGTAACATTAGGCAAAAGTTTCCTTGCCAATTGCCACATTAAAGTCTCATCAAACCACTGTTCAACTAGAGGACGAAGATACCAACAACAGGGAATGCCAAGGTTGACTAAATCTTGTAGCAGTTGTACTCGTCCCTGAATAGAGGCTTGCTCATATCCTGGTTTTAATGGTGGTAGACTAACAAAAACTGTGACTCGTAGGGAATTCGGTTGAGCTAAAGTAGCTTTGAGGCGCTCTAGAAATGATTTACCAGGGTGGACTTTGGTTGTAATGTAGACCATATTCGCTGCTTGACGGTCAATCAGTGCATTCAAAATTGACAGTACACGTTCTCGATGCGCTGGGATAAAGGGATCGGAGTAGTCGCATAGAGAAATTGGAAAGCCATTTTGTCCCTCTGGAGTAGCAAAAATGCAGTCTAACAACCGATCGAGCAAGTCAGATGGAGCTAAAGTATTCTCAAAATTTTCTGGATGATGATGCCAGTCACGGTCTTGATGGCAGACACAATAAGCACATTCAACTGGACAACGGTTCAGGGTATTGGGTAGAAATGGATTCAGACTGAAGTATTTAACTGCACGTTCTCGATCGGGAATTCCCAGTACAGGAAAGCCATGTAGCATATACTGACTCCCCTGTAATGAAACTTCAGACAGAGTAGATTGATAATTTGCCATAACCCTTTAACCATTAATCCATCTACGAAAAATCGCTTACATTAGGGTGGCTGGTGTAAATCTGGAGTGGCAATGATAGAAATACTTGAAAATCATCATTAACTATTGCTTAAGAAATCAAAAATACTGAGGTATTATTGCTTATCCTCCAACGTAAATTCAAGTTCCAGGCTGGTAAAAATACAGCTGCCGAAAATTCAACTGTCAGGCGATCGCAACTTACAAATATAAGGATTGAACAGCCAGATCCTTTAAGGTAATGGTAAAGTTACGCTGCTCTTGTGTAGCAATGAATGCGATAGTTGCCTCACACGCCACAGCAACAGTTAACATCACCAAATTTCGCGCTAGAGGATAATCACAGACATCATCATTGACATCAGAAGGAACGCGATAAACATCATTCCAAATTACTTCTGCATAATCGGCTGCTAGTCCAACATGAAGGCAGGGAATTTTTGAACGATCGGCATAATCTTTCACTGCTTGACGTGACAAGCTGTTGTCAAAAACATCAATAATTAACTGGCTATCTTGAAGTAGTTGATCTGCATTTGCTGATGTCAACTCCTTTGTTTTGGCATCAACTTTAGTACCAATTGCTCGGTATAAATTATTTGCTAGGATTTTCGCCTTAATTGCTCCAACATCGGAACGGTAGTAAGGCTGGGTAGAAAGGTTACGTTCCTCAATGCGATCGCGATCGATTACCGTAAGTTTATCAAAACCAGACCGAGCCAAGTTTTCTGCAATGTTAGCTCCTAACGCTCCAGCCCCACAAATGGTTATAGGATAATTCTTGAGCTTTGCCATCACAGCATTGCTGCGGTAAAGCTGTTCGTGAAAAAAAATACTCATTGTCCTTACCACTCTTGTTGTTCCATCACAGCCACTAAAGATTGCAAATCAAAATCGCGATCGCGTCCACTCAAGCAAATCCCAGAACTAATTACAGTCAAATCAGATTTAGCGATCGCACTAGTGTGGCGAACACCATCAGCCGTTCTCCAATCCACTGTCCAGTAATCACCGCGATCGTGAAATTGGCGTAATTCACCGCCACCCATTCGCAATGCTTTTCTTAGCCGTTTTTCATCCTGTTGCGGTTGTGCAAATCCCTCAATCCGCTGAGTTGCTAATTCATACAATGTCCGGATTTCTGGAGTAATCCCTTTGAACTGTAATTCCTCAGCAGGAGTCAGTTGCTTAACAGCAGATTGCAGAGTTTCCACAATTGCTGGATCGGTACGGCGATCGATTTCCTCAAACCAGCAGGATTGTCCATTCCAACGAGCGATAACTTGCTCAAAAACAACACCCTCAGTTACTAGATGTACTGCGATC
Organism: Aulosira sp. ZfuVER01; assembly: GCA_034530615.2. Lineage (GTDB taxonomy): Bacteria > Cyanobacteriota > Cyanobacteriia > Cyanobacteriales > Nostocaceae > Aulosira. The sequence goes on from JAVRCV020000068.1 coordinate 96,734, forward strand.
GGTTTGACTACCTTCAACCGTTGACGCATATCTACTTCATTCACAGGATATGCTAACCAAGTTTGTCCTCGCAGTTGGTGTGCTAATCTCAGCCGTATTTGGGGAAAGTGTTGCAAGTATTCTGCAATTTGGGGTAAGTCTGCTTCTTCCACAACTGTTGCTGTCTTCGTATCGACTGGCTGAAAGATACCCCAACCTTCAAATTGATTATGCTTTGGCGTAAAGGTGTAAACCATCCCAGCTACTCGTGTGCGAACTCGTCCACCTTTGACACAAGGGGCGATAAATTGAGTTGCACACAACTGTGCTTCTGCACTAGCAATTTGGTTGATTAGCTTACGGATGTCAGTCATAGCTCACGCATAGACGCAAAGAGGATGTTTATACGTCAATTCAGCAAAGTTAGAGAATTTATATAATTATTTCCCGCGTGCAAGTTGGTGGAGCATTGCGTGTTCTCAGTTACTAGGGGGACTCCGCTGGTGAGTTGTTACACACTCTTTCAAAGATGGCTACTTTTAAGCCCATTTTCCAGGTTCTTCGCACTCCCCGTTCACACACGCCCACTGTATTTGACAGTGTTACTTTTCCTCTCGTACTAGTATGTAGGCTCCAAGAGTTAGGGCACGCAGGATATTTATATAATACAACATACTACAAAAAATAAATACCAGAGATTAAAAGAGATATGTTGCAGTAGTGCGATCACTGCCGCTTCATATACCTACTTCATTTCGCTCATCAATATCAACTCCTTAAGTTGAGCGATCATCCGAATTAGAAAACATAACTTTATTTATGCTACAACAAGTTACATATGTATTAATGAATTAGGTTTTGATGATGTCTGAAAATATATATTTCACAAAAAAAGGTAAATTTAGCCATGAGCTAGCATTGAACGATCTCAAAGAAATCCAAACTTCAGTCCGCTCAATCGCTAGTGAAAAACCTTTGACGATGAGTCATACAAATTCAGATGGTGTATCAGAGGTTATTGAATTGACTGAATTGCCTTTAGATATTCTTCTTAACCAGAAGCAAAAACAGGTGGTATCTAACATAGCTAAGAGTTTTGCAAAAGGGAATAGCTTTGAAGAAAATGTTTCTAGTAATTTTATTTATGAAAAGTTTCTGAAATTACTAGCAAAAGAAAATTTTTATTTAGCTGATACATTTACTGTTTCTGATTCATTATCTCTTTTTGAAAATTTGAGGGTGATAATTGAGCAAGAAATTTCAACTGTAAAGCTGAATATTATTACTGTAATTGGGGCATCTCTTAAGAAAGGCAATATCTGTGAAATTGGCTCAATTAAGTTTATGAATCCGTCGGACTTTATTGACAAGCATAAACTTTTGTTTGAGAGTCTTGTTAATTATAATGAAGGATTGCAAACTTATCTAGAAGTTTTTCATAAATCTGACTTAGTAGCACAGGTGAGCATTAAAAATAGGGATACTGCTACATCTAAAATGGTAACAAATGAAATAATGAAAAGAATCTACACCCTTATTAGATTAACTATCCCAAGTAGTGGGGGACGATATAACTTTTTTGGGACTCTTGGTGAAGAATATTTAGAATCTAGATTTTCTTTCTTATTTCATACTGATTCAAGCAACGAAGAAATAGTAAAATCTATATCAGTTGAACGCACAAGTAATCGGTTTTCAGATAGTAATATAGATTTAATAGAAACTATACTTCCTCATAAACAAGTAAATCAATGGTTTACTCGTATTGAGCTAATCATTAGTAAATTTGTTAATGATAAAAAATTAACTGATTTTGAAAAAAGGATATGGACAGCCCTTTATTGGTATGGAGAATCTATGTCAGAAAGAGAATTAAATCCTTTGATAATTAAATATGCTACTTGTCTTGAAGCATTATTTAATAGTCGTGAAGGTGGAATAAGTGAACAAATTTCTGAGTTTACTGCTTATGTGGTTGGTAAAAACAAAGATGAAAGGATGAAAGTCTACAGTAATATTAAGAAACTATACAGCTTAAGATCTACTGCTGTACACGGAGGCTCTGTTGTAGGACATGTGGATAGTAATTTTCTATCTCAGATTATGTTAATATGCGAATCTGCATTGCTTCAAATGGCATATTATTCTCAAGAGGATTACTATCAAAATTCAAAAGGATACGAAAAATTTGTGCAATACATTCTTAGAGAATATAGGTTTATTTGAATTTAATTAATCTGATTTAAAGGTATTAGTAAACAGGGATGAGATTTACTCATCCCTACTAAATTCAATCATTCCGTACAGGCAACGGCAGATCCATAATCTCCATTAGTAGATCCAGACGAGAAGGGCGCGTTAGGAGTGGAACGAGGTTCGGTAAGCTGTAGTAGTCACCTGCGAAGGTAAACGTATCTACAGGTGCTTGCTGCTGCTTGAGTTGACTCTCCAGCCAGTTGTAATGAGTACCTACGCGGACAATCACTACATTGGGGATTACCGCTAATTCTCGGCAGTAGGTTTTGTAGACTTCACTGAAGTAAGGAGCACCATTCTCGCCTTCATCAGTCACTATGATAATTTGGTCAACTACCTGCTTTTTCTTGCGCATTGCTTCCAATGCACAGCCGATACTAGTACCACCACCTGCCCTGATGTGCTGGAAAGCACGCTCCCAGTCGGTCAACTCTTTGCCCTGTGCGGTGACGGGGTAAGGAATGGTATCGAAGGCGTAGACATACAATTCTGCCTGAGTAATACCAGAGATGAGAGCAGCAAGTTGCTTACCAACTGCGATCGCATTTTCCATTGAGCCAGATTTGTCTACCAGTAGGGCGGTTGGACGAGCGATCGCACCACGTCTTTTCACCTGCTCGTTAGTCACTTTTTCTAACTTGGCAACGGTGTCTGCGTCCAAATCTGCGGCGTCTGCGGCAATCTGTGCTTTGAATGCTGCTACACGTCCACTCTTAGATGCTTCCTCCAGCTTGGAGTCAATCAGCTTTTTGACTTCTGGATGATCCATTGCACCTCTCGCCTGGAGAGACTTGAGGTTATTGATCGTTTCCTGGGGAGTCATGCTATTAATTAACGCCACCAACACAACGGGTGTAAGTTGCTTGATTGCACCGATCGCGATCGTGTAGGGAATGTTAAACTCCACAATTAGCCGTGCTTGTTCTGCAGCATTTTCAGCCTTAGCAAGCTGCTTCAGCACATTTGCTAACGAACCCTCTGGTGGAGTATCGCGGAACAAAATCGCATTTGCTCGTTCATTTGGCTTGATGTGCAGCGAAGCATATAGGTGCTTCATCGCCTTACGACCCCGCAAAGCTGCGCGATCGAATAGAGCCGGATTGCTTTCTCGCGCCTTCAGGTAACGCCGTACCGCAGTTCGAGCCGAACGAGGCAGTTTATTTTGTTGCTGCTTCATGAAATCCACCACACGAGCCACCTGATAGGGTGGGAACTCTTGCAGCATCACAAATCCAGCATCTCGGTGTTCGGTCAAATTACTGGTGAGCAAGTGAGCCACAAATACTTCCTTGTGGTCGCGAACATCACCATGACGCTGATACCAAACTGCTAAGTGTCCGTAAAAAAGCGGGTCTAATTCAACAATTAACTTATGAATTTCTGCGACTTGCTCAAGCTTGCGGTGAGGGGTAGTCAGCAAACTGTTGAGCATTTCCAAACGCAGATCGCGTTCTGCGGTATTCATTATAACCTCCTCTAGTTGTGGTGAATGAGGAGGCAGATGTTGCACGCGGGGCGATAAATTCACCGCGCAAGTTGTAGAAGCATTGTATATAACTTGAGCAGAGTTATGTAAGCTTCTGCGATCGGGGCGCGGCAACAACTGCCATTAATAAAGGTGTATGTGTCTAATTCATCTTCCTTATCTTTCCTTTGCGCTCTTTGCGTCCTTTGCGGTTCGTTTAAAAAGAATCTCACGCAAAGATGGAGAGAGAAAAGATAAGATTATGTGAGAGAAACAACGGCTCCTGTTTCCTCTAGCTGTTGTTTGAGAACTTCAGCAGTTTCTCGATCCAATCCTGTTTGCACGACTTTAGGAAGGGAGTCTACAAAATCTTTTGCTTCCTTCAATCCCAAGCCAGTCACCGTGCGAATGACCTTGAGTAAGGCAATCTTTTTCTCTGCTGGAACCGATACCAACAAGACATCAAACTCCGTCTGAATCTGTGGTTGAACCTCATCTTCATCATGTCTATCAATCTGAATGAGCTTCGGTGTGGAAATATCTACATTGAAAGTTGCTTCAATCTGCTTTACTAGTTGAGCAGTTTCGTTGACAGTTAGAGACTTGAGTTGTTCTAAAATTTCTAAAGTTTTCACAGACATGGCAACCTCCAATGAGTTGCAGTTTACTCATAATTGATAAAGAATAAAATCACTTCGTGCAAGTTGAAAAAGCTGTTGATTCACACACGGGATTTGAACCCGTAATAGCTTGATCTTAAGTCAAGTGCCTGTTCCAATTCGGCTAGTATGTAAGCTTTTGCGGTTAGGGCACGAAGTGAAAACTTTACTGTTTAGAAAGTTGATTTAAAATAAACCGAATTTCTTTTTTGCTACACTGCTGTTTTCTCACAGCATAAATTTTGCGGTGATAATAACGAGAACGATGGGTTAAACCTGTCAGAACATCCTCTACATAATCAGTTGGCGGTGGGGGAAAATCTTCAAAAGTAATTAGATACCAAATATCCTTTATTTTGTGGTATTGATGATAATCATCAACAATTACAACATCGGTTTGTTTTGGCTTTTGCTTCTGCTTTCGAGGGATTATCTCGACTGTACAAAGAATACCAGTTTCAGGATGGATATAGAAGCGATCGCGGTAACTCCGATCTAATGGAATTTGAAAGCCTCGGGACGCCTTGAGATAAGGGATACCATCAATGATTTCTACATAACGTTCAACGTAATTCCATATATGACCGATTACGTGCTGTCCTGCCATTGTATTGTGGTCTAATCGTTGGCAGAGTTCGCTGTAAACCTCATTCCAAGGCTGTCCGACTTTGGAACGCAACAGCCGACGCAAGGGGCCAAGATGATCGGAAAGATACTTTGATTTATGTCTAGGTTTAATTAGGTAGGGATTAAATAATCCATCCTCAGTTGCATCCTGAGTGAGTTTGTAGAGTTGCTTTTTATAGCCTGTCTGCTTTTTAAGACTGATTCTTCTCCCACACCGAGGACGCTCAATCACAATTTCGCTCAAACGATGTTCGCTCATAACTTATGTTGTTTAAAGATAGTCGTACAGATTGAGTGGTTAGGTTACATAAGTTAGCGGACATCATTGAATTCACCTCCATATATGCGATTGAGTTAAGGTATAGGATAAATACAATTTAAATAATTGGAATTCCGCACAAGTTAGCAAAGCAGTTTTCACAATTGCCTTTACCATTTTGGCTACGCTCCCATATAAGGGAGCGACAGGAATCGAACCTGCATATCCTTTCACAGATAGTGTGTGTATGCTTCACAAGTTAGGGCGCGGAATTAAATCTTAAATGTTTACCATGCAAGTTCAAGAAGCTTTTTACAACTACGGTCGCTCTTACCAAATATTGGCAGTGGGCACGCACGCTAAATCTGCAAGAGACTTAGAAATCATGCTTCGCTGGTTCGATCGCTCGAATTTTACTACCTTAGGGCCGTTATCAATGTGTATGTATGCTTCTTGTGTTAGGGCACGGATGATTAGGCGTATTAACCATAAACAGCTTCAGGCCGAACAATCAAGTCGCCACTAGGACGGCGATCAACTATGTAAGCAGAAAGGCGATCGCTATTTACATCTAAATGTCGAGCAACCTGCTCCTTCACTGCTAGATCATTCATACCTGCTGCAATTCCTAGTTGTGTTTCTGCCACATCAACAGAACGTCCTTCAAATCGAATATGAATCATTGCTATCACCTCTTTTTAAATTACGAATGGCTTTCTTAATTTTGAATTTTGAATTTTGAATTGGGATTAGTGGATCTGATCGGGATTGAACCGATACCCTCCCTGTGAGAGTTGCACTCACACCTCATGCGAGTTGAAAAAGCTGTGGTAACACACGCAGGAATCGCACCTGCACTTATCGTTTAAAAAGCGATCGCTCTACTATTGAGCAAGTATGTAAGCTTCTTCTGTTAGGGCACAAGTGAAATCCGGGATCTCTACCGTTAGAGCTACAGACCCAAGTTTGCATGATTGCTCTGCTCTGATTGCAGTCATTGCAACTTCAATCAAAGTCAAAGCAAGTGGAGCCGTCGGGAATTGAACCCGACTCCTGCAACCGTCCGTTTGTTGGTTTCGGAGCAGTCGAACGCCAATCGCGGCCCCAAAAGTGGGCAGTGCCTATGAGAGTTGTTAAGCTTCACTCTCAAACAGTGGCATCTATGCAGTTGTCACAGTTATGAGAGGTTGTAGTTTTGCCTCTTGAGGAGGCTTTTTTGTTGATACTACATTTGTAATACAAAAGCTACATGATGTCAAGGGGATACTACAAAATTTTTTGAGAATGCTTGTATTCCCTGCACAGTCTAAGGTAGAGCGTGGAGATATGTACTACACTGTTCTATAGCTTGTAGACAACAAACTCTGCGCGATCGCTCAAAAAGAGCAACAACCACTGGACGAATTATTCGACTACAAGGCGAACAAGTCGGGAAACCCGATCCCGTTTCTAGCGTTGTTATAAAAACTCAATCGTCTAACAAACTCATCAATGCTTGCACTTCGTGGTCTTGCGACTCGGATAACTTATGCCGTAATTCTAATATTTGATTTTCTATGGATTGCGCCGTATAGGCCATATTAGATTTTTGTGCAATTTTTAATTGATTTTCTTTAACTCTGATTTTCCTCAGCAATTCATTGACATGAGAAATCGGCTCATAATCTTGAAAAATCATACCCTTAAACCTATAAACAATTTCAGGGGTAAAGTTAAACTTGTCGCTTATATATGTTACGTGAAATGGGTTAGTTAAATCTTCATTAGGAATTATATATATTGTTTCAAACCAATAAAACTGATTCTTATAAAAAACTTATTGTTAAGTTGGCGATCGCCTGACTGAGCCTCGAAGGCTTACTGAGTCAGACGTCATTAATTATTGTCCTTGTTTCTCTTGTCTTCCTTGACTCTTCAAACCTGGCGACTGAAAGTAGTTTCCTGTACCTCTGTTATCTAAATTCCCAATTGCTTATATCATTTAGGAATTTTACAAGCATTCAAAATTTGCGGGAAATCCTTTTTTCTTGGACAGCTAGGTATACCTAAGCGAATCATTACAGGATAAGCATTTCCGTAGGAAGGGCAAGGGTCGAGGAATAAAATAACGTTACCTTGTTTAATAATCTTACTATTTAACAAACACTTATCTTCTACAGGGTAAGAGGGTGGAAATTTGATAATATCTTTTGTAATTTCTCCTTGGGGACCTGGCGCACCCCAAATATCAAAAATATTAACTTTATTTCCTTTTTGTATCAGTTCATACATTGCAAACCCACCACGGAAACTATTTAAGTTTATACCGGGTTGTTGTTTGTTACCTTCTGCAAAGCCCAACACCCATCCTCCAGTAAGACTGCGTTTGGTCGCTGGTTTTGCCAGAATAGATTGTGTATTTAAAACTATATTTGCAAGCAGACCTACAGTTACAGAAGCTATAAAAATAGTTTTGAAAAATTGTTTTTTCATGGTTAATCTGGGAGGATTCTCCCCTTATGATTCCCCATAAAACACCAGCGATCGCCTTTTAAGCGTGCCAATTTAGATTTTTGTTGTTACTCCGGTAAAGAAGCAAGCTATAGAACTCAACGCCACTTGATAGCAGGTGCGTGACTATCGCTTAAAACCAAGGGGCGTTTATTTTGCATTTCATAAAGTTATCTTAGTTTTCTCTTAATATCAATAACTCAATCTCTCGATGATGACTATCAATTGATCTACTACCAATAGACTTGATTCAAAAATTAAGGAGCATTTCGTGACCTTATCAAGGCGTCAATTTTTTACCCTGGCAGGCGCATCGGCTACAGGGGCTGTTCTTCTATCTCCTTTGCAAGCATTCTATGCTAAACCCGCGATCGCTGCGGGTCCCTACGGTAATTTAGTGCCAGACCCATTAGGAGTATTAGATTTACCATCTGGATTCCAGTACAAAAGATTGTCTGAAACAGGTCAAACAATGACTGATGGGTACAAGGTACCAGGTGGTCATGATGGTATGGGTGCTTTTGCCGGATCTGGTGGCAATACAATTCTCATTCGCAACCATGAACTGGATTTCTCTTCTGCCAATCCTCTAAACGCTCCCAGTAGCAGCAAATACAATACCAATGGGAGAGGCGGTTGCACTAAATTAGTTGTTGATTCTTTCCGCAACCTGGTAGAACATAGGGGAGTCCTGGCAGGAACTGTTCGCAATTGTGCCGGTGGTCCTACACCCTCAGGTTCTTGGTTAAGCTGTGAGGAAACCTTTCAAACCAATAACGGCAAGAAGCATGGTTATGTGTTTGAAGTTCCCAGTAGCGCAACTACTTTTGTCAACCCCGTTCCCCTAACCGCAATGGGGCGCTTTAATCACGAAGCTGCTGCTGTAGACCCCAACACAGGGTATATTTACATGACAGAAGACCAGCCAAACGGGCTTTTCTACCGCTTCATTCCCAACAACATAAACAACCTGAGTGCTGGCGGTGCGCTATACGCCTTGAGGATTGTAGGGTCGTCTGGAATCAACACAGCTACGGGTTTCCCAAAAAATACGCCTAAAGCAGTGAACTGGGTACAGATTGCCAATCCCGACCCCAGCACTGATACTGTCAGAACAGCAGGGTATAACAGCGGTGCAGCCAGATTTTCAGGTGGGGAAGGCATCTTTTATGGCGGTGGTTATGTCTACTTCACTTGTAAGAGTGGAGGTAGTACCGCAGATGGGCAGATATGGCGTTATTCACCCACTAATAATACTGTTGAGCTTTATATCGAGCCTAACAATTCTGGTACTCTGGACAATCCAGACAATATTGTGGTTTTCCCTGGCCGGGACATCTTCCTTTGTGAAGATGGGGATGGAACGGATTACATTCTGGGTATCACTCCCAGTGGCAGTCTTTACAAGTTTGGCAAGAATGCCCTCAACTCCTCAGAGTTCGCTGGAGTTTGCTTCTCCCCCGATGGTCAGACGATGTTTGTGAATATGCAGACACCAGGAATAACCTTTGCTATCTGGGGTCCCTGGTAACTCTACGTGCTGTTTTAGCTTGGTCAGAGTAGAGAGCGATCGCATACATTTTGCCCGATCGCGACTCACAATTTTCGGTGCGTTAGGATTAATATCCATAACGCACGCTACTAAATTCTCATTGAACAGTTTGATCTCAAACTACCTGTTCTCCGAAGGTGCTGGGCGATCGCCTTCACCTGGAGGATGAGGCGGAACACCAAGTGCATCTTTTAATTGTTGTTCAGTCACACCTAGCTTTGTCGCTGCTGCTTTAAAATCAGGGCGAGGTGGACGTTGATTGCGATCGCCTTCACCTGGAGGATTAGCCGGTACACCCAGCGCATCTTTTAACTTTTGTTCAGTCACACCTAGCTTTGTCGCTGCTGCTTTAAAATCAGGGCGAGGTGGACGTTGATTGCGATCGCCTTCACCTGGAGGATTAGCCGGTACACCCAGCGCATCTTTTAACTTTTGTTCAGTCACACCTAGCTTTGTCGCTGCTGCTTTAAAATCAGGGCGAGGTGGACGCTGACTTCTGTCACCCTGACTTGGAGGATTAGCAGGTACTCCTAGTGCATCTTTTAACTGTTGTTCAGTCACACCCAGTTTCGCCGCAGCTGCTGCAAAATCAGGATGATGTGGTCGCCGCTGTCTGTCTTGTCCATTCTCTGGTTGGTTAGGCTGTTGTGAAGCCTGGGCAATGCGATGAGATGGATTAGCAGCATTTACCTGATTCAGGGAAATCAAACCAAATGTGCCAGTTAGAACGGAAATTGCTGTTACGACCACTGCTTTATTAATATTCATGTTCATCCCCCGAAAGATTTAGTTGTTGATGTTTCTGATTTAACCGACTTAAAATTACAGTTCACCTTGCTTCTGAATTACAATTTTGTAATTTTTGTGCATAGTACCCTACTCCAATCACGCCATTTGAAGCCCAACATCAAAGGTTGCTGTGTAACCTTGTCCATTCTTGGCGAGCTTCAGCAACATTTGCTCGCCACCATCTTGAAAAATTCCGTCATCAGCATTCTTCTGCGATCGCTGTCCTTTGCTGGCGTAGGGTGCTTGAGCGTACACGCGATCGCTTATCGCATCATCAAAATATAGCTGGGATGTAAACTCGTAACCCTGCCCTGAAGTCCCATCCGTGCGGACTTTAAAGTGAATATGGACAGTTCTACCTTGATACCAACCAGGGTAAATGGTTGTGAACTGCACATTTCCCTGAGCGTCGGTTACTTGATAGCCACGCAAAAACTTTTTGCCAACGGTATTAAAACTGCGGTCTGTTACGTCCGAATAAACACCCAGTGCGTCACAATGCCAAATATCCACGATCGCACCAAACTGCCGAATGCAGTATCGACGAGAATCATCACCTGAAAGTGCTGGGTTAATTTTTTCGGCAAACAGAAAATCTGCTTTAATCCCAACTGTGCAGGAGAGGAAGTACCTTTTCCCCTCCATACACGAAAACTCCAAGGAATTCTCCACTGACCAACAACCAAATACACCACAACCAAATGCAAGCCTCGTTTTCCGTTGTAGACACGGATTAAATCTTTAAATTGCGGAAATTTGCCACATTTTTCTAAAGTTGTCAGGTCAATGATGACTTGCAGACAAGGTTTACGTCCTTTTGGGCAGTAGGACAAAATCTCTTCAATAATCCGAGCGCGCGTAGTACGAATTACACCACGAGTTGACCAATGATAAATATTCAGAAATCGGCTTAATGCACTGGCAGACTTACTTTGGGAGTGTTCAGGTAAAGGATGTCCTTGTGCCTGTAGGAACAATCCCAACATTGCTTCTAAGTTCTGTTGCTGATATCTAGATGGCATCAATGACAGCAGAGTGTAAACTAGCTTTTGGGCGTGGGCAAGAATTGAAACCATTTTTCTTGCTGTTAATTATGCTTTTCACGCCCTTTTTTCTCATATTTGTGATGTTCAGTGCAAATCCATCTACTCTTTCAAGTTAGCGTTCGTCAAAGACGTTGGCGCAGCCATCGCCTGCTCTTTAGTAATTTACGTAATCTCACCCCTTATTTAGTTATATAAATTTCTTTTGTCTACTTAAACACTTGCTCACTGCTGAAGTCACTTTTTTACACTCTTATTTGCCTATTAGTGGTCTATTCCCAGAGGTGCAAGATCTGAGATCCGCTGGATCGGAACGGATATCTGAGCGATTGAGCTTTTCGTCTACGAAATATGGCCCTTCAGTTTGCTGTGGACTCACGACACACGCAGGTGTAGATGATACTGGGACGGCTACAATCGTCTGTGCTTGTGTGGAACTAGACTTTCTCGGAATGCATCCCACTACAAATATTGCGGTTCCGACTGCTCTAAATAAAGCAAGTGCTTTTCTTCGAGTTAAAATCCTGCCTAATTGATGATTTTTGTTTTTCATGATCTCTAACTTTTAAGTATTCGTAATTAATTCTCAGATGGGAATTTAAACCTCACTTGAAACTCAACAACGTGTAGGTGTCGTGTCTTTAATTACGCATTACGAATTAGGATGATGAGGTTGCGGAAGACGCTTTTGCTTTTGTGGGCAGGGTTGGCGATGCTTTACCTATGGTTTTTCATTCGGTCTTTGCTGTTGTGCAATCTGTGCGTTGCGATCGCGTGGATTAGCAGCGTTTGCTTGATTGGGTGTAACAAAACCGAATGTACCAATCACAAAAGGAATCGCTACCACAGCTAAAACTCTACGAATATTCATCACAATTAACCTCGAAAATTAATGTTGCTGACATTTATGATTAATCCACTTCAAAATGACATCTTGCCTACTTTCTAAATTACAGTTTTGTAATTTGGGCTAAAGAGTAATCAATCTAAAATGGAACAATAGATGAAGTAATGAATGCTTGTGAACGTTCTGTTTGTCGAAGATGAAGCAAAAATTGCTAACTTCGTCCGGGCTGGGCTGAAGGAGCAGGGATTTGTCGTAGACTACTGCGACAACGGTGATGATGGATATCTGCGAGCATTAGATAACGAATATGATGCGATTATTCTGGATATCATGGTGCCGGGAAAAGATGGACTATCGATTCTCAAACAATTGCGGCGGGAAGGGCGCAATACTCCGGTGATTTTATTGACGGCTCGCAATGAACTAGACGATCGCCTGCAAGGTTTGAACTTGGGAGCTGATGATTACATTGCCAAACCGTTTTTTGTGGAAGAGTTAGCGGCTCGCATTCATGCGGTTGTGCGTCGGAGTATAGGCGATCGCCAAAATTTGCTGGCGGTTGGGCCGATTAAATTAGATCGCATCACGCGGGAAGTTACTTGCAATCAACGGGCGATAGAACTTACCAGCCGCGAGTTTAATCTGCTGGAATATCTTATGCGCTCTCCCGGACGAGTTTTTACCCGTACTCAAATCCTAGAGCATATTTGGGGCTATGACTTTAACCCCAACACCAACGTTGTGGATGTATGTATCCAGCGAATTCGCAAAAAAATTGACCCGATTGATGAAGCTAGTTGGATTGAAAGTATTCGCGGCGTTGGCTATCGGTTTCGCAAGCCAGAATCTTCATCGTGAAACAACTTCGTTCATTTCGGCTCCGGATTGCTCTGTTATCTGCGGCTCTAGCTGGCAGTACATTAGTCGGGTTTGGTGCAGTTTCCTGGTTTCAGATTTACAATGCCAAGATTAGCCGCCTAGATGCAGAACTGTTAAATCAGTTGATGCGGGCTAGTCGTCCACCTGAGCGAGAGCGAGACTCCGAAGGAGTCGCTCCGCGATCGCATCTCCGCCCAGAACTATTACCCAACTTCGGAACCAATACCAAAACCCCTATTGCTCTGTTGGTACTTGATGCTAACGGCACCACAGTCTATCAATCTAACTCTCTACCTGCTGATATTGAGGTGAACAATCTGCTAGTTAAGCGTCTTCAGTTAACACCTCTGCTAGCACCACCTCCTAGAGAACGACTAAATTCACCAGTAGAGCCACCGCCTTTTCGCCCACTTCCCCCGCAATTTGTTACAGAAAAGACAGTAACAGCAACTTGGCGAATTGGAGCAACTAAATTTCCTAATAGTCAGGTTGCTCTGGCTGTGAGTTTGCAAGCCGTCAATCAAGAGATGGCTAGCATTCGTAATATCTTCCTAGTTTCTATTCCAGTCGCATTGCTACTCGTGGCTGTAGGAGCATGGTTAATTTCTGGCGGGGCGTTGCGTCCCATCGGTCAATTAACGAGTGTTATTCAACAAGTGACAGTCAAAGGGTTAGATCAGCGCATTCCCATTGGCACAACTGATGTTGAATTTGTCGAATTGATTCAGGTGTTTAACCAAATGCTGTCACGCCTGGAACGCAGTTTTACTCAAGCCTCCCGCTTCAGTGCTGATGCTGCTCACGAACTGAAAACCCCATTGACGATTTTGCAAGGCGAACTGGAAAGAACGCTGCAACAAGTTGACCCTGGAAGTGAAGTGCAACAACGCCTCAGCAATCTGTTGGATGAAGTGCGCCGCCTGAGTGGAATTATGCGCAAACTCTTGCTGCTATCTCTAGCAGATGCAGGACAAATGAGTTTGTATTTGGTTGAGGTGGATATGTCACAGTTGCTGATGGAGATGGTAGAGGATGTGGAATTATTGGCTCCTCACTTGAGTTTACAAACTGACATTCCTGCGGGATTGAGGGTAAAGGGCGATCGCGATTTGCTCATGCAAGTTCTGCAAAATCTGTTGAGTAACGCCATCAAATACAATCTTGCCAACGGCTGGATCGAAATTCACGCTCATCAAACCCAAAAAACTCTCCAGGTGACAATCGCTAATGCATCAAAAGACATTGCAGCTAGCGATCGCGATCGCCTTTTTGACCGTTTCTATCGCGGCGATCCTGCTCGTACCCGTAAAGTAGAAGGAATCGGACTCGGACTCAGCCTCGCCCGTGAAATTGCTCGCGCCCATCGTGGCGACCTCACCCTGAATTCTACATCTGATGGTCAAACAGCATTCACTCTTACCTTGCCGATTACTAAATAATTACGAATTACGAATTATTTTGACGAACAGGTATTTGAATCAGAAATTCAGTACCTTGATTGGGTGTGGAAACACAATTCAACTTACCACCATGTTTTTCTGTAATGATTTGATAACTAATAGACATCCCCATTCCCGTGCCACTACCAACAGGTTTAGTTGTAAAGAATGGATTCAACATTTGTTTTTGCACCTCTAATGTCATACCGATACCATTATCTGCGATCGCAATTTCTATCCAATTAGTATCGATGGCTGAAGTACGAATGATAATTTTGTTGGGGTTTGCTTGTCTTTCCTCACAGGAGCGTGCCTTATTTTTTTCTTCTATTGCGTCAATAGCATTTGCCAAAATATTCATAAACACCTGATTTAATTGCCCGGCATAACATTCTATTAAAGGTAATTTGCCATAGTCTTTGATAATTTCAATATTTGGGTGTTTTGCTTGTTCTCTGAGGCGATGCTGTAAAATTAATAGTGTACTTTCGATGCCTTCGTGAATATCAACCTTTTTAAACTCGGCTTCGTCCATGCGAGAAAAAGTTCGCAGCGATAAAACAATTTCACTGATGCGCTCAGTACCCACTTTCATGGATTTGAGAGTTTTTGGTAAATCTATCTGGATGAACTCTAAATCAAGCTCATTCAACAATTTTTGAATTTCTGGCTGATTTAAATTGTGTTGTTGATACAGGTTCATCAACTGCAATAAATTTTGGGTATATTCTTCCACATAGGTAATATTGCCATGAATGAAACTGACCGGATTATTAATTTCATGCGCTATACCTGCTACCATCTGTCCCAATGCAGACATTTTTTCACTTTGGAGCATCTGAACTTGGGTGCGATGTAATTCTTCTAAGATATTCTGCAGTTGATTGTTTTTCTCACTTAGTTCTTGGGTGCGTTCTTTAACTTTATCTTCTAGTTCCATAAAAGCTTGTTGTAAAGCTGTGTACAGACGAGCATTTTCTAAGGATATTGCTGCTTGAGAAACTAATAAATTCAAAACTTGTACTTTATCAGTTGTAAATGCTCCTATAGTCAGGTAATTTTCTAAATATATTATGCCGAGCAATTCACCTTGCTGCATAATTGGCATACACAACATACTCTTGGGCTTTTCTTGTTGAATATATATATCAGCACTCCAACTATTTTCTGTAGTGATATCTTTAATAACTAATGTATCTAAAGTATTTTTGACATAGTTAATGATGCTATGAGGAACATCATTGCTATCTTTAAAAGGGACAAATTGTAAAATACAATTTTGATTGTTTTTGAGGTTAGTAGTTGCTTCAATAACTAAATTGTTATCTCGTAATAACATCAATACAGATTTAGTAGCACCTGCACTTTCTAGAACAATCTGCATTATCTGAAAAAGTAATTTTTCGAGTTTAATTTCACTCGATATTGCTTGGGATGCTTTGATGATTCCTGGTAAATCGAGAAATGATGAGGTAGTTATGGTAGTTGAATGAACCGTGCGTAAAGAAGTTAAGGCAATGCTTTCATTCGTTGGCAGGGAATTGTGTTCTTGTTGCAGGATGGGAGTAAGTAATTGGGAATAATGTTTTTCCAAGTCTAATACTTTGGCTAGGCTTCCCCAACGGGTATAGCAATAGTAAGCCTCCTGCATATAGGCTGCGGCAATCTTTTCTTTGCCCCATTCTAGATAGAATTTCGCAGCGAGTTCATTTGCTAATGCTTCTTCTTGGAGATATTGGTTTTGTTTGGCAAGTTGAATGGCAAGATCGTAATGTTCTGTAGCATCGGTTTTCTGAGCTAAAACTCGATACTTTTCTGCTTCCACCAAATGAAACTTATGTAAATGATTCATGGGGGCGTGATCTGCCCATTTTTTGATTTTTTTCTGGTTTGCTACTACACGTTTGAGAATTCGTTTTTTGTCTTGAGGAGAAGCTTGGCTAGCAAGTGCTAAAGCAGTCAATGAATCGTAAAAATAGAAAATAACTGATGTGACTAAGCCGAT
The DNA here is from genome assembly GCA_034530615.2 of Aulosira sp. ZfuVER01. Taxonomy (GTDB): domain Bacteria; phylum Cyanobacteriota; class Cyanobacteriia; order Cyanobacteriales; family Nostocaceae; genus Aulosira. Next base: position 113,023 of record JAVRCV020000068.1, read on the forward strand.
ACCTGCTTCTAAATTTTGTTGAGCTTTTTCTAGAATTTCTGCTCCATACTCTAAGTCTGTAAATAAGTAGCTTAAAATGGCCTGATTTACATAAGCAATAAATAATCCCGCTTTGTCGTTTTTGGCTTGTTGCTGTGCCTCCATACGACTGAGAGAATACAAATCGCCTTCAAGTCGAGATGCTTGGGTTGATTTGCCTAGCAAGGTAAGCACTGCTTGATAGTAAATTTTGTGAGCTTGCAGTGCTGTTTCTTGGTTAAGTTGAGTAATTGCTTGACTATAAAACTCATACTTTTGCTCTATGTCTGCCAGATTTGTACCAGCAAAATAGCTATGCGCGCAATAGCCAAAAACTGACCAAGCTGCAAATTCTTTATCTCCGCTATCTAATCCTGCTTGGTAGCTTTCTAATAATGGTTCTAGGGTTTCTCTAACGTGCTGTTGCCAAGGGTAGATAAAGCAGTGAACAGCGTTGACGACGCTGGCTTTAATTTCTTTTGCATCAAATTTTTCTACCAATTTGAGTGCTAATTGACCAAATTGATAGCCGGATTTAATATCACCTAAAAAACCACAGAGAATTACTCCATACCATGTATAAATAAACGCAGATAAATTAGTGTTACCATATCTGGCAAATAAGCCAACTGCACGAAAAACTAGCAATGGTAATAGATTAGGTGCGCCATTAAAGGCAGCCGATATAGTTTTTGACAACACTTGAACCACAATGATTTTATCTGGTGCTGTCATGGTGGGTAGGGCTTCTAGAGATGCGATAGATTTACCCATTAAAGCCAGTTTAGTGTCTATTAAGCCCAGCACAATCTTTGTTGTAGTTGGCTTGTTAGGGAATTTGACACCAAATTTTTTGACCACCGTTACAGCGATTTTGACTGCTTCTACAGCTTGTCCTTGAAACATCAATGCTTGGATTTTGGTTTCATAGACTTTCGCTGTGTCTAGATGGGAGCGTCCGTTTTCTAGGACTACTTTGATAACTTGCTCCATCTGCGGAAAATTACCAGACAAAAATGTGGCGCGTGCTAATTCATTGGAAATCTCTAAAGCTAATGGGTATTGACTTTGCCAGCAATCTGTATTTAGGAGTTTTTGGCTGGTGTGGAGATAGTCTATGCCTGCAACATAAGCAGTAGAAGCGATCGCTTTTTTTGCAGCTTGCAAATTTAAGCGAGCCAGCTGCTCTTGTTCTAATTTATCAGTAATCAGGGGCAAGCCAAAATTTAGCTGATTGGCGATCGCAAAAATCTGCTCTTCCCGTTCAGCTGCATCAAGATTTGCCAGCAAGAGTTTACCGATTTTGAGGTGAGTATGTTGTTTTTGCTGGTCAGGAATCAAAGAATAAGCGGCTTGTTGGACGCGATCGTGAAAAAATCGATACCTGGCTATTTGGTGAGTATTAGTTGAAATTTGTTGTAAATTTGCTGGAGTGTCATGGGTCTGATAAAACTTATAAACTTCACTAACTGGGAGAATTAAACCTTCTTGTAAAGCTTTCCATAAAGCTGTGGCTGTTGCTACTGGAGATTGTTCACAGACAATTGCTAATGTCTCTAAATCAAATTGAGAACCAATACAAGCAGATAACTTCAAGACAGCTTGAGTTTCTAATGGCAACTTTTGCAATTGCAATGCCATAAACTCAACCACATCATCAGTAAATGCCAAAGCTTTAATTTTCGCAATATCACAAAGCCAATATCTAGCCTCTAAATCAAACTCAATCAGCCCATCTTCCGATAATGACTTGAGAAACTGTGTACTAAAAAAAGGATTGCCTTGAGTTTTTTGATATAGCAATTCTGTGAGAGGTTTTGCCAGTGCTATAGAACAATGGAGGGTATCTGCTACTAGTTGATTTAAATCGGTTTTCTGGAGAGCGTTAAGAGTAATATTATTAATCTTTGTACCAATTTTATGAATTTTATCTAAAGTCAGCATCAAAGGATGAGCAGGTGTAACTTCATTATCTCGGTAAGCACCAATGAGTAACATATAAGCAGAATTAGCTTCACTCATTAATAATTGCATCAGTTTCAAAGAAGCAGAATCTACCCACTGTAAATCATCTAGAAAAATTACCAAGGGATGCTCTTTAGTTGTAAAAATCTGAATAAATTTCTGAAATAATAAATTAAATCTATTTTCTGCGGCTGTTCCTGAAAGTTCCGATGCTGCTGGTTGTTCACCAATAATTTTCTCTAATTCAGGAATCACATCAATAATTACCTGTCCATTCTCCCCGACAGCCGCTAAAATCAGACTTTTACATTGCTGGATTTGAGTATCACTTTCACCTAATAATTGCCCCATCAAATCCCGAAAAGCTTGGACAAATGCTGAAAAAGGAATACTCTTTTGAAATTGGTCAAATTTCCCTTTGATAAAATATCCCCGTTGCCGCACAATCGGTTTATGCACTTCATTGACAACCGCAGTTTTACCAATTCCAGAGAACCCAGCAACTAGCATGATTTCGCTGTTACCATCAGCTATTCTTTCAAAGGCTTGTAGCAAGGTTTCTATCTCTTGTTCTCGACCATAAAGATTTTCTGGAATCAATAATCTGTCGTTGATATCTCGACTACCTAAGATAAAATCTGCGATCGTGCCTGTGGTTTGCCATGCAGATAAACAAATTTCTAAATCATGCTTTAAGCCCGCCGCACTTTGATATCTATCTTCGGCATTCTTTGCCATTAATTTCATCACAATATCTGAAAGCATCTGTGGAATTTCTTCCCTGTTCCCCGTTCCCTGTTCCCTCTTCCCCAATACCATAGGCATTTTAGCGATATGAGAATGCACTAATTCGATTGGATCGTTAGATAAAAATGGTAATTCACCTGTGAGTAATTCGTAGAAAGTCACGCCTAAACTATAAAAATCAGTGCGATAATCTATACCCCGATTCATCCTGCCAGTTTGCTCAGGAGAAATATAAGCGAGAGTGCCTTCTAAGACGTTAGGATTTTGTAGTTGTGGAGTTTCTCTAGGTAGTAGGGATGCAATGCTAAAGTCAATTAATTTAATTTGATGATTTACGGGATTAATTAGGATATTGGCAGGTTTAATATCTTTATGAATAACTTGATGGTGATGTAGTGCCTCTAAGGTTGTGGCTATGGCAATAGCAACTATTAAGAAATTGCTCATGGAGAATTTCTGATTTTCTATTCCCCACTCTTTGAGGGAAATACCACCAAAATCCTCCATGACAAAAGCGTAACTATTGCGGTATGCTTCTAGACTGATTGGTTTGATGATGCCTGGTAAGTCTAAGTTTTTTGTGATGGTGTACTGGTTGCGGAATTGTACCAGTTCGCTAAAACTGGGATAAGGATTTTTCAGCAGTTTAATCACTACTGGTTGGTTGTCAATCTCTCGGTATCCGCGATAAACCAGAGTTCTAGAACCGTTGTAAAGTTCTTCGCTTACTTGATATCCGAGAATTCCAAACATACTGCTAAATCCTTGAGACTTTCAGATTTATTTTTCCCAGATATAGCAATCCTCAAACAACAAGAACCCAATTCGTAATTCGTAATTTGTAATTCGTAATTTAAAATACATGGATTATGAATTAATTCAAGAAGCCCATGCAAGTTTCTAAGCGACGGTAAGCCACCTACATAACTGGTTACTCAATTCATTGATGAAAAAAGCCCCCGGATTCATTCGTGGGGTAATAATTACGAATTATTTTGACGAATAGGTATTTGAATTAGAAACTCAGTACCTTGATTCGGCGTTGAAACACAATTCAACTTTCCGCCATGTTTTTCTGTAACAATTTGATAACTAATAGACATCCCCATACCAGTACCATTACCAACAGGTTTGGTGGTAAAAAATGGATTCCATATTTGTTGTTTAACTTCATCATTCATTCCTATGCCATTATCTGCGATCGCAATTTTGATCCAATTAGTATCGATGACTGAAGTACGAATGATAATTTGGTTGATATTTCCCTGTATTTCTGCACAAGAACGTGTTTTATTTTTCTCTTCTATTGCATCAATCGCATTGGTAAAAATATTCATAAACACCTGATTTAATTGTCCGGCATAACATTGTATTAAAGGTAATTTGCCATAGTCTTTGATAATTTCAATACTTGGATTTTGGGCTTTTTCTTTGAGGCGATGTTGCAAAATTAATAGTGTACTTTCGATACCTGCGTGAATATCAACCTCTTTAAACTCGGCTTCGTCTATACGAGAGAAAGTTCGCAAAGATAAAACAATTTCTCGGATGCGCTGAGTACCCACTTTCATGGATTGGAGAGTTTTTGGTAAATCTGTCTGGATGAATTCTAAATCAAGCTCATCCAACAAGTTTTGAAGTTCTGGCTGATTTAAATTGTGTTGTTGATACAAGTCAATCAACTGCAATAAATCTTGAGCATATTGTTCCACATGGATAAGATTACCGTGGATAAAATTGACAGGGTTGTTAATTTCATGTGCGACTCCAGCAACCAATTGTCCCAAGCTCGACATTTTTTCTGATTGCAGCATTTGGATTTGGGTGCGTTTGAGTTCTTGGAGAGTGTCTTCTAAATTTTCTGCTTGTTTGCGAAGTTGGTTTTCCATTTGTTTGCGCTCGCTCATATCTCTAGCGACAACAACAACAGTATCTTCTCCCATCACAGCAATACTGGCTTCAAACCAAACTTCTCGTTCGCCAATGGGCAAGCTATATTCTATTTTCACAGTTTTTTTGGTTGCGATCGCCTGTTGAATGCAACTAAGAAAATAATCGGCAAAGCCAGAAGGTAAAACTTCATGCATAGTTTTACCCACCAGTTCCACAGGAGGTTTATATAATGAAGGTGCACTACTAGGTGCAATTTTTAAGTATCTACCCTCAGCGTTGAGAACCATAATTACATCTTCTATGGCATTGAATAATGCAAGTAATTCTGTTTGAGAATTATTGAGGGCATCATGTTCTTGCTGAACGATGATGGCTTGATATTTCTGATTACATTCTGCTAACTGCTGCTTTAATTGAGCATTTTCCCGACGGAGGAAAGCAACTTCGTCATCTGGTACTTCTTGAGCCAAAATATCACCTCTTTTTGTACTGCTAAACAGGGATTTTAATTATAAATTCAGTACCTTGCCCTAAAAAGGAATTGCACTCTAGCGAACCAGCGTGTTTATCTACTACAATTTGCCGCGCGGTCGCCAGTCCTAATCCCGTACCTTTGCCTACTTCTTTAGTAGTAAATAAATACTCAAATATTTTTTGTTTAACTTCTTCATTCATCCCCTGAGCATTGTCAGCAATGCTAATTTTTACCTGGTTGTTCTCTACTGAAGTGGTAATTTTAATTTGATTGGGATTGACTTCAATTTCTGCAAATTCACACCCAGTATTTGATTCATCTAATGCATCTATTGCATTAGCAATAATATTCATGAATACTTGATTTAATTGCCCAGGAAAACACTCAATTTTTGGCAAATTACCATAATCGATAATTATTGAAATACCTGGACGTTGTTTATTAGCCTTGAGCCGATGTTTGAGAATTAAAATTGTGCTGTCGATACCTTCGTGAATATCAAAAAGCACTTTGTAATCTTTATCTGCACGAGAGAAAGTTCGTAAACTAGTACTGATATTTTTTAATCTATCGCAAGCCAAAATCATGGAGGCAATTATCTTGGGCAGGTCTTCTAAGCTATAATCTAAGTCTATTTTTTTGGCATGGTTGAGAATTTGCTGATGGGTATGAGTTGAGCTTTCTTGATATAGCCGCAAATGTTCAATAATATCTGTCAAGATGGGTTGAGCTTGTTCGAGGCTAGCGGCAATAAAACCGAGGGGATTATTCATTTCATGGGCTACCCCAGCAACAAGATTACCCAATGCAGACATTTTCTCATGTTGCACTAATTGCAATTGGGTTTGCTGGAGATGTTGGAGTGTTTGTTCTAGTTGGGTTGCTTGTTTTTGAGTTTCTATCAATAAATCTGTTTGTTGGAGTGCAACTCCCATTTGTGCGCCAACTTGCTGGGCAAATTGAATTTCAAAAGGTTGCCAATGGCGTGGGCGATCGCATTGATGAATGCAGAGTAAACCCCAAATTTCATCATCTTGCATAATTGGTACTACCAAGGATGCTTTAACCTGGAATTGTGCTAGAAGTTCTCGATGACAATCTTTTACCGTATCTGAGTTGACATCGGTTATGGCACAGATGCGTCCTTGTCTATACAGGGTGGCAAAGTTTTCACCAAAGCAATTATCTTGAACTTTCACTGCTAAGGCAGAAGAAAATTGTGGTAGTACATCCTCTGCGATAAACTCACCATATTCATAATTTGCATCTAAATAGAACTGATAAATACCGACGCGATCGGCATTGAGAATTTGACGAATATTTTGGGTGACTGCACGAAAAATCGCATCTAAGTCTAAAGACTCGCGAATTTGAGTAACAACCTTAAATAAGGTTTTTTGTTGCTGGAGAGATTGTTGTAGCTGTTGGGCTTTTTCTTGCGATTCTTGATACAGGCGGGCATTTTCCAAAGAAATAGCGGCTTGGGCTGATAACATTTGGATAATTTCTAGGCGATCGCTATTAAATACACCACTTATTAGTTGATTTTCTAGGTAGAGAATACCTACTAAATTTCCTTGATGAATAATTGGCATACACAATACACTCTTAGGTTGTATTCTGTAGATATATTCTCCAATTATGCCTGGAATATCTGTTTGGCAATTATCAATGACAATGGTTTTCTGAGTATTTTTGACGTAATTGATAATATTTTTGGGAATATCTTGGCAATTATCTATTGTTTGGGCGTTAATTGTAGTTTGAATATCATCAATAAAATTGGCTTGATGATTGATGAAAGTAATTGCCTTAACTTGCCAATTGCTTTGTGCTTCGGGGAGAATCAAGGCACATTTTTTAGCCCCAGAGTTTTCTAAAATAATGTGAGTCAGACTAGCCAGTAATTGATCTAATTCGATGGTACTGGAAATAGTTTGAGCCGCTTTCAGAGCAGAGGAAAAATTTAGGGCATCAGTAATGCTGGTGCTGTGAGTAGTGGATATTTGCGCAATAGTGGCAATGGTTTCTGAAGGATGGAAGTTGAGTCGTTGCTGTTGCAGGATGGGTTTGAGTAGTTGAGGGTAGCGTTTTTCTAGCTCGTCAGTTTTGGCTTTTGCGCCCCAGCGAGCGTAGCAGTAGTATGCTTGTTGTACATATCCTTGGGCAGCTTTTTCTTTACCCCAATTGAGGTAAAATTTACCAGCGAGTTCATTGGCGATCGCTTCTTCTTGGAGATAACCGTTGGCTTTAGCTTCGGTAATGGCGCGCTCGTAAAGTTCCAGGGCTTCCAGATATTTTCCGGCAATTCGCGATCGCTCTGCTTCGACTAGCAAATACTTATGCAAGAAGTTTTCTGCACAGCTTTCTGACCATATTTTAAGTTGGGCTTGATTAATTTCAATCTGCTGCAAAACATGACTACGTTCTGCTTCTGGCAAACTGGGATAGTGCTTGCACATAATCAGAGAACCGTAGTAATAGTAACCGGCAGAAGTGGTAAATCCGGCACAACCATTCAGAAATTTCCGCGCCTCTGTTAGATAGTGAATGTCCGGCTTGCAGCCCTGAATTAGGCAAGCTCGAAACATTTGCAGAATGTAATAAGTGCCAAGGGCTGTATAAGATTTCAATGCCTCAGAACGTTCGACCCAAGCCTGCTCTGCTTTTACCAGATCTGGTTCTGGCTCATCTAAAGATTGTGAAAGTTGGTTAACAAAGAAACGGCTAGCAGCAAGGATGCTCAGTAAAAAATCATGTTTTAATTTCTCTCCAATCAACCAATATTTATCAATGTCGAGCGCAATATCTGACAGGTTTTCACCTTGAAATAGCCGATTCAAAATATTACCGTATAAATTATATCCAGCATGGATAATTTCTCCGGATTCCAATCCTGCTAAAAACCCTTGATAGTTGATCTCAGCCGCTCCTTGTATTGGTTTTGCCCAAACTTGAATAGCGTAACTTAAGATAAAGCAAGCCCTAGATTGTTGAAATTTATTATTGAGCTTATAGCTTAATTGCAGGGCAAGGTCAGCAAACTCAAGTCCGCGTTGGTACTGACCATGTATCAGTCCAATTAGAAAACCGTAGGAAACATACGCTTTAATGGATTCAGCGGTGTTACCCTGTTCAATCGATAAACGGACAGCTCGGAATGTTGCGAAACTGTACAGATCAAAATCAGAGACAATATAGGCGGGTGGTTGCAAAATAATCAATAATTCGATCGCGGCTCGAACTTCTGGATTCGTTACCGCAGGCAAATCCAGCAAGGTGGCGATTGAGCAATTTTTCAAGCTGTCTTCAACAATGGCAAACTCTTCTTGAGCCAATTGCCTTAAAGTATCTCGGTCGAATGTTATACCAAGACTTCGCAACCCGGCCAAACCCGCCTGGATAGATTCTACAAACTGCCCTTGCAAAGAGTACTGATCAACCCTCAGAACAGAAATTTTGGCTCGATCGATATTTGAGTTGGCAAATTCGAGTAAGGTTGATACCGTCTCTTCTAACAACTGGAAATCTCCACTCATCAACGCGGCTTCTGCTAAATTGAAATGGAGAGCAAACGCTAGATGATACGCAGCAGTCCAAGCATCTTTGGAGAGCAAGTTTATCCCGATTTGGGAATAATTCTTTGCCGCTTCATAGGCTGTGGAAGCTTTCGCTTTTTGACCCGCAGTTAAATTGAGTTCTGCAAGCTGTTGTTTTTCGCTTTCATCTTGAAGTAAAAATTTCCCAATGTTGATTTGGTTAACGACATTAAATATTCTGTCATCCAGTTCTGTGGTTGATAGGTTTCTTAGCAGTAGTTTGCCGATGTGGTAGTGACTTGCTTGCTTTTGGTTTTCCGGAATCAAAGAATAGGCGGCTTGTTGAATGCGATCGTGCAGAAATTTATAGATAACTTTTTCGGAATTTTCTTGAGTAATATCTTGATTATCTGACCCTAAAAAAAACTTATAAACCTCACTTTGAGGTAAGATTAAACCGTTTTGTAAGGCAATCCATAAACAAGTAGCAGTTTCTATTTTTGATTTTTGAGATACAATTGCTAAGGTTTCTAAATCAAAAGAATTGCCTATGCAGGCAGCTAACTTTAAAATAATTTGAGTTGATTCTGGCAATTTTTGTAATTGCAATGCCATGAATTCGACTACATCATTTGTGAGCGATCGCTGATTAATTTCTGCTAAGTCACATTGCCAGTGTCTTTGCTCATAATTAAAATAAATCAGCCCATCTTGGTGTAATGCTTTAATAAATTGTGTAGAAAAAAATGGATTACCTTGAGTTTTTTGGTAGATTAATTGTGCGAGTGGTAAGGCTAAATTTTCTGGACAAGCTAAGGTATCGGCGACTAACTGATTCAGTTTAAATTCATTCAGCGGTCTTAGATTAACTGTATTAATTTCCGCACCATTTTTTTTGATTTCATCCAATGTCAATATTAAATGATGGGCCGCAGACACTTCATTATCTCGATAGGCACCAATGAGTAGTAGATAGCCAGAATTTATCTCACCTATTAATGATTGCATCAGTTTTAATGAGGCAGAATCAATCCATTGGAGATCGTCCAAAAAAATCACTAATGGATGTTCTTGATTAGTAAATAATTTAATAAATTTTTGTAAAGCTAAATTAAATCTATTTTGTGCGGCACTACCTGATAATTCTGGAGCAGGTGATTGTTTACTAATAATTAGTTCTAGTTCGGGAATTACTTCGACAATTATCTGAGCATTATCTGCTAATGCTTCAGTAATTTTATGTTGCCATTTTTGTAATTGTTGAGCGCTTTCTGTTAGTAATTGTCCCATTAAATCGCGGAAAGCCTGCACAAATGCCGAAAAGGGAATATTCCGGTTAAATTGGTCAAACTTGCCTTTAATAAAATAACCCCGTTGTTTAACAATGGGTTTATGGACTTCATTCACAACCGCAGTTTTGCCAATGCCAGAAAAACCCGCCACCAGCATAATTTCAGTAGCACCATTAGCAACGCGATCAAATGCTTTTAGTAGAGTTTGAACTTCATGTTCACGACCGTAGAGTTTTTCGGGAATAATAAAGCGATCGCACACATCTCGCTGGGCAATATTAAAGTGTTGAATCTGACCAGTTTCTTGAAGTTGAATTAAGCAATTTTCCAAATCATACTTCAATCCCAAAGCACTCTGATATCTGTCTTCAGCACTTTTCGCCATCAATTTCTGAATAATATCATCCAAAACTTGAGGAACTTTTTCACTGTTAACTGTTAACTGTTGACTGTTAGCTGAAGGAGGGATTTTCGCAATATGACAATGCACCAGTTCCATCGCATCTTTTGATTGAAACGGTAATTCTCCAGTGAGTAATTCATAGAAAGTAACACCTAAAGAATAAAAATCAGTCCGGTAATCAATCCCCCGATTCATTCTTCCTGTTTGTTCTGGAGAAATATAAGCAAGTGTCCCTTCTAAGACCTTGGAACTAATAAGTGTTTGAGTTTCCCGTGGTAACAAAGATGCAATACTAAAGTCAATTAGCTTTACTTGTTTAGTTTTGGGATTAATTAATATATTGTTGGGTTTGATGTCTTTATGAATAATGCAATTTCGGTACAGTGTATCTAAGGTATCGCAAAGAGATATAGCAATTGGCAAAAACTCCTGTAGAGACCCAGCATATTGCCTCTGGGGTGAGATGAAATAATCTTTGAGGGAAATTCCCCCAAAATCTTCCATCACTATTGCATAGCCATTCTGGTAAGGTTCCAGGCTATAGGTTTGGATGATTCCAGGTTGACGAAGATTTTTGGCAATGCTGTACTGATTGCGAAACTGCACCAGTTCGCTGAAACTAGGATAAGGATTTTTCAGCAGTTTAATTACTACAGGGTTGTTGTCAATCTCTCGGTATCCGCGATAAACCAGGGTTCTACAACCGTTATATAGTTCTTCGCTGAGTTGATATCCGGGAATTGTCAACATACCACTACATCCTTGAGACTGTCAAATTTAGTGTTCCCAGATAGAGTAATGCTCAAACAACAATATCCCCGACTTCTTAGAGAAGTGTGGGATCTGATAGTAATAAATTTACACAGGAATTTCAATCAAAAATTCTGTACCCTCACCCAGAATAGAGTTGCAGGTTAATTTTCCACTGTGGGTTTCTTCAACGATTTGCCGCGCGATCGCGAGTCCTAATCCTGTGCCTTTACCCACTGCTTTGGTAGTAAATAAATTATCAAAAATCTTGTCTTTGATTTCTTCATTCATTCCTTGACCATTATCAGCAATTATTATTTTTACATAATTATTCTTCGAGACTTTATAATTTTAATTTGGTTGTTAACTGCTGTAATTCTATACAGTTTTCGCTGATTATTCGAGCCTTATGAAGCATTAATTGCATTTGCAATTATATTCATAAATGCCTGATTTAATTGTCCAGTAAAATATTCAATTTGCGGTAAATTACCATACTCAGTTATCACCTCAATAGCTGGACGTTGTTCATTAGCTTTCAGGCGATGTCTCCTCAGATTCCAGAGAGAATAAGCCGCTTGTTGGACGCGATCGTGCAAAAATTTATATGCTACAATCTCAGAACTTTCTTGATTAATCGCTTGATTTACTTCTCCAACATAAAACTGATAAATATCATTTTGGGGTAAGATTAAACCTTCCTGCAAAGCATTCCAAAAGCAACTAGCAGTTTCTAGTTCGAGAGTATCCAGGAATGGCGATCGCCAAATCCACACCTATATTCATATCGACTGACTCCATTTGGATGTCTATTTCTATGAGTCAGTATGCCCATCTAATGTATAGTATGTAACGTTGCACGAATGCGATCGCCTATCCTCAACACGTAGTTTCAGCTGAAGTAGGGGTTTAAATTCTCAACTCCAGTTGTCTTCAAGTTGAATTGTTATTACTGGCGTTCACATACCAAGACTGTCTCCCGTTCTCCACAAGTGATGCGTAGTTCCTCATCAAGATAGAGAATTTCTAAACTACGTTTAGGCGATCGCTTCATGGTAAAAGAAACTTCTCCAGTTTCTAAATTCATTCCTTGGGGAGGAACTAAACCAAACATCAGCCTCAATAAAGCCGACTTCAATTTTTCTTGCCAACTTATACCTGAAGGCGGTTGTTGATTGCCAAAAACTGCTTCCCAATCTGCCATGTTTGTTGACTCTTGCGGTGCTAACGTGCCTCCGGTAAATTGTACGTGCAGCACTGTGTCGTTCAGAGGAGAACAAACTCCTCGGTTGCGAACAATACCAGCTAGCTTAGGAAACGATTCATCAATTGTCGTAAATTCCACAATGATATCGTGGCTGTGCTGTTCTCCATTTCCCAGCAGAAAGACAGGTTGTACCACTCGCTTAATAACTACTTTTAGTCCTGTGGGTTGAAACATATTAAAAGCTATGCGACCAAGAGTGTAGGCAAAGCTACCATCTGGAAGTTGCTCCCCTCCTGGAAAATTTGAAGCACTAATCAATAACCAATTACCATCTAGTAGAGTACTGCTATGGGTGGGTGCGATTGTCGGGTTGAGAATTTGCAGATTCTCAATAGCACCAATTACGTGTTTGTCTTTAGTATTTCCACCACAAGCAGCAAGCGCCTGACGCAAATCTTGTTTTGCAGCTTCACGTTTTCTCGTATCTACTGTCATAGTTTGAAATGGTCTAGTTCACCTAATGTTACTTTAGACCATCGGTTGCGGAAGGGTTTATACCAATTTACAAAAATCTTGATACAGGGTTTAGCATTACTCAACCCTCACCTGTGTATTTGTATTACTCAACGATTCCCCATTCAAATTTCAAAGATTCCAGCTTGGGATTTTTCACACTTAATCTTTTACACTCTTCTAAAAATTCTTTTACCTGTTCTTCGTTGAGAGTCAATCCACCATCTTGAAGTTTATTTATGTAAGTGATGATGTCGGAAGTTGTGAGAGAAGAACTTATTTCTTCCAGTAAAATGGCATTTCGGACTTCTCTACATACTAATTCGATATCAGATGATGTAAATCGTGCACTTTTCTCAGCTATAATTTCAAAATTAATTATCTGGTCAAAATCAATTTTTGCTAGATAGTGTTTAAACAAATCTCTTCTTTCAGATTCATCTGGGGGAAAAATAGGTATTTTCCAATCCAATCTGCCAGAACGCTTCAAGGCGCTATCAATTCTACTTAAATAATTAGTAGCAGCAATCACAATCACATCACTATTTCTCAGATCGTTAAGTTCAATTAGCAGTTGGTTAATAGTAGCTTTTTGGTCTGTATGAGCATTGTCTTCATTACGGTTAAAGCCAATACTATCTAACTCATCTATAACAGATTGGAAGCATAACTTTTCTGAAGTGGATTAGAAGCATCAGCCTTCCGTGACGGAAAAGTTATGCTTCCAGTGACAATCATCTTCATGGAAAAAGCCCAATTCTATGAGTCTGTGGTATTCATCCAAACTGAAGCGTTTAGCCTGAGCAATACTCATACATCTTGCTCCTCTAGGAAAAGTTGTCATAACACTTATTCTAAATTTGCCAGAACCTTGATATGCTAAGAGCCGAGACTAGCTATATTGTCAAACCATGCCTGCGCCTACTATCACTCCCAAAATCACTTCGTTTCCCCTGACCGCCGTAGTCGGGCAAGAAGCGATTAAACTAGCTTTACTATTAGCTGCTGTCGATCCGGGATTGGGTGGAGTAGCGATCGCAGGTCGTCGCGGTACGGCAAAATCTGTGATGGCACGTGCAATCCACGCCCTGCTACCACCTATTGAAGTTGTTCAAGGCTCCATTAGCAACTGCGACCCCAGTCAACCTCAAGATTGGGACGATCTACTTTTAGCAGAATACGCAGATAAAGATATTCAAGATGTCCCTACCGCAATCATCCCTGCACCTTTTGTACAAATTCCACTAGGTGTGACAGAAGATAGACTCCTCGGTTCTGTGGATGTGGAAAAATCGGTAAAGCAAGGAGATACTATATTTCAGCCGGGGTTACTCGCCACAGCCAACCGGGGTGTCTTGTATGTCGATGAAATCAACTTATTAGACGACCAAATTAGCAATCAACTACTGACAGTATTATCTGAAGGACGCAACCAAATTGAACGGGAAGGCATAAGTTTTCAGCATCAGTGTAAATCGCTGTTTATTGCTACCTATAACCCAGAAGAGGGGGCATTAAGGGAGCATTTGCTAGATAGAATTGCGATCGCACTCTCAGCAGACGGAGTCCTGGGCTTAGATCAAAGAGTACAAGCAGTAGAGCAAGCGATCGCTTATTCTGTGTCTCCCCAAGAATTTCTGCAACAATACAACGAAGACTTAGACGCGCTCAAAACTCAAATTATCTTGGCGCGGGAATGGTTGAAAGATGTCACTATTACCCACGATCAAATTGCCTATTTAGTCAATGAAGCAATTCGTGGGGGAGTTCAAGGACACCGCGCCGAGTTATTTGCTGTGCGCGTCGCCAAAGCTGCTGCTGCATTGGAAGGACGCAACACCGTCAATGCAGAAGACTTGCGCCGTGCTGTAGAATTGGTGATTGTCCCACGGGCGACAGTTGTGCAGACACCACCAGAAGAACAAGCACCACCGCCACCTCCACCCCCACCACCAGAAAATCAAGACGAATCTGAACAAGAGGAACAGGAAGAGGAACAAGAACAAGAGGAACAAGAACAACAAGAACCACCCAGCATTCCCGAAGAATTTATCTTCGATCCGGAAGGGGTGATACTTGATGAAAGTGTGCTTTATTTTGCCCAAATGGCTAAAAGGCAAGGAAAATCTGGCAGTCGTAGCATCATCTTCTCGGAAGACCGGGGACGCTACATTAAGCCAATGTTGCCTAAAGGCAAGGTGAGACGAATAGCCGTAGATGCCACATTGAGGGCAGCGGCTCCGTATCAAAAAGCACGCAGAGAAAGACACCCCGATCGCAAAGTGATAGTTGAACAAGGAGACATTCGCGCCAAGCGTTTAGTACGCAAAGCTGGGGCGTTGGTAGTATTTGTAGTAGATGCTTCTGGTTCTATGGCCCTCAATCGGATGCAGTCAGCTAAAGGTGCAGTGATGCAACTTTTAACCGAAGCATATCAAAACCGCGACCAAGTGGCGTTGATTCCTTTCCGTGGCGAACATGCAGAGGTATTATTACCCCCGACACGTTCCATTGCTTTAGCACGTAACCGTTTGGAAAGGCTGCCTTGTGGTGGTGGTTCGCCATTAGCGCATGGTTTAACCCAAGCTGTGCGCGTTGGGTTAAATGCTCAAATGAGTGGAGATATTGGGCAAGTAGTAGTTGTAGCGATCACCGATGGGCGGGGTAATATTCCCTTAGCGCGTTCTTTAGGTGAACAGCTAGAACCAGGAGAAAAACCAGATATCAAAAGCGAATTGTTAGAAATTGCTGCCAGAATTCGCGCTTTGGGTATGCAACTATTAGTAATTGATACTGAGAGTAAATTTGTTTCTACTGGCTTTGCTAAAGAATTAGCACAAACCGCCGGAGGTAAGTATTATCATTTACCAAAAGCGACCGATAAAGCTATTGCGGCTATGACTAAAGGTGCGATCGCTGATTTAAAATCTCGATAATAAGTCAAGAGTCAATAATCTTTAGACTTTTGATTATGACCCGGTTGCTACAGCTTGTGGTTGCAAATAGCAAATTAGATCTTGAATGCCCTTTTGCAGATATCGCGTTACCGTCATCGGACTGGTGCCAATATTTTTAGCAGCATCTTTACGTGAAAGTTCTTTTAAAAATACTAATTCAACTGCCATCCGGGGCTTTTCTTCTAATAAACTAATTGCCCCTTGGAGTTGTTGACGTTCTTCTTCTTGTTGCTGAAGACTACTAGAACGAGGACAAGGAAGGGCTTCACCCAAAGTTATTTGGCAATCAACATAGTGAACTGCGGTAGCATCTAAACTTAAAGGCATCCGATTTTGTGCAGCTAACTTGGTTTCTTGCCATTCTTGTACAGATACTTGAAGCTGCTTGGCAATTTCCGAATCTTTAGGAGGACGACCTAAAGCAATTGCTAATTCTTTGCGAACCTTTTGTCCCTCATTATATAGTTCTTGCCAACGCCGGGGAATTTTTAATAAAGTACTGCGATCGCGCAGAAAATGCAGCATCTCACCACGAATATATGGTACAGCAAAGGAACTAAACGCATATCCTTGGCTGGGATCAAAGCGCTCAATTGCCCTAATTAAGCCAAAATAACCAATTTGTTCTAAATCTTCATAAGGTTCATTACATTGATGGCTAAATTTATGTGCCATCTTCCGCACTAAACCAGTATGTAGCTGTACAAGTTGATTACGTAGTTTAATAGAGGGATTCTGGTGGTATAAGTGCAATAACTCTATACCATCTATTCGCACAGAGGACTCACTTGCTGCCATATAAAAATTCCTTTGTTGTAACTCCTTTTCCTGAAAAAATGGAGTTGCGTATAGTGTCATCAAAGCTGTCATTATTTTCCTTAGACCGCGCTGAATAAACCATCGTCGTTATACTGAACTTATCAGGGTCTCAAGTCTATGATTCAGTATTTTCACGCATGATTTTTGATAAATACGCCGATTTTTTTATAATTATCTGTCGTGGATTAATTTTATTTTCTAGATAACTCTTGCGGTGAATCATCGTCTTTATTTACTGCAACAAAACTCAACTATTTCTGCTTTCTGAATTTACTCAGTGAAGTCTCTCTAGTGTTACCATTCTCTTTTGCCAGAAAAACCCAAGAATATGCTGTCAGTACGAAGGATACTGTGGAGTCTTTAGCTTTTGAAGACTACGATTGTTTAGAAAGAAACCATTTTTATGATTTGGCAACCATACTGACAAACATAATTTCTCTAGTTTGACTTACTGGTTACTAACCACAAATATTGGTAAAAATGGGAGTAGATAGAACGTTTATCAGCGAAACACGTTTTAAAGATGAGCAATACCAGCAATTTTCGTGACGCTATTCGTGAGGCTAAAACTCAAGCCCTAGTAGGCCCAAATGTAATTGCCAATGCCCTTCCCTATGTTGGTGGCGGTCTTGTGCTGACCGCATTGGGAACCTACGGAGGTTTGGGAGTTATCCGTACTAACCCCGGATTGTTTTTCCCCACCTTCATTGGTGCGGTCATCCTGGAGTTAATTCTGTTTTTTGTGGCCCAAAATGTTGCTGAAAAAGGCAATAAGGGTCTAGCACTTCCCCTACTAGCTACCTACAGCCTCTTATCTGGATATACTCTCAGTGGCTTAGTGTTTGTCGCCTTGAGAACCCAAGGTGTAGGTATTCAAGGCATTGGTTTGGCGGCCCTTGGTTGTGGTGTTACTTTTATCGTCGCCCGTCAAATTGGTTCCAATCTTTCTGAACAAGACGGGATGGCTTTAACCAAAACCATCTCTCTCGGCATCATTGCCTTGGTGGTGGTTTGTCTGACTCAATTTGTGTTTGCCTTGTTTGGTGTCTATACACCAACTTGGCTAGAAATCGCCATTTCTGGTTTGGGAGTATTTCTGTTTGCTGGGGCATCTGTGGTTGATTTCTACATCTTGCCACGTACTTATCGCAACGATCAGTACTTGCCTGCGGCTTTGTCTATGTACCTCACCTACATCAACCTGTTTATCTTTATCTTGCGGTTGCTAATTGCCTTGAATGGCCGTGACTAAGAATCTTTAGTTACTAGAGAAAAGTAAAGTTTGATAAATTATCACCGTGGTTGTTGAGGTTCAACCACGGTTTTTTAATTGGATGAGATATGAATTTGTGTAATACAATATGTAGTAATCCCAATTTGAAAAAAGAATGCGACAGATACACAGCCCCAAACCATTGTCCTGTCTGAATTCTTAATTTTGAATTTTGCGAAAAGTTGCGTGCGGTGAGTCCATTCCTGAAGGTGGGTTTCCCGCCGTAGGGAACTGGCGAACCCGAAGGGGGGTTCCCCCCGTTGAGCAAACTTTTCAAGACGAATTTTGAATTGGTATAAGTTGTTAGCTGTAAGTGAGCAACAATATGCTGGAAGTCCCCAATATCAAACGCGAAGTAGAAAGGTTATCAAATATCCTAAGCAAAGCTGAGGATTGTCTTTGACCTGGGAGAAATAATTACCAGAATTAAAGAATTAGAACAAATAATTTCTCAATCTACTTTTTGGGAAAATAGCTTTAATGCTTATCCAGCAGTAAGAGAGATTGAATCTCGCAACGCCAAAAAGACACAATATCAGCGATCGCATTCACTTATAGAAGATATCAAAGCTGCTTTAGAACTGTTGGAGTTCTCACCTGATAAGCAATTAATGTATGAAGTGCAAACTAACCTAATCCAGCTTCAAAAAGAACTCAAAACACTAGAAATACAACAGTTACTAGTTGACTCCTACGACCAAAAGAGCGCATTTCTTACTATTACTGCTGGGGTTGGCGGAATACATGCCGAAGATTGGACTTCGACTTTATTTAGGATGTAGCATCTTTGGGCAAATAGCCACGATTACCGAGTACGTCTACTCGAATATTCTTACGGAGATTCAGCTGCAATTAAATCTGCCACGCTAGAAATTACAGGTCTTTACGCCTACGGCTGCCTAAAATCAGAACAAGGAAGCCATGTAAGAATAGTCAGGATTTCTCCTCAAAATGGTAATGGTAAGCGGCTCACTTGCGTTGCAAGTGTAGAAGTTAGCCCTGTTTTAGATAAATCAATGGATTTGGAAATTCCAGAGAAGGATTTAGAAATAACTAAGTGGCGTTGGAATTATGACAATCTTAAAAGTTCCGCAATATGGGTGCGAGTGCTTCATATTCCTACCGGAATCACTGTGGATTCTAGTGAGGAACGTAATCAGATGCAAAACCAAGAGAAAGCCTTAGCTATTCTCAAAAGTAAGCTATGGGCTTTAATGCAATCCCAAGGTGTTCAAGATGTTGCCGAAATTCAATCCGCCAAAATAAAATTTCTATCCGAAAAGCCCATCCGCGAATACATTTTGTATCCGTACACCAAGGTGAAAGATTTGCGTACCAATGTGGAAACAACATCTGCAACGGCGGTTTTGAATGGCGACATTGATTTGTTTATCAAAGCTTATTTGCAAAAGCAATATCAAATCCTGGAGTGAGCAAATAGACTTTTGTTTCTTACTTGGTGGTATTGCTGGATAGTTCCAGTAATTTTAGCAACTTATACAAATGCAATGCGAGAACTGGCTCAACTACAGCTAAAATCAAAAAGGCAAATAGAATTTAGGGCAAATTCTTAACAATTAGAAGCCCTCTATCTTTAGTAAACACTATGGATGTTTTAGAACTCAAACGCGAAATCGAAACGTTGTCTTATCGCCTGGGTAAAACCCAGGACTATCTTTGACGTACCTGCACTGAATGCCAAAATTCACGACTTAGAACAAATTTCCGCCCAGCCAGAATTTTGGAACGATCAAACCACAGCCCAAGAAACGCTGCAAGAACTCAACGACCTGAAAGCCCACCTCCAGCAGTATCATCAGTGGCAAAATAATCTGGAAGATACCAAGGCTGTGGTTGAGTTGTTGGAGTTAGAAACTGACGAATCGCTGTTGCAAGAAGCGGAATCTACCATTACCAAACTCAATCAAGAACTCGATCAGTGGGAGTTACAACAATTACTTTCCGGCCCCTACGATGATAAGGGGGCAGTACTGACAATTAACGCTGGTGCTGGTGGTACGGATGCTCAAGACTGGGCGTTTATGCTGATGCGAATGTATACTCGTTGGGCAGAAGCTCACGGTTATAAAGTAACTTTGGCAGAAGAGTCAGAAGGTGATGAAGCCGGCATTAAATCGGCTACCTTAGAAATTACTGGACGCTATGCTTATGGGTATTTGCGATCGGAAACAGGCACGCATCGCTTAGTGCGAATTTCACCATTTAACGCCAATGGTAAACGCCAAACCAGTTTTGCTGGGGTGGAAGTAATGCCACAAATAGATAGTTCCGTGCAGCTGGACATTCCCGACAAGGATTTAGAAATTACTACATCCCGTGCCGGTGGTAAAGGTGGACAGAACGTCAACAAAGTAGAAACAGCAGTGCGAGTTGTTCACCTTCCCACTGGTCTGGCTGTGCGCTGTACAGAAGAGCGATCGCAACTGCAAAATAAAGAGAAAGCACTCACCCGACTCAAAGCTAAGTTATTGGTGATTGCGCGAGAACAACGCGCCCAAGAAATTGCCGAAATTCGCGGCGATATGGTGGAAGCTTCTTGGGGGAACCAAATCCGTAACTATGTGTTTCACCCATACCAAATGGTCAAAGATTTGCGTACTAATACAGAAACTACTGCCATTACCGATGTCATGAACGGCGACCTTGACGCTTTTATCCAAGCCTATCTGCGACAAGAAAACCAATTGGTAGAAAGTACTCCGGCTTAATTGGGAACAAACAGCAGGTGATTAGGGACTAGGAATGGGGGACAAAAGGGACGCGGAAACGTGGGGAAATTATAAATGACCCTTGACCCTTGAACGCCAGTTGATTTAACGGAGAGAACCTCCGCACGTGACTGGCTCCCCTTGACCAATAACAAATAAGCAAAATGACAGTTTTACGCTAGGTTAACTGTTACATTTATATATAAAAGAGTTTGTTATCAAATCATCATGAGCAACTCTCCGTCACCGGAAACTCAACCTAGTTACGTAAAACTTGCCATGCGCAATATGGTGCGCAAAGGTGGTACTTCCATAAAACATTTTGTGCTTACCACCATAGGACTTTTAGCTGTCTTCGTTGGTCTTGCTTACCTAACTCGCTAATCGTTAACCCAAACCCCGAGTTACAAGGAGACTTTGTAGCTAGTGCAAGTTGAACTAGATGTACAAGATTATTTTTATGAATCGTCCCCAGAAAAAACTGAAGATTTTGGGGCTAATGATGACCGGATAGCTGGTGAAACATGGGAACACTGGTTTAATTGCTGGTTAGAAATACTTCATCCATATCTTCCATCAGCGCCAGGTTACGAAATCGGGCTGCGGTTGACAGATGATACAGAAATTCAGTCGTTAAATGCCCAGTATCGTCACCAAGATAAACCTACAGACGTTTTAGCCTTTGCTGCCTTAGAGGTAGACAGTCCTCAAAGTGAGGAAATGTTTGCCTCTATGCCTTTATATTTAGGGGATATTGTAGTATCAGTAGATACTGCCCAGCGCCAAGCCCAACAGCAGGAGCATAGTTTGCAAACCGAACTAGCCTGGCTAGTCGCTCACGGTCTACTGCACTTATTAGGCTGGGATCATCCTGATGAAGAAAGTTTAGTAAGAATGTTAAAGCAGCAAGTAATATTGCTGAGAGAAATAGGTATTGCTCTTGACATAGAGTAACCACTATTATTTATCTCTGTTCTCCAAGAACATCTCAATAAAATTGCTTAAAACTTAATTACGCCATTAAAATCGGCGAATATTCCAACTTTACCTACTTCGACTCTATGATCTTTAAGCCTATGTCTCAACAAGTTTCTCCGCCACCAACGTCAAACCGCTTACCAACACTTGTGACTAAAGAACGGGAATTTTCCTGGCAAGTCGCCACTAATTTATTGATTAGT
Source organism: Aulosira sp. ZfuVER01 (assembly GCA_034530615.2). Lineage (GTDB taxonomy): Bacteria > Cyanobacteriota > Cyanobacteriia > Cyanobacteriales > Nostocaceae > Aulosira. The sequence goes on from JAVRCV020000068.1 coordinate 134,784, forward strand.
TTTAAGTATGCCTGGGCTGGAATTAGTTATAGTTTTAAAACGCAACGCAATTTTCGCATTCATGTAGGTGTTGGCGCTGTGGCGATCGCCTCCAGCATTGTTCTACATTTATCAGCTGTGGAAATAGCGGTAATTGGGATTACTAGCGGTTTAGTTTTGGCTTTAGAGTTACTAAATACAGCCCTGGAGTCACTGGTTGATTTAACAGTCAAGCAGACGTATCACGAACTGGCGAAAATTGCTAAAGATTGTGCGGCTGGTGCTGTACTGGTTTCGGCTTTAGTCGCTGTTCTGGTAGCCGGGATGCTCATACTCCCACCTCTGGCAACTTTAATTATGTCGGCTTTCTCTGTGTGACCTTTTTATCCCATAATTGATGACGGTTACAGCAATTTAAATCTGGTGCCAAATAAACAAAATAATAATCAGTAATCTAACCAGGAGTTATCAGCTGTGATTATAGTCATCGATAATTACGATAGTTTTACTTATAATTTAGTGCAGTATCTAGGAGAACTAGCGGCAGAGTTCCCTGTAGCGTCAGATATTAAAGTTTTTCGCAACGATAAAATATCTGTAGAGGAAATTCGGGCTTTAAATCCTGAGCTTGTAGTTATTTCTCCTGGGCCTGGCCGTCCAGAAGATGCCGGTATTAGCCTAGATTTAATTGAGCGGTTAGGTTCTAACGTGCCGATTTTGGGCGTATGTTTAGGACATCAAAGCATTGGTCAGGTATTCGGTGGTAAAATCGTTTCTGCTCCTGAATTGATGCATGGCAAAACTTCTCAGGTATCACACACTGGGGTGGGAGTTTTCCGAGGATTAGAAAATCCTCTCACTGCAACCAGATATCACAGTCTGGTGATTGACCGCGAAACTTGCCCCGATGTGTTGGAAATAACTGCTTGGGTGGAGGATGGTACTATTATGGGAGTACGACACAGGAACTATCCGCACATTCAAGGCGTCCAGTTTCACCCAGAGAGTGTTTTAACATCTTCAGGCAAGCAATTGCTGCGAAACTTTCTGGAAGAATTACAGTCGAGAGAGTAATTAATGAAACGACGACAATTGATGGGCTATGCTGGGGCGGGTTTGGCAACAGCTTTCCTGACAAACTTAGGTTCTGCATTTCCATCTGACGCGCAATCTAGCGGTTTATCAGTTCAGTGGTTGGGTCATACTTGCTTTTTGTTGACGGGTAGCGGCGTGAAAATTCTCGTCAATCCATTTCGACCTGTTGGCTGTACGGCGGGGTATCGTCCCCCGAAAGTTGCGGCAGATTTAGTAATGATTAGCAGTCAATTGCTAGATGAAGGTGCAGTAGATGGACTCCCAGGAAAACCAAAACTCATCTATGAGCCTGGAGTTTATGAGTTCCAAGGCATTAAGTTCCAAGGAATTGCTATAGACCACGATCGCAAAGGTGGTAAGCAGTTTGGTGTCAATACGGCTTGGAGTTGGAAGCAAGGCGGAATTAATATCCTGCACTTGGGAGGCGCTGCTGCACCCATTTCCGTTGAACAAAAAATTCTTATGGGGCGTCCCGATGTAGGATTTATTCCAGTTGGGGGTAGTGCAAAAGCATATAATGCCCAAGAAGCCAAGCAAGCGGTGGAAATTTTAAATCCCAAGCTGGTAATTCCTACTCACTATCGTACACAGGCGGCTGATGCTGCTAAGTGTGAAATTTCTCCAGTAGATGACTTTCTCAACTTGATGCAGGGTATAACAGTACGTCGTAGCAATAGCGATAGTATTAGTATTAGCCCTGGTAATCTACCAGAAAATAGCGTAATTCAGACTTTGAGTTACAAATTTTGATGCACATCAGCAAAAAAAGAACCACAGTTAAACACAGATAGTTTATCTGCGTGCATCTGTGGTTTCATCTCAAAAACACCATATCACTCTGAGATGAGATATTAATGTGACGGTAGAATTACCTTGAACTTCTAGTGTGTTCCGGAGTGAAACTTTTTATTTAAAGGCTATTGAGTAGAAGTAGAAAAACATTGAGGCTCAACTCTACCCAATTTAGCTACCATAGCCTAGCGAGTCTTTGTGCGATCGCGAATCAACCAACTATTTTCTAGAAAGTCATCCACTTTTTCAAAGGCACACCATCCGGGCCTAGTATGGGATTACCATCTTCTCCTACTTGTACAGGGGAAAGCTTATCTGCGTCTGCAACAGGAGTTCTGGTTACTGTTGTACCATCTGCATTTGTTGTCCAAATCTCATCCGCACCTGTGCCGTAATCGCGCCAGTAGATATCGGTTCTACCATCATTATTGAAATCGCCAAATGTTGCTTGCGCAGTTGTTGAACTGGGTGCGAGGAAAGTCTGAGTAACAATACTTCCGCCATCCATTAGCCATGTGGTGTTTTCACCAGTGGCCTGATTGCGCCAGAAAATATCAGTCTTACCATCGCCATTGAAATCAGCAATGCTAGATGTCCAGTTTGAGTCAAGTGTAGTTAGAGATGCTTCGGTGAAGAAGACGTTATTTGGTATGAGAGAATTTGTTAGCCAAACTTTGTTCTCACCTGTTGTCGTGTTCCGCCACAAGAAGTCAGAACGCATATCACCGTTAAAATCGCCAACGGTAAAATTCCAGCTTGGGTCTTGTGATTGCAGAGAACTCGCATTGACTTGCGTACCATTCATGAACCAAGCGACGTTTTCACCAGTGGTACCGCGCCAGAAAACATCTGTTATGCCATTACCGTCGAAATCCACCATAGTAGGACTCCAACTTGGATCGACAGTGTCTAGCATGGTTCCGCTTTTAATTACTTGGCCTGGGTTGCTACCATCTACCAGCCAAATAGCATTTTGACCTGTTTGAGTGTTACGCCAGAAGATATCAGTTTTGCGATCGCCATCGAAATCCCCAATCAGCGGCGTCCAAGATGAGTCTAGGGTATCTAAAGGAATCAGACTGGCAACGTTTGTGCCATCCATGAGCACAATGGTATTTTGACCTGTTACCTGATTGCGTAACAAGAAGTCAGTCTTGTTATCGCCGTTGAAATCCCCAATTTTGTAAACTGTTGATGCTAGATCGATTTTTCCCAAAGAACCTTTAGCAGCAACGGTTGTTCCATCCATCAACCAAACCTGAGTTTCACCAGTTTGCGCATCAACCCAGATTTTATCTGTTTTGCCATCGCCGTTGAAATCAGGCACAATCGCTGCACTAGTTAAGTAAGGATTGGGATTAGGATTTGCTCCTCCAAATAGAGATTTTGCGGATACTGAATTTGTAGCAGTATTTGGGATTTCACTTGTTAGTTCTTGTGCTGAACTGCTATGGCTATAAAACGAATTAGAAGCTTGATCAAAAGGAGATGGAACTTGTAAAGATGCAGCTGACAAGCTGCTCTTTGTATCCAATGTTTTATCAGACATGGTGTGTTTTTATGGCTGGTTGTTATAAAGGTTGTAGCTTTTTTGGATAAATAATTTCTGTTCTTAAATAACATTTATTAGCCATTAAATATTTTTTTATGATTATTTATTTTTGCTTAAGGTCAGCATCTACAAACATTTATGCTTATTCTTGTAGTTGATTCGTCAAATATTATCAAGCTCATTATAAGCAATTAGAAAAAACATTTTGCTTATGTCATGTTTTATGGATACAGCAACAAAGTCAGGCATTAACATAAAAACAGATTTGGTAATGCTACATATAAAACTTTGTCCACAATCGCAAACATGATATTTAAATCATGATATTTAATGCAAATACTTTTAGATGATTTAGCAGCATCAACAAATTTTGAAGACGAACAAAATATTTTGTTGCTATATGATACAATTCGGATTTATGAAAATTTTAATAAATGATAAATTTCTGTTTTGAAAAGATGATGCCGAAAGTCTGCTATAATTACCTATAGCAATCACTACTTACTAGTAAAATCAAAAAATATTGCTTGAGATACTAGAAATTAGCAACTACTTATAATAAGTGTAATATCTGCAATCTGTATTGTTCAAACGTTAAGATATCAGCATAATTTGAGATATAAAGTAGCTATGCAAGCAGAATATCAAAAGCGTCGTCAGCAGTTGATGTCAAAACTTGGTAATGGTACTGCCATTTTTCGGAGTGCGCCAATGGCGGTAATGCACAACGATGTTGAATACACTTATCGCCAAGACAGTGATTTCTTCTATCTGACTGGTTTTAACGAACCGCAAGCAGTGGCGGTTTTAGCACCCCATCACCAAGAACATCAGTTTGTGCTGTTTGTCCAACCCAAAGATCGCGAGAAGGAAGTGTGGACTGGCTATCGCTGTGGGGTAGATGCAGCCAAAGAAATTTATGGTGCAGATGAAGCTTACCCCATCAGCGAACTAGATGAAAAATTGCCTCAGTATTTGGAAAAAGCCGATCGCATCTACTATCATCTAGGACGCGATCGCACTTTTAATGACACAGTTCTCAAACATTATCAAAGTCTGCTGCGGACTTATCCCAAGCGGGGTACAGGGCCAATTGCGATAGAAGATACAGGCGCAATTCTGGGCAGCATGAGATTGGTAAAAAGTGAAGCTGAGTTGGAATTGATGCGTCAAGCAGCTGCGATCGCCACAGAAGCCCACAATTATGCACTCCAAGTCACCGCACCTGGACGTTATGAATATGAAATCCAGGCAGAAATAGAACATATTTTCCGGCTGCGGGGTGCGATGGGGCCCGCCTATCCGTCAATTGTGGCTTCTGGTGTGAATGCCTGCGTATTACACTATATTGAGAACGATCGCCAAATGGAGGATGGAGAATTACTGTTGATTGATGCAGGTTGTGCATACAGCTATTACAACTCAGATATTACGCGGACATTTCCTGTAGGTGGGAAGTTTACGCCAGAACAAAAGATATTGTATGAGATTGTTTTAGAAGCCCAGAAACAAGCGATCGCGCAAGTTCAACCTGGTAATCCCTTCAACTTAGTTCACGATACAGCAGTGCGCGTCCTTACAGAAGGCTTAGTTGAAGTTGGTATCCTCAAGGGCGAAGTTGACAAATTAATTGAGGAAGAAAAATATAAGCCCTACTATATGCACCGTACCAGTCATTGGTTAGGCTTAGATGTTCATGATGTCGGTGTTTATCAGCACGGTGAAAACCCGCAGATTTTACAGCCAGGGCAAATACTGACAGTAGAACCCGGACTTTATATTGTGCCAGATACTAAACTCGCAGAAGACCAACCCCAAACCGATCCGCGCTGGGTGGGGATTGGGATTCGCATTGAAGATGATGTGTTAGTAACCAGTACGGGACATGAAGTGTTAACGGCTGGAGTTCCCAAAGCAGTGGATGAAGTGGAAAGATAACTTTATTGAGAAAGCGATCGCTACAATTAATTGATTATGCCTTCGCCGCCAACCTGCCAGAGAATGAATGATGCTGTGAGTTAATCAATATGATGGGTTGAAATACTCAACAGAGAAACCTTTGTTTTACCGTTTTCTCTCGCCCTGCAATAAATTGCGGGCTAATAGCTCAAGTACGCTAAAACGCACTGAAAATATTAGAGATATCGCATCTGCTGGGTTATAATCCCCACCCAATTCGCCCACAGCATCTTGAATTACAAGCCTAATAGCTCAACTAAAGTCTACTGAAGTGAACTCAGGTGCATATTCTAGTCCACTTGAGTGGACTTACGCTATTAGACCTACACTTCAGTGTAGGGCGGGATATCGGTAAGCACGATACTATTCCTCTGGTTCCAGCAATTCCCAAATCAGGAAGGCTAACTCAATCGCAACACCACAACCAGGGACAAATAAATCAGCAATTAAAGGAATCAAAAATAACACAATTGCCATCAGCTTCTTAGCTTTCATTTACTTAACCTCAAACGCTGAAGCAAAGGTAGATTTGGGGTAGTAAATAGAAGCAAAAGCAGGTGTTTTTTGGCTGTAATGCGTGAATCCGCCGAGGTTTGAGTTTGGGGATGCTAGATTAAGTTTGGGGAATCCCTAAACTTTGTTGCAAATTTGGGCAAGAATAACCGATGGCGCGTGTTAGCTATGGTGATGAAGTCGAAGCGCGGGTAAGAAAACTTTTAGAAAGGTTTTTGGCTTATGTAAATGACGAGTTAGAAGACAGTGAACTGTATAAAATTGCCCTCAACTGGGAAACTCCGCAGCAAGTAATAGTAAGAACACAGCTAAGAGTTCTGGCAGAACTTAGCGGTTTAAGCAAAGAACAAGTCCGAGAAGCATTAAATGCACTCAAAGATTTTGTAGAAATTCGCGAAGATTTGCGCGAACACAAGCGAGGTTCAGAAGATTGGCACTTTCGGCTGAAGCTTTGGCATGATAAAAGCGACAAACACGGGAATTTGCAAAAATTTCATGCAGAATGGCAACGCCGACGAGAAGAATTACCTGGTGTGCAGCGTGGAAAAGGTAAAAAAACTCAACCCACGCCTACCCGTTACGAAAATATTCCCTGGAGTGGGGTAACAAAGTTTGTTGGAAGAGAAACGGAATTACAAAACCTCCATCAGCTGTTGCAGAAAAATCAGCAGGTAGCGATCGCAGCTATTGCGGGGATGGGTGGAGTCGGGAAAACAGAACTAGCACTGCAATATGCGAATTTGCACCGCGTCACTTATCAAGGCGGAATTTGCTGGTTGTCTGCATTACAGGATGTGGGGGTGCAATTGGTGCAGTTTGCTGTTACTAAACTGCAATTGAACATCTCAGATAATTTAGATTTAATTGGGAGAGTGCAACACTGTCTAGAAAAATGGCATCAGGGTGAAGTTTTACTGGTAATTGATAACGTCACTAACTATCGAGAGGAAGTTAGGTGTTATTTAGAGTCTGTTCCTTCTCGGTTTAAGCAGTTAATTACCACCCGAGAAAAATTACAGCCGCCAATAGTGCGATTAGATTTAGATGTGCTGACACCACTAGCGGCAATGCAGTTATTAAAATCTATTATTGGTAGGGAACGACTGCGGCGTGAGGCGTTAGTTGCGAGAAAACTTTGTAAGTGGCTGGGATATTTACCCTTGGGTTTGGAATTAGTCGGGCGTTATTTGTTAGGTGATGAGGAATTATCCCTAGCAGAAATGCTGCAAGACTTAGAAAATGAGCGTTTAAAGCATGAGGCTTTAGAACAAGTTCCCCAAGAAATGACTGCTAAGTTGGGTGTCGCTGCTGCTTTTGAGTTAAGCTGGCGACGGTTGCGAGAAAATGCTCAACGTTTAGGCTGTCTTATGAGTTTATTTGCCCTAGCTCCGATTCCTTGGGAGTTGGTGGAGCATATAACAATAAATAATGCGGCTCAAGATTGGAAAAAAGCTAGACGAGATTTGTTACAGTTACACTTACTTCAGTCCAAAGGTGAGGGAATCTATCAACTACATCCCCTGCTGCGGGATTTTTTCCAAGATAAGCTTACAGGTTTAGAAAAGACAGAGGAATTTAAGCGAAGTTTTTGCGGGGTAATGGTAGCAGTTGCTAAAAATATTCCTGACACTCCCACAATTCAGCAAATTCAGGATGTCGCCCCCGCCATACCTCATATAGCTGAAGTAGCAAACAATCTCATTCGGTATGTTAGCGATGATGATTTAATTTGGGCTTTTGTTGGCAACGCTTTTTTTTATAAGGGTCAAGGATTGTATGATAAAGCAGCACCTTGGTATGAGCGGTGTCTAGTAGCTACTAAAAAGCGATTGGGAAAAGAACATCCATCTGTTGCGGCTAGCCTCAACAACCTCGCAGGACTCTACCGTTCCCAAGGTAAATACAGTGAAGCCGAACCTCTGTACATCGAAGCTTTGGCACTGACGCGTAAACTGCTGGGCGAAGAACATTCAAATGTCGCAACTAGCCTCAACAACCTCGCCTTACTCTACCAATCCCAAGGCAGATACAGCGAAGCCGAACCTCTGTACATCGAAGCTTTGGCACTGACGCGTAAACTGCTGGGCGAAGAACATTCAAATGTCGCAACTAGCCTCAACAACCTCGCAGAACTCTACAAATTCCAAGGCAGATACAGCGAAGCCGAACCTTTGCACATCGAAGCTTTGGCACTGAAGCGTAAATTGCTGGGCGAAGAACATCCCCATATCGCACAAAGCCTCAACAACCTCGCAGTACTCTACTACCATCAAGGCAAATACAGCGAAGCCGAACCTTTGCACATCGAAGCTTTGGCACTGAAGCGTAAATTGCTGGGCGAAGAACATCCCGATGTCGCAGCTAGCCTCAACAACCTCGCAGCACTCTACAAATCCCAAGGCAGATACAGCGAAGCCGAACCTTTGTACATCCAAGCTTTGTCACTGACGCGTAAACTGTTGGGTGAAGAACATTCAAATATCGCAGCTAGCCTCAACAATCTCGCAGGACTCTACCGTTCCCAAGGCAGATACAGCGAAGCCGAACCTTTGTACATCCAAGCTTTGGCACTGTGGCGTAAACTCCTGGGCGAAGAACATTCAAATGTCGCAACTAGCCTCAACAACCTCGCAGGACTTTACGAATCCCAAGGAAAATACAGCCAAGCCGAACCTTTGTACATCCAAGCTTTGGCACTGTGGCGTAAACTCCTGGGCGA